>JAFSFB010000015.1 GCA_017435385.1 Clostridia bacterium | reverse complement strand
AGTAACAGTCAGAGAGTTCATGCCCGACGGCGAAACAAAGCTTGCAGACGGAACAACAGGTTTTGTCAGCGTTGATAAGAGAGTATATACGATCTACGATCACGGTGCATCAAGCTCCAAGAGAGTAGGTAACGTTTCAACTGTACAGGCAGGCGGTCTTGTTGCAGCACAGAAGAGAATGTTCGCTCAGACAGACTACGATATCGATGATTTCCTTGTTGACGACTGTAACCATACATTCACTATCGGTGAGCCCGAATCAACAGGCGTAAAGAAATACACCGTAACATTCCTTGAGAATGACGGCTCCGAAATTTCTGCAGAATCCTACAAGGAAAACACAGATGTTAATGTTCCTGCAGCAGTTGAAAACGAACTCGGCTGGGCAAATGTTGCAACAGGCAAGATCGTTGACACTGTTGTTTCAGGTCAGACGATCACAGCTACAAAGAACGCTACTTATAAGAGAGTTCTTTCAACAGACGAATTTGATGTAACGATCAACCTTGACGGCGGTACAGTTGACGGCGAATCAACTCTCGTTGTTAAGGCTGGCTACGGCGAAGAAGTTGATCTTACTCAGTATGCACCCGAGAAGGAAGGCTATAATCCTGTTTGGGAACCCTCAACCGTAACTGTTGACAGCATCAACGGCGTAACAGCAAAGGTTAAGTGGGAGGCAAAGACCTTCAAGGCAACCTTCTATCTCAATAAGGGCGATGCAGAAGCATATCAGGTTGTTGACATCAAGTATCTTGGCAACCTTACTGCTCCCACCGTTAAAAAGGACGGCTACAGCTTCGCAGGCTGGTACAATGCAGCAACGGATGAGCTTGTAAGCAAGCTTCCCACTCTCGGTCAGTATAAAGTTCTTGAAGACTCCGCTTACTATGCAACATGGAGCGAGCTTCCCGACAGCATCACATTCATGGTCAAGGATTTCCAGACCGGTGAATGGAAGGAATACAATACCCTTTACGGTGACGGCAAGGGCACAGTCGGCACAGCAACAGCTCCCGTCAGCGTAAACGAACTCAAGAACATCAAGTCGAAGATCGATGTCGCTGAAGCATTCGGTTGGGACGGCGAGGTTAACTTCGCAAGAGGCGACAAATATACTTCAATGACATTCAGCGAGAACTATGTTCAGTCTGAAATCATCGAAGAAGCAGTTGCTTACGACGGCGCAAAGGTTATCTATATCCACGCATTCCCCGTATTTGAAGTTGAATTCCAGCTTCCCGTCTATGACGAGCTGGCTGGCGAATATACTGACGAATACACAAGCGAAACCAAGACAGTCAAGCCCACAGCATTCACGGGCACGGTTGCATTCTCCAAGTCTGCAATCAAGGCTGCTACAGGTTATGTATTTGACAAGTGGGTTGCAGCAGACGGCTCAGTAGCTGACTACTATGACTCAGGCGCAAACTATGTATTCAATCTTTCCACAGATATGGGTGCAAAGATTGTTGTTAAGGGCTCATTCAAGCTTGAAGAGTATGAGCTTCGCTTCAGCATCGGTACAAGCGACGGTCAGACGATCATTCCCGTCGGAATCAACAACATCGGTGAGGTTCTTAACGCTGAAACAGCAGAGTTCGTATATGCAACAGGCGCAAACAAGGGCCAGGCTACAACTATTCCCGTAATCGGTGTTACCGGTGAGGCTCAGGAAACTGTTGTTCACGGTAAGGAAGGCTATAAGCTTGTCGGCTGGTATATTTCAGACGAAAACAGCCTTATCGATGTAACAAACCTCGAGATCACTCCCGAGCTTGTTTCCAAGGCATACACTACGACCGAAGGCACAAAGGCTATCATCATCAGCTCCAAGTGGGAAGCTCAGAACTACGATGCCAAGTTCTATTACTGGGCAGAAGGCAGCACACTTGAGAATCCCGTTTATGCAGAGGATCCCATCGTTATCTCCGTTCCCGTCGGAACCGGCAGAGATAACATCGTCAAGAGGATGAGCGATGCAGACCTTGCAAAGCTTAACGCTTCAGTTCCCGAGGGTCTTACTCTTGCAACAGGCTGGCGCAACGAAGACGGCACAACAGCTGCTAACCCGCTTCCCGTAGGCGGTGCCAAGTACTATGCTATCTATGATAAGATTACTGTTGCAGTTTATGTTGACTGGAACAGCAAGGAAGACGACAGCGACTGGTACGAGATAACAGGTCAGAATGTTCGTTACGGCGATGACACCATGAGAGGCGAATATAACAGCGTTGACCGTGGCGTTTACCACTATGTAACATCAGGTCTGAGCATCTCCGACCTTGAAAGACCCACTCCCTACCACGAAATCGTTGGTTGGAAGACATATCATGTCAAGGATGCTGAAACCCGTAAGGATACCTCAACATGGATTGAAGGTACAAATGACGAAGGTACAACCATCGTTAAGGATACCATCATCTATCAGGCTCAGTGGAAGCATCAGACAGACTTCTTCTTCAGAGTATATGACATGAGCGGTTCGCTCAGCCGTGCTCTCGGTAAGGACTTCAAGATGTACTACTGGAAGGACAGCAGAGTTGTTGATAAGGATCGTTCAGAGATCGTTACAGATGATACAATGATCATCTTCTTCTTCATTCCCAAGCTTGAAAACTTCAGCTGGGACGGCTTCTTCAAGATCGATATGTGGAAGAATGTTTCACTCCGTTTCGATCCCTTCTATCTTCCCAAGGCAATGTTCACATGGGAAGCATTCATCGGTCTGTTCAAGGCTATCGGCACAGCTCTCGGTACTCTCATCAAGGGCACAGACTGATTTGCTCCTGAAGGAATAAACCAATAATTAATTTCCGCCCCGTTGCGAAAGCAGCGGGGCGGTTTTTCTTTTCCGTCGATTGACATAAGAGCAAAAAACGGGTAATATATAATTATAGAATAACGAAGGGGCGGATACTTGTGAACGATGTAAAAAAGCTCTATGACCTCTGGCTCGAAAAGACTAAGGATAACCCCGAAATTCAGAACGAGCTTCTGTCGGTAAACGGAAATGAAGAAGAAATTCTTGACAGATTTTATAAGAATCTTGAGTTCGGAACGGCGGGACTCAGGGGTGTTCTCGGAGCAGGAACCAATCGGATGAATACCTATACCGTCTGTCAGGCGACTCAGGGACTTGCAGACTATCTTAACAGCAAGGGTGAGGGTGCGAGCGTTGCGATCGGCTATGACTCGAGAATCAATTCCGATGTTTTTTCCCGTCAGTGCGCCGAGGTCCTTGCCGCAAACGGAATCAAGGCTTACATTTTTCCCCGTCTTATGCCGACTCCCATGCTTTCATATGCGGTCATGCGTCTGAAATGTCAGAGCGGAATCGTTATCACAGCAAGCCATAACCCCTCGAAATATAACGGCTACAAATGCTATGATCCCTCGGGCTATCAGATGACGGATGAGGCGGCGCATGAAACCTATTCGTTCATTCAGAGGGTCGATATGTTTGAGGATGTCAGGCGCATGCCCTTTGATGAGGCTGTTGAAAAAGGACTTGTTGAATATATATCCGACGAAATTGTCGAAGAGTTTTACGCTCTCGTTATGCAAAGACCGATAAATCCCGAGCTTTGCAGATCGAGTGACATTAAGATCATCTATACACCCCTTAACGGAACGGGAAACATTCCCGTCAGAACGGTTCTCGGCAGAGCGGGGTTTGAGAACGTTTCGGTTGTCAGAGAGCAGGAGAATCCCGACGGACTTTTTCCGACCTGCCCTTATCCCAACCCCGAAATCAAGCAGGTTTTCGAGTGCGGACTTGAAATGACAAAGGATGAAAAAGCGGACCTTCTTCTTGCAACCGATCCCGATTGCGACCGAGTCGGAATTGCGGTGCTTGACGGCGACGAATATGTTCTTCTCTCGGGCAACGATGTCGGCGTTCTGCTGACCGATTATATGCTCTCTGCGAGAAAAGAAAAGGGAACTCTCCCCGAAAATCCGCTGATGACGAAATCGTTCGTTTCGACCAAGCTTGTCGATAAGGTTGCCGCCAAATACGGCTGTAAGGTTGTTGATGTTCTCACGGGCTTCAAATATGTCGGCGAATTCATAGCCAATCTTGAAAAGACGGGCGACGAGCACCGCTTCATCATGGGCTTTGAAGAGAGCTACGGATATCTCATCGGCACTCATGCGAGGGATAAGGACGGCGTAGCCGCATCGCTGATGGTCTGCGAGATGGCGGCATACTATAAAGAAAAGGGAATGTCGCTTGCCGACGCACTTGACGGCATTTACAAGGAATTCGGTTATTATAATAATACACTTTATAATTTCGCCTTTGAGGGCGCATCGGGCATGGTTAAGATGAAAGAGATCATGAGCGAAACGAGAGAGAATCCGCCCAAGGAGCTCGCAGGTCTTAAAGTGCTCAGAGTCCACGATTTTGAGTCGGGAACGATAACCGACACAGCAAACGGCGAAAAGGAAGATCTCAATTTCCCGAAATCGAATATCCTTGCCTATGACCTTCCCGACGGCAATTTTGCAATCGTCAGACCCTCGGGAACGGAGCCTAAAATCAAGGTTTATATCACGGGTATCGGAAAAACAAAGGACGAAGCGGAAGCGACTGCCGAAAATATCGGTGAGGCAATGAAGAAGCTTCTTAAAATAGGTGATTAAAATGCAGAAAAGAAATTTGTTTGTCAGAATAACGGCTATCGTGCTTTGCGGAATAATGCTTCTCGGCGTTGTGACTGCGGCGATATATGCGTTTGCCGCAGACGGGGTTGCTCCTGCCGCAACGGGAAGTCCGAATAACACATGGGCTATCGTAGCGGTCGTTGTTGCGGTGCTCGTTGTTGTTGCGTGCGTCGTTGTTCCGAAAATAAGCAAAAAATAAGAATTATCCCCGAACGAGCCTTCAGAAGTTCGTTCGGGGATTTTTATAATCGGGTAAGGGCGGAGCTCTTTCTCAGATTTAATCTCTGTTCATTATTAACTGAGTTCGGGCGATTCGTGAATCGCCCCTACGAAATCAGGTGCGACGGAGTCCGCCAATAACTCTTCACTTTTCATTATTCACTATTCATTTAAAACAAATCGCCCCCACCTTGCGGTGAGGGCGAAATTTTTGCTTATCAGCCGATTATTAAATTAGTCAGCCTTGGGAGCATAGAGATCCTTGAGGCGAAGGAGATGCTCATATCTCTCGCCTGCTGTCTTCTCAGCAAGAGCGAAGAGTTCTTCTGCTCTTTCGGGGAAGGAGCGGGTGAGTGATGAGTAACGGGCTTCGTTGAGAAGGAATTCTCTGTAGCTGCCTGTTGCGGGCTTGCTGTCGATGGTGAAGGGATTCTTGCCTTCAGCCTTGAGAGCGGGATTGTAACGGAACATGTTCCAGTAACCGCAGTCAACAGCCTTCTTCATTTCGCTCTGGCAGTTGATCATGCCGCCCTTGATTGAGTGCATTTCGCAGGGAGCGTAAGCGATGATGATTGAGGGACCGTTGTAAGCTTCTGCTTCAGCGATAGCCTTGATCGTCTGGTTAGCGTCAGCACCCATAGCGATCTGTGCAACGTAAACATAGCCGTAGCTCATAGCGATTTCAGCGAGGGACTTCTTAGCGATGCCCTTACCTGCTGCTGCGAACTGAGCAACCTGACCGATGTTGGAAGCCTTGGAAGCCTGACCGCCTGTGTTGGAGTAAACTTCGGTATCGAATACCATGATGTTTACATCTTCGCCTGCTGCGAGAACGTGGTCAACACCGCCGAAGCCGATGTCGTATGCCCAGCCGTCGCCGCCGAAGATCCAGACGGACTTCTTGGCAAGATATTCCTTGCTTGCAAGGATTTCCTTGCAGGTATCGCAATCAGCGCCTTCGAGAGCTGCAACGAGAGCTTCTGTTGCTGCGCCGTTCTTTGCACCGTCGTTGACTGTTTCAAGGTAAGCGTTAGCTGCTGCCTTGACTTCTTCTGAAGCGCAGTCGGATGCTGCAACTGCTTCAACCTTGGAGATGAGGCTGTTGCGGATAGCATTCTGACCGAGGAACATGCCGTAGCCGTGTTCTGCGTTGTCTTCAAAGAGGGAGTTAGCCCAAGCGGGACCGAAGCCCTTCTTGTTGACTGTGTAGGGTGATGTTGCTGCGGGACCGCCCCAGATTGAGGAACAGCCTGTAGCGTTGGAGATATACATTCTGTCGCCGAACATCTGAGTGATGAGGCGGGCATAAGCTGTTTCTGCACAGCCTGCGCATGAGCCTGAGAACTCAAGGAGAGGAGTCTTGTACTGGCTGCCGATAACGGTGTTGTCAGCAAGGTCAGCCTTAACGGTTACATTTTCAACCATGTAATCGAATACGGGCTGCATAGCATCCTGGCTCTCTCTGGAAACCATCTTGAGTGAGTTTGTGGGACATACGCCTACGCAAACGCCGCAACCCATACAGTCGAGGGGAGAAACAGCGAGTGAGTACTTATAAGCATCCTTGCCCTTGCCCTTCTTGTCAACGATGATTGCGTTGGCAGGAGCGGCAGCAGCTTCTTCAGCTGTGAGAGCGTAAGGTCTGATTGTTGCGTGGGGGCATACATAGGAGCACTTGTTGCACTGTGCGCAGGTTGCGCCGTCCCATGCGGGAACCATAACTGCAACGCCTCTCTTTTCGTAAGCGGAAGCACCCTGCTCGAATGTACCGTCAGCGTGGTCAACGAAAGCGGAAACGGGAAGTGAGTCACCGTTCATAAGACCGACGGGCTTCATGATGCCGTCAACCATCTTAACGAGCTTTTCAGCACCCTTTGAAGCTTCGGGAGCAGCGTCGTCTGCTGCGTTTGCCCAATCAGCGGGAACGTTGATCTTAACATAAGCTGTTGCACCTGCGTCAATAGCCTTTTCGTTCATCTCAACGATTTCCTTACCCTTCTTCATGAACTTCTGTGCCTTTTCCTTCATGTAGCCGATTGCTTCCTCAGCGGGAAGAACCTTTGAAAGCGAGAAGAAAGCAGACTGAAGAACGGTGTTTGTTCTCTTGCCGAGACCGATCTGAGCAGCAAGGTCGATAGCGTTAACTGTGTAAAGCTGAACATTGTTCTTGGCGATGTATCTCTTTGCCTCTGCGGGAAGCTTAGCTGCAAGCTCTTCTTCGTTCCACTGGCAGTTGATGAGGAATACGCCGCCGGGCTTAACATCGTTGACCATCTTGTAACCCTTTTCAACATATGAGGGGTTGTGGCAGGCTACGAAGTCAGCCTTGTTGATGTAGTAGGGGGACTTGATGGGGCTGTCACCGAAACGAAGGTGAGAAATGGTGATACCGCCTGTCTTCTTGGAGTCATACTGGAAGTATGCCTGAACATATTTGTCGGTGTGGTCACCGATGATCTTGATCGAGTCTTTGTTAGCACCAACAGTACCGTCGCCGCCGAGACCCCAGAACTTGCATTCGATCGTGCCTTCAGCTGCTGTGTTGGGAGCTTCCTTCTCTTCAAGAGAGAGGTTTGTAACGTCGTCGCAGATGCCGAGAGTGAACTGAGCCTTGGGAGCATCCTTTGCAAGCTCGTCATATACTGCGAAGATGCTTGAAGGAGGAGTATCCTTTGAACCGAGACCGTAGCGGCCGCCGATTACCTGAGCGCCGGTTCTGCCTGTAGCGGCAAGAGCAGCAACAACATCAAGGAAGAGAGGCTCGCCGAGTGAGCCGGGTTCCTTTGTTCTGTCGAGAACAGCGATCTTCTTTGCTGTTGCGGGGATAGCTTCAACAAGCTTTTCTGCTGAGAAGGGTCTGTAAAGACGAACCTTGACAAGACCGACCTTTTCGCCCTTAGCGGTGAGGTAATCGATAACTTCTTCTGCAACGTCGCAGATGGAGCCCATAGCGATGATAACTCTTTCAGCATCGGGAGCGCCGTAGTAGTTGAAGAGCTGATAGTTTGTGCCGAGCTTGGCGTTGACCTTGCCCATGTATTCTTCTACGATAGCGGGAAGTGCATCATAGTAGCTGTTGCATGCTTCTCTGTGCTGGAAGAAGATGTCGCCGTTTTCGTGAGAACCACGCATAACGGGTCTTTCGGGGTTGAGAGCTCTCTTGCGGAAAGCTTCAACTGCATCCATGTCGCACATTTCCTTGAGGTCTTCATAGTCCCAGATCTCGATCTTCTGAAGCTCGTGGGATGTACGGAAACCGTCGAAGAAGTTGATGAAGGGAACTCTGCCCTTGATTGAAGCGAGGTGAGCAACTGCACCGAGGTCCATAACTTCCTGTGTGTTTGTTTCAGCGAGCATTGCGAAACCTGTCTGACGGCAGGCGTAAACGTCTGAATGGTCACCGAAAATGTTAAGAGCGTGGGAAGCAACGCAACGGGCTGAAACGTGGAAAACGCTGGGAAGAAGCTCGCCTGCGATTTTATACATATTGGGGATCATCAGGAGAAGACCCTGAGAAGCCGTATAAGTTGTTGTGAGTGCGCCTGCTGCGAGTGAGCCGTGAACTGTGCCGGCTGCGCCTGCTTCGGACTGCATTTCGGCAACCTTGACGGTTGTGCCGAAGATGTTCTTGCGGCCCTGAGCGGACCACTGGTCAACATAGTCTGCCATGGGGCTTGAAGGAGTAATCGGGTAGATGCCGGCTACTTCTGTGAAAGCATAGGAAACATGAGCTGCAGCGTTGTTTCCGTCCATGGTCTTCTTGATTCTTGCCATATTCTTTTCCTCCTAAAAATTTTTACGAGAGTGATTTTACACCATTGATTATATTAACATCTTTCTTTATGTTTGTAAACCTTTAATTATTCCAAATTGAAGGATTTTTTTGAAATAAATTTGTATAAAGATATCAATTTGCGGATAAAAGCGGATTTTATGCAATGAAACATGCTGATAAAACAGTCATCGGAGAGCTTTTCACCAATATCGGATTGCTTGACATTTGCCTCCAAAAATGCTATTATTTAGAACAAACTAATTAACGGAGGTGTGAGTTTTGACACTCAACATTATTCAACAATTTTTCCTTAAACTCTTTTCACTTTTCTTTGCAATGTCGGTTTCCGTTTCGGGAACACTTGCTCCCCCTTCAACGGAAAACCCCATAAAGCCCAAGGATGCAGAGAATGTAAAGCTCGTTTTTGCGGCTTTCGGCGACACACAGATTTCAAACTATATGTTTGACAGATACAAGGCTTACAACGCTGCCATGGAAGACCTTCATGCAAGCGAACGCATGGATGCCGTTATCGTTGCGGGCGATGTTGCGGAAAACGGACTTGCAGAAGAATATCAGCTTGTTTATGACGGACTCAAGGGTCTCGAAAACTGCCGCTATATTATGTCTGCAGGCAACCACGATATCAGACTCCGCTCATATAAGCAGGTCGTAAAGCGCTTCACCGAATTCTCAAACGCTCTCAACAATAATGTTGATCCCGTTACTGCACTTCACTTCTCCGAGAGAGTCAACGGCTATAAGTTCATTGTTCTCGGTTCGGATAAGGCAACATTTGAAGAAGCATATATCAGCGACGAACAGCTTGCATGGCTCGACAGCGAGCTTGCCGCAGAGAACGGTGCCCCCACCTTCGTTATCTGCCATCAGCCCCTCAAGCTCACTCATGACCTGCCCAACACATGGGGTAACGGAACAAACCTCAATGCAGGCTCGGTCGGCGACCAGAGCGATGCAATCAAGGAGATCCTCACAAAATACGAGAATGTTGTTTTCATTACCGGACATCTTCACACAGGCTTCGGCGAGGCTTCCTATGAAACAATTGACAAGCTTCATATCGTGAATGTTCCTGCTCTTTCAATCGAAAACAAAGACGGCAGCAAGGTAAACGGTGCAGGCCTTGGCTATATCGTTGAGGTTTATGACAATGAGATCATTTTCAGAGCAAGAAACCTTGCAACAGGCGAATGGCTTACCGAATGCGACGAGGTTATCAGCCTCACATCCGCTAACTGAAATCAAGGTTTTAATTGATAAAACGGAGGGAAACTACGATGAAGAAAAATCTTCTTAAAGTAATCAGCGTTATTCTCTGCCTTGCTGTTGTTATGACCGGTTCGGCATTCATGGCATTTGCCGACGGAACCGCACCCGATGAGGCACCCTTCCGCATTTCCGTTACAATGAACGGCGATGCATCGACCCAAAGAGGCTTCTGCTGGTATACAAAAGCAAATGTTGACAACGCTGTTAAAATTTACGATGAACTCGGTGCAGCCGTTGCGGCAACAGTAACCTATGAAGAAGTTATCGAATGGGACGGCAACTATTGCCATCAGGCAGTAGTTTCGGGTCTCGAAGCAGGCAAGACCTATTTCTACACTATCGGTAACGACAAGGTTGAAAGCCCCGTCGGCACATTCAAGACCGACGACGGAAACGACAGCTTCAATTTCATCGCAATTGCTGATGTTCAGGCAAGCAGCGACGAAAATTTTGCAGCAGCCGCAAAGGTCGTTGAGGCAGCTCAGGCAACAATGCCCGACTATGAATTTATCGTCAACCTCGGCGACTTCACAAATGACAGCACAAACGAAGAATGGGATTTCTACGACAAGAACTTCAAGGCTATCAATGCTTCGACAACTCTTGTTCCCATTTCAGGCAACCATGACGGTCTCGGCGTTGAGCATTGGTTCAACAACATGTTCTGCCTCGACACAAGCGAAAGCGTTCAGGTTAAGGACGGCGTCAACTATTCGTTCGATTACGGCAACGCTCATATTGCGGTTCTCAATACAAATGACATTCTTGCGATGTCAAACGCACAGCTCAAGTGGCTCAAGAACGATATGAACGGCACCGATAAGGACTGGAAGATCGTTTTCATGCACAAGTCACCCTATTCACTCGGCAAGGATGCAAAATGGCCCGATGCTCTCTATCTCCAGAAGTCGCTTGCAAAGGTTCTTGACAAGTGCGATGTTGATATCGTAATGAGCGGTCATGACCATATGTATCTTCGCACGAAGGCTCTTGAAAACAACAAGCTTTCGGATGACGGAACCGTTTATGTTCTTGCAGGCACTGCAGGCACAAAGAGATACGAGGTCCGCTCATTCCTTGCAGACCACTATCTTGATACCGATTTCATTGCAGCCATGACAGTTCAGAAGAACGGTTACGCAAACTATTGGAACGGCTCCGACTGGACTCAGACAAAGCAGACGAATGTCGGCGGTGCTTTCAACTGCGTTTCCGTCAACGGCGGAACTCTCACCGTTACCGCATATGTTCTCGCTGATGAGCCCGATGCAAACGGCAACGATGTTATCACGGTAATCGACACATACACGATCACCAAGGAAACCGGCAAGAACGAGATCACCTTCACGGGCGACAACACAACGAGCGAGCTCGAATACAATCTCGGCATCGTCCCCAGCTTCCTCCGCCTTGCAGCATATGCTCTCGGCGAATGGCTTCCCAAGTTCCTTTTCATGCTTCCCGACCTTCTTGATGTTGTTATCAACGAAGGCACATTCTGATGTGGGATTGCCTCAATAAGCGAAGACCAAAAGAAACACAATAAATAACGAATGGTTTGCAGAGGAGATTTTCCTTTGCAAGCCATTTTTGTTTTTGCTCAGAACAGAGAAATAATTTTATGTTTCTTTTTAGCCGTTTTTCCGAACTCGACATATACGCATATGCCTGTCGTTCGGAGAAAACGGCTTCTTCATCTTATTGAAGCAATCCCTTCCGACAACGAATTTTCAATCTGCATGGGCGAATCCGTTCCGATGTTTTCGATGCAGTCGAATTCGCCGCTGACGGCAACACTTCCGTTTTTGATGCTTGTTTTTATGCGGCTTTCGTTTATCTGTTTACCCCTGAATTCCTCGAGCCTTGCATCGGAAAATCTGAGGGAGGCGAGCAAAAGCGCATCCGCATCCGAGAGGGTGCAGGTGAATTCGGAAAAAGTGTTCCCGACGGTGCGGCTGATTCCGAACGGAAGAACTTTTCCGTCGATGAAAAGGCTTGTTTTTTCGCAGAAGCCGCCGTTTATCCGTCTGCCGAGAGGAATATCAAAAAACAGAAAATTCAGGGTTGACGATGCTTTTGCCTCTGTTTTTTTCATAGCCTTGAAGCTTTGCTTCATCGAAAGCTCCGAGCTTCTTTTCGTCTGAGCGACAACATAGCCCTCCGCCTTGCAGAAATCGGCGGTCAGATCCTTGTTTTCTTCAATTCCGCTGATGAGCAGGTCACCTTTAAGCACGGGAGAGCCGACGGCGGCTTCCGCAGTTCCGTTGAACGGTCGGAGAATGAGGATCAGTCCGTCACGGGCGGCAACGAGATTGCTTGGAGAAGTGCCCTGCTCCGAGAGCGGTCTTTTCACCGTTTCCCGAACCTCAATGACAGCCGTGCAGCCCGAAAGATTGATGTTTATCCATGAGATCTCGGGCAGCTTTCTCAGAGCGGCGGCTTCGGTTGCGGTTGCGTTTATGCTTGCCGATCGGGCACCCTCATGCACGCCGAGAGAGGCGAAAACCGAGGTAATCTCTTCGCTCGCAACACGGTCGTTTCCGATAACCTCAATGCGCCAGATTCTCGTCGACAGAAAAACAACGCAGAAAAGGCAGAGGCACGCTCCGACGATCAGTCCGAAGCGGCGGCTGTGCTTTCTCAGAAAAAAATATAGCCCGTGCTTTGCGGTTATTCTGACCTTCATTCCCGATTTTTTTGCGACGGAACGGATCCGCTTGTAGCTGTTGCAGTCGGTCTGAGCGGTCAGAACAGAGCCGCTGCATCTGAGGTTGTTCAGCGGAATCTTGTTCAGCCGGCAAAGGTTTATGAACCTCTCGGGAAATCCCGAGGATGCCGAAAAGCTGACGTAACCGAGTAAAAACCCGATAAGCTTCATTAACAGCATAGCAGCCTCCTAATTGCTGAAGTCGATGCAGGTGATGATCCCTTTTATGACCGTCAGGGAGTCCTGCATGGAGGTTATCGTCAGATCGCTCCCGTTGAATCTGACGGTGAGCTTGCCCGTGTTTATCGCAACGGAGCAGTCGCTGTATTCAAGGATACCCAGACAGCCCTCGATCATGGCTTCCTTGTTTCCGCACAGCTCAATATGGGCATAGCCCGAAAAGCTGTCCTGAGGAAGGTCGAGATTCTGACCGATGGATTCAATTATGGTTTCGCCGCCGTTTTTTGTGCGGCGTTTTCTGTTTTTCATTTCCGCTCCCTCCGAAGTAGTTTATTTCAGTTTATAATTATGAATTGCCGTCAAGAAAAAGAACGCAGGAGCATATTTTATAGTGATTATTCGGTGGGGGTATGAAGATGGATAAAAAAAGATATGCCGCCGCATTTGTCGGCACGGCGGCTTTTCTGCTTCTGTTTTTCTTTTCAAAGGATTTTTCCGAGGGTGCGGCGATCGGTCTCGGAAACTGCTTTCGGGTGATAATACCGTCGCTTTTTCCGTTCATGATTGCGGCATCCCTTCTCGGAGAGGGAGATATTCCGCCGATTGCAAAAAAGATTCTTGAACCGCTGACACGCAGAGTTTTCGGTCAGCCTGCAGAGAGCATAATTGCGGTTTTTGTCGGTCTTTTCGGAGGTTATCCCTCGGGAACAAGGGCGGCGGTGTCCCTTTGGAAAAACGGAAAGGTATCTTCGGTGCAGGCAAAAAGCCTCATGCTTTTCTGCGTCAACTCGGGTGCAGGCTTCTGCGTGAATGCCGTCGGAATATCTCTTCTCGGTTCGGAAAAAGCAGGCGTTATAATCTTCGTTTCGCTCTGCGTTTCGGCATTGATTACGGGCTTACTCTCAAAGCCGGATGAAGAAAAATATAATTTTGAAAAAAGGGACAAATCAAAAACTTTTTCCGAAATTTTTGTCGGGAGCGTCGCCTCGGGAGCATCGGGAATCATAAATGTCTGCGCTTTTACGGTTTTGTTTTCGGGGCTTCTTCGGGTAATCTCAGCTTCGGGAATCCGAGAAAACGCCGTCATTCCGATTGCATGTCTGCTCGAGATAACAAGCGGCTGCGCCGAGGCGGCAGGCAGAATCCCGATTCCGCTGATAGCGGGAGCATGTGCCTTCGGAGGTCTTTGCGTGCATATGCAGATTTTTTCGGTGTCGGGAGAAATGAAGCCCGACATCGGAAAATTCCTGCTTTTCAGAGTGCTGCATGCTGTTTTGTCAACGCTTGTCTGCTCTCTGCTTCTCCGACTGTTTCCCGTCAGCGTTCAGACCTTTCTCCCGATATCGCAGAATGCTCAGCTTTCGTCGTTTTCCGTTCCTGCCTCGGTTTCCCTGCTGTTTTTCTCGGCGCTTCTGATATTTGACCTTGATAAGCAAAGAAAAATATGTTAAAATTCCGTTGAAAGGTATGATGGAAGTTATGAAAAGCAAGCTTATCAATAAAGATGCATACGAAAATACCTGCCGCAACTGCAAAAACGGCAGACTCAGCCCCGAGGGCGACAGCGTTCTCTGCGTAAAAAAGGGAATCGTTGATGCTGACGGAAGGTGCAGACGGTATTCTTACGATCCTCTCAAAAGGGTGCCGAGAAAGAAGCCTGTTCCCGCTTCGGCAAACCCTGAGGATTTTATTCTTTGACGGAGGAAAAACAATGAAAACACTTAAAGAGTTTATATGCAACCCCTTGCCTACGGCGAATTGCCATGCATCAACAGTTCTTCCTCTTCCCGACGGAAGCGTTGTTGCGGCATGGTTCGGCGGCACAAAGGAAAAGGATGACGATGTTGATATCTGGTATGCCCGCAGGGACGAAAACGGCTGGAGCAAGCCCGAGGTCATTTCGTATGCGAAGCATCTGCCTCATTGGAACCCCGTTTTGTTTCTCCGTGAAAACGGCGAGATCTGTCTGTTTTTCAAGGTCGGAAAGAATATCCCTTCGTGGCGCACATTCGTGAGCGTATCGACCGACGGCGGAAGAAGCTTCGGCAAGCCCGAGGAGCTTGTCGGCGGCGACAGAAGCGGTGGCAGGGGTCCCGTCAAGAATAAGTGCATTAGGCTTGCAAGCGGCAGAGTTCTTGCTCCCGCATCGACGGAAAACCGAGGCTGGAACTGCTTTGTTGATATCTCCGATGATGACGGAAAAAGCTGGAGAAAAGCTCCTAAGATCAGAACAGAAAGAGAAACTCCGATCTTCAACCGTCTGAATGACTATACAAGCAACAAAATCCCCATGATCCAGCCCACTCTCTGGGAATCGGAAAACGGAAAGGTTCATATGCTCACGAGAACACCTGTCGGCAGGATCTACAGAAGCGATTCCGAGGATAACGGCGAAAGCTGGTGCGAAGCATATGCGACCGATCTGCCGAATAACAACAGCGGAATCGATCTCGTAAAAACGCCCGACGGAAGCCTCTGGCTTCTTTCAAATCCCGTTGAGGAAAACTGGGGCGAGCGTTCTCCGCTGACGCTTCAGAAATCGGTTGATAACGGTGCAACATGGGAAACGGTTCTTGTTCTTGAGGAAGAGAAGAAGGACAGCGAGTTTGCCTATCCCGCCATCGAATATTCCGACGGCAGTCTGTATGTTACATATACATGGGAACGACTGAATGTTGCGTTCTGGAAAATTGAATTATAAAAAGAAAATCTCCGCAGAGCCGAAACTCTGCGGAGTAATTTTTTACAGCATATTTCTTTCAAATATTTTCGATTTTTTGACTGCATAGAAAAGCGGTATTCCGCCTGCGAGGCAGACCGCAAGCTCACCTGCACCGACCTCGAGAGCCGAAACCGCAAAAACTGCGGCGGTCGTTTCGCCTTCAATGAGAAGGAAGGCTATTTCCGCTCCGACTATCAGCGCATTGAAAACAACGGGCATCAGGATCGAGAGGATCGGAAGACCTTTAAAGGTGATTCTTCTCAGCATCCTTGCGGTTATCGCCGCAAGAAGCGTTGCTGCCGAGCCGAAAAGGATGTCCCATATGCCCATGGGGCTCGAGAGATTGCCGAGCGCACAGCCGACCGTCAGACCGGGGACTGCGGCAGGGGTGAAAACCGAAAGAACGGTCAGAGCTTCGGAAAGACGGAACTGAAGATTTCCGTAGGCTATTCCGAAGGTTGCGCTGAGATAGGTTGCTGCGGCGTAGATCGCCGCAATCATCGCCCCGTGAACAAGGGCGGTGATCTGTTTTTGTCTTTTTTTCATTTTGTGCTCCTTTTGCTGCCGTGCAGCGCCTTTAGTTTTGTTTGACACCGAGCAGGGTGTCTGTCAGGAAGGTTTCGAACTGACATTTATGCAGGCAGATCAAAGATAATCTGCGAGTGCCTTGAGGTTCTCAACCGCAACGCTTGCCTTGATATCGGATGCGGCATATTCTTCGGGAGTCGTGACTCCGCTGTAAACGAGGGCGCAGGGAATGCCGTGGTTTGCGCCGATTGCAATGTCGGTTGCGAGTCTGTCGCCGATGAAGGCGAGCTCGCTTCTTTCGCAGCCGAGCATTTCGGTGATGTAGTCAACCGTTGCCGTCATGGGCTTTCCGAGAACCTGAGGTCTTTTGCCCGTTGATGCGGCGAAAAGCTCGATCATCGAGCCCGTGTCGGGCATATAACCGTCTGCCGTGGGGCAGTTGAGGTCGGGGTGAGTGGCGATGTAAACCGCACCCTTGTCGATGTATCTGACGGCGTCCCACATCTTCTGATATGTGAGAGTTGTGTCAAATCCGAGAACGACGATGTCGGGATCGGCGTCAACGAGATTTATGCCTGCTTTTTTGAAATCGCCCGTGAGTCTTTCGTTGCCGAGAAGAAAGACCTTTTTGCCTGCATAATTTCTGTTGAGATAGTCTGCGGCTACATGGGAAGATATGATAACTCTGTTTTCGTCAACGGGGAAGCCCATTTTTTCAAGCTTTGCTCTGCAGACTTCAACATTGTTTGAGGAGTTGTTCGTGAAGAAATAAAAATCTCTGCCCGTTGCTCTTGCTTTTTCGATGAAATCGATGGAGCCCTCGATGATGTTTCCGTCGAGATAGAAGGTTCCGTCCATGTCGATGATAAAATATTTCGTATTCTTAAAAATCGAGTTTTCAGCCATTCTTATACATCCTTTCCGATGTTTGTCTAAAAAATTATTTTATCACATTCTTACGGATATGGCAACAAAAAGTTTGCCACTTGCCTAAAAACGATTAAGAGGTTATAATAAACTGTAAAACATTTTTATCAGGAGGTGAGCCGAATGAACGAAAAACTGCCCGTGCTCAGAAAAAAATCCATGAGTCTGCCGCTGACCCCCGGCGTTTATCTGATGAAAAACAAAAAAGGCGAAATAATTTATGTCGGAAAAGCGAAGGCACTCAAAAACAGGGTCAGCACCTATTTCGGCTCGCAGAACAACCATACCGCAAAGGTACGGAAAATGGTTGAAAACGTTGAGGACTTTGACTATATTCTTTGCGACAGCGAGTTTGAGGCGTTGGTGCTTGAATGCTCGCTGATAAAGCAGCACAGCCCGAAATATAACATTCTTTTAAAAGACGACAAGGGCTATCATTATATAAAAGTTACCGACAACGGATGGAAGAATATTCTTGCCGTCAAGCAAAGGCTTGATGACGGAGCGGAATATATCGGTCCGTATACAGGCTCTTACGGAATAACGAGTGCTGTTGATTCGGCGAAAAAGATATTCCGTCTGCCTCAATGCTCAAAGGTTTTTCCGAGGGATTATAAAAAAAGCAGACCGTGTCTGAATTTTTTCATCGGACAGTGCTCTGCGCCGTGTGCGGGAAAGATTGACCGTGAGGCGCATAACGAGGCGGTTTCTCAGGCTCTTGATTTCATTGTCAACGGCTCGGGAAGCGTTATTGAAGAGCTGACGAAAAAGATGGAGGACGCAGCCGAAAATCTTGAATTTGAAAAAGCGGCGAAGCTCAGGGATAAGATAAATGCAATCAGAAAGGTGACCGAAAAGCAGAAGGTTGTTGCCGCATCGGTTGAGGAGCAGGATGTTTTTGCGATAGTATGCTCGGGTGGCGAAAACAATCCGAAGGCATGTCTTTCGGTGCTTCGTTTCAGAGATTCAAGGCTTTGTGACAGCGAGCATTTTATCATTGACATGCCCGAAAACATGCCCGAGGCGAGGCACGAGCTTATCCGCAGCTTCTATTCAATGCGTGATTTTGTGCCCAGAAGAGTTGCTGTTGACGGTGAGGTTGACGGTGCAGAAGTTCTCTCCGAATGGCTGTCATCGCTTGCGGGCAGAAAGGTGACCATAGCCGTGCCGCAGAGGGGAGAGCAGCATTCGCTCGTTGAGATGTGCCGCTCGAATGCGGCTCAGAAGCTGGCGCTCTATCTCGGCAAAACGGGAAAATCGACGGCGGCTCTCGATGAGCTCGGAACGCTTCTCGGTCTTAAAGCTCCGCCCGAATATATTGAGTCTTACGATATATCGCACACCGCAGGAAGCGAGAATGTTGCGGGCATGGTCGTTTTCAAGGACGGATATCCCTATAAAAAAGCATATAAACATTTTGCGATAAAAGGCTTTTCGGGGCAGGATGACTACGGCTCGATGGCAGAGGTGCTTGAGAGAAGGTTCCTGCGGTATTTTGAAGAAAAAGACAGCGGCGAGGGCTTCGGCAGACTTCCCGACCTCATACTGCTTGACGGCGGAAAGGGTCAGGTCAATGCCGTTCTTCCCGTGCTTGAGAAATACGGGCTCGACATACCGCTTTTCGGTATGGTCAAGGATTCTCACCACAGAACGAGAGCAATTGCCCGCTCGGGCGATGAGCTTTCTCTCACCTCAAAGAGGGCGGCTTTTACGCTCGTTTCGACAATTCAGGAGGAGGTTCACCGTTTTTCGATCGAATATCACAGAAGCCGCCGCAAAAAAGCTTCGGTTTCGACAACCCTCACCTCCATTGAGGGCATCGGTGAATCAAGAGGAAAAGCTCTGCTCAAACATTTCAGGACCGTCAGGGCTATCGGCGAAGCAAGCGTTGATGAGCTTGCCTCGGTAAAAGGGATGAACAAAAAATCCGCCGAGGCGGTTTATGAAGCGTTTCACGGTAAAAATAATGCCGACGGAGAATAAAAATTCAAAATCTTTTGCGATTATCGGCAAATTATCTTGACAATTTGTGCTTTTTGGTGAGATAATAAACCGATAATAGATAATAGGGTGGTTTACCCTTTGACTGCTCCGCCAATAAAGGACGGGAGGAAGAATATGAGAGTTATAACCGGTTCGGCAAGAGGAATGTCGCTCAGAACCCTTGAGGGAGAGAGCGTCAGACCGACGACCGACAAGGTCAAGGAAGCCGTTTTCAGCGCAATTCAGTTTGAGATCGAGGGCAGGAGAGTTCTCGACCTTTTTGCAGGCTCGGGACAGCTCGGTATCGAAGCGCTCAGCAGAGATGCCGAAAGCTGCGTTTTCGTTGATGCGGATAAAAATGCAATAAAGATCGTCAAGGAAAATCTTGAAAAAACAAAGCTCATCGGAAAGGCTTCTGTCATGCAGACCGATTCGCTTGCGTTTCTCGGAATGACGGACAGGGTTTTTGATCTTGCGTTTCTCGATCCGCCGTTCGGAACGGGACTGCTTCAGAAAGCACTTGCGAAGGTTGAGCCTCTGATTGCCGAAGGCGGTCTTGTCATCTGCGAGCATCCGTTCGGAGAGGATATGCCCGAGAGTCAGGGAGCTCTTGTCAGACAAAGAGAATATAAGTACAGCAAGACGGCGGTAACCGTTTACCGAAAGGGTTGATAATATGAAAACAGCCATTTGTCCCGGCAGCTTCGATCCCGTAACCATCGGTCATATCGACATTATCCGAAGAGCGGCGAA
Organism: Clostridia bacterium; assembly: GCA_017435385.1. GTDB lineage: Bacteria > Bacillota > Clostridia > Oscillospirales > Acutalibacteraceae > CAG-177. Next base: position 94,461 of record JAFSFB010000015.1, on the reverse strand, counting down.
GCTGTTTGACAAGGTGATAGTTGTTGTTATGGTCAATTATCACAAGCCGACAAGCTATTTTACGGCGGAAGAAAGAGTCGAGCTCATCAAACGGAGCACCAAGGGGATCGACAACATCGAGGTCGACACCTACGGCGGTCTGCTTGCCGACTATGCATCGCAGAAGGGTGCGTGCGCAGTCGTCAAAGGTCTGAGGGCGGTATCCGACTTTGAATATGAATTCCAGCAGGCGCTGACAAACAAAAAACTGAATCCCGAGATGGAAACGGTTTTTGTTGCGGCGAATGCGGATAATATGTACTTATCGTCAAGCGTGGTCAAGCAGGTCTGCGAATTTGGCGGAGATATCAGCGAGTTTGTTCCCGCAGAGGTTTGCGAAGATATAATTAAGCGTATTAAAGAAAGGAAATATTGAATATGAACATCGAAAATTTACTTGATCAGATCGAAGATATTCTTGAGGCGGGTTCAAAGGTTCCGTTCAGCAGCAAGATAAGCGTTGATTCAAACGCAATCAAAGATATCGTTGCCGAAATCAGAAGCAGTCTGCCCAACGAAATAACTCAGGCGAGAACCATTCTTGCAGACAGAAACAATATCCTTGTCAAGGCGAAGAACGAGGCGGTTTCGGCTGTCACGAGCGCTCAGGAAAAGTCGAGAGCTCTCATTTCAACGGCTGAAGACAAGGTCAGAGAGCTCGTTCTCAAAACCGAGGATTATTCCAAGAATAAGGTAGCCGATGCAGAAGAGAAGGCAAGGCAGATCGTTGCCGCCGCCAACGAGGATGCAAAGATCATCCGTGCAAACGCTCAGATCGATGCCGCTGCGATGGTTGAAAAGAGCGAGATCGTTATTCAGAGCAAGGCAACCGCAGAGTCGATCATCAAGGCGGCTCAGGAGGATGCTGCATCGACTATCACGGGCGCAAAGGCTCAGGCTGAAAATATCCGCAACGCCGCTCAGGAGGAGTCGGAAAGAATGACAGAAGAAGCCCGCCGCCGCTCCGACGAGGCTATTGAAAAGGTCAACAAGTGGTCAGCTGAGATCAGAGTTGCCGCAGGCGATTTCATCGACGAGATCATGACGACCGCAAACAATGCAATTGCAAACAGCCTTAACGAAATTCAGGCTGCAAGAGCAAGCATCAAAAATGTTACCGACAAAATCGAGGTTCCCGAAGAGAACTGAGGATAAAACAAAAAAGCCGACCGTTGCGGTCGGCTTTTTGCTTATGAATTTATTCTTCGGAATTTTCGCAGTCTTCGAGATAAACATTCTGAGTGAAATCTAGAACGGTGTCCTTGCGAAGGCAGTTTCTGTAATATTCCACCAGCATCTGCTCTTCTTTGTTGAGAATATAAAGGCTCGCTTCATTATCACCCGAGCTGAGAACGGCAACGCTCGAAGGATTTTCGTTTTTTCCTTCATAGAAAACGGAAAGAATGCTGTCAGCCGAGATGCCGTAAAGAGCGGCAAGCTTTGCAACGACGGTTGCGGTGGGAGTTCTTCCGAGCTCATATTTCGTATATGTTGAGCGTTCAACCTCAAGATAGTCTGCGACGACCGACTGAGAGAAGCCATGCTCTTTTCTGAGCTTTTTCAGCATTTCGCCGAGCATTTTCGGGTCGGCGTTATTATAATTTATCTTCATCGGAAACCTCCGTTCTGAATGATGCTACTCTTTGATTATATACGAAATCGGAAAAAAATCCATATCAATTTATGAAAAAAGAGCAAATTTTTTATTTTCAGACGATATGTTTGAGGTCAAAAGTGCCGAAAATACGGATTTGGAACAAATTGCTTGACAAAACATATTTCTTCTGTTAAAATAAAAGACCGCTGCGGAAACCGCAGCAGGATTAAATTAAATTTTTATTCCTTGCCACGGATGCACCGTGGCCAAAGACCAGAAGGAGGTGCTTTAAGAATGTCAGCAAACATCAGCTACGAGACAATGATGGTTTTTTCAGTTGCCAACGGTGAAGAAGCTGTTCAGCCTCTTGTTGAGAAATTCAAGGCTATGATTGAAGCTAACGGCACTCTTGAGAGCGTTGATGAATGGGGCAAGCGTAAGCTCGCATACCTTATCGACGACGAAGCAGAGGGCTATTATGTTCTCTTCAATTATCAGGCTGCTCCCGAATTTCCCGCAGAGCTCGACCGTGTTGTTAAGATCACAGACGGCGTGCTTCGTTCACTCATTGTCAAGAAGAACTAAGGAGGTAACAAGATGTTAAACAGTGCCGTTATCATGGGCAGACTTGTTGCCGACCCCGAGCTTCGCACAACAGGAAGCGGAATTTCCGTAACTTCGTTCACCGTCGCAGTTGACAGACGTTTTGTCCGTCAGGGCGAGGAGCGTCAGGCAGATTTCATTGACATTATTGCGTGGAGACAGACTGCTGAGTTTATCAGCAAGTATTTCCGCAAGGGCTCAATGATCGCTGTTCAGGGCTCGATCCAGACCAGAATGTATGAGGATAAGAACGGTAACAAGCGCAAGGCTGTTGAAATCGTTGCCGATAACGCAAGCTTCTGCGGTTCAAAGGCAGAGAGCGGCACAGGCAGCTTCAACAGAAACGACAGCGTTATGAATAACCAGCCTGCTCCCTCATATTCAACAGCAGACGAAGGCGATTTCAAAGAAATTCCCGAGGACGATCTCCCGTTCTGAGAGATCTCCCTAACAAACTGAAACTGAAAAGGAGGTTTAATCCGTGGCATACGAAAAGAATGACAGAAGACCAAACAAAAAGGGCCGCAGAAAGGTTTGCTCATTCTGCGTTGAAAAAGTTGAATGCATCGATTATAAGGATGTAAACAAGCTTAACAAGTTCACTTCTGACAGAGCAAAGATCCTTCCCCGCCGTGTAACAGGTACTTGCGCTAAGCATCAGCGTGAGCTCACCACAGCTATCAAGCGTGCACGCCAGATCGCTCTTCTTGCTTACACAAGTGACTGATAAAGCGATATAACGCAAAAGATAAACGGGTACACCGAACGGTGTGCCCGTTTTTTAATGAATAATGAAGAGCGAATAGTGAAGAGTTGAGGGTGGGCGTTGCCCACACCCGTTTTTTAGTGAAGAGCGAAGAGTGAACAGTGAACAGTTAAGAAAGGGCTCCGCTCTTACCCGTTTTTATTTTTCATCTATGATAACCGTCAGAACGGTCATGTCGTCATATCTATCGCCGCATTTTCGTCTTGCGGTTCCGAGAAGCAGTTCCGAAAACTCCCTTGCATCGGGATTTCGGGCTGCTTTTATTTCATCTCTGAGCCAGCTGCTTCCGCTTCCGAGAATGCCGTCGCTGACCATAACGAGCATATCTCCGCCATGAAGCCGCAGGGCATATTTGCTGAAGCCTATCTTGCTGAGGATTCCGAGAGGGGTTGACGGAGGCTCAACGGTGCGCACTCTGCCCGAGCAGGTGTAAAACGACGGGGCGGCACCCGCTTTCAGAATGATCGCTTCGCCGCTGAAAAGATCGATCTGTGCAACATCGAGTGTTGAGAGGGACTCGTCATCCGATTTGACGGCAAGAGCGGTGTTGGTTATTGCAAGAGCGGTGTCAAGGCTTATTCCTGCTCTGATAAGCCGTGAAAAAAGCTCGACCGTCATGGCGGAATCTATTGCCGCTCTGCCGCCCGTTCCCATGCCGTCGCTCATGATGATATATGCTTTCGATTCCGTTCTGAAGCATTCAAAATAGTCGCCGCAGAGCTTTCTGTTTCCGCAGCTTGCCGAAGCCGCACCGAAACGGAAGCTGAAGATTTCCTTGCGGAGAAAAATGAGCTCTTTGCCGTCGGCCGATTCCTTGATCTCGGGGGGCTTGAGTTCGGCTCCGAGCTCCGAGGAAAGAACGGCGGTGAGTCTGGTGAGGCTTGTCCCCTGAGGGATTTCCTCGACCGTGCATTTCAGAGTCATGGCTCCCGAAAGAGGCTGGGTGCATCGGACTGAGCATACCGAAAAATCTCTGTCTGAGAGAACTCTGAGAGCCGTGCGCTCCTTTTCATGAAGAACGGCGGCGTCGGATTCGACCTCGGAGGAAAGCTCTTTCAGAAGCTCCGCCATTGAATCGAATTGACCGCAGGCGACCTCACGGCTTCTGCCTGCACTTGCCTGAAGAGCGTTGATCGCATTCCGCCCCGAATATATTCGGTTGAAAGTATCGGCGAGTCTTGGTACGCTCGGGCATTTTGTGTTGAAATCGAGCGAAAAATCCTCGGGAGAAACCGCTTCGCCCCGGGAAAGCTTTTCGATAACTGCGGAGAAATCACCGCTTTCGGGGCAGAAGCCGTCCTTCAGACTGCATTCGGCGCAGACTCTTTCCCTGACTCTCATACAGACGATGACATCGTTTGCGGGAGCCATCGCCTCTATGCCGTCGGAAACCGACTTGACGCATTTTGAAACCGAGCCTATCGCACGGGAAGCCTCGAGGATGCGCTCCTTTGCATTTCCGAATTCGGAAGCTATTCTTTGTTGCTTAGGCAGGGATATGTCGTTTCTGATTTTTGTCAGAAGCTTTTTCGGAACGGCGGCAAAAATCAGCGATGCGGCGGCGGCTTCGGCGAAAACGGAGATTCCCTCCTGCGAGCCGTCGATCAGAGCGGCAACTCCTGCAATTCCCGAAAAGACGGCGGCGCAGACGATTTGCCCGTATTTTGAAAAAATGCCTGCGGCAAGGCCGCATATTCCGTAGCAAAGGCTCAGGGCAACGCTCGTTCCCGAAACCGCAACGCAGGTTCCGATTGAAATTCCCGCAATACTTCCGCCTGCCTGCGAAAAAAGAGCGGCAGCGGCAATTATAACGAGTGAGCCGAAGAGTCTTGCAGGTCTGAAGCCGAAAATGCTGACCTCGGAGCAGCCGAGAAAAAATGTGCACAGACTGACCATTATGCATATCAGGCTGTGACTGTCGAGCATGGATAAGCTTCTTCTTTTGTTTATGCAGGAAACCGTTCCCGAATAGAAAACAACGGAGCATCCGCACAGAAAGGATGAGCAGAGGTTGAGCAGAAATCCGTTGAGCGAGGGCGTTCCCGAAAACATCAGAACCGTTGAAGAAGCAAACGAAAACAGAAAAACACAAGCAGAAAGGATACCCGTTCTTTTATTTCTGATTCTCAATTTTTCGAGAGCGATAACCGCTCCGACGGTTGCGGTGAGAGGGATGAGGCAGGAGAGCGAATCCTGAATCCCGAGCCGCAGAAAGCAGCCTGTTATTCCTCCTGCGCAGACGGCAAGAAGCTCTGCCCCCGTGCATGCGGCGGCGAGTCCGACGCAGAGAGGAACTCTGACCGAAAAAAGTCCCGCACCCGAGAGAATGAAGCTGCTCATGAACCACAGAATCAAGCCCAGAAAATGCAGACCTTTTTCGATCATACGGTCATTCTTTTCGCTTTCGGGAACCGATTTTATCTTTTCCATTTAAAACTTCCTTTCCTTGAAAATACCGTTCGGAATAATTTTAGACACCGTGAAAAGGAAAAACTGTCAGTTATTGAAAACGGAGAAAAAATATTTGAAAAAATTTTTTGTAAAAATCTATTTTTTACTGTTCAAATGCAGGATTTTGTGTTATAATAAATCGAATATATACAAAATATAGTGGGAGGTGCGTGTCTTGGATTTTGAAAACGAACATCAGGGCCTGATAATCGGCAGAAATGCCGTTGCCGAAGCGCTCAGAAGCGGAAGGTCGATTGACAGCCTTCTCGTTGCGAAGGGCGAGAGAGGCGGCTCTGTCGGAAAAATCATTGCACAGTGCCGTGAAAAAGGAATAGTAATAAAAGAAACCGATGTCAGAAAGCTGGACAAGCTCTGTGCAGGCTCGAATCATCAGGGCGTTGCGGCGTGGGCGGCAGTTCATGAATATTCAAGCATCGAGGATATTCTTGCCAATGCGGAAAGCAAGGGCGAAGCACCGTTTGTTATCGTCTGCGACGAAATTGAGGATCCGCATAATCTCGGTGCAATCATCAGAACGGCGGATGCCTGCGGCGCTCACGGAATCATCATCCCGAAACGCAGAGGCGTTGCTCTGACCTATGCGGTCGGCAAGGTTTCGGCGGGTGCGGTCGAATATGTCCCCGTTGCGAGAGTTGCCAATCTCGCATCTGCTCTCGAGGAGCTCAAGGAAAAGGGCTTCTGGGTCTACGGAGCGGATATGGACGGAACCCGTTGGGACAAGCAGGATTATTCGGGCAGCGTAGCCCTTGTTGTCGGTTCTGAGGGCAGAGGGATCAGCCGCCTTGTCAAAGAGAAGTGCGACTTCGTCGTTTCCCTCCCCATGAAAGGAAAGATCAATTCCCTCAACGCTTCGGTTGCGGCGGGGATTCTGATGTATGAAATTGCAAAAAACAGGTAGGTGAATGCTTTGAGCGATTATAAGAAAACAAGTTCGGATAACGACCTCGATGCCATTCTCAGAGAAGTCAGGAGCGGTGAGTTTTCATCGTCTGACGGCGGACAGACTCCGTCAAAAACATGGTCAATAGACGATATCGACAGACTGATTGCCGAAACGAGCGGTGAGGAATATGTTCCTTCCGTCAAGGAAGAGGCGGCTGCGGAAACCGTCGGGGATATCAATAAGCTTCTCGGCGGGGAGTTCGACACGGGACTCTTCACCATCAGACCGATGGGTGAGGAAAACAAGAAGACCGAGATGCAGGATATCTCTTCCACTTCGGGTGAGGCAGAGGTTGACGGTCAGGAGATGCTTTATGACAGGGACAACGACTTCGATGAGTCGATCTTCGACATTGAAACCGTGATCGTTCCCGAGGATAAGACCGACAGCGAAAACGATAAGGTTCTGAAATATCTGCATGCCGACGAAGCTGTGCAGAATGAAAAGAAGGCTTCTCCCGAGATAAAGTCTTTCGGCGAAGCGGAAAAGCCTGCTCTTGATTTTTTCAAGGCGAAGCTTGCCGAGGCGGCAGAGGATAAAGAGAAGAAGGAAGAAGAAAAGGTTCATATTCCCGAGAGCGAATACAGGACCCGTTTCTTTACAAAGCTGAAGCTTGACAAAACATCGGATATCGATATCGACGAGGAAGGTCCCGTTGATAAGCCGGGTGTTATTGTCAGAAAAAGCGGTGAGCCTGATGACGGCGGATTCGTTCCCGTGCCGAGGGTCCTTGCCGCAGAGGATGCCGCAAAAGAAATTGCCGACGATAAGACGAGAGTTATCGGCAAGGAAGGAACGGATCCTTCCGAAAGCAAAAAAGAAGAAGTGTCCGATGTTGTCGAAGGTCAGATAATGCTCACGGGATTTGAGGATACTTATTCGGATTCAAGACCCGACAAGGCTGATGAAGGCGATGTCGAAGAAAACCTCTGGGAAAGACGCAGGCAGAAGGCGAAGGATTTCAAAATCATTGACGCCATCGACCTCGACGAAGAGTTCCAGGGCGATTTTGAGATGTCGGAGGAGGAAAAGGCGAGGGAGGAGAGGATCCGCAGAAGAGAGCAGAGAAGACTTGCGCTCGAAAAAGAAAAACAGGATCTCCTCAACAGACCCGTCACGAATGAATATTCTTCTCCCGATGAAAAAACGACTTTTTATACCCGACTCGGCGAGATTAACCGCAAGGCGACGAAGGGAATCGTTGCTGCCGGAATTATAGGGCTTCTCGTTGTTTTTGTGAATGTTATTCCTTTTATAGCAGAGGCTCTTTCGGTTGAAACCGAATTTTTTGCACGCAATTCGGTCGGAGTCAATGTTCTGAACGCAATTCTGCTTATTGCCGCAACGGCAATCAACGGCGAGCGTTTCGCATCGGGGCTCAAGGCTCTCAAATCGTTCAAGATAACAAGTGACACGGCGGTCAGTCTTTCGGTCATCGTTGCCTTCGTGCAGACGACCGTTGCCGCTGTCAAGGGAGCAGGCGGACTCGGCGCAACCGTGTTTGCGGCGGCTGCGGTATTCGCCGTGCTCATAACCAAGATCACCGAAAAGCTTGATGCTCAGCGCATTCTCGGAAACTTCGAGGTCTGCGCATTCAAGTATGAACATAATATGTATGCCGTTCATCCGTTTGACAACGAATCCGAGATATTCGAGCTCGGCAGAGGGCTGATGATGGGTAATGCGGAGCTTCTTTATTCCTCGAAGCTTTCCTTCCCCGAAAACTTCCTGAAAAATTCAAAGTCGGATGTCGGCGAAAACAGAGTCATGAAGATTCTCGTTCCCGCTGCAGCGGGAGCGGCTCTGATAACCGCCGTCACGGCAGGAATAATCAATAAGGATTTCATGACGGCGCTGTCGGCGTTTGCGGGAACCTTCTGCATCTGCTGCCCCGTATTTTCCGCATTTATCCCTGCGTTCATATCGAGAACCGCAAATTTCTCGCTCAACGCAACGGGTACGATGATAACGGGCACGGATACCGCAGAGCAGGTTGCTTCGTCGAATGCAGTCGTTCTTGATTCCGCAGATGTTTTTGACCGACAGAGCTGTACCATGCACGGCATGAAGGATTTCAAGGCTATCCGGATCGACGATGTTCTTCTCTATGCGGCGGCACTCGTTATCAAGTCGGGCGGTCCTCTCAGAGAGAGCTTCGAGCAGGTCGTCGACGGCAGGCAGGATATTCTTCCTCCCGTCAAGGAGCTGACCTACGAAGACAAGCTCGGCATAGCCGCAAGGATCCATAACCAGAAGGTGCTTCTCGGAAACAGAAACCTTCTCGTTAATCATAATGTCGAGGTACCCGAAAAGTCACTCGAGGAAAGATATGCTCACAGCGGAAGAAAGGTCATGTACCTTGCCGTTGCCGAAAAGCTTGCGGCAATCTTCGTTGTCAGCTATGCCGTTGACGAAAAGCTCAGCGGATATTTCAAAGTGCTTGAGAACAACGGGATTCAGATACTCGTCAGAACAAACGACGTCAATGTTACTCAGGAGCTTATAGCCGACAGCTTCGGGCTTCCCCGTGAAACGTTCAAGATCCTTTCGGGAACTGCAGGCAGACTCTTCAAGAGAAGAAGAGATGCCGTCTGCGACAGACTTCCCGCAGGCATCATCCATGACGGTACGGCTTATTCAATGCTCAGAGCGGTTGCAGCTTCCTGCGATGTCAGCGCAAAGATGAGGCTTGCATCCGTTGTTCAGATCGTTCTGAGTGCGCTCGGCTTCATTCTGAGCATGGTGCTTTACTGCACGGAAAACGGTCAGATTGTCAACGGGCTGACAGCCGTTCTCTTCCTTTTTGCAGGTCTTGCTGTTTCCGCAGGAATAATGCTTTTGAGAAAAATTCGGTAAAAAAACAAAAAAACGCTTGACAAAAGCGAAATAATATATTAGAATAACTTGCACAATAAAGCAGAGCAGGTTCGCTCTCACCTTCAGGGAAAGTCCCTCGTCGGTCAATAGCTTGTTATTCTCAGGGGCATTATGCGCCTGTTTAAGCGTTGATTTTATGCGAGGTCGGGATTTCCTGCCCTCGCTTTTTTATTGCAGAAAAGCTTCAGAAAGAAGCTGTCCATTTCAGGAGGTGCTTTAACATCAGCAGCAAAGAACAGCAGATCAATGAGGAAATCCGTGACAAAGAGATAAGAGTTATCTCCAACGACGGCGAGCAGCTCGGCATCATGTCCGCAGCGGAAGCTCTTAAAATTGCAGAGAGCAAGAATCTTGACCTCGTTAAGATTGCTCCCGCAGCCAAACCGCCCGTTTGCAAAATTATGGATTACGGCAAGTTCCGCTTTGAAAAGGCAAAGAGAGAAAAGGAAGCCAGAAAGAATCAGAAGATCGTTGAGATCAAAGAGGTCAGGCTTTCTCTCAACATTGACACGCATGACTTTGAAACAAAGATCAATCATGCACGCAAGTTCATAAGCTCCGGAGACAAGGTCAAGGTTTCCATCAGATTCAGAGGCAGAGAAATGGCTCATCCCGAGCTCGGTCTGACGATCATGAATCGCTGTGCGGAAGCTATGGCTGACTGTGCTTCCGTTGAAAAGCCTGCGAAGCTCGAAGGCAGACAGATGCTGATGTTCCTGGCTCCCAAAAGCTCTAAATAAGAGCTTGCCAAAACAGTGTTTAATTTTAAGGAGGAAATAAACCATGCCCAAGATCAAGACTCACAGCGGCGCAAAGAAGCGCTTCAAGATTTCAAAAGGCGGCAAGCCCATGCGTGCCCATGCTTACAAGTCACACATTCTCAACAAAAAGAGCACAAAGCGCAAGAGAAATCTTCGCAAGACAACTGTTGCTGACGTAACAAACTGCAAGCAGATCAAACGTCTTGTTCCTTACAAATAATATCGGAACTTTGTAAACTACTTTTTAATTAATTAACGGAGGATTTAAATCATGGCTCGTATTAAAGGCGCTATTATGACTCGCAAGAGAAGAAATAAAGTACTCAGACTCGCAAAGGGCTACTACGGCTCAAAGAGCACTCTCTTCAAGACAGCTAAGCAGGCTGTTATGAAGAGCGGCAACTATGCATACATCGGCAGAAAGCAGAAGAAGAGAGATTTCCGTCGTCTTTGGATCACTCGTATTTCCGCTGCTTGCCAGATGAACGGCATGAACTATTCAACATTCATCAACGGTCTCAAGAAGGCTGACATCAGCCTCAACCGCAAGATGCTTGCTGAAATCGCTGTTGCCGATCCCGCAGCTTTCACAGCTCTTACAGAGAAGGCAAAGGCTGCTCTTAACTAATCACGGCTTGGATAATCAGAGGTGTAATTTTCTTTACATCTCTGATTTTTCGCATTTTTCCGCACGGTTACGAGGCGGAATTTTTTGAAAATTTGATATATATAAAGGTATCAAATAAAATATTATATTAAGGTATCAAATTAATTGTTATGGAAAAGATAACTGCCCGAACAAACGAAAAAATCAAATATGCTGTTCGCCTTGGAGAGAGCGCTTCGTTCCGCAAAGAGAACGGCGAGTTCTTTCTCGAGGGCGCACGGCTCTGCTCCGATGCAGCTAAAACAGGCATTGTTATCAGGCAGGCTTTTTTCACCTCTGCGGCTCTGGAAAAATATTCAGGCTATATTGAGAGTATTGTTTCAACGGGCTGCATATGCTTTGAAATAAGCACCGATGTTGCCAAAAAGCTTTCCGATACCGAAAATCCGCAAGGTGTTTTCTGCGTCTGCAAGATGAGGGAGCTTCCTTCTGAGATCGACTCCGACGGAAAATATCTTGCTCTTGAAAATCTTCAGGATCCGTCAAATCTCGGAGCAGTCTGCAGAACTGCGGAGGCGCTCGGACTCAGCGGACTGATCGTCAGCGGCGGTTGTGATATTTATAACCCCAAGGCTCTCAGAGCGGCGATGGGTTCGTCGCTGAGAATTTCGCTGACCGAAACAAAAGAGCTTACAACGCTTCTTAAAGAAGCGGAGAAAAACGGAATGAAGACCTATGCCTCCGTTCCGAGAAGCGATGCGGCGGATATCAGAAGGGTCAGCCTTGACGGCGGCGTTATCATCTGCGTCGGCAACGAGGGCTCGGGGCTTTCCGATGAGGCTGTCGGCGTGTGCAGCTCGACGGTTACGATTCCGATGCTCGGCAGAGCGGAATCGTTCAATGCATCGGCGGCTGCGTCAATTCTTGCTTGGGAGCTGATGCGATGAACGGAAATACGGTCTATTGGATCTGGCTCTCAATGGCGCTGGGTGCTGCGGCAAGGGTTGATGAGATCCTGGCATGCTATCCGTCGCCAAGGGAGATTTATGAATCCGACAAAACGGAGAGAATTATTTCCGGAGTTTTTTCAAGAGGACAACTCGAAAGGCTCGAGAAAACACCTATAAAAAACGCACAGTCTGCGATTGAGATCTGCAGACGCAACGGCTGGAAGATATATACTCCCGAAGACAGGGAATATCCCGACATGCTCCGTTATCTTGCAGACAGACCGCTCGTGCTCTATGTTGACGGTGGCATATCGTTTCTGAATTCGAGCGTTGCAGTCGGAGTTGTCGGAACCCGTAAGCCGTCATATGAAAGCACGGAGATCGCCCGGAAATTGTGCTCGGAGATCACGGCGATGGGAGCCGTTGTTATCAGCGGCGGCGCACTCGGCATTGACAGTGCGGCGCATGAAGGAGCCCTTTCGGCGAACGGAAAGACGGTCTGCGTTATGGGCTGCGGTCTCGGCTGCGGATATCTCAGGGAAAACGAAGATATGCGCAGAAGGATCAGCCGTTCGGGTGCGCTTGTGACAGAGTATCCGCCTCTTGCGGGCGTGACGAGAGCGAGCTTCCCCGAGAGAAACCGCATTATATCGGGAATGAGCATGGGAGTGCTCGTTGTTGAAGCGGGAGAGAGAAGCGGTTCGCTGATAACCGCACGGAAAGCAAACGAGCAGGGAAGAGATGTTTTTGCAATTCCCGGAAGCATTCTGAGCAGTGCCTATACGGGTGTCAACCGCCTTATCCGTGACGGAGCCAAAGCGGTCACATGTGCAGAGGACATTCTTTGGGGATATCAGATGATGTACCCCGAACGCATAGATATCAATGCGAAGCTTCCCGAGGTTTCAAACAGTGTCCGTGAAAATGTCAGAGTGAAATTTGTCGGCGGCGAGAAGGAGAAAACGGTTCTTGTCAGAATCAAAAAAGAACCTCCCTCACACCTCGACTCCGATTCGCTTACGGTTTATGAGCTTTTCAAGGAAGAGCCTCTTCATGCCGACGAAATATCCGCTGTGTGCGGTCTGCCGACGGCGAGAGTGCTTTCCGCCTTAATGATGCTCGAGATAGAAGGGCTTATCGAAGCGACCGAAGGCAAATGCTATCAGCTTGTTTAATGAAAAATTCAAATATATACCGACAGGAGAATAACCTATAATGTCAAAGCTTGTTATCGTTGAGTCGCCTGCAAAGGCGAACACAATAAAGAAGTATCTCGGCAAAGAGTTCGATGTTGTTGCATCGAAGGGACATATCAGAGATCTGCCCGCTGCGAAGCTCAGCGTTGATGTTAAGAACAATTTTGCTCCCAAATATGCTCTGATAAAGGGCAAGGAGAAGCTTGTCAAGGAGCTCAAGGAAAAGGTTGAGGCAAGCGAAGCCGTTTATCTCGCAGCCGACCCCGACCGTGAGGGAGAAGCGATCTCGTGGCATCTTGCAACCGTTCTCGGGCTTGACCTCAAGCAGAAAAACAGAGTAACCTTCAATGAAATTACAAAAACGGGAATTGCAAACGGAATGGCAAGCCCCAAGCAGGTCAATCTTGATCTCGTCAATGCTCAGCAGGCGAGAAGAATTCTTGACCGTCTTGTCGGCTACAGACTCAGCCCCTTCGTTTCCCAGAAGATAAGAAGAGGACTTTCGGCAGGCAGAGTTCAGAGCGTTGCCGTAAGACTTATCGTTGACCGTGAGGACGAGATCAACGCATTCAACCCCGAAGAATACTGGATTCTTGAGGCGAAGCTTGCGACCTCTCAGAGAAGAGTTCTGACGGCGACTCTTTATTCCGATGAAAACGGAAAGGTCAAGATCGTCAACAAGGAGCAGGCAGACGCATATCTTGCCCGTCTTGACGGAGCAGAATACGAAGTCAAATCCGTCAAAAAGGGAACGAGAAAAAAGAATCCCGCTCCTCCCTTCATAACCTCGACTCTTCAGCAGGAGGCTTCGAGAAAGCTCGGCTTCCAGGCTGAAAGAACAATGAGAACGGCTCAGGAGCTTTACGAAGGTGTCAACGTCAAGGGCATCGGCATGAGCGGTCTTATCACTTACATGAGAACCGACTCGCTCAGGATCTCCGAGGAAGCAAGAGCGGCGGCAACGAGCTTTATCGCTCAGACCTTCGGCAGCGAATATCTTCCCGAAAAGCCCGTTTACTATAAGTCAAGAGCCAACGCTCAGGACGGTCACGAAGCTATCAGACCTTCCGTGCCTTCTCTGACTCCCGAGCAGGTAAAGAGCAGCCTTACTGCCGATCAGTATAAGCTCTATACCCTTATATGGAAACGCTTCATGGCAAGCCTTATGGCAAGCTGTGTTCAGAATACGGTAAAGGCCGAGATAATTGCTCATAAGGAGAGCGAGGCTGATAAGTTCTGCATCTTCACAGCCGCAGGCTATTCGGTCAAGTTCGACGGCTTCACGAAGCTTTATGAGCTTGCAGAGGAGGAAACCGACAAGGGTGTTCTTCCCGAAATCAAGGCTGACGAAAAGCTCAAGATCCGTGAGCTTAACGCAAATCAGCATTTCACTCAGCCCCCCGCAAGATATACCGAAGCTTCTCTTATCAAGGAGCTTGAGGAAAACGGCGTAGGCCGTCCCAGCACATATGCAACGATCCTCTCAACGATCATCAAGAGGGGTTATATTCAGAGAAAGAGCAAGCAGCTCGTTCCGACCGAGCTCGGCGTTGCGATCACGGGACTTCTCAAGGAGAAATTCCCCAAGATAGTCAACACGAAATTCACCGCTCAGCTTGAAACAAATCTTGACCATGTCGGCAGCGGCGATGTTGATTATATCAAGATGCTTGACGAGTTCTATTCGGATTTTGAAAAGACTCTCGACAAGGCAAAGTCCGAGATGAAGAATGTCAAGATCCAGCTTGAAGAAGATATAACGGATATTCCCTGCGACAAGTGCGGCAGAATGATGGTTATCAAGACGGGCAGATTCGGCAGATTCCTTGCCTGCCCCGGCTATCCCGAATGCCGCAACGCAAAGCCGCTCATCGTCAACACGGGTGCGAAATGTCCCGATTGCGGCGGCGAAATTATCGAAAGAAAATCCAAGAAGGGACATGTTTTCTACGGCTGCAGCGAGTGGCCCAAGTGCAATTTCATGAGCTGGGATGCTCCTGCGGATAAGCAGTGCCCCGAGTGCGGCAAGACTCTCTTCAAGAAGAAGGGCGGAAAGCTTGTCTGCATGGCGAAGGGCTGCGGCTATGAGAAAGCGGCAGGCAAGAAAAAGAACGATGAATAAGGTTAAGGTTATCGGCGCAGGCTTTGCAGGCGTCGAAGCGGCGTGGCAGCTTGCAAACAGAGGAATTGAGGTCGAGCTTTATGAAATGAAGCCCGTCAGATTCTCTCCCGCACATTCAAACGAAGGCTTTGCGGAGCTTGTTTGTTCAAATTCCTTCAAGGCGATGCGCCTCGGATGTGCCGCAGGAATGCTTAAAGCCGAAATGGAGCTTATGGGCTCTCTGTGCGTTGAGTGCGCAAAGGCAACGGCGGTGCCGGCAGGCGGTGCGCTTGCGGTTGACAGAGATAAGTTTTCCGCTCTTGTGACGGAGAAAATTCTTTCCCGTAAGGAAATAACAGTTATCAGAGAAGAGGTTACGGAAATTCCCGACGGCGATGTTATTATTGCCGCAGGACCTCTTGCGTCCGAAGCTCTTTCGGAGAAAATCAGAGAGCTTTGCGGCGGAAATCTCAGCTTTTTCGATGCGGCGGCGCCGATCGTTACAGCCGAGAGCGTCGACCTCGAAAACGCCTTCATGCAGTCAAGGTATGACAGAGGCGAGCCCGACGATTATATCAACTGCCCGATGAACAAGGAAGAATATGAGGCTTTTTATGAGGCTCTGATAAATGCCGAAAGTGCGCCGACTCATGAATTTGACAAGCGTAAGGGAGTTTACGAGGGCTGCATGCCTATCGAGGTCATGGCTTCGAGAGGACACGATACCATCCGCTTCGGTCCCATGAAGCCCGCAGGTCTTGTCAACCCGAAAACGGGACACAGACCGTGGGCAAACCTTCAGCTCCGCAAGGAGAATACGGCGGGAACGATGTATAACCTTGTCGGATTTCAGACCAACCTCAAATTCGGTGAGCAGAAGAGGGTTTTCTCGATGATTCCCGCTCTGAAAAATGCAGAGTTTGTGAGATACGGTGTAATGCACCGCAACACCTTCATCGATTCGCCCCGTCTGCTCGGCTCCGATTTCGGATTCAAAGGCAGAGAAGGTCTGTATTTTGCAGGTCAGATAACGGGCGTTGAGGGCTATATGGAGTCGGCATGCGCAGGCATTCTTGCAGGAATAAATGCCGCGAACAGAATTCTCGGAAAAGAAGAATTCGTTCCGAACGAGCTGACGATCTCGGGAGCTCTCGCAAGATATATAAGCGATGAGAACATTAAGAATTTCCAGCCGATGGGAGCAAGCTTCGGTCTGCTTCCGTCACTCGATACGAAGATAAGAGATAAAAAACTGCGTTATGAGGCACTTGCCGAAAGAGGGCTCGGAGCTCTGCGTGAGCAGCTCGGTGCCGAATAATCAAAGGTGATATCCTATGAAAGACAGACTTGAAAATTTGCAGGAAAAGCTCGGCTACCGTTTCAAGGACATTTCGCTTCTTGAAACTGCGCTGACGCATTCCTCCTATGCAAATGAAAGAAGCGAAAAAACCGCATATAACGAAAGACTCGAATTTCTCGGCGACTCCGTTCTCGGCTTTGTTTCCGCAAATTATTTTTACGGAAACTTTGATATGCCCGAGGGCGAGCTGACCAAGCACAGGGCGGCAAAGGTCTGCGAAAAGGCTCTCTGCGCTTATGCCAAGGAGCTCGATATCGGCTCTGCGCTTCTTCTCGGAAAGGGAGAGGACAGAACGGGAGGCAGGGAAAGACCTTCGATTCTTGCCGATGCATTTGAGGCTGTTCTTGCGGCAATTTTCCTTGACGGCGGACTCGAAGAAGCGAGCAAGCTTGTTCTGAGATTCATTCCCCGTCATGACGAATACGACAACGCAAAGGACTATAAAACGACTCTTCAGGAAATAATTCAGCGTAACCGTGAGGAACGCATCGAATATGTCGTGACGGATTCCTCGGGTCCCGACCATGCAAAGACATTCACCGTTGAGGTGCATCTCAACAGCAATGTCATCGGCAGGGGTGTCGGCAAAAGCAAGAAGCTTGCCGAGCAGTTTGCGGCGAAGGAAGCTCTCGAGCTGATGGGAGTCAAATGAAGCATATAAATGTTGCACTTTTTGTTGTGCATAAGGGATGTCCGCATATGTGCTCGTTCTGCAATCAGAGGAGCATATCGGGCAGTCAGACGGAGATCACGCCCGACGAGGTACGCTCTGCGGCAAAAACCGCAATCGCTTCTCTTTCCGAAAGGGAGGCGGCAGGCGGCGAAATAGCCTTTTTCGGCGGAAGCTTCACGATGATTGAAAGGGGATATATGATATCCCTGCTTGAAGCCGCATATGAATATGTTGAAAGAGGAATATTCAAGGGGATAAGAATTTCGACAAGACCTGACGGCATCAGCGAAGAGATATGTGAAATCCTCAGAAAATACGGCGTGACAGCCGTTGAGCTCGGAGCGCAGAGCCTTGACGACAGAGTGCTTGCGCTCAATGAAAGAGGGCATACCGCCGAGGATGTTGAAAAAGCGGTTTCGATGCTGAAAGGCTTCGGCTTTGAAACGGGACTTCAGATGATGACGGGGCTTTACGGCTCCGGGGATTCAGACAGTCTTGAAACCGCAGAGAAAATTGTTTCAATGAAGCCCGATACGGTCAGAATTTATCCGACCGTTGTCATAAAAGGGACAAGGCTTCATGAGCTGATGCTCTCGGGAGATTTTGCTCCCAAGGGCATTGAAGAAACGGTCGAGCTTTGTGCAAGGCTTATCCCGATGTTTGAAAATGCAGGCATAAAGGTTATCCGTGTCGGTCTGCATTCGGGCGGAGGAGTTGAAGAAAGCTATGCGGGAGGGACTTATCATCCCGCATTGAGGGAGCTGTGCGAGGGCAGAATTTATTATAATGCTGCGCTTAAAAAGCTCCGTGAAAACGGCAAGGGAAAATATTCTCTTGCAGTCGATAAGCGAGAAATATCGAAAATGACCGGACAGAAGAAACAGAATCTGGAAAAGCTTTGCTCTCTGGGCTATGAATGCTCCGTCGAAGGACGGGAAGGCATGGCAAAATATGAGATCGATGTCAGACCTGTTTCACTCTTTAAATAATAAAGGGCAGGTGTTCAAATGAGATTAAAAGCACTTGAAATGCAAGGATTCAAATCCTTTCCCGATAAGACTGTGCTCGAATTCGGCAAAGGTATAACGGCAGTTGTCGGTCCCAACGGCTCGGGCAAAAGCAACATCTCCGATGCGGTCCGCTGGGTATTGGGTGAGCAGTCGACCAAAACTCTCCGAGGCTCGAGAATGGAGGATGTTATCTTCGGCGGCACAAGTCAGAGAAAGGCTCTGGGCTATGCCGAGGTCACCCTGCGCCTTGACAATGCCGATAAGGGAATCAACAGCGATAAGGATGAGGTTGCCGTAACACGCCGCTACTATCGCTCGGGAGAAAGTGAATATAAAATCAACGGCGAGGTATGCCGTCTGAGAGATATCCATGAGCTGTTTATGGACACGGGTCTTGGCCGTGACGGCTATTCGATGGTCGGTCAGGGCAGAATCGCAGACCTTGTTTCCGCCCGCTCATCACAGAGAAGGGATATGCTCGAAGAGGCGGCAGGCATTTCGCATTTCCGTTACAGAAGAGCCGACGCAAACCGAAAGCTTGAGCAGGCGGAGGAAAATCTCGTCCGTCTGAGAGATATTCTCGCTGAGCTCGAAAGCCGCATCGGTCCGCTCAAGACTCAGAGCGAAAAGGCATTGAAATTCCTTGCTCTTTCCGACGAAAAGAAAACTCTTGAAATCGGTCTGTGGCTTCATACGATTGAAAAATCAAAAAACGGTCTTCGTGAGCAGGAGCATAAGCTCTCCGTTGCAACCTCGCAGTATGAGCTGACGGAAAACGAGCTTGTCGGAATCATCGAAAAGATGGAGGCGGCAATCAAGGAAGGTCAGGACATAACTCAGGAAATCGAGCGTCTGCGCCAGACGATTTCCGAGAGCGAAGAGGAAGCGGCTGTTATTGACGGACGAATTGCCGTTGAGAAGAATGATATTGAACATAACACTCTGACGATTGAAAGAATCAGCGGCGATATGGGTGACAGCGAGCAGTCGGTTGCCGAAACCGATGCTCAGATTGAGCAGGCTCAGAAGAATATTGCCGACAACGAGGCGAAGATAGCCGATAAGAAGGAAGAGCTTTCAAAGGAAATCGAAAGGCTCAATTCTCTTCTCGGCAAGAACAGCGAAAACAGCGAAAAAGCGAGAGAGATCAACGAAAAGCTGACTGCGGCGGCGTTAAAGGCGGCAGATATCAGAGTCGAGAAATCGACCGCTCAGTCAACCCGCAACGAGCTTGACGCAAGAATAAGATCCATTGACGAGGTTATTGAAACCCGAGGCGGAGTTCTTGAAACTCTGAAAGGTGAGGAAGCCACCGCAAAATCAGAGCTTGACCGCCTTAACGGCGAGGCCGCAGAGCATGAAAATGCTCTCGAGGGCTACAGAATGATTCTCGGCACAAGAGGGGAAAAGGTCGAGAGATACCGCAAGGAGATCGACTCCCTCAATCTTGACATATATCAGAAAAACGCACGCATAAAGATGCTCGATGACCTCGAGAAGAATCTTGACGGTTATGCCGGCAGCGTTCAGAAGGTTATTAAAGAGGCTAACCGAGGCTTCCTCAAGGGCATTCACGGAACGCTCTCTCAGCTTATAACCGCTCCTGCGGAATATGCGGTTGCGATTGAAACCGCTCTCGGTGCGGCGATTCAGAATATCGTTACCGACAACGAAAACACAGCAAAGCGTGCAATCAATTATCTTAAAGACAACAGAGCGGGCAGAGCGACATTCCTGCCTCTGACCTCGGTCAAGTCAAGACCGTTTACCGAAAAGGGACTTGAAAACTGCGAGGGCTTTGTTGACATGGCGGATAAGCTTCTCGAATTCGATTCCAAGTATGCCGAAATCATCGGCTCTCTGCTTGCAAGAACAGCGGTCGTTGACAACATCGACAACGGCATCGAAATGGCGAAGAAGTATTCGTACCGTTTCAAAATCGTGACTCTTGACGGTCAGGTGCTTAATGCGGGCGGCTCGATGACGGGCGGCTCGAGAGGCTCGGGAACGGGCTTCCTCAGCAGAGCGAACGAAATAGACGGTCTGAAAGAAAAGGTTGCCGCTCTTGAAAAACAGCTTGATGAAAAGCAGGGCGTTTTCAAGAATCTTTCCGAAGAGCTTGCTCTCGTTCAGGCGGAGCTTGATGCTTCCGAGGCTGAACTCATAAAGGTTCAGGAGAACATCATCCGTGCCGAAAGCGAGCTGAAGCTTGTCAGCGACAGATTCGCCGCCGCAAAGGGACATATCGACGAGCTTGAAGCCGAGAAAGCAAGAGCAAGGCAGAGAATTGCAGATGCTTTTGCAACGGAAGAAAAAGCGGACGAGGAGCTCGAAGGTGTCAATGCCGAAGCAGAGGCGCTGACTGCTTCTCTGACCGAGCTTAACGAAGAAAAAGAATCGATCGACAAGCTGCGTGAGGAATCGGGCGAGATCCAGAATTCTCTCAATCTCGAAATCGTTGCCATGCGAAAGGAGATCGAGGCGGACAACGAAACCGTTCAGGAGAGCCTTCGCCGCAAGGATGCGTTCAGTAAGAGGGCAGACCGACTCAATGCAGAGATCGAGGAGATAAAACGCCTTAACGAAGAGAAGCTGGCGGAGATCGCCGCTCTTGAAGAAAAGGCGGCATCTTTCAGGAAAAATGCGGAAGAAACAAGAGAAAGAATCAAAGAGCTCATTGAAAAGAGAACTCAGTCAGAGGGCGAAAGCACGGCTCTGAGAAACCGTGAGCGTGAAAAGACAGCCGAAAGAGAAAGACTCGGCAACGAGCTTGCAAGGCTTGAGGAACGCCGTGATTCAATGCAGAAAGAGCTCGAAACGGCTCAGAACAAGCTCTATGACGAATATCAGCTCACCCTGCGTGAAGCTACCGAAATGAATATTGTTCTCGAGGATATTCCGAAATCCCAGCGGACTCTTCAGGAAATCAAGAATAAGATCAGAGCTCTCGGTTCGGTCAATGTCGGTGCGGTTGAAGAATATAAAGAGGTTTCCGAGCGTTACGAATATATGAGCGGTCAGCTTGCCGACATTGAAAAGTCAAAGGAAGAGCTTATCAAGCTTATCGAAGAACTGACGGGCAAGATGGCTGAACGCTTCAGAGAACAGTTCAGAAGAATCAACAACAACTTCGGCGAAACCTTCAGAGATCTGTTTGACGGAGGTAAGGCGGAGCTTGTTCTCGACGATCCGCAGGATGTTCTCGAATGCAACATCAACATCAGGGTCCAGCCCCCCGGCAAGAATGTTCAGAATATCGACCTTCTTTCGGGCGGTGAAAAGGGACTTGCCGCAATTGCGCTTCTTTTTGCAATTCTCAAGGTCACTCCCGCTCCGTTCTGTATCTTCGACGAGGTTGAGGCGGCTCTCGACGATGTCAATGTTTCCCGCTATGCGAGCTATGTGCGCAACATGACGGGCAGCACGCAGTTCATCCTCATCACTCACAGACGAGGCACGATGGACGAGGCTGACATGCTTTACGGCGTAACCATGCAGGAGGAAGGCGTTTCAAAGCTTCTCGAGCTTAAAACTGCCGAAATGGCAAAAAAACTCGGACTTGAATAATTTTCCCGTATATGATATAATCATTTTATAGTCAATACCTGCGTGTATTTACAGGTTTTAATTTTATTTTACATAATTTTTTACAGGAGGAAATTCAAATGTCTAACCACGGAATTATCAATTATCCCGACGCTCAGGCTGTTCAGAAGCAGCTCGACGATCTTATCAAAAAGCCGATTTATACGATCTCTCCCGAAGCTCTCAAGAGATATGAAGAGGAATATTTTGATAAGAAATGCGCAAAGTCAAAGGTTATGATCGAAGAGGCTAAGCAGATCATCCCCGGCGGTGTTCAGCATAACCTTGCTTTCAACTATCCCTTCCCCCTTGTTTTCACAAAGGCTGAAGGCGCATATCTTTATGATATCGACGGTAACAGATATTATGACTTCCTTCAGGCAGGCGGTCCGACCGTTCTCGGCAGCAATCCTCCTGCAGTTCGTGAAGCTGTTATTGAGCTTCTCAACACCTGCGGACCCTCAACAGGTCTTTTCCATGAGTATGAGTATAAGCTCGGCAAGAAGATTGCAGACCTTATTCCCAGCGTCGACATGTTCCGTATGCTCGGTTCAGGTACCGAAGCATGTATGACAGCTATCCGTGTTGCCCGTCTTGCAACAGGCAAGAAGAAGATCCTTAAAATGGGCGGTGCTTACCACGGCTGGTCGGATCAGCTCGGCTACAGCATCCGTGTTCCCGGCTCAAAGTTTACTCAGGCTCCCGGCGTTCCGCTGTTCTGCTTCAGAGATACAGATGAATTCTTCCCCGGTGACCTCAACGACCTTGAAAGAAAGCTCAAGGCAAACAGACTCAAGGGCGGCACAGCAGCCGTTATGCTTGAGCCCGTCGGTCCCGAAAGCGGCACAAGACCCGTTGACAAGAATTTCTGCAAGGGCGTTGAAACCCTTTGCCGCAAGTACGGCGCACTCCTTATCTTCGACGAGGTTGTTACGGCTTTCCGTGTCAGCATGAGCGGTGCTCAGGGTTACTTCGGCGTTTCTCCCGACCTTACCGTTTTCGGCAAGGTTATGGCAGGCGGATATCCCGGTGCAGGCGGTCTCGGCGGCAAGAAGGAATATATGAAGCACCTCGGCTCAGGTCTTGACGGTGACGGCAAGAAGATCAAGAAGGCATTCTGCGGCGGTACAATGACTGCTAACCCCCTCAGCTGTATCGCAGGTTACACAATGCTTGAAGAGATGGAAAAGGCTGATGCTTGCTACAAGGCAGCCCAGATGGGTGACAGACTTACAGCAGGTCTTCAGGAGATCATCAAGAAGAGAGATCTTCCCTTCGTTGCATTCAATCAGGGCTCGATCTGCCATCTCGAAACAGTCGGCACAATGAACTATTCGATCAACTGGAAGAAGCCTTGGGGCATCCCCGGCGTTCTCAGCGCAACATCCGCACGCAAGAAGGAAATGACTCACATGGGTGCAGCTTACATGGCAGAAGGTCTTGTAACTCTTGCAGGCAGCCGTCTTTACACCAGCGCTGCTTACACACCCGAAATGATCGACGATGCAGTTGCTGCATTCGACAGAGTATTTGAAAACATCGTTTGCCTCGAGAAATAATTCAATTCACATAACAGATTACGGGAGGCGGATCTCCGCCTTCCGATTCTCCGAAAGGAAAATAGAAAATGGATGTTTTAACCGCTAAAAAGCTCGTTATCGAAGCCGGCGAAAAGCTCGTTGCAACAGGTCTTATTGCGAGAACCTGGGGTAATGTAAGCTGCCGTGTTGACGAGAAAACATTTGTTATAACTCCCAGCGGCAAGTCCTATATCGGACTGACTCCCGATGACATCGTTGAGGTTGCTGTTGAAACCCTTGAATGGGGCGGAAGCGTCAAGCCCTCATCCGAAAAAGGCATCCACGCCGAGGTTTACAAGGCATACCCCGAAGCAGGTTTTGTTATCCACACTCATCAGAAGGTTGCTTCCGTTATCAGCACTCTTTCAGAGGGGATCGACAAGGTCACGGGCGAAGCCGAGAAGCTTATCGGCAGCAAGGTGCTCATCGGTTCCTACGGTCTGCCCGGAACAAAGAAGCTCAGAAAAGGCGTAACCAACGCTCTGCATATGTCGCCCTCAAAGGCTGTTATCATGGCTCATCACGGCGCTCTCTGCTTCGGCAAGGACAGCGCAGAGGCATTTGATGTTGCCAATATGCTCGAAAATGTCTGCACGGATTATATCCTTTCAAACGCCAAAGAAAAGCTTGGCATAAAAGCGGACACTTTAGATGAGTTTTGTTCAAAAATGGCAGACATGCTCGTAAAAGATAAAAAAACAGTTGAAATTGATAAATCGTTGGTATATAATAGTACCTACGACAGAGAGAACGGAAAAATCATCTTCACAAACGAAGCTGACGGTTCCGAAATCACAATGGATATCTTCACTTGCCATTGTTCCGCAAGCATCGGAGATTCCGCTCTCGCTCATCGCAATGTTTATCTTTCAAATTCAAAATTCAACCATATTATTCATAACACATCAAGTGAGGTCGTTGCTGTTTCAAAGCTCCATAAGCCCATGAAGCCTCTGCTTGATGACTTTGCTCAGATCTGCGGAACAAAAGTTAAGTCCGCAACCGTTGACAACTGCGGAAAGAAGATCAAAGGCAAGAATGCCGTTCTTCTCAAGGATCAGGGTGCTCTTTGCTGCGGTGCAGTTGAAGGCGACGCTCAGGCGGTTGACATGATAATGAGCAAAAGTGCGCTTGCTCTTCTCGGTTCAAAGGTATTCGGCAAGGCTAAGACGATCAATCCCGTTGAATCCGCTCTTATGAGAGTTGTTTATCTTGCCAAGTATTCCAAGAAGGCAAATCAATAATTTAAACCACTACCATCTTTTGTCCCCCCCGTTTTATACGAGAAAAATCCGAGGAAGAGTAAACTCTCTTTCCTCGGCTTTTTCTTTTTATGCCTCATAAATGCGTGATTTTGCACACACTCAGCCGTTTTTGCGCCTCGAAATACCTGTGTATTCCTTCGCCGCACAAATAGCTGATTGCACGCAAACTGACGCATTTCTGAAGCATAAAACGGAAAAAAGAAGTTCCGAAAGGTTGATTTTACGCACACTCAGCCGTTTAAGACTCTCTTAACCGCTTTGAATTTATATTTGTTTTATCGAAAACAAGCGAAATTCTTTCTCAAAGGTTGACAGATTTTGATTTAAGTGTTAAAATATAACACATATGTATGGCAGGCCCGTACAGATTATTTTGAAAGGATGACAAAAAGATGGATTTTTCTGCAATTATCGAAAAGGTTGTCGAAGTTGTAAAGGGTATTGACTGGGAGCAGGTTATTGCTACAGTTAAGACCATCATCGAGAAGGCTACACCTATCGTTGAGAAGGTTATCGCTTTCATCTCTGAAAACGTTGGCTGATAACTGACAACAAACATAAAGACCACTCTCATGCGAGAGTGGTCTTTTTCTTTGCTTAAAACATGTTCCACGGATATTCATTTGAATCGGGTTTTGCCGTGAAGCAGAGAGGGTCTTTGGTTATCGGGTGAGAAAATTCAAGCTTATGTGCGAAGAGAGCAAGCCTGCCGCTTCCTCCGCCGTATTTTCCGTCGCCGTAAAGCGGCATTTTTCTCGAAGCAAACTGAACTCTTATCTGATGCGTTCTTCCCGTGTGAAGAAGAATGTCGAGCATCGATAATCCTTTGGCATGTCCGACAGCCTTATATTCGAGAGATGCCTCTTTGACGCCTTTTCTGCTTTTTTTGACGGTGAAGGTCTTGTTTTTCTGTCTGTCATGAAAAAGCAGGTCCTTCAGAATTCCCGATTCGTTTTCGGGTTTGCCCTGAACAACGGCGTAATAATGCTTCTTCATCTTTCCTTCGGTTATCTGTGCCGAAAGCTTAGCCGCAGACAGACTGTTTTTGGCAAACACCATTATGCCTGCCGTTTCTCTGTCAAGACGGTGAACGGGATAGGCTTTTGCCGACGGCTCGTTGCCTTCAAAGTATCCGTCAAGCATCGCAACCAGATCGTTTTTGCCGCCCTGACTCTGAAGCCCTGCAGGCTTCATGCAGACAATTATTGAAGAATCCTCAAAAATAATATCAACCATTATGAAAGATCAAACTTTCTCTTTGCGCTTTTTCTGAGAGCACGGCGGATTCCGTCAACAACGAGCCAGAGCTGGCTTGCAAATTTTGTCGGAGATTCACGCATACCCGTTCTGAACCATTCGGAAATAATTCCGATGAAAGCGTATTCATAGAAAGAAGCGATGAACTCGATATCCTCATCGGGAACATCAAGCCCCGTTGCCGCATTGGTGACAACATCGATCATGATATGCTTGCAGGATTTATACATATAATTTTCAAGATACTCATAGCTTCGGGAGGAGCAGATGTTGTTGATAAGCTTTTTATGCTCATATGCAACGTTTGCAACCTTGATAAGTCCCTCGACATAGGAGCCCGTTTCACGATGACCTTCGACGATTTCATTAAGCTCTTTTTTGAAGATCTCCTCAAGAAGATCATAGATATCGCTGTAATAATAATAGAATGTATTTCTGTTTATGCCGCAAGCATCAACAATATCCTTGATCGTGATTTTGTCAAACGGTTTTGAGCTGAGAAGCTCGACGAAGGTTGAGGAGATAAGTTTTTTTGTGTCTTTCTGCACATTACCCTTCCTTTCTGTTCAAAATCTTTTGTCCCATAAATTCATGCCTGTTACATGAATATATAAATTGTATCACAAAAAAAGCTCTTTTTCAAGGAAAAAGAGCTTTTTTGAACGATTTACACAATTTATAAGTCTGACAATTGGTCAATGTTCACATCTGTTTTGAGGTGAATTTGCGGACATTGACGATTATCCGCCCTTTTTTTGAAACTCCCGAGCAGTCGCCGACGATGATCCTGCCTTTTCTGCGAAAAACAATTTTGTCGCCGCAGACAATTTTTTTGTCGCATTTAAGGCATTCGGTATCGTTGATATAGACGAGCCCGCTTTCAATAGCTCTGCATGCATCGTTTCGGGAAACTCCGAAAGCGTTTTTGACAACGCTGTCAAGACGGAGCGAAGAAACCGTGAAGCTGTCGGCAGTTCCGAGAGGTTTTTCGTCCTGCAAAAGCTCATAAGGAGAGATGATTTTTGCTTTCAGAGTACCTCTTCCTGCCTTCTCGAGATTCTCGCAGATGAATTCAGCCATATGCGAAAGAACGGCAATTCTGCATCCGTTTTCGGAAACGGAGATGTCCCCCGTAATATCTCTTTTGATTCCGAGAGCCATAAGCGCACCAAGATAATCACGGTGAGAAAGGGCAGGAGAGAAGCGGTCTTTTTCAACCCCGATCAGGGCAAGAGGGTTTTCGTCAGGGTTCTCTCTGAAATATTCCGTAAGAGAGGAGAAATCGTTCGCTTCGATATAATAGGGGAGAAAAACGGCGGCCGTCCGCTCGGCATCTTCAAATATACCGTAAAAGACCGTTTTCGTGTCAAATTCAGACAGATGCAGGGAAGAGAGGAGCGAGCGTTCATGCATGTTCAGAAAGCCCGTGCAGGTTATCATCGAGTTTTCGCTGCATTGGCGGAGCTTGTCCTCATATTTCGCAATCAGAATTTTGTCTTCAGAATTAATCATGATTTTTTATCTTTCAGCTTCAGCTTCTTGTCGGAATTTTTGCCGATGACAATATTGCTGCCGAAACGGACTTTGATTCTGACGGGGATTTTTTTCTCCGCTTTTTCGGAAGAAGAAAACGAAACGCAGCCGTATCCGAAATAGTTTTTCAGAGTTTTTGCGAGCTCCTTGTTGAGCGTGAAGTTCTTGGTTGCAAGGGGCTTTGTCCATTTTTCGGTTATTGCGTCGAAATTATCTGTGTCGAAATCGGCAGGCTCGGGACTGCCGGTATAAAGACAGCCGCAGCCCTCGGGTCCTTTGAAATCGCCGAAGAGCCATGAAACGCCGTTGTCACTCAGACCGGTGAGCAGGTATTCCGTGTTATCCTCGGAGCGGAGCTTGCTGATAACAACAGGAATATCTCTGTTCTTTATTTTTTTGATGCCCTCAACGAGAGCGTCTGTTTCAAATGTGGTGTTGAAATGGGAATATAAGCCGTATGCGATATTCTTCACGGGGGAGTCAAAAACGGGGAGCTCCTCGGTTGAGTGGGGCGACTGCATGATGAGAATTCGCTCGGAGTCAACCGTGCGGATGGCTTTGTAAAGCCTGAGATAGAATTTGTTGAGAGCATCCGTCTTTTCCTGCCAGAGAGCGGTTTTGTTGAGGGGTCTGTTGAGAAGATCAAATGCAGCAATCGAGGGCTCGTCCTTATAGTGAGCGGCAACCTGAGTCCACAGGCGGATAACAGCGTTGCGGGCTTCAAATGCCGCCTTCGATGAATCGAAAAGAATCGATTCGGAATTGCTCGGGCAAGCTGAATCGTTATTCTGATATCCGGGGGCGGAATGAAGGTCAAGAATGACATAAAGCCCTGCCTTGCGGCATGCTTCGATAACTCCGTCAAGATAGTCGAAATCGATGTCACCCTTGCAGCTTTCCTTGCGGAAAAGGCTTCTGTAACGGAGAGGGATTCTCACGCAGTTTGCACCGAGCTTTTTTATGCTTTTAAGGTCAGCGGAAGAGATAAAATTTTCGTTATAGGTCTGAATCAGCTTTCTTGCACCGTAACGCCCGAAGCGTTCCTCGAAAGCATCGAAAATATCATAGTTTTTTGCAGGCATGTCCATGCCGTTCTTCTTAAAAAAGAACAGCTCGTCGTTGAGGTTGATGCCCCTGAGAAAAATCATTGCACCGTTCTGAGCATAAAAGCTTCCGTTTTCAACTCTCAGACGGTCATTTTCATCCAAGGGCTTGGGCATCATGTTTCTGACAAGTCCGTAAACAACGGGTATGCCTGCCGCAACAGCTCCTGCCGTTGCGCCTGCTGCCATGAATTTTGTGCCTGTATTCAAAATTAACCCCTCCATGATTTCAGTTTTCCGAAAAGAAAAATGAGAAGATATAGAACTGCAATTCCCGTTGCCGCACCTGCGCAGTCAACGAAGAAATCGAAAAATCGGCACGCCCTGCCGTCAACAAAAAGCTGATGAAATTCATCGCTTGCGGCATAGGCGGCGGTAAGAAGAAACGAGAGAAACGGTCTGAAGCGGCCGAAGCTTCTGTATAGCGCATTGAAGAAAAGCATGGCGAGCCCCGTAAACTCGAGGAAATGCGCCGCTTTTCTGACTGCACGGACAAAATATAACGGCAGACCGAGAAAAGAAGTAAAATTATCGCTCAGAGCTTGTGAGCCGCTGCCGTCCTGCGATGAAAGGAAGAATATGATTCCCATGCAGACGGCAACCGCAGTCCACGAAACAGCGGCGAGCACGGTTGATTCTTTCGGCTTCATCAGTCATACCTCTTTGCGCCGATGAAGCTCACGCTGTTTTCGGCACCGATGAGATAGATTCCGTCAGCCTCATTATAAACCACAAAATTGCTTGAACGGGAATACAGCGGGAACATGATCGCATTCTGAAGAATGAAGTTTTCCGCATTGAAGCACCCCGTGATTATACCGTCGTAGCTTTCGGCGGAAAGAAGCGATGAAACAGCATTCTGATAGCCGACGGAGCTGAATCTGAAGACACCGCCGTCGGAGAATGAGGCAAGAAAATCCGCCGCATTATCGTAGGGCGATTCAATTCCCGAAAGAGCGATCTGGTAATTTCCGCTTGCAACGCATTCTTCGATTTCCTCGGGCGTTTTGTTTTCAACGGTGATTCCGAGGCTGATGCCGAGCGTTTTCTGCCATATCTGGAGCTGCTGTCTGACGGGAGTGTCGAGCCATTCGGGGCAGAGGACAGTCAGCGAAACCGTGTCTTTTCCGAGCTGATTCAGGCTTTCTTTCCAGAGCTTCTGAGATTCATCAAGATTCTGCTCAATGCAGAGAGTCTGAGCGCCGACCTTGCTTCTGTAAGAATCGGTGCCGACAAGACAGCTTTTCGGAACGAATCCGTTCTGAAGCTGAGCAGTTTCCGTTTCGGAGAAAAGGCTTCGGTCGATCGCTTTGCAAAGCGCAATTCTTACCGATGCAAGGCTCAGAACGGGATCGGAGCAGTTGAAAATGAAACCGAAAACAGAGTTTTCACTCTTTTTGACTGAAACGCAGTTTTCGGGAATCGGATAGTCGGGAGGCAGAAGAGCGGCAGTTGCACCGCCTGCGGAAAGCTTCTGTGAAACCGAGGATTTGTTCGGGTCAAACGAGAAAACGACCGAAGCAGGCATAACCTCCTGCTTGCCTGCATAATAGCTGTTTCGCTTGACGGTCAGAGAAGTTTCGGGATCCCACGAGCTGATGTAAAAAGGACCGTTGCAGAGAATGTGTCTGTTGCTCAGTCCGTATCTGCCGTTCATGGCGTTGAAAAAATCCTCGTTGCAAGGCATGAAAACGCTCTCCGTCAGCCGCTCAAGAAAATCATCGCACTTTTCGGTAAGCTTGATGATGAGAGTATGGTCATCGGGAGCGGTAACTCCGAGAAGGTTTTCACTGTAGCTTCCCGAATAAACCTCTGATGCGTTTTCGATAACAAAAAGACGGTGGGCGTTCGGAGATTTTGTTTCAGGGAGAACGGCTCTCTGAAACGCAAAAACAAAGTCGTGAGCCGTTACCTTTTCGCTCGAAAAGCGTTTATAGAAATCGCTTCCGAATTCGCTTTTCAGAACAGTCGGGCAAAACCATTCCGTGCCCTCTTGGAGAGTGAAGGTATATGTTTTGCCGTCGGGGGAGATGCTCCATTCCTTGGCGATTCCGGGAATGATTTTTCCGTCAGGATCAAAGCGTACCAGTCCCTCGAAGGTGTTGTTTATGATTATCTGTGCGTTGAGCTCACCTGCATATTGGGGGTCAAGGGTCGACGGTGAGGCACTCAGAGGATAGGAGATCGATTTTCCGCTTCCTTTTTTCGTGCAGGAAGGGCATATCAGCAGAAGAACAATCGCCATTAAAACCGAAATCAATCGTTTCATTGGTTTTCCTCCATCCATTTTGCAAGCTGGTCGGCAAGGGGATTGCTTGACGCTTTAGCTTTGGACTGCTGCTGCATATATTTTGCAACATCACGCTTGCCTGCGCCTGCAGATTCTTTTCTCTTTTCAAAGTCGGAGAGCTTTTCTCTGTAACCGCACACGCAGAAGAAGGCTTTTTTCTCGCCCTCACCCCTCATCTCGAGCTTTTTATGGCATTCGGGGCAGCGTGCGTTTGTGATAACGGATATGCTCTTGCGGTAGCCGCATTCTCTGTCCTGGCAAACGAGCATCTTGCCCTTTTTGCCGTTGACTTCAAGAAGATATTTTCCGCATTCGGGACAAGGCTCACGGGTCATGTTGTCGTGCTTGTATTTCGCTTCGCTCGATCTGACCGCACCGACAAGAGCAGTTGCATAGCTTCGCATTTCGGAGATGAACTGTTTGTCGTTTGCGCCGCCCTTGGCGATGAGAGAGAGCCTTTGCTCCCATCTTGCGGTCAGCTCTGCTGATTTGAGGTCCTCGGGAACGATGTCGATGAGCTGCTTTCCCTTTGAGGTGGGAAATATTTCTCTGCCCCTTCTTTCAATGCAGAAGGAGTCAAAAAGCTTTTCAATGATATCTGCTCTCGTGGCAGGCGTACCCAGACCGCCTGCGGTTTTGAGTGCATCACGAAGTGAGCCGTCATCGACCTGTCCCGTGGGGTTTTCCATGGCGGTGAGCAGCGTTGCTTCGTTATATCTTGCAGGAGGAGTTGTTTTGCCTGAGCAGATTCGGACTTCCTTCGGGAAAACGGGTGCTCCCTGAGAAAGAGCGGGCAGGGACTGAGCACGGATATCGTCGCCGTCATCCTCCTCATCGGAAAGAGAGGAATCATAAAGAGCCTTCCAGCCTGCAGCTTTGACAGCCTGCCCTTTGGTATAGAAATTATGCTTGCCGACGGTGATTTTAACCTGCATTTCGTCATATTCAAACGGAGCGCTGAGCACGGCAAGGAAGCGTCTGACAACGAGGTCGTATATGTGTCTTTCCTCACGGCTGAGCTTGTTGAGGTCAACATACTGCTCCGTCGGAATGATTGCATGGTGGTCGGTTACTTTGGCATCGTTGACGATGTATTTTGTGGGGATCGGCTTTGTGCGCAGGATAGCGTTTGCAGCATCCTTATAGGGGCCGATTGCGACCGCTTTGAGTCTTTCGGGGAGAGTTGAGGCAACATCCCTGGTTATATATCTGGAATCTGTTCTCGGATAGGTGAGAAGCTTATGGGTTTCGTAAAGACTCTGCATGAGCGAAAGAGTCTGCTTTGCCGAATAGCCGTATTTTTTGTTTGCATCTCTCTGAAGCTCTGTCAGGTCATATGCCGCAGGCGGAGCCTTGAAGCGGTAGACCTTCTTAACTTCGGAAAGAACGCCTCTTTTGCCTCTGACTTCGTCGGCGATCTGCTGAGCGGCGGCAGCATCGAAGAATCTTGCCTGATTGCGGGAATCCTTATAAAGAGCGGTATAACCGCCGAAATCCGCCTTGACCGTGAAATAGTCCTTGGGGCGGAAACGGAGGATCTCTTCCTCACGCTTTACAATCATTGCAAGGGTGGGTGTCTGGACTCTTCCTGCGGAAAGCTGAGCGTTATGCTTGCAGGTCAGCGCACGGCTGACATTCAGACCGACGAGCCAGTCAGCTTCGGCACGGCATTGAGCGCTTTTATAGAGATTATCATATTGAGAAGCAGGTTTAAGCGAGGCAAAGCCCTCACGGATAGCCTTATCGGTCTGCGACGAGATCCACAGACGCAGCATCGGCTTTTTGCAGCCCGCTTTTCTAATGATCCAGCGTGCAACGAGCTCGCCCTCACGCCCTGCATCGGTTGCGATAACGACCTTGTCGACTTCGCTGCTGAGCAGAAGAGAGCTGACGGCTCTGAACTGCTTGGAGGTCTGCCCGATAACAACGAGCTTCATGCTGCTCGGGAGCATCGGAAGGTCCTCCATGCGCCAGGTTTTATATTTTGCATCATAGGCTTCGGGATCTGCAAGAGTTACAAGGTGGCCGAGAGCCCATGTGACGATATATTTATCACCGATAATGCATCCGTTGCCGTTCTTTTTGCACCCGAGAACACGGGCAATATCCTTGGCAACAGACGGCTTTTCGGTCAAGACAAGTGTTTTTGACAAAACGGTCACTCCGTTCATTTACATTATATTCCAATTTATATGATAACAAAAGAGTGCCGAAACAATATTCTATATTAGAAAAAAGATAAATTTAATATATTAGTTATATTTGCTTTTTCTGCCCGAAAGAAGCTTGCCTGCTTCGCCGATAATAAGGGGCATTGAAGAAAGGGCGATAACGGTCAGCCATTGGGGGAGATTGAGGGGAACCGTGCCGAAAAGAGCCGAAAGCTGAGGAATGCAGATAACGGCAGTCTGAAGAATAACGCAGATAACAACGGCGATATTCATCATGCGGTTCGAGAAAAATCCTGCCCTGAAAACCGAGCCCGAGGAACGGGTGTTGATTGCGTGGGCGATTTCGCAGAAGCTCAGAGTGCAGAATGCCATCGTTCCGCCGACACCGCCGAAAACGAGGTTCCCTATGGAGTGGGCGAGAAGGGTCAACGCTCCGACAAAAGCTCCTTCAAGCGTTATGTCGAGCCATAATCCGTCAGAGAAAAAGCCTTTTGAAGCAGGAACGGGAGAGCGGAGCATAATGTCTTTCTCTGTTTTTTCAGTTCCGAGAGCAATGGCAGGAAGCGAATCCGTTACGAGGTTGACCCAAAGAAGCTGAATCGGAAGCAGGGGATTTGAAAAGCCGAGAACGGAAGCAAAAAACACGGCAAGAATTTCACCGATGTTTGTTCCGAGAAGAAAATGAACGGCTTTTTTGATGTTATCGTAAATTCCTCTGCCCTGCTCAACGGCTTTGACTATCGTCGCAAAATTGTCATCGGTCAGTATCATATCTGCGGCGTTTTTTGCAACATCAGTTCCGCTTTTTCCCATGGCGCAGCCGATGTCCGCCGCCTTGAGAGCGGGAGCATCGTTGACTCCGTCACCCGTCATGGCAACGGTTTCCCCTCTTGCTCGGAATGCCTTGACGATTCTGACCTTGTGCTCGGGAGTGACTCTTGCAAAAACCCTGCAGCTTCCGATCTTTTCCGCAAGCTCGGAGTCGCTGAGTCTGTCGAGCTGTGCACCCGTGACAGCGGTTGTCGTTTTGTCAGCAATTCCGAGGGCTTCGGCGATGGCACATGCTGTTCTGATATGGTCGCCCGTAATCATGACGGGAATTATTCCTGCTTTTTTGCAGACCGAAACCGCTTTCGCCGCTTCGGGACGGGGCGGATCAGTCATGCCGATGAGGCCTGCAAAAATAAGGTTATCCTCTTCGGAATCATTTATGCTCTGTGCAGGTCTGTAGGCAACGGCGATGACCCGAAGCGCATTTCCCGCCATTTCTTCATTGAGCCTAAGAATACCGCTTCGCCGGTTTGCCGTGAGCGGCATAACACCGCCCGAGGAAAGAAATTTTATGCAGCGGGGGAGAATAACATCGGGCGCACCTTTTACGAGCAGAAGCTTGCTGCCGTTTTCCGAGCAGATGACGGACATGCGTTTTCTTTCTCCCGAAAACGGATTTTCATAGTGACGGACATATTCCTCGGAGCTGAAATTGATGTTTTGCAGTTTTGCCGCCGAAAGAATGGCGGTTTCTGTCGGATCGCCCGAAAACTCGGTCTTTTTTCCTTTTTTGATTTCTTTTGCGTTGCTGCAGAGAGAAGCATAGAGCAGAATTTTTTTCGCCGTCGGGCTGTCAGGTTTGATCTCGCCCGAATACGAACAGATTTTTGTTACGGTCATTTTGTTCTGAGTGAGCGTACCCGTTTTGTCAGAGCAGATAACCGTTGCCGCTCCGAGAGTTTCAACCGCAGGCAGAAATCGGATTATTGCGTTGCTTTTTGCCAGCCTTTGAACTCCCATCGAGAGAACGACCGTCACAACGGCAGGCAGTCCCTCGGGAATTGCCGCAACGGCAAGGCTGACCGCAAGCATGAACGAGGGAAGAATACCGCTCTGACGGATGATGCCGAGCAAAAATACAACCGCACATATTGCAACTGCACCGATACCGAGAGCTTTTCCGACTTTGCCGAGGCGTTGCTGAAGAGGAGTCTGAGGGGCGTTCTCTTCAGCAAGAAGCCCTGCAATTCTGCCGACCTTCGTATTCATTCCCGTTTCGGTAACGATTGCCGTGCAGTTGCCTGCCATAACGGTTGTTGATGAGTATATCATGTTTTTTCTGTCGCCGAGAGAGCATGAAGCGTCGAGAGTCGCCGAGGCATCTTTTGCACAGGGCACGGACTCTCCCGTCAGCGAGCTTTCCTGAACCCTGAGAGAATTTGAAGAAATAAGCCTTGCATCTGCAGGGACCATATCTCCGCTTTCGAGGCATATAATATCGCCGTCAACGAGCGACGAAGCGGGAATATTCTTTGTTTTTCCGCCTCTGATAACGCAGGCGGTCGGAGCAGACATTTTTTTGAGCGCCTCAATCGCCTTCTCGGCTTTCTGCTCCTGAATAACGCCGATGACAGCGTTGAGAACGACAATGATGAGAATGACGACAGGCTCAACGAAATCTCCCTTGCCTTCAATGATTCCCGTTGCAAAGGAAATGATGCAGGCGATGAAAAGGATTATGACGCAGAAATCCTTGAACTGCTCGAAAAATCTTTTTATAACCGAAATCTTTTTTCGTCCCTGAAGCTCATTTGCTCCGTTTTTTTCGATTCTCTTTTTTGCTTCGGAATCCGAAAGTCCCCTGTTAATATCCGATTTCAGCAACTGTGCTGTTTTTTCGGCAGAAAAAGAATGCCAATCCATTTTATCCGCTCCCTGCAAAACCGAATACGGTTTATTTTTTTACAAATATATTCGCAGGAAAACAAAAAAATCACCCAAAGAAGCCTTTGGGTGATAAGTCGTTCATTATTCAGCGAACTGTTCTGCGCTTTTGATTTTTTCAAGGCAAGCCTTGCAGATGAATTTGCCTTCAAATTCGGTGAGCTCTTCTTCCGATTTGCAGAAGATGCAGTCCTCGATTGCTTTTTTGAGAATGATCTGCTTTCCGTCGGAGAACATCTCAACCTTGCTTCCTTTTTCAACCATTCCGAGCTCTTTTCTGAGTTGCATGGGAATAACGACTCTGCCCACGCTGTCGATCTCTCTTATAAACCCTGCAAACATTGTTTTTCCTCCCCGATATAATACTCTGCGGTGCAATAAGGATTTGAGAAACTATATCATATTTTCCTTCTTTTGTCAACAAATTGCGGACAGAATTGACAGTTATTTACAAAAACTGTCAGGCAAAATAAAAACTCCCTGCCGAAGCAAGGAGTTATTTTGATTATTTATTGAGGTCGATTCTGCCGTAAAGCGATGCGCCTGCGGAATCCGAGCGGGGAGGTCTTGAAGGAGCAGAAGCTTCGCTCTTGTTGTAAGAGGGCTTGCCTCCTCTGTAGCCGCCTCTGTTGCCGCCCTTGTTATATCCGCCTCTGCCGCCTTTGTTGTAACCGCCGCTGTGAGTGGGCTTAACGCCTTCCTCGAGGGTGATAACAACCTTGCGGTCGGAGTCGCTTCCGACGGAGTGAGAGGTAACGCCTTCGATATCCTGAACGGTTGTGTGGATAATTCTGCGCTCATAGGGATTCATAGGCTCGAGAACAACATTTCTGCCGTACTTTCTGACCTTTGCCGCATTCTTGCGAGCAAGAGAACGGAGAGTATTTTCTCTCTTTTCACGGTAGTTGCCGACATTGATGGAAACTCTTCTGTAATCATCAGAGCCTCTGTTGATTACAAGGCGGGTGAGATACTGAATAGCATCAAGAGTTTCACCTCTTCTGCCGATGACCGAGCCGTAGTCGTCGCCGCAGTTGATTGAGATGCGGACATCCTCGTCGTCTGCTTCAACGCTGATCTCAGCATCGCTGACGCCGAGATTCTTGAGAATTGTCAGAACATAATCCTTTGCCTTTGCGAAGGGATCGTCTTCGATTTCGTAGCTTGCCTTAACCTTGGCGAGAGAACCGCCGAAAAGACCGAAAAGCTTTGCTTTTTCTCTTTCGAGAACTTCATATCTGATATCTGCATCCTCGGGAGCTTCAAGAGCTCTGAGGGCAGCCTCTTTTGCTTCTTCAACAGATGAGCCTGTGCCGATAGCTTCTTTAATCAAAAATTTCACCACCAAAATTAATCATCTTTTTTAGCTGCGATCAGCTTTTGATTTTCTTCTTTGGAGCGGCGTTCGATTGTTTCGTCAATCATGAGCTTTGCAAGAGTTTTCTTGGGGCTGTAGAAATAACCGATGATAACGGTTGTCAGGAATCCGAAAAGACCGGATGCAATCCAATAAACGCCGATGCCGATAGGATAGTTGATAACAAAGTAAAGTGACATAAGGGGCATGCCAAACATCATGCAGCCCATGGCGGGGTTGCTGCCTGCAGAAGGATTCTGCTGCTTCTGTTTGATCATGGAGTATACGCCTGAAAGCATTGAAGTGAGGAATGAGAGAACGGGAACGAGCCATACCCATTTTGTGACGCCCGGATCGGAGGGCTTGACGCCCATGGAGATGCCGAAGATCTCAAAATTGGTGTTCTGAATGGCATTGAAGGTTTCCATGCTGATCTTTCCGCTGTCAACGAGATAGGAAAGTTCCTTGATATGTTCCATAACAAGAAGCTCGAGCTGGATTCCCGTGTTCTTTGCATTTGCAACGGCGGGAAGAGCCTTGACAGCCTCGGTAAGAACGGTAACTTCAGCCTTGGAGATGTGGAGGAAGTTGCTCAGCGGATAATAAATGGCGCCGATAAGACCAAAAAGGATGACAAACTGAAGAAGCATGGGAGTGCATCCCGCACTCATGGGGTTATAACCCTCACGCTGATAAAGAGCGGTTGTTTCCTCCTGAATTCTTTTCTGGTCGCCTGCATATTTAGTTTGAATTTTACGGATCTTTGACTGAATACGCTGAGTCTTTGCCATTCCCTTCTGCTGGCTGATCGTTGAAGGAACTGTCAGCAATCTCGTGAAGAGCGTGAGAAGAATGATCGAAACAGCATAACTGCCCACACCTATCGTCTGATAGATGAGATCAAGCAGATATCCGAAAGGTATACCGAGCACTTGATACATTATTTTTTGTCCTCCGAATGTGAGTGTTTCTTGGGCGGCACAAGATCAACGCCGCCGGGAAAAAGGGGGTTGCATCTCAGAAGCCTCCAAGCTGCAAGAAGAGACCCCTTGAGGGCTCCGTGAACTTCAATCGCTTCGATAGCGTATTGGGAGCAGGTCGGATAATACCTGCATGTCGGCGGGAACAGAGGCGAGATTCGCCTGCGGTAAAAGCGGATAAGTAGAAGAAGTAGTTTTTTCATCAAGAATCAGCTCCCGTCGATGCGTTCCTGATTATTCCGAGTTCCGTCAGATGCGATAGCATAACGGGGGTAAGATCGGTGCTTTTAACCTTTTTTGTTCTGAACCTTGCAACAAATACGATATCCCAGTTTCCCGTGCATTGAGCCGAAACCGAGGAGAATGCCGCCCTGATAATGCGGCGGCATCTGTTTCTCTCGACTGCGCTGCCGAGCTTTTTGGCGGCTGTTATGCCGATTCGGCAGCCGAGACCTCTGTTCTTGACAGCATAGGTCACCAAGGCGGGGGATGCTTTGACCTTTCCCCTGCCGTAAGCACGGTTAAACTCGGTATTCTGTTTTAAGGTTACCGGGTAGGACATTACTGAACATCCCTCTCAGAAATTAATAAGAGAGCTGCTTTCTGCCCTTTGCTCTGCGGCGGGCAAGAACCTTGCGGCCGTTTCTGTCAGCCATTCTCTTGCGGAAGCCGTGCTCCATCTTGCGATGACGCTTCTTGGGCTGGTAAGTTCTTTTCATTTTTCTAACCTCCGTTTCACTTTTGAATTATTCCGGAACCTGCGGATGCAAAGAACCGGATATCGGGCATAACTAAACAAGGGTAAAATACCCCTCGGAATACACATTATATAACAGCTTGGGGCGGAATGTCAACAATTTTTTTAATTAAGTTATTTTTCGTATCTTTACGCTTGAAAAAAAAGAAGATTTGTGATAGACTCTATTATGTATCATTATCAGTAAAATGCAATAGTATCGTTTTGAAGAGGTTGCACGGTCACGGTTGCATTCGCCGGATAGATAATTACAGTATAAAGAGGAAGGTTGTTTATTAATGGAATCCGTTAAGGATATGTGGCAATTGGTGTGTGAACACCTGAAAAAAAGTGTCGGAGAGGTAATCTACGAGATATGGTTCAAGCCCCTCAACATTCTCAGCTTCGACGGAATGAAGGCAGAAATCTCGGCAAGCAGCTTCATGAAGAAGATAATCGAGCAGCAGTTTTATCAGGAGCTGAAGGATGCGTTCAAGGCTGTTATGGGCTTTGA
Organism: Clostridia bacterium; assembly: GCA_017435385.1. GTDB lineage: Bacteria > Bacillota > Clostridia > Oscillospirales > Acutalibacteraceae > CAG-177. The sequence continues at coordinate 55,420 of JAFSFB010000015.1, read as the reverse complement.
GATCGAGGTTGTTCTCATCGATCCCGAAGAGGCTGCGGCTAAGGCACAGAAGCAGAACGAAGAAAAAAGCGGCTCGGTTATCAGCATTGAGCAGAACACGTTTGAAACATTCGTTGTCGGTTCGTCAAACAGATTCGCCCATGCGGCGGCTCAGGCTGTTGCGGCGGCACCGGGCGTTGCTTATAACCCGCTGTTTATTTACGGCAACTCAGGTCTGGGCAAAACCCACCTGCTCAGAGCCATCAGCACGGAGATCCTCGCAAAGAATCCCGATGCTGACATCATTTTTACCAGAGGCGAGGAATTCGTCAATCTTATCGTCGGCGGCATCAACAAGAACAAAATGAACGAGATCCACGAAAAATACAGAAACTGTGACGTTCTTCTTGTTGACGACATTCAGTTTATTGCAGGCAAGAACTCGACTCAGGAAGAGTTTTTCCATACCTTCAACGCTCTGACTCAGGCAGGCAAGCAGATCGTTCTCACATCGGACAGCTCGCCCAAGGACATCGAGGTTCTTGACGACCGTCTTAAAAACCGTTTCGAGTGGGGACTTATTGCGGATATCCAGCCGCCCGATGTTGAAACGAGAATGGCGATTATCCAGCGCAAGGCGAGCACTCTCGGACTTGAGCTTCCCGATGATGTTGTTCAGTTCGTTGCGGATAAGATCAAGTCCAATATCCGTCAGCTCGAGGGCGCAGTCAAGAAGATCAATGCACTTGTCAATATCGAAGGTGCGGCGATCAATCTTGCCATGGCACAGAATGCGATCAAGGATATCATGAATGACAGCAGACCGGTTGAGGTCATCGTCAACAAGATCATCAGCGAAACCGCCAGAACCTACGGCGTTCCGCAGGGCGACATAATCTCGAAGAAAAAGGATGCCAAGACCGCAAAGGCAAGGCAGGTTGCTATTTATATCGTCAGAAACACGACCGAGCTGACGCAGAAGCAGATAAGCGAATATTTCGGAAACAGGGACAGAACGACGATCCTCTATTCCGCCGACCTTATCGCTCAGGAGATACGGAAGGATTCTTCGCTGAGAAAAACGGTTGAGAACATAATCAAAAACACAAAGGAACAGTAAAATCCGAATACATTTTATATATAGAGGTACACGATGGGCTTTTTTGAAAAGATTAACCGGGGTCTGAAAAAGACGAGGGACAGCATGTCGGGCGCAATCAATGCAGCGCTTTACGGCAAAAACGAAGTGGATGATGAGTTTTACGAGGACCTTGAAGAGATTCTTGTCATGGCGGATGTCGGAGTCAACACGGCGACCGAGATCGTTGAAAGACTCAAAGATTCGGTTTTCAAAAAGAATCTCCACAGAGTTAAGGATGTAAAAAAAGAAATCAAGAATATTGTTGCCGAGCTTCTCAGCGGCGGCGAAGAGATCGACATGATAACCGTTCCCTCGGTTATTCTCGTCATCGGCGTCAACGGAGTCGGCAAGACGACCTCTATCGGCAAGATGGCTGCGATGTTCAAGGAAGAGGGCAAGAAGGTCATCCTCGGTGCGGCGGATACGTTCCGTGCCGCAGCGATCGATCAGCTCGAAATCTGGGCAGACCGTGCAGGCGTTGATATCGTAAAGCATAAGGAGGGCGCAGATCCCGCTGCCGTTGTTTTCGATACGATCAGCGCAGGCAAGGCGAGAAATGCCGACATCATTATCTGCGACACCGCAGGCAGACTCCATAACAAAAAGAACCTCATGGAAGAGCTTGCCAAGATCTACAGAGTTATCGACCGTCAGCTTCCTTATGCTGACCGTGAAATCCTTCTTGTTCTTGACGCAACAACGGGTCAGAATGCCGTCAATCAGGCAAAGGAATTCAAGGATGTTGCCGAAATCACCGGCATCATTCTCACGAAGCTCGACGGAACGGCAAAGGGTGGCGTTGTTCTTTCGATCAAGAACGACCTCAAGGTTCCCGTTAAGTTCATAGGTGTCGGCGAGGGCATCGACGACCTCAGACCCTTCGAGCCTGCGGCTTTTGCGGAGGGACTGTTTGAAGAAGAAAAAGACGAGGAATAATAAAGATATGGATTATATTATCGCAACCCATAATATGAAAAAAAGAGATGAGCTTCAGCGCATTCTCTCTCCTCTGGGGATCAGAGTTCTTCTTGCAGAGGAAGCGGGCGTTGTTCTCTCCGATGTTGAGGAAACGGGAACAACCTTTGAAGAAAACGCTTTTCTCAAGGCGGACAGCGGTTGCCGTGAAAGCGGCATGCCCTGCATCGCTGACGATTCGGGCATAGCGGTTGACTATCTCAACGGAGCTCCCGGAGTTTATTCTGCAAGATATGCGGGGGAGCCCTGCGACGACGATGCCAATAACGCAAAGATCTTCAGAGAGCTTGACGGCGTTCCCGATTCCGAAAGAGGAGCCGCATATGTCAGCGTTGTCTGCTGTGTTTATCCCGACGGCAGAAAGCTCGTTGCAAGAGGTGAATGCAGAGGCTTTATCGGTCACGAGCTTATCGGCGACGGCGGTTTCGGATACGATCCGATGTTCTATCCCGTTGAATATAACGGCGAAAAGACCATGGCTCAGCTCACAGCCGAGGAAAAGGACGCCATCAGCCACAGAGGAAAGGCAGTCCGTGAAATAGCAAAACAGATTGGAGAAATAAAAGAATGACAGGTAAGGAAAGAGCTGCGTTCAGAGCGCAGGCGAATTCTCTCGAGCCTCTTTTTCAGATAGGAAAGGGCGGAATTTCCGATGCTCTTGTTGCTCAGGTGTCGGATGCTCTTCGCAAAAGAGAGCTTATCAAGATAAAGGTTCTTCTTGAGAGCGCACCCGAAACGCCCAGAGAGTTTGCCGATAAGCTTGCCGCCGCAACGGGCAGCGAGGTTATTCAGGTTATCGGCGGAAGCATCGTTTTCTATAAGGAAAACCCTGACCTCGGCAAGGAAACGAAGAAAAAGCCCGCCAAAAAAGGAAAGCCCCTTTCGAGAGTCAAGGCAAAAAGAGCGGCAGCGGCAAAGAGAGAAGCTGCGGAAAAAAAGCAGAAAAAAGATTTTTATGCAAAAAAGAGAACTTACGGCAGCCGTTGACGGATATCGGGTATAAAAGCGGTTTTGTTTTCGGATAATATAAGCTGTTTAGTTGTAAAATTTGCACAAAACAATAAAATTTGATTTCCGATGCAACAATTATTTAATATTGACACACTTATTTAATGTATGTTATAATCGCCCCCGAGTGTGGCGATAAGAGGTACACTTATGGAAAAAGACAGCGGCATCAGGATTGTTGCCCAGAACAAAAAGGCATACCATGATTATTTTGTCCTTGAAAAGCTTGAAGCAGGTCTTGAGCTTTTCGGCACGGAGGTCAAGTCGATCCGTCAGGGCAAGATCAATCTGAAGGACTCGTGGTGCTTTGTCAAGGACGGCGAGATGTTTGTCAACGGTATGCACATCAGTCCCTATGAGCAGGGAAACATTTTTAACCGTGATCCTCTGAGAACGAAGCGTCTGCTTCTCCACAAGCGTGAGATCAGAAGATTTTATGCTCAGGTAAAGCAAGAGGGACTTGCGATAGTTCCGCTGAGCGTTTATTTCAAAAAAGGCAGGGCAAAGGTTGAAATCGGACTCTGTAAGGGTAAAAAGCTCTATGACAAGCGTGAAGTCGCCGCAAAGAAGGACGCTCAGAGAGATATTGAGCGTAGCTTGCGTCGATGAATATATACGGGGATGAAAGGATTTCGACGGGGAATCCGAGCCCGGATAAGCGAGTAGCGGTGCGGGACCGCTATAAAATCCGCAATTTTCAAAATTAAACGACAACAATAAAGTTGCTCTCGCTGCTTAACTAAGCAGCCGTCTCTGTGCGGAGGACTGCGGCCGCATAAGAGGCGTCGATCAGCAGTGAACGTGAACGGGTAACGGCGGATAGCCCGTCATGAATAATCTGTCTACCGAACGCATGAGCCTGCCATTCGGCGCTTGCGGGAGGGAATTCTAAAAGACTGGATACACTCGTAGAAAGTCCCTGCAGAGATTTTTCGGACGCGGTTTCGATTACCGCCATCTCCACCAGTCAAACCTTGCTCAGCGCAAGGTTTGACAATGAAATTTATTCCTTCGGAATAAGTGAAATTGCTACGCAATGAAATATTAAAAATGAAATGCAAATTGTGTGAGAGATATCTCCGTTTTTTGCGAATAAAAAAGGGGAAGCCCTCAGATTTTTATATTGAGAAAGAGAAAAGGTATGAAGGAGGAAGTTGAATGAAGAAAAATCAGAATGCCATCGTTATTGCGATCTGCTCTCTTGCAGTTGTTCTTGTCGCAGTTGTGTGTGCGCTCATTCTGAGAGCAAACAGCTCAGGTCTTATCAAAACGGAAGAATCGACAACTTCTCAGATTATTGATGAAGTAACGGATAAAACGCAGGAGGTTATAACGGATTTCTTCGTTACCACGACTCTGCCCGAGGCAACAACGGCTCCCGTTACTCAGACTGCTCCCGCTCCCACAGAAGCTCCGTCAATGCCTCCCGTGGTTGTTGACAAGGAAGAAGGAGTAACGATTCCTCAGCTTGACGAAGAAAATATGTCTCACGGCTCGGCTGTGATTCCGCCTCCGTCAAATACGGGCGGAAAACTGCCCAAGGATATGTCCTTCTCGGGACTCAACAGCTTGGGCTATAAGGTCTACGGCACAAAGGAATACATATATAACGACGACACGGATCCCAACTGCGTTCAGGCAAACTTCGGTTATAACAGGCTTTATGACTGGGGCGCCCAGCTTATCGACTTCAGCATCGATACAGCCAGAATGCATTTTGAGTATAACAATAAGGAATATATGGTTCAGATCTGGAAGGGTCAGTATATTTCGGGTGAAATGGGAACCGTCGGCGGTGAGGTAGGTCTTTATACCAGACCCAAGGGAACCGTCAGCACAATCGGACATTATAACTGTGCTCCCTATGAGGAATGGCTTAATATGGAAATGACGATCCTCTGGGACGAAGCAGGAAACGGAAACTATCTGCCTCAGCTTACGAGAGCATATGCTCTTCATTGGTGGCCTACGGGCTTTGTTTTCGGTCAGCTCGAAAACAAGAGAGATTCCGATCCCCTCAGAGTTCTTTGCAGAATAACCTTCAAGGATGAAGAAATGTCGCAGGCTTTTGCTGAATCTCTTGATCAGAAAGGCTTCTCGAGCGTTTCACAGTTTGATCCTACCGTTAAAGATACATATAAGATCTACGGTGAAGATGTAATTTTTATCTGGCAGGATGTCAGATAACGCAAAAGCAAGGATTTATTTAATTAGTTATCAATATAAAGAAAAGAGGTAAAAGCGATGAACAAGTCAACACAGAAGATTATCATTATCGCAGTCAGCGTGATAGTCGTTATTGTTGCCGCAACCGCAGCTGCGCTCATCCTTCCCGGATTTATGAACAAGGAAGATGCAACTCAGCCCACGACCAATTATGAGCGTCCCACCGCAACAGATGCCCCGAGCTATAATTTTGAGGCTCCCTCTGTTGACACTTCTCTCCCCTCGGTTGCAGAATCTCTTCTTGATGCAACTCAGAACGCAGTCAACCCCAACAACAAGCCCACTTCAAACAAGCCTGCACCCACAAAGAAGCCCGACAAGAACGACAATGCAGGTGCCGGTTCCGACACAGCAAAACCCAACTATAAGGACACGGAATCCGGACTTAATGTCAAGGACCTTATCGACGAGGACGGCAAGCAGGTTCTCGGCTACAGATACAGCAATGACGGCTATTACTATACCGATGATAAGGATTGCTGGCAGATGAACGCAGGCTATAACGAGGTTTATGACAACATGGCTCCTCTGACCGCTATGTTCATCGATCAGGTCCGTATCCGTTTCAACTATGGCGGCAAGGACTGGATGGTTCAGCTCTGGAAGGGTCAGTACGGCTGGCTTCTTGTCGGTGCTGAAATCGGTCTTTACACAACCGACGAAGGCGTCAACAGCGGTGCTGTTACCGATATCAACCATTATAACTGCGCAGATAAAGAAGACTGGCTCTATATGTCAATGGACTGCTACTGGGCAGAAGGCAACAACGGTCACTATAAGAAGGTATTCTCAAGACCTTATGCAAAATATTGGTGGCCCACAGGCTTCGTTAAAGGTCAGCTTACAAAGTATACATGGCCCAGAACAGAGCTCAAGATGAAGGGCAGAATCACCTTCAAGAGTGCTGAAATGGCTAACCTCTTCGTTGAGGAACTCAGAAAGACAGGCTTCGTAAGAGCCGCAGGCAACGCTTCCAATCAGCTTGTTGACGACTCCTACTATCAGAGCGGTGCAGATGTTTGGTTCCTTTGGTCAACCATCTATCACGACTGCTTCAAATAAGCCGAAAATTACATAACTTATAATCCGCATGATGTCTTTATGTTAATAATTTATACATTTCTTGTATTATGACTGTTCATTTTTATAGGAAAAGTTATTGACATAAAGGCAGGAATGTGGTAATATAAGATAACAATTGTTGCTCTTGCAATAAAAAATGAAAGGAATGGTTCGAAATGAAAAAAGTACTTGCAATTGCTCTTGCTCTTGTAATGGCTCTCTCTTGCTCAGCTATGGCTTTCGCAGAAACAACAACTGATGCTGCAACAACAGAAGCTGCTACAAACGCTGCAGGCGACACAATCATCAACGAAGCTGCTCCCCAGAACGCTAAGTGCGGTCTTTGCGGTTCAGTTCTCGCTGCTGATGAGAAGATTGCTGACCATGTTTGCCCCACAGAAGCTGCAACTGAGAAGGATTACATCAACCTCACAGTTAAGGACGTTCTTGACGCAATCGTTGAGCTTGCTAAGGCTGGCATGACTCAGTGGGCTGATGTTGAAAACGTTGTTATCAAGATTGTTGAATTCCTCGATGGTCTTGTTAAGGGCACAACAAACGGCAAGGTTGACGGTCTTATCGCTGAACTCGAAGGTCTTTTCGAAGGCGTTGAGCTTCCCGGCATCACAGACCTCATCAATGCTCTCAAGGAGAAGATCCTCAGCTGGTACACACCTGATGTATTCACAACAGATGTTGAACAGCCCGCTGACACAGGTTCTGCTCCCGTAGGCATCGCTGTTTTCGCTGCTGTTTCAGTAGCTGCTGCAGCTGCTTTCGTTTGCACAAAGAAGAACTAATTTAAGTTTTAGCTTTGCTAACGCTTATTTGATTAAATTAGCGCAAGAATTTAATTGAATAGTTCGGCGGAGTATCCTTTCGGATGCTCCGCTTTTTTCATAAGACCTTTTCATTTTTTTGCTAATTGCGATATTGAAAAAAACGAACCGTATAAAAGTTATATAATATATTTGTCAGGTTATTATATTTTAAGGGGGATAAACCGATGAAAAAGAAAAAGCTTTTTTTGGCTGTTGTTGCGCTTATGCTCTGCGCACTTTTTGTTTTTTCTTCGTGCAAGCCCGGCAGCAAGCCCGAGGAGCCTGAAACCTCAACGAATGAGGCGGGAGAGGTTATTGATGTCGGCGGTCAGGAGGAGAATACTTTACCCGAGCCCACAACTCAGCCCAAGCCGTCAAGCGAAAAGCTGATTGCTTTGACCTATGACGACGGTCCCAACCCGTCAACGACAAACAGAATTCTCAATGCTCTGAAAAACAACAATTCCGTTGCAACATTTTTTATTGTAGGCAACAGAATCGACAGCGGTGCCGATTCGATTCGGCGAGCCGTTGACATGGGCTGTGAAATCGCAAACCATACTTACAGCCATAAGTATCTCAATGAAATCAGCGCTTCCGAGCGAAGCAGTCAGATAAGCAGGGTCAACGATGAGATCGAGGAAAAATTCGGCGTTGAGGTCGAGCTTCTCCGTGCACCCGGCGGAAAATATAAGGGTGTTACAGACAAAGTCGGCATGCCTCTCATCCAGTGGTCGATCGACACGAACGATTGGCGTCACAAGGATGTTTCAAGCAAGCCCCGAAGCGAGGCTCAGCGTCAAAAGGAAATGGACGATATTGTTGATCATGTAATGTCAAATGTCAAAAGCGGAGATATTATTCTGATGCATGACATATATGATTTCACGGCAGATCTCAGCGAAATTCTGATTCCCAAGCTTGTGAAAGAGGGCTATAAGCTTGTCACCGTCAGCGAAATGTATAAGGCTTATTGCGTGCCTCTTGAAAGCGGAGAGGTCTATTTCAACTGTGAGCTCAAGCCCGTCATTCAGCTTGCCGAGCCGATTCCTGCAGGCGAATATGTTGTCACAACAAAAAACGGCGGCGGTCTGAATCTCCGCTCCGAAACCTCGACGGGAAGCGATATTCTCATTGAGATTCCCAATCAGACGGTTCTTACCGTTACCGAGTCTGTTGAAGGCTGGGCAAAGACGAGCTATAACGGGCATGTCGGTTGGGTCAGCACGGCTTATCTCAAGGAGAATTCAGTCGGTTAACAAAATGTTAATACAAAATTTTCAATATATGTTAAATTTTGGAATATTTTGTGATATAATGATTTTTAGCGAAAAATTTACAGTCATAGAATTTATCTGTTAACGGGTGGTACTTTTGAACAAAAAGCCAAAAAAATCAGACGGCTATGAGGATATCTACAGCAGCAGTAAGCCTAAGCGAAAAAAGAAAAGCGGCACAAAGGAAACTCTGATTGCAGTGCTTTGCTTTATCCTTTGCATCGTTCTTGTCGTTTCGGGTGCACTCGCTATCCTGATAAGGTCGAAGTTCAGCAAGATGAGATACAGCGACGGATATGGCGGAAATCCCGACGCAACCTTCTATTATGAAGAGGAAAATCTGAACTTCAAGCAGATCAGCGATGTTGAGAATGCCGAATCGGTAAAAGAGCTTGTGAAGGGCTGGGCAACCAACGGCGGAGATCAGCTTTACAGCAAGAATGTCGTTAATATTCTGCTTATCGGAGAGGATGACGAGGACGGCTCCCACCGCTCAGATTCGACTATCCTTTTAACTGTTAACAAGAAAACCAAAAAAATAATTCTGACCTCATTCCTCAGAGATTCATATACCTATATGAATATTGCCGGACAAGACCGCTATGACAAGACAAACCACTCATATTCGTGGGGCGGTGCGGCAAAGCTGATGGAGGTCCTTTCAAATAACTATAAAATCAAGATCGATCATTTCGTGTCGATCAATTACCGTTCTTTTATTGATGCAGTTGATGAGCTTGGCGGCGTGAGCGTTATGGTTACGGATGCGGAAGCCAATTTCATGAACCGAACCACCAAAATGAAAGGCTTTGAAAGCGGACCGAATGTCACGCTTGACGGTGAGCATGCTCTCGTTTTTGCGAGAATCAGAAAGCTTGACGGCGAGCCCGAGAGAACGGAGCGGCAGAGAAGGCTGATATCTTCTCTCATAACAAGTGTCAGATCCTCAACACTCTCCGACCTCAACAATGCGATTGATAAGTTCCTGCCGTATGTCACGACAAACTATACGGAGAGCGAGATACTTTCTCTCGGAACGAAGGCAATAACCGAAGGCTGGCTTAATTTTGAGATAGTCAGTCAGGTTGCTCCTTCGGAGGAAACGAGAATGGGCTTCACGGGCTACAGAACCTATACGGGAAATCTCGATGTCTGGATAGTTGACTATGTCAGGGCGGCGAGGGAGCTCCAGCTTTCGCTTTATGACCAGACAAATATCGTCATTGATGAGGAAACCCATGTTTCGGCTATCGACCTTGCTCTCGGAACAAGGAAAGCCTATGATTCCGATGACGAAGAGGAAACAACGAGGAACATTTTCAATTATATTCCCGATGTGACGATTCCAAAGATAGAGATTCCGTCTTATAACATCGGAGATATCTTCAGACCGGACAGAGAGCCTACCGAAACCGAGGAATATACCGAGGATGAGGATAATGATTCTCGGACGCAGGAATATACGGACTATGAGTCCGAAACATCATACAGCTATTACTGATAAAAAGCCGATGCTGAATGCATCGGCTTTTTTGTGCATATAAATGATTAAAAGGGCTGCCCGAAGGCAACCCTTTATATCAGCATAAATTTAATTCGGGATTATGCTTCTTCCTGCTTCTTTGCAAAGCATTCGCTGCAGTAAACAGGTCTGTCCTCACGCGGCTTAAAGGGAACCTTTGCAACTCCACCGCAGGAATCGCAGGTTGCTTCAAACCACTCACGCTCGCCACGAGTTGCATTCTTGCGTGCATCTCTGCAAGCCTTGCAACGCTGGGGCTCGTTTACAAAGCCTTTTTCGGCATAGAATTCCTGTTCGCCGGCTGTGAAAACGAATTCGTTGCCGCATTCCTTACAGATGAGAGTTTTGTCTTCGTACATGATTTTAACCTCGCTTGAAATATTTTTTCGCCCTTGGACGGAATCGCACCGCCACCTTTGATTAACAACGCTCTGCTTTAAGCTACGGGGGCATATTGAAACTTCCGAAGAAGATTTCAGATTTTTGAACGGATTTTTTTTCGGATTCTCTGCAAGGCATTGTCAACCGCTTTTTCGCTGCAACCGAGCAAAACAGCTGTTTCGGCATAGCTTTTATCGAGAAGGCGAAGTTCAACAACCTGTCTTTCAAAATCCGAAAGACTGGATGCGATGATCTCTCTGAGATATTCGGTGCCGTCATTTCCTGCGACGATAACCGCAGGATCTCCGTTTTCATGAAGAAGCTTGTCTTTTTCCTCGTCAATGGAAACCGCATTTGTCAGAGCGGCATTCTTGAGGTTAAGATTAACCCTGACTGCCGAGAGGATGCGGTTGTTTATGCAGGTTTCGGCGTACGCCTTGAAGGGAACGCCTTTTTCGCTTCTGAAGCTTTTGACGGCATCGAGAAAGCCGAGCATGCCCTCCTGAACAAGGTCATCCGATGAAAGACGGGGACTGCCGTGTTTGACAGCCTTTGCTCTGGCAACGGGCATGATTTTTGAAATCAGCAACGCCATTGATTCGTCATCGCCGTCAGCGGCAAGACGGGCAAGCTCCTCATCGGACAAATTCAGTTTTGCATTATCGGGCATTATAAGACCTCTCAAAATCCTCTTACGGAATATAATAAGCTAAAATTTGAATTTTGTCAACAACTTTTTGTATAATATAAGAAAATATTTTTGTGAATAGTGAACAAAATATATAAAAATGCTATATTTTGTGTTTTTTCTGCAAAAACAGGCATTTTTCGCATACAGAAAATTGAGGAGTGAAACCGATATGCTGCGTTCAAAAGGGTGGCAGATTGTTTTTTTGCTTGCGTCGGATCTGATTATAATGTATTTTCTGGCAAGATAAAAGCCCCGCCAAAAGACGGGGCTTGAAAAACAAAGAATTATTTGCTTGCTTTGCGAGCTTCGATCTCGTCGACCATTTCCTTCTGTCTTTTTTCTGTGAGAGTATAGAAGAACATGGGGATAGCGCATGCAAACATGCTGATAACGCCAGAAAGAACAAGCATGTTCCAAAGGGTGTTTGCACCTTCTGCGGAGATATAACCCGTTTCGGAGTTGATGCCTGCGGCTGCGAAGGAGATAACGCCGATGAATGCGCCGACAGCCATACCGATCTTGTTGATAAGGGTCTGCATTGCAAAGCAGATGCCTTCGCCTCTTTCGCCTGTTTTCCATTCGAGATAGTCAACAGTATCGCCGATCATGGCATAGGTCATGATGTTGTTGACACCCTGAGGAATACCAAGGAGAACAAGGCCGATTGCAGCAATGATGAGCTTCCAGGGAGCGTCATAGCCGACAAAATACATAATCGCCATAACAACACCGCCGAAGAGGTGAACAAAGATATATGTATATTTCTTTGTGAATTTCTTTGTAAGCCAGGGAACGAGAACGGAAGCAACAAGTCCGCCGGGAACAACAAGAAGAGTTATAAGGCTGTAAAGTCCTTCGTTCTGAAGAACATATTTTGCGAAATAAAGACCGCCTGTGTAGGAATAAACCATTCTTGCACCGCCGAGAATACCCGAAAGAACGATGAGAAGGAGCTCCTTGTTTCTGAAGAGAAGCTTGAGGTTGTGTCCGAATGAGGGAGGATTGTCGTCAGCCGTGAAGCGTTCCTTTGTGTTCTTGAAGCCGTAGAAGAACATGGGGATCGCAGCAACAACGAGAACAACGGCGCAGATGAAGTAGATCATCTTGAGGGTGTCTGCGTTTGCAAACTCCTGACCTGCTTTAACTGTACCGACGAAGGTCTGAGCCGCTTCTTCTGCAGTCATGCCCTGATTGAGGACCATCTTTGCGATTGCATCGGCTTTGTCGGTAAGGATAAGTCCGATCTCATCTGCGGTATACTTGAATTTTGCGGTGATGCCGTTTGTGATAATGGGAACGAAAACGGTAACGATACCTGCGCCGACGGTGCAGACCATACGGGCAACGGTAAGAATGTTGCCTCTGACAACGGTATCGTTGGTAAGGCAGGTCGAAAGTCCCCAATAGGGAACGTCAGCGACTGTATAAACAACGCTCCAGATAACGTAGATAATGGCAATGATTATGAAAGAGGAGGTTGCCTTTGCCTGGAAAACGGGAAGGAAGCAGGCGATAGTCATGATGGCGATGGGAATTGCCATCCATTTGAGATAGGGACGGCATTTACCCCATTTTGTTCTCGTCTTGTCAACGATCGAGCCCATGATGGGATCGTTGAATGCGTCGAAAATACGGGTGCCGAGCATGAGATAAGCAACTGCCATTGAGCCTGTGACTGTGCCGATCGTGACGCCTTCGGCACCGAAGAGAAGAGCGTCAGTGAGGAAGATCGTCAGGTATGAGCCGATGATGGTGCAGATAAAGTTCTGACCGAATCCGGCGATACTGTAGGCAATTGCTTCCTTGGGCTGAACGCCTTTGCCCGGAGTTGTTCCGAACAGTTTGTGAAGAAATGCTGAGTTCATTTTGTCTTTCCTTTCTTGATATGTTTTAATTATAATTAATTAAATAATTACCGATTTATAAAAGTCCAGAGCTTTGAACGACCTGCGGGTCTGGGACAGAAGGAATTTTTCGCAGACCTGCATGAGCCGTTTCTCGTCGTCGGCAGGGAGCGAAAAGGAATAGATGCGTTCGATGGGATTCATGCAGATATGACGCATGGCGGCAAGAACGGTCGGATTGATCTTTTCTCCGCCCATGCCTGCGTTTCTGCAGCAGACGCAGCCCTCTGAGATATTGAAAAATATTTCGCCCGAGGGCTCCTCACCGCAATGAGGGCAGCAGGTCAGATCGGGCATCAGGCCCGAAAGAGAAAGAAGCTTGAGTTCGGTTACGGCTTTGAGAAAATCGCAGCTTCTTCGCTTCGTTTCAAGCAGGTGAAGCGAATTGAGGATAACTCTCAGAATATCCCTTGCAGGCTCCATTTCGGGAACGAGCTCTGCCGCCAGAGCGCAGAAATACTGTGCGAGGGAGAGCTTTTCAATATCTTCTCTAAGACCGAAAAAAACCTCTTTTGCCACGGCATCGTCGATTATGTAGCTTTCTCTGCTGCGGTAAACGGAAAATTCACCGTAACAGAGAGTCTGAGTTGCGCCGTGCATGCGGCTGTTTATTTTTTTTGCTCTGTTTGCAAAGGCTCTGATAACGCCGTATTCGGCAGTCAGAAGAGTGACAAGGCGGTCACTTTCGCCTGTGTCCGTGACCCTGAGCACCAGAGCGTCTGTATTCATTCTCATGGATTTCAGCCTCCGAAGGGACTGCGGCGCAGATGTTGCGGAATTCGAGATAGTCCTCAACCGCACCCGATTTTGAAAATTTTCGCCAAGCCTGATTTTTGTCCATTTCACATGCCTCCCGTTTATAATTTAACCTGTAAATCCATGTTTATAAACGGAAGGAAACGGAAATCAGTCGAGTCCGAAATTATGGATAAGACCTTCTCTGTTGCGCCAGCCTTCCTTGACCTTCACCCAACATTGAAGATTGATTTTGCATTGGAAAAAGTTTTCCATGTCCGCTCTTGCTCTCGAAGAGATCTTCTTGAGCATTTCGCCTTTTTTGCCGATGATGATTCCCTTATGGGACTCTCTTTCGCAGTATATGGTTGCTTCAACATCCATGATGTCGCCTGCAGGTCTTTCACGCATTTTCTCGATGCTGACTGCAACACCGTGGGGAACCTCCTTGTCGAGAAGCAGGAGCATTTTTTCCCGGATGATCTCACCCGCAAGAACCCGTTCGGGCTGGTCGGTGAGAGTGTCGTCGGGGAAGAAATGAACGGATTCATAGGAGAGCTTTTTGAGCTCATCAATGAGGACATCGATGTTTTCTTCTTTGAGTGCGCTGACGGGGATAACTGCTTCAAATTCATAAACCGATGAAAAAGCAAGGATCTTTTCCATGATTATTTCTTTCTGTTTAACCGTATCGATTTTGTTGATTGCAAGAACAACGGGAGCTTTTTCGGCTTTGAGCCGTTTGAGAAGCTCAAGCTCTGCCTCTCTGATCTCGCCGTCGGGCTCGGTAACGAAAAGGCAGGCATCAACGCCGGCAATGCCGTCGCCGACAGCCTTTATCATCTTCTCTCCGAGCTTGGTTTTGGGGCGGTGATAACCGGGAGTGTCGGTGAAAACGAGCTGGGTTTCGCCGAGGGTGAGAACGCCCATGATTTTTGTTCTTGTGGTCTGAGGCTTCTGGGTGACGATTGCAACCTTCTGACCGAGCATTTTGTTAAGAAGCGAGGATTTGCCGACGTTGGGACATCCGACGATGGCAACAAAAGCGGTTTTAGTCATTTTAAGCTCCTTATTTTTTCTTGAATATTTTCAGAATACCCGACGGTCCCGCAAAAACAAAAACGAAGCTTAGCGCAACCGTAACAACGAGCAGAACGAATTCGGGTATGTTGTTTTTATAATAACCGAACATTGCCGAAAAAGCATCGGGCTGATAAAGAATAAGCAGTCCGACGGCAACGGCTCCGATTGCAGAAACAAGAACCGCACCTGCGGCGGCATCCTTTGCGACTTTTGCAAGCGGAAGAGTTTTTCCGTCTGCCGCAAGGTCGACCGCTTTTTCGATTCCCGTATTGACAAGCTCGAGGGCGATGACGAGAGCGCTGACGGCGGCAAGAATTGCAAACTGAGTCCTTGAAACCTCAAAAAAATCGTGAACCGTCAGAAATCCGAACATATAGACAAGGAAGCAGATATGAATGCGAAGATTGCGCTCCCTGCCGATGCAGTATGCAATTCCCCTGAAGGCATAGCCGAAGCTTTTAATAAAACTTTTCATATGTTTTCATCATCCATGTAATAGCTGGAGTTTCTTTTGAGTCCCATCTGAGTGAGAACGGCTTCTTCCTTTTCTCTCATGCGAACGCTCTCGATTCCGCCGTTGACATGGTCATAGCCGAGGAGGTGGAGCATGGAGTGTACGGTCAGAAAACCGATTTCACGCTGAAGAGAATGACCGTATCTGTCAGCCTGGTCTACGGCATGGGGGATAGATATGACGATATCTCCGAGGAGCTTTGCGCCCGTGTCGATATTGGTGTCGTAAACGCCGTTTTCGCCAA
Source organism: Clostridia bacterium (assembly GCA_017435385.1). Lineage (GTDB taxonomy): Bacteria > Bacillota > Clostridia > Oscillospirales > Acutalibacteraceae > CAG-177. The sequence continues at coordinate 39,857 of JAFSFB010000015.1, read as the reverse complement.
GGGGGAAGGAGAGAACATCCGTTGCACGGTCAATGTTTCTGAACTCCTTGTTGAGTCTGTGGATCTCGTCATCGTCAACGAAGGTAACGCTTATTTCGGCAGGCTCATCAAAGCATTCCTGAACGAGAACGGCCGTGCAGCAGCGGCGCACAAGCATCCTGACGCCTGTGGGAATTCGGAATTCATTCTGTTCATTTGAGATAATAACTTTAACCTTGCTCATTTTCTGTTGCGTTCCTCCTCCTGCTTTTCATAAGCCTTGATGATGTCCTGAACGAGTCGGTGGCGGACAACATCCTTTTCGTTGAATCTGACCGTTCCGATATCCTCAATGTTCTTGAGAATTCTGACGGCTTCCTTGAGTCCCGAGCGTTTTCCGTCGGGCAGGTCTATCTGAGTTATGTCGCCCGTGACGACCATTTTGGAGTTGAAGCCGAGACGGGTCAGGAACATTTTCATCTGTTCGGGGGTCGTGTTCTGAGCTTCGTCGAGAATGATGAAGCTGTCGTCGAGGGTTCTGCCTCGCATATATGCGAGCGGAGCAACCTCAATGTCGCCTCTTTCCTGATGCTTCTGGAAGTTTTCCGCTCCGAGCATATCGAAGAGGGCATCGTAAAGCGGACGGAGATAGGGGTCGACCTTCTGCTGAAGGTCACCGGGAAGAAAGCCGAGCTTTTCGCCTGCCTCAACGGCGGGACGGGTGAGAACGATTCGGTTTATCTCCTTTGCCCTGAACGCCGTGACAGCCATTGCAACGGCGAGATAGGTCTTGCCCGTGCCTGCGGGACCGATGCCGAAGGTCACCGTGTTTTTGCGGATGGTTTCGATATATTTCTTCTGACCGAGAGTTTTGGGCTTGACGGGCTTGCCTTTTGAGGTTATGCATACGCAGTCCGCCGCCATTTTGTCGAGCTTATCCTCGTTGCCGTCATTGACGAGAGAGAGAACATAGCGGACATTCTGGTCGCTGAGGGATTCGCCCTTGTTGATGAGCGTCAGAAGTCCGTTGATCGCACGGACACCCTTCTGAACGTTTTCGGCGTCACCCGTAACCTTGAGCTCCGAGCCACGGCTGATAACGCCGACCGAAAACTCCTTTTCTATCAGCTTGATATTTTCGTCGAAGGAGCCGAAAAGGCTGACTGCCTGCTCCATTCTGTCAACATTGATTATCTGTTCAAACACTGTATCTGCCCCTATAGAGTATAATAACCTATTATTAAAAGTAGTATAACACAATACAGTCCAAAAGTCACTAATAATTTTAATAATTTAAATGTAATATTTATATATTATTAATTGACTTTTTCAGAAAATAATAATATCATTGTATCTGTATAAGTATGTTTAAGGAGAAGAATCATGCTTGAAGATGTTCTTTATATTTCGAGATATGCTCTGCCTGCATTGGCTCTGATAATTTTTTTCAGCTGTATCGTGGCTCTTCTGAGAAGAAGACCGCCTTCGCTCGGAAGCGCAAAGCTTATTAATCCGGAAACAAAGGAAACATATCAGCTCATTACAAGAGAAACATCGATCGGCAGAAACAAGAACTGCGATATTATTCTTTTTCATCCTACGGTTTCAAGGCTTCACGCAGTTGTTGTCTGCGCAAAAGACGGATGGTATGTTACCGATGTCAAATCTCAGGCAGGCGTGCTTCTCAACGGAAAAAAGATTGAGAAAAAAGCAGGCATAAAAACGGGCGACAGACTGACCTTCGGTGCAGTTACGCTTACTTTTGAAAATTTGCAGGATTAACAGGTTGATATAAATGGAAAATAAGGCAAAAATTCTGACATTGGATAACGGGTTGAGAATCGTTACGGAAATAAACGACAGAGTCAGGACCTGCTCGATGGGTGTCTGGATAGCGAGCGGCTCGGCTTTTGAAACGCCCGAAACGGCAGGCACATCGCATTTCATTGAGCATATGCTTTTCAGAGGCTCTGAGAAGCGTTCGTCGCTTGATATCGCCGTTGAGATGGATGAGATCGGCGGAATCATCAATGCATATACCGCAAAGGAGATGACCTGCGTTTATGCGCACACGCTTTCCGAGCATATGCCGAAAGCGCTGGATATTATCTGCGATATGATAAAGAACCCTAAGCTCTCTCCCGAGGATGTTGAGCTCGAAAAAAGCGTTATCTGCGAAGAGCTTGCGATGTATGAGGACAGCCCCGAGGACTTGTGCGCCGATTACTATTACGAGAATGCGTGGGCAGGCAGCATGCTCGGAAGCAATATTCTCGGAACGGTTGAAACGATCAACGGCATGACGGCTCAGAAGCTTGCGGCGCATCTTGAAAGGTTTTATGTTCCCGAGAGAATGGTCGTCAGCCTTGCAGGTAATTTCGATGAGAACGAAGCTGTTGCAATATGCAGCAGATATTTCGGCGAAATGAAGAATACCGATTTCCCGATAAGTGCGGTCGGTGCGGAATATAATCCGTGCATCGCAACGGTGAAAAAGGATTTCATGCAGAATCAGCTCATTCTCGGATTCCCCGCTCTTGACCTTAATGATGAACGCCGTCATGCGGCATCGCTGATGTCGTCGATTCTCGGCTCTGCTTCTTCGTCAAGACTGTTTCAGAGAATCCGTGAGGAGCTCGGTCTTGTCTATTCGGTCGACTGTGCGAGTGCATCGCATATGGCGGCGGGAATCTTCATGATATGTATGGGTCTGAGCGAAAAATCCGAGAAAAAGGCGATCAGAGAGGCTCTGAAAATAATTTCGGAATTCCCCGAAACCGTTACCGAAAAGGAGCTTGCAAGAGCAAAAGAGCAGAATGTTGCAAGCCTTGTCATGGGGCTTGAAAGCGTTTCTTCGGTTGCTTCGAGAAACGGAAGAGGCGTTCTTCTCAAAGGCAGAGTTACGCCCGAGGATGAGGTAATTTCGGCTATCCGTGGAGTGACTCTTGACGAGCTGAAAAAAACATCCGCCGAGATCCTCAACATTGACAGAATATCGTTCTGCTCGGTCGGCAAGGTAAAGGCGGAATCGGAATATGAGAAACTGTTAAGGAAGTAATTGAAATGGTGAACAAAAAAGAAATCAACCGTATTGTTGTCAAGGTCGGAACATCAACGCTTACCTACGATACGGGCAAAATAAATATCCGCCGTATGTCCGCTCTTGCGAGAGTGCTCAGCGATCTTAAAAATTCAGGCAAGGAGGTCGCTCTCGTAACCTCGGGTGCGATCGGAGTCGGAGTCGGCAAGCTCGGTCTTAAAGAAAGACCGCATGACACACCCGGCAGACAGGCGGCGGCAACCGTCGGTCAGTGCGAGCTGATGTTCCTCTATGACAAATTTTTCGGTGAGTTCGGAAATATAACAGGCCAGCTTCTCGTTACAAAGGATGACTTTGAAAATGAGGAAAGACATAAGAATCTTCATAACTCCTTCATGAAGCTTTTTGAATACGGCGCAATTCCTATTGTCAACGAAAACGACAGCGTTGCGGTTGAAGAAATCGTTTTCGGCGATAATGACAGTCTTTCGGCTCATGTCGCAAAGATAGTTGATGCGGATCTGCTGATCATCCTGACGGATATTGACGGTCTTTTCAGCGCAAATCCGAGAGAGGATGAAAACGCTGTGCTGATTCACTCCGTTGATAAGATCGACGATGAGATCCTTGCTCTTGCAGGGGGAACGGGAACGAGCAGAGGCACGGGAGGCATGATAACGAAGCTCCATGCGGCTCAGATCGCAACCGATGCGGGAATCGATACGGTCGTCATGAACGGCTCGGACCCCGAGGAGCTTTATAAACTGCTTGACGGCAGACAGATAGGAACGCTTTTCAAAGCGCAGAGGTGAGAAAATGAGTATTTTAACTGAAATCGGCGCACGCTCAAAGCAGGCGCAGAAAGCTCTTGCAAGGGCAGGCTCGGCAGCGATCGACAATGCGCTCAATGCGGTTGCCGATGCACTCGAAAGAGAATCGGATTTTATCATATCGGAGAATAAAAAAGACATCGAAGCAGGTGAGGCAAACGGTCTTTCAAAGGCACTCATCGACCGCTTGAGCCTCAACGCTTCGAGAATCGCAGGTATGGCGCAGGGTCTGCGTCAGGTTGCCGCAAGCGAAAGCCCCGTCGGCAAGGTGCTCTGGGGCGAGGTCAGACCCAACGGACTGAAGATTGAAAAGGTTGCCGTTCCCATCGGTGTTATCGCCGTAATTTTTGAGGCAAGACCGAATGTTACCGCCGACGCTGCAGCAATATGCCTTAAAGCCGGCAATTCGGTAATTCTCAAGGGCGGCAAGGAAGCTATCAATTCCAACAAGGCGATTGCCGATGTCATGAGAAAAGCTGTTGCCTCGGCAGGTCTGCCCGAGGACTGCATAATCCTTGTTGAAAATATTTCAAGAGAAGCCGCAACGGAGCTTATGAAGCTCAACGGCTATGTTGACCTGCTCATTCCGAGAGGCGGTGCAGGGCTTATCCGCTCCGTTGTCGAGAATGCAACCGTGCCCGTTATCGAAACGGGTGTGGGCAACTGCCATGTTTATGTCGACTCCGATGCGGATATCGACATGGCGGCTGAAATCGTTGCCAACGCAAAGGCATCGAGAGTTTCCGTGTGCAATGCATGCGAAAGCCTGCTTGTTCATGCGGATGTTGCCGAGGTTGCTCTGCTCTCAGTCGGCGAGAAGCTTAAGGAATGCGGCGTTGAGATCAGAGGCGACGAGGCGGTCTGCGAAATTCTGCCCTATGCAATCCCCGCAACCGAGGAAGACTGGGCAAAGGAATATCTTGATTATAAAATCAGCGTGAAAATCGTTAAGGATATTGACGAAGCGGTTGAACATATTTCCCGTTTCGGTACGGGACACAGCGAAGCGATCGTCACCAATAATTATTTTACGGCGGAGAAATTCAAGAACGAGGTTGATGCGGCGGCGGTTTATGTCAACGCTTCGACGAGATTTACCGACGGCGGAGAATTCGGCTTCGGAGCGGAGATCGGAATTTCAACGCAGAAGCTTCATGCGAGAGGACCGCTCGGCGTTGCTCATATGGTCAGCGAAAAATATGTCATCAGCGGAAACGGTCAGATAAGATAAATCAGCAAACGGAGGAATCGGAATGAAAGAAAATAATAAAAAAGGCAGGAGTAAGCTTGCTTTTCCGATAGGCATAATCGTTTTGATTCTTGCCGTTGTCGGAGCGGTTTCGACTGTCAGATTTGCCGCCGATTCGATCAAGAAAATGACGGACGACAGCGCAGACAAGCTGAAATATGAGCAGATGCTTGAACCCGTTGTCATGTTCGACCCCGATCCCTTTGATGACCTGAATCAGGCGGATGTTTCACAGCTTCTCAACAGCGCCGTATGGGCACTTCTCATGAGCGACGAGGGAACGGAAAAATATCCCTATTCAGAGGGTGAGGTTTTCGGAATCGTCGTTCCGCAGGAGGATATCGAAAAATATTTCGTCAGCCTTTTCGGAACGGAGATCGATATTGCCTCGATGCATGCGACAGTAGACATGAGCGCATATGACATCACCTATGATGCTGCGCTTAAAAGCTATATTCTTCCCATCACGGGCGTTGAATCCGCATATACTCCCAAGGTCTATGAAATTGACGAAAAGGGAAGCTCGGTCATTCTTTCCGTCGGATATATCGGAAGCAAGGCGTGGGCGCAGGTTGCCGATGAGGGCTACGAAGCCCCCGAGCCTGACAAATATATGAAGATAACGCTTCGTGAGAGAAGCGGCGGTATGTATATCGCCTCGATTCAGTCGGTTGACGGTCAGGAGGTTATCGGAAGCGCACCTGCAACAAGACCGCCCGAAATCGAAACCACGACGGAGCTCATTCCCGTGCCGACACAGCCTGAAATTCAGACCTCGGCGGTTGCCGTAACGGATGAAAACGGAGAAGAGGTGACCGACGAAAGCGGCGTTGCCGTGACGGAGATCGTGACGCTCGTTCCCGAAGCAACAACGGGCGAGGCGGTGTCGGGAGAGGAATCAACCACCGAAGCCGTAACCGAGGAAAACACAACCGAAGAGGAATAGTTCACCCGACTCCCGAAGGATCTTGGCACGAGATTTTTCGGGAGTATCTGATTTGAAACAAATACGGTTTGTTAATATTATTCACATAAACTGTTAAAATAAAGTTTCTATAATGAATGCAAGAGGAGGGAGCACTTTATGAAAAGAACAATTATTATATTTATTTGTCTTGTAATGGTGTTCTTATGTTCCTGCGGAAACAACGCAAAGAATGAACTTGCAACTACATTGTCAACTGATAACAACGGTGTTCAACAATCAATAGTTTCGGATAAAACACAATCAACTAAAGAATATGTTACGGTTGAAATAAAAACAAATCCCGATGATCCGTATTCGTATATCATAAAAGAAAAGTATAACCAAACGATTGATTATTATTCAAAATTTCCTGAAGATGGATTTAAAAGTGAAGATTATTATTACATTTATGATATTGACGGCAACGGCATAGAAGAATTGTTAATTGGTGAACCGTATGTTATTGGTGGAGTTCAGAATGTTGAGCGTCCTTATGAAATAGAGGTTCTGATAACCGAAATTTATACATTAAAGGATAACAAAGCGGTTAAGTTAGATATTATGTCATGGTGGCGGGACGAGTCAATTCTGGAGCGTTCAATTCTTGATAACGGATTAATAAAATATGTTTCGGGATCTCAGGATCTGCCGAGTTATCTTTATGTGAAAATTTTTGACGGTAAACTGATGTTTCTTTATAATCTGAAAAATCAAAGTGATGATTATTATTACAGATATCTGGATCCTGAAACTATATCAGAATTTAAGAGCGACAAAACAGGATTTAACCGAGAATATGAACTCTTTTTTAAAGTGGAAGAAAAAGAAATCACCGCCGAGGAATTTGACCGTCTGCGTGCCGAAATCGAGGGGGATGCAAAGCCCGTTGAGATCAAGTGGAAGAATATAGACGAATACGGCAGATGATTAAAAGGGCTGTGCCTGAGGATTCGGGCACAGCTTGCTGTTTTTAATATCTTGCCATTTCAATGCATGTATGATACAATTATTTGTAATGGATAAATACTTTTTTGCAAGAATAAAAAGAGGAATAAACAATGGATTTTTTTGATAAACATGCGAAGTCGCTTGAATTCGACAAGGTTCTCGAAAAGCTTGCTCAGTTCACGAGCTGCGAGGATGCGAGATACAATGCGCTTCACCTCAAGCCCGAAACGAATCTTGAGCTTGCAAGAGCCCTGCAGAGTCAGACTGCGGATGCTCATATGCTTCTTGCCCGTTTCGGCGGTCCGTCCTTCGGCGGACTGAAAAATGTCAACAATGCTCTCAGCAGAGCCAATGCAGGCAGCGTTCTGAACACAAAGGAGCTGCTTGACATCGGCGGCGTTCTGAGAGTTATCAGAACTCTCTCTCAATGGCGTGCATCGAATGCGGGCGTGCAGAGCGTTCTCGACCCGCTTTTTAATGCGCTCATGCCCAACAGATTCCTTGAATCCGCAATTTTCAATGCGATTATTTCTGAGGACGAAATTTCGGACAATGCATCTCCGACTCTTGCGGATATCAGAAGAAAGATCAGAGTTCAGGAATCCAAGGTCAGGGAACAGCTCGAAAAGTTCACCCGTTCCCAGTCCCATTCAAAATATCTGCAGGAAAACATCATCACTCAGCGAAACGGCAGATATGTTGTTCCCGTCAAAAACGAATACCGCAGCGAGGTCGCAGGACTTGTTCACGATACCTCGTCGAGCGGCGCAACGGTCTTTATCGAGCCGCTTGCAGTCGTTGAGGCGAACAACGAAATCCGTGTTCTTCAGTCCAAAGAAAGAGAAGAGATCGAACGCATTCTTTTTGAGCTTTCGGCTTCCGCAGGCGATTTTGCGCAGAGCATCAAGAACAGCTATGAATGCGCTCTCGAGCTCAACCTCATTTTTGCCAAGGCACAGTATGCCTACAGCATCAAGGGCTGTCCGCCGATCCTCAACGATAAAGGTATCGTCGATCTCAGGCAGGCAAGGCATCCCCTTATCGACCCGAAAAAGGTCGTGCCCGTTGACATAAACCTCGGCAAGGATTTTGACACCCTTGTTATTACGGGACCCAACACGGGCGGTAAGACCGTTTCGATCAAAACGATCGGTCTGCTTTCGATGATGGCGATGTGCGGACTCATGATCCCCGCAGGCGACAGAAGCGAGATTTCGGTTTTCACCGAGATCCTTTCCGATATCGGCGATGAGCAGTCGATCGAGCAGTCGCTCTCGACCTTCTCCGCTCATATGACGAATATAATAAGTATATTGAACAAAGCGGGCGAGGGCAGTCTTGTTCTCATTGACGAGCTCGGCGCAGGCACGGACCCCGTTGAGGGTGCCGCTCTTGCCATGGCTGTGCTTGAAGCGCTTCACGAAAAGGGCGCAAAAATCGCCGCAACAACCCATTATGCGGAGCTTAAAGCGTATGCTCTTGAAACTCCGAGAGTCGAAAACGGCTGCTGTGAGTTCGATGTTGCAACGCTCAGACCGACCTACCGTCTGCTTATAGGCGTACCCGGCAAATCGAATGCTCTTGCCATCAGCGACAGACTCGGACTTGATAAATCCGTCATCGCCAGAGCTCAGGAGCTCGTTTCGGTTGAAAACAAGGAGTTTGAAACGGTCGTTGACCGCCTTGAAGAAACAAGAGTCAAAATGGAGAGCGAATTTGACAGAGCGAGGGAGCTTTCCGATAAGGCTGCCAAAGAAAAGGCTGAGGCGGAAAAGCTCAAGGATGATATCTCGAAGCTCCGTGAGCAGGAAATGGAAAAGGCACGCTCGCAGGCTCTCAGGGTTGTCGAATCCGCCAAGAGAGAAGCGTATGCTCTCTTGCAGGAGCTCGAAAAGCTCAAAAAGGAACAGCAGAAGACGAAGGATGCCGCCGAGCTTGCAAGGCGTGCAAAGGCGATGGTCAGAAAGGGCGTTGACGCAATTGATTCCGCCGCCGACCCCGTTATCGGAATTGACGACGATGACGGAAACTATGTTCTGCCCAGAGCTCTTGTTGCAGGCGATACGGTTATTATCAGAGATATCGGAAAGACCGCAAAGGTTATTTCTCCTGCAGACAAAAACGGAAATGTTGAGGTGCAGGCAGGCTCTATCAAAACGAGAGTCAAGCTGTCAAATCTTCGCCTTTGCGAGAATGCTCCCAAGAAAAAGGAGCTTAAATCAACGCCGAAGCTTCAGGGTGACAGCCGTCTGAATATGGCGGCGTCAACAAGACTCGACCTGAGGGGAATGACGATTGACGAATGCCTTATCGAGCTTGACCGCTTCATTGACCAGGGTCTGCGCACGGGACTCAACGAGTTTACCGTTGTCCACGGCAAGGGCACAGGGGCTCTCAGGAGTGCCGTAACGAGGTATCTCAAGGCTTCGCCCTTCGTTAAATCGAGCAGGCTCGGTGTCTACGGAGAGGGCGAGGACGGTGTTACGATCGTCACACTCAAATGATAACGGAAAAACGGTTGTTTTTAATGTGAAAAGCTGTGTTTTTCAGCGAAATTATACGCTTTGTAAAGCTGATGTGCTTTACAAAAACGGAACACCGAGGGCGTGTTAAAAAGTTTTCCACTTTTAAATTGTGGAAAAGTGGATATATCTTGTGCCAAACACTTGTTTTTTCCACAACAGATTGAAATTCCACTTTTTTTCTGTCAAAAAGGTGAGAAAAGTGTGGAAAACCACCCCTCAAAACAGCAAAAATTACACTTGACAATCGGATATATTTTTAGTATAATACTGACCTGTAAAGCAAAGATACTTTACAGGTCGGCTGTTTTTTCTGACCGTATCACGGCTGAATTAACAACCGCCTTGATTTTTGCTCTTTTTTAAGAAAATACCGCAAAAATTGACGGAAAGGAGGGTGTCAAGTGGCAAAGAATTATGAAATGGCTGTGCTCATTGATTTCTACGGAGAAATGCTCACGGCAAAGCAGCGTGATTTTTTGGAATACTATTATAATGATGACCTCTCTCTTTCTGAAATTGCCGAAAACGAGGGTATCACCCGTCAGGGTGTCAGGGATGCGATCAAGAGAGCTGAAACTCAGCTTCAGGATATGGAAGCCCGCCTTGGAATGGCAAAGCGTTATGAAGAGATAAAGTCGGGGCTCAGCGAGATTATCGAGGTTTCAAACCAGATCGCAGAATATAATCTGCGCCACAGCCTTTCAAAGGAAATCAACGATTTCAGCGTTCGCATCAAAGCGGCGGCGATGACAATGCTCGAAAGCTGATGCGATATCAAAAGTATAAATATTATTTAAGAAAAAGAGGTGAAAGCTTTGGCATTTGAAGGTCTTTCCGAAAGACTCGAATCTGCGTTCAAAAATCTGAGAAGCAAGGGCAGTCTGACCGAGTCGGATGTCCGCAGTGCAATGCGTGAGGTCCGTATGGCGCTTCTCGAGGCAGACGTAAACTATAAGGTTGCCAAGGACTTCACAAACACGGTAACCGAAAAAGCCATCGGCGAAAAGGTTATGGAAAGCCTGACTCCCTCGCAGATGGTTATCAAGATAGTGCGTGAAGAGCTTGTTGCTCTCATGGGCGGAACAAACAGCCGCCTTGCCTATGCAAACCATCCGCCGACAGTTGTTCTCATGTGCGGTCTGCAGGGCTCGGGTAAAACAACTCACTGCGCAAAGCTTGCGTTAAAGCTTAAAAAAGAAAACCACAGACCGCTTCTCGTTGCCTGCGATATTTACAGACCTGCTGCCATCAAACAGCTTCAGGTTGTCGGCGAGCAGGTTGATGTTCCCGTTTTTGAAAAGGGACAGACCGATCCCGTCACGATCGCAAGAGAGGCTGTCAATTTTGCAAAAGACCACGGAAATGACTATGTCATTCTTGACACGGCGGGCCGTCTGCATATCGATGAGGAGCTGATGAATGAGCTCAAATCCGTCAAGGCGGAGGTCAAGCCTCATGAGATTCTTCTCGTTGTTGATGCGATGACAGGTCAGGATGCCGTTAATGTTGCAACCTCGTTTGACGGTGCACTCGGCATCGACGGTCTTATTCTCACGAAGATGGACGGTGACACCCGAGGCGGTGCAGCTCTTTCTGCAAGAGCCGTAACGGGCAAGCCCATCAAGTTTGTCGGTATGGGTGAAAAGCTTGACCAGCTTGATGCCTTCCATCCCGACAGAATGGCTTCCAGAATTCTCGGCATGGGCGATGTTCTTTCGCTTATCGAGAAGGCTGAAATGGCAATCGACGAAAAGAAGGCCGAGGAGCTTGAAAAGAAGCTTCTTCAGAATAAATTCGACCTTAACGATCTGATGGATCAGTTCGATCAGATCCGCAAAATGGGTTCCATTCAGGATATGCTTGCCATGATTCCCGGAATCGGAAACAAGGCGAAGGATATCGAGGTTGACGAGCGTAAGTTCGACAGAATGAAGGCGATCATCCTCTCGATGACCGAAAAGGAACGCACAAACCCCGACATAATCAATCCCTCACGCAAAAAGAGAATTGCTCTCGGCTGCGGACAGAGCATTGAGGATGTCAACCGCCTGCTCAGTCAGTTTAAACAGATGCAGAAGATGTTCAAGCAGATGGGCGGCAAAAAGGGCGGCAAGCGCAGAAGGAAGCAAAGCTTCCGGATGCCCAAGGGCTTCGATCCCTCACAGTTCGGAATGTAACAGGTCCGTTAATCGGGACTTTGCATTATATACAATTTAATTTTATATATTTTGGAGGAAATCAAAATGGCAGTAAAAATCAGACTTCGCCGTATGGGCGCAAAGAAAGCTCCTTTCTATCGTATCGTTGTTGCGGATTCAAGATATCCCCGTGACGGCAGATTCATCGAAGAGATCGGCACCTACAACCCCACAGCTACTCCTACAGAAGTTAAGGTAGACGCTGAAAAGGCAAAGCAGTGGATCGCTAACGGCGCACAGCCCACAGATACCGTTAAGGCTATTCTCAAAAAAGAAGGCGTTCTTTAATTAACGGTTTTTGCGAGGTAAGCTAATGAAAGATTTACTTGTCAGCATTGCTCAGGGCCTTGTTGAAGAGCCCGAGGCAGTAACCGTTACCGTGGACGAGCCCGCTGAGGACGGAAGCGTTGTTTATCACCTTCATGTCAGCGAGAACGACATGGGAAGAGTTATAGGTAAGCAGGGCAGGATTGCAAAGGCTATCCGCACGGTCATGCGTGCAGCCGCAACCCGCCAGGATGCAAAGGTAACAGTCGAAATTGATTAAGGAATTTCTTGAAATCGGTGAAATAGTCGGCACTCACGGAGTCAGAGGCGAATTGCGTGTCAACCCCTGGTGCGACTCTCCCGATTATATGGCTAAATTCAAAACCTTATATTTTGACAGCAATGAAGGCTGTGCGGTGCAGATCAAGTCTGCAAGACCGCACGGCAACATTGTTTTACTCAGAATTAACGGGGTTGAAACCGTCGAGGCGGCGCAGAAGCTTCGGGGTAAGGTTCTTTTCATGAAGCGCAGCGATGCGAAGCTCCCGAGAAACAAGTTCTTCATTGCGGAGCTTATCGGCTGCAAGGTTTTCGATGCGGATAACGAAGAAATCTGCTACGGAGAGCTGACCGATGTCAGTCAGACGGGCGCAAACGATGTCTGGCACATAACGAAAAACGGCAGGGAGTATCTCATCCCCGCCATTCCCGATGTTGTTGTCGAAACCGATGTTGCCGCAGATAAAGTGACGATCAGACCGCTGAAAGGTATATTTGACGATGAGGATTGATATTTTAACCCTTTTTCCCGAAATGTGCATGAGCGTTCTGAATGAGAGCATTATCGGCAGGGCAAGGGAAAACGGCTTCGTTGAGATCAATTGCAGAAATATCCGTGATTATACTCTCGATAAGCATAACCGTGTTGACGATGCGCCTTACGGCGGCGGCACGGGTATGATAATGCAGACTCAGCCCATATATGACTGCTTCAAGGCTCTCTGCGATGAGATCGGAGCAAGACCGCATCTGATTTATATGTCGCCGCAGGGCAAAACCTTAACGCAGGAGCGTGTCAAGGAGCTTGCAAAGCTCGAGAATGTTGCGCTTCTTTGCGGGCATTATGAGGGCATTGACCAGCGTGTTATTGACGAAATCGTTGACGAAGAGATTTCCGTCGGCGATTATGTTTTAACGGGCGGTGAGCTGCCTGCGCTGATCGTTGCAGACAGCATTTCGAGAATGCTTCCCGGCGTTCTTGCGAACGAGGATGCTTTCACGCTCGAGAGCCATTATTCGGGGCTTTTGGAGCATCCGCAGTATACAAGACCTTTTGAATGGCACGGCGAAAAGGTTCCCGAGGTTCTCATTTCGGGGCATCATGCCAACATTCAGAAATGGCAGAGAGAGCAGAGTCTGAAGCGCACTCTTGAACGCAGACCCGATATGCTCGAAAAAGCGGAACTTACAAAAAAAGATAAAGAATATCTGGATAAAATCAAAAACTCCGAGGAATGATTCCCCGGAGTTTTTTCATTCTGACATTGATTCGATAAGATTGATTACTATTTTTTTATCGCGTTCAGAAAGCTGACTGAATTTTTCGGTTATTTCATTATGAAGATATTCAGCTTGTTTTTTCGCCGTTCCCGAAACGATATAGGCAATGTCGCCGTTCAGAACGGTGCATATTTCACCAAGAGTTTCGAGGTTGATTTTTGTGATTCCTCTTTCGATCTGGCTGATATATCCGACTGAAACATCGATCTGCTCCGCCAACCATTCCTGCGTTCTTCCTGCTTTTTTTCGGGTTGACTTTATTCTTGAACCGATAAGCTTAAAATCAATACTCATAGCTATCACCTCTTTATATATTGTGATAGCTATGACTAAATATTTACAGATAGTAATAACTAAACATTTAGTAATCGTGTTGACAGACGGTAATTTTTGTGCTATTATTCAGATGTAATCAGACTTGTCTTACGGACACGGGATTATATAAATTGTATAAAAAAGGGAGGAAAACAAAAAATGGCAATTATTTTGTCAAAAATTTTTGCAGGAATAATGTCTGTTGTTATAACGCTTTCGGGCATGTTTCCTGCACTTTTCGGGGGAAAAGAATTCATTGACCCGAGCCAAGGAGATGTAAATGCATTTCGTGGGCTTTCTTTCAGCGGTATCGGAGAAGCGGCTGTTATCGGCGATTATGAAGCTTTTATGGAGCATTTTTATGCCGAAGAAAAAGAAGAGGTTTACAAAAGCTTTTTTGAGGAATCAAATCTTGTTGTGATTCCCGTTACGCTTTCCAGCCCTGTCTGCAAGGTTTTTGTTGAATCGGCCGCTGTGAAGGGCGACACGGTTTTTGTCAGCTACAGCGTTGTGCGTGACGGATGTATCGGTCTGACCGTTATGTCAGCAGATGTGATTCTGATTGCAGTCGACAAGGATGTTACCGAGGTTGTGGCAACGGAGAAAAAAGTTGCCGTTCCGTTCTGCGTTCACAAGTCTGCGTTCTCATTTGATGTGTAACAGTTTTCGGAAGGCTGAATGTGACAGACATAATTAAGCATTACGAAATGCGAATTGCGAATTAAAAAGAGCTGTTTTACCAAACGGTAAAACAGCTCTTTTTCTCAGCGGACAATGCCGCCCTTCATCTTATTGAGTTCACGGTAGCTGATGAGATGAACATCGTTCTTTTTGAGATATTCATGAGTGTAGGGGTCTTTCATGAGCTGATATTCCCAGACTCTGTCCTGCCATCTGCCCGTGATGCCCTTGAGCTCATCGGATTCGATTGCAGGATGGATGAAGGTTTCGGTCACGCCGTCGGGGATATCTGTCCAGATCTTGAGAATGGTTTCTCTGTATTTTTCATAGCTTTCACGCATATCGTCATTCCAGTCGGGGAAGAGAAGATAATCGGGAATAACAACATTGTATTTCTTGCCCCATGCTTTTGAAAGCAGGGTGATTGCGCTGTAAAGGAAATAGGGTGTGCCGTTGGGGCAGATTCTCTTGTCGTGCTTTGTATAAAGGCGGTATGCGTAGCCGTATTCGCCGCAGATACGAAGAGTCATCTTTGCAAGACCGAGTCTGCCTGTATAGTGACCGTAGAGCGAGCCCATGTGATTATCAATATGTGAGGGCTTCATGCCCATGCTGTGAGCAAGGTCGATCTGAGCTCTGATCTCAGCCTCGAGGTCGGCATATGAAGCGTTCTTTTCAACATCGTCGCTTTCGTGCCACATGAAGCCTTCCTTGTCAACGAGCGTTTTGCCGTCGGTGAGGGGCTTCCAGCGGTATGTTGCCCATTCGCTTGTCATCGTCAGATGAATGCCGATGGGATATTCGGGATGGTCGATTGAAAACTGAACGGCATCCTTTGCTGTGGGGCAGGGCATCATGACGGTTGCGGATTTGAGGAATCCGCCCTCGAAAAGCTCTGCGACGGCAGCGTTTGCCGAGTTGCACATTCCGTAGTCGTCTGCATTTACGATAAGATATTTTGCCATTTTAAACTCTCCTTTTTATGCTTTAACCGCAAGATCGATCAGGTCGATCGAGCCGACGGGACAAACGCTGTGGCAGTTGCCGCAGCCCGTGCATTTATCATAGTCAACCTTGGCGCAGAAGCGGTCGATGGTGATTGCTCCGGCTTCGCAGGCCTTGACGCATTTCATGCAGCCGATGCAGCCCGCTGAGCATTCCTTGCGTGTGACGGCACCCTTGTCATGGTTTTTGCAAAGCACAGCTGCCTTGATTTCTTCGAGGGGCATCATTTCGATAAGACCGTTGGGACATGTCTTGACGCACATTCTGCAGGCTCTGCAAACGAGGGGGTTGATTCTTGCAACGCCGTCGCATATGCTGATTGCCTCGTAGGGGCAGGCTTCGGCGCAGTCGCCGTAGCCGAGGCAGCCGTAGATGCATTCTTTAGGACCGCCGAAGATCTGAGCCGCCATTCTGCAGCTCTGAACGCCCTGATATTCGAGCTTCGTTGCGGCGTTTACGTTGTGTCCCTGACAGAGAACAACGGCGGCAGAGGGCTTGACATTTCCTGCTGCAAGACCGGTGATCTCGCCGATAGCCTTGGAAACATCGTTTCCGCCGGGAGCGCAGAGAGCGGTGTCGGTCGTTTCGCCTTTTGAGAGTGCGGCGGCATAGCCGTCACAGCCCGAGAAGCCGCATGCGCCGCAGTTGGCACCGGGAAGACATTCTCTGATTGCCTCTGCCTTCTCGTCAACGGGAACGGCAAAAACCTTGGATGCAACGGTAAGACCGACGGCGGCAATCAGACCGATA
Source organism: Clostridia bacterium (assembly GCA_017435385.1). Classification (GTDB taxonomy): domain Bacteria; phylum Bacillota; class Clostridia; order Oscillospirales; family Acutalibacteraceae; genus CAG-177. Next base: position 23,543 of record JAFSFB010000015.1, on the reverse strand, counting down.
CCGCCGAGAAGGATAACTGCAAATAAAATCGGATTCATTTCAGCATTACCTCCTTAACCGAGCAGTCCTTCAACGAGGCCCGTAAAGCCCATGAAGGAGAGAGAAACGATAGAAGCCGCAATAAGAACGATGGGAAGTCCCTGAAGGAACTTGGGAACATCGCAGCTTTCAAGTCTTGAACGAACGCCCGAGAAAATAACCATCGCAAGCATGAAGCCAAGACCTGCACCCACGCTGTTGACGAGGGATTCGAGGTAGGTATAGCCTTCGGTGAAGTTGAGAAGAACAACGCCGAGAACGGCACAGTTTGTGGTTATCAGGGGCAGATAAATGCCGAGCGCATTATAAAGCGGAGGCATGAACTTTTTGAGGATGATTTCAACAAGCTGAACGAGAGCCGCAATAACAAGAATGCAGACAATCGTCTGAAGATATTCGAGTCCGTTGGGGAGAAGAATATAGTTGTTGATGGGGTAGCAAACGGCGGTCGAAAGAGCCATAACGAAGATAACTGCCGCCGACATGCCGACTGCCGTGTTGAGCTTCTTTGAAACTCCGAGGAAGGGGCAGATGCCGAGGAATTTGCTCAGAACGAAGTTCGCCGTGAGAATGGCTGTGAGAAGGATCGAAAGATATGTCATACTGCTGCTTCCTCCTTCTTTTCTCCGCACTCTTCGCCTTTTGCGAGAAGAGCGCAGTTTTTAGCCATGGGGCATGCAGAGCAGCCGCCGAGCTCAGCCCTTGGCTTGCCTTTCTTTTCAGCAAGCTTGTTTGCACAAGCCATAAGAATGCCGAAGGTGAAGAAGCCGCCGGGAGCGAGAATGAAGATCGTCATCGGGTTGATCATGCTGTTTTCGCCGATGAGAGTGAAGCCGTCGAAGCCCGTGATTCCTGCGATGGAGAGAAGGCTTTCCGCACCTGCAAAAATCGTGCCTGCGCCGATAACCTCTCTGATTGCGCCCATGCAGCAAAGAGCTATCGTGAAGCCGACACCCATGCCGAGTCCGTCAACCGCAGAAGCGATAACGCCGTTTTTGCCTGCAAAAGCCTCAGCTCTGCCGAGGATGATGCAGTTTACAACGATGAGCGGCAGGAAGACGCCGAGCGATTTGTCGAGAGCGGGAACAAATGCCTTGACGATCATCTGAACGATCGTAACGAACGATGCGATAATAACGATATATGCGGGGATTCTGACCTTTGAGGGAATGATCTTTCTCAGAGCTGAAATAACGATGTTTGAGCAGACGAGAACGATCATCGCCGAAACACCCATGCCCAGAGCATTGACGATGCTTGTTGTGACGGCGAGGGTGGGGCAGGTGCCGAGAACAAGACGCATAACGGGGTTTTCGCTTATAAGACCTTTTGTAAATTCCTTACGGAGCGATTTCTTTTCAGCCAATGTTCTCACCTCCTGCTGCTTCGATTGCCGCATTTACCGCTGCGGTGACGGCATTTGATGTTATTGTTGCACCCGTGAGTGCCTTGATTTCGTTTTCGGCAGGTGCATTTTTGGTTACCGTTATACCTGAGATCTTGCCGACAAACTGACCGAGAAAGCTGTCCTTCGATGCGTTTGCGCCCAGACCTGCGGTTTCGCTCATCGAAAGGATGCTGACACCCGTGACACCGCCGTCAAGGTCAACGCCGGTCATGACGGAAATATCTCCGCCGTAGCCCTTCTGAACGGTAACAACGACATAGCCGATCGTTGCGCCGCTTTCATCAAGGGCAGGGACAAGCTTGATTCCGTCAGCATTTATTGATTCTTCACCGAAGCTTTTTGCATCGGAGAAAACAACGAGTCTTGCTTTTGCTTCGTTTTCCGCATTGACTTCGGCGATTTTCGGAGCTGTAACATTGTTTGTCACAGCGAGAAGAAATGCCGCAACGATGCAGATAACTAAAAGAACTACCGTCGGGGCGGCATATTCTTTGATCTTTTTCATGCGTTTGCCGCCTCCTTTGACTTTTTCTCTTTTTTGGGTGTGCCGAAGGGCTTCGGGATAGTTGCTCTGTCAATGAACGGAACGAGAAGGTTCATGATAAGGATCGCAAACGAAACGCCTTCCGTCATTGAAGCGAAAAGTCGGATAAGAGCTGTGATTATGCCGCAGCCGATGCCGAAGATGATCTTGCCTCTGACCTTGATGGGGCAGGTCGAATAATCGGTTGCCATGAAGAATGCACCGAGAAGAAGACCGCCGCCCATAACCTGATATGCAACGAAGCCGAGATCGCCTTTTCCTGCAATAAGCATTATAAGAGCGACTGTGCCGATATATGTCAGGGGAATTGCGGGGGAGATAACCTTTCTTGCGATGAGGTAAACGCCGCCGAGAATGAGCGCAAGAGCGCAGGTTTCGCCGAGACATCCGCCTCTGAGTCCGAGAAACATATCAAGAAGCGAAACATCGGTTCCGCTTTCAATTGCCTGATATCCGACAGCGAGGGGAGTAGCGGTTGTCGTGATCTCGTTTTTCCATGAAAGAGGAGTTGCCCAATTACCCATCTGAGCGCCGAACGAGAGAAGAAGAACGATTCGGGCTGTAATGGCGGGGTTTGCAAAGTTCTGACCGATGCCGCCGAAGAACTGCTTGACAACAACGATGGCAACGATGCTTCCGATCGCTGCGATCCAATAAGGGATCGTTGCGGGAAGATTAAGGGCGAGGATAAGACCTGTAACGATTGCGCTCAGGTCGCCGATCGTCTGATGACGCTTCATGACCTTGCGGCAGACATATTCGGAAAGAACCGCCGAGCTGATCGAAACAGCCGCAACGCAGATAACTCTGGGTCCGAAAATGAATATTGCCGCAACGAGGGCAGGAATGAGCGAGATAATAACATCAAGCATGATTCGTGTTGTTGTCTGCGTTGAACGAAGGTGAGGCGATGCGCTGACAACGAGCTTTTTGCCGTTAACCATTATTTGTTGCCCTCCTCTCTGAGAATTGCCTTTGCCAGCCTCATATGCTGAACAAGGGGCTTGCCTGCGGGGCATGCATAAGCGCAGCTTCCGCATTCCATGCAGACCGTTACGCCTGCAGCTTTAAGCATTGAAACATCCTTTGTCTTTGCGGCTCTGACGATGTTGGTGGGCATCAGGCTCATCGGACATGCGGTTGCACATCTGCCGCAGCGGATGCAGTCGCTCTCGGGCTTGAGAACGGCATCGTCATGAGCAAAAGCAAGGATGGCGTTGTTCTGCTTGAGAACGGGGAGGTCGGTTCCGACGATTGCAAGTCCCATCATCGGACCGCCCGTGAGGATCTTGCAGGGATCGGTGCTGAAGCCGCCGCAGAAATCGATGATTTCGCTGATGCTTGTTCCGACGGGAACTCTGACATTCTTAGGCTCCTTGATTGCCGAGCCGTCAACGGTCAGCGAGCGGCTGACAAGGGGCTTGCCTGTTTTTATGTATCGGGCGATGAACGCAACCGAGGCGACATTCATAACGACGCAGCCGACATCGGCGGGAAGCTTTCCGGGAGGAACTCTTCTGCCCGTTGCGGACTGAACCATCATTTTTTCAGCACCCTGAGGATATTTCGACTCAAGCACCATGAGCTTGACTTCGTCGTTTCTGTCGATCTTGTGGTCAGCGATATTTTTGAGAACGCTGAAGGCTTCGGGCTTGTTATCCTCAACTGCGATGATTACCTGCTTGAAGCCGAGGAGGTCCTTGAGCAGATAAACGCCTGCGAGAATATCCCACGAGTTTTCCATGCACTCACGGTAGTCGACCGTGATGAAGGGTTCGCATTCTGCGGCGTTGACAACGAGAGTGTCAATGTTTTTGTCAGCGGGGAAATTGAGCTTGACATGAGTCGGGAAGCCTGCGCCGCCCAGACCGACAAGTCCCGAGGCACGCACAGCCTTGATGAGGTCCTCACGGGTTTCAACATGAGGAGGCTCAATGCCTTCCCAAAGACGCATTTCGCCGTCGGATTCGATCGTCACAGCTTTTGCAAGAGTACCGTTGGGCATCTTGATATCGCCGATAGCCGTGACTGTTCCCGAAACAGAAGCGTGGATGGGAGCGCTGACATATTTGTCGGTGTCACCGATAAGCTGGCCTACCGCAACCGTATCTCCGACCTTGACAACGGGCTCGCAGGGAGCGCCGATATGCTGCTGCATGGGAATTGTGACTTTTGCGGGGGCAGGCATTCTGACTACCTCTGTTTCGGCGGTGTTTTTGTGGTGATGAACTTTAACTCCGCCTCTGACCTTTTTAACGGCTGTCAGCACACCTGACAGACGGTGCTTGGTCATAAGAATTCCTCCTTTTATCTGTAAAAGTATTGTTTCTGTTTTTCAAGCACGGGCATAACCGCTCTGAGGATTATTCCCGTAACCGCACCCGTCACAATGCCGAAAACGGCAAGGGCAGGGGCGTAATATATAATATCTTTGCTTCCGGTTATGACCGCCGCCGCACCGAGCTGACCTGAATTATGGCACAGGGCGCAGATGACGGAAATTCCGATAATGCCAAGATGATTGCTTGCGGTTTTGAGCAGAAGCCACATCGCAAGGGTGGAGAGAATTCCGCCCGAGAGGCTCATGATTCCTGCCGTGAAGCCTCTTGTCACGAAGGCGAAGCAGCCCTTGACAAGAGTTATTGCGAGAGCCTGAGGGAGTCCCAGACTTCCTGCGGCGAACATGGTTATTATGTTTGAAAAACCGGGCTTCGCTCCCGGGGGAAGAAATGGCAGAGGCGGAATCAGGCTTTCAAGAAAGCCGAGCGCCAGAGCCTCGGCGCAGAGAATTGCTCCCAGCGCAGTTCTGAATGCAACGTTTTTTTTCATATCAGTAAGTCAGAATGTCGATGTCCGAGCCGCTGACGGTCACAACCGTTTTTGCGGGGAGGCAAACGGCGGTATCTCCTTTCCGGCTGAGCTTGCCGCAGTTGACGCACAGCTTGTCGTCGCAATCGGCAGATTCAAAATAAATCGCACCGTTTTCGGCGGCGATAACAACCTTCGGCTCGGTATCAAGCTCGAATGTTATTTTTTCTTTAACGGAAGCGAGGTCGATCGTTTCAACGGTTTCACCGTTGACGGATATGACCGCCTCAAGCTTGTCTGCCTGTCGGGACTGGAAAAACCACAGCACGGCGGCAACGGAAAGAATTGCCAGAATAACCGCTATGTCACCTTTTCTGATAAGTTTATTTTTCATAAGCCACCAACGAATAGCTGCTGTCGGTAACTTCAACAAGACCGTGAATGCCTTCGGTTACCGTAATGTTTTTGTTTTCATCAATAAATACGGCATCGCATCCGTATTCTTCGGCAAGCGCAATTCCTTTTTCTTTTCCGAGAACGAAGCAGGCAGTCGAAAGCGCATCGCTGAGAATGCCGCTGTCGGAAATGACGGTTACGCTCACAAGTCCGTTTTCAACGGGATAACCCGTTTCGGGATTAATTATATGATGATAGGCTTTTCCGTTTTCTTCAAATTTTCTCTCATAGCTTCCCGAGGTTGAAATGCAGACATCGGAAAGGCTGAGCGTTGCTATGCTTGAGCCTGAATCGCCGAAGGGGCTGCGGATGCCGACTTTTGCCGTTTTGTTTCCGTAAAGAAGAACGCTTCCGCCCACGCTTATAACTGCTTCTCCGACATTGTTTTTTTCAAGGATATCACGGATCTCATCGAGAGCTATTCCTTTGCCGACTGCACCGAAATCGATGACTCCGCCGCCGATAACAAGACTGTTTCCCGAAAGAGAAGCTTTTTCATATCCGCTCTCGGAGAGAGCTTTTTTCAGCTCGGCTTCATCGGGAAGCTTCGGTGAGCTTCCGAAGCTCCATAAATCGCTGACCGCACCGAGTGTGAAATCAAAAGTACCGCCGCTTTTTTTGCTGACATCGAGAAGAATGCGGAAATATCCGCCGAGCCTGTCGCTGAGCATTCCGCCCGAATTGCGGTTGAGAAGGCTGATTTCCGAATCGGGATCGTGTCGGGAGAGAGAGGAGTCGAGCTCTGAAACGCATTTCTCGGTTTCCGAAAGAATGTCTTCGGCATTCCTGCCCGTGATCTGAGCGGATATGACCGTGTCCATGGCGAAAAAGCTTTTTGAAGCGGATTCGTTGAAAACGGCATCCCATGCGATAAAAGCAATCAGAGCAACGGCGGCAATAACGGAAAAAACCGCACCGATTTTTTTCATTCTGCCTTCACCGCCAATCATACCCCATTATATTATAAATAATATAATACACCCTATAATATATTTTTTCAACATAGTAAAAGCAAAAGATAAAAAATTGTTGGATTTTCATAAAAAATCTGATAGAATATTAAACATAATTACATGTGACAAAGGAAGATTATTCATGAACGGTACAGTCTATATGCCTGTAAAATGTATTTTCGGGAAAAATGCCCTTTCCGACAACGCTTCTTTGCTTTCGGCTCTCGGCAGAAGATGTCTGATCCTGACGGGCGGAAGCGGAGCGAAGAAAAGCGGAGCTCTTGCCGATGCGGAAGCTGCTTTGGAAAAAGAGGGCATCGGCTTCAGCATTTTTGACGGTATCGGAGAAAACCCTTTGATCTCCGTTTGCAGGGAGGCAGGCGAAGCCGCAAGAAAAACAGATGCCGAATTCATTCTCGGCATAGGCGGAGGCTCCGTTCTTGATGCAGCGAAGGCGGTTGCGATCTACGCATCGAACGCAGATTTGTCTGCAATTGATATTTACAAGAGAGAGTATAAAAATAAGCCCCTTCCCGTTGCGCTTGTCGGCACAACTTCGGGAACGGGCAGCGAGGTAACGGCGGTTTCTGTTCTGACCAATGATGAAACGGGTATCAAAAAGAGCATTTCGGGCGATGACTGCTATGCGAAAATTGCCTTCTGCGATGCAGGCTATACAAGCTCATTGCCTTATGCATCAACGGTTTCAACGGCTCTTGATGCTTTTGCCCATGCGGTCGAGGGGTATTTTACGAACAAGTGCGTCGGACCGGTCATGCTGTGGGCGGAAAAGTGCATTCCGATGATTTATGAGGGACTGAAGGAGCTTTCGGGCTCCGAAAATATTTCCGATGAACTCAGAGAAAAGCTCTATTACGGTTCGGTTTATGCGGGGCTTGTCATCAATACCTGCGGAACGGCATTTCCGCATCCTCTCGGCTATGTGCTGACGGAGAACTACGGCATTCCTCACGGCACGGCATGTGCGGCGTTTTTCGCTCCGTACATAGACCGCTGCGCCGTATTTGCACCCGAAAAAACGGAGAAATTCATTTCCATGACCGACAGCCTTGAAAAGGTTAAGGCGGTTGTTGCTTCGCTGACAGATCTCAGAGGCATTTCGATCGGCAGGGAAAATGCAGAAAAATACGCCCTGCGCTGGCAGAGCGTACTTCCGAGGAATTTTGCCGCCTCCCCCGGCGGCTTGACGCAGGAAGAGGCGGCGGAGATTCTTGCTGAGATTTAGCAGCCGCAACCGCAGCCGCAGTCATTTGCTCTTACGCTGTTGTTACAGCCGCAGCCACAGCCGTTGTTGCAACCGCAGTCACCGCAGAAGAGAAGAATGAGGATGATGAAAAGGAACCAGTTGTTATTGCATCCGCAACCCATGATGTAACCTCCTTGCAGGATTCCGCCTTTTTATGCGGAGTGATTATTGAAGCTACTCTGATTTATCAGGTGCTTACACTGTCATCTTATGTGATTGCGGAAAATGTGTTACAAATTACTGAAAAGCAGTTTCATTTGCGTGGAACTGCTTTTTTTCATTGAATGGCAGAAACGGAAAAAGCTTTTTCTTGCATAAAGCGGTTTTATGTGATATATTTATTGTGATTAGTGTTTTTAAAAAAACAGGAGGCGGAAATTATGTGCAATTGCAATTCTCAGGGGCCCAGAAGCGACCTCTCTCTGCTTGAAGAGGTGCTTAACGAATACGGCGGCTCATCGAGCAACCTTATTACGATTCTTCAGAAGGCTCAGAACATTTACGGTTATCTTCCCAAGGATGTTATGTATTGCATAGCAGACAAGGTGGGGATCACTCCTGCCGATGTCATGGGCGTTGCGACCTTCTATTCGCAGTTCAGACTCACCCCCATCGGCAAATATCTCATTATGTCCTGTCAGGGCACGGCATGCCATGTCAACGGAAGCGAAAGAGTTTCCGCCGCAATTTCGGAATATCTCGGAATCGGAAACGGCGAAACGACCGAAGACGGACTTTTCACTCTTGAAAACGTTGCCTGCCTCGGCTGCTGTTCTCTTGCACCCGTTATCATGATCAACGGCGAGGCTTACGGAAATCTTACTCCCGACTCGGCGGTTGCCGTTATCAAAGGCATTCAGGAAAAGGAGGGCAAATGATGAGAATAGTTATCGGCGAAGGCTCCTGCGGAATTGCAGCAGGTGCATCAAAAGTACATAAGGCGATAGAAGCCCTTATGACGGAAAACGAGCCCTTTGAGCTCGGAAGCACGGGCTGCATAGGCATGTGCTTCCTTGAACCCATTGTTGATTTATATGACGGAAAAACACTTCTTCGCAGACTCGTTAAGGTTTCGGCAGACGATGCCGCAAATATTGTTGAAGCGGCAAGAAGCGGAGATGTTTCAAAGGTCGATTCAATAACGATATCGGCAGAGGATGAGGAATTTCTCAGCCGTCAGACGAGAATTGCTCTGCGCCATTGCGGACTTATCGATCCCGTTTCGCTTGACGATTACAGAGAGGCTGACGGATATCAGGCTCTCGAAAAAGCGCTTAAAACGATGACTCCCGAGCAGGTTATCGAGGAGATCAAGGTTTCGGGTCTTGCAGGCAGAGGCGGTGCAGGCTTCCCTACATGGTTCAAATGGAACGCCGCCCGTCAGAGCGTGAGCGAAACGAAATATCTTATCTGCAACGCTGACGAAGGTGATCCCGGCGCATTCATGGACAGAGCGGTTATCGAATCCGATCCCCACAGCCTTATCGAAGGCATGCTTATCGGTGCATACGCAATCGGTGCATGCGAAATGATCGTCTATGTCCGTGCGGAATATCCTCTTGCAATAACGAACCTTGAAATTGCCATTGCTCAGGCAAAAAAAGCAAATCTTCTCGGCGAGAATATTCTCGGAACGGGCTTCTCCTGCGATATGAGGATCAAGGCGGGTGCGGGCGCATTCGTCTGCGGCGAAGAAACCGCTCTCATTGAATCTCTTGAAGGCAAGAGAGGCATGCCCCGACTCAAGCCCCCCTTCCCTGCGCAGAAGGGATATATGGATGAGCCCTCAAACATCAACAATGTTGAAACATTTGCAAATGTTGCGTGGATAATCAACAACGGCGGCGAAGCTTTTGCCGCAATGGGAACCGAAAACAGCAAGGGCACGAAGGTTTTTGCACTCACGGGCAAGATCAGAAAAGGCGGTCTTGTTGAAATTCCCATGGGTAAAACTCTCCGTGATGTTATCTACGGCATCGGCGGCGGAATCCGTGACGACAAGGAGTTCAAGGCTGTCCAGATGGGCGGTCCCTCGGGCGGATGCATTCCCAAGGAGCTTCTTGACACGGTTATCGATTACAAGGCGCTTGCCGCAACGGGCGCAATCATGGGCTCGGGCGGTATGGTCGTTATGGACGAAAGCACCTGCATGGTCGGCATGGCGAAATTCTTCCTTGATTTCACCGCTCTCGAATCCTGCGGAAAATGCGTTCATTGCCGTATCGGTACTGCAAGAATGCAGGAAATTCTCACGAGAATAGTCAAGGGCGAGGGCAAAGAGGGAGATATCGAGCTTCTCGAAGAGCTCTGCGAAGCCGTCAAGGACGGTGCGCTCTGCGGTCTCGGTCAGACGGCACCCAATCCCGTGCTCACGACTATCAGATATTTCAGAAATGAATACGAGGCACATATCAAAGAGAAGAAGTGTCCCGCAAAGGAATGCGTTGACCTTCTCACATATTCGATAGATGCAGATAAGTGCAAGGGCTGCACGCTCTGCGCAAAGAAATGTCCCGCTAAAGCAATCAGCGGCGAAGTCAAGCAGGCACATGTTATTGATTCCGATGTTTGTATCCGCTGCGGTCAGTGCGTCAGCTCCTGCCGCTTCGGTGCGATCGTAGTAGAATAAGGAGGGGAAAGAAAATGGAACAGATCAGAATTACCGTCAACGGCCGTGAAATGGTCGGTGAAAAGGGCGAAACCGTTCTCAATATTGCCGCAAGAAACGGCATCGAGATCCCCAACCTTTGCTATAACGGAAAGCTCAAGCTTTACGGAGCCTGCGGACTCTGCCTCGTCGAGGCGGAAAACAGTCCCAAGCTTATGCGTGCATGTGCAACCGTTGCTCAGGACGGCATGGTGCTCAGCACAAACACTCCCCGAGTCAAAAAGGCAAGAAAGATCGCTCTCGAGCTTATCATGAGTGACCACAGCGGCGACTGCGTTGCTCCCTGCTCGCTCAACTGCCCCGCACATACGGACATTCAGGGCTATCTGAAGGCTATTGCAAACGGCGATGATAAAGAAGCCGTGAAGATCATCAAGGAAAAAATTCCGATTCCTGCATCGATCGGCAGAGTCTGTCCTCATCCCTGTGAGAGCAACTGCCGCCGCAGACTTGTTGAAGAGCCTCTTTCGGTGGCTTATCTCAAGGCTTTTGCGGCAGATAACGACCTCGCTTCGGATGCTCCCTATACCGCAGCTCCCGAGGAAGCAAGCGGCAAGAAGGTTGCCGTTATCGGCGGCGGTCCCGCAGGTCTGACGGCTGCATATTATCTGTGCCTTTCAGGTCATGCCGTTACCGTTTATGAGGCAATGCCCGAGATGGGCGGTATGCTCCGTTACGGTATTCCCGAATACCGTCTGCCCAAGGCTGTTCTTGCCAAGGAAGTTGCCGCCATTGAGAAGCTCGGCGTTGAGATGAAAAACAATGTTAAGGTCGGCAAGGATATTTCTTTTGAAGAAATCAAAAACGGTGCAGATGCCGTTCTTGTAACTATCGGTGCATGGAAGGGCAGCAGCATCGGCTGTGTCGGTGAAGATCTTGAAGGCGTTCTCAGCGGCATTGATTTCCTGCGTGAGGTCAATATGGGCAACCGTCCCGAGATCGGCAAAAATGTTACCGTTGTCGGCGGAGGAAACACCGCCATGGATGCCTGCCGCACGGCGATAAGATGCGGAGCGGAAAATGTTTATGTTATCTACCGACGCACAAGGGCTGAGGCTCCTGCGGAGGATATTGAGATCGAAGAGGCGATCGAAGAGGGCGTTGAATTCCTCTTCCTGACCAATCCTGCCGAAATCATCGGCGAAAACGGAAAGGTCAGCTCGATAAAGCTTCAGGTCATGCAGCTCGGTGAGCCCGATGCTTCGGGCAGAAGAAAGCCCGTACCCGTTGAGGGCGAATTCAGAACTCTTGATGTCGATACGGTTATTTCGGCAATCGGTCAGAAATGCGCTCCCTCGGGACTCGAAGAAATCGAGCTCACAAGATGGGGAACGATCGTTGCCGCTAAGTCAACCTGCCTGACAAATGTTGAGGGCGTTTTCGCTGCAGGCGATGCAACCAACAACGGCGCATCGATCGCAATCGATGCCATCGCAGAGGCAAACGAAGCCGCAAGAGCTATCAATGCTTATCTGCTCGGCATGCCCATGGATTTCCCCGAGCCTTATTATTCAAAGAAAGATGTAACCGCAGAAATGCTTGCCGACAGAGAGAAGAAGGCGAGAGCGGTCATGTCGGTCAAGTCACCCGAATACCGCCGCAATAACTTTGATGAAGTTCTCAACGGCTTCACCGAGGAGCAGGCGAGAGAAGAAGCGAAGCGCTGCCTTGAATGCGGATGCCATGATTTCAAGGAATGCAAGCTTATCAGATATGCCAACGATGAGCCGATCGCTCCTGAAAGACTTTCAGGCGCAATCCATGAAAGCTTCAAGGAAACAAGGCTTGTCACAATCGAGAGGGATCAGGGCAAATGCATTCTCTGCAATCTCTGCGTAAGAACCTGCAAGGAGGATGTCGGTGCAAGCATTCTCGGACTTGTCGGCAGAGGCTTCAAAACGGTTATTAAACCCGAATTTGAAGGCACGGACAAGATCGAGATCTGCAAAACCTGCGGCAAGTGCGTTGAGGTCTGCCCAACGGGCGCATTGAAGCTTCTTAAATAAACCGATAAAAATTAACGGATGTGCTTTTGCGGCACATCCGTTTTTTAGTGAATAATGAACAGTGAAGAGTTGAGAGCGGGCTCTGCCCGCACCTGTCAGATTTCTGCTTCGGCAAAGCCGATGCATTCTCTGCCGAGAATCGGATTAGCCGTGTCCCTTGCATTGAAATAAAGGCGGAGAATGTTTCCGTGTCTGACGAGATGGCTTGCATAGACAAACTGCTTCATCCAGTTTTTGCCGTCGACAACGGCGGGCTCGACAAGCATTTTCGCAAATTCAAAATTCAGCCCGTCGGAGGAGGTCAGAAGAATAATTGCGGAGTGGCTTTTGCCGTCCTTTTCGTAAATTCCGTTCTGAATGCCGATATAGCCGTCGCTGAGTCTGTAGACCTTCAGACAGCCGCTGCAGAGATTGAGATAAGGGTTGTTTCTGTCGGGTGAAATGATAGGCTTTTCCGCCGAAACATAGCCGTCGGTCAGCTTTTCGCTTTCGGCATAGCTTATGTGAGTCGGCTCGCAGAAGCCGCAGTCCTTTATGTAAGTCAGACCGCATGAATAATAAAGACGGTTGATGCCGTTTTCCTGAACGAGATAAGGATTTGAAATCGACATTCCTCTGTTGCTTTTTTCATATTCACGGGTGTTTGTTATGACGGGCTTCGGCTCAGTCCAGTTTTTCAGGTCGGAGCTTTCGATGACATATATCTCCGATTTCCATCTGACCGCATTGACGAGGTTGAGTGCATTGGCGATGAGGGGACGGGTCCTTTCATAAAAAAGATAATATTTGCCGTCAATGAGATTTATATTCGGGCGCATGGCTCGGTCTGCGATCTTTTCGGCTTTTGCAAAAGCGATTCCGTCGTTGCTGACGGAGTGGTATACGCCGAATGTGGTATGAAAGAACATGTGCCATTTTCCGTCATGTGATATTTCGGGAGTGAGAACAGACGGATCGGCAACAACGAGCGATAAGCCCCACGGTCTGAGAACGGGACTGCTTTCGCTGATTCTGAAATCTGCATTTATGATCTGGCTGACTGTAAGTGTTTTCATATTTCAACTCCGGATGTATATAATGATGTCATTATAATACTTAATTTGAAATTTAGCAAGGAACAGATAAAAATTGTCTTAGCTTGACACTTGCCGAACCGCATGATAATATAAAAAAAGAAAAACAGAAACTCTGAAAGGTGTGGTTCTGAATGAATAATTATTATGAACAGCTTATGAGCTTCAAGGGAGCGGATGAGCTTAAAGAGCTTATCAAGAGATGGGATGTTCTCTCGGATAATATCAGCAGGCGTTCGTTTGATGCGCCGATTCTTCTGCCCGATCTCTTTGTTTATACCTGTTCGGGATACGGCAACACAAAGCTGATCTCCCTGCTTTCGGAATATCTGGCTTCAAAGCGCAATCTGATGAGCTTTTACGGCGATGTGAAGTTCTTTGAATTTGACCTTGAATATTGCAACGGAAACGAAAGATTCAGCGAGCTTTTCCGTCTTATAGAATACATTGAGGCGGCGGCAGGCTTCAGAAACGAATTCAAGGGAATCATCAGCATCAATGTTGACGAATGGGTAGGACATCATAAGGAAAAGCATTTTCTTGATTTCCTGCAGTTTCTTCAGAACAACACTTCACATTGGCTGGTTATCCTGAAGCTCGAAGGGCATCGGGAGGACGAAGACACCAAGGCGATGGAAGCGGTTGTCAGCATGTATCTGAGAGTCGAAAAAATAACGCTTCACATGCCCTCAGACGATGAGCTCGTTGAGTTTGCCGCAGAACAGCTTTCCAAATACGGACTTGTTCTGAGCAGGGAGGCGAAGCAGGTTCTTCTCGGCTCGATCGGCGTTCTCAAAGAAAACAGATATTTCAGCGGACTCAATACGATCATCGATCTTTGCAGTGACATAGTCTATTCTCTGTTTTCGGAATCGACAAGTGTCGGACCGGTCATCACCGCCGAAATGCTTGCGGATTTCTCTGCGGACAGCGAGTATATAAAGCGAACCGTTGAGAAGAAGAAAAAGACGGTAACTCTTGGATTTTAATGCTTTGAGGGTGAAAGATTATGGAATATAAATACGGAAAATTTCAGAATGTAAATCAGGAAACAAGATGGGCAACGACAGAGGAGATCAGACAGAGTACGACCTATATCAATCTGCACGCCGATAAATACCCGACCGCAGGCATACCGATCATGAGTGACGGTCATGAGGCTTATGTTGACGGCAAGGATACTCACACTCTGATCTTCGGAACAACGGGCTCCAAAAAGACCCGTCTTTTCTGCATGCCGATCCTCAACTATTTCGTCAGGGCAGGGGAATCGTTCATCGTAACGGACCCTAAGGGTGAGCTTTATGCGAGAACCTCGGGCATGGCGAAAGCCTACGGATATAAAACGGTTGTTCTCAATTTCCGTGACATCGGAATGGGCGATATGTGGAATCCTATCGCTCTCCCTTATAAATTATATCACGGCGGCAAGCGTGACGAGGCGATCTCAATGCTCAACGACTTTGTCAGAACGATTGCAAGCCCTCAGCTTGAAAGGAATCAGGATGTTTTCTGGCCGGAAATGGCTTCGTCGCTTGCTCTTGCAAATCTGCTTCTGCTCATGGAAGCGGCAAGCGAGGAGGAGGCGAATGTTTCCAGCCTTGCATCTCTTTGTTCAAATGCCGCTTCGGATAAGCTGAAAAGGCTCAGCGCCAACATGAGGATGGAAAGCATTGCGGGCATGAACTATAAAAATGTTTTCACGAGTGCCGAAAAAACGCTTCAGAGCATCATGGTTTCGCTTTTCGGAATGATAAGAATTTTCACAACTCAGAAAAACCTGACCAATATGCTTTCCGGCAACACGATCGATGTTGCAAAATTCGGCAGAGAAAAGACAGCGGTCTATCTCATCATCCCCGATGAAAAAAGCACATATCATTTTCTGATAACGACCTTCATAAAACAGGCATATGAAATACTTATTGCCGAAGCTCAGAAGGAGAGCAACCGCACTCTTCCCATAAGAGTGAATTTTGTTCTTGACGAATTCTGCAATATGCCGAGAATACCTGACATGCCCTCAATGATTTCGGCGGCAAGAAGCCGAAATATGCGCTATTATCTTGTAGCACAGAGCCTTCATCAGCTCAAGGGCAGATACGGCGAGGATGCGGACACAATAAAGGGAAACTGCGAAAACTGGATTTTCCTGACCTCAAAGGAGCTGGATCTTCTTGAGGAGATAAGCAGTCTTTGCGGCTCATATTTCAATGCAAACGGGCAGGAAAGACGGCTGATATCGGTTTCCGAGCTTCAGAGGCTTGATAAGGATAAGGGCGAGGCTCTGATAATGCACGCACGCCAGTATCCGATCATTTCGGAGGTTGCCGACATCGACGAATACTCCATGTTTAAGGGGTATGACGCCGTTCCTCTTGCCAGCTATGAAGTTCCCGAGGCAAAAATGTTTGATCTCGAGAAGTTTTACAAGGATGTCATTCTCGAACGCAGACCTCTTCCTTTTGCATAAAATAATATTACGGGAGATTACATTTTGATAGACGAAAACGGCAATAAGATAGGTGAACCCGTGAGCGGCGATTCCGATTTCGCTCTGGCAGAAATGAAGTTTCTGATGAAGGGCTTTGAATGCGAAAGAGATGATTCGAGGGCGTTGGTGATCGTTTCAGCTTTAAACGGGTTTCTGAAAGCAGGCGGAGAGGTCGGTGCGGTCAAGGAAACGCTTGAGGAGCTCGAGAAGTATTCCTATGAGAGCGAGAACAACGACTTTCTTTGGGGGCTTGTTTATGCACGGAGATCCGTTTCCGAGTTTTTTCAAGAACAGGGTAAAGCAAAGGATGCGGCTGTAAGCAGGCATATCGGAGCGAGGCATTTTGAAAAAATATGCAAGCTCAGACCGTCATACTATAACTTCTGCTGCAGGATCATGGAGTATGTCGCAGCAGCCAAGCTCTATAAAAATTGCTACGGTCAGGAGATCGAAGCGGGGCGGATAATTACCTATGCCGAGGCCTTGTTCGGTAACCTTGATGAAAGCTCGGAGAAGATTTATTTGTCGGCAGGTCAGAGCTTGTTTCTTGACAAGTATCTCTACCTGATGAAGATCAGGGCTGAAGAAGAAGAGCGGTATCAGGCGCTGAAAAGAACGGTTGATTTTACCCGTCGCCTTTTTCTTCTCGAAAGGGACTCACGGAATCTCAAGCTTCTTATGGCGAGCTATATCGACTATTCGAGATTCAAGGCATATCCCGTTTCTCCCGAAGAGGAGGATAATTTGAAAAACATTATCGAATGGGGAAACGAAGCTTTTTTGAACGGCAACACGGAAATAAAGGATTGTCTTGACAAACTGAAGATAAGACTCAGAATACTTTACGGAGAATAAATAAAGTATACGATGAGTTTTTACTGTAAAAATTTCTTGTAATTGACGGAGATTTATTATAGAATAAAATTATAAACCATAAAATATCAGGGGGTTCTTCAATGCCTACATCAAGCATAACCAAAATCAAAACAAACAGAAGCAATCTTTTCCTTCGTATTGCGAAGGGACATTTTGCAACCAACCATTCTCACAGCAATTACTATATTGATGTTGCAGCCCAGAAATCCCGTCTTTCGGAGGCTAAGGCAGTTGCACAGGAGCTTTGCAGCAACAGCAGCTACAAGGTGAATATCATTGATACGATCCTCTGCCTTGACGGCACCGAGGTTATCGGCACATGCCTTGCGGATGAGCTTACAAAGAATCATTGGATGAATATAAATGCACACCAGACGGTTTATGTTGTTACGCCTGAAATGACAAGCGGCTCACAGCTTCTTTTCAGAGATAATATCGTTCCGATGATCAAAGGAAAGCATGTTCTCGTTCTTGCCGTTTCCGTTGCAACGGGCGGCACGGTCAGAGCTGCAATGGAAGCCGTCAAGTATTACGGCGGTGAGATCGTGGGCGTCGCCTCGATCTTCTCAACCGCAACCGAATGCGACGGTTATGCCGTCAATTCGGTGTTCAACCCCAACGATCTGCCGGGCTATTTTGCCGTTCCTGCTCACGAATGCCCTCTCTGCAAGGAAGGCAAAAAGCTTGACGCACTCATCAACAGCCACGGTTTCTCGAAGCTTTGAGAAACGGCTGACGGATAAGCAATAAAACAACGGCTGCTTCACACAAGAAGCAGCCGTTGTTTTATCTGAAAAGTGATATGATTGCGCCGATAGCTTTTATGAATATGGCAGAGATTTTTTCGATTATTGTATCTGCGGTATTGATATCGGGGTCAAACTGCATCTTACCGTCCGAAGCATCGGGTGCAAAACGGATATTATCAATGCTGATATCGGCATCGTTTTCGCTTGCAAAAGCAAAACGGATTTCCTCAACCTTGTTGAGTTTGCCGCAGGATCTGCCTGCACCGCCCTCATTGCCGAAAAGATAAAGTCTGTTAAGGTCGACGGTTACAAGATGCCACTGACCGTCGGCAGGAATTGTTGCTTCAACGCCCTTTGTGCCGTTTACTGCAGGCGAATACCATACACGAGAATTCTTATAAATTCTGATCTCGCTCAGTTCAACATCTGCACCGCCGTTGTTGTATACCAAAAAGCTCATCTTGCCGTAATCGGAATAATCATTATCGGAATCTTCAAATTTTTTACCCGATTT
Organism: Clostridia bacterium; assembly: GCA_017435385.1. Taxonomy (GTDB): domain Bacteria; phylum Bacillota; class Clostridia; order Oscillospirales; family Acutalibacteraceae; genus CAG-177. The sequence continues at coordinate 5,688 of JAFSFB010000015.1, read as the reverse complement.
ATAATTGAGTGCGGGGCTGAGTGTAAATTCCGTGCCGCCGTTTAAGTTCATAACACCGTTTGCAAAGGTGATTTGCGCACCCTCTGCCGACCAGGAAGAATAATCCCTGTTGGCATCCATTTCGTTCATAACGTGCCAGGTAAGCTCATCGTTGCAGTCTGTCCACGGTCTGTCAAACCAATAATGAGTGCCCACGGACTTGTCCGTTACAAACTGGCTTACGGGCAAGGCAAGCTTGCCGTCTGCCGTTGCGTAGAGATTGGAGCGCATATTGCTCACGCAGTATGCATAGCTTGCGGATGCAGGTGAGGTCACGTCATCGCTCCACACCCTTACTGTATCAGCCGAAACGATTTCGGCATTCGCCTGAACATAAACGCCGTCTGCGCCGCAAACCGCAAAGCCGTGAAGCTCATCGCCGCCGCAGGCAAGTCCGTCACCTTCATTTCTGAAAGTGACATAAACGCTGCCGTCACGGATTTCAGCCTTTTCAACGGTCGCAGCCGTGTAATCATCATCGCCGCCGTAAACAAGACCCTTTGCGGCAAACGCCATTCTCTCGCCTATTTCCTGCTTGCATTCGGGATGGATCGGCCCTGTCTCAGGTAAAAAAGTGAGAGGCACATCATAAATCGTTACGGTTGCCCTCGACTCGGGCTGTGCCGCCTGAATATTGCAGTAATTGATATTCCAGTCCAACATGTTCGGACCGTCATCAGCGTAAAGATAGGATGCGATCTGGGTGCAGATAAAAGGCATACGCTCATTTTCATAGCCGAAAAGCTCCGAATATGAACGCTGCAGCAGGTCATAGAAATCCGCATAACCTTCATCGGTACATTTGAACATAAGGTCGGTTTCGCCCTGATACCATATCATACCCGAGGGTCTGAAATTTCTGAGGGGATGAATCTTGTGGTTATAGTTGGAGGTCATATCGTGGTAAATGCTTGGTTTTGCTTTTTCCCAATCCGATTTTTCTATGTATTTCCCGGTGGAAACAAGATAATTTTTGACCTTGCTGTCGCCGTCAATGGCATCTCTTGAAAGCCAGCTTGCAATTGCAGAGCCGCCAAGCGAAGCGTTGAGTATGCCCACGGGCATATCAAGCTCTTCCATCATCTGCACCGCAAAATAGTAGGCTACGGCACTCATGTTGTAAATGTGACCGTTCTCACCCGTAGTCCATATTGTGTCGGCAGCATCCTGCTGAGGATCAGCAAAAGTATCGTTCTCGTTGTTGTTGCAATAAAAAGGCATATGCAGAACACGGAGCCATTTGCTCAGCTTCTGCGAATTTTTGAACATGTCTGCGCCGCCCTTTGCCTGAGCAAGGGGATACTGCATATTGCTCTGACCGCTTGCCAGCCACAGTTCACCGAAAACAACGTTATCAAGCTTTGCAAATTCGGCGGAGTTTTCTTTGAGGATCACTTTATATTCCTCATAGCCGCCTGCGGGAGCGGTGAATGATACGGTGAATGTGCCGTCTGCCAGGGCTGTTGAGCTTCCGTTTGCAACAAGCTCACCTGCCGCACTATACATTTCAACGGTTATCTGTGCGCCTGCTGATGCCGTACCTGCGAAAACGGCATCCTTATTCTGCTGAAAAAGCATACCGTCGCCGTAGATACCGTAGAGTTTTGCAGATGAATCCTCTGCGTAAGCCATACTCACACCTCCGATAGTAAATAAGAAAGCAAGAAAAAGCGAAAGTATTTTTTTCATTTTAATCACCTCAGGTTATCAAAGCTTTCACGCATTTCGTCAACTGTACCGGTTGCGATATAGTAATTATATTCGCTCGGAACGAAGCTTCGGAAAGTGTTATGCTTAACAGTTGCAATATATGATGTTTGCGGTGCTGCGGACGGGTCTTTATCTGTGGTGGTTTCTCTGGCCAGAACACCTGCAAGGAAATTACCGTGGTGAGGCGTATAAATACCGATTCCGAAGCTGTCGTCAAACTCGCCGATAAATGCCGACCAGTTTTCCGTTGCCTGAAAATTGGGGTAGCCTGCATCGGGCCAGAAAATAAGCTTGTTCTGATATGAGTAATTTTTATCTCCGGTCCAGGGTGCATCGCCGCCGTAATAAACGAATCTGTTGAAGGGCTCTATGCAGTAAAAGGCGGGGAGCTCCTGAGTTGTGTAATATTCGGGATAACCCGAAAAATCAACGAATCTGCAGGCTATCTCAACGGCGCCGTCGCAGATGCTGTAGGTTGCCTCCATATACGAGGGGCTCATATCCGTCGCAGGCTTTGCCCAGTCAAGGGGTCTGCACTTGATATAGATATAGTCGTCGCCCACAACAAGGTCAACTATTTTGCTGCTCTCGTTATACTGATTGCCGCCCTGCACGGGGTTATAATTCCACTTGTTTTCGCCATACATGGCGCTCTGATAATCATCGCAATCAAAGGTGCCGTAGTAGGACTGCTGAACAAGTCTGCCCGTATCGTGACGGTTGATGAGATTAACTTTATTGTTGACGGATTTCACACCGTATCTCTCCGAAGCGTTTGAATCAACCTTGGTTAAGCCGTCAACCATAACCGCCTGCACATTGGAATCCAGGTCTTCAAGGTAATCCAGTGCGCCGCCCCAGAGAAGGTTGACACCGATTTTATATTCGCTGTTCTGAAGATAAACATTTTTGTCGGGCACTTCACGGTTGAAAACATCAACGCCGACAAGCTCAAACACCGCCGTATCCTTATCAAGAGGCTCAAGCGTTATTTTGCAAAGAGTGTTTGATTTGGCCTTGTCAAGCACACCGTCAATGAAGCTGTAAAAAGGCTTTGTGCCGTCCGAGGGTTCAAGGAAGAATTCCTCGGAATGCGGTTTACCTTTGAGCTTATATGTAATTTCGCCTTTCATATATGCGTCGGATTTATAGCTGATGCCGTAATAATTGAACCAGCCGCAATCGGCATCGCCGAAATCAAACTCGGCTTTTTCCGATATAATACCGTTTTCAATTCCGCTCACGGACACAGCCGCAATTGCCTCAATTGCAAAATCCGTATCTGCTTTTGACGGCAGAAAACTGAAAAGATATGAGGGAAAAAGGAGAATAGACGAAAGAATAACGGAAAGAATTTTTTTCAAAGCAATCACCCTTTTATGATATTTTTTTATTTTCTAAGCTCGTAATTCGAGAAACGGCAGTTATTGAATTACATATTTAATATAACACAAAGCAATCTGATTTGCCCGCACTTTTTTTATCGGGTTAATCCAAATAAATAACCTGCGAGCCCTGCCAGGAAAGATAGTTTTCCTCTACACCGATTTCTTCGATCCACGCACGGACTTCAGGTGTCAGGAGCACAAGAGATTCATGTGAGTTGTTCCACACCCATGAAGGAGTAGGCCACAGGCAGATTTCGGGGTCGACAGCTTCATAGAATTCTTTCGATACGCCTGCTTGTCCGTGGTGTGACATTTTGCATATATCGCAATCACAATAAAATCTGCAGATAAATCATCATAACAAACTGTGAAACCTGATTTTTAAAAAGTATCTGTGATAATGTTAAATTTACACAATATTCTTATTTATCACACCCGCAATTTCTTATTCGGTAACCGTTTTGTCCCTGTATTTTTTTGGCGACATACCGTGGATTTTACGAAAAACACGGTGGAAATAGCTGATGTTTTCATAACCTACAAGCTGCGAAATTTCCGAAATACCGAGATTTGTGCTTTCAAGAAGAAAACAGGCGTGAGATATTCTTTTTTCCTGCACAAGCTCCGTATAGGTTTTGCCCGTCAGCTTTTTAATCTGCTTTGACAGTGCATTGAAATCGTAAAAAAGTATCTGCGAAAGCTCTGTCAGGCTGCCGCCCGCAAAATGTGCCTCAATATATTTCAGCACATGGAATATAAGGCTGCTGTCGTCACCGTTATAATCAAGGTCGTCAATGTGGCTGAGAAGCTGAAGCAAAATAAGACCCATTGTTGTTTCGTTTATATTTCTTTGCTCCTGACGGTCATCAAGCAAATTCCAGATAAGATTTTCAACGAGATTCTGCACAGGCAGTACATCTGAAACTCTGAAATGAAGATAGCTTGATTTACCGTTATCGCCCCGCAAGCATTGAATTATAAAACTGTGCAGCAAGGATTCCTCGCTGTTCAGCATTTCAAGAGCTTTCTCAAAGAAATGAGGCAGAACAATGAAATTGACCGCTATATCCTGTTCGGTTGAGGGCAAGTTTTCCTGCTTGCAATTCTGGGTCATGAAAAGGATATCTCCCTTATTAAGAACAACGGTTTCGTTGTTTATAATATTGGTTTTCGTTCCCTGATACATATAAATGATCTCAACATAATCGTGGCAGTGTTCCGGAAAATGATTGGTATTTGTATCGGCTCTTACCGCAATAAGCTTTTCTTTTTTCATCAGTTTGGAGCCTTCAATGATGATCCTCTCATCGTCATTTTTGTTTTTAAGCAAAAAAGAAGGGTTTTCATATGTGTGCACGATAAGCCTTTCTATCAGGTCATTTCTCATAACAATCACCGTCCCTTACGCACAGTATAACTTATTGCGGATGCTATTTCAACTCTTTTGTAGCAAATAAGGACACTTTTTTCTCTAATAATGACCTTTATTTTTTCTATACAAAATGATAAAATTTAAAGTACAAAGAGTATGTTCTGAATCATTAATACACTTCTGACCGATGAGAAAGAAGGTGAGGACTCCTTTATGAAGCTTAACAAAAATGATGTTGTGCTGTTTTCCGGCGATTCCATAACCGACGGAAACCGAGGCAAGTGCATGGACTGCAACCACATTATGGGTCACGGTTATCAGTATATAGTTGCATCACAGCTTGCTCTCGAAAATGCGGAGAATATGCCCAAATTCATAAACAAAGGCTATTCGGGCGAGAGATCGGAGGAGCTTCTTAAAAAATGGCAGGAGGATGTTATCGATAACAAGCCGACCGTATTAAGCATTCTTGTGGGAGTAAACGATGGCGGACACGGCTATTTTACCGGAATCACTCCCGAGGAAACGGCACAGCGCTATGAAACAAATCTCCGTGCAATTCTTGAAAAAACAAGAAATGAGCTTGGCAGCATAAAAATCATAGTATGTGAGCCGTTTTATTATCCGCTTGATAAATCGGACTGTTCCTATAAGTTTACACCGCATCCCGACGGAGTTGAAGGACCTTTCCAAAGACCCGACAGCAGCGACCCCGAGGATTCTGTTGCATACCGTGAGGCGGCAAATGCAAGGATCAGGGCGGCAGCAAAGAGAGTTGCTGAGGAATTCGATTGCATTTTCGTTCCTCTTTATGATAAAATCAAAGAAAATTCAGAAAGATCGAGAACTGAATATTTTATCTGGGACGGCACACATCCCACAATAGCGGGTCATATGATTATTGCCCGTGAATGGCTAAAAGCTGTTGAGAATACAGCACAGTCATAAAGGCTATTTTCAATCGGCGTTACTATAATAATTACTTTTGAAATTATTTAATTTTAAGAAAGGCCGGGTGAAATTATGTCAGCAGAAAGAGAATTTGTTGAAACAACTGATAAATCCATACTTCTTAAAAACAGACGATTTGTCGGCGTAAAAGAAACTGTTGCCTACGTTCTTGAGGATACTGCTCAGAGTCTGAATATCAACGATTTCAAAGACAGATACATATACGAT
>JAFSFB010000014.1 GCA_017435385.1 Clostridia bacterium | reverse complement strand
CGAAATCCTTTTGGTATTGTGCCTAATTGAGTAAATCCGAGACGCTCATATAAATGTCTGGCATGCATATTTGTTGCAACAACCGCATTAAACTGTAAAACAGAAAATCCGTGTTTACGTCCTTGCTCAATACAATCCAACACCAGTTTTTCTCCTATATGTAATCCTCTGCTATGCGAACTGACAGCATAACTTGCATTACAGATATGACCGCATCTTCCGATATTGTTCGGATGCAAAATATAGAGTCCGTATATTTTCTCTGTTTCAGCATCAACTGCAACACCCGTATAGGTTTGTTCAGCAAAAAAGACAGTGCCGCTTTCAAGAGTCAGGAATTCTTCTTGGGGAAAGGCATTTCCTTCCTCAACAATTTCATTCCAGATTTTTATCATCGCACACAAATCTTTTTCTTCATATTTGCGTATTACTATTCCCATTTCTTTTCACCTCTACAAATTCTTATTTGTCTAACTGTTCAATATGTTGGAATTTGTTGTTCTGTACAAAGCAGGAATCTTACTTAACAAACGCTCAAAGAACTGATTACACTGCGGACAGAGGTGCTGAAAAAATGATAAAACACGCTGTCCGAATGCAGCAAGCGAGTCAGCCAGATCCTTTATAAAACGCTCAAATTCAGTAAGGCGGTTGCTCTCGTCATAACCGTTTTTATCCTTATAGACACGGACATAATCAATCAGCCACTCTATCGGATAGTCATTTCCGGGCTCATCCCAACCGCTGAAATCAGAATTTATATACATAGACAAAATCATGCACATTCTGTATTGCGGTGATTCCCTCGTCTGCGCTACTTCTTTTCCGTCAACATAAAAGGTTATTCCTTCGGGTCTCCAGTCCATAGCATAGGTGTGAAATTCATTAACATAGTCACTTGGGTCGCCATCCAATTCAACCCTGCTTGCCCATTCGTCAAGATCGGGATCATCCCAAGCATGGACCTTCGGCTCAAACACTCCCGGAGATTTGAAAAAGGTTTCCAGGACATCTATTTCGCCATTCTGAACAGAATCTGTTCCGTCGGTATCATCCTGAGTACCTATAAGCCACCACGAAGCGTATCCGCCGCCACCCGTGTCGGGCATTTTCATTCTTATCTCAAAGTAGCCGTACTGTGTAGCATATCCTTCATAAGGCTCAACCTCCCTCTGCTGAGCACCGCCCGGATGCAGATGATTCTTTTCCCAAGTCTGAATACCGTTGGCTATCCACAGAAGATTATCGGGGTCTGCCGAGCCGGGCTGACCGCCGAAATAATCAGGAGAATCCTTTGTGATATACATATTCAGATAACCGTTCTCGACTTTATATCTTGCAGAGGAGCCTTCTGTATTGGCAGTGCAGTGAGGTAAATATTGCGGCAGCCAATGCTCCGTATTTAAATTGTCATCATTAAATTCGGTGCTGAAATCAAGCACATAGCCTTCCTTTTCGGGAACACATTCTTCGGCATATGCGACCGACGGCAAGCCGAGCAATATAGTTAAAACAAGCATAAAAACCATACTTTTTCTGAACATGATTTTTTATCCTTTCATACAAATTCTTATTTGCCAAATTAATTCTGTCAGAAATTTTGTGTTATCTGCTGTGGAAATAATGTTCAATTTCCGTCATTCTGCTTTCCTGCTTTACGCCGAAAGGACAGCGGCTTTCACAATGACCGCATTTAATGCATGCATCAGCCTTCACTGACAGCTTTGTATAGTGGTTTGCTGCTATATCGTCGCCTGCAAGAGCAAGATCATAATATTTATTAACAAGACCGATGTCTATTCCTGCGGGGCAAGGCTGACAATGGTTGCAATAAACGCAGGTTCCCGTAATGGTATCTGCCGTAAATGTACCTACAACGGAATAGTCCTTTTCTTCATCGGTTGCCGTAAGGAATTCAAGCAATGTATCAAGATGTTCCATCGTCTGAACGCCGGGGACAGCGGTCAGAACACCGGGACGGTCAATGGCATACTGCAGGCATTGTGTATGAGTAAGCGCCGCACCGAAGGGTGACTGTTCAGCAGATAAAAGCTGACCTGCAAAAAATGGCTTCATAACGCTTATGCCGATGCCTTCACATTCACACCGTCTGAACAAATCAAAGCGTTCTTTTACGCTTCCGATGCCGTAATCGTCGCCCTTTTCAAAGTCATACGCAGGATTGATCGAAAACATCATCATATCAACAAGCCCCGTATCAATGATTCTGTTTGAAACACTCGGTGTATGTGATGAAAAACCGATATGGCGGACAATCCCCTGCTCTTTCAATTCTTTAAGATAATCGAGAACTCCGATTTCGCACAGCGTGTCAAAATCTTCATCTTCATCAACGCAGTGCAAAAAACCGAAATCAACATAGTCGGTACCGAGAGCCTCAAGCTCCCAAAAAAAAGTCTTTTTTATGGTTTCAAAATCACGGCACCATCCGTATTCTCCGTTTTCATCATATACCGCACCGAAATGCACCTGCAAAAACACTTTGTCACGGCAACCACGAATGGCTCTGCCTATAGGAGCGTAGGAAGCGCCTGCCGTGCAAAGGTCAAAAAAGTTGATTCCGCTGTCAATGGCTTTGCGGATGATCGCTTCGATCTCATCAGGCGGTGTCTTTCCGATTCCGCCCATACCGAGTCCGAGCACGCTGAATTTTTCGTTTTCATTCCCGTGAGGAAGCTGTCTGTATTCCATATTGTACCTCTGTAATTTTCAATCTGTTAATTTTATTATAATTCTCTCAGTTTACTTTTTCAATATATTAATTAAACCCGATCTGCTTTTTCTGTATTTAAATCTGCGGTATCACGAAAAAACATAAAATTTATAGGATATAAGAGCGCAGAGGTCAAAGACCTTGAATTTGCAATAAGCACAGGCAAAACGGAAATTGAAATTGAATTTGCGGCAACACCGTTTTTCAAAGAAAGACCGAATAAGCTTTACGCCCTGCAGATGGGCTCTCTGCTTTTCTCCGTTCCCGTTGCCTACGAAAAGAAAATGCGTGAATACACCAAAAAGGGAGTTGAACGCAAATTCCCTTACTGCGATTATCAGTTTATTCCCAAAACGCCGTGGAATTACGGATATGCCGATTCGGATCTTGAAATAATTCACAATGAAATCGGTGATATTCCGTTTTCGCAGAATAATCCTCCCGTAACTGTCAGGGCAAATATGCGGCAGATCGATTGGGGACTCAAATTCCCGTACAGAAGCATCGCAAGAAAAACTCCGAAATCGGAAAAGCCTATCTCCGAGGTGCAGAAAATCGAGCTTTGTCCGTACGGCTGTGCAAAACTCCGCATGACCGAAATGCCGCTGATCGATTAAGCGTTAGGTTGCAGTCAAAAGAGGACATTACACATTATCCTGTGTAATGCCCTCTTTCATTTATCTGTGCAGATTCAGGAGCCGCTGCGTTTGTTTGCGAGCTGATAGAACGCTACCGCTGAAGCGGCGGCAACATTCAGCGAATCAACTCCGTGATACATCGGTATTTTTACGGTGAAATCGCAGTCAGATATGGTCTTGTCGGAAAGTCCGTCGCCCTCCGTTCCCATAATGACGGCAAGCTTGTTCACCTCTGTCAGCCTCGGGTCGTCGACAGAAAGAGTATTATCCTTGAGTGCCATAGCCGCCGTTTTGAACCCGAGATCCTTTATTATATCAAGACCCCCGTCGGGCAAGAATGTCCAATCTATCTGGAACACCGTGCCCATGCTGACCCTTGCGGCTCGTCTGTAAAGAGGATCGGAACAACCCGGAGTGAGAAGCACCGCATCCATTCCGAGTGCCGCCGCCGAACGGATAACGGCACCGACATTGGTCGGGTTCATAACCTTATCAAGAACAACGATCCTTCTTTTGTTTTCACAGATTTCTCTTACATCAGGCAGAGGCTTTCGCTTCATGGCGCACAGCATGCCTCTTGTAAGCTTGAAGCCCGTCAGCTGAGTCAGAACATCAAATTCAGCACAAAAAACAGGAACATCCTTCAGCCGTGCAAGAATCTGCTTTCCCTCTCCCTCAATATGCCTCTTTTCCATAAGACATGAAACCGCTTCATATCCTGCATCAAGAGCCCGTTCAATGACCTTCGGGCTTTCCGCAATAAACAAGCCTTTTTCGGGATACTCTCTGTTCAGAAGCTGAACCTCGGTCAACCGTGCATACACATCCAGCTCAGGTGCAAAAAAATCATTTATTTCAGTAATTAAATTCATACAGCTCTCCGTAATGTTGATATATATATGTTGTAGTCTTTCAGGCTGTCGGTGTCAAATGTTTCCTTAAAAGTTTCAGCTCGGAAATCCGCAGAGCAATAATGCCGTTTGACTTTGTCCGTAGATTTCTGTATAATAAACAGGTAAAAATGCAGGGCTTGCAGACCGCCCGACAAACGGTTATGCAACTATCTTCAAGCCGAAAAGAGGTACATAATGCTGTTAAAAATAATTTCACTTATCGCCTCGCTGATTCTGATATTCACCCCGTCTGCCGCCACTCCCGAAAAGCCCGATGTTCTTGTTGAAACGCTTGAAAATTTAAGCGAAAACAGAACCGCCGATGAGATCAACGGCGCAAACGGAACAAGGTTTTATATTCAGCGCCCCGAAGCCGACAGGCTCAACGAGATCAACGCCGCCGATTTCGGACTTTCAGAAAACAATGCGGATAATTACGATGCGTTTCAGAGCGCACTCAATTACTGCTCACAGCATCCGCAGACAAAGCTTGTTATCGACAAGGGTACATATTATTTCAGAAGCTCAAACGGTCTTGACGCCAACAACTGCACAGATCTGCTGATCGAAGGCTCCGATGCAACCTTTGTCTTTTCTTCAACGGGATATAGGTTTTTCATCAGAAACAGCGATTGCGTTGAGATACGCAACCTCAGCATTGACTGGAACTGGGCAGAAAGTCCGCTCGCTTCCGTTGTTACCGTTCAGAACAGCAGCCCCGATGAAAACACCGTTGATCTCGTTTTCAGGAATGCGGAATACTGCAGCGAAAACAACCGCCTGACGGCGATCACCCAATGCGACCCCGAAACATTTACCTTCGGCACGGCATACTCTGCAAAAGAGGTTTATCTTTATCAGGACACAACCGCCGTAAAGTCTGCCGAAAAGATTTCGGAAAACACTCTGCGTGTTACCCATAACGGCTGCATGGATAATTTTGAGAACGGCGAAACTTATATCCTCAGACACTATGTTTATGACGGAACGGCTTTCAATCTCAGAGATTACAGCAAAAACATAACCTTTGATAATGTCAGCATTTTCGGCAGCGCCGGAATGGCTTACATATGCGAGGGCAACTGCTCGCATTTTCAGATCATCAACGGATTTATCGGGATCAAGCCCGAGCATAAGGATAAGCGCTGCGTTTCGATGACCGCCGATGCGATCCACATCGTCAACACCGACGGCTGCTTCAATATTTCGGGGTGTGACATAAGCGGTATGGGCGATGATGCCGTTAATGTTCACGACGGTCTTGGCTATGTTTCTTCGGTAAACGGCAATACTCTTACGCTGATTGCATCTGCAATGAGGCTTGAAGCGGGCGATGTTCTTGCATTCAAAAACGACAAATTTGAAAACACAGCTCTGACTGCAAAGATCGTTTCCGTCAAAGCTCTTGATTGGATAACAAAAGAGGTTGTTTTTGAAAACTTGTCCGAAAGCGTAACGGCAGGCTGGACTGCATACAACACAGGATGCAACAGCGGTAACTATGTTATCAGAAACAATTATTTTCACGAAAACAGAGCAAGAGGCTTGCTTCTCCAATCCTCAAACGGCCTGTGCGAGAATAACCGATTCTTCAAAACAATGGCTCAGGCGATAAAGGTCGTTATGGACATTGAACCCACCCTCTGGCAGGAGGGCACGGGCGTTGATAACCTTATCATCCGAAACAACACCTTTGAAAAATGCAACCTCAGCGACTGGGGCTCGGTAATAGAGATCGGCACGAATGTTGCGGGCAGATCCGCAGAAACCGCCGTTTTCACAAATGTTGAGATCGTCGGAAACTCATTTACCGATATTCCGTCAAGACTAATGAGAGTGAACAACGTAAACGGTTTTGTATTCAGCGGAAACACCGTTGACACGGGCAATTATTTTGACAAAACCAACCTGCAGGGAAAAATTCAGATGTCTGATTATTGCTCAGGCATCACTTACTCGGATAACAGCTTCACAGTCGGCGGATTCCTCAACAGCAAAAAAATAGTTCAAGCCGACAGCGTATCGGTCTGGGCAGAGGTCAATTCTCAGTTATAAAACTTTTGAAGCACGAAAAGCCTTTTATAAAACAAATTTTCAAAACAAACAGCTCCGCAGAAAAACTCTGCGGAGCTTGTGTGTTATCAAACAAATTTTTAATATGCTGCAGATTGGGAATTTAACAGTTTGCTTGCTGTGTTTAATAACAATAGCAAAGTCTGCCGTAAGGGGCGGCGTCACCCTTTGTATAGAATGAATTCACATCGTTTTCGATATAGTTATCTGCCCATTTGAAGCTGAAGCCGTCGGCGGAATCAACAAGAGATTTCGGAATGCTGAGCATCAGCTTATTGCCCTCATAACGGATTTCGGCTTCACCGATCTTAGTGAAAACTCCGTCTGTATTCTTCTCAATGTCGGTTTTGCCGTTGACGGGTGCGGTGCGGTTGACAACAATATTTTCATTGATAAAAAGAGTCATCCAGCTTCCGCCGTCGGGAGAAGAAAGTGCGTCGGCTGTGTCAACATAGAAATAACAGTTTTCCGCATCCTCAGCGACCTTCATATTAACGATATCGTTTCTTCCCGATGAATCGGTTATCGGATTCTGAGCAAAATCAACCGAATTTCTGTCGGCTGTATCGTTTCTGTAATCTCTGTATACCGAACCGATCTTCTCCGAATCCCATTGTGAAAAGCTGCCGTTGATGTCTATGGTCACATTCGGGCTTTTCTCAACTCTGCTTGTTACGCCCTTGAACTTTGCGATATAATTCACCATCTGCAGATAATAGTTATCGCCGAGAACGCCTGCGGAGGGCTCAACATCACGGGAGGAGTTTTCGTCGGCGCAGTCAACAAAAACTATCGGATATTTTTCCTCGGGGGACTGCCTCTGCGCAACCCACTCATTAAAGCCCGTTACAAAAATAATGTCGGGATCCATTTTGATCGCAAACTCCCATTGCTCCGCAAAGTTATGACCGTAAAGCATGGCATTTTCGGATGAATCGTTTTTTCCGTTATGCCACGAACGGGTGCGGTCGTTTGCGCCGTACCATGCGGTTTTGCTGAATGCGCAGGTATCCGAATGCTGAGCAACGGAAACATTCATTATCTTAACGCCGTCTTTTCTGAAAACAGAGCGGTATGTGAGCAAGCGGTCAAATTCCATCCACGGAAAACCGTCATCGACTTTGTCCGCATTCGGCCATTGAGATTGCTTTATTCTGAAATATTCCTTGGCTTCGGGTTTTATCTCTCCGTCATTTTCGTTGCCGATTATCAGCGGCTTACCGTCAAGGCAGAACCAAAGCTCATCGAGTCGGGAATATTTTGCCTTGAGTTCGGCATTGTTATAAATCTCATCGTAAATTCTGTTGATTGTATCTGCGGAGTAGGTATTGGTGTAATATGCGATTTGCGGAACATCGAAGCCCTGAAGCAGATATTCATACCATACGCCGATAAGCTTTTTTGCAGGCTCCGAATATGTGAATGCATTTGTTGCGTCGATAACTATGAAATCAACCGCAGCATCGGTCAGCATCTGAACATGCTTTCTGAAAACCCATTCGTCGTTTGCGGAATAATATCCGAGAAGCGGTTCGCCCCAGAAATGGAACTCCTGCTGAACTCCGCCGCCTGCCGCAATCCACTTTTCTTCCGAATCAACTGCATCGGGATGCTCTTTGACAAGCTTTGTGTTGTCAATAATCCGTGTGCTTCCGTGCTGACCCTGCCAGAGAAAATAGAAAACACCGACCAGCTTTTCGCTTTCGCCTGCGGAAACAACGCTTCTGCCGAGAGCATCCGTGCAGACAAGCGAGCCGTTGACACCAGCAGGCTTTTCCATAATTGTTCCCACACCCGTAATGCTGTTAATCAGAGTCATAAAAAACAGTATGACCGCCGTTATTCTGCGGACAAAAAACATTTCAAAACCGCTCATAAACCGTTCTCTCCCGTCTTTATTATTCAGAAGTTGATTCTATCATATCACGGGCTGTTTTTGCTGTCAACTTAGGTGTTTTTCCGAATGCTTCTTTTGTGATGCCAAAAATCGGTCCGCCGTGAATAAGTTTACAATTTGTTCACAAAATATATATCACAATTTGTCGTTTTCAGGTGTTTTATTATTATAGAATGTTTTAATATTGCTATAATTCTGCAAATTTGAAAGGTGGGTTGGCTTTGTGTGCAATTACTGCCCATTACAATGACGAACTTCGCCATGTTGAATATGCGGTTGAAAAATACAGTCAGATGCTTTTCAGAATATGCTACAGCATCCTCTGCAACAAAGCTGATGCCGAGGATGCCGTTCAGGAAACATTTCTGAAATATATGACCAAGGCTCCCCTTTTCAAGGATTCGGACCACGAAAAGGCGTGGCTCATCAAGGTCGCAACCAACATCAGCAAAAATATGAGCCGTTTCAACACACGCAACGCAACGGAAAATCTCGACGAGCTGCGTCAGATCGGCATCAAGGATTCTGACCGTGACATTTTCATGCTGATAATCCAGCTTCCCGTTAAATACAAAACGGTGCTGAATCTCTACTATATTGAAGGCTATCGGGCAAACGAGATCGCTCAGATAACCAACACCTCCCCCGCAACCATCCGAAAACGTCTGCAGTACGGAAGAAAACTGCTCAAACTTGAACTGGAAAGGACTGATGATTTTATTGATGACTAAAAAGCAGGCTGTCAGGGAATATGTCAGAATCATGAGCTGCATTGACATTGACGAAGAAGCCAAAAAGGAGATCATCCGCAACTGCGCCCGCTACGGTACGGTCAAAAAAATCAAAACGGGCAGGTTCAAGGCTGTTGCGGCAAAAAAAGAAAGCTTTTCCAAGCTTTGATATGACATGAAAACGAAAATCGGCGGAGCTTTTCGGCTCCGCCCTTTTTTATTTATGGGGACTTGCGTACCAAAAACGCAGACAGTTTTTTGTTAATATTTACCAAACGGAGGATAAAAGGATGAAAGAACCCATTCTTTACAGGGTACTCAAAGGACCGCTTTCGGTCTGCTTCAAAGCGATCTACAAGCCGACGGTTTCGGGGAAAGAAAATATTTCCGAAAACGGCCGCATTATTCTTGCAGGCAACCACACCAACTTTTTTGACTGCGTTCTTGTTGCCGGTGCAACAAAAAGATGCGTTCATTATCTCGCTAAAGACGAGCTTGTCAAAGGACCTCTCGGCTTCATTTTCAAGCATCTCGGAATCATTCCGGTAAACCGCAGAGCTAAAGATCCTGCCGCCCGCCTTGCCGCAAACCGCACTCTCCTCGAGGAAAAGGTTATCGGCATCTTTCCTGAGGGAACCATCAACAGAACCGATGATATTATCATGCCGTTCAAATTCGGGGCAGTCAAAATGGCGCAGGAAACAGACACAAAAATCGTTCCTTTTGCAATAACGGGCAAATATAAGCCTTTCAAAAAAAGCGTAAAGATCACTTTCTTCAAGCCCATTGAGGTTGGAGAAAGCCTTGAACAAGCAAACGAAAAACTCATGAAGATCATTTCGGATAAAATTACGGAGGAAAGAAAATGAAAAACAGCAGACCTGAAGATGCAGAACTCGGATATAAGCTTCTCACCCCTCTGATGAGACCGCTTTTCGGCATGTTCTACTCCCCCAGAATTATCGGCAAGGAAAAGATTCCTGCCGACGGTCCTATCATCATCGCTTGCAATCACAAGCATGTATACGATCAGTGCCTGACCATCATGGCAACCAAAAGAGTCATTCATTTCATGGCAAAGAAGGAATATTTCGACGGCAAGCTCGCTCCGCTTTTCAAGGCGGTCGGATGCATTCCCGTTGACCGTTCAAGAAAAGACTTCTCGAGCGCAAAATCCGCTCTTGCAGTTCTGAAAAAAAGCGGTGCAATCGGAATCTTCCCCGAAGGAACGAGAAACAAAACGGACAAGTTCATGCTTCCTTTAAAGCAGGGAACGGTTGCCATGGCTAAAAAAGCGGATGCTTACATAGTACCCTGCGGTCTGACGGGCGATTATAAATTCCGAAGCAAAAATCTGACGATCAGATACGGAGAGCCGTTCAAGGTCGGCAGCATGACTCTTGAAGAAGCAAACACAAAGCTTCGGGATGAGATAGGAAAGCTTATGCTCGAAAATCTCGGAAAGCTTCCCTCACAGAAAAAGAAAAACGCATAAGGTGAATAAAATGAGAATAGGTATGGACGTCGGTTCAACGACTCTCAAATGCGTTGCAATCGACAACGATAACAACATAGTTTACAAAGCATACGAGCGGCACTTTTCCAAGATAGCCGAAAAAGGCTCGGAAATGCTTTCGGAAATAATCGAAAAACACCCCGAGTTTTCAAAATCGACTCTTACCGTTTCAGGCTCAGCGGGAATGGGCTTCGCAAATGCTCTCGGTCTTGACTTTATTCAGGAGGTCTATGCAACGAGAATCAGCGTTTCAAAGCTTCTCCCCGGCACGGATGCGGTTATCGAGCTCGGAGGCGAGGATGCAAAGATCCTCTTCTTCACAAACGGCGTTGAGGTCAGAATGAACGGTTCGTGTGCAGGCGGCACCGGCGCATTCATCGACCAGATGGCTTCGCTCCTCGGAGTTGAGCCGCTCGACATGAACACTCTCGCTGAAAGCCACGAAAAGATCTATTCGATCGCTTCGAGATGCGGCGTTTTCGCAAAATCGGATATTCAGCCGCTTCTCAATCAGGGCGCAAGAAAAAATGACATCGCAGCAAGCATATTCACAGCCGTTGTCAACCAGACTGTTTCGGGACTTTCTCAGGGAAGAAAAATCGAAGGAAACATTGTCTATCTCGGCGGTCCTTTATATTTCCTTCCCGAGCTCAGAAAAGCTTTTGATAAAGGTCTGAATGTCAAGGGAACATGCCCCGAAAACGGACTCTATTTCGTCGCTCTCGGTGCGGCTTACTCCTCAAACGGAGAAGAAACCGATATCAGAGAGATAACCGAAAAGATCAGGAATTCCGAGGAAAGCGGAGAATATCTCGGCGCAACTCCCCTCTTTGAAAGCGAAGAGGAATATGCCGAATTCGCAAAACGCCATGCCGAAAACTCGGTCGGCACGGGCTGCGAGATTCAAAAAGGCGAAAAGGTATATATCGGCATTGACGCAGGCTCAACAACGGTCAAAGCCGCAGTTGTCAACCGTGACGGCAAAATCGTCATGAGCAGATATATTCCCAACAGCGGCGATCCCGTTTCGCTCATCAGAGTTTTCCTTGCCGATTTTTACAGAGAATATCCCGATGCCGTCGTCGCTTCAAGTGCGGTCACGGGCTACGGCGAGGATATCATCAGAAACGCATTTTCGGTTGACATCGGACTCGTTGAAACCGTTGCCCATTTCACCGCCGCAAAGAAGTTCAAGCCCGATGTTGATTTCATCATCGATATCGGCGGTCAGGACATCAAGTGCTTCAAGATACGCAACAACGCCATTGACAACATTTTCCTCAACGAAGCCTGCTCCTCGGGCTGCGGCTCCTTCCTCCAGACCTTTGCCGCCGCATGGGGATATGATATTGCGGAATTCTCAAAGCTCGGTCTTTTTGCAGACAAGCCCGTTGACCTCGGTTCAAGATGCACCGTTTTCATGAACTCCTCAGTCAAGCAGGCTCAGAAGGACGGCGCAACAATTCAGAATATCTCCGCAGGTCTTTCGATAAGCGTTGTCAAGAACGCAATATACAAGGTCGTCCGTGCGGCAAGCGCAGACGAGCTCGGACAGAATATCGTTGTTCAGGGCGGAACCTTCCTCAACGATGCGGTTCTCCGTGCCTTTGAGCAGGAAATAGGCAGAAATGTTGTCAGACCTGACATTTCAGGTCTTATGGGTGCCTACGGTGCGGCTCTCTATTCCATGGAAAGAGCTCCCGAAAAGAGCAGCCTTATCTCTCCCGAGGAGCTTGAAAAATTTGAGCATAAGGTAAGAGCGGTAACCTGCGGAAAATGCAGCAACAACTGCCGTCTTACCCTCAACACCTTCAGCAACGGAAAGACCTTCATCGGCGGAAACCGATGCAGCAAGCCTCTTGCAAAGTCGAACCTCGTCAAGGGCGACAACATGTTTGAATATAAACGAGAGATGCTCGGAAGATATAAGCCCTGCATCGGAGCAAGAGAGCAGATCGGTCTGCCGATGGGACTCAACATGTTTGAGCTTCTCCCCTTCTGGCACACCTTCTTCACATCTCTCGGCTTCGGCATCGCTCTTTCCGAGAAATCCACGAGAGAGCTTTATGTTGAAGGTCAGCACACCATTCCGTCGGATACGGTATGCTACCCCGCAAAGCTTCTCCACGGTCATATCGAATCACTCATAAAGCAAGGTGTCAAGGACATTTTCTATCCCTGCATGAGCTATAACCTCAATGAAGACCTCGGCGACAACTACTATAACTGCCCCGTTGTTGCATATTATCCCGAGGTCATCCGCTCGAATGTCGGCGAGCTTAAAAAGCTCAACTTCATGAGCGATTATGTCGGTCTTCACCGACGCAAGGATTTCGTCGGCAAGATCCATGCGATTCTCAGCAAGTACTATAAAGACATTTCAATCAAGGATGTCAAAAAGGCTTCGGACAAGGCATATGACGAATATTTCTCCTTCATGAAGGAGATCCACCTCAAGGGTCTTGAATTCATGAAGAAAGCAAAGGCGGAAAACAGACCCGTTATCGTTCTTTGCGGCAGACCGTATCACATCGATGAAGAGATCAATCACGGCATTGACAATCTCATCTGCGAATGCGGCGCAACCGTTATAACGGAGGACACTCTGAGCCCTCTTGTCAAGAAATTCCCGACGACCGTTCTCAATCAGTGGACATATCATTCAAGGCTTTATGCCGCCGCAAAATATGTTGCGCAGGAGAATGACAAGGATCTTAATGTTGTTCAGCTTGTTTCCTTCGGCTGCGGCGTTGATGCGATAACGACCGACGAAATGCGCACCATTCTCGAAAACGACGGCAAGATATATACTCAGATCAAAATTGATGAAATTTCAAACCCCGGCGCTGTTAAAATCAGACTCAGAAGTCTGTTTGCCGCAACGGGAAGATAAGGAGGCGGAAGAATATGAAACAGATACCCGACAGAGTGGAATTCACCAAAGATATGATGGACTATACGATTCTTGCGCCCAACATGCTCGACATTCATTTCAGACTTTTTATCAACATCTTCGGTCAGTACGGATATAAGGTTGAGCTTCTCCAGAATGACGGAAGATCGGTCGTTGACGAAGGTCTGAAATATGTTCATAACGATACCTGCTACCCTGCACTTCTCGTTATCGGTCAGCTTATTGATGCCCTGAATTCGGGAAAATACGATCCCGACAAAACCGCTCTGCTGATTACTCAGTCGGGCGGCGGCTGCAGAGCCTCGAACTATATCCATCTTCTCAGAAAAGCATTGAAAAAAGCAGGCTATCCTCAGGTTCCCGTTATTTCGCTCAACCTTTCGGGGCTTGAGAAAAACAGCGGATTTAAAATCAGACTGTCAATGGCTCTCAAGATGCTTTCCGCAGTTATCTACGGCGATCTCATCACTCTTCTGAAAAACCAGATCGAGCCCTACGAGATCAACAAAGGCGACTGTGAAAAGCTTGCACGGAAATGGGTCAGGATACTGAGCGGAAAATTCAAGAAGAGAAAGGGATATTCCTACTCTGCGATCAAGAAGATACTTCCCGAGATCACGAAGGACTTTTCGGAGATACCCGTCAGAAAGACGAACAAGATCAAGGTCGGCATCGTAGGAGAGATCTATGTCAAATATTCTCCCCTTGCCAACAATCATCTCGAAGAGTTTCTTGCAGGTCAGGGCTGTGAGGTCATGGTTCCCGGTCTGCTCGGTTTCCTCAACTTCAAGGTCGACAACCGTCTTGAGGACATCAAGCTTTACGGCGGAAATCCCTTCAAGAAGATCGCCATGCAGATAGCCATGTGGTATCTTTCAAAGGTCGAACATAACCTCATTTCAGCCGCAAAGGCTTACGGTAAATTCACCGCACCTGCTCCCTATGCACACATCAAGGAAATGTGCACCAAGATCATCGGTGCAGGCTGCAAAATGGGCGAAGGCTGGCTTCTGACCGCCGAAATGATGGAGCTTATCGAAAACGGCTACGGCAACATCGTCTGCGCTCAGCCCTTCGGATGCCTTCCCAATCACATCGTCGGAAAAGGCATGATAAGAAAGCTCAAGGAAATGTATCCTCAGTCGAACATTGTTCCGATTGACTACGACCCCGGCGCAACGAAGGTCAATCAGGAAAACAGAATCCGTCTGATGCTTGCCGTTGCGGCAGAAAATCTTTCGGAAAACGTAACTTTCTGATTTCCTGCTATTGATTTCTGATAAAATTTGATATATTATGAAATATGCCGTAATCGGGAACGATCTCCCTTTTGCGGCATATAAATTTTTGTTTTTCAGGAGAAATCGCTATGGAAAAGAAATTCACAGTCGGCATTATCGGTCTTTCGGTCGGCAGGATACATCTTGACGGTGCCGTCAGATACGGTGCTGAAATAGGCGGAATCTGCGACCTCAAGGAAGATTTTCTCGAGGAAATGGGCGAAAAATATAACATTCCTGCAGAGAAACGCTTCACCGATTACCGTGATATATTGAACAACAAAGAAATCGATGCCGTTATTCTTGCAACTCCCGATCAGCTTCACAGGCAGCAGATCGTTGAATTTCTCGATGCAGGCAAGCATGTCATGTGCGAAAAGCCCCTCGCTCTGACAAGGGAGGACCTCGGGGCTATCGTCGATGCCGCATCAAAATCCGACCGCAAGGTCATGGTCGGTCAGATATGCCGCTTCACCCCGGCTTTTGTCAAGGCAAAGGAGATCATCGATGCAGGAACGATCGGCGATATCTATTATGTCGAGTCGGAATACGCTCATGACTATATGCATATTCTTGCCGATATGTCGATCTGGAGAGCCGATCCCCTGCGCCACGGCGTTATCGGCGGCGGCTGCCATGCTGTCGACCTTCTGCGCTGGTATGTGGGAGATCCCGTTGAGGTCTTCGCTTACGGAACGCATAAGCTTCTGCCTCAGGTCGATTATGACGATGCTACGATATCGGTCCTCAAATTCCCGAATGACATCATCGGCAAGGTTTTCGTTTCAACGGGATGCAAGCGTGACTATACGATGAGAACTCTCATCTACGGCACAAAGGGAACGATAATCTGCGACAACACCTCTCCCACCATGCGCCTCTATACGGTCGGCGAAAACGGCATGGCCGAAGAATACGAAACGATTGAGGTCGATGTCAACAACCACAATGCCGCAAGGGAGTTCGAGGTTTTTGCAGACGCAGTTTTCGGCAAAGCTCCTCTTGAAATGACGGCAACCGAAGGCGCAAAAACAGTTGCGGCATGCCACGCAATCGTTGAATCCGCAAAGAGCGGTATGCCCGTCAAGCCCGATTACAACTTCTGATAATATAATAAATCTTCAATTTGCAAGCGGAAAGGTTTCGGTTCAGACTTTTCCGCTTGTTTTTTATCGGTCAATCCTTCAAAGATTGTTGCAAAGCGCATAACGCTATGGTATAATATGTATAAAAATAATAAAAGCTAAGGAGGCTGCATTATGAAAAACGCCAAAAAGCACTTTTTACGCATTATTTCCGTCGCTCTTGCTCTTATTATCTGCGCTTCATCCTCGGTCAGCGTATTCGCCGCAAGCCTGATCTCTGACGAAACAACGGCAAAATCGGTTGAGATCGCTCAGAGAATCGAAGACGAGGGAATCGTGCTTCTCAAAAACGACGGCAACACCCTGCCCTTGAAAACCAAAAAGGTGAATGTTTTCGGCGCCGCCTCATGCGCCATCGCCTTCGCAGGTGCGGCAGGCTCGGGTGCGGTGCGCTCATCGGATGCGGTCGGCTTTTACGATGCTCTTGACAATGCGGGAATCGAATATAACAAGGAGCTTTATAACGCCTATGCAGGCTTCACGGGAACAAAGATCGACCTCGGCATTATCGGATATGTCATAACCGTTCTCAAGCAGTTTTTCGGCGGCGGACAGTCGGAAATGCCCGTCGGAAGAATCAGCGATTCGCTCATGAACAAAGCGGCCGAATATTCTCAGACTGCAATCATCGTTATCGGCAGAGTCGGAACGGAAATGAAGGACCTGAGCGTTGAACAGCTCAATCTGACCGATGACGAGAAAGAAATGATCGACAGAGTATGCTCAAAGTTTTCGGATGTTATCGTTGTTTTCAACATCTCAAATATTATGGATATGTCATGGCTTAACGACTATGACAGCATAAAGGCAGCCATGATAATGTGGCTTCCCGGCGAGGTCGCAACCAACAGCGTCGCTCGGGTACTTACGGGCGAGGTCAATCCCTCGGGTAAGCTTGCAGATACCGTTTCGTACGATATCGAAGACCATCCCGCATCGCAGAACTTCGGCAATTATATGTATAAGGGTATTTTCGGAATTCCGAAATATTTTGTCAATTACTGCGAAGGCATTTATGTCGGCTACAGATATTTTGAAACTCTCGCTCCCGAAAAGGTCATGTACCCCTTCGGTTTCGGTCTTTCCTATACCGATTTTGAATGGGAAGCAGGAGATTTCACCGCTGACAGCGAAAAGATCTCACTGAGCGTCACCGTCACGAATACGGGTGATGTTTCGGGCAAGGATGTCGTTCAGGTTTATTTCTCCGCACCGTATTATGAAGGAGGAATTGAAAAGAGCGCAATCGAGCTTGCCGCATATGCAAAGACAAAGGAGCTTGCTCCCGATGAAAGCGAAACTCTCACTCTGACCTTTGATGTTGAGGACATGGCTTCCTATGATTCCGTCAACGAGGAAGCATGGGTGCTTGACGAGGGAGAATACAAGATCCATGTTGCTCACGATGTCAGAACATTTGAAGAATCATTCTCTTATAATGTTGCCGAAAAGGTCGTTTACAAGACCGACAGCAATTCGGGCAACGAGATCGGAAATCTCTTCTCCTTTGCCGAAGGAGATCTTACCTATCTCTCCCGCTCGGATGCAGAGGGAACCTATCCCGCTCCCCCTTCGGGTTCGGATTACATGGCAACCGATGCCGTCAAAAACAGCGACAAACGCCCCGCTCCGACAACTGAGGGTGAAGCTCCGAAAACGGGTGTGCACTATAAAGACGGAGTCATAACTCTCAGCGACGTTGCAAAGGACGAAAGCCTTTGGGATGCTTTTCTTGACCAGCTTACCCTCGATGAAATGATAACCCTCATAACCGACTGCGGCTATGAAACCGAGAGCATCGACAGACTCGGAATCCCCGCAACCTCCGATAACGACGGTCCATCCTGCATCAAGGGAGAAGGCGGTCTGCTTTACAGCGATTCGGGGCTTGCATTCCCCGTTGCAACCGCTCTCGCATGCACATGGAACGATGAGCTTGCGGAGGAATTCGGTGAAATCATCGGCGAAGAGGGCAATCAGCTCGGCACTCATGTATGGTATGCCCCCGGCTGCAACATTCACCGCAGTCCTCAGGGCGGAAGAAACAACGAATATTATTCCGAAGACCCCCTGCTTTCGGGCAGAATGTCCGCCGCTGTCACAAGAGGCGTACAGTCAAAAGGAATTGTCGTAACGGTCAAGCATTTCGCCGCAAACGAGCAGGAAACCAACAGACAGTCAAACGGTCTTTATACATGGCTGAATGAGCAGTCGCTCAGAGAGATATATCTTGAGCCGTTTGAGATCTCCGTCAAGGAAGGCGGAGCAAAAGGCATCATGTCCGCTTATAACCGAATCGGCGATCAATGGTGCGGCGGAAGCAAGGCTCTCATCACCGATCTGCTCAGAAACGAATGGGGCTTCGACGGCTTCGTTATCACCGATGCAAGCATCGATCTGACGGGCGAAGGGTATCTCGATCCCGTTCTTGCAGTCTATGCAAGAAACAGCGGCATTCTGACAATGCTCTATGTCATTTCCGCTCCCGTCACCCGTCTTTCCCTCAGACTCGCATACAACAAGGATCCCATCGGCATGGGTAAGGCGATGCGCCTGTGCGTTTATGACATCTGCAGAATGAAAATGGAAACAAACGCATTCAACCCCGCATAATACCACGGCACCCAAGGAGTTCATATGGTTAAAACAGCAAAAAACGCAGGTGCAGACAATCTGACGCCGTCTGTTCCGCAATATTTTTCATGGATAAACAACACCAATGAGGGTTCAACAGAAAAACAGACTCTCATTAATCTCGATTTTTTCAAATACCTTCAGGACACCTACGGCATGAAGATTAAAATATATGCCTGGGATGCAGGAAATTTTGACGGTGCAAGCGAGGGCTATGGAAACCTTGACAGCCCGAAATTCCGCAGCCAGTATCCCGAGGAATATAACAATGTTGTCGCAAAGGCAAAGGAGCTCGGAATCCGCATGGGACTCTGGGGAAGCCCCGACGGCTACGGCGACACGGAGGAAACTCAGAAAGAGCGTTTCGACTTTTTCGTTCACCTTTGCCGTGACCATGATTTTGCGCTCTTTAAGCTTGACGGTGTCTGCGGTCATCTCCGCCCCGAAAAAGCGGAGGTCTTCGCTCAGATGCTTCAGGAATGCAGAAAATATTCCCCCGACCTGATCGTTCTCAATCACAGGCTTGAATTCTACGAAGCTGAAAAATTCATAACGACCTATCTCTGGAACGGTACGGAAACATATGTCGATGTCCTTTCCTGCAACCAAAACACCGCCATGCACGGCAGAGCCTTCATGTTTGAAAGAGGTCACACCGACAACCTCGAACGCCTTGCCGAGGACCACGGAGTTTGCATTTCTTCATCGATCGATTATTTCGAGGACGAGTTGATCTATCAGGCATTCAACCGCTCTCTTATTCTCGCCCCTGAAATCTACGGCAACCCCTGGCTGATGCGTGACGACGAATTTCCGAAGCTCGCAAGAGTATATAATCTCCATGCGAGAAACGCAGGAATTCTCGTTGAAGGCAAGCTTCTTCCCGAAAGCTACGGCGCAAATGCCGTTTCGAGAGGCAGCCCGACAAAGCGATTCATCTCAACGGGCAACAATTCGTGGGAAACAAAAACGATAACCGTCAGAATCGGCGAGGAAACGGGCATCGGTACCGATGAGCCGATTGCCGTCAACATTCATCATCCCTATGAAAAGCATCTCGGCATATTCAGAGTCGGCGATGAGATCGGAATTGAGCTGATGCCTTTCAGAGCAACGCTCATTGAGCTTGCCGCCGAAAACGAAGCTGAGCCCATGCTCAAAGACTGCGAATATGAAATCATAAGAGAAGCCGCTGACGGCACTCCGATCGAGGTTAAATATCTGACCGCAGAAACAAAGGAAAAGGCTCCCGTTTTCATCGGAAGCCTTGAAAATACAGAAATCAGACCCGCAAACGGCGAGTTTCTCTATGAAAGCGCCATGTTTGCGATCGGCAACGATTCTCTCGAAAGCAGAAGTCTGCACCGCTCGGGCGAAACGGCAATTCCGCAGGTCAGAGCCGCAAGAGATGCCTTCTTCTCGCAGGAGCACTATAAGCTCAGAGGCTGTGAGGCAAGAAACATGTTTGACGGCAAAGATGACAGCTTCTTCGATTCCCAGAGCAAAACCTATCTCGATGAAAACCAGCGTATCTGCGGCGGCTGTCTGAGGGTTGATTTCGGAAAGGAAATCGACTGCGACAGCGTGGAGATCGAGTTCTTCTCGGGCGATCATGCCACGAGAGAGGTTGAAACTCAGAAGGTTCCTCTGATTGCGGAATATTCCTCCGATCTTCTGAATTGGAACAGCTCGGAGCTTGTTCAAATGACCGTGAGCAACAACGATTTCACGGCAAAGATAATCCGTTTCACGGCACACACTCTCTATGACCTTCACGGCAAGAAAATCGTTGCAGGCTATCCGATCAGGGACAGAATCCGATACCTCAGAATCGAAAATCCCGTTGACAGAATTTACGCCGTCAGACTCATCAAGGACGGAAAGATCATTGAAACAAAGGATGCTTTTGCAAACAACATGCAGGCACATTACCGCCATAAAAAGACGGAGATCTGCAAATGGCAGGAGTTTACCCTCCCCGAATATAAGCAGGGCTCACGCCTTGCAGTTGTCGTTGAGGGTGAGCACGGCGGTGAATGCGTTTACTGCGTTGCCGATTTCGGTAACGGCATGAGGGGCTTCCCGAAAAGAGCCCCCGATTACAAAGCAAATCAATGGGAGCATGCCGTCTGCACGAGCGACAAGAACAATACCTTTTTCATTGAAATACCCGAAAACATGAACGGAAAGACCGTTCGCATATGCGCTCTTTTCAGCAACAGACGAAAGGCTGCAGATGTAACATGCAATGTATATATCTGTGAAAAGCATTAAAAGTAAAACCGCAGAGGATCAGCCTCTGCGGTTTTATTATATCTCGCTTTATTTATTTGCTTTTCTTTGCTGCTTTTGCGGCTGCTTTTTCAGCCTTGATCTGTTCTGCGTGAGCCTTTTCTTCGGCTGCCTTGCGGTCAGCCTCTGCCTTTGCCTCAGCAAGAGCTGCTTCGTGACGGATCTTAGCCTCTTCATAAACGGCTGCGATCTCATCAAGCTTCTCGTAATTCTTGCTCTGCGTCAGCACCTTCTTGGCATCGTTAAAGGGCTTCGCTGCTCGGTTGAAGTTAGCAAAACCGTCGCTGATCCTCTTCGATTCGGCTCTTGTTTCTTTAAGCTCTGCCTGAAGATCCTTAGCTGTTGCCTTCGCTTCTGCAAGCTTTTCCTTGTCGCCCGATTTCTTGATATCTCTGAGCGAATTGTTGAGAGCTTTAAGCTCAGCCTCAAGAGCATCTTCCTTTTCGTAGCTCTTTTCAAGAACGGAATAATCGGGTTCTTCAAGGAGCTTGCCGTCGGAATAGTATTTTTTGACAGCCTTTACAGCCGAAACCTTATTCCTTGCGATCTCGATTGCGGCTTTGCGCATCGCCTTTTCTTCATCGGTACCCTTGGGCATAGCCTTTGCACGGGCAAGCTCAGCCTTTGCTTCTCCGATACCCATTGAAACGATACCGTCAAGACCTGCGCCGAAGCTCTCCTTGCTCTGAGCAAGTCTGAACTTGAATTCAGCTCCCGAGAATTTATCGAGCTCGTCGCAAACGAACTTTGCGATCTGAATCTCTTCATTATACGCAACATCCGCAAGATAAGCCTTCTTTGCAGCCTTTTTCTCAGCCTTATCCTCAATACGCTTCCATGACTTCTTATCAAGCTCCTTGGGAGCCTTGTCAGCCATTTCTCTTGAATTGCGGATAATGTCAATAGCTTCTACAAGGTCGCCGTCATTGAGAACTCCGTTGCCGTAGTCCTCAAACATGCTGCGGATCCTGAGAACTCTGATAACCGACTTCTGCTTTATTTCATTGAAATCATACCAGATGTAAGGAATAACATTCATCGCCGCACCGACGGCAGCAATAACAATGAGAACCTGAAGAAGTCCCGAAAGGACTGCAGGGTCATAGAGAGCGGAGAATGCGTTGTTATAGTTATCCTGACCGTTTGCAAGCTGCTCGGCAAGAATTTCGCCGACCGATTTTCCGTCGCCGAGAACCCGGTTAAGAACATTGGGGTTTGAAGTTACAAGCGCTGCATTTTCCTTTGTCAGACCGTATTTTTCATAAATGGCGGGAAGAACGGATGAGGTTGCAAGAGTGATGACCGTACCGATCGTTGCAACCGCAGAGAACATACCGTCGATACGCTCGCCGGTTCTGTACTGCTGATAGTCACGGATATCCGCCTGGATAGCAGGGTTAAGAATGTGCATGAATGAGCCCATAAGAGCGTTAAGCCACAGACAGCCCATAACAAGCCATATCGTCAAATTCTTGATTTCACCGACGAACGGAAGCATCATCAGAATAAAGACGATGTTGAAGAGGTTGGTTACAACGAGAACTGCCTTCTTGCCCCATTTCTTGACGCAGAAGGGAGCGAGTATCATTCCCCAGAGGGATGCGTTTCCGTAAACGGTAACGATCAGTCCGTAAACGCTGCCCGAGCAGGCTCCGCCGTAGTTATAGAGCCAGAAAAGAACGTTCGAATATGCGCTTTCAAGGAATCCGATCCATGATGCGAGAGAGATTATCCAGAAATACTTGTTCTTCGCAACAGCCTTGAGAGCATCGATGAACTTGATCTGAATAACATGAGTTCTTGCCTGAACAATCTTTTCTTCGGTGTGCTTATAAACAACAATGCAAAGAAGCATACCGAGAACCGTAAGAATGGGATATAACAGACGGTAAACACGGATATCGGTTGTGTTTGTCTTGAAAACGGTTGATGCGATAATAGGTGTGAAAAGGTTGACGAGTGTGGGTGCAAGAGAATAAACTATGCTCTTGACCGAAGCAACATCAGTTCTCTCCTGAGTGTTGGGAGAAAGAACATGGATGAGATTCTCATATGAATCGTAGAAGAAATAATAGAAGAAATGCAGCAAAAGGTTCAGAACCATGATTATGGCGCATTTTGCAACATAAGCTCTTGTTTCTCCGAAGATCATTCCGTCGCCGAGCCAATCGCCGAGCTTGTTATAAGGGAACCAGACAAGTATGTTACAGATGATCGCCGAAGGAAGCGCCATTGTAACTATGTACGGTCTGTACTTACCTGCTTTGTTCCTCGTGTTATCGATGATGTTTGCTCTGATTCCCGTCATGGGGATATTGGCAAGAACAGCGATAACATACATTACATACATGTCGGTCGGATCAACACCGAGCGTGCTTGAAATGAGGGTGTTGCCTGTTGAGAGAAGGCATGCGGTGCCGAGCGTGATGATCATATAAGCACCGATGCCGCCGCCTGAATAAGCAGCTATTTCCTTAAAAGGCATAAATCTGCCGAGAGGCGGGGTTTTCCAGTAGGTGCGTACCTTTGACACACCTTCTTTGACGAGTGATACGGGGTTCATTTCTTTCCTCCCATCATTTTTCGAGCAGTCTTATGACTGCAAATAGTTATTTTATATTATAACATATTAATAAATAATTTCAAGACGGTTATTCATTTTTTATTAATATTTCAAGCATATGCCTGCTTTTGTCTTGACGGCTGTCAAACGATTTGATATTATTAATTTGTATATTTAATTACGGAGTGTGATCAACAATGGATAAAATCAGACAGGCTATACTCAATGCCGAAACCGCTCTCGGCATTGAATTCGGTTCAACGAGAATCAAAGCTGTTCTTATCGACAAAGCAAACGAGCCCCTCGCTTCGGGCAGCTACGACTGGGAAAACAGCTATGTTGACGGCGTATGGACTTATCCCGTTGAAAAGTTCTGGGAAGGTCTTCAGACCGCTTTTGCATCTCTCAAAAAGAATGTTTCGGAAAAATACGGCGTAAAGCTCGAAACCGTCGGCTCAATGGGTATCAGCGGCATGATGCACGGCTACCTTCCCTTTGATAAAGACGGCAATCAGCTTGCGGAATTCAGAACATGGAGAAACACGATCACGGCGAAGGCTGCAGAGGAGCTCACCGCACTCTTTGACTTCAATATTCCTCAGCGCTGGAGCATTGCTCATCTCTATCAGGCTATCCTCAACGGAGAGGAGCATGTCAAGGATATTGACTATATCGGAACTCTTGCCGCATATGTTCACAAAATGCTCACGGGCGAAAGAGTCATCGGCGTCGGCGAGGCTTCGGGCATGTTCCCCATCGACAGCCTCACAAACGATTACGATGCAAAAATGCTCGCTCAGTTTGACGAAAAGATCGCAGATAAGGGCTTCGGCTGGAAAATCGCAGACATTCTTCCCAAGGTTCTCGTTGCAGGCGAAAGCGGCGGCGTTCTGACCGAAGAAGGCGCAAAGCTTCTCGATCCCAGCGGCGAATTCAAGGCAGGCATTCCCATGTGTCCGCCCGAAGGCGATGCAGGCACAGGCATGGTTGCAACAAACTCCGTTGCCGAGAGAACGGGTAACGTTTCCGCAGGCACATCAATTTTCCTCATGATGGTTCTCGAAAAGGCTCTCTCAAAGCTTTATCCCGAAATCGATATGGTAACCACTCCCTCGGGCAAGCCCGTTGCCATGGTTCATTGCAACAACTGCTCGGGCGAAATCGATGCATGGGCGGGCATATTCACCTCGATGTGCAAATCAATGGGTATTGAGGTCAATTATTATAAGGTTCTCGACGCTATGTTTGCTTCCGCCCTTGAAGGCGACAAGGACTGCGGCGGCATCGTGGCTTATAACTACCTTTCAGGCGAAGTCATCACGGGTCTTGACAGCGGCAAGCCCATGCTTTTCAGAGGTCCCGAAAGCAACTTCAGCTTTGAAAACTTCAGCAGGGCTCAGCTCTGCTCCGCAGCGGCAACTCTCAGCCTCGGCATGGAGATCCTTGCCGATGAAAACATCAAGGTTGACAGGATCCTCGGTCACGGCGGATACTTCAAGGCTCCCCTTGCAGGTCAGACAATTATGGCGGCGGCTCTCAAGGCTCCCGTTTCCGTTATGAAAACTGCAGGCGAAGGCGGACCCTGGGGCGTCGCCATCCTCGCTAACTATATGAAGAACAAGGAAGACGGCGAAACTCTCGAGGCTTATCTCGAATCAAAGGTATTCGCAGGTCAGGCTTCAACCGAAGTCAAGCCCACCGAAGAAGATATCGAAGGCTTCAACGCTTTCCTTGAAAACTATAAGAAAGGACTTGCTGCGGAAAAAGCGGCAGTTGAGGCATTTTAAATGAAAAACAGAGAATTTTGGTTTATTGTCGGCAGCCAGCATCTTTACGGACCCGAAGTGCTCGACACCGTTGCCGAAAGAGCGGCTGAAATGGCTGAGAAGATCAACGCAAGTGCTTTTATCCCCTGCAAATTCGTATATAAAGCAACCGTCAAGACACCTGATGAGGTGACCGCAATTATCAAAGAAGCAAACTATGACGACAACTGCACAGGCATCGTTACATGGTGCCACACCTTCAGCCCGAGCAAGATGTGGATAAACGGCTTCTCAATTCTTCAGAAGCCCTACTGCCATTTCGCAACTCAATACAACCGTGAGATCCCCAACGAAGAGATCGACATGGATTTCATGAATCTCAATCAGGCGGCTCACGGCGACAGAGAGCACGGCTTCATCGGCGCAAGAATGGGTATGCCCAGAAAGATCATCATGGGCTACTGGCAGGACGAAGCTCCTCTCAAAGAGCTCGGACTCTGGATGAGAAGCGCAGTCGGTTACGCTGAAAGCAAGAGCCTCAAGGTTGTCCGCTTCGGCGACAACATGCGTCAGGTTGCAGTCACAGAGGGCGACAAGGTCGGCGTTCAGATGAAGCTAGGCTGGCAGGTAAACACCTGGGCTGTGGGTGATCTCGTTGCGGAAATGGATAAGGTTACTGAAGCGGAAATCGATGCTCTCATGGCTGAATACTCCGAAAAATACACAATGAACACCGACGATATTGCCACGGTGCGCTATCAGACAAAGGAAGAAATTGCAATCAAGCGCATTCTTGACAGAGAAGGTGCAAAGGCCTACACAAACACCTTTGAGGATCTTCACGGCATGGAACAGCTTCCCGGTCTTGCAAGCCAGCGTCTTATGGAGCAGGGCTACGGCTACGGCGGCGAGGGCGACTGGAAGGTTTCCGCAATGACCCGAATCATCAAAGCGATGTGCGAGGGCATGAACGGCGGAAGCGCATTCATGGAGGACTATACCTATCATCTGACTGAAGGCAGCGAGTATTCACTCGGCGCACATATGCTCGAGGTCTGCCCCACCCTTGCGGCAGACAAGCCGAAAATTGAGGTTCATCCCCTCGGAATCGGCGGCAAGAATCCCCCTGCAAGACTTGTTTTTGAGGGCAAGGCAGGCAGCGGCGTTGTTGCTTCTCTTGTTGATATGGGCGGCAGGCTCCGCCTCATCGTTCAGGATATCGAGGCTGTCGAGCCCATTATGGATATGCCCAATCTCCCCGTTGCGAGAGTTATGTGGAAGGCTATGCCCGACCTTTGCACGGGCGCAAAAATGTGGATCATGGCGGGCGGTGCGCATCATACGGTCCTTTCCTATGACGCAACACCCGAAATGCTTGAGGATTTCGCAGAGATGGCAGGCATCGAATATGTTCACATTTCAAAGGACACAACCGTTGAGGGGCTCAAGCAGCAGCTTTTCTTTTCCGATATTGCGTGGAAACTGAAATAAAAATTAACCAATAACAGTTTAATACAAACTCACCGCCGTCTGCATTGACGGCGGTTTTTCATGTTGACAATATCGATATTCGATGTTATTATAAAAATGCAATTATCGATATTCGATATCAGGAGGTGAAACGAATTGCCCAGAGCAAAATTTCAAACCCTTACCGAGCAGATGTTTTATGTGCTGCTGTGTCTTGAAAGCGAATGCTGCGGTACGGATATAATGGAAAAAATACGGAGCTTAACCGACAGCCGTGTTATCCTCGGACCGGGAACTCTTTATAATCTCCTTGAGCAATTCGTTGACGAAAAGATTATCGTTGAAACAAAAACCGAGGGTCGCCGCAGAAGCTATATCCTGACCGAAAAAGGCAGACAGCTTCTTGAAAACGAATATAACCGTATCCGCAAACAAGCCGATGATTATGAGAAATTATTCAGAGAGGAGCAATAATGATGGAAGAATACAAGCGTCGGATTGAATTGTTTTCACTCTATGACCACACAAACATCGAAAAGCACCTTGAAAAAATGGCATCAAAAGGCTGGATGATTGACACAATCGGCACAACCTTGTGGCGATATAAAAAAATCGAGCCCAAAAAGCTGAAATTCTCCGTTGTTTATTATCCGAAAGAGGTAAAAGAAGGCGTCATAATTTCGGATGACAGACAGAATTTCATTGACCTGTGTTCATCGGGCGGATGGAATTATGTTATCAACTCGGGAAAAATGCACATATTTTCAACCGATGACGAAAACGCTCCTCCGATTGATACCGATGCTCCGATTCAGATTGAATGCATACATAAATTTGCAAAAACCGAAATTGTTTACGGCTATCTTTTTCTGATTATTGCGTGCATCTTCTTTTCAGGCTTCATAATATATGAGCTATGGAAGGAGCCCGTCGAAACACTGAAAGATGCTACGCCGATTTTCTGGCTCACACCCGTCACCCTCATTTTTTCGGTTTTTAATGTAATCAGCTATCTGAATTGGTACAAAAAAGCAAAAACCGCCGCAGAAAACGGCGAATTCACAAATACAAAAAAGATTATCAGATTTGAGGTTCTTTTCTGGTTTCCTCTATACGTCGGTTTCGGATTATTGGGAATTCTGTCCTTTATGAGAATAAGATACATTCTTTTTACGCTCGGCATTATTTCAACGGGTATTATCCTCTTTATTATTTATAGAGCAATAAATAATAAAATCTGCAAATCCGAACGGAAAGAAACAACAAAGCAAAGGCTGAGAAGATTTGCCGCAGTTACGCTTGTGTTTTTATGGCTCGGCTCGGGAATCGGCGCATACACCGCAATCCCGAAGCCGTATTACAAAGTTAAAGTTAATTCCGAATTCGGAAATACATATTCCCGAGAGGTTTACCTTGATAAAAATGCACCGCTTGACATCAGTGATTATAAAGAAACGGGAAACAAAACAGTTTCATGCGAAAAAAGCACCCGTGAGCTTCTCCTGATAAAGGAAACCGAATGGAAACTCTACACAGTTGAGGACGAAAAAAATGATGACGGCTTATTCCTTTATTATTCCGTAACAGACATACGCTTCACACCGTTGCTTGAAAGGTGCAAAAACGAAATCATTTTTAATCATATAGTTTATGAAAGCAAAAAAATCTTGCTTGACACGGATAAATTTGAAGGCTACAGATACTATATTGATGATAAAACTCCAACGAACAGTTTTGCATTTTGCAACGGTAACAGAATCATCACCGTAGATTTCAGTTGGGAGCCTTCCGAGGAAGAACTTATTTTTGCCGCAGAGAAGCTTATCAATTCTCAGAACACATATTCATTTTAACGCAAAAGCACAGTACCGCCAAACGGTACTGTGCTTTTATCATTTCTGTCTGTAGCCGTCAAGGAAATCTGCGATTCTTGTTACCGCATCCTCAAGAAGAATTACATCGGGGAGAAACGCTATTCTGAAATGGTCGTGGTCCTTCCAGTTGAAGCCCGTGCCGCAGGTAACGAGAATCTTTTTCTCGTGAAGCAGGTCGAGCGCAAATTTCTCATCGTCAACGATGTTGAATTTTTTCATATCAAGCCTCGGGAAAATATAAAATGCTCCCTTGGGCTTGACGGCGGAAATGCCCTGAATATCATTGAGTGCCTTATAAATATAGTTTCTCTGCTCATAAAGTCTGCCGCCCTCACGCAAAAGCGCTTCGCCTGACTGCGTGCCACCGAGAGCCGTCTGGATAATGCTCTGGGCAGGAACATTGGAGCAAAGACGCATCGATGCGAGAAGATTGAGTCCGTCGATATATCCCTTTGCTTTCGATTTGTCGCCCGCAAGGCACATCCAGCCGCAGCGGAAGCCTGCAACCTTATGCGATTTTGAAAGCCCGTTGAAGCTGACCGTCAGCAGATCGGGAGCAAGCGAAGCGAGAGCAACATGCTCCTCGCCGTCAAAAACAAGGCGGTCATATATTTCATCCGCAAAGAGAATAAGCTCGTTCTCTCTGGCAAGCTGAACGATCTGTTCAAGGATATCCTTTGAATAAAGCGCACCCGTAGGATTGTTGGGATTGATAACAACGATACCCTTGGTGTTTGCTGTTATCTTCTTTTTCATATCCTCGATATCGGGATTCCAATCCGCCTTTTCGTCGCAAAGATAATGAACAGCCTTTCCGCCTGCAAGGGTAACTGCCGCCGTCCACAGAGGATAGTCGGGCATGGGAACAAGGATCTCATCCCCCGAATCAAGAAGCCCCTGCATCGACATCATTATCAGCTCGCTGACACCGTTGCCCGTATAGATATCGTTCACTCCGACATCGGGTATCCCTTTAAGCTGGCAATACTGCATTATTGCCTTTCTTGCGGAGAAAAGCCCCTTTGATTCCGAATAGCCCTCGGTTGAACGAAGGTTATAGATCATGTCGACTATGATCTCATCGGGAGCCATAAGACCGAACGGAGCAGGATTTCCGATGTTAAGCTTGAGAATTTCCATTCCGTTTGCTTCCATTCTTGCCGCCTCGTCCATAACGGGACCTCTGATATCATAGCAGACATTGTCAAGTTTTCTCGATTTATCGAACATTCTCATTTAATCACCTGCATAATAAAAACCGCCGCAGACTCTCGGTTTGCGGCGGCATGTTTTCATGGATCTGAAGGATTATTCCTTACCCTTGATGATGTCGTTGATCATGATATAGAACTGATCGTCATCAAAGGAATCGTTTGCCTTTGCGGGAGCTTCTTCAGCCTTGACAGCGGGAGCTGCAGGAGGAACGGGAGAAGCTGATGCACCGAAGCTGGGAATGCTGGGAGCAGCGGGAGCTGCAGGTCTTTTGGGAGCAGCAGCATTGACAACGGGTGTTTCGGGAGCAGCTGCGGTGATGGGGTTGGGAGCTTCTGCTGCCTTTGCGGCAAGGAAGGGATTAACCTTCTCAGGCTCCTTTGCAACTGAATCAAAGCCTGTTGCGATAACAGTAATAACCATCTCATCATCAAGGTCGGGATCGAATGCGATACCCCATGTGATGTTTGCATCCTCATGAGCCTTGTTGGTGATGATCTCTGCTGCATTTTCAACATCCTCGAGGTCAACATCGTCGGATGCGGTGATGCTGATGATAACGCCCTTTGCACCTGCGATCGAGGTTTCAAGAAGCGGGCTGGAAACAGCGGCGTTTGCAGCGGTTTCTGCCTTGTCCTTGCCCTTGGCTCTGCCTACGCCCATGTGAGCATAGCCTGCATCCTTCATGACGCTTGTAACGTCAGCGAAGTCGAGGTTGATGAAGCCGGGAATCTTGATGAGCTCGGAAATGCTCTTAACGCCCTGAAGAAGAACCTCGTCTGCCTCTGCGAAAGCTTCAGCGATCGTCTTCTTTCTGTCGTCAAGTGCACGGAGTCTGTCGTTGGGAATAACGATAAGGCTGTCAACATGCTCGGCAAGCTTTGCAATGCCGTCCTGAGCCTGAAGCATTCTTCTTCTGCCTTCAAACTTGAAGGGCTTTGTAACAACGCCGATCGTCAGGCAGCCCATATCCTTTGCAGCCTGAGCGATAACGGGAGCCGCACCTGTGCCTGTGCCGCCGCCCATACCGGCAGTAATAAACACCATGTCTGTGCCCTTGAGTGCATCGGAGATAGCATCAATGCTTTCCTCTGCGGACTTTGCGCCGATTTCGGGCTTGCCGCCTGCACCCTGACCGTGAGTTGACTTCTCGCCGATCTGGATTTTATGAGTAGCCTTTGAGTGAACAAGAACCTGCTTGTCTGTGTTAACAGCGATGAATTCAGCGCCGAGAACGCCGTTGGTGATCATACGGTTTACAGCGTTTCCGCCGCCGCCGCCGACACCGATAACTTTAATCTGCACTGCGCTTTCAAAATCATTTTCGATTGCAAATGCCATTTAGAGTACCCCCTAAGGTTTTATTTTCCTGAATTTTTTCGTAATTAAACAGATTAATACTATCACATATTTATTAAAAAAACAAGAACATTTTTAAAAATAATCATTAAAATACGGATTTTTTGCATCTGAAACCGAAAAATAAGTCAGATTATTCAGCAGACTGTTTTTTCAAGCTCCATAATAACCTCGGATGCGCCCTGAGCGGTTGCACCGAGAGCACCGTGGGCAAACGGCGAGGTCAGACCTGCATCCTCAATAAGCTGAGGAAGAGAAACGCCGCCCGTCGCCTTGAGGAAGGCAACATATTTTTCGAGAGCACCGTCGAAATCCTCTCTCGAAAGGCAGAGGAAGCCGAGCGCAACGCATTGAGCGATGCAGTAATCGATATAGTAAAACGGGCTTTCGTAGATATGCATCTGATACTGCCATCTTGTTCCCTGCTCAAGATAAGGAATACCCTCAAATGAAAGATACGGTCTGTATTTCTTTTCGAGTTTGAGATACTCCTCTTTTCTTTCAACGGGAGTCAGCCCGGGTTTTTCGTAAACGATATGCTGAAATTCGTCAACAATTACGCCGTAAGGAATAAACGAAAGGGCATCAACGGTATGCTTATAACGGTATTTTTCCGCACTTTCGCCGAAGAATTCATCCATCCATTTGTGGCAGAGAAATTCCATGCTCATCGAATGGCATTCGTGAGTTTCCATTCCCGTAGGATAATCGGGCTCGGCGAATTTGAACATATAATCAGCAGCCAGAGCGTGGCCGAATTCGTGGGTGATAACATCAATATCGCCGCTTGTGCCGTTGAAGTTTGCAAGGATAAACGGCTGCTTGTATTTGGCGAAAGTTGTGCAGTATCCGCCACCGAATTTTCCGTCACGGGCTTCAACATCAAAGGCTTCTGCATCGAGCATTCTCTGCATAAAATCGCCGATTTCGGATTTCATATCGTGATACATTTTGAGAGCATTCTCAAAGATTGCAGGTGTGTCTATGACGGGTCGGGGCATTTCACCCGTAACGCTGATTGCATCGTCATAGTACATTATTTTATCAAGATTTAATCTGTTGCGGATTCTTTCTTTGAGTTCAGCAACGGCAGGAACAATATCGGTTTCAACGCTCTTGCGGAATGCGGCAACCATTTTTTCATCATAGTCTACCCTGCCCATACGGTAATAGCCGAGTTCAACGAAGTTTTTGTAGCCGAGTTTACGGGCAATCTGTGTTCTGATTTTAACAAGACCGTCAAAGATTTCATCAAATGTTTCGGCATTTGCTTCCATAGTTTTGCCGATAGCCTCTGCGGCTTTTCTGCGGACATCACGGCTGTCATCTTCTAATTTACCCCTCAACACGGAGAGGGGCATTTTTTCGCCCTCAAACTCAAATGCGAGTTCACCCATAAACTTTGAGTAGCGTGTGACAAGTGCGTTTTCAGCCTGCAAATCCTCAATAACTTCGGGTGAAAATGTTTTGAGTGACATTTCAAAGCCCTTGAAAACTCTGGGATTTATCAGTTCTTCCGCTTCTGCTCTGTAAGGTGATTCAAGCATCGCCTTTTTGTATTCGTTCTCAATCTCGGAGAAAAGCGGCATTGCGTTATCGTAATAATCCATCTCCGCATTGTAGAATTCATCCCTTGTGTTGAGGGTGAAACGGCAGTTTGCAAGTGATGCGGCAGTGTCAACATCTTCGCTGATTTTGTTATATTCATCCCTTGCCGCCTTCAGATCCTCTGCGGATTTCGCCGCCTTGATTTTTGCAATTATCTTTTCAGCCTGCTCTTTGAACTCCTCTACGGTAATTCTCTTATACGGCATTTCCGAAACTTTCATTGTATCTCCCCTTTTGCTAATGTTTAACAGTTATAGTATACTATGGAAAGGTACAGAAATACAACAATAATTTTACTGTTCGTTGAAAGTATATTCAATAACCGTTGATAATTCCGTCAGACTTGAAAATCGACCCGATTGGGTGTATAATACCGAAAGACTTTATTTCAGGAGATAAACATGGATAACAACAAAGAATTTTTAGGCACGGAACCCGTCGGCAAGCTGCTTTTCAGGCTCGCCGTGCCTACGGTTATTGCTCAGCTCGTAAATATGCTCTACAACATCGTTGACCGCATTTATATCGGTCATATTCCCGAAGAGGGCAGTCTTGCTCTGACGGGTGTCGGCGTTTGCATGCCGATAATTATGATTATTTCTGCTTTTGCGGCACTCATCAGCTCAGGCGGTGCCCCGAGAGCATCAATAAATATGGGCAAGGGCGACAAAAAATCCGCAGAGAAAATTCTCGGCGGATGCTTCACGCTTCAGATCATTATTTCTGCCGTTTTAACTGCGGTTCTGCTTATATGGAACAAAGATCTGCTTCTTGCCTTCGGCGCAAGCGAAAACACAATAGATTATGCAAGTGCATATATGAACATCTACGCTGTCGGAACGGTTTTCGTTCAGCTCACGCTCGGCATGGGTGCATTCATCAATGCTCAGGGCTTCACAAAAATCGGAATGGTGACCGTGCTGATCGGTGCTGTCAGCAATATAATTCTTGATCCGATATTTATTTTTGCATTTGATATGGGCGTCAGAGGTGCGGCGCTTGCAACCATTCTTTCGCAGGCAGTTTCGTGCATATGGGTAATTTCTTTCCTTTGCGGCAAAAAAACATATCTTAAACTCAGAGTATCGGATATGAAAATTGATGCAAAGCTCGTTTTCCCCTGCGTTGCACTCGGTCTTGCAACTTTCATTATGCAGGGCAGCGAGAGTGTGATCTCCGTTTGCTTCAATTCGTCGCTTCTCAGATACGGCGGAGATATTGCCGTCGGCGCCATGACGATTCTGACAAGCGTTATGCAGTTTGCAATGCTTCCCATGCAGGGTATCGCACAAGGCGCACAGCCGATTTCAAGCTATAATTACGGTGCAGGAAATGTTGACAGAGTCAAGAAGACCTTCAGACTGCTGCTCACCTGCTGCCTGACATATTCGGCTGTTTTGTGGGCATTGATAATGATTTTTCCGCATGTCTTTGCAGGCATATTCACACCCGATGTGTCACTCATTGAATTCACGGCAAGGGCACTCCGTATCTACTGCGGTGCGATGTTCCTTTTCGGAATTCAGATAGCCTGCCAGATGACCTTTGTATCAATCGGAAACGCTCCTTGCTCGATCATTGTTGCGATCGTGCGTAAATTCGTTCTGCTTCTGCCGTTTATCTATCTTATGCCGAATCTTATCGCAGACAAAACAATGGGCGTTTATCTTGCCGAGCCCGCCGCCGACATCATCGCAGTTACTTTCACCGCAATACTTTTTGCAGTTCAGTTCAAAAAATCGCTGAAGAAGCTTGAAAAAGAACGAGAAATACAATAAACAATGAAAACCTCTTTGTAATTGACCAACAAATTGCAAAGAGGTTTTTTCATTTATATCATTTGTTTTCCCGTATCCGTCGGACAGACAGACTCCACTTTTCGGGTGAATTTTTAATATTCTCTCCGTACCGCTGAATCGGTTGTTGATTAAAAAACGGATTTATGCTACAATCTTTTTATAAAAAATTTCGGCGGTGAAAACATGAAAAAAGAAAAAACAAAAGTTATCATCGAAAGCGTTGTTACCACGGTATTTATGGGGCTTCTCGTCTATGCCGCATATTCTCTCTGGTACATTTTCTACGGAACCCAGAGCGGTTTTGACATCCATCTTTATACTGTTCTTTCGGGCTCTGCCCTCGGCTGGTTTTTCCTGATTTTCGTTCAGTCGGTTTCCAAGAAATCGGGAATAGTCAAGAAAATCATAGCTTTCCTTGCAGGTAACGCTCTTTTTCAGGGACTGATATGGGGAATCAACGCAAAAATAAATCCCGAATGTATCAACAATTATAATGTTATTATCTATACATTTACTGTAACATTCGGTCTTTCCGCAATCATTCTCCTTACCGCCTTTGCGATAAGGACAAAGAGCGGCTTCAAGGCTCTGAACATAATCCTTGCGGTAATCTATTTCGTCGTTTCGTGCGGCGGACTCCTTGTTCTGAACGAGGAAAACATCAAGGCTCTTTCCTACAAAAAGAATATCCGCTTTGATTCAATCTCCGCTGAAGAAATGAAGCTTACTGATGCGGACAAGAAGCTCTGCAAGGACTGGCTGAGCAACAATTTCTTCTCGGCAAACAACGAATATCCCTTCACCTTCAAGGTTGACGGCGAAAAATTCAACCCTGCCGAATGGGATAAGCTCCCTGCGGAATCGCCCGAATTCGGCTCGGTTTATGCAGGCGGTCAGACGGAATATCTGATTTTCTCAAACAAAGCAAAGGGA
Organism: Clostridia bacterium; assembly: GCA_017435385.1. Lineage (GTDB taxonomy): Bacteria > Bacillota > Clostridia > Oscillospirales > Acutalibacteraceae > CAG-177. The sequence goes on along the minus strand of JAFSFB010000014.1, from coordinate 86,919 downwards.
CTTGAGATCAAGGTCGAGGCAACGGTTTTTGCCGAAAACGCAACCTGCCAATGGACGGTTTTCATCAAAAACACGGGCAGAGAAAACTCGGGAGTCATCAGCGATTTTTATGCTCTCGATTCCTCTTTTGCCACGGGTGATGCAGAAGTTTATTACTCAATGGGCAGCGACACAGCCGCAAGTGACTTTTCGCTTATCAGAAAGAAATTGTCTTTCATCGAAAGAAAATTTGCAGGCGTTGACGGCAAGCCCACGGAGGCTTATCTCCCCTATTTCAACATTCACGGCGAAAACGCAGGCATGATTCTCGGCGTCGGCTGGACGGGTCAGTGGGAGGCAGGAATGTCAGAATCGGGCGGAAACACCTCCGTCAAGGTCAGACAGGAGCATCTTGAGGCTTACCTTCTTCCCGGTGAGGAGATCCGTTCTCCCCTTGTTTCTCTCAGCTTTTATGACAACTCAAATCCGCTCAAAGGCTTCAACCTTTTCAGAGAATGGGTTACGGATTGCGTATATCCCGAAAATGTGACGAAGAGCTCATATACGGTCATGGAGGTCGCAGGTCCGATGTCAGAGAGAACCTCCGACGAGATCATTGAGATCCTTGACGGTCTTGACAATTCGGTTTACGAAAATACCGATGCATTCTGGATGGATGCAGGCTGGTACTCATATAACGAAGGCTGGCACGACGGCGTCGGCAACTGGACCGTTGACACTTCAAGATATGACAACGGCATTTCCGAGCTCTCGGGATACGCAAAGAACAAAGGTCTTGGCCATGTTCTCTGGTATGAACCCGAAAGAGTTTACCCCGAAACGCATTTCCACAATGTCGGCTCACAGCACGAAAAATGGCTGATATCCGTTGACGGCGAAGACAACATCATGTGGAACCTTGCCGACGAGGAGGCTTTCGGATATTACTGCGAATATCTCCTCAACTCCATGAAGGAAAACGGCATCACCGTTTACCGTCAGGATTTCAACTTCGCTCCTCTTGAATATTGGCAGAAGGCGGATAAGGAATTCTACGGCGGCAGAACGGGTATCTGCGAAAACCATTATGTGACCAATCTCTACAGATATCTCGACTATCTCACCGAAAACATTGACGGTCTTATTATTGACAACTGCGCATCGGGCGGTAAAAGGCTCGACCTTGAAATGACATTCCGCAGCATCGCATTCTGGCGAAGCGATTATAACTGCGCATATCATCCCGATCTTTTCAACGCCACGCAGTCGCACACCTACGGCATTTCCTTCTGGCTCCCGATAACGGGCTCAGCGCTCTACATGACAGACGAATATTCGGTCAGATCGGATATCATGCCGCTCATGCTCATGGATTTCTTCTCGCATCAGAATCCGGAGTTCGGCTACTACAAAGAACAAAAGGAAAGCATGGGCGAAAGATATTATCCTCTTGATTTCGGAAGCTTCGATAATAATAAAATGCTCGCAATGCAGTTCTCTTCAGAGGATGCCCTCTCGGGAATGGCTCTCGTCTATAAGCGTGCAAAGGTTATCGACAAAGAATATACCGTTAAGCTCAACGGTCTTATCTCTGACAAAGCATATACAGTTTACGACATCGATCATCCCGAAACGCTTCATACTTTAAGCGGTGAAGAGCTGATGAACGAGGGCTTGACTCTCACTCTTCCCGACGGCGAAAAGGCAATCATTCTGATGTTCAGAGCACAATAATAAAGGAGTTATAATATGGCTGTTATAAAGTCGGTTATCGCATTTATAACCTCGCTTATCATCTCCGCATGCATATCGCTTGACATTCCCTGCTATCCCATGGGTCAGAAGCTCGACCTTGAAAAATTCACCGAAACCTTTTCAGACGATTTCGATACCGAGCTTGACCGCTCCGTCTGGTCGGGGCATTATCAATACGGTAATGCAACGACCGAAAGAAAGGGCAGTTACTGGAATCAGTATCTTGCAACTACCAAAGACGGCAGCCTCATCATTCCTGTTGTCTACCTCGAAGACGGCATGGGCGGAAAGGGTGCAGGCTGGTATTCGGCGGGAATTGACACCGATTTCGACTCTCCCGACGGCTTCAGTCAGAAATACGGATATTTTGAATGCAGATGCATTCTACCCGAGGGTGCGGATATCTGGAGCGCATTCTGGCTGATGAACGACGGCGTTTACGATGTCAACGGCGACGGCACAGACGGAACGGAAATCGACATTTTTGAAAGCGACGGTTATTCAAAACTCTTCAAAAACAACATTTCCTCGAATCTTCATTTCGACGGCTACGGCGACGAACATCAGAAGTTCGGCGCAACCCGTTTCCTTATCAGGAACAATCCCTATGAGGAATTCAACACCTACGGTCTTGAATGGAACGAAAAAGAATACATCTTCTATATCAACGGCGTTGAAACCTTCCGCACCGACTTCGGCGGAGTCAGCCAGAATGAAGAATATCTCATTCTTTCCGTCGAAATGAAGGGCGAAAACGGCATTCCCTCTCAGAGAGAAAATGCACCTGCGGATTCCGCAGAATTTATCATCGATTATGTCAAAGTATACCAGTATAAAGACCTTATCAATCAATAAGCAACAGCAAAAGCGGCTTGTGAATCACCACAAGCCGCTGATTTTTTTATAGATTTAATATTTTCCTTATCGCTTTACCGACTCCCGCATTTGCGGCGGTGTCGGTCACATGATCCGTCATTTTCAGAATATGCTCCTGCGAATTTGCCATGGCAACGCTGATTCCTGCATATTCAAGCATCGCAAGGTCGTTGCTGCTGTCGCCGATTGCGACCGTGTTTTCCCGTCTGATTCCCGAAAGCTCAATAACTCTTTCTATACCCTTCGCCTTATCACAGCCCTTGATGACGAAATCGACATAAGTGCGCATGACAAAGAAGGACATGCTGTCCTCAAAAAGCTTCATGAATTCTTCGGGCACAACGGGACCTGCCGCAATAACCTGGATCTCTTCGTCGGGAAGAAACAGCGACAGATCATCAACCGATCTCATCTCAATCTGTCTGCCTTCCCTGACCTGATATCCTGCATTGGCGATGATATAATTCGTTTTCAGGCCTTCAAAAACGCACCAGCAGTCACGGTTTTTGAAAAAATATTCCGCAACCTTTCTGACGGTTCCGAGGTCATATTTCTTTTTAAAAACCGTTTTGCCGTCCATGATTATCATGGCACCGCTTCCCGCAATAACGCCGTCAACATCAAACTGTCTGCGGAGTTCATCGGGAATGTTGCCCCATGAACGCCCCGTATTGATGAAAACCTTGTGTCCCTTTGCCCTTGCATCGGCTATTGCATCGAGGTTTTCCTGCGGAATGCGGAAGCTGTCGGATATCAGAGTGCCGTCAATATCAAGGAAAACCGCATATCTGTTTCCGGAAACCATGTTACGCCTCGATCTTATGGAAAATCTTCTTGCCCTTCTTGACAACTATGGGGTTAGCTTTGAGCGCATCCTGAGCGAAGCTCATTGTGAAATCGGTAACCTTTGCATCGTCGACCGAAATGCCGCCCTGCTGAACGAGTCTTCTGCCCTCGCCTCTTGACTTCGTGATCTCAGCCTTCATGAGGATATCAAGAATGTCGATAACGCCGTCTGTGAAATCTTCGTCGGAGAGAGCTGTTGCAGGCATGTTGTCAAGGTCAGCCGCACCGCTGAAGATTGCCTTTGCCGCCGCCTGAGCCTTTGCCGCCTCTTCCTCGCCGTGAACAAGCTTTGTCAGCTCGAATGCAAGGATCTCCTTTGCGGTGTTGAGCTGGCTGCCTTCCCATGAATCCATGGCATCGATCTCTTCAAGAGGAAGGAAGGTGAGCATGCGGATGCACTTGAGAACATCATCGTCGGCAACATTGCGCCAATACTGATAGAACTCATAGGGAGAGGTCTTTTCGGGATCGAGCCAAACTGCACCCGATGCGGTCTTACCCATCTTCTTACCCTCGGAGTTGAGGAGAAGAGTGATCGTCATGGCATAAGCATCCTTGCCGAGCTTCTTTCTGATAAGCTCAGTTCCGCCGAGCATATTTGACCACTGATCGTCGCCGCCGAACTGCATGTTGCAGCCGTATTCCTTGAAGAGATGATAGAAGTCATAGCTCTGCATGATCATATAGTTGAACTCAAGGAACGAGAGTCCCTTTTCCATTCTCTGCTTATAGCATTCGGCACGGAGCATGTTGTTGACCGAGAAGCATGCGCCGACCTCACGCAGAACATCAACATAGTTGAGATTGAGAAGCCAATCGGCATTGTTGATCATCATAGCCTTGCCTTCGCCGAACTCGATGAAGCGGCTCATCTGCTTCTTGAAGCATTCAACATTGTGCTCGATCGTTTCCCTCGTGAGAACCTGACGCAGATCGCTTCTGCCCGAGGGGTCACCGATCATACCCGTTCCGCCGCCGAGAAGGGCGATGGGACGGTTGCCTGCCATCTGAAGGCGCTTCATGAGGCAAAGAGCCATGAAGTGACCGACATGAAGGCTGTCAGCCGTGGGATCGAAACCGATATAGAAAACGGCCTTTCCGTTGTTGATAAGATCTCTGATCTCCTTTTCGTCTGTAACCTGCGCAATAAGTCCTCTTGCGACAAGCTCTTCATAAATCTGCATTATTAAAACATCCTTTCGGTAAATGATAACTAAAATAAAAAATAAACCCTCTGCCATTGCTGACAGAGGGCGAATTAACGCGGTACCACCTCTTGCTTGAGCATACCTCACGGCATACTCCTCGGCGGGTAAATTTGTTACCCTGCGCTTTAACGGGCGCACACGGCTTTGCCTACTGCGATTTTCAGCAAAGCGGCTCGGGAATGTATTTCACACGCCGCACGCTATCCCCTTTCACCGACCGGGAACTCTCTGAAGCTGCTGACACGGTTACTTCTTTCCGTCATTGCCGTTAAAAGTTATTATACAATATTAAAATATATTTTGTCAAGCTTCATTTTTCACCTTAATCCTTCAAGAACTTTATATGATCGTTTTGCGTCCTCTTCAAAATCAAGAACCTCCGCTTCAATGGAGCAGGTTTTGACACCTGCCGCTTTAAGTGAAGCGATAAAATCCGCCTGGCTGAAGGAATCGTTTTCCGTCGGAAAGATCCTCTTTCTGTTAAGCTCTGCGGCAGGAGCGGGATTCGAGGTGTGAGCGTGGATTATCATGCCCTTATATTCAGGAAGCATGCTCATATCCTCATTCTGAACATACATGTGAGCAACATCTGCAAGCACCTTTATAAACGGCGAGCCGACTTTTTCCGCAATTTCAACGCCGTCATCTATCGTATTGATTGCGTTGCACTCCTCGGGGCGGAGCGGCTCGATCGCAACGGGAAGCTCATATTTTTCCGCAAGCGGAACAACATGGTTTTTAAGGAAATCAATGATCTCCCCCCTGCCCTCCTCAAGGCTCATTCCCTCGGGGATCCTTCTTGCACCGGATGAGCCGAAAACAAGATATTCAAGACCGAGATAAGCCGCATTTTCAAAGAGCTTTTCAAGATAGGCATCGATCTCGGCATAGTTTTTTTCTTCTCCGACAACACGGAGTCCGATGAAACAGTTTGCCGCAATAACAGGCAGTCCCGTTTTCTTCATTTCATCAAGATAAGCCTTATCCTTTTTGGCTATCTCCTGACAGTGGCTTTCTGCATAGTCATAGCCTATTGCCTTGATATATTTCATCTTTTCGAGGTCTGTGCCTACACACACTCCGAATTTCATATCAATTCTCCTTTGCGTTATCTGCATTAACGAGCATTTCCTTTGCGGTTTCAATCTGCAAAGCGGTCAGATTTCCGCCTGCGGTTATTCTCGCTATCTCAACCGCTCTCTGCTCAAAGTCGAGAGGAGTGATGCTCGTATATGTTTTTGAATCCTCAACGGATTTCGTGATCTTCATGTGTCTGTCTGCCTGAGCAGCTATTCTGGCAAGGTGGGTCACGCAGACGACCTGCCTGCCCTTTGAAACCTGATAAAGCTTGAGAGCGATCTTCTCCGCCGCAGAGCCGCTGACGCCTGCATCGATCTCATCAAAAATGAGAGTTCCGATCTCATCCTTGTCGGATAGAACATTCTTGATCGCAAGCATGATTCTTGACAGCTCGCCGCCCGAAGCGATTTTCGCTATTGCTCTCGGCTCCTGACCGGGATTTGCGCTGATGAGAAATTCGATCGCATCCGCACCCTTTGAGGTCAGCGGAGTTGCTTTGCGATCGACAACAAACTCGACCTTGGGCATATCAAGGAATTCAAGCTCGGACTTGACGGCTTTTTCAAACGCTCTCGCCGCAGTCATTCTGCTCTCGGTGAGTCTGGATGAAAGTATCTTTATTTCGTCCGAAAGAGCGAAGAGCCTTTCTTCAAGCTCACCTATTCTCTCGTCGGAAACCTCAATTTCAGACTTTTCGGCGGTAATCTTTTCAAGATAGGAAAGAATGTCGCTTTCCTCCTTACCGTATTTCATCGAAAGCCTGTAAAGAAAATCAAGTCTTTCGTCGATTTCGGAAAGCCTTGACGGATTGAAATCAAAGCTGTCTTTGAGTCTGCGGAGCTCTGCCGAAAAATCGGCAAGCTCATAGGATACGCCTCTGATTCCGAGGGCCGTTTTCTCGGCATCGGAATAATACTTTGCGGCGGTTTCGACATCCCCTGCGCATTCCTCAAGCCCTGCAAGAATACCCGAATCGCCCGAGAGAGCGGCATATGCCCTCTGAAGAGCCTTGACGACCTTTCCGCTGTTTGTAAGAAGAGTTTTCTCCTTTGAAAGTTCTTCTCTTTCACCGATTCTGACATCGGCATTCGTTATTTCTTCTATCTGAAAGCTGAGATAATCAAGCCTTGCCGCCTTTTCGTCACGGGTATCGTAAAGCGAATCGAGCTCCTTTTTGACGGAAACAAGCTGAGAAAACACCTTTTTATATTCCGCACGAAGCTCTCCGTTTTCGGCAAGTCTGTCAATAAAGCCGCAATGCTTTTCGGGAGAAAGCAAGGACTGATTATCATGCTGACCGTGAATATTGATGAGCTGAGCGCCGATCTCCCTGAGCACGGATGCCGTGACGGCACAGCCGTTGACTCTGCACGAGTTTTTGCCCGATGCACTCAGGCGGCGGCTCAGAGTCAGAGAATTATCAGGCATTCTTTCGATGCCCGCATCATCAAGAAGCTCACCGACCGATGGCGATACATCGCTGAATTCGGCATAAACAGATGCATTTTCCGCACCGCTCCTGATAAGCTCCCTCGAGGTACGCTCACCGAGAACGGCGTTGATCGAATCGATGATTATCGATTTACCTGCACCCGTTTCACCCGTCAGAACATTCAGCCCTTTATCAAAAGCGATCTCGGCACTTTCGATGACGGCAATATTCTCGATTTTCAAGCCAACTAACATACTGCTTTTCTTCCTTATAAACTGAGATTATCCGATGATATCGGCAATTGCTTCCTGCATTTTTGCGGCAAGCTCGGGAGTTCTGCAAAGAGCGAATATCGTATCGTCGCCCGCAAGAGTTCCGACAAGACCTTCCCAATGCATCGAATCGAGAGCGGCGCATGCCGCCTGAGCCATACCCGTATAACACTTGACAACGAGGGTGTTTCCCGCATAGTCGGCGGAAATAACCGAATGGCTGAAAATGCTCTTATACTTTCCGAGAAGCTCTCCCGAATCACCGCTGTCGACCGCATAACGGCTTCTGCCCATTTCGTCGACCTTCTTGATGAGGCGAAGATCCTTGATATCTCTCGAGATCGTAGCCTGAGTTGTGTCAAAGCCCTCCTCACGGAGCTTGTTGAGAAGGTCGGTCTGGGTTGCGAGGCAGTTCTGCTCAATGAGTCTGATTATGGTTTCGTGTCTTTTCTTTTTCACGTTTTTCATCCTTTCAATCAGCGGCGCTGAGCCAGCTTTCTGTATAATATATCAATAAAATTTTCCGATTTGATTCTGATAAAGTTTGCCGTGAACTCCGCTCTGGAAATCTCCACTCTGCACCCTGCCTCAATTTTCTGAGGCTCAGCTCCGTCGGCTGACAAACAGAGCGTAACATCCTCCGCCGATTCAATTCCGATGACGGCATCGGGCTTGAAAACAAGCGATCTGCCCACGAGCGAATGCGGACATATCGGCGTCATGAGAATGCTTTCGAGCTCGGGATCAACTATCGGTCCGCCCGCAGAAAGAGAATAGGCGGTTGAGCCCGTCGGCGTTGCAACGAGAACTCCGTCGCAAAGATAGCTGTTGAAGCAGCTTCCGCCGAGAGAAACATCGATCTCGCTCATCCTCTGCTTTTCTTCGTTTGTGACAAGACAGTCGTTGACGCAGTAATCCGTGCTGATAACCTCATCGCCTCTGAGAACGCTGGCTTTGAGCATGAGCCTTTTATCGAGAGTATAATCCCCCTCAATGAGTCTTGAAAGAAGGTGAAGCTCATTATCCTCAAGACCTGCCATGAACGCAAGCCTGCCTGCGTTGACTCCGAGAATCGGCTTCTGATATCTGACGGCGGATTTTGCCGCATGGATGATCGAGCCGTCGCCGCCCACGGCAATAACCGCATCGCAGCATCCGAGAGCTTCCTCCTCGGGCAGAAACGCCGCCTTTGTCATTCCGAAGATATCTGCGTATTCGGGCAGAAAGCAATAATCCGCACCGAGCTTATCAAGGCTCGAGCATATTCCGCCCGTAACCTCAAACGCCTCTTTTCTCGTGAGGTTAGGCATAAGCGCTATTTTCATGTCGCCGCCTCCTCTGCAGGTTTATCGAGCGTTTCATGAGATCTGTCGGCAAGCTCACGGGCTGAGCCGCTCCAGAGCATTTCGCCTTTTTCTCTTTTCTCAATAAACATTAGATACTCTATATTACCCTCGGGACCTTTTATCGGAGAGAAGTCAACATCGATAACCGCAAACCCGTTTTCCGATGCAAACTCCGTTATTTTCGCAATAACATCGGCGTGGACCGCTTTGTCCCTGACGACACCTTTTTTGCCTATGTTCTCCTTACCTGCCTCAAACTGAGGCTTGATAAGGCAGACGGATCTTCCGCCGTTTTTCAGAAGAGTGTGCATAACGGGAAGGATCAGCTTCAGCGAGATGAATGAAACATCAACGGAAGCGAAATCAATTTCCTCGGAAATCTGTTCTCTCGTCACATATCTGAAATTCGTTCTTTCGAGGTTGACTACCCTTTCGTCGCATCTGAGCTTCCATGCAAGCTGACCGTAGCCGACATCGATGGAATAAACTTTGGATGCTCCGTTCTGAAGCATGCAGTCGGTGAAGCCGCCCGTTGAAGCTCCGATGTCCATGCAGACACAGTCTTTGAGCTCAAGACCGAAGCTTGCAACTGCCTTGTGAAGCTTCAGACCGCCCCTGCTGACATAAGGATTGACCGCTCCTCTGACCTCAATGACATCGGTTTCCTTGACGGTCGCACCGCCCTTGAGTGCCTTCTGACCGTTGAGATATACGCTCCCTGCCATGATAAGAGCCTTCGCCTTTTCACGGGTTTCGGCAAAGCCTCTCTCGAAAACGGCAACATCAAGCCGCATTTTTTCACTCATATTGCCGTTCCCTCCTTAATGATCTGAGCCATTTTTTCGGGGCTCATCGAATATTTTTCCATAAGTCTGTCAACCGAAGCGTGAGCGACAAACTCATCCTCTACCGCCGTGAGTCTGTAGCCCGACTTAAAGCCTCTCAGAAGAAGCTCGCAGCCGAATCTTTCTCCGACTCCGCCGCCCTTCATGCCCTCTTCAAAGAAGAAAACATTTCTGCATCCGAGAGCCGCATCAACGGCTTCTTCGGGAATCGGCTTTATGCGGTTGAGCTTTATGATTTTAACCCTGTCTGCCTCTTCTCCGAGAAGCTTCAACGCCTTTTCCGCATTGAAGAAAAGTCTGCCGTAGGTTACAAGCGCTGCCTCCGCTTCGGGGTTGCCTATGATTTCATAATCGCCCGAGCAAAGGTCGGAATATTCCGTATCAGCAGGCATTCTTCCTCTCGGATAACGGATGACAACAAGGTTTTTATCTTTATAAAAAGCATTATAAAATGCTTTACTCATTTCGCAATAGGTCGCAGGAGAATAAACCGTTGTGTTGGGAATGCTCTGCATAAGGGAAACATCGAAAAGCCCCTGATGCGTTTCGCCGTCCTCGCCGACAAAGCCTGCTCGGTCAACGGCAACAATGAGCTTTCTTCTCTGGAGCGCACCGTCATGGATAAGCTGGTCTGCACATCTCTGAAGGAAGGTCGAATAGACCGCAAAAACGGGAAGCATTCCTCCTGCGGAAAGACCCGAGCCAAAGGTTACGGCATGCTCCTCGGCAATACCGACATCAAAAAATCTGTCGGAACAGCTTTTGGAAAATTCTTCAAGTCCCGTTCCGAGAGCCATCGCCGCAGTTATGGCACAGATACGCTTGTCCTTTGAGGCAAAATCGCAGATGATTCTTCCGAATTCCGATGAATAGCTTCCCGATGACTGCACGGGCTCACCCGTATTGATATCGAATTTCGAGATTCCGTGGAACTTTTCGGGAGCATTCTCCGCATGGTCATAGCCTCTGCCCTTGACCGTGTTGATATGAATAACAACGGGCTTTTCAACCATTTTTGCGCTGTCCATGGCATCGCAGAGATGACCGATATCGTGGCCGTCAACGGGGCCGATATATTTGAATCCCAGATCTTCAAAGAATGAGCTGGAATAGATAATATTCTTGAGTGTGTTTTTCAGTCTGAAAAGATGATTTGAAAGCGATTTGCCGACAAGCGGTATTTTACGCAGAGCCTTTTCCGTTCCTGCCTTAAAGCGGTAGTATTCGGGCTTGGCTCTGACAACGGCAAGATATCTCGCCATCGCTCCGACATTTTCGGAGATCGACATTTCGTTATCGTTGAGAATGATTATGAGCCTCGTTTTCGTTGAGCCTGCATGGTCAAGAGCCTCATAAACCATTCCGTTTCCGAACGAGCCGTCGCCGATAACGGCAACCGCATAATTCATCGAGCCCTTTGCCGCATTCGCCGCCGCAACGCCCGCCGCCTGAGAAACGGAGGTGCCTGCATGCCCTTCGTAAAAGCTGTCATGCTCGCTCTCGTCAGGTCTGACAAAGCCCGATATGCCGCCCTCGGTGCGAAGCGTTGAAAAGCTGTCACGCCTGCCCGTCAGAAGCTTATGAGCATATGCCTGATGACCGACATCCCAGATGATCTTATCCTCGGGTGAGTTAAACATCTTGTGAAGGGCAACGGTGAGCTCGACCGTGCCGAGATTCGAGGCAAGATGTCCTCCCGTTGAGGATACTGTATCAACAAGAGTCTGCCTGATTTCGGTGCACAGCAATTCGAGCTCCGCCTCGGAAAGATTTTTGATATCCGAGGGCTTGTCTATATTTTTAAGAATCGATGTTTCAATCGGATTATTTTCCATATCTTAATTTTTCCTGTCCGCAAGCCTGTCGGCAAGCATAATAAGAAATTCTTTTTCATCACCGAAAACCGAAAGCGCCGCCTTGGCTTTTTCGGTCAGTTCATCAGCAAGCTCCTTTGACCTTTCGAGTCCGAGGAGCGAAACATAGGTCGACTTTTCGTTTTCGCCGTCGCTTCCGACGGGTTTGCCGAGCAATTCGGTACTGCCTGTCACATCGAGAATATCGTCGACGATCTGAAACGCAAGACCGATATCGGCGCAGTATTCACGGGCGGCAGAGGTCTTATCCTCGTCGGCATTTGCGGCGATACAACCCATTGAAGCCGCCGCCATGATAAGCTCGCCCGTTTTGAGCCTGTCCGTTTTTGCAACCTCGTCAAGCTCCGCTTTTCTGCCCTCGTTTGCAAGGTCCATGACCTGACCTGCAATCATGCCCGAGCAGCCTGCCGCCTTTGCAAGAGCAAGCCCTGCCGCAGATTTCTGCTCTGCCGTCATATCGGGAGCGGAAAGCACGGTTTCAAAAGCAAGGGTCAGAAGACCGTCGCCCGCAAGAAGAGCATCAGCCTCGCCGAAAACCTTGTGGCTCGACGGCTTACCCCTTCTCATATCGTCATTATCCATGCACGGAAGGTCGTCATGAATCAGCGAATAGGTATGGATCATTTCGAGCGCAAGAGCAAACGGAACGGCTTTTTCGGGTTCGCCGCCGCACAAACGGCAGAACTCGAGAGCAAGCATCGGGCGGATTCTTTTTCCGCCGTTTGAGAGCGAATACGCCATCGCCTCAAGCATTCTGTCAAGCCCCGTGGACTCTCTGCCCGAAAACATATCCGCATTCATATACTGCTCTGCCGCTCTGTTGATTATTTCCGCATATTCACGGCATCTTTCGTCAAAGCCCGTCATCATTCTTCACCCTTTCCCGATGAAAGCTCGCTTATTCTGAGCTGAGCGGCATCGAGGCTTTTTGCACATTTTGCCGCAAGGGCGGTACCCTCCTCATAGAGCTTCATCATCTCTTCGAGCGAAAGGTTTCCGTTTTCGAGCTTATTGACAATTTCCTCAAGTTTTGCAACCGATTTTTCGTAATTGATCTTTTCCATTTCAAGCATCCTTATAATACCTCGCAGTCGATGTTTCCGCTGCTGAGTTTCACATTTATTATATCTCCCGCTTCAACGCAGGATGAATCCGTTATAACTTTTCCGTTTTTCGTCGCTACGCTGTAGCCCCGTGCAAGAATTTTCAGAGGACTCATTGCATCGAGTTTTGCGCAAAGTGAAGAAAGCTCCGAGCTTTTTTCGGCATATGCATGCTTCACCGCCGAATCCATCGCCATCGAAGCCCTGTCACATCTGACTCTGAGCGAATCGATATAATTCTTGGGTTCAAGCCGTTTAAGTGCGGATTTATAAAGCTCGAGTCGGGACTGCTCAAATCCCAATCTGTCGTCAACAGAGGACCGCATTCTGTAAACCGCCGACGCAAGCATTTCCTTTTGCTGAAAGCTGTCAGGCACGGCAAGCTCCGCCGCCGCAGAGGGTGTCGGCGCACGCAGATCCGCCGCAAAATCGCAGACGGTGAAATCCGTTTCGTGTCCGACCGCCGAAATGACGGGTATATCGCTTGCGGCAACCGCCCTTGCAACGATCTCCTCATTGAACGCCCACAGCTCTTCGACCGATCCGCCGCCTCTGCCGACGATCAGAACATCCGCCGCTTTTTCTCTGTTAAAAAGCTCGATCGCCGCTTTTATCTGCGGTGCGGCATGATCTCCCTGCACCGCAACGGGACAGAGAATGAGCTCAGCAAGAGGAAAGCGTCTGGAAATGACATTGATAATATCCCTTATCGCCGCACCCGTCGGAGAAGTGACAACGCCCACTCTCTGAGGAAAAGCAGGAATCGGCTTTTTGCGGCTTTCATCAAACAGACCTTCTGCCGCAAGCTTCTTTTTGAGCTGCTCAAAAGCAAGGCTCAGAGCACCCATGCCGTCGGGCTGCATATCGTCAATATAAAGCTGATACTGACCGTCACGCTCAAAAACAGACACCCTGCCTTTGATTATAACGCTCATTGAGTTTTCGGGCATGAATTTAAGGCGCATGTTTGCGGTCTTGAACATGACCGCTTTTATCGACGAATATTCGTCTTTGATTGTCATATAAAAATGACCCGTTTTGTAATGATTGGTGAAATTCGAGATCTCACCCTGAACAAAGACCGTCTGCAAATTGAAATCCTGCTCGATGATCGATTTGACATATCGGTTGAGCTGGCTGACGGTCAGAACAACTCCGTTACCCATTCGCCGCCCCTTTCATCGCCGCAAGAACAGCCGTTCCCGCCGCATTGTCGCAGGAAAATTCGGGCTTTGCAAAAACCGCATTGAACCTGCTTTCGATACGGCTTCTGATAATCGAATTCGACATAACTCCGCCTGCATAAACAACGGGCAGGTTTCCGTATTTTTCAAGGGCATGCTCCGTCATTTTTTCAACCGTTTTACCGATAAATTCAAGGCAGAAACGAGAAATATCTTCGGGAGATTCTCCTTTTTTGAACATTGAATTGCATTGATTTTCAAGCCCCGAAAGACTGCAGCTTCCGTCTTTGACAAAAATCTTGGGATTGAAGGTCTTTTCGCTTTTCAGCGCAAGCTTTTCAAGCTCCTTGCCGCAGGGAAATGCAAGGCCGAGCATAACGCCCGCTCTGTCAACAGCCTGTCCGCCGTTGAGATCAAGCGTTTCTCCGATTATTTCAATGTCAAAAGCCCTCTCATCATTCGGGGTAACAAGAAGCATCTCCGTTGTTCCGCCCGAAACATGGAAGGCGATAAATTTTTCTTCTGCAAGCTCCGTTCTTCCTGCGGAATAAAGAGCCGCCATGATATGCCCCGCCTGATGCGAAAAGCCATAAACAGGTTTGCCGACGGCAGCCGCAACGCATCTCGCCGCATTGACCCCGACAAGAAAGCAAGGCATATAAGAGCCTTCAGCATCTCTCGGTCTTTCCGAAACGCCGATTGCATCAGGCTCAGCTCTTTTCTCTGCAAAAAGCTCTTCAACAAGAGGCCAGAGCCTTGCCGTATGATGAAAAACGGCGTCGCTCTGACGAAGACCCTTTTCTCCCTCCCTGACGGGAAGAAGAAGCTTTTTCTGAACGACCTCTCCGCTTTCGCTGTCATAGAGAGCGCACGAGGTCGTGTAATTGCTTGTATCTATTCCGAGAGTCAGCATTATCCGATTTCCTTTGAAACCGAGCCGAGGATTCCGTTGACAAACGAACGGTCCTCACCCGAAGCATATTTTTTGCAGAGCTCGACCGCTTCATTGATCGAAACGCCGACGGGAATATCGTCAAAGCAGAGCATCTCGCACACAGCAAGACGAAGCACGGCAAGAGCAACCTTGGAAATGCGATTGATTTTCCAGCCGACCGAATGCTTCTCGATCATGGCATCGATCTTCTCGATATTCTCCCACGCACCGAAAGCAAGCTCCTTCACAAACTTGCTGTCCGAAACGATTTCGGTTTCGAGAGCAAGCTCATAAAGCTCGGCAAGCTCCGTTTCGGCATTGAATGCCTTTTCAAAAATAAGAAAAAATGCCTGTTCTCTTTCTTCACGTCTTGTAAGCATTATAATATTTCCTCCGAAGATATCAGTTAATTAATTATAACACCTTAAGATTAAATATACAAGAATAAATTATGAATATATACAGAAAAAATGAATATTTTTAATATTCCATTTCGACCAGCGTTATTTTATCGCCCGAAAGTCCCGTCTGCTTGACGACGATTTCTTTTATCTGAACGACCTTTGTTTCGTCGAGAGAGCCGTTTTCAACGATTATCTCTGCAGTACCGCCGTTGAGAATAACGAGGTTTTCGCAACCGATCTTTGCGGTTATGAGATTTTCGATATCGCACTCCACCGTTATGGACTGAGAGATATCCGTCAGCGCCGCAGTTGCTTTGGCAACGGATTCGGGGGAAGAATCGCTGTCCTTGATGATGTCGTTGAGTGCTTCCGCCGCTTCGTCCCTTGCCGTCTGTCTGCGGAGCTTTGCACTCGAGAAGTATTCGCTCGCCACAGCCTGCGCCGCCGCATCGTCAAGCACGACATCCGTTGAAATAACATATCTTGCATCGCCGAGATTAGCTCCCTTATCCGTCGATTTTGACGTCTGCTGCTCCTTGACCTCGCCCGAAGCTGCCGAATCGACCTGAGGGGCGGTATAATAGCGGTTGATGAAGATTGCGGCACCCAGCGCAATAACAAGGGTTGCAAGCAAAAGCTGTCTTTTTTTCAGAATCATAACAAGTGACCTCCGTTGTATATTATTAATATTTTATGTGTATATTCAGTTCATCTTCGCAACGCTGACTCTTGCGGAGCTGATATCAAGGAGCGCCGTCACCGTTGCAATTATTTCAGCCTTGACCGAGGCATTTCCCGCCCCCTCGCAGACAACGGCAACCCCTCTGATTCTGGGTTCCTCAACTCTGACAACAATTCCGTTTTCTCCGTCGCCGCCGTCAACGATAACATATTCATCCTTTATCTCGATGTTGCCCGAGCCGTCAGCGTCGGCATCCTCCCCATAGTCGTAATTGTGAAGATAGACCTGCTCGCTTCCGCTCTCGAGAGTTATCATGACCTGAGTCGCTCCCGCCCCGTCAATGCTTGATATTATTGAGGTTATGCGTTCCTCGAGAGATGAAACATAGTCATTTGTTCCCGATGTCGTGCTCACCGCCGTTTCATCGGTATCCGTGCGTATTCTTTCCCCCGTTTCGCTCAGAACAAGAGCCGCCGTTCCGAGAAGAAAAAGGAGAATTACCGCAAGCATTTTTTTGCTCAGGCTCATTTTTTCGGATATTTTGTTTATGGTTCCGCTGATTTTTTCGGATAGTTTCAAATCGCTGTCCATCCTTTTTTATTCGCTGTTGACTGTCACGGGAACCCCGAGCTTTTTCTCAAGATCTGACGAAAGCTCATGGCGTTTCGCAGCCTCGCCGCTCGGTATCGTTATGCATATTCGGTGAATAATTATACAGTTATATTCATCCGTATGCATATCCGCATCAACTCCGAATTTTTTGATTCCGTGCTCCCGTGCCGTTTCCGAGATCACCCTGCCGACGGTATCCTCGCACATTTCAAGAATATACTCTCCGAGCCTGTCATCCGTGCTCACCCTTATGTTTTCATAAGCAAAAGCAGGAAGAATGCTGTCTTTTTCCGCTAATTCCGAAAGAGGAGAAACAACGGCGGAAACGATAAAAATTCCGATTACCGCCCTGAGAGTTTTTTCCATAGAGCCTCTCGGAGAAAGCAGGCTGATGACCGTTCCCGAAATCCCTGCAATAATCAGGCTCACAGCCCATTGTCTGAAAGCTTCCATTTTAACCTCCCGTTTTCATAACGGCAATAAGCCCCGAAGAAATTATAAAAACAGCAGACGAAAAAATTATCATGGCATTCAGCATCGAAAACATGAAGGAGATATTTTTCAGGATTTCGGAGCATTGGCTGTTTCCGAGAAGCTCGCTTATCATGCAGGCTGCACGCATGGCAAGGCACCACAGGGCGAGATTTATCACCGACGGCAGACAAACAGCGAGAACCGCAAGAATACCGTAAATTCCGACTGCACTTTTCAGAAGCGACAAGCTTCCCGACAGAGCCGAATACGCCTCCCCCAATGCGCCGCCGACAACGGGAATGAATGTATTGGCGGCAAGTCTGATGCCCTTTGCGGCAAGGCTGTCCGCCGAGCCGGAAATAATATTTTTGAGCGCAAGGAATCCCGAAAACAGCGTTGCGGCGGAACCGAAAACCGTTGTTGATATTTTTCTTATCATTTCGCTCACGGCAGAAAGTCTGAGAGTCGGAAGAAATGCGCCCGTCGCTCCGAGAACTCCCGAAGCATAAACAAGCGGCAGAGCGAAGCTTTCCGAAAAGGCTTCAACCGTCTGAGCGGCGGCAAATGCCGCTCCCTGATAAGACAGAGCCGATGTCGGATTGCCCGACGCTGTCAGAATCCCTGCAAGAACGGGTATCAACGCTTTTTCAAACCCCGAGCAGAGCTTCATCGCCGAAACTCCCGATCTCAGCGATTCCGAGGCAGGTATGAACACGCTCAGCAAAACGAAGCATCCGCACACAAGATTCATTACCCCTCTTGTCTTTTCGTCGTCGGGAATAAATCCCGAACAAACGCTGACAAGCATCACCGCTCCGCAAGCAGTCATGCAGCCCTTGAGCGGAGCGGATATGTTTGCTCTGAGCATATCCGAAAGAACATCAAAAACAGAGCCGAGGGAAAATGACATTATGCCGTCGATATCCGCCGTGTCGCATCCGACCGACCCGAGATATTCTCTCGAATTCTCATCGAGAAAATCGGACAGCTCCGATGCTCCCGAAGCTTCATACTGTTCATTGAAATATCCCGAAACATCGGGATAACCGTTTGCCGCTTCCGCTTTTGCATCAATACGGAAAACCACGGTCAAAACGCAGACAGCGGTTATCATAATGATCCGTTTTATTTTCTTTTTATTAACCATCATTTCATCAGTCCCAGAGCAAGCTTCGCAACCGCCTGCAGCATCGGAAGAGCAAGAGTTATCGCTCCGACTCTGCCTGCAAGCTCAACCGCCGCCGCTATCGAAGAGCTTGAATTGTCATAACAGATATCTGCGGCAAACTGAGTGATAACGCATATTCCCAGACATCGGATGAGGATCGAAACATTTTCCTTTTCGAGCCCCGCAAGCTCCATCATCGAGTCAACCGTTGAGGAAACTCCGATGAATTTTTCCGCAACCGAAACGAGAATAACCGCCGCTCCGCCGAGAATGACAAGCGGAGCAATTTCGGGCTTGAGCTGACGCACAAGGGCATAAAGCATCGCCGTCAGAAGCCCTGCCGCCGCAACCTTGACAACATCCATATTCTCAGAAATCCATCAGACTCTTGACCGTCGAGAGCAGATTTGCAAACTGAGGCAGAAGCATCATCAGCACGGCGACGATACCTGCAAGAATGGTTATGAGCGCATAATCATCTCTGCCCGAGCGGACAAGAATGGCGTTGAGCACCGCAACCACGATGCCGACAGCCGCTATCTTAATTACAATCGAAAGATCCATATTTCACCTAAATCAAAAAAATTGCCGCCGAAACTCCGAGCAGCATTCCGAGCGGCGGAAACATACGGGAGCTGCGTGCGCTCTGTTCTTCTCTTTCAGTTAAGGATTTCTCAAAAAGAGCCTTATAATATCTGCAGCATGAAAGCTGCCCCTCGATATCCGTCACACCGATATCCGTTCCCATCGCCGTCAGCCTTCGGGCTTCCTCGGGGAGAAGCACGCAGAATGCACGGCTTTGTTCAATGCTCTTTCCCCATGCCGTGCCGAAGGCTTCGCCGTCAGAGAGCCTTTTGCGGCATTCACTCAGAAATCCGAGCTGAGAAAAGCCGTTTTCTTCGAGCAGAGCAAGAAGGCGGTTGACAGGCATTTCCGAATAGCGCAGACGGGTTTCCATTACATTTATCATCAGAAGGATCTCTCTGATGACCGAAACTCTCTTTGCATCCTTCTGAGCAAGAAGCCTTCCGCCGAGAGCAAACGCCGAGGCTATGAAAACAGCCGCAAATATTCTAATCAAGCAGGTCACCTGCCTTATAAAAACGCTGACCTCTGCCTTCCTTACGGGCTGACAGCAGAACAACATTCTCAAAGCATCCGCTTCTGAGAAGTCTTTTCACGAGGGGCTTTGAACGAAGCTCCTTTTCGCTTCCTGCATGAATGCTCAGCGCAAATTCTACTCCCGAACAAAGTCCTGCTTCGACCGCATCCGCTTCTTCGTCGGCAGCGATCTCGTCGCAGATAATGATATCGGGAGAAAACGAGCGCAAGCCGATGAGAATACCCTCGCTTTTCGGATAAGAGGTTATCAGATCGCAGTTGATTCCGAGGTCATTCTGCACCTTCCCCGAATGAACCGCACCTATTTCGCCCCTTTCGTCACAGACAAAGACCTTCGCAAGCAGACCTTTTTCGTTTCCCGAAAGCTGTCTTGCAACATCTCTGAGCACGGTCGTTTTTCCGCTCGACGGCGGTCCTGCAACGATGAGCCCCGAAACGCCGTCGGAAAAGCATCGGGCAAATATTCCGTCTGCCGCACCCTTGATCTCCCTTGCAATTCTCAGATTGATGCAGTTCACATCACGCACCGCCGTTATCCTTCCGTTTTCCGTGACAGCCGTTCCCGCAACCCCTGCTCTGTGTCCGCCGTCAACCGTTATGAATCCTCTGTTGATGGCATCCTTGAAGCTGTAGACCGAATAGCCGCAGAGCCTGTGAAACGTTTCCTCAATTTCACGGCAATCGGTTCTCACCGCAAACGACGAATAGATCTGAGTCAGCCTTCCCGATTCATGAATGAAACGGACTCCCGTTTCCGTGACCGCAACAACCGCCTTTTCCGAGCGCAGACATATTTCCCGAACCGAGTTCTTTTCACCGTCGGAAAGCGATGTCAGTATACCCGAAAGCCTCGGCGGCAAAGCCTTCACCGCCTGGTCAAAGCGTTTTATGTTATCCATTGTTTTTCCTTTCGGCTTTTGTTAATAAAGTCTATGATGTCTTGTCCCCGAATAGAACACAGATATGCTCAATGTTTAACAGATTGTTCACTTGCATTAATAATGATATTATGATATATTGAATGATACAGAAAAGTTTTCTATACTGTTACAGATAAGTTTTCTATAAAACGGAGGTCAATTATGTCAAACAAAGAACCGTCGACTCTCAGAAAAAAATCTCTGCTGAGCCGATTTTTCGTTGATAACTCTTATTGCTGGCTCGCACTGGGCTGCACGGTCGGCATCATGCTTCTCGTTTACTACTGCTACAGTCTTTTTCCGTTCGGTGAAAAGACCATTCTGAGAATGGATCTTTATCATCAGTACGGTCCGCTGTTTGCAGAGCTTTACGACAGAATAACGAATCTCGAAAGCTTTATCTATTCATGGAGAACGGGCCTCGGCTCGCCGTTTCTCGGCAACTTCTTCAACTATCTTTCGAGCCCCGGCATGATATTCATGCTCCTTTTCGGTCATGAGAATATGCCCGAGGCAATCGCAAGCATGATCGTTGCAAAGGCGGGTCTTGCCGCCGCCGCATTCACCTACTATCTCAAAAAATCGCAGGGCAGACACGATTTCAGCTCTGCCGCATTCGGCGTTCTCTATGCGATGTGCGGTTACTTCATCGCCTATTATTGGAATGTCATGTGGATCGACACGATGGCATATTTCCCCCTTGTCATCCTCGGAATCGAAAATATCATCAACAGACGCAGCCCCAAGCTCTATATCCCCATGCTTGCAATCACCCTTCTGACAAACTACTACATGGGATATATGGTCTGCATATTCTCGGTTCTTTATTTTATTGTTTATTTCTTCTCGAATTACGATTTTTCATCCCTTGCAGACGGAACGCCGTTCTCGACCGATGAAAACGGCAAGAAGAAATATAAGCTCAAGGACAAGCTCGGCGGAAATGTTTTTCTTCAGAGCGGTTTTACCTTTGCATTTTCAAGCATCGGTGCGGCATGCCTCGTTGCATTCGCTCTTATCCCCGTTTATTTCATTCTCAAAAGCTGCTCGGCAACCTCGGGAACGATGCCCAAGCTTGAGGATTACAAATCATATTTCACGATTTTCGATTTCCTCGCAAACCACCTTGCAAGCGTTAATCCGACAATCAGAAGCAGCGGTACGGATGTTCTTCCCAATGTCTACTGCGGCATGGCAACGCTGATCCTCGTTCCTCTTTACCTTTTCACGAAATCGATTTCCGTCAAGGAAAAGACCGCAACGGTTGCCCTTCTCGGAGTTCTCTATTTCAGCTTCAATGTCAACATTCTCAACTATATCTGGCACGGCTTCCACTATCCCAACGACCTCCCCTACCGCTTCTCGTTCATGTATTCTTTCGTGCTCCTCGTTATCGCATATAAGGCGCTGACAAGGCTTCACGAATTCAGCGGCAGAGGCATTCTCGGAGCAGGTCTCGGCGTGATGATAGCCATAATCCTGATTCAGGAAATAGGCTCAAAGAATGTTGAGGATGTAACGGTTCTCATCAGTCTGATCTTCGTTGTCACTTACTGCCTTGTTTTTGCGCTCATGAAGGACAGCAAATATCAGAAATCGGCAGTCTGCGTTCTGCTTCTCTGCTGCTTCATCGGCGAGATCGCATGTGCGAACACCGACCGCTACAGCATGAATCAACCCAAGTCCTCGTTTGCAGGTGACTATAAAGACTTCGTTGCTCTCAAGGGCGAACTCGACAAGCACGACGGCGACGATACCTACCGCATGGAGCTTCTCGACAGCAGAGCAAGAATGGACCCTGCATGGTACGGCTATAACGGCATTTCGACCTTCTCCTCAATGGCTTACGAAAAGCTCTCCAATGTTCAGAGCAACCTCGGAATGTTCGGCAATTATATCAACAGCTATACCTATAATCTCCAGACTCCCGTTTACAACATGATGCACTCGCTCAAATATGTTGTTGACAACACGACCGAGGTCGATGTTTCGGACGATTATTATACAAAGCTCATGACCTCGGGCAAATTCACGGCATATGAGAACGAATATTATCTGCCCATCGGCTTTGCCGCTGACGGAGCACTCAAAGAATGGTATTCGGGCGACACAAATCCGTTCACCGTTCAGGAAGAATGGTTTGAAAAGGCAACGGGCGTCAGCGATGTTTATAAGATGATGAACATCAACGAGGTGCGTTATTTCAACTTTGATGAAATAACCTCGGGACTCGAAACGGGCGATCTTTATTTCACAAAGCCCGATACCGACGAGGGCGAAGCAACCTTCTTCCTCTCCGTTCCCGAAACCCGTCACTGCTATCTTTTCGTCGACTCGACTGCATTTGAGCAGATAACCATCGGCAAGGGCGACAAATCCTATGTTCAGAACACCGATGAGCCCTATATCTACGACCTGGGCATCGTTACTCCCGATGAGGTCGTCACCGTTCTCATCACCGTCAAGGACAAGGACTACGGCTATATCGACTTCTATCCTTACTATGTTGATGATGAAGCACTCAACAAGGGATATAATATCCTCAAAGAAGGTCAGCTCAATGTCACATCGTTTGAGGAAACGAAGATAACGGGAACCGTTACCGCAAAGAAAGACGGAATGATGTTCACATCGATCCCCTACGATGCAGGCTGGACAGTCAAGATAGACGGCAAGGAAATAGCCGAAAAGGACTATATTTCGCTCGAAAGCGCATATCTCTGCTTCAACCTTCCTGCAGGTGAGCATACAGTCGAACTTGAATTTGAGCAGAGAGGTCTGATTATCGGCGCAGCAATCTCGGGCGTGACCGTCATTCTCATGCTTCTCGTTGCATACCTCTTCTCACTCCTTCGCAAGAGAAAAGCCGAAAAGCTTGCTCTCGCAGAAGCTGAAAGAATAAGAGCGGAAGAAGAAAAAGCCGCCGCAGAAGCACTTCTCGAGGTTGAGCTTATCTCTGCAGAAGACGGAGAAACGGAAGAAGCTTCGTCAGATGAAGATGTCACGGACACCTCAGACAGCTCAGCCGAAGAATCGGATTCCGACAGCGATACCTCCTCCGAAGAAAACGCATCAGACAACACCGAAGAAACCTCTGACGAGGATTTCACCGATGAAGTCTGAGTAAAACAGTATTAAACACAAAGCCGCATCCGCAGACAAACGGGTGCGGCTTAAATTTTGCAACAAAATTCGTCTTTTCTCTTGATAAAAGAAAATTAGTGTTATATAATATTTAATTAGTAATTCATTTTTGTCGAGGAAAGGGTGTTCGGTCTTGAACAGAATCGGTTTTGACAATGCGGCATATATCAGACGCCAGTCTGAAGAAATCAGCAAGCGAATCAACGAATTCGGCGGCAAGCTCTATCTTGAATTCGGCGGCAAGCTTTTTGACGATTATCACGCTTCAAGAGTTCTGCCCGGTTTTGCACCCGACAGCAAGCTTCAGATGCTCAAGCATATAGCCAACGATGTTGAGGTCGTTATTGTCATCAACTCGAGCGACATCGGAAGCAACAAGATCAGACGTGACCTCGGCATTACTTACGATGCAGATGTTCTCCGCCTTATTGACGCCTACAGAGGCGCAGGTCTTTTTGTCGGAAGCGTTGTTCTCGCTCAGTTCAACGGTCAGCCTGCCGCCCTTGCTTTCAAGTCAAAGCTTGAACAGCTCGGTGTCAAGGTCTTTATTCATTATAATATCGAGGGTTATCCCTATAATGTTTCTCATATCGTCAGCGATGCAGGCTTCGGCAAAAACGATTTCATCGAAACCGAAAGACCTCTCGTTGTCATAACCGCCCCCGGCCCCGGAAGCGGAAAAATGGCAACCTGCCTTTCTCAGCTTTACCACGAAAATCAGAGAGGTAACAAAGCGGGATACGCAAAATTCGAGACCTTCCCCATCTGGAATCTTCCTCTCAAGCATCCCGTCAATCTCGCATATGAAGCGGCAACCGCAGACCTCAACGATGTCAACATGATCGACCCCTATCATCTCGAGGCTTACGGAGTGACGACCGTCAACTATAACAGAGATGTTGAGGTTTTCCCCGTTCTCAATGCAATTTTTGAAAAGATCGAGGGTGTCAGCCCCTATAAGTCACCTACCGACATGGGCGTTAATATGGCAGGCTACTGCATCTGCGATGACGAGGCAACGAGAGAAGCTTCAAAATCAGAGATCATCCGCCGCTATTTCAATGCCATGTGCGACCTTCGCATGGGCAGAGGCAAGCAGGAAGCCGTTGACAAGATCGTCAGCCTCATGAATCAGGCAGGAGTCAGCGTTGACGACAGAGCGGTTATCAAAGCCGCTGCCGAAAGAAGCAACGAAACCGAGGGTCAGCCCGCAGTTGCAATCGAGCTTCCCGACGGAAGAATCGTCACGGGCAAGACCTCAAACCTTCTCGGTGCATCGTCTGCGGCTCTGCTCAACGCCGCAAAGGCTATCGCAGGGCTTCCCGAGGACCTTCTGATGATTGCCCCCTCGATCATCGAGCCTATTCAGGAATTGAAAACGGGTATTCTCAAAGGTCAGAACCCCAGACTTCATTCCGACGAAACGCTGATCGCCCTTTCAATGAGCGCAAGCACCAATCCCGTCGCCAAAAAAGCTCTCGATTCAATCGAACTTCTCAAGGGGTGTGAGGCTCACTCAACGGTCATCCTCTCTCAGGTTGATGCCGATGTCTACAGAAAAATCGGCATGAACCTCACCTGCGAGCCGAGATATCAGACGAAAAAACTCTATCACAAATAAAAATATCCCGTATCAACCGATCCGGCTGATACGGGATTGCTGTTTTTATAAGGTGAATCAGAAAAGATCTTCCTGATTTGCAGTCTTGATGCCTGAGCCTGCAAGAGCGGCGGCGGCAACCTGATTGTCGTCAACTCTGAAAATCATGTAAGCTCCTGCCTTCGAGGTGTTGAACGCATATGTATATTCAACAACAACATTTGCCTCGGAGAGCACCTCGAGAATCGTTGCAAGAGAGCCGGGAGTGTCCGAAATTGCGGCGGCAAGGACATCTGTAACCGTTGTGATATATCCGCCGTCATTAAGCGCTGCCTGAGCATTTTTCGGATCGTCGCAGATAATTCTCAGAATACCGAAATCCTGAGTATCGGCGATCGAAAGAGCTCTGAGGTTGATGTTATGGTCTGCAATGAATCTGGTTGCTTCTGCAAGCTTGCCTTTTTTGTTTTCAATAAAAACCGAAATCTGTTTAACGCTCATTTCTTAATCTCCTTTCTTGATCAGTCGTGAAGCTTTCTCTTGTCGATAACTCTTACAGCCTTGCCCTCACTTCTTGTGATTGTCTTGGGAGCAACAAGATGAACCTTGGGATTGATGCCGAGCATCGTCTTGATTGCGCCTGCAAGAGCCTTTTCCTTAGCGGTAAGGTCCTTGACCGTATCGGAGAACTGCTCGGGATTGAGCTCAACATAAACATCGAGAGTGTCCGTGTTGTTTTCTCTGTCGACCTCGATAAGATAGTTCGAGCTGTAGCCTTCCTTGATAAGAACGGTTTCGATCTGTGACGGGAAGACATTGACACCTCTGATAATAAGCATATCATCGCTTCTGCCCATGGGCTTCGACATCTTGATGAGAGTTCTTCCGCAGGAGCATTTCTTTCTTGAAAGAACGCAGATATCTCTTGTGCGGTATCTGAGAAGCGGGAATGCTTCCTTGTCAAGGCTTGTGAAAACAAGCTCACCCTTTGAGCCCTCGGGAAGAACCTCGCCCGTTTCGGGATCGATGATTTCTGCGAGGAAATGGTCCTCGTTGATATGCATGCCTTTCTGCTCTTCGCACTCAAACGAAACGCCGGGGCCGCTCGTTTCAGTCAGACCATAAATGTCATATGCCTTGATACCGAGAGATTTTTCGATATCACGGCGCATTTCCTCGGTCCAGGGCTCAGCGCCGAATATGCCTGCCTTGAGGTCGAGGTCATCGGGAGAAATTCCCATTTCCTTGAGGGTTTCGCCGATATATGCGGCGTATGAAGGAGTGCAGCAGATGATTGTTGCGTGAAGGTCCTGCATAAACTGAATCTGACGCTCCGTGTTACCCGATGACATGGGGAGAGTCAGACAGCCGACCTTGTGAGAGCCGCCGTTAAGACCGGGACCGCCCGTGAAAAGACCGTATCCGTAAGCAACCTGACAGACATCCTCATTTGTGCCGCCGACAGCGGTAATCGCTCTTGCGCAGCATTCCTCCCAGAGGTCAACATCCTTCTGAGTATAGAAAGCAACAACTCTGCGGCCTGTTGTTCCGCTTGTTGACTGGATTCTGACGCAGTTTTTCAGGTCAGTAGCCAGAAGTCCGTAAGGATAAGCATCTCTGAGGTCTGCCTTTGTGAGGAAGGGCAGCTTATGAAGATCGTCGATCGACTTGATATCCTCGGGCTTAACTCCCTTTTCATCCATGAGGTTGCGGTAATATTCAACGTTTTCATAAACGTGCTTTACCTGCTTGACGAGCTTTTCGTTCTGAATAGCTCTGAGTTCCTCAAGCGATGCGGTTTCGATTTCCGGCTGATAATATTTTGCCATTTTATTTTCGCTTCCTTTCTGACTTATGCATCATAGCCCATATCAAAGGCTTTAAGGTTAAGTTCAAGGAACTTGGGGGGAACGCTCTCTCTGAGTGCCTTTATCCAGACTTCCTTATCGAGCTCCATGCTCTTTGCCATTGCGCCGATGAGAATAACATTGACTGCCTTTGCCGTTCCTGCCTCAACAGCGAGAGGAAGAGCATCAATTGCCTGAACTGCGGCACCCGATGCCTTGAGAGCATCAATAATTCCTTCGGGATATTCCGCCGCACCCATAACAACGGGCATGGGATCGATCTGCTGAGTGTTGACAATAATTTTTCCGTCGGGCTTGAGATATTCGATCCATCTTGCAGCTTCAAGCTGTTCAAAAGCAAGGATGATATCGGCTTCTCCTTTTTCAATAATGGGCGAAGCAACCTTTTCACCGCAACGGACATAGGTAACGACCGAGCCGCCTC
This sequence comes from Clostridia bacterium, assembly GCA_017435385.1. Lineage (GTDB taxonomy): Bacteria > Bacillota > Clostridia > Oscillospirales > Acutalibacteraceae > CAG-177. The sequence continues at coordinate 59,767 of JAFSFB010000014.1, read as the reverse complement.
TCTGGCTCATTCCGTGAACCTCCGAAACCTTGACATCAAAGCCGCAGTCAAGAAGAGCCGAGCCGAGAATGCGGCTTGCGAGCAGGGTTCCCTGACCGCCGACGCCGACTATCATAATTGATTTGTTCATTATTCTACCCCCTCTTCAATTGCACCGAATTTGCAAAGCTGGCTGCAGACATTACAGCCGAGGCACTGCGTAAAGTCGATCTGAGCCTTGCCGTCCTTCATGCTGATGGCGGGACAGCCGATCTTCATGCACATCTTGCAGGACTTGCATTTGTCCTTATTGACTTTAAGGGGCGGATTATGCTTAACGGTTTTGAGAAGCGCACAGGGTCTTCTTGAAATAACAACGGCGGGGCCGTCAGCTTCAAGAGCCTGCTGAATACCGTTTTTCGTTTCTTCGAGATTATAGGGATCAACAACAATAACCGTATTGATACCGACTGCATTTGCAAGCTTTTCAAGACTTACTGCCGCTGCAGGCTCACCCTTGATGTTGAAGCCCGTTGTCGGATTCTGCTGATGTCCCGTCATGCCTGTGATCGAGTTATCGAGAATGATAACGACCGAATCGGTTGCATTATAAGCGATATTGATAAGACCCGTTACGCCGGAGTGAATGAAGGTCGAGTCACCGATAACGGCAACGCTCTTCTTTGCGTTTCCGTGATCTGCAAGGTTTCTGCCGTGAAGAGCCGAAACGGATGCGCCCATGCAGAGAACCGTGTCGATCATGCCGAGGGGCTGGGATGCACCGAGAGTATAGCATCCTATATCGCCGCTGACGGTAACTTTAAGCTGCTTAAGAGCATAGAAAAGACCTCTGTGGGGACAGCCTGCGCAAAGAACGGGAGGTCTGGGAACGATGTTGACATCAGTCGTCAGACAGCTCTTTTCTTCACCGAGAATAACCTTTGCAATAAGACTCTGAGAATATTCTCCCTGAAGCGTGAATGCTTCCTTACCGATAACCTCGATGCCGTTCTTGCGGCAATGAGTTTCGAGATAGTCGTCAAGTTCTTCAAGAACATAGACCTTTTCGCATTCTGCGGCAAAGCTCCTGATAAGCTCAACGGGAAGCGGATAAACGCATCCGAGCTTGAGATACGATGCATTCTCGCCGAGAGCTTCTTTTGCATACTGATAGCAGATGCCCGAAGCGATAACGCCGATCTTCTTGCTGTTATATTCAACCGTATTCAGTCCGTTTTCAACGGCTTCCTTTTCGCAATATGCGATCTGGTCAAGGATTCTCTGCTCAACAACGACATGCTTACCCTTTGCGTTTGCGGGAACCATGACATATTTCTGCGGATTCTTTATGTATTCCCTGAGTCCGTTATCCACTCTGTCGGTTATCTCGGCAGCGCTTCTCGAATGAGCAACTCTTGTTGTGACTCTGAGAATAACGGGAGTGTCAAATTTTTCGGAGAGCTCAAAAGCTCTCTTTGCATAGTCAAGGCATTCTGCGGAATCCGAGGGCTCAAGCATCATGATCTTTGCGCCCATGGCATAGTGTCTTGAATCCTGCTCGTTCTGAGAGGAATGCATTCCGGGATCGTCAGCAACAAGAATAACCATACCTGCGTTGACGCCCGTATATGAAGCCGTGAAAAGCGGGTCGGCAGCAACGTTAAGTCCGACATGCTTCATGGCGCAGAATGAGCGTGCGCCCGCAACGCTTGCGCCGAATGCAACCTCCATGGCAACCTTTTCGTTGGGAGCCCATTCCGAAAAGATCTCATCGTATTTTGCGGCAAACTCCGTAACCTCTGTGCTGGGAGTTCCGGGATAGCTCGAAACAACACGGCAGCCTGCCTCGTAAAGTCCTCTGGCAACAGCTTCGTTGCCCAAAAACAGTTTCTTCAACTGAAATCCTCCTAATCATAAAGGGAAAATAATTAAATATTATAATATTAATAAGGCAAAATTACAACACAAAATGAGCAATTTTTTAATTTTTATTGCTTATTGACATTCATTTCAACCTGAGTTGCAACAAGGCTTTCGCCGCAGTAGATCTTGCGGAGCTTGGGCTTTTCGATTTTACCCGTAGGATTACGGGGAACCTCTGCAAAGATAAGCTTATGAGGACGCTTATAACGGGGAAGATCACGGCAGAAATCGTTGATATCCTCTTCGTCCGCCTTGCAGCCCTCTTTAAGCTCAATGATTGCGGCGGCAATTTCGCCGAGTCTGGCATCGGGAAGACCTATAACCGCAACATCCTTGATTGCTTCGTGCTTTCTGAGGAAGTCTTCGATCTGAACGGGATAGAGATTCTCGCCGCCCGAGATGATAACATCCTTCTTACGGTCAACAAGATAGATGAAGCCATCCTCATCCTCCTGAGCCATGTCGCCCGTATAAAGCCACTCGCCATGAATCGTTTCGCTCGTTGCCTTGTCGTCGTTGAAATAGCAGAGCATTACGCCGGGACCCTTGACTGCAAGCTCGCCGACCTCTCCTCTTTCAACGGTATTTCCGTTTTCGTCGATGATCTTTGTTTCCCAGCCGTAGCCCGCTTTTCCGATCGCACCGACCTTATGAACGTTTTCCACACCGAGATGAACGCAGCCGGGTCCGATGGATTCGCTCAGACCGTAGTTCGTGTCATACTTATGGTTCGGGAAAATCTTGAGCCACCTCTTGATAAGGCTGGGCGGAACGGGCTGAGCGCCGATATGCATGAGTCGCCACTGGTCAAGATTATATCTGTCAAGCTCGATATCGCCTCTTTCGATGGCATCAAGAATATCCTGAGCCCACGGCACAAGAAGCCATACGATAGAGCATTTTTCCTGAGAAACGGTTTTGATGATCCTGTCGGGCTTTGCGCCCTTGAGAAGAACCGTCTTGCCGCCGACAAGCAGACTGCCGAACCAGTGCATTTTTGCACCCGTGTGATAAAGCGGAGGAATGCAGAGGAAAACATCGTCCTTTGTCTGCGAATGGTGGTTCTGCTCAACAAGGCACGAATGAACAAGTGCCTTATGAGCGTGAAGAATAGCCTTGGGGAAGCCCGTTGTTCCCGATGAGAAATAGATAGCGGCATGGTCATCGTCGCTCAGCTCGATCTCGGGATTTCTCGATGTGCAGTATGTAACGAGCTGATTATAGCTTTCGGCAAATGTCGGGCAGTCCGCACCGAGATAAAGGCGGAGCTTGACCTTGGGAATTCTGTCCGAAATCTGTTCCATACGGCCCGTAAATTCGGGGCCGAAAACGATAACATCGCTTTCGGAAAGCTTGAGGCAGTATTTGATCTCTTCCGCAGTATAGCGGTAGTTGAGAGGAACGGCAAGTGCTCCCGTCTTGAGAATACCGAAATAAATGGGCAGATATTCAATGCAGTTCATGAGAAGAATGGCGACTCTGTCACCCTTTTTGATTCCTCTTGAAAGAAGGAAATTGGCAAAGCGGTTAGCCTTCTTATTGAACTCATCCCATGTTATTTCGCTTCTTCCGTCACCCTTTGAGCCCTGCTCAATAAGAGAATATTCTCTCCATGTGACTCGGCTGTTCTCCTGAATTTCGGGGTTTATCTCAACAAGGCTGACATCATCCTTGTAGAGCTCTGCGTTTCTTTCGAGAAATTTTGTGATAGGCATGTTAATTTGTTCAATCCTTTTCTTAAAATATAATTCTTTTATAAACGACGGAAAACGGAGTGCCGTCAAGGCATTCCGTTTTACCGATATTATCAATTTTATTCGGCATCAATTACACCGGTATAGAAGAACTCGGTCTCCTTCCCGTTCGTTGACCTTGTGACTGCGCTGACGGCAACGCAAAGAACGATCGATGCAGCCATGGCTATGCAGGCGAAAACGGGACCCTTGCCTGCAAGCTGCGATACAACTGCATTATCCGCAAAGTAAGAGATAAGCTTTGCCGCAGCAGGAATGATCGCAAGAGCAAAGCCTCCGATGATGCCTGCCCATGCGCCCTTTGTGTTCATCTTCTTCCAGAAGAGAGAGATGACATAGGGTGCAAGGAATGAGCCGGAAATGATGCCCCATGAATAGCTCATCATGTCAAGAATGGGTGTGTCGGTATTTGCAATAATATAAGAACATACGACAAATATAACACATAAAGCCTTGATTGTAAATGATGTTTTTTTCTCATCCATATCTTTTCGGAAATGCTTGATAAAGTCAATGGTGAGAGTTGAACTTGCGGTAAGGGTTACGGAGCAGAGAGTCGAAACAGAAGCCGCAATCAGAAGCATGAGCACGATACCGAGAAGAACTGCGGGAATGTTCGCCGCTTCAAGCATTCCGGGAACTATGTAGTCCTGAGCGATGAAGCCTTCAGCCTCAGGGTTGTTGAGAGTTTCCCAGTCAAAGAATCTGTAGCAGAGAGAGCCGATGAAATATCCGCCGCCCGCAACGAGAAGAGCGAAGAAGGTTGAGATCGTGATGCCTTTTTTAGCCTGCTTGTCATCCTTGATTCCGAAATACTTCGTAACCATCTGAGGAAGTCCCCATGTGCCGAAGCTCGTCATGAGAACGGTTGCCCAGAGAGAAATCCACTGATTCGCATTGAGCTTGGGAAGTCCGTTCGTTGCGCTGAGCTGAGCGCCCTGAGTCTGAGCGTATTCCACGATGCCCTGAATACCGCCGACCTTGTCACAGCGGACAACGCAGATAATCAGAAGAGCAACGCCGAACATCATAACGATGCCCTGGAAGAAATCGGCTCTTGCCTGAACAAGATATCCGCCGAAAACGAGCATAAGAGCCGCAACAACAGCAATAATTATCATGCAGTATTCAACCCTGATTCCCAGAAGGATATCTGCGATCGAAGCAAGTCCTTTGTAAACGGAAGCGGAATAGGGAATAAGGAATATAAATATAACGATGCAGGCGAAAAGACGCATTGCAGGGCTTGAATATCTTTTATCCAGAAGCTGAGGCATGGTCTTGATTTTAAGTCTTGCCGAAACATCCCTCGTTCTTCTTGCAAGAACCTTCCATGCAAGCCACGAACCGAAAACAGCATTTCCGATGCCTGCAAGAATGCCCCAAAGACCGAAGCCCTTGCCCGTGCCTCCTGCGTAGCCGACAAACATAACGGCGGAGAAATATGCCGTGCCGTAAGAAAGAGCAGAAAGCCATGCACCCGCATTACGTCCGCCGACCGTGAGATCTGCGATCGAGTGGGCTTTTTTGCCCTGTGTGATTCCGATAACAGCCATGATAACGACATAAACACCGATCGTTATCCAGATAGGCAGCTTATCCATTTTGTATCGCTCCTTTAAATCTTTAAAGCTTTAAAGCTTTTGTGCGCTAAAGTGTTTTCTATATGATATACCCTTCTGCCCGATTTGTCAAGAGCAAATTTTATATTTTTATGAAGTTTTTTCTGCAATATGTACCCGTCATCCGACGGTGCGGTCTATCACTTTATTTTCCCTTCTTCTCCCCTGCTCAGCCGTGCGAAATTTGAAACATGGCGTATCAGAATGAGCATTGAGCATGATGCGGCATATATACAATAATATACGGCGTTTTCTCCGCTCATAAAATACGCAAGAATCGGATAGACCGCCGCACATACTCCCGACGCAACCGCAACATATTTTGTCATAAAAAGAACTGCAGCAAACAGCGCAAGAAGAACAATTGCCGTCAATGGCATGAGCGCAAACGCCGCTCCGACAGCCGTTGCAACACCCTTGCCGCCTCTGAAGCCGTGAAAGACGGGCAGAACATGACCGAGCTGAGCGAAAAATCCTGCCGCAAGCATCACCTGCATCGGAGCGTCAAAAGCTGTAACAAAAAGCCTTGCAATCGCAACCGACAAAAGACCTTTTGAAAAATCACAAAGAAAAATTGCCGCTCCGAACTTTTTTCCGTAGATCCTTACGGCATTTGTTGCTCCGGGATTTCCGCTCCCTGAATTTCTGATATCGTTTCCGTAAATAATTTTAGAGAATATGACCGCAAAATTAATGCTTCCTATAATGTATCCTGTCAATGCAGATATCACCGCATATACCATAATATATCACCCGATGCTATTTTTTCCGTCAAACAGAAAAAAATACAGCCCGATTTTGCCTTCATATTTATACATCATTAATACTTGATTTCTCAAAAAAAGAGTGATAAAATATCTTGTAAAAATATTTTTCCGTTCAGTAAAATGCTGATACGGTTTTAAAGGGGACTTTCAAATGGAAAGAAGAACAGGTACAATTTCAAGAGGCATCCGATGCCCCATCATCCGTCAGGGTGATGACTTGGCGCAGATCGTTTGCAACAGCGTTATCGAAGCAGCCGAAATCGACGGTTTTGAGCTTCGTGACAAGGATGTTGTTGCCGTTACCGAATCGATCGTTGCAAGAAGTCAGGGCAACTATGCAAGCGTTGATGCAATCGCAAAGGATGTAAGAGAAAAGCTCGGCGGCGGAACGATCGGCGTTATCTTCCCCATTCTTTCGAGAAACCGCTTTGCAATCTGCCTCAGAGGTATCGCCATGGGTGCCAAAAAGGTCGTTCTTATGCTCAGCTATCCCAGCGACGAGGTAGGAAACCACCTTCTCACCCTCGACCAGCTTGACGACGCAGGCATCAATCCTTACAGCGATGTTCTTTCCCTCGAAAAATACCGTGAGCTTTTCGGCGAAAACAAGCACGAATTCACGGGCGTTGACTATGTTGATTATTATTCGCAGATCATTACCGAAGCAGGTGCAGAAGCAGAGGTTGTATTTGCAAATCAGGCAAAAACGATTCTCGACTATGCAGACTGCGTTCTGACATGCGACATCCATACAAGAGCAAGAACAAAGAGAATCCTCAAGGCTGCAGGTGCAAAGGTTGTTTGCGGACTTGACGACATTCTCACCTCCTCCGTTGACGGCAGCGGCTTCAACGAAAAGTTCGGTCTTCTCGGTTCAAACAAATCAACAGAAGACTCAATCAAGCTCTTCCCCAAGGATTGCACCGATTTCGTTTACAAAACCCAGGAGCTTCTCAAGGAAGCAAGCGGCAAAAACATCGAAGTCATGGTCTACGGTGACGGTGCATTCAAGGATCCCCAGGGTAAGATCTGGGAGCTTGCAGACCCCTGCGTTTCCCCCGCATATACAGCAGGTCTGAGCGGCACACCCAACGAGCTCAAGCTCAAGTATCTTGCCGATAACGATTTCAAGGATCTCAGCGGCGATGCTCTCAAAGAAGCTATTTCAAAGAAAATCGAAGAAAAAGACGGCAGCAGTCTTGTCGGCAATATGGCGGCTCAGGGCACCACTCCCCGCCAGTTCACCGACCTTATCGGTTCACTCTGTGACCTGACAAGCGGTTCGGGTGACAAGGGCACTCCCGTTGTTCTCGTTCAGGGATATTTCGATAACTACACCAACTGATTTGTTTATAATTATTTTCATCATATAATTGAATACGGAGGTTAAAATTATGCAAAGTGTTGTCCGTCCCGAATCAATGGCACGCATCACAACTCCCGAGCTCGCAAACGCTTTCATCGAAGAGCAGGTTGCAAAGGTAAGAGCTCAGGTCGGTGACAAAAAAGTTCTTCTTGCTCTCTCTGGCGGCGTTGATTCATCCGTTGTTGCAGCTCTTCTTATCAAAGCAATCGGCAAGCAGCTTGTCTGCGTTCATGTTAACCACGGTCTTATGCGTAAGGGCGAAAGCGAGCAGGTAATCGAGGTTTTCGGCAAAGAGCTTGACGCAAACCTTATCTATATCGATGCAACCGACCGCTATCTTGACCTTCTCAAGGATGTTGCAGATCCCGAAACAAAGAGAAAGATCATCGGCAACGAATTCATCAAGATCTTCGACGAGGAAGCAAAGAAGCTCGAAGGCATTTCTTTCCTCGCTCAGGGCACGATTTATCCCGATATCATCGAATCCAAGGGCGTTAAGGCTCACCACAATGTCGGCGGTCTTCCCGAAGAAATGAAGATGGAGCTCGTCGAGCCCGTTGCTCTCCTTTATAAAGACGAAGTCAGAGTTGTAGGTGAGGCACTCGGCCTTCCCCACGCTATGGTTTACCGTCAGCCGTTCCCCGGTCCCGGTCTCGGTGTCCGCTGCCTCGGTGCAATTACCCGTGACAGACTCCACGCTCTTCGTGAGGCTGATGCAATTCTCAGAGAAGAATTCGACAACTGCGGTCTTGCAGAGAAGGTATGGCAGTATTTCATCGCCATTCCCGATGTCAAGAGTGTCGGCGTAAAAGACGGCAAGCGCTATGAGGGCTGGCCCGCAATCATCCGTGCAGTCAACACAAAGGATGCTATGACGGCAACGATCGAAGAGATCCCCTACTCCGTTCTTCATCATATCACAGACAGAATCACTCACGAGGTTGAAGGCATCAACCGTGTCCTTCTTGACCTCACCCCGAAGCCCATCGGCACGATAGAGTGGGAATAATAACAGCAAGCCCCGAAATCGTTGTATTCCAACGGCTTCGGGGTTCAATTTATCTCCGAGCGTACTAAAAGCGTACTAAAATTCAAAATTTATATCAAAATCAGCGTTTTATATTTACTTTTAATCATAAAATCAACCTCTGCAGATATGAGAACTGCAGAGGCTTTTTTCGTTATGAGTTTATAATGTTTGAAAGCTTTTTGGCAACATCTTCGTGTTTGTTCGGATATAAATGAGCATAGGTTTCTAATGTTGTTTCTATATTTTCATGACCTAATCTTTCTGAAATCAACAAAATAGGAATGTTCATTTCAATAAGCAAAGATGCATGAGAATGTCTTAAGTCATGAATTCTGATTTTCTTCACACCAGACAGTTTACAACCTCTAACCATTTCACGAGTTAAAAATGATTTAGATATATTAAAAAATCTTTCTGAAGGTTCATAGCTATTCAACTTGCCCTTATACTCTTTAATTATATCCATAACTTCTTCGGGTAAAACTACCGTGCGTTTACTTTTAGTCGTTTTAGATTCTTGAATCAAATCTTCACCTTTAAGCCTTGCATAAGTTTTTGAAATATTTACTGTATTTTTAGTGAAATCAAAATCATCATAAGTGAGAGCAAGAAGTTCACCCTCACGAATACCGCTATAGAAAAGCAGATAAAAAATTGCTTTTGATAAAGGATCATCCGATACACTTTCTATAAATATATCAAATTCTTCCTTGGTCCAAAACTTCATCGAATCTGCTTTTTTCTTTCCCATAGAACCGCACTGTGCAGCAGGATTAGCAGGAAGTTTATAATACTTGACAGCAAAATTAAAAATCGCAGATAACTGATTATGAATACATTTCAAATATGTTTTCTCATAGTTCGCTTCATCTGAAATAAGTTTATTCTGCCATTTTCTAACCATAGCAATATTAATATCGCACAAACGAATTTCTCCGAAATACGGAAGAATCTTTGTCTCAATCATATGCTTTTTATTCTCATATGTAGTTGGTTTTACATGAACCTTGCTGTCTTCCATATATAACTCAACCAGAACTTTAAAAGGAATATCGACTGATGTTTTACATTTACCTAAAAACTCACGTTCAAAATCAAGAGCTTCTTTTTTTGTTTTAAAGCCCTCTTTCTTCTTTTGTCTTTTTATTCCGTTCCAATCATAGTAATAGAATTTGGCATTCCATGTTCCTCGATTGTTTTTTGTAACAGAAATACTATCACCTCATTATTTTTTAAATATAGTTTTATATTCACATTAACAATAAAACTTGTTTTTTATAAATTTTTCAGACTTACTACATTCTGTTAATTTTTATAAATACATCTTATATATTCATTGCTATTGTAAACCTTACAATGTTGTGCGTATGCTGGGCGCAACCCGACCTCTTATCGAGGTCGAGTTGCTGAGGTTGTGATGTTTCTTAATAGGTTTCTTCTTCAAGAATAACATCGTCGACGAAGATCTTTTCGAGCATAGAATTAGTATAGTTCTCTGATGGATCGTCGGATACAGGGAAATTAAGCGCCATATAATTGGTGCCGTATTCTTGATCTATGCTGTAAAGATAACTTTGAATTGCCTTAATAACTTCACCAAGACATTCTTTGGCGTACAGCACAGCAACTTCAAGATTGACAGTTTCGCCGTTTTCGCACACATAAACTTCTGAATCGCCGAAATCTTTATCGGTGAGAAGACCGTCTGCGTAACCTCCGAGGTCAAAACCGGGCAAATTTACTTCGTGAAGCATCCAAAGCAGATCGTTGTTTTCGATAAAACTGCGATATTCGTTATGAAAAACGTAGCCTGTATCAAACAAAGCGGTCGGATTGCTTATCATTTCGTTACGAACCCCACAAAGCGTAACGCACGCTTCGTGCTTGTCTGGATTGAGTGCTGTGCCTGCTTTAATAAGGTCAGCGTAATGGTTGTCTGCATTTTCTCTGTTATATACAGTAGAAAATAAATGAGTTGGTTTAAACATGTTTTTTACTCCTTTTAAAAAATATTTATTTAACTCAATGAATTAAAATATTTAATCATTGAGCTGTTTTTAGATTTATCAGTTTTTAGACTGAAACTGTTCTTGCATAAAGTATGTAAGATTCGTTTGCAAAAAATGTTTTCTGAGTAATAATTGTTGTCAGATTACAATAAACGTAAAATTTGTGTGAGTGTTGATTGGTTTATTCTTCGTCAACGCAGAGTGTGTAAGAGTTATCTGAGTTTTTAGTAATGGCGATGATTGCTTTATCAGATTCGAAATTTGATAAAGTTATCTTGAAAGATTTCTTTTTAGTTTTTAATACAATAGGTTCCGGATCAAAGTGATCAGGTTTAACAAATCCGTCGGGTAAAGGTTCCGGATAAGCCCAGTTGAGTCTGTTGTAATATTCAGATTTTCTCATTTGTCTCACTCCTTTCGTAATATTTTGGCGAGTATGGCGGGAGGACCGCCATACTCATATATAAATCTTTCAAAACGAAAGATTTATATTTTATGGTGCGGTGTATGTAACAACACCGTTGTCTCTTGAAAATCCGGGAGTTTCATCGATGTACTTTTTCAGTGTGTTTTTACTTACTCCCATCAGTTCTTCAAGCTGATTGATTTTTACCGTTCCGATTGTTTCATTAAGAAACTTATAGAAACGAATCAAATCTTTTTTATTCTTAGATTCAGTACTTTTTGATATATTTGCCGATTCTTCTGAAGCAGTATTTGTTTTCGGGGTGTTTTTTTTCTTTTCTATTGAATACGTTCCGCCGCTGATGTTGATATAAAACGGTTCCTGCGGAGGAAAGTGTCTCAGTTTGGTTTTAATCAGTTCATGACTGTAACCGTCTTTTTCATACACAGCCGATATGCATATAAGAGCAGCTATATCTCTGCCGATAATGCTTGAGCCTGAAATTTTATCAATGGGACTCTGATATCCCTGAGTTTCTTTCTTGGTGTGATGGCACATAATTATTGATGCTTTCAATTTCTTTGACAGATAATCAATTTTTGATAAAACCTTGTCAACGAATTCTGCCTGGCTTTCTGCGCCTTCGAAAATCTTATAAAGCGGGTCGATTATTATTGCGGAATATAGGTTTTGCGGAATGTTCTTTATCAGCCAGTCGGTCAGCTTGTCCATGTTAAATGTGTTCTTGATTGAAAGTATTGAAATATGTGAAAGACAGCTTTCGTCAAGTTCGTTTTCTTCCAATATGGATTTGATTCTGTTGTGTGTCATAATTTCGCTGTTCTCAAATTCAATTAAAAGAACATTGCCCTGCGAGCATTTGTTTCCGAGCCATTCAGTGCCTGTTGCAATTCCGATGCAAAGCATAAGCAGCAAGTAGGACTTATAGGATTTTGCCGGACCGCACAAAAGCATTGAGTGACCTTGGTGAAGTATGTTTTCAATAAGTACAGGGGGCATTGATTTTTGCTTGGGTACTTTTGATATACAGCTGACAGAAAAATCATCGGTTTCAATAGCGAAGTCTGAAACGTCTTTTGGAATAAAGGTATTATTTATATCTTCCATTACGTATCCTTCCTTTAATTTTGATGTACGAATTTTTCTATTGCATTCACGGTTTTGAAATCAAGCTTTTTCTGGACAAGATAACAGCCTCCGGTTCTGCCTACAACATCCCAATTGGTGATATAGTCGCAGTCTTTCGATAAGCCTATGGCGCTGAAAAAAGAGTGGATTTCGCTGTTGTTATATTCATTAATAAAAATTATATGGTTTATAACAACGTCAAGGGATTCTTTGTTTTCAATTTCAAGGCGCAGTCTGATAATGGGACGTACGGGCTTTGTTGCTGTTTCAGGCAGAACATCGCGTTCGCAATTGACTACTTTGAATTTGTAGTAGCCTTTTTCGAGCAGATGAAAGTCGTTTTCAGGCTTGATGATTTGATCAAAGGTAATCTGACCTTCAATTTCAGAAGCGTTGTTTGAACCGAATTGCTCTTCCAATTCCAAACAAGTTTCAAGGTCATCATCAAAGTCATTAAATAAATTGTTTTCTTGATTATTGATAATAATCATCCTTTCTGTAATTAATTTGTTGTTTGCATATGTAACACAATTTTGCCTTACACGGAAAGTATGTAAGAATAAAACAAAAAACTCATTTCAAAAAATTTTGTTTTGATTTTGCAAATTAGCTTTGTCTTACTCAAGGAAAGTATGTAAGATTATGTTTGTAAAAACGTAAAACAAATTAAACACTGTCTTATACAAACATCAGTTATCCGATTAGACCGCTTGTTTTGCAATCCTCAAGTAAAGTATGTAAGAATAAAAGCCAAAAACTCATTTCAAAAATTTTTGCATTGTTTTGCAAACAAGTTTTGTTTTGCTCAAAACATTTACTCAAGGAAAGTATGTAAGATTACGTTTGTAAAAACACAAAACAAATTTAATGTTGTGCAAAAATCCGTTATCCCAATAGATTGATTTCCAATTCTCAAGGAAAGTATGTAAGAATGAACGCAAAAAACTCATTTCAAAGAAATTGCATTGTTTTACAAATAAGTTTGTTTTGCCAAAACATTTATTCATATAAAGTATGTAAGAATACGTTTGCAAAAACGCAAAACAAACTGGTGCTATGCAAAAATCCGTTGTCCGATTAGAACGCTTTACAATCTTCAGGCAAAGTGAGCAAGACCGGAAAGGCATTTACAATTCAAAGCAAAACTGATATTTACAATTCATAGGCAAAATAAATAAAGGTGTCAGTAAAACCTGTCAATTTTATATTCCCCCTTTAAGGGGGGAATTGACAGTTGATACTGACACCTGTTTATATTTAACAATATTTATTTACCCTTATGATGGATTATGAATTACACTTATGCTCTTTTTTCAGCTGTAGAGCGGAGCCGGCAAGCACAAACGCCGATGCAAAAGGTCTGTTGCTTGCCGCTTACATTGGCAAGTGGTTATCGGCATTACCCTTATGTTGTAAATCAGCCGTAAAGCCCGCAGACAAGCTGCGACACACAAGTTAACCTGATTGTCCTTTAATATTGAAATGCAGGCAAATGAGCCGTTAAGAGCAGCTTTGAACAAAGAAGCGACCAATAAAAGAAAAGTTTAATTGCAACAAACTGTTCGCTTCTTATCACCTATATGTATTGTAATGAACAGTTACAACAATAACCGACGAATACTGTTGCCTTCAGTTGTCAACAAAACATCGATTCTGCTTTTGCATAATAAATAATACTTTACTTTAAAGAATATAAATTCGGTTACCGCTTGTTTAATCCTTGTCTTTCTGAACAATGCAAATGAAGAGCATATTGCCTTGGTAATGCAAACGGATGCATAACAATACCCCCTACTGTAGTATTATCCTTACAATAGGGGGTGTCTATTGTCCGTTTTTACTGGACCTGTGGTTTTGATTTATATTTTATTTTTCAACATTACAACAGCACAGAACGTTTTGTTTCTGTCATCATACTCAAAATCAGAACTGCCGTCATATTTCTGAGCTATTCGTTCTATACTTTTTATTCCGATGCCGTGATAATTTTTATTCTGCTTTGAAGAAATGAATCTGTTGCCTTTTTGTGTTGGCGGAGTATCGCACGAATTCCTGACTTTAACAATTATATAATGCTCATTCTTGTTTTCAACAAACAAGTCTATTCTCTTTTCTGCCGTACTTTTCGCCGCTTCAAAAGCATTTTCAAGAAGGTTATCCAAAAGAGCAGTCAAGTCGCTTTCATCCATAAATGAGAAATCTACATTGCGGATATCTGTTTCAAACTCGATCTCGTTATTCCTGCAAAGCTGAGCATATCGGCTTACTATAACATTGATTAATTTGTTTTTGCTGAATTGTTTTAATGACTGAATTTCGTTGCTTTCATAAACTGAATCAATATATGAAATCGCTTTGTCTGTTTCGTTTCCCGTCAGATAAGTACGAACAACTCCAAGATGTTTCTTTATATCGTGAATAAGGATGTTTGACAAATCATACTGACGTTCCAGCTCGGCATAATATTCGTGATTGATTTCTGCTTTTTGTTTTTCAAGCTGATATTCTGAATTTTCAACAAGAGTTGAAACAACCTTTTCGTGAACAAAAAACACAATTACATTTGAAAGCAAAAGCACAAATGAAATTACAATAAAAATTATATATGTGAATTGGTCAAGCTCCAAATGTGCCGTCAGATACATCAAGCACAAAAGTGTAAATACAGATGATAACGGCAAAACAAACAGCGATAAAGAAAAATCATTTTTGAGCTTGTTTTTCTCTTTGAATGATATTTTTGAAAAGATATATACAACAAGAAAATACAATGATTTTGTTGCAATTGTTTCAAATAGCATCACCGATGCATCATTCATATATTCAGTCAACTGTATATCAAGCAGAATTGAAACAGGATACATAATAATCAGCTCTGTTGCAATCATTATTACCTCAAGCAAAAGAACATTAAAGATATTTTGCTTGATTGTTGCTCCAAAGCATATAAAGACAACAAGAATATTGCATATCAGAAATGACAATATATTCAATTCAGCCATACCGGTTAAACTAACCGAAAACTGAACCGCAAACGATAAAAGATAGCAGATAATAATTACAAAAGCATTTCTTTTTGTTTCAAATTTGTTTTTGAAATACATATATGCAACAAACTGCTCAAACAAAAATATAAGCAAATAATAAACTTTATTCATCATATACCTCCTGCAAAAGTCAAAAACGCTTTTTTGAAATCAGAATATTTTCTCTGTGACATATATGCCGATACCGTTTCATTATCATTTCTTCTGAGCTTTATGCTGTTTTTATCAAAATCTATCACGTTTTGCAGATTAACAACATAACTGTTATGGGAATAAACAAAACAGTTGGGTTGGTTAATTAATGAACAAATCTCCTTCGGCTTTTTGTTTACGGTGAAAGAATCATATTTTGTGACTATAAATGAACCGTGCTTTTTGTTTTCGATATAGAGAATATCTTTTGTTTTTACACTTACAACTCTATCCTTCAAATCAAAAACAATTGACTTGCTTATGTTGTTATATTCCTTAACGGCATCTTTGAAATTTTCAAAAAATCTTGTTACATCAATGGGCTTTGAAAGATACCTAAAAACGTGAATTCTCATAGCATCATCAAGATAATGCTGAAATGATGTAACAACAATAACGATAATATCGGGATTGTTTTTCTGCAATTCTTCTGCGAGAATAAGACCGCTTGTTTTCGGCATTTCAATATCAATGAATGCGATATCATAAACCGCATTTTCTTCAAAAATAAAGTCTGCAGACTCTCTCAAATCAATATTCAATTCTAAATTGTGCTTTTGACCGAAATCCTTTGTGAGTCTGTTTATTTCATCAAGAAAAACGGCGTTATCATCACAAATCAAAACATTAATCATTTCAAACACCTACCCAATTATATTTTACCATATCAACTCTGATTCTTTCAACTGTTGTTTATAATCGTTTTTGCCGAAATCGGTATCGTTTCAGCCACTCTTATTTAATTATATTTGATTTATGATAGCATTTAATTGGGGTGGTGTCTTTATGAAAAAGATTATAAGTATAATTTGCTGTATTGGTTTGATACTTTCATCTGTAATGCTTGTCATTCCTGCTTTGGCTGTTGAAAACACCTCCATTGAAGAATTTGCGGAGGAAATGTCCGAGTTATATGCAGAAGAATCTGCAGAAGGCAAAGAGCTTGAAGATTCGGCAGCGTGCAGAGTTATAGTCAAAGCAACCGTCAATCCAAACATATACGGATTTGCGGAGTGTATTGTTGAAAACAACAATCTTTATATCTATCAGTATTCAGATGCGGAAACGGCACAAGAAGCTGTTGAATACTATAACAGTTTACCTTATGTAAAGTGGGCAGAGCTTGACGGAGTTGTTGAAAGCCAAGCTCTGTCTTACGGCAATTATATGATACAAGGTGATGAAGCTAAAGAGTATGTTGTTAATAATAATATCCCGATGAATGAAGTGGTTGTTGCTGTTTTGGATACGGGGGCAAACTGTTATGAAGAAACTTGGGAAGGCAGGGTTATAGATTCCGGATATAACCTTAGTGATACAGGCACACCAAACAGTGTGGAAACCGAACATCGTCATGGTTCTCATGTTACAAGTGTTATTTTTGATAATACCCCTGAAAATGTGAAACTTGTTGAGTATAAAACACTAAATTGTTATGGTTTTGGCACTAACTTATCCGTAGCGTTAGGAATAGAATTGGCAGTTGATGACGGTGCGGATGTTATAAATATCAGTAGTGCAAGTAATACATTTTCAAATGTTCTTTATGAAGCGGTGCAATATGCATATAGTAAAAATGTTGTTGTCGTTTGTGCTGCAGGCAATGAGGGTGCTGATGTCAGGAATTCCTATCCGGCGGCTTTTGATGAAGTTTTTACGGTAGGTTCTATAGATCAAAAGGGAAACCATAGCTTCTTCTCAAATTTTGGAGAAGAAATAGATTTTGTTGCTCCCGGTCACAACATTGAATTCCAGGACTCGACAGATGATTACGGAACATCTTTTTCTGCACCGTTTGTTTCAGCTACGGCAGCGATGGTTTTGGCTGTTAGTCCTGAGTTATCAATCAACCAAGTAAAAAATATTCTGATAGAATCTTCCGTTCCTTATGAAGAGCTTTTCTATCACGATGGTTTTCATGTTATAGAAGATTATGATTATAGCGATGACAATGCGCCCAAAGAGGCGTTAATCGAAGATATGGCTTCTGATGAAAGTCTTTATTACGGTTACGGAATGCCTCAGATACAAAATGCCATAGGAATTGTTTTAGGTTATGAAAAAGCAATTAAGCCCGATATTTCTGTTGAATCGGGTACATATCACAATGAGTTTAAAGTAACTATTTCTGCACCTGAAGGTTATGAAATCTACTATACAACCGATGAGGTATATCCCACAAAAGATACTGCTACTTTATATTCTTCGCCTATTAATATATCAGGTTCACAATCAATTCGAACTGTTGCATATTCTCCTGAAGGGATGAAAAGTGTTCATAACACGGCAGAGTACAGAATGCTGTTTTATGCAGACGAAAAAGATTTCACAATAGATTCTGACGGATATTTATTATCTTACACTGGGGAACTTAAAGAATTTATTGTTCCTGAAACAATAAACGGAATTACGGTGACGGGAATCGGAAAAGAAGCTATACGTAACGATAATATAGTGAGTGTTGTTTTCCCTGAAACGTTAACCGACATAGCATATTATGGTCTTTATGTCAGAAATGCTATATATATATCAGCGAAAGGCTTGGTTAATGTTGGAGACAGCGGAATATTAGGAATAAATGTTGTTGAGTTTGATGCTCCAAACATTGAAACTGTTGGAAGTATGATATTGGGTGTAAGAGAAATCAATTTTCCAAAACTTACTGAAATCGGCAAGAACGCATTCTCAACTTTTAAACACTTAAAATATGCGGAACTTCCTTTAATAACTCAATTACCCGCTTACGCTTTTAAAAACTGTAATGTTTTGTGGGAAGTCAACTGTCCTATGGTTACCTCTATTGATTTTGGTGCATTTGCCAATTGTTATTGGTTGAAAAAATTAAACACACCAAATGTTAAAGAATTTATCTCAACAATAAGAATTACCCCTACAGTAAAACACGAAGATCTTGGAACATTCAGTAGATGCATAAATTTGATTAAAATTAGCTTTCCTAACGTGGTTACAATTGAAAACTGCAGACTTTTTAACAGATGCTATAATCTTACTTCGATATCACTTCCAAAAGCAGAAACAATTTGTGATGAGTCGTTCATATATTGTGAAAATTTAATCAGTGTATTTATACCTAAAGTTAAAATTGTCGGAAACAATGCTTTTGCAGAAACATATTCTTTAAAAAATGTCAGGCTGCCAAATGCTAAAAAGATCGGCAATTATGCGTTTAAAAACTCTTCAATAGAATCTCTGATTGCTCCCGAACTTGAAACTATAGGCAAATATTGTTTTACATATTATGACATTTTGCATGAGACGCATCATCAAAACACAACATTCAATTCCTTAAACGCTCCGAACCTAAAAACCACCGCAGATTATGCATTTGCATATACTGGTGCATTAACAAAACTTGAATTGCCGTATTTAACTGATTTGGGTAAAAATGCATTTTTTGAAAGCTCTGTATCATACTTTGATGCTCCCAAGCTCAAAAATGCTTCAAGTTTGCCGACTGCTGAAAATTCAATCGCAATTCTGTCTTCCGAATTTTCAGAATGTTCACTTGATGCAAAAGGTTATAGCCTCACAATTTACGGAACTCCCGATACTTACGCACAAACCTACGCAGAGCAGTACGGATTAACATTTGTTAAGGCACCTGCAATCATCAATGATTTGCCTTCTGAATATTTTGAAGGCAATCTTACGTTCGATGTTGCCGGATTCGATAAAATATACAGATGGTTTGGGACAAACAACGAAAACGGAACAGGAGTAAAGCTATTAAGCACAAACACAGGGGAAAAAGAATTTGACCCTTCCGATTATAACTACAAATATTATTTTAGTATTGTTATAAGCAGGGATAGTGGTTATAACAGATCGGTAAGAACAAGTCTTTGTCAGAATATGCTTTATTCATCAACACCGTCATCAGATGCGAGAATCACAATTGCCACTCCATCAGAACGAACTATTCAATACGGAGAGTCAATAGTTCTTTATGCAAATGCAACGGGACTTCCCGAAGGCGCAAAAATAAAATGGAGAATTGTTGAAGGCAGCGGAGTTACTCTTGACCCATCTGTATCAGGTAAAATATGTACCGTAACTTCAAAATCGAATGGCGATGTTATAATCGAAGCCTATGCTGTGGACAAAAACGGTAACACCATTGCTAATGAAAATGGTAATAGAATTTGTGACAGAGAAGGTGTTAGCTCTGAAGTAAGCCTATGGTGGATAATTCTTTATTATATAAGGCAGGTGTTTTCGATAACAAACATAGCGTTTAATTCGCTGATATAACAAGCAAGCCCCCGACTCCAAACGGAATCGGGGGTTCGCTTATGAATATATAAAAAAGAAGGAAAAAGAAAGTAAGTTAATCATTTTGCGAGCATAAAACAAAGGTTATCTTCTGTTTCTCCGCAAACAAGAACGGATATCAGAAGGTTATCCTGTTTGCAAGCAACGATAACCCCGGCAGGTCTTTCGTCTGCATACAGATGTCTGACAATTAACTGCCTGCCAAAGGGTGTGTCAACCTCCATTTGCTGTTCGGATTCAAGCGGAGCGGGTTTTCCGCTTTTGAGCATCAATACCGTTTCGGGATTGAATTCAGTCATATCAATTCCTCTGTGGTCGATTGTCACGAAATCAAAATAATCTCCTTGATCAATAAGCATTGCGGCAACTTTTTTACGGTTGTTTTGTTTGTATGTAAAAACGATGCCCGTATCATCAGGGCTTCTTTCAACACTGAAATGAACCGTTTTCGATATAATCGGTATTTTTTCAAGTGACATGTTATTTCTCCTTTCATTTAACACGCAAAAAGCTGAACGCAATACGTTCTACCGTCTGCGGAATATATTCCTACGCCTGTCTTAACCCATCGGGCAAGCATATTCTCGCGGTGGGACACCGAGTTATACCATCCCCGAACACCGCGTTCAACATCAAATGATGATGTGATGTATATATTTTCGCCTGCACGGTTGCATTTGTAATCATATTCAGTGAATATGGTAAGAAATCTACTGTGATCAGGTCTTGTGTGACCCTTTAGTTCAGGTTGTTCTTTTGCACGTATATGAGCGAGTCGAGACAATTCTTCGTCCAACTCTAAAGTCTGAACGCCTTCGTCTTTTCTGACCTCGTTTACGGCGGTATAAATATCAAATTCTTCTTTACTGCAAAAATCCGGTTTTTTTGTTCCAGCAATCAGATTGCCGAACAATCCGGACGCCGTCATTATCAATGATAATATTAATGATATAAATGTTTTCATAATCAATAAATCCTCCTATAAAAATATAACTGTAAATTTTCCTAACACCAACAATGATTTGCCAATCATTTTGGCGGTGTTTCCATCATCAAATCCGATGACGAAGTGTGTTGGTTCATTGTTGCTGTTATAGCCAAACTGAACAATAAATTTGTTGTTGTAGGGAGTTGTAACTGTAAACTCCTCGATATCATGTTCAAAAATTTCTTTGTAATTTGTGGGATATGTTTTTTCTGACAGTCTTAGGCCAAACAAACCACTTTCACAATAGTAGAAAGATTTTCCGTCGTCAATAATAGTTGAAAGCCAGACAAGGCGTCTTTTTTGCAACTTAAAAAAACGCACGCCCGAGTTGTCAGGATTTGGTTTAACACGGTATATTGTTCCTTTGTATTTTATTGAGAGACTTGGCATATTTTCACCTCCTTTAATTCGTTACTTTTTCGTAGTCACAGAAAGTATGTAAGAAAAGATTTTTGATTTGTGTTTCTGAGCAGAAGAAAAACTCCGTCTTTGAAGACGAAGTTCCGATTTAAAAATTCAACAAATAATTAGCGACGGTGACATCGTTTCTGAAATGCGCGAGGCTGAAAATTGAAACGGCCAAAAGTGCTGTTTTATCGTACTTAACTGGCAGACCTTTTCTTTTGGCAAGTTTGCGGTTTTCTCCGCGAAGAAAATAATACCCCTCGATTTCGTCTGCCGGCAGTTTCTTGCGTTTGCCGTCTTTTGTTTTGCAGTCCCTGTTCCAGCGGGCATATATTTCTTTGGTCAAAATATCACGGTAACTGGGCTCGGTTTCCAATCGGTGCAAATAATATTTATACATATCCTGTGCGTGAAGTGCGCGAATCTTATGAAGATCGAGCTTGTTCTTCATCTCTTCACGGCTGAAAACAAAATCATCGGTACCGTCAAAATATGATTTAACAAATTCGACATCTTCAGGAAGAATGCGGGCGAGAAATCTTTTGCCCCCCTTGCCTTGTTTTATTCGGACGCAGGGATAATTCGATTCGTCAAATACAAAATCAGTTTTTCTTAACCGTTTTAATTCGTCTCTGCGGAGTCCGACGGCCCTTTGGAACGCCACCACCCTTGCAAACGCTGGATTGTCCGTATCAGCATTTTTACAATAGGTTTTTCTTCCGTTGCGGGAACGGGTATTGTGTGCCACAATTCTTTTAGGCAATTCATAGTCATTAAGCGATTCGCCGTGATACAAAACCACAGGTGCAACATAGGTGTGGACCGTGCTTGGCGACAATGATTTTTCTTCAACAAGATATTTAATGTATTGTTCAATATGTGCCTTGCAATCCTCTTTGTTTTTGGCGTTGTAACGCTCACGGCAAAAAGTAATAAACCGATTATAATTGCGTATGTACGCCGAGCAGGTTACATTGTTCTCGTAATTCTCTTTAAAAAATTCATATGCATCATCACGAAGAGTTCGTGTTATTGTTTTTTTATATTGTTTTTTATTCATTAAATCAACTCCTTTTCTGAGTAAGAAAGTTTCTGCTTTGCAACGGACTTTCCGACCGTCCACATAAGTGTTAAACAGATCAAGGGCTTCTGAGGAAGCGCAGATTATATAAAATCTGCCGTCAGGGTTGATACAAACCGCAGACACCGGAAAGGTTTCTGAGTAAAATTCACCGCAATTTCCTTTCGTTTTTTGAGTTAGCTGGTTATTTCCTAAAAATGAAATAACCAGCATAGGTTTTGCGGACATGAAAACTGTATCCGCAAAAGTGAGAAACAGCTTTTGCTTTTGCAATATTCAGCATCAGCTGTTCCTCACACATCCCGGCTTTGCCGGTCATTGCGAAGGAAACAACATTTCTGTTTCCTTCGCTTTTCTCCATCACCTCATCTTGGTTCGGCTATGGAGGGGGCGGCGTTTCTTTCATGAATAATTCCTCCTTTAAGTATTCTTTTGACAACAGAAAAGAGTGATATGAGAGGCATAATGAAATGCATTCTGTTGTCAGATGATTGATTTTTTGTCGGTTTAATTACCTCCTTTCTAAAGTGCGGCTGCAGATTGCCGCATGATTCAAGCTGTCTGAAACGCTGAAAAGAAACACGCTTGAAATCATTTCTCCAAACGTGATATCTTTATTCACTAAAAGTATGTAAGAATGATCTTACTTTAAAAAATAGGAGTTTAAAAAATGAAAAAAACCACGGCCTGGATATCTGCGTCTCCTGTCGTGGTTCAATCATATAAAGTATGTAAGAATGAATAGGGGATAAAGACAAAAAAGAAAGCCATGTCTGTGATGCTACATTTCCTGTCATGGCTTTTAAAAACGAGGAAAATTCAAAACGTTCCCACCAAACTTGTTGGAGAGAACGTTTTTTGCATATCCATATATAAACTTCGATAAGGACTCTTTTTGATATTGTCAAATCTATCCTATATCATTAACATGAAATATTAAATCGGCTCGCGTTGAATTGTAATTATTCGTCAGCTTTAAGTTTTAGTTTTGGGTTTTAAATTGAGTGCCAAAAACTGCATATTAAAAGTTTTTTGGCTGTTTTATCGCTTCTAAGTATGCTAATTATTATTAGTACGGGTATAACCTAAGTAGCCCATAAACTTAGGTGGGTTGTTTTCGATACGTGTTAGATAAGAACCATCAAAATAAAAATATACGGTTTGATTATATGTATGTCCTAATAAATCATTGTATTCAAAATTTATTTTGCCCTTTGATTGATTTGGTATAGTTCCGTTATAATCAAAATTGATTATAAAATTATAGCTGTCGCCATGCATTATTGCGTTAATAGGCGGATAATCGAAGGCTTTGTTATTGTTATGTTCGTATTCCCAAATGTATGTTATGTTTGAAGCAGTTCCGTTTCCAAGATTTTTTACCGTAATTTTTCTGTATGCTGTTTCAGTCGGTTCAGAACACATCGGTAAATTTATTTCAAATACAGCGGGAATGCTTTCTGCTGGGATTTCAAGCTGTAAAAAAGGCATGTGTTCTAACCGCTTGCTTTCGTCAGTTTTTATTTGACTATCCTTAATTGTCCAAGCTACTCCCACAAGAGTCATTAACCCGCCAAACAATGCACTTACAATGATTAAAATAATGTTTTGAAGTGAGTCGTTTGGAATAATATAAATCAAATAAACTGTTAATGAAATACCGAAAACAAAATCATGTATCAGCAATGATTTGTTTATATGTGTGTTAGATATAACAGCGCTTGAAACATTGATCAGAACTATAACAATGCATAGAAAGCCTGTAATAAACTGAAAATAAATGGATTTCATAAATAGTGCGATATAAAAGCTGTCAAGCAGTAAATAGAACAGAATTAACTTTAATGTTCTATATTCGGAAGCCTTTTTCCGTTCTTCTGGAAGTTGACCGTTGGATTTGTTAAGCTCATTTATGTTAATGATAAAAATCGGGACTAAAAAAGCAGAGGTTATGGCTACAACCCACCACCAAGACAGCCAGGTGTTAAAATAATTTGCTATAAAAGCACACACAAAAAACACTATAACGACGAAGGAAAAGCCTCTTGTCAACGTGTCTATTGTTTTAAGTTCAACAGGTCTTTTTTTATGCTCATTTATAAGAATTACACTTTCAACAACAAACAGAATTGCTGACACAATACCTAAAGCAAGCGCAATATTAATTGGAATAATTCTATTCAAGAAAGGTATAACTACAAGCATAATTGTTGCGATTTTAAAAATAACTTTTAAAAAGATGCTAAAAACATTTTTCATTTTAATACCCCCGACAGTGTTCGAGATAAAATACAATAAGATGTTTTTCAACATAAAAACTATTTTTATTATATCATATTAGCATTAGCTTTTCAATTGCCTGTAATAAAGAGATACTGATTGCTTGTGATTGTTAATTATGAACTTTTCTGATTAAGCAGAAATAGCAATACACAGTAATATTGCAGTGGTGTATTTATGTTCGTTTTACTTTTTTAAAATCATAAGCCTCAAGATTAAGAAGGGTTTTCTTTTTTGTAATCCCCTTGAAACAGAATCGGTTGTTCCAAGGGGAATCGTTATTTTACTCTTCCATTCGTGCAACCTGCCCCCAGGGCGGATCTATTTCGTAATTGTTTATCATCCACAGAACGGGTATTCCGTTCGCGTCCTCTTCGTTAGGAAAGCTTGCGTATCCGTCTGTAAGAATTACTATACTGTCGGGAGGATTGTCACTCATCTCTTTTTTGACATATTCAAAAATAATATCAAAATCCGTTCCGCCTCCGCCGACAGGACGGATAGAAAGCAAATCGTCTACACTCGCAAAAGGAACGGGAGGTTTGACACCGGCATCGAAAAAGCCGAGAAACCCTTCGAGTTTACCGCCGAACTGATCGATTGCGCTTTTTATTTCTGCAAAAGCATCGGTTATCATATTGTCAGACATTGAGCCGGAAGCGTCGATCATAAAGAGAATGTTTTTTACAGATTCTTCTTTTTCGTTGAAATCAGGGAGAAAGAAATCTTGACCGTCAAATCTTCTGTCGGGTGGATTAAATGAATAGTCACAAACGTCTTCCTGAACAAACGCATCGAGAAGCGATCTCCAATCAGAGTGCTTATTTTTCAGCTTATCAATCATTCTCTGGATACACAAAGGGATATTGCCTTTTAAAGACGACGGATCGCGAGCGCTTAGTTCATTTGCTAAATCAACAATTCTTTTGTTCCATATTTCCTGAACAACAGGATTGTCAGCAATCTTATTCCAATATCCGTGATCGTCAAAGTTGTCAAAAGAAGTTTCTTTGCTGCTTCCGATGCTGTTTTCGGAAGTGTTCATTTCACCGCAGCTTTTCCCGTCGATGGCGCAGTTTCCGCAGTCGGAGTCTTCTTCGCCGTCAGGGTTTTCTTCGTCACAGGAATCGGACTTGCCACCGCAACTGTTGACGTCAACTGAAGAGATTTCAATAAAAAAATCGTTGTTCAGCATTTGATAGATTTCTTCAGCAGTGTACTTTGAAGCACTTTCACCGTTTGGCTTTTCATAGACCATTCTGCCTATTTTGCCTAAATCAAAATCTTTTTCTGTGATGTTCATTGTTTCAAGAATAATAGCGTTAACAACAGCATCGCACGCATAATTGAATTTTTTATGTTCGAATCCGCGCCCTCTTATGCAATGCTGCAGGACAACATGGAGGATTTCATGCATCATTACTATATCCGTTTGAAGATCTGATATCTGTTCAAGGAAATCAGGCCCCCAGATTATGTTTTCGCCGTCAGTTGCCGCAGTTTTACAACGTTCATCAATTTGAAATTTCATATATAAGAGCAATCTTCCGAAGAACCCGTTTTGATTAACAATACGGGCTCTTGATCTCATAAGCTTTTGCGTAAATTCGCGTAATTTAGAATCAGTAAGCTTCATTTAATAACCTCCCTTTTGTTTCAAGCCACTTCATAAATTCAGGGATTTTCATGAGCTTCGATTTGTAATTTTTTTCGATACTCATGTAGTCTTTCAGCAATACAACAGAAAAATCTGAAGGAAGCTGCATCGCATACTTGATTGAGTTTGCAATTTTTTCCAAATCACTGCTGTGGTTTTTGGCATAATCGAACATTGTTGAAATCAAAGCATAAAGGACATCCGTTGTTTTAGGAACTGGAGGGTTTTTGCCGTTGAATATGTCCTTTACGGAAGGCAGCTGATTGTATACACCGCACCATGTCTTGAACTCGATTGCCGTACCGTTTCCGACAAGCCCTGAGATCATAGAGTACACAGTTTCTATATTGTCATCAACTGTGTTAAGAATATTGCTGACCATTTCCCATGAACGGGGTGTAGGAAAAGCGTTGTCGTCTTTACCGGCATCAAAATCCATAAGAGAATCGCGTTTGAAAGAAATAAAGCCGATTACCTTTTGATTTATACCGCTTTTAACTGCCCAGTCTCTCCATGATTTGAAATCTGCCTGTATTTCGATATGGCAAAGTCGGTTTGCAAGAGCTTTGGGCATTTTGTATGCAACAGATTTATCTGTCACTCTGTTGCCTGCTGCAATAACGATACAATTATCAGGCAGTTTATGTTCGCCGACAGTTCGGTCAAGAGTTATCTGATATGCTGCAGCCTGAACCGAAGGAGGAGCTGCAGATATTTCATCAAGAAACAGAATGTTTATTGTTTCGCTGCTCGGATTCATATCAAATATTTTAGGCTTAAGCCAAATTGCGAGAGTTTTATCCTCGTTTGACGTGGGGATGCCCCTCAAATCAATAGGGTTATACAGCATCAAGCGCACATCAGTAACGGTTACGGATTTACCCGTTTTGGCTGCAATCTCATCCTTTAACTGCTGTACGAGCTGCGATTTGCCGACGCCGGAAGGACCCCAGAGCATAGTCGAGGGCAATCCCTTAACGGGAAGACCTGAATTAATCGTTTTGCAATAACACATTGAAAGCATATCGAGAGCTTTGCTAACAGTGAGTGCAGGGGTGCTTGTCATTTTAATTTCGTTCATTGTTTATACCTAACCTTTCATCAATTAATTTAAGTTCATTTTCCAATTCATCGATTTTATCGATATAAGATTCTTGATTGTCAATTTCAGCCTGTATTCTTGATGCTTTTTCAAGCAGTTTATCGCTGTAAGAACGGAGCTTTTCAATATGCTTGTCCAGAGCATTAAGATAGTTATCAATTCTGATAAGAGTTCCGGCTTCTTTTTTACCGAGACTGATGTAGTGTCTGCTTGATTTCTTCAGAATAATATACGGCTTGTCTTTAGACATATTTGCGGGAAGAATAACCGTAAAACCCTGATATTTAAGAAGAGCTCGTTCCTTCGGCACCATACTGTTATTCTGTACTGCGTTAAAAATCTTTTTCTGGATAATCTTCCTTTCTTCTTTTTCATATTCACGGCATGTTTCTTTATAGAAATCTCTGTCAGAGATGAATTCTTCAGCTGCCTTTTCATTGTCAGCAACTGACTTAGGAATGGAATTCAGTTCGAGCTGAAGCCTTTCGCAGTTTGAGACGATACCTCTTTGCAGAGCTTTGTATCTTTCAAGTTTATTTGATGTTTCTACTCTGATTTTAATGAGAGAATCATTAACCGCAAGTGCTTTGACCTCTGCGTAATCAAGAACTGTACCGTCAACATCGTCACTGCTTCTCTGACTTAATTCTCCGGAGAGAATCTGAGTAATAAATTTTTGCTTTTTTTCAAGAAGTTGCCAGGAGTACGAATCAAAACTGTTTTCAGTTATGTATCTGAAAATATAAACCTTTTCATTTGTGTTGCCCTGACGGAGAATTCTGCCTTCTCTCTGAACCATTTCAGAAGGCTTCCACGGAACATCAAGATGGTGCAGAGCAATAAGTTTATCCTGAACATTTACGCCAAGGCCGAGCATCGGTGTTGAACCGATCAGAATACGGATTTCACCGCTTTTGACTTTGCTGAAAAGTACGCTTCGTTCTTTATCGTTTTTTGCATCGTGAATATATGCGACCGTGTTTCTCGGAACACCCAGTGAAACAAGAATGCGGGTGAGCTCATCGTATATATTGAAACTGTCTTTCGGTGTAGCTATATCGCAGAATATTATCTGAGTGCTTTTTTGCGGGCTTGTTTTTGTGAAAATATCAAATACATTTTCGGCGCATCGATACACTTTTGATATCTCTGAAAAATGTGAATCTGCGTCAACAAGCCTGAGGTCAAGAGCAGCCTTTCTGCCGTCTGTTGTGATTTTGAGCATATTATCTTCTGCTTTTGAAACAAGGTGCAATTTAACAGCGTCGGCCCTATACGAAATGTCTTCAAGATAATTTTTCAGTCCGTCGGTTGCCGGAACAGTTACATTGGTATAACCGTCAAAATCAGGAACATCCCTTTTGCTGTCTGAATAATTCAGGTCTGCAATCAGTGCAAACAGGTTGTTGAGTTCTGCAAGATTGTTGAACTTAGAAAATCTGGTTGATATTTTGCATTTGCTTGTGTCCACCTCAATTTCAAACGCTTCATCCATCTCCGCAAACATGCCTATCCAACTGTTAAAATGCTGTAATTCCATAAAGGAAAGTTCGTTATACTGCAGATACTGCTGAACAGCAAACATATCGGCTATGGAGTTTGTTATCGGCGTACCTGTAGCAAAAACAACCCCTCTGCCGCTGTTGGTCTTCTGAGTGTGACGGACTTTCTCAAGCATAGCTTCACATTTCTCAGAGCCGTTTGCTGAAAAACCGACGATATTCGCATTCCCTGTTTCTGTAGGCAGATTTTTGAAGTTGTGCGCTTCGTCTACAAACAGAGTGTTTATACCGAGCTCATCAAAGTATATTCTGTTTTCAAGGTTCATCAGTTCATCTTCCAGTTTTTTAATTTCCTCCGGTGCTTTGTAATTTCTTTTTGCATCGGAAATCTTCTTTTCAAGTTTTTTTACGCAGTATTGCTTTGAGGGTTTAATCTCTTTAAAGCAGCTGTATGCGATTATTACTGCGTCATAATCGCCGTCTCTTATTTTGGATATAACGCTGTTTCGAATACGGGGAGAAAAATTGCGGGGTTCAATCAAGAGAATATCGGCTTTGGGATACAATGTTCGGAATTCTTTTTCCCATTGGCCGGCTACATTGTTGGGGACAACGTAAAGATTCTTTTTAGAAATACCCATTCTGCGCATTTCCATTCCCGCAGCAGCCATAATATATGTTTTGCCTGTTCCGACATCGTGCGCGAGAAGAGTGTTGGGTGTCAGAATGATTCTTGCGACGGCATTCTTTTGGTGTGGATAGAGAGTTATTTCGTCTGACATGCCGGGGAAAGAAAGAAACGAGCCGTCAAACATTCTTTTTCTTATACAGCCAAACTTTGTTTCATAAATTTTTTCGAGTCTTTCTTTACGCTTTTTATCTTTCCAGACCCAGCTTTGAAACTCATTGATGAGTTTTTTCTGCTTCTCTTTGGCAAGTTCGGTTTCAGCAGCATTAACCACCCATTTGCTGCGGGACTCAGATGAAGATCCTTCGTCTTTGTCCCTGATTATTATCGGCTGATGGTTTAATGTTTTTTCTAAAATGTGAAGAGCGTTCAGTCTGCTTGTGCCGTAGGTTGATGTAACAATTGTTGAGCGCGCAGTATTATTGAACCTGTTCTTGTAAGGGATTTCCCATTTTCCTTTTGAAATGTCATGCTTTGTTTCCATTCCGAAAAATAAACTGTTATAATCTCTCATGTGTTTTCCGAACAGGTGCTTAATAAAATCATCAATTATATCAGCAGGCACCCACGGCGATCCGAGTGTGATATATATATGATTATAATTAATACGGGGCGGCAAGACGCTTTCAATCGCCTTAATATTCTTCTCAAACATTCCTTCAAACTTTTTGCTTGCCTTTTTGGCGGCAGAAAGTTTCCTCATAAGATTTCCGGACAGATACTCATCGGCAGTTTCCCAGCCCTCATGAGGACATTCGTTCCACGTTTCGGGATTCTGATAAACAGCGCTTTTGAGAGCATTTATAATTGTTTCAAGAGATTTTTGAGTAACAGATAATATGTATTCCATATTTACCCGTCCATAGGTACAGAGAGAGTTTATTAATGCATCGGGTATGCTTTGGATTTCCTCTGTTGTTTCACAGAAGGGATTGGCATAATCAAAATCAAGAGGCAACTCAATGCAAGCGGTTATCTTATCATTCTTCTTCATAAAAATTCCTTTCTGTTAATTTTTTGTTTTGAGTTGAAATAATTTGAAATAATCCTTTTGGGTTGTTTTATCCGAAATATTTCCTATTGCGGAATCTCACTGCAACGTCGCTTCGCTCGCGTTAAAATAATCTTTGGTCATATTGTTTCGGCTCAAAAACTGACTTATGCTTCACTGTTTCAACGGTCTTGGCAAAGCCGTATACATTTCGGATGGTTATTTAATTGTCAAGGTGCAGGAGCGATTGCCCAAAAGATTCCAATTCTGTCAAAAATAATCTGATAGAACGAAGAATCCTTTTGTTGCCGCTCAGAAAAAGTATGTAAGAATTACGATTATAAAAAATCAGTGCAAGAAAAAATAGGAGTAAATTCCTTGATATATATGGTGTTTTGTAAAAGTTATATTGCAATAAAAACTACACAGATATATTGACTAAGCAGGGGTAAATAACTATAATAAAAGCATAAGATTCAGCTAAGAAGGTGAATTATGACACTGGAAGAAAAATTTCTTAAGAATAAGAGTAAGTTTAAGGATGGTTTTACAACTACTGGTGAATTGAACAAACTCGAATTCGAAAATTATGAAATCAGCAGACTTTGCGAAAAAGGATATCTGGTCAGAATAAGGCAAGGTATATACAAAGTTAAATATCCTACGACGATACAATGGATTAAAATAGGAGAACGCATCATCAAGTCTACTCATCGTGCACCACCGATAAATAAACAAAAACTCATCGCTAAGGTAATTCCCGAAGCTGTTTTTTGTTATAATTATGCTTGGTGTCTTTGTTGGGGAAAGGAACGGTTTCCGAAAACAATTCACATTGCTGTTCCGAGAAACATATCACGAAGCAAATGCAAAGCGATAGAAGGCATAGATTTGGTTATTCACTATCTTCCGGAAGATTTGCACAGTCAAGATGTTATATATGGAGAAGTGCCTTATTATAATACTGAAAGAACTATTTGTGATTTATTTAAATATCACCGTTTCAAAAGCGAAAGATGGCTCAGTGACACAACGCGCGAATACGTGAAAAAAAGTTTGGACACAGATAAATTAAACAGACTTATTGCTTGTGCAGAAAAGCTTTGTTTAGATAAAGAAAGCAAAGATTTAATGGAAAGGTTTCTTTGGAAGAGAGCTGAAAAAACAGATGATATGTTTAAATTCAAAAGAAAAATCGCTAAATTACATTCCGCAAGCAAAAAGTCGTCTGTAAAAAAATCTAATAAAAAGAACAGAACAATACCCAAAAGAGCAATGGAGAGGTCTCCTGAAAAAGTTGATAAATCTGTCATATTAGCTGACAGTTTATATGATTTTGAGATTGAGACAATAGAGCCAAATTTTTGGAAATTGTCTGACAAAGAAAAAACATTTAAACATAAAGAAAGATTTGACGAGATGTACGACGAGGAAAGTCCTTATTATTCAGATGAAGATAATTACTACGACAATGAAGGACACATATTTTTTGATGATTATGAATGATAAAATATAAATACAACTAATCACTGAGACTGTATTACTGTTGTACTTTTATACTTTTAAAATCAGTCTGCGGTTTTTGAAAATTTGTTTATAATTTACGTTCCTCTTCATAAAATATGTAAGAAATTAAAATCAACTCGTTTTTCTGAACAAAACAAAAAGCCAAAATCTACAGTTGAAATTGTAGATTCTGGCTTTTTCTCTTCTCCAGTAGTTAAGTACAAATGCAAGTTAAATTTTGTAAGAAACAAAAACTTTTATATACCATACAAAAAACTAAAGAGCCATTATGAAGTACATAACAGCTCTCTATGTTTATTGTTTTATTTTTGATCTGCATCAAGGTAACTCTTTATTTTTTGATAATAAGGAATCAACTCTTCTGGTAGAACGGTATAAATATTTATTATTGCGCCAAGAGTTTTTTCAACATATTTCTTGATGTTTTCAGCAACAATCTCCGCTTCTTTATTTAAGAGACGCTTTGCAAGATATCTGTAACGTGTACCTTTTTTCCATACCCTGATTAAATCATCCAACACCAATTCAGTAAAGGAAACAGCTAAATCAGGTTTTTCTTTGTTCAGTAATAAAATAATAGTATGCAGATAAACTGAAGCAAAACTATTTAAGTCATATTCTGGTTTACAAATAAAAAAGGGCGAAAGCAAATCTTTTGTTACAGTATAGTTGTTGTTTTTTATAACGTACATTATTGTGCTTGAATTGAAACTGACAAAAGTACAATTTTTCAATAAACTGTACAGCATTTCATTTAATTCATCTGATAAACCATCTTTATCCATATGTCGACAAGCAGCGGGTATACTAACAAAATTAACATCACACGGCAAACCTAATCCAGAAATTTTTTGGAATTTTTTCGCAACATAATCGCTGAAAAGGAAAGGAATATTAGCTCTCTTGGCTATGTTGCAACATGCAGTGAAATTCCTTGAAAAAGCTTTTGTTATTTCGCTGTTTTCTTCAACATAGCCGTCAGGTTCGAAAACTATGTTTTTTGCCTCATGAATCCAGTTCAAAGCCTTTTCTGCGAATTGAAAATCATATTTCTGATAATCAATAAGAAGATCAACTATAGAGCCATAGTTAATGTGAATATATTTGATTTTATTTAATGCTTCTAAACAGCCATAGTGCGCCATAATCACTAATGTTTGTTCATCAACAACAACATCTTCAGCAATTAACTCTTGTTCTTCTTTTAATTCATCAATAATACCCGTACAAATAAACAGCTTGTTTTGCCGAGCAAACTCAAAAAAACTACCCCAGCTGTGATAACGATTACGAATTAAGTTCATCGGAACATTTCCTGTACGATATAATCTCGCGATGTTGTTTTCTGTAGCCAGATAGTCATCATTATTTGGAAGATTATCTTTTAGTGTTTCTATAAAATCTTCATCTTCTTTTATTTGAATTGTTTTAAACCAATCAACAACAACCGGATGTGTTTTTTGGAAATCAGAAACCGTCTGCAATGCTTCAAAACGGTTGCAACGCATTGAGCGTGCAAGTAGTGCCTGATGACTCTGTTCATATGGGTTTTCTTTGTTTAATTCATGAGCATTTAAAGCATATTCAAAACTTTGCTTAAGATTGTTTTTGAAAAGATGTAAATCACTCATAAGCCAATAAAGTTTAGTTTTTTCTTCTTTACTGATATTTTTAGCCATTAATTGTTGACAAAAATCCAATGCTTCATCATATCGGAATAACCATCTCAAACACAGTGCTTTGTTAAACCAATCACTAAATTCATCTGAAAGCTGTATTATCTCAGAAAAACAATCATTGAGTTTTGGAATGTCATTCTGAGATGAATAATATGTTTGCTGAAGTCTCAAAAATACAACCCTTGATACTATTGGCAAAATATCTTCAAGTATTTTTTTAACATCAGTATAATGATTATTCACTAAATAACTTATAGCCTCACCATAGAAATTATCAATATCTTCAATAAAAACATATTTATTATTTGATAATTCATGAATTCTTAAATATAGAACAATTGTTTCTTCAACAAAATTGTTTCTCCTGTAAAACCTTAAACAATTGCTCAAATCATGATAATGCAATGAATTCTGTGCTATCTCATCAAACAAGTCTTTAGCTTTTTCTTTTTGTCCTTCTAACTCAAATGCACATGCATCCATTGCAGTAAAATCCATCTCAAAGTTATTGGTTTCTACAGCTTGTTTTTTATACTTCCAATATTTATCAGGATTCTTAAGAATAAGTGATACTTGCAAAAGAATGTGCCAATTAGGTTCAGTTAAAACTCCATCTGGACTTTCTATTATACCCGAAAGAAGCTGCTCAACTTTTTCAAAACTTTCAGATTCAAGCAAGCATTTAATTTCATAATATAACTTATCACTGCTATCAAGAAAACCAATTTCTTCATCCGTAAGCTCGTTTTTACCTCCAAGCAAAATACCCCTAAGAGTTTCATAATCTTCAACAGTTTTCAATAAATCGTTTGAAATATCAAGCTTATGATCAACGCCTAATAACTGACAAGCAGAAACATACACGCTAATTGAGCGGTTCTTAATCAATGCGTTTTGTTGTTCGTTTACTCTTTCATCAAAGATTATCTCTTCAAGTATTTCTATAGACTTTATCATTGGTTGATATTTAATCTGAGGAGCAAAAAGTCTTATACCTTTTGGAAATCCTTCAATAGATTGTCCATAATAAGCAAGTGCAAGATTATATTTTGATATAAGAGGATCATAACCATATTCATAAGCCTTAATAAAATCATCTGAAGCTGCATAAGGATCATTTAAATTCTGTCTAATTAGCCCTCTGTGCATATAGTATTCAGCAATTAACACTTTGTCTTTTTCTTCAGAAATTATATCTGAAAAAAAGTCATCCAATTCAGAAATACAGTTTGTCAGATTTGTTGCACTCATAATAGCTTGAAGATACTTTTTAAGTAAAAAAGCTCTATGGTATTTGGGGTCAAGCTCCAATGCGTGTTCCAAATGTTCTTTTGCTATATTGTATTTTTCCGAATTAAGACTTTGAATAATAAATGCTGCAGAAACAAAATGAAAGGTTTTACTATCTTTTGCTGCATTTTTTTCGATTTTAGAAAGACTTAAAAGCGCTTTTTCTTCCTCTCCAAGATTGTACTGACATAACGCAATGTTACAATTTAAAGAGCAAATCATTTGATTGATTTGAGGATGAGACTTTCCGCTAAAATCAATAGAAATTTCTCTGAAAAGCTCAAAATATAACTCCAAGGCTTCTCTATATAAATGTTTACATTGAAATTCCGATTCTATCTTTTTAATTTTAGATATATATTTGCTGGATGTTTCCGAATAATCAAACAAATCTTGAGATGCAGTTTCAACAACCGATTGTTGTGGAGAAATCAAATCTAATAATTTTTTAACATTCTCATTTGTTTCGGCTGTTGCAACAAAAATCTTATCTTGATCAAACTTCATTTCAGCACTCATACGATGCATATCATTCTGCAATATTCCTACATCTGAATACGGATTAAGCTTATTTATATTAAGAACAACATAATCATATAAATTTTCAAATGACATTTTTATTTTTGAACACAAAACTTTTTTCTTTTTGTATCCAGGAAATAAGTTAAGAAATAATTTTAAATTCTTAATTACAAACCCCTTTTTACTGATAGGTTGCACGCTTGGTCTGCCGTGCAATGAATCAATCAAGTTTTCAAGTAAATGATTATTCATTATAAACGAATCCAAATCATTAAAATAAATTTCTGAACCATATTTATCAAGTAAAAAATTTTTTATATCCTTTTCAATGCGTGTGTCTTTATATTTGCCAGATAATTCGGTAATGAAATCTTCTGCTTTTGTATCCAAGAATTTCTCTGCAATTGTACCAACCAGTTTTTTGAAAATACCCATTTGTATACCTCGAATTAATTACATATATAAACAAATTTTCACAATAAATATTATAATACTTTATAATACTTCTTTCAATCGTTTTAACAAAATGTTCATAACCTATTTTGAAAACTTTTTATAAAACAACAGTATAAATATCCACAAAAGATTTTCATTCTTACATACTTTAATCGAGAGATTGACATAAGATTTGATGCTGTGTCTTAGAATGAAAATTAATACATATTACGACTTTTACAGATAAAGAAGTTTCTCAAAAATCTAATGTAATAGGAGAAATTATATGGTAAGTTCAAAAGTATTTTATACTGCAGATGATGTTGCGGAACTTTTAACTATATCACGTCCGACTGCATATCGCATTATAAGAAAGCTTAACGATGAATTGGCCGAAAAAGGATTCATCATTATCAGCGGTAGAGTTCCCAAAAAGTATTTTGACGAAAAATTCTACTGTTAACAACATAACCACTCCCTATTCTTCCGAGCGTACTAAAATCGTACTAAAAATTTTAATACTCAAAATTTTAGAAGAGATTTTATGATAATATTGATAATAAAAACACTTAAAATAACACAAAAACCGTATTGATATACGCCCGTGAATGGAGTGGGAATAATCACCGAGCGCTGCCTGCGGCAGAAGAAGCGAAGGTGATTATTTGCCGAAAATACAGAGCAATGCGAAGCGCTCCAAGTGAGCAGTGCGACAATATTTTCGGTGGGCAGATTCTTTTCGCCTTGCCAACATCGTATGCTCCGTGGCAACATTTTGGCAACATCTGAATTATCCAAAAGCTAAGAGCTAACTGATTTTCATAGTCAGTTAGCTCTTTTTGTTTTGCTTATTTCATTTTACAAACTACGCTTCATACGGATTCCAATAAAATCCGCTGTCGTAAAAACCTTTTTCTTCTATATACTCCATTGATTTCTTGACCTGTTCAGCAACGGTTTCATCGTCGTGATATTTATCGGAATTCAAGAAAAGGTTTCTCCAACAATGCCATTGGATTGCATCCGCTTTGTTTTCGGGGATATCTGAATTTATCACTTTTAATGCATTTCTGATTCTGCAAAGTTCGGAATTCATTTTCTGATTATAAAGCTCCTCGTCATGAACTTCACAATCGAGATTATAAAACGGTTTAAGATAATCGGGATCATGTGCAACAACCATTACATATGTTGAATCTACCGACCATATTTCAAGAATTGAATTCGGTTGTTGCGGAAGTATAATGTTTTTGAAAAAAATCCCGTCACAATCACCGTCAAGTCCGATATCAGGATAGTTCAATGCATCTTCTTTGGTAATGCTTTTCGGCAAGGCGGAAAATGCACCCCACACAAACTGCATATCCCTTAAATTCACATCATGACGTAATTCTTCATCAGAAAGAAAAAGTCTGCTTTCTGCCCATTTTTCGCAACCGTCCCAACCGCAATAATCATAACATTCCAAATCTGTTATCAGCCAATTGTGTTCGGGCAGTTCGGGCATAGCATTGAGTATTTCTTTTATATGTCCGTTAAATCCTTTTTGCTTTATGTGAACAGCAGGCATGCAGTTTCCTCCCATAAAAAGTCAAGGGCGGTTTTTGAACCGCCCTTTAAATTCAATTAATTACAGCTTCATTGCAACATCCCATGCGCCCCAGATAACCGTGCGGAGATTGCCGACCTTTGCGGCGTCGCCGATAACATGAACATGCTTGCTCTTGGGTACAAGAGGAGTGGGAACATAACCGACAGACATGATAACCGAGTCTGCGGGAATTTCAAAGGTCTTTCCGTCCTTATCCTTAACGGTTACGCTGCCGTTGCCGATTTCGCAAACGGAGGTTTCAAGGTGAACGGGAACATTGTTTGTCTTGAAGAAATCTCTGAGATAGCTTGTGTTGGCAAGAGCGATGCCGGGAGTTGTTACAAGATCATCCTGCATTTCAACGATCGTGGGCTTCTTGCCGTTGAGATAAAGCTCATAAGCGATTTCGCAGCCCGTAAGTCCGCCGCCGATGATGGTAACATTTTCGCCGACTTCTGCGTTGCCGAGAAGGAAATCAACAGCTTCGATGGCTGTGTCGGCACCCTTGATGGGAATGCGTCTTGCCTTTGCGCCCGTTGCGACGATAACCTCGTCTGCACCGAGGGAAGCGATATCCTTAACCTCTGTATTCATCTTGACCTCGATGGGAAGCTTTGCAACCTCACGGTTATACCATGCGATGAGATCACGGTCCTTCTCCTTGAAGGAGGGAGATGCAGCAGCGATGAATACGCCGCCGAGCTTGTCACTCTTTTCGTAAAGAGTTACCTTATGACCTCTCTTTGCGCAAACGATTGCAGCCTCCATGCCGCCGATGCCGCCGCCGATAACAGCGATCTTCTTAGCCTTCTTTGCAGGCTTGATGCTGTATTTCTTGGACTGCATTGTCAGGGGGTTGATTGCGCAGCGTGAAAGTCCCATTGTGTCAAGAAGGTCCTGAGTGTTTGCATGTCCCTTTGACGATGAGAAGTTGAAGCATGCGTTATGGCAGCAGATACAAGGTCTGATATCCTCGATTCTGTCTTCAATGATCTTTGTGACCCATTCGGGGTCTGCAAGGAACTGACGGGCTACACCGACACCGTCGATCATGCCGTCAGCAACAGCCTTGGCGCCGACATCGGGCTCCATACGGCCTGCGCAGACAACGGGAATGTCAACAAACTTCTTGATATGAGCAACATCCTCGAGATTGCAGTTCTGAGGCATATACATGGGGGGATGTGCCCAGTACCATGAGTCATATGTACCGTTATCGGCATTGAGCATGTCATAGCCTGCATCCTGAAGATACTTTGCAGCCTTTTCGGATTCAGCCATGCCACGGCCGACCTCTGTATATTCTTCGCCGGGCATTGCGCCTTCGCAGAAGCCCTTCATTTTTGATTCAACCGAGTAACGCAGAGAAACGGGATAATCGCTGCCGCAGGCTTCCTTGATTGCCTTGACGACCTCAACTGCGAAACGGTATCTGTTTTCAAAGTTTCCGCCGTATTCGTCGGTACGCTTGTTGAAGAATTCGATTGCAAACTGGTCAAGAAGATAGCCTTCGTGAACAGCATGAACCTCAACGCCGTCAACGCCTGCATCACGGCAGAGCTTTGCAGTCTTTGCAAAAGCTTCGATGATTTCATGGATCTGCTCCTTTGTCATTTCGGGGCAGATGATGTCATGAGCCCAGCGTGAGGGCTGGGGGCTGGGAGAAGCAAGCTCGTGCGAGGTGTCAAGAATGGGCTTGACAAGAGCACGGGTAAATTTATTCTTATGAAGAGGTGCTACAAGCTCGGTGATAGCCCATGAACGACCCATACCTGCCGTAAGCTGAACGAACAGCTTTGCGCCCGTCTTATGGATCTCGTCCATAAACTCTTTCAGGTCTTCAAACATCTTGGGATTCTGCCAGAGCCATTTGCCCCAGAATGTGTCACGAAGAGGAGCAATGCCGGGGATGATAAGACCGACATTGTTGTTGGCTCTTTCAAGGAAAAGCTTTGCAGCTTCCTTGTCAAAGTGGCAGCCGCCGAGTTCAAACCAACCGAACAGAGATGTGCCGCCCATGGGACACATAACGATTCTGTTCTTGATTTCTACATTACCGATTTTCCAAGGGGTAAATAACGCTTCATACTGTTGATTCACTTAAAAACACACCCTTCACATTATTATATCAACAT
Organism: Clostridia bacterium; assembly: GCA_017435385.1. Taxonomy (GTDB): domain Bacteria; phylum Bacillota; class Clostridia; order Oscillospirales; family Acutalibacteraceae; genus CAG-177. The sequence continues at coordinate 20,357 of JAFSFB010000014.1, read as the reverse complement.
AAACGTTCCATTATATAATAAAATAATTAAATTCCAATGTCAAGACGATTTGAAAATCTTCTTGATTTTCGCCGTCAGAACCGCAGAGTCAGCCCGTCATATGCGGCAATTATGTCATGCTTTCTCATTTTCTTTACAAGCTCCGTATGGTCGCCGTGCAGGTTTTTTGACATATGGCTTATGCAGAATTTCTTGATATAGGGATCAAGGGATTTTTTCATTTCGATAACCATATTCAGATTGTTATGCTCAAAAATACGGTAATCCCCGTCAACATCACCTATCGTCGCATCAAGCACGGCAAGGTCCGGTCTGAATTCCTTTATAGCCATATATTCTTCATAGCAGAGCCACGCCCCGTCAAGAGCATAAAACAATGTGTCGGGGCCGTCTGCGATCATGAAATGAACCGTCTTTGCGCATGTTGCATGGTTGCCCCCATACGCATTTACGGTATAGTTTCCGATTTTCTTTGAATCGCCTTCTGAAAAATGATAAAGCACCGCACCCGCAGACTCCAGCCTTTTAACCGTGTCGATGCAGAAATGATCGCTGTGGTCATGGGTGCTGATTATGTATCTGATCTTCTTTACATCGATGCCGAATGCCTCAAGAGCATCAAAGACATGAGGACCCGGATCGATGAGCAGAACATCATCGATCAGAGCCGAGGAAAACCTGCGCAGCTCGCCCGATTCCTTCGCTTTTTTATCCTGCCAGTCGGCGGCACCCGTTCCCAGAAAGGTCAATTTCACAGAACCCTCTCCCCTTTCACAAAACATTACTTTCTATTATAAAACGAAAAAACGCACAATTCAACTTTTTATTCATTGTCCGTTATAAAAACAGCCCCGTACCGAGCGGCACGGGGCATATGCATTTAAAGCAATTTATTGAGTTTGTCCATCGTTTCCGAGGTCGGGGTCGGGAGATGGGCAAACGGAAACGGAATCTGCATTTCGTCATATTTCGTCTGACATATTTTTCTGAATGCAAGAAGCTCCGTTTTTTCAACGCAAAGATTGCTCTCTGCGATCTCTCTGAGTCTGCCGATATTCTCCTCACTGTCATTCAGAGTCGGTATTATAACCTGCCTGAGCGTGACGGGAATTTTCTTTTCGTTAAGATAACCGAGAAATTCAAGAGGCTTTGCCATTGAACAGCCGACATTTTCTCTGTAAAGCTCATAGTCGGTATATTTGATGTCGAGCAGGACTCTGTCGGTTTCTCCGAGAAGAGCCTTGACCGGATCATTCATAATGCATCCCGAGGTGTCAAGGCAGGTGTTTATTCCCTTTTCGTGACACAGCCTGAAAATCTCTCTCGCAAAATCAGCCTGCAAAAGCGGTTCGCCTCCCGAAAGAGTTATTCCGCCCTCGCTGCCGAAATATTCCTTATATCTCGATGCCTTTTCGGCTATCTCCTCAGCGGTGCATTCTTTTCCGCCGTTCATATCCCATGTGTCGGGATTATGGCAGCATTTGCACCGAAGGTTACAGCCCTGAAGGAAAACAACAAATCTTATTCCGGGGCCGTCAACCGTTCCGAGGCTCTGCACCGAATGGACTCTTCCGACAATGCTCATATGCATTCATGGAATGTGCGGCTGATAACCTCACGCTGCTGTTCTCTCGAAAGCTTGTTGAAGTTTACCGCATAGCCTGAAACACGGATCGTGAGGTTGGGATAATCCTCGGGCTTTTCATATGCCTTCATGAGCGTTTCACGGTTGAGAACATTGACATTGATATGATGAGCCATTTTCGAGAAATATCCGTCAAGAATGCCGACAAGATTGTCGATTCTCTCATCCTCGGTCTTGCCGAGAGCTTCAGGAGTTATCGAGAATGTGTTTGAAATACCGTCACGGCAGTCAGCATAGCTGAGCTTCGTGATCGAATTGAGCGAAGCAAGAGCGCCGTTTTCCTCTCGGTTATGCATGGGGTTTGCACCCGGTGCAAACGGAGCACCTGCCTTTCTTTCGTCGGGAGTTGCGCCCGTGTTCTTGCCGTACATAACATTCGATGTGATGGTAAGAACGGAAAGAGTATGCTCTGCGTTTCTGTAGGTCTGATTCTTCCTGAGTTCGGTGATAACGGTATGAGTCATTTCCTTTGCGATGGAGTCAACTCTGTCGTCGTCGTTTCCGAATTTCGGGAAATCGCCCGTTGTTTCAAAATCAACAACAAAACCGTTTTCGTCCTTTATCGGACGGACATCGGCATATCTGATGGCGCTGAGCGAATCGGCTACAACCGAAAGACCCGCAACGCCGAATGCCATGAAACGGTGAACATCGGTATCGTGAAGAGCCATCTGAGTCTTTTCATATGCATATTTGTCATGCATATAGTGGATGACATTCATCGTGTTGACATAGAGATGGCTGAGCCATGAAATATAGATCATATAGCGGCGCATGACGGCATCATAGTCAAGCTTATCGCCGTCCATGATATTCATCTGAGGACCGATATGGATTCCGCTTGTCGTGTCATATCCGCCGTTGATTGCAATAAGAAGAAGCTTTGCAAGATTGCATCTTGCACCGAAGAACTGCATCTGCTTACCGACCTTCATCGCCGAAACGCAGCATGCGATTGCATAATCGTCGCCGTAATCGGGACGCATGAGGTCATCGTTTTCATACTGGATCGAGTCGGTGTCGGCTGAAACCTTTGCGCAGAACTTCTTGAAGTTTGCGGGAAGAGCGGTCGACCAGAGAACGGTCAGGTTCGGCTCGGGAGATGAACCGAGAGTATAAAGAGTGTTGAGCATGCGGAAACTGTTTTTCGTGACGAGGGTTCTTCCGTCCTCACCCATTCCGCCGACAGCCTCGGTTATCCACATCGGATCGCCGCCGAAAAGCTCGTTATATTCGGGAGTGCGAAGATGTCTTGCGATTCTGAGCTTGATGACGAAATCGTCCATGAGCTCCTGAGCTCCCTCTTCGGTGAGAACGCCGTTTGCAATATCACGCTCAATATAAATATCAAAGAAACTGCTTACTCTGCCGAGCGACATCGCCGCTCCGTTCTGCTCCTTGATCGAAGCGAGATACGCAAAATAAGTCCATTGAATTGCCTCTTTTGCATTTGCGGCGGGAGAGCTGATGTCACAGCCGTACATAGCCGCCATTTCTTTCATATAACCGAGGAAAGCGATCTGCTGGAAAAGCTCCTCGTCAAGTCGGATCGTTTCCGTGTTGAAAGCTCCGTCTGCAAGCTTTGCCTTGTCCTTTTTCTTTTCTTCGATAAGTCTGTCAACGCCGTAGAGAGCAACTCTGCGGTAGTCGCCGATGATTCTGCCTCTGCCGTAAGCATCGGGAAGACCCGTTATGACATGGCATTTGCGAGCAAGACGCATTTCGTCGGTATATGCTCTGAAAACGCCCGAGTTATGAGTCGTTCTGTAAAGAAATTCCTGCTCAACCTTGTCGCTGAGCTTATAGCCGTAAGCCTCGCATGCCTGACGTGCCATTCTGATACCGCCGAAGGGATTGACACCTCTTTTGAGGGGGCTGTCCGTCTGCATGCCGACGATGAGCTCATTATCCTTGTCGATATAGCCCGGTGCATAGCTTGTGAGCGACGATACGGTATCGGTATCGATATCAAGCACTCCGCCCTTCTGACGCTCGAGAGCAAAAAGAGCCTGAACCTTTTCCATCAGCGCATTTGTTCGGGGAGTTGCACCGGCGAGGAAAGAAGCATCGCCGTAGTATTCCTTAAAGTTGGTCTGGATGAAATCACGAACATTGATTTCGTCCTGCCAAACGCCTTCAATAAATCCGTTCCAATTTTCGTGCTTCATAATTACTCCTTTTCTCCTGAAAACCCTGAAAAAACAAAAAAGGGCAAATCAGGTTGAATGAACTGATTTGCCCAGACGGTCGGCTATATAACATTCACACTCCCTTGCGGTAATCCGCAAAATCCGTCAGTCATGCAAATGTTCATCTATATTATATATCGGGCAACGGTCTTTGTCAATTAAAAAAGTGAACAAATGACGGCGGTTTATCGCTCGGTTTATTTAACCGAATGCCGAAACGCTGCCGTGCCCGTCAGCTCTCATCGGCTGCTTCTGCACAGTTCAATGAAAAATATTTTTCTTCAAGCTCATCATAATGCGTATAGTTCTCTGCCTGAGAAATCAGATTCTTTGCATCCGTATAGGGCTTGATTATTCTCGTATACACCGAAACAGATTTGAGATAGGCATTGAGCTCACGCTTATTTTTGAGGCTTTCAAAGAAGCTTCCCGAATCTCTGGAGAGAATTTCTTCCTTTATGCTTTCATCGGGAGCCGAAATATTTTCTGCACCGTATCTTCTGATGAGAGAAGCGGATTCCTTCTTGATCTTAGCATTTTTAATTGCATCGGAGCGTATCTCTTTTTCCGATTTTGTTTTTGCGGACATACGCTTTGCCGCTTTCAGCTCTTCTGCGGCATCCTCATAGAAATAAACCTCTCCCTTTGCATAATCGGCTCTGGCGGTTTCAACTCTGGCTGCTCCCGCTTCACCCGAAAATTTGTTTAGATCCTCGAGGATTATCGCCGCTCTTTCTATGGCAAGGTTGGTTTCTTTTGCGTTGTTTATCTCCGCCTTTGCCTGCCTGATTGCCTGAGCTCTCAGCTCTTTCTCCTCGGCAGTCTTTCGGGGAAGCCTTTTTGCTTCTCTGAGTTTTGCCTTGTCAACGGGAAGCTTGGTTTTCCCGAAAAGCTCCTTTGCCTGATGAATTATCTCCATCGCCTCGGAAAGCTCGCCGTCCTCGAGAACACCCATTGAATAGTTTTCAAACATGGCACGGATCTTCAGAACGCCGACATATGCCTTGTGCTTGTTTTCGGTCAGGTCATAGAAGCAGAAGGGAATAAGATTCAGGAGTGCGCCCACCGCCGAGCAGAGAATCAGAACCTCAAAGAGTCCGTTGCGCACCGTGTCATCATAGAGAACATTATAGTCCTCGATCAGTCCCATCTTTTCATAAACTGCGGGATAGAACATGCCCGTGAAAAATCCGATAGCCGTTCCTATCATTCCGAGAGGTCCGAAAAGTCCGTCGACCCTGACTCCCGTTTTCCATTGATGATAATCCCTCATATCTGCGCTGATGTTATGCTGAACTATGTTCCAGAAGGTGTTGATAAATGTGTTGACATACCAGAGAACACAGATAAGAATAAGATTTTTATAAACGAAATAAAGAATCAGCAGGATCAGAATATTGATGGAGTTCGCCGTTATCAGAAGATTCCTTTTTCCCATCTTCTTGATAGCAAGAGGAGCAAGAAGCATCGACCAGAGAGCGGCGTTTCCGATGATCGTATTCGCCAGACCGAGAGAAGCCTCGTATGCTCCGCCGTGAGCATAAACAAATGACCAGCCGAGAATGACTCCGTAGCCCGACTCGAGAAAAACGACCCATCCTGCAGCCTGAATGATCCAATAATACTTATTCTTCGCAACCTCACGGATGGCATCAAGCATTCTCACGGGCTCGGGCTTCTTCTTGGGGAGGATCAGCCTTTCCTTGACTCTGCGGAAGAAGAAGGTTGCAATTATAAGACCGACAATCGTAAAAACGGGATAGATAATTCTGTAAGTCCAGATATTATTAAGTCCCCATGTCAGACCTGCGATCAGAGGAATAATAAGGTTCGTGATCGTTGGCGCAAGGGAATAAATGACCTGCGAAATGCTCATGACCGTTGCTCTCTCCTGAGCATCCGGACTTATGATCTGCTGAAAATATGTATAGCTTTCATTATAAAAACAAAAGAACACATTAAGAAGCATATACATGAACCAGACAACGACTGCCTTGGTTATATATTCCATGTTTTCATACGGAAGCCAGACAAATATCAAGGAGATAAGAACAATAGGCAGACCCGTTCTCTGAATAAAAGGAAGGAACTTGCCGCCCTTGATATTATGATTATCATAGTACCAGCTTCGGAAAATACCCATCGGAATGCCGATAAGGTTTGCAACATTGAGCATGATCTGAAGATCAACGGGTCTGAGCCCGATGCTCGCACCGACAAGGAAATTCGATGCATTCAGACCGATCGTTGAAGCAAGCAGCGTTGTCCAGTAAACACCGAAGCCTGCTCCGCTCAGGCTTGCAACCTCCTTATAAGGGATATAGTTCCCCTTCGGCGGTTCAGTCCAGTATTCCTTTGCCGTGAGGTACAGATTTTTTGCTTTTGAAATAACAGATTTGTCTGACATAGTCATTCCTCCCTGCAGCCGACTTCGGCTTTCAGTTTTTTGATATCCCGTTCAAGAAACAGCGGTATGCCCTTTTTCATGAACGGATAGGTAAACTCAACGAGCATATCGCCGTCAAATCCGACTGAAACGAGCTTGTCGAGAAGCGAACCGATATAGGATGAATCACGCTTAGGAAACTGCTCTCTCCTCTGCTCGGAATAAGAAATATGCACCAGCTCCGTGAAGGGAAGGGTTCTTTCTATCCGGTCGAGATCGTATTCCCTTCGGCAATAGCGTGACTGGAAATAAGTTCTGAAATTATCTGCTCCGATGTCACTTCTGATCTTCAGAAAAGCATCGGTATTGTTGTTATATGTGTTGCCGTGGCATTCGCAGCAGACCGATATCCCGTATTCCGCCGCAACGGCACACATCGCCTTTGCATCCGAAACGATCGCATCATAATCGGCGGCATCGGTTTTTTCGCTGTCAGAATTACCCAGCCACACTCTGACGGCAGGAGCACCCATCGCCGAAGCAATTTCACAGATTCTTTTCCACTCCTGCGAATCGGCACTTCCGACACGGTAATAGCTGCCGTATGAGCTTATCTTTATTTTGGCGGCAGAGCAAAGCTCCTTCGCTTTTTTCGCTTCTTCGGGACTTGTGACATGGAGATTGCCGCCCCACTCGATGCAGTCCGCACCGCAGTCAACGGCGATCTTCACGATCTTTTCAAGGCTCTTTATATTAAGAAAAGTTGTTGAAGTAAATCCAACGAGCATGTCATCACCTTCTTTTCAATTCATTCTGCCGACATATCAAAACGAAAAAACCACTCCGACGACCGCAGACAACGCAATAAAAACTATCGGATGAATCTTGCTGAGCTTTTTGATGTTTGTCAGCACGATCAGAACAACTGCAAGAATTGCTCCCTTCCAATTGAATGAGGCAAGAGTAAATGCCTCGGGGAAAAAGTTTGACGCCGCAACGCTCAGTCCCGCCGCCGCAATAAGACCCGTCGACGCAGGGCGGAGTCCGTAAAAAGCAGAGTTCAGATATTTGTTGTCACGGAAATTCTTGAGAAACGATGCAACGATCAGAATGATGATAACCGCAGGGGCAATCAGTCCGAGCGTTGCCGTGACGGCACCGAGGATCGCTCCGAAAACACCCGATTCACGCATGCCCGTTATATAACCGACATAGGTCGCCATGTTGACTCCTATCGGACCGGGAGTTGATTCGCTGACGGCAATCATATTCGCAAGATCCTGATGAGTGAACCATCCCGTGCTGTCGGATATCTTATAGAGAAACGGGATCGTTGCCATGCCGCCGCCTACGGCAAAAAGGCCCGTTTTGAAAAACTCAAAGAAAATTCTGAGAAAGATCATGCCTTTTTACCTCCTGCATTCTTAATGACAACGCCGAGCACAGCCGCAACAAGAACGAATATGACGGGGCTCAGGTCGGTGAAGAAAGCGGCAAGCGCAACTGCAAGAAAAACAACAAACGAAAACTTATCGATAACCGCTTTTTTGAACAGCTTGATGACCGCATTGACGATAAGAACGCAAACGCAGATGCGAATGCCTCCGAAAGCATGCTGAACCCAGACGATATGCGAAAAAGCTTCGATAACTCCCGCAAGAAGCGAGATGATGACAAGCGACGGAAAAACAAGCCCGAGCGTTGCAAAAATGCCTCCGAAAACGCCTTTGTTTTTCTGCCCGATGAAGGTCGCCGTATTCACGGCGATAATACCGGGTGTGCATTGACCGATGGCAAAATAGTCCATCAGCTCCTCTTCGCTCGCCCATTTCTGCTTTTCAACGACCTCACGCTGAAGAATCGGAATCATCGCATATCCGCCGCCGAAGGTCATGACCCCGACCTTGGCAAAGACGGCAAAAAGTTTCAAAAGAAGTTTCATTTCATTCTCCTTGTTATCAATCAAAGCATCACGGAATTCTGTTTCCGCTTTCGGTCACCTTGCCGACACAAGCCTTGTGAACGGTATAAGGCGCATCAAAAATATTATCCGTTATCTCGGCTTCCCCGAGATAAGTCAACCATATACAGTGAGCCGCATTCATCGGCTTTTCAAAGCGGTTTCCGCTGAGAACGAGCTTTCCGTGAACATATTCCGAGGAAGCCTCATTCATTACCTTGGGGGAATATCGGATAACGGGTGAGCCCTCCCAATTATTGCTGAAATCACAGCCCGAAACAACATTGTTTCTGAAAACGATCTCCTTTGTATAACCCGACTCAAACCAGAAATTGCAGTCATCCTCAACGAGAAGCGCAGGACCCCAGAGATCGGAGAAGCGGTTGTTTTCGATAACGACCTTTCCTCTTGTCGTGCAAAGGATCCCTCTGCCCGAGGTTGCGCCGAAATCGCATCCCGAAACATGAAGATCGGGTGTCCACGACGCATTCTCGACGACATCCTTCTCGACGGTGATATCGGGAAACGGTCCGTCGGCAAAAAGCTTTATGTCCGTATCGTTTATCTTCTCATATTTTTCAACCCTTGCAGTCGCATAGGGAATAAGCGTATCCCAGCGGATAAATTCAAGCTCATCCCCTGCCTCAAATGCCTGAAAGCCCCATGTTTCCGCATGCATGAAGCGAACGGTCATGCTGTTTTCGGCATCGTTCTTTTCGACAATTCTCAGATGAGTTCCGTGAACATTGACATAATCGTCATGAGCACCCCACGCCTTGCAGTTTTCGATTTCAAGGTTGCCTCTGCAGCCCGAAAACTGGAAGAAATCGGCGGTGCTTGCAACGGTTCTGCCCTCCTTAGGGCTGAAATCGCAGCTTCGATAGGTCACGTTTTCACAGAACTGAGAAACCATTCCGAGTCCGTGCATGAACATGATTCTCAGGTTCTCAAAGCAGAGATTTCTGCACCGCTGAAACATGCTGCCCGTCTGATCTCTGACAATGTTTCTCGTCTGATAAACACAGCCCGCCGCAAAATCCGCATGCTTGTTGACGGGATACAGTCTGAGAGTATTTTCTCCGAGCACTTCAATTTTTTTGAAAGCCATGTCATCCCTGTTAAAATCCCTCGTCTGCCGGGTTTGCGGATCAAATATCTTGACATGTCTGCGGTTGCCGTGGCTGGAGTCCTCCCAATAGGGTTTCCCGTCAGCGCCGCATTCTCCGTGCCAGACAAGCTCGTTTCCGTCAACTCTGAAAAGGCAGTCGTCATTGATGCGGATAACACAGCTTTCCTCATCACGGGAAAGAACCGTAAATTCCGACATTGTGGGGCAGGCGTAATCAACCGCAAGGTTCCTGACAGTCACATTTTCGCATTTATCAAAAAGCATCGGAGTCATCTTTCCGTGAACGAGAAGCGTTGCTCCGTTGCCGTCTATAACAATGTTTTTTCTGTCCTTCAGAAATATCGCCGCATGACGGTAACCGTTCGGATTTTCGTGCTTTTTTGCCGTGTTTGAGCAGAAATAGCCTTCTTTAAAGAAAGAATCGTCCTGCCTGACATCATAAATTCTTTTCTTTTCAAGAACAACGGTTTCCCCGTCGCTGATATTCAGAAAAAGACTGCTCAGTTCGTTCATGAGTTTTCTGCTCCTCCGGTGTTATTCTTTTATTATACTTTATTCATTTGCGAATTACAACAGCTTTTGACAATGCTTTTTCCGAAAAATTTGATATATCCATTGAAAAATCATTAAATATATTGTTTAATGTAGTTAAAGCAATTTGAAGAGGATGATTCTTTTGAATAATATACTCAACACACCTTTGAGCATTTACGGCAGACAGATTCCCAACAGAATCGTTTTTCACCCTATGGAGGGCTGCGACGGAAAGGAAAACGGTGCGATCGGCGAGCTGACGAGAAGAAGATATCTGCGTTTCGCCCGTTCGGGTGCGGCAATAATCTGGTTCGAGGCAACGGCGGTCTGCGCAGAGGGCAGAGCCAATCCCCGTCAGCTTTATCTGAATGAGGAAACGAAAGACAGCTATTCGGAGCTTCTTGCCGAAATCCGCAAAACCGCTCTTGATGAATGCGGATATGAGCCGCTTATCATCGTTCAGCTCACCCACAGCGGAAGATTCAGCAAGCCGAACGGCACTCCCGAGCCCATCGTCGCTTACAGAAACAGCCATTGGGAAAAAGGAAAGGAAAACCAGCCCTATACCGTTGCGAATGACGGATACTGCGAAAGCATTCCCCTCAGATATGCCGAGGCGGCAAGACTCGCTCAGGAGGTCGGCTTTGACGGAATCGATGTCAAATGCTGTCACGGATATCTTTTCAACGAATTCCTCAGCGCAACGGAGCGTGAAGGCCGTTACGGCGGAAGTCTTGAAAACCGAATGAGGCTCTATCTCGAATGCGTTGACAGCGCAAGAAAAGCCGCTGACAAGCTTTTCGTAACAACAAGGCTCAATGCCTGCGACTGCTTCCCCTACCCCTACGGCTATGGGGTAAACGCAGAAAATGAGATCGACCTTTCAGAAACTAAAATCATTATCACCGAACTGAAGAAAAGAGGCATCGGGCTGATCAATCTGACACTCGGAAACCCCTATCTCATTCCGCATATCAACCGTCCCTGCATCAATGCTCCCGAGGACGGAAAAATCGGAATGGAAAGAATATACGGCGTAACGAAAGAGCTGAAAACCGCTTTCCCCGAGATAAAATTCATCATGTCGGGACTCAGCTTTGAGGGCGAAAACGCTCTTGATTATGTGTCGGATGCTCTTTCGGACGGCGTTGCCGACCTTGCAGGCTTCGGCCGCATGACCTTCGCATACCCCGATTTCTTCAGAGATTATCTGCAAAACGGTAAGCTCGACAAAAGCAAGGTATGCCTCAAATGCAGCAAATGCACCGAGCTCATGCGAAACGCAAGCGTTGCGGGCTGCCCTGTCAGGGACAGCGAGGTTTATATGCCTTACTACCGCAGAGATGTTCTAAAAAAATAAAGGAGAATTTATATGGTTGCTGTTGTAACGGGTGCAAGCCGAGGAATCGGCTTATCAATCGCAGAAACCCTTATAAAAAAAGGCTTTTCGGTCATTCTTTCGGCGAGAAGCATAACTACCCTTGCCGAAAAGCTCTGCACGGCATATCCCGACAAAGCGTTCTTTTTTGCGGCTGACATTTCGGAGAAAGATGATATCAGCGCTCTTGTTTCCTTTGCGGAAGAGAAATTCGGAAGCGTTGACCTTCTCGTCAACAATGCAGGCGTTGCCCCCAAAGAAAGAAAAGATATTCTCGAAATAACTCCCGAGGATTTCGATTTTGTTGCCGATATCAACCTTAAAGGAACATTTTTTGTCACCCAGAAATTCGTTCCCCTGCTTACAAAAAACAAATCGGCAAGGATAGTCAACATCTCGTCGATGTCGGCATATACCGCATCGGTCAACCGAGGAGAATACTGCATTTCCAAAGCAGGAATTTCGATGATTACTAAGCTTTTCGCCGCAAGGCTTGCCGAATTCGGCATCAGCGTTATAGAAATCCGTCCCGGTATCATCGAAACGGACATGACCGCAAAGGTCAAGGAGAAATATGAGGCTCTGATTGAGCAGGGTATCACTCCGATAAAGAGAATGGGACAGCCCGAGGACATCGCAAAATGCGTTGCCGCAATCGCAGACGGCAGCTTCGATTTCTGCACGGGCACGGTTATCGACTGCGACGGCGGTTTCAACATCAGATGCTTATGAGAAAAATTTACGATGCAATAATAATCGGAAGCGGTGCGGCAGGCTACAGCGCCGCCGACTGGCTTCATAAAGAAGGAATAACGGACATCGCCGTTATAACCGAAAACCGACTCTCGGGCACATCGAGAAACACGGGCAGCGACAAACAGACTTACTATAAAATATCCATGGACGGCGTTTCGTCAGACAGCGCATTCGCAATGGCAAACGACATCTGCGGCTCGGGCTCATGCGACGGTATCAAGGCATATAAGCAGGCAGTCAACAGCGCAAAATGCTTTCTCCGTCTTTGCGATTACGGGGTGAACTTTCCGCAGGACCGTTTCGGCGGATATCCCGGTTATAAGACCGACCATGACAGCACCTCGAGGGCAACCTCCGTCGGTCCTCTGACCTCGAAACTCATGACAGAAAAGCTTGAAGATGCTGTCATAAAGCGAAACCGCACTCCCGTGCTCGACGGCATGCAGGTCATCGGTATTGCAAAAAGCGAAAACTCCGTTGAGGGAGTTATTGTTCTCAACAAAAAAAGCGGTAAACCCGAGGCAATCGCCGCCAAAAATATAATCGTTGCAACGGGTGCTCCCGCCTGCATTTACGAAAGCTCGGTCTATCCCGAGTCGCAGCACGGCATGACGGGCGTTCTCATTGAGTCGGGTGTCAGACTCTGCAACTTTTCACAATGGCAGTACGGACTTTCTTCAACCGATTTCAGATGGAATGTTTCGGGAAGCTTTATGCAGGTTATCCCGAGATTTGTCAGCGTTGACGAAAACGGAAACGAGGATGAATTTCTCCGCAGATATTTTGATAATGACGCCGAGCTTTGCAGCACGGTATTTCTGAAGGGCTATCAATGGCCGTTCAGCTTCGACCGACTCGGCGGCTCGTCAGCGGTTGATGTTGCCGTTCACGAACAGATTCTTCTCGGCAAAAAGGTTTTTCTTGATTTCACGAAGAATCCCGAGAGTTTCAGCATTGATTCTCTTTCCGACGAAGCGAGAGAATATCTTTCGGCTATGAACATAACGGAAGAAACGCCCGTTGAAAGGCTGAAAAAGCTGAACCCCAAAGCAATCAGGCTTTATGCCGACAACGGAATTGATCTTTACGGCGAAAAGCTCAGAATCGCCGTCTGCGCTCAGCACAACAACGGCGGAGTTTATACCGATGAAAACTATATGAGCGGCATCGACGGACTTTATGTTATCGGAGAGGCGGCAGGCTCATTCGGACTCACCCGTCCCGGCGGCTCGGCACTCAATGACACTCAGGTCGGAGGACTTGTCTGTGCCAAGCATATCAGCCGCTCCGAAAGAAAATATTCAGGCAGCAAAGCCCTTGAAGCCGCTCTTGCAGAGGCGGAAAGGCTTTTCTCGGAATTCACCGTCGATGAAACGGTTGACTATTCATTTATCAGAACGGAAATGAGCGGCTGCGCTTCTTTCATCCGTGATTATGAAAAATGCACCGCTCTTCTTGAAAAAATTTTGTCGCTGATCGAAGCTTATCCGAAAAAGCACCTTTCTCTCAGCGAATATTATTACGACCGCGATATGCTCGTGAGTGCTCACGCTCTTCTGAATACCATTGTCACGGAAATGCCCGAAACGGGCAGCAGAGGCGGAGCGGTATTCGTGCGAAACGGCATAACCGTCCCTGAAAACAAGGAATACAGAAGTTTTCTGACTGTAACGGAAAACGGCTCTGTCAGTTATGTGAAAACCCCTCCCGTACCCTGCGAAAGCAGACCGTTTGAATCATATCTCAACGAAAGGAAGATATAATATGGATTTTGTCAGAGCGATCGATTTATATAAGAAAAACCCCTCTGAGGAAAACCTCAGGCTCCTTGCCGACGAGCTCGTCAGCGAAATGACCCTTGATGAAAAGCTCAGAATGCTCAAGGGGCATGCGATGAAGGTCACCGCAAAAAACTTTCTCAAAAACGGAAGATTTTATAATGCCGAACCGTATCCCGCAGGCGGATGCAAAAGGCTGAAAATTCCCGAGATACTTTTTGCCGACGGTCCGAGAGGCATTGTTCTGGGCAAAAGCACATGCTTCCCCGTTTCGATGCTCAGAGGAGCGGCGTTTGACGACGAGCTCGAATACAGAATCGGCGAGGTTTTTGCAAGAGAAGCAAGCGCAGGCGGAGCGAATCTCTTTGCGGGAATCTGCATCAATCTTCTTCGCAACCCCATGTGGGGCAGAGCGCAGGAAACCTACGGCGAGGATCCGTTCCTGCTCGGTAAAATGGGCGTTGCTCTCACAAAAGCCATGCAGGATAACGGCATAATCGCCTGCCCGAAGCATTACGCACTCAACAGCATTGAGGACCTTCGCTTCAGCGTTGATGCAAAGGCTGACGAAAGAACTCTCCACGAGGTCTATCTCCCCCATTTCAAAAAATGCATCGATGCGGGTGCCATGTCGATAATGGGCGCATATAACAAGGTCAACGGAACATATTGCTGTGAGAACAAGCCTCTGCTGACGGATATTCTCCGCACAAAATGGGGCTTTGACGGCTTCACGATTTCCGACTTTTTCTTCGGCATTTACGATGCCGCAAGAAGCCTCAAAGCAGGACTTGACATCGAAATGCCCTATACTTTTAAATATGCATTCATCGGAAACCGCCTAAGAAAAGGCGACATCTCAGAGGAAGATGTCGACCTGAGCGTCGGCAGGATTCTTCGTGCCATGCTCAGAACCTTCCCGAAATATAAAAAGCATCCCGAATCCGTTATTCTTTCAAAGGAGCATACCGACCTTGCCCGTGAAGCGGCGGCAAAGGGTATGGTGCTTCTCAAAAACAAGAACGGTGTTCTCCCCATTTCGGGCGGCGCAAAGATTGCCGTTATCGGAAGATATGCCGATAAGATCAATACGGGGGACCACGGCAGCAGCAATGTTTTCAGTCCCTACACCGTCACCCCGTATCAGGGCATCAAAGCCCGTTTCGGCGAAGAAAATGTTACCGTATATAACGGCTGCGACACCGAAAAAGCAAAGTCTGCCGCCGCAAAAAGCGACTATATCGTTGTCTGTGTCGGAAGCGACTGGCTTCAGGAGGGCGAATTTCTCGTCAACATGGGCAACATCAAGAAGAAGCCCAAGGGCTCGGGCGGCGACAGAGCTGACCTTCACCTTCCCGAAGAGGATGTAAAACTCATCAGAGCTCTCTCCGCCTGCGGCAAAAAGCTCGTTGTCAACATCATGGGCGGAAGCGCATATGTCATCAATGACTGGGCGGACTGCGCCGATGCAATTCTGATGTCGTTCTACAGCGGAATCGAGGGCGGAAACGCTCTCGCCGACAATCTCAGCGGCGACAAGAATTTCGGCGGCAAGCTTCCCTTCACGGTTGCAAAGAAGGACAGCGACTATCCCGATTTCCTTCATGTCGGTGCAAAAAACAAGGAGATCGAATACGGATATTATCACGGCTACACGCTCTTTGAAAAGAACGGCATTGAGACCGACTATCCGTTCGGCTTCGGTCTTTCTTATACCGACTTTGAAATCAGAAATCCCGAGGCAGAAAAGAATGACGGAAAAATCGCCGTCAGAGCCGAGGTTGCAAACATCGGCAAGGCTGACGGCGACGAGGTTCTTCAGGTCTATATCGGAAGCAACGGCGCAGAAAGCGACAGACCGATAAAGCTTCTCAAGGGCTTTAAGCGAGTGAGCGTTTGTGCAGATCAGAGCGTAAAAGCCGAGATATGCGTTGATACGGAAGATATCAAGTTCTACAACCCCGACCTCGGCGAATGGGAGCTCGACAAGAGCTACACCGTTTATCTCGGAACAAGCAGTCGGAATGCTTTTCCCGTTGCCAAAATCGATTTCTGACGAGGTGGCACGATGAAAAACAGCCCTTATTCTCCCGACACATTTATGGCAGGCATTTATGAAAAAATGCGTGCCGAGCCCTATGCCGATGCAAAAACGGCGCAGGAGGTTCTTGCCGTCGGGAAAAATATCAGAGAAAAGACGAAAGAGCTGTTCGGAATTCAAAAGCTTTTCTGCGGAAATTACCGCCTTGAAAAGGTCGGAAAAGCTCTTGAATATCCCGAATATACTCTTCAGAAATACAGCTTTGAGCTTTGCGAAAATCTGAAAACAGCGGTTTTCATTCTCACCCCGAAAGAAATGAAAAAATCCGCTTCGGGAGTTGTCGCTCTGTGCGGTCACGGCTACGGCGTGCGCCAGATACTGAACATCTCGAAAAGCGGAAAGAAAAAGCATATAAGATATTTTGACAACTATCAGAAATGCTTTGCGGCTGAGCTTGCAAAAAGAGGCTGCGTCGTTGCCGCACCCGAGCTTTTCGGCTTCGGTGAGGCAAGGCTGAAAAAAGATCTGACAAAGCCGTTTTATATCAGCTCCTGCGACGAGCTTTCTCATCATCTTCTCCCTTACGGTCTGACAACGGCATCCGTCAGAATCGCTCAGGCAATCGCCTGCGCCGATATTCTGATAAGCGAGAAAAAAATCAGCCCCGAAAATCTCGGCATCATGGGGATTTCGGGCGGCGGTCTGACGGCACTTTATGCCTCCGTCATCGACGAAAGATTTTCAAAAACGGTTGTCAGCGGATATGTAAATTCTTTCAAAGACAGCATCCTTTCGCTCTGGCACTGCCCCGACAATTACATTCCGAATATTCTCAGCATCGGCGAAATCAGCGATTTTGCTTCAGGCATAGCCCCGAGAAAGCTTCTGATCGAAAGCGGAACAAGGGATAAATTATTTCCGATTCACGCAAGCCGTGAGGCTCACGAAAAAATCAGACGGGTCTATTCTCTCGCAGGTACGGAAGATAATCTCATCATCGATGTTTTCAACGGCAGGCACAGCGTCAGCGGCAGAAAATCGTTTGATTTTCTTTCTGAATAAATCAAAAAAAGACACAGCTCCGTATTGAAGAGTTGTGTCTTTTCTTTTTAAACTACAGGCTCAAGAGTTACGCATATTTCCGCTTTGGTTACTCCTTCAAGATGCACCGTCAGCTTGCTTATATCGGAATAATCCGCATCATATTCGTATCTGCCGCCGATGGCTTCGGTAGGCATAACGCTGAAAGCTCCGTCGCCGTGAAGAGTTGCTTTCATCTGCTTTCCGTTGAGCGTGAGAATTGCGGATTTGCCGTCATCGGAAATACCGATATCCGCTTTTGTATGCATGAACCAATATATTTCGCTCGGAACAATGCATCTGATGTTATCGGTTATTCTCAGAGATGTACGGTTGTTGAAAAGACCGAATTCTCTCGTCACCCTTGTTGCCGCATTCATTCTGTAGGCATCGGTCATATCAAGGGAGCAAAAAACTCCGTCATCCGTTTCCCTGAAATCAGCGAAGCTGAATCCGCACTCGGCGAGGGCATACTGATCGTCAAGAGTCATATCGGGGTTGATAACGAGAGTGTTCTGCCCTTCGGCACGCTTGCAATAATTCTTCCATCTGCCGCCTGCAGGAAGGTTCACGAAATATCCCGGCGCATCGTACGCTCCGGGTCCGAGTTCCTCCGCCCACCGCTCTCCCATGGAATCAAAAACGAAGGTGCCGATATCAAGGTCGCCGTGATTGGTATAGTTATATCCTCCCTTGATTCCTGCAAAGGTTGCCTGAGAATCAAGATATGCGCTTCTCATCAGCACAAGCTCCTGACCGACATCCGAGGGCATATAAACCGTCAGCGGTTCTGAGCTGAAATCCGAGCTTTCGGCAGTATAGCTTCTGTCATACCACAAGAGCGACAGCGCATCCTCCTTACCTGAGCCGTTTCTTTCAACGGCATCGGATGCGTCGGGAACAAAATCCGTCGGCATATCCCACATCTGATAAACGGCAAGAAGCGGAGAATCATATTGCGAAGCATACCAATGAAGAACGGGAGTAAAGCACATGCGGTTCTTGTTGTCACCGAAATTGAAAACTCCCGTCGGCGTTGTTATATAAGCAGGGAATTTCCCGAGCTGTCTGAAGCCGTCGATCTCCGACATTCCGAAATCCGTGCCGAAATAATTCTTAGAGGTCGCAATGAAATAAACGATGGCGTTCATGCCCGAGTTGCTGTAGCCCGGACCCTCGGCATAGACACCGCCGGGGGTGAAATTTTCAAAAGCAATCGGCATGTTGGCATAACACATTGAGAGAAACTCCGCCGACTCCTCGGGAAAATAATCGGCAAACGCCATGCAGGCAATTCCGATTCCGCCGTAGCAAATGCTGTTCCAGTTATTCTTTGACCATGTGAACCAATTTTTGAGATAGTTTTTGGAAAGAGCAGGCTTCACGGCATATTCGAGAGTTTTTTCGGCAAGAAGGTCTTTTTGCTCCTGAGTCAGATAGTCAAAAAGCCAGTCATAGCCGACCGAAACCGCAAAAGCCATTTCGGCAGTCGCAAGGAAATGCCCCGTGCACCAGTCATCGTATCCGCAGACATTTTCAAGCTCAAGCCATGCTCTTTCGGCATATTTTCTCTCGCCCGTTATCTGCCACGCACATCCGAGAATAACGGTTCGGTTGATAACCTCTCTGGAAATCGAAAGAATGCTGTCCTCCTCGTCAAGCTCATATTCCATGAGCGGATAGACGGTCATATCAAGAAGAGCATCGGCGTTATCGACAACATATTCGTTGAGCCTGCCCGTATATTCCGAAAAGCTTCCGAGCTGTCTTTCCTGCCTGACAATGTCAAAATTTTCTTTTTTTACAAGCACGAACGGATGCTCTTTGCCTTTGTTTTTTTCGACCTCTTTTTTCAGCTCTTTTCTGCTGACGGCATTTTCGTTCCTGTTCAGAGAAATATAGTCAGCGCCGACCTTCATCATGTCGGGAATTACGGCAAGATACGGAATGACTTCGGTTATTCCAGAGGCAGAAAAAAGCATTATAACGGCAGTCAGGATCGCCGCCGCACTTTTCAGAATTATCATCGGAGCACCTCCGCTTTCGGCTTATTTCTTTTATTATATTAAAAACCTTATCATATGTCAATCAACGCTCAGCCAATACTTTTCATATTGATATTTCTTTTTTTATGTGATATACTTAACAGCAGATTTATGATGAGGTGGTTTTTATGAATATCACGAAGGATATAGTTTACATCGGCGTCAACGACCGAAAAATCGACCTTTTCGAGGGTCAGTATGTCGTTCCCAACGGAATGTCATATAACTCATATGCGATAATCGACGAGAAGATCGCAATCATGGATACCGTCGATGCCGCTTTCACGGATGAATGGTTTTCCAACATCAAAAATGCTCTCGGCGAAAAAAAGCCCGATTATCTCGTTATCCATCATATGGAGCCCGACCATTCCGCAAACATTCTGAACTTTGCGAATGAATATCCCGAGGCAACAATCGTTTCTTCCGCAAAGGCTTTTTCGATGATGAAGAATTTCTTCGGAACCGATTTTGAGGACAGACGAATCGTTGTCGGCGGCGGAGATACTCTTTCTCTCGGAAAACACGAGCTGACCTTTGTCACCGCTCCGATGGTTCATTGGCCCGAGGTCATCGTTTCATATGACAGCACGGACAAGGTTCTTTTCTCGGCAGACGGCTTCGGAAAATTCGGCGCACTCGATGCCGACGAGGACTGGGCATGCGAGGCAAGAAGATATTATTTCGGAATCGTCGGCAAATACGGCGCTCAGGTTCAGCTTCTTCTCAAAAAGGCTTCCGCTCTCGACATTCAGATCATCTGCCCGCTTCACGGCCCGATTCTGACCGAAAACCTCGGATATTATATCGGTCTTTATGATACATGGTCATCATACGGCACGGAGAGCGAGGGCATCGTTATCGCTTACACCTCCGTTTACGGCAACACGAAAAAGGCGGTTGAGATCCTTGCCAAAAAGCTCAGAGAAAAGGGCTGCCCCAAGGTTGCAGTCACCGACCTTGCAAGAGACGACATGGCTGAGGCTGTTGAGGATGCATTCAGATACGGAAAGATCGTTCTCGCAACAACGACCTATAACGGCGAGATTTTCCCCTTCATGCGTGAATTCATCAACCATCTCACCGAAAGAAACTTCCAGAATAAAACGGTTGCTTTCGTTGAAAACGGAAGCTGGGCACCTCTTGCCGCAAAGGTCATGAAAGAGATGCTTGCAAACAGCAAGAATCTGACTTTTGCCGAAAACGGCGTTAAGATAATGTCCGCAGTCAGCGAAGAAATTCTTTCTCAGATCGAGGCTCTTGCAGACGAGCTTTGCAAATAATTAATATACGGCAAAAATCACAAACCACCGGTTGAACCGGTGGTTTGACTAACCCCTAAAAGGGGTTGATACAGGCTTAGCCCCTGGAAGGGGCGTTGAAGGTTTAGCAGCGCATTACAATCGCTGGCAGCCGCTCACGAGCGGCTGTTTGTT
>JAFSFB010000013.1 GCA_017435385.1 Clostridia bacterium | reverse complement strand
TCTTTTTTTGCGGAAAACGCCGCTGAACCGAGATCATCGTGCACGACGTATTCATAGTAATCGCCGACGCTGAATATCGTGCCGGGGATCGGCAGATATGAAAGCAGTCCCGAAACTACCTGATCTCCCCAATACAGCTTGGCGTCGGTCTGTACACGCTCCGCGATTTTTTTAACGAGCGCGACGCGCTCCGGCGTGAGATCTTTCTCTTCAAGCGTCTGCCGTATTACGGCATTCAATTCTTCCATCGTAAGCCCGACTTCGCCGACGAGTTCACCGTTAAAAGTAACGTCGCCGAGTTTCAGCTCAACAGGATAGCTCTTTTGGCTATGATCCGCCTTTTGCGTGATGCGGCTGTAATCGATACCGACGATCTCAGCGCCGGATGCCGCTCCAGCTGCCGCTGATACGGGAAAAGCAAAAGTCAAAGGGAATACCGTAAATACAAGCGCGAGCAATGCCGCGAGAGATTTTCTTACCTTTTTCATTACCGCGCCTCCTTATCTATCGCATCAAGCATAGCACGCTTGATCTCTATGAGTTTCTCGTTTTTGGGGAAAATAGCCGTCGCTTCGTCGATATATTCTCCTGCGAGTATGAAATCCTCCGAATAAATTGCGCAAATAGCGGCGTTCTGCCACACGAGTTCGTCAAACGGATCGACTCTGAGCGCCTGCTTCGCGTAATAGAGTGCCGACGTATAATCGGCCTCCTTTACACATTCCGATGATTTACTTATAAGAGACTCGCTGTCATACATGGTCCTGTCCCGTTCAGCCCCTGTAAGAACCGGAGCGTAAACGGAATAAATCGACTCCTCGACTTCGCGCAGAGTATCCCTAAGTTCATACAGCTTATTGACTTCCATCTTTTTCAGATAGTAAAAATCCAGCCCTTCTTCCGGGAACGTCGGCATGATCGACGCCCACGCATAGGATTCGATCGCCTCTTCTTTTTTTCCTTGCACTTCATACAGCAAGCCCTCAAAATACGTCGGATACGGCGAAGAGCAATTGATTTCGGCAATCGTATCAAAGCCGCTGTATCTGCTGCCGGAAGTGAAGGAATCGAGCGTGTCACCCTCGCCCTTTAACCAGAGAATATATTCCACGGCGTAGCGGAACGCGCTGACCGAAGCCCCGGCGAAGGAATAATAGTATTCGCTGTTGACCGGAAGCCCCATTTCCGACGTTTTATCGCCGCGCGTTTTGATCTCTTTCATAACGTTGATAAACTCAGAATAAGAAGATCCGTCGCCGACGATGGGATCATCTTTGACGTTGTCGGACGACGTTTGCTCCCCTCCGAATAACGACCGGAAATCGCAGGAGCAAAGCAATAAAGTCATAAGTACCGCTAACGCCAAAGACAGAAATCTCTTTAGCAATTTACAACCCTCCTCAATAGAAAGCAAACGGGGGCGGAGCTTATCCGCCCCCGAAGTATTACGGTGTTTCGACGTCGGAGCCCGTATAAAGGTATCTTAAATGAAAACCCGCGTCAGCGTCCTTGACGTCGTTGTAAGCGATGGTCACGCCGTATTCTACCGATACGTCAAGCCCCTTGTCGCCGAAGCCGTAAACGTAATGGTAGCGCGGGTGCGAATCCTCGATCGGTTTCGGCGTGCGCCGTGTGACCCACGTTTCATCCTGGCAGAGATACGCCTTTTCGGCGATCTTCCTGATCGTGCTGCCTGCGGGCATGGCTTTCGTCTTTTGAGTTGCGCCGCTGCCTTTGACGTAAACGTCTTCCCAAATGCCGCCGGCGTTTTTCCCGATATAAGACTCCGTGACCTTGCCTTTTTTCATCACGACGTACCAAAAGGTGTTGCCCTTGCCGCCGAGTATCAGATCCACGTCGCCCCGGTACGCCTGATAAAACTCAAAGCCGCCGTTATCTTCGACAAGCTTTACAAAACGTTCTTCGAACACGGCTTCGCTCATTCGTGCATCAGTGCTTCCAGCTCGGCGTCGGATTTGGCGGAGAGCTCACCCTCGGCATAGAAGCGGGTCAGCAGGGTGGCGATCGCCTTTCCTTCGTAAGTGAAAACAAAATCGTAATAGCCGGGTTCGCATTCTTCGGGATGCAGATAGAAGCTGCCCCATTCCATTTCATCTGGATTTTCCGCATCCTCGGGATAATGAAGATCGCAATAGTTCGCAAAGTTCGGATCGAGATCGGAGAATTTGGCTGTGTTGTAATATTCCTGATCGTCGCGGTGCTTGAGTATCCAGACTCTGAGTCCGTTGGTCGCGTCGGTATCCGGGTAGAAATAGACCCACTCGTTCAGTTCAAAGATGCAGCGGACGTCGGTCAGAGAGGACTCTTTTCCGTTGATGCCGTCGTAGCCGCCGGCACAGTTGCCTTTGACGGTCACGCCGCGAAGTACGGACGGATCCCTGTCGTCGAGTTCGATGAGATTGAGCTTTCCGGTGAGTTTTGCCGCCTCGGCGTTATTGCCGCTTTGCGAAGTGTTGCTGTTGCCGGACTCGTTTCCGGACTGCTGATTATCACCGGTGCTGCTTGCGGGCGGGTTTGTGCCGGTGCTTCCGGGATCGTTGCCTTTGCAAGCCGCCAGGCTGACGATCATTAAGAGAGCAAGCGCGAGTATAAGTAACTTTTTCATAAGTGGCCTCCTGGTTTTAATTTATAATTAAGTCTAACATAGCACACAATATGCGGAATTGCAAGCCATAAAAGCGAAATTATTGTGAAATAACAAGGAAAAATGACTCGTGTCGATTTTAAGTTGTCGCTAAATACCGACACCTGAGAGAATTGACGCGTTTTTTTGATTTAGCCTCTTGGCAAACGAACAAATGCTCTGTATAATGATATCTGTGATTTTGTCGCTTTGTGCGGGAAAGCCACAAAAGCTGAATATCGGTGTCAACATATTTGCTGGCTTTACGCCCGACAACGCGGCGGCAGGCTAACGTAATTGCCGCACACATCCCATTTGCCTTGGATCACAGGCTGGGATGCATGCCGTAAGTGATCCCGGACTCTTAACGGGAGCCGTTACATAGACACACTTTTTAAAGCGAGGTAGTTGTCTCGCCTTTTGGTGTTTCTATGCAACGGCTCCTTTTTTGTTCTTTGAAAACTGAATAGCCGTCCGAACGGGATATGACTTCGCAATGTGAAATTTTCGCTTTGCTCGGGTGAAATCGCTGCGGCGGTGGGCGGATTTAATTTCACTTAATGCATCAGCATTAAATTTCACAATCCGTCAGGACTATTTCATATTTTCGCAAGAAAATATTATATTAAAAGAATTTCTGAAAATTTGTTATTATCATTCATACCCCAAAAAGCATCGACTTTGTCGGTGCTTTTTCATTTAATATACCGGCATTGATTTTCACAACCTGTCGGGGTAATTTCATATAAAGCGGATTATCGCTGCGGATTCAGATTATATACTTTAATTCTTGATTTATGTTTTCTGCAATGATATACTTATAACAGATAATCAAATCAGAGGTGGATCATGGACGTTTTTATCAGCTACAGCTCGTTGGAATCGGAGGAAGCTATTGCAGTCAACAGCGTTCTTCAAAAGAACGGTATCTCAACATGGATGGCTCCGAATTCAATTCCTCCCGGATCAAACTATACGCTTGAAATTCCCAAGGCTATCAGGGCGTGTTCTGTTTTTCTCCTTATTCTCTCCGACAAGGCTCAGAAGTCCATCTGGGTTTCGGCGGAGGTTGAAAATGCGTTCAAAAACGGGAAGATCATCCTTCCTCTTCAGATCGAGCAATGCCCTCTTCGGGATGAGTTTGATTTCCTTCTTTCAAGAAGCCAGAGAATCGATGCATACGAGAAGAAAGCGGATGCAATGAACAACCTCGTGACAACGATCAGGGCGATTCTTGCAAGCAAAAAGCCCGCAGTCAGCGAAGAAACGGATTCTGAAGCGCAGATTAAAAAGACGGATGTCCGTCCGACAACTCCGACTTATGCGGAGAAGAGGGATTCTTTTGCCGACAGATTCAAGTCTGCCGAAATTGAGGATAAGATAAGACGGGCAAACGAGAATTCCCGCATTCTTGAAGAAAAGATAAAGCTTATCGAAGAAAAAGAGGAGCTTATAAGGCGAAAGATCACGCAGTACGGTTCCCTTAAAGCTGAATTTGACAAAAAACTTCAGAGCTTCAATTTCCGTGCATCCACCCGTTCGGAAGAGTCTGTTGAAACGGTGCGTTACAGTAACGGGGATGAGTGGAGCGGAAATCGTGTTGACGGCAAAAGGTCGGGAGTCTGTACCTATAAATGGGCAAGCGGCGGCGAATACCACGGAGATTTCCATGAGAACATAAGAACAGGCTTCGGAGTTTACAAGTGGGAAAGCGGAACTGTTTACGAGGGTGAATTCCTTGGCGGAAAGCTGAACGGAACGGGACGATGCACATGGACCGACGGCAGTGTGTTTGTGGGTACATACAAGGATGATGAGGGAAACGGCATCGGAAAGCATGTCTGGGCTGACGGCACATTTTATATCGGCGATTATCAGACGGGTCAAAGAATGGGGCTTGGCTTATATGACTGCTCGGATAACTCCGGATATACATATCTGGGCGATTTTATTAACGGTTCAAGAAGCGGACTCGGCAAAGAAACCCGTGAAGACAAAATATATAAAGGCATGTTTGAAAACGGCAAAAAGTCGGGACTCGGAATCTTTGCATGGACAAACGGCGACAGCCTTGAAGGAGAATACGAAGATAACCTTCTTAACGGTATAGGTATATACCATTGGAAAAGCGGAACTGTTTATATCGGTGACTATAAAAAAGGAAAAAGAACGGGTCTCGGCAGAGTTGTCTGGCAGAACGGAAACCGTCATGACGGTTCGTTCGAGGACGGAAAAAGAGTCGGCAAGGGAACATATTTTTCGGATAAGGTTATAATTGACGGCGTTTGGGTTGATGATAAGGTCAGCGACGCAATCGAATACGATCTCTACGGAAATATAATTGCCGAATACAAAAACGGAACGAAATATCCGAAATAAAAGCAGACGGCACCCGCAGGAGTGTAAAGCCTGCAGGGTGCCGATTTTTGACACAAAAGAATCAGGAAACGCTTCGACTGCATTCGCTTGACTTTTTTGTTCAAACATAGTATATTTCATTAGGTAAAATTAAATCCGCCCGTGGCGCAGTTGGATAACGCAGCAGATTCCGATTCTGAAGATCGGGGGTTCGAATCCCTTCGGGCGGGCCAGAAAAAGCACTTCGCAAGAAGTGCTTTTTCAACTAAATCCACCCTTTCGGGTGGGTGAAATATTGCTTCGCAATGTGAAATTCTCGCTTTGCCCGAGTGAAATCGCTGCGGCGGTGGGTGGATTTAATTTCACTTAATGCGTCAGCATTAAATTTCGCAATCCGTCAGGATTATTTCATATTTTCGTAAGAAAATATTTCATTTAAAGCAAATCTTCAACAAATCCGTTATTAACAATCGGGCCAGAAAAAGCACTTCGCAAGAAGTGCTTTTTTAACTAAATCCACCCTTTCGGGTGGATGAAATATTGCTTCGCAATGTGAAATTCTCGCTTTGTTCGGGTGAAATCGCTGCGGCGGTGGGTGGATTTAATTTCACTTAATACGTCAGCATTAAATTTCACAATCCGTCAGGACTATTTCATGTTTTCGCAAGAAAATATTTCATTTAAAGCAAATCTTCAACAAATCCGTTATTAACAATAGTAAAAAATATAGGCTCGCATCTTCAGATGCGGATCTTTGTTTTTTAGGATGGAATTCAAATGGTCGATGAGAAAACATCCCCAAACAAAACTTTATATTGATTTCAAGAAATATAAATGCTATAATATAGATATAATTCTAAATTATAAAAATTGCAGGAGTGAGATTATGGCCCATGTATTTATAAGCTACAGTTCAAAGGATATAAAAAAGGCAGATGCTTTTCGTTCCGTTTTCAATATCAACGGGATTAAAACATGGATGGCACCGTATGATGTTCCGTCAGGTTGCAGATATGCCGAAGCAATAACAGATGCAATTGAGCATAGCGATTGTTTCTGCCTCCTTCTGAGTAAGGCATCACAAGAATCCGATCAGGTTGACTCGGAAGTAAATCTCGCCAAAGGGGCAGAAATCCCCTTTATAATCGTACAAATTGAGGATGTAGCAATTAATAAAGCATTTAAATACTATATTACAAACAAACACATCGAAAAGATTCTTGATGTGAATGCGGATTCTCCCGAAATGCAAAAAGTTATTGATGCCGTAAGAAAACATACAGATGCAGAAGAAACCGAAACAGTCGATGTGCTGACACAAACTGCAATTCCCATGCAAACAATCACTTATGAAAGCGGATCGTTTTATACGGGAGAAACACTCAACGGATTAAGACACGGCAAGGGTAAATATGTCTGGCCCGACGGTGAATATTACGAGGGCGAATGGGCAAACGGTGTCAGGCACGGCAAAGGTAAACTCTGTTTCTCAAACGGAAATACTTATGTCGGCGATTTTACAGAGGACACAATAACAGGCAAGGGCCGCATGGAATATCACGACGGTCGGGTTTATGACGGTGATTGGGTCAACGGCATTAAACACGGCAAAGGTAAGCTCACCTGCCCGGACGGAAAGATTTACGACGGCGACTGGGAAGATGACGATATGACAGGAAAGACTCATTTTGTCAACCCAGGCATCGGCGTTATCTATGACGGAGAGGTTTTGAAGGGTAGAATGCACGGAAAAGGCAGACTTACTTATTCCGACGGACGTGTCTTTGAGGGTGAATGGGAAAACGACAAATTTATCGGTTAATAAAATGCAAACGGACAGTCGGGTGACTGTCCGTTTTTTCTTTATTTAATCTTTTCAATAACCTCGCCCGAGGTGGGTTTGAGCTCATCGATAAATTTCTGAACGGCTTCAGCCGAGGGCATTGCCGCCGAGCAGCTGTGAGCCGAAACAAGCATTGACGCCGATGCGGTTGCAAACTCGAGTGCCTCGGGAACGCTCTTGCCGTTAAGAAGCGAATAAATGAATGCTGAAGCATAGCCGTCGCCGCCGCCGAAGCCCTTGAGCATCTTTACGGGGAAGGGCTTGACCTTATACGCCGAGCCGTCATCAAGATATGCAACGGAGCCTTCCTTGCCGTGCTTGATGATAACGATTTTGTTGCCGTAGGAGAACCATCTCTTTGCCGATTCCTCGTCACTCGGGCATACACCTTCAACAGCCTCGGTGAGGTCAAATTCCTCTCTTGAGCCGAGAATGATATCGCTGTTTTTGGCGGCAATTGAATAATAGATCGAGATCTCGTCGTTATTCTTCCATGTATAGCTTCTGTAGTCGATATCGAAGATTACGACAACACCGTTTTTCTTTGCGAGGAAAAGAGTTTTGAGCGCCGCCTCTCTCGAGGGGCTTGTGCAGAGAGCCGTACCCGAAATAACGACCGCTTTTGCGCTCTTGATATATTCCTCATCAACATCATCAACACATACCTGAAGGTCAGCAACGCCTTCACGGTACATGAGAATGCTGCTCTGAGTGGGGCTGAGGATCTCGGTGAAAGTCAGACCGAGCTTCTCGCCGTTTTCGCATCTGAAAACATGCGAAACATCAATACCGTCTGCTTTGAAATAATTCTCGACATAATCGCCGAACTGATCGTCGGAAACTCTTGCGATGAAGCCGCACTTTGCGCCGAGCCTTGCAAGACCGACTGCGATATTCGCAGGAGAACCGCCGACATATTTATTGAAATTGCTGCTCTGCGAGAGCGGCATATTCATATCCGTGGGATTGAAATCGATTGCAATTCTGCCGATGGGGATAACATCGAGTGCCTTTGAACCGTCAAACTTGATATAGCTCATTTTAATCTGTCCTTTCTGTAATATATTGCGGCACACACGGCACTTGTCAGAGGAAGAGCAAGAAGCATTCCCATGCTTCCCGCAAGGGCCTGAAGGATCTCCGCAATAATCATTTCCTTGTTGATGACCTGCTCGATGTTTGCGTTGTATGAAACGAGAAGCAGAACGCAGGTCAGGGAGCTGCCTATATATGCAAGCACAAGGGTGTTTGCCATTGTGCCCATCATATCTCTTCCGATCGTGAAGCCCGACTTCATCAGCTCCGAAGGCTTTATGTCGGGTGATTTTGTTCTGAGCTCATAAAGCGACGATGAAACGGACATCGAAACATCCATCACCGCACCGAGAGCGCCGACAATTATCATCGCAAAAATGATCGCTTTAAGATTTATCGGGTCATCGGGATAGAGCTGATAAAGATAAATCGACTCTTCTTCCAGAAGTCCCGTCATATTAAGAAATTTATCGGTTATGACAACAACGATGCCCGAGCAGAGCACACCGCCCATGCATCCTATGCATGCACACAGCGCCTTCATATTGAAGCCGCTGATCATGCTCAGCGTCATGACCGTAATATAAACGCAGACAATGATTGACCATAAATATATATTGTGTCCGTTGAGGATCGCAGGAATCAGAACGCAGAACACCGCAAGGCATGTGAAGCCGAGGGAAACGATCGTTTTGAGTCCCTGAACCTTTGAAAAAGCAACGATCAGAACGCAGAAAATAACAAGCAGCCATATCAGCGGAGTTATTCTGACATAATCACCGAAGTAAAAAAGAGTTTCACCGTTTTCGGTATAGCTTTCAACGAGAATCTTGTCATTCTGCTCAACCTGCCTCGGGCTGAATGCATAAGACCTGTCAATCTCCTGAATAACATCCAGAGTTTTTCCTCTGAGCTGAGTGTTAAGAGCCTGAGCCTTGAATCTGACCGTTATTATCTCGCTCTCTCCGTTCACGCTCTGCGTTTCGGTATCGGTCACTCTGATAACTCTCGCTCTGACGGTTTCGCCCTCCATGCTGCCTTTGAAGATCGTTCCGTTTCCGACAATATACGAATATGCAGCAATTATCAGCAGAGCCGAAACCGCAACGGTGAGAATGCGTATGAAAAGGTTTTTATTCTTCATTTCAGCTGTTATTGATCGTCACGCCGTATCCGGTTACAAAGCCCGTGAAAGCATCGCCGAAAAGGCTGATAAACGTATCGTTGATATGAGAATTCATTCCGTCGAAATCGATATCCGACGATGTTGTCTGACCGAGAACGAAAGCTTTTCCGTCACCGCCGTAAACAACGCATGAGGAGCGGTCCTTTCTTGTGCCTCCCCTGCCCTGAACATCAGCAAGATTTCCCGCAGGAGTTATCAGTGCAAAGAAGCTGTCCGTTTCTCCTTTGTTGCCGATCAAAGCAAAATCACGGTTAGCCGATGAGGTGTATCCCGAAACGGCAAATCCGCCGTCCTCAACAACCGTTATATCGGTAATATAATCATTTGAAAAGCCTGCAACACTTCTCTGCCAGAGCTTTTCTCCGTCGGGGCTGATGCGGATAACGACCGCATCGATTCCGCCGCAATTGTGAATGTCCGCAAGAGTTCCGTCGGGCGCATAGGTTGTTACAAGCTCATAATATCCCGCAACAACGCATCCGCCGTTTCCGTCAGCGGCAACTGCGCTGAAATCCTCTCTGCCCGAGCCCGCAACCGCAAAGCTCCACTGAAGCTCTCCCTGAGAATTATATTTGATCACCGCCGTATCAAGATATCCGCTGCCCATGCCGTCAATTGCGGCAAAGCCTCCCGTTGAAGCCGCAGTAACGCTTGTTACGAAAATGTTGCCTTCGGCATCCGTGCTGATGCCGTCGATGCACGCACCGTAATTGCCCGCAAGATATCTTGTCCAGAGAATATTGTCATTCTTATCAAAGCCCATCAGAACAGCTTTCGATGCATCTGATTCCGAGCTGTCCGCAAAGGTTCCGTCAACCGAATCCGTCTTTCCTCCGACAACGAAGCCGTCACCGAGAGAATCGACGCACATGAACATGTCCAATGCTTTTCCGCCGTAAAGCTTCTTTGAAATGAGTCTGCCGTCGGCGGAGTATCTGACGATGAACGATTCGATCGAACCTGCAAATTTATCATCGGAAGCATAATCCTGCGCAGAGGAATATCCGACCGCAACAACGCTCGAATCGCTGAGGACTGCAACATCCTCAACTCTTACCGCTCCGTATTCGCTGCCGACTGAGTTTATCCAGACAAGGTTAAGGTCTTTGTCAAACTTGGCAACATAGCCGTAGGACTGGCTCCAGCTGTCATCCGGAACATTTTTCATCGAGCCGTCGGTTGACGAGGTCACTCCGCAGACAACGAATCCGCCGTCGCCCGCAGCGACCGCTCCCGT
Source organism: Clostridia bacterium (assembly GCA_017435385.1). Lineage (GTDB taxonomy): Bacteria > Bacillota > Clostridia > Oscillospirales > Acutalibacteraceae > CAG-177. Next base: position 19,335 of record JAFSFB010000013.1, on the reverse strand, counting down.
ATAGGAATCCGTTCCGCTTCCGCCGAAGGAAACAGCCGATTCCTGAACAGCCTGCTCAAGTCTGGGGCCCGTTTCCTGAGTCGTTGTCGGTCTTGTTGTTGTCGGAACCGTTGTACCCGTTGCCGAAGGTGCCGTTACAGAGGTCGGTCTTGTCATCGGATTAACGGTTATCCTTTCGGTCGTTGACTCTTCCGTTGTCGGTTCTGTGAAGGACACCTCCTCGGAAATGCTCTGAGTCACGCTCGTTCCCTCGGTTGTCTTGGGCTGAGTGGGAATTATATCTCCGATTCCGAAAAGGTTTCCGAAAAAGTTAAGTATTATCGTAATAACGAGAATTATTGCAGAGGCTATTTTGATTAGTGTGTTACACACTGTAACTATCCCCCTTTCTGCAAAAGCATAATAATGCATTCTGAGTATACCATATTATATGGCAAAAATCAAGACGGGATAAAATGCAAAAAGGTCTGCAGAAAAAATCTGCAGACCTTCACAAGTCAATGTTTTAGATTTCGGGAATTTCGATCTCAATTTCTCTGCCGAGCTCTGCGGAACGGGAAATACCGTCGATGATAGCCTGATTATAAAGGATCTGGCCGCAGGGAACGGGAGCCTCGCCGTCTTCCTTGACAGCGTCGATGAACGAACGGATCTTGATATCGAAGCAGTCAACATCATTGTTCTTCATGGGAATATGAGTTTCGATCTGCTCGCCTGCGATCTCATGATAGATAACAAGCGGACCGCCGATCGAACCGTTCCAGCACTCTGTTGAAGGAACTCTGACCGAGCCCTTTGTGCCCATGATGATGGTGTCACCGGGAGTGTCAAGGTTCATAGCCCATGCAATTCTGAAATCGAGGATAATATCGCCTTCAAGACGGATAAATGCTGCGGCAAAGTCATCAACGCCGAATACATCGTGGTGCTCATAGTCGGGGCTCTTGCCGAAGAAATCCGACTTGTAGCCCGAAACCGTGAGGGGCTTGGGATAGCCGATCGAATTGAGAACCATATCGAGCGAATAGCAACCGATGTCACCGAGAGCACCGATGCCTGCGGTATCCTTCTGGATGAAGGAGGTGCCGAAGGGAGTGGGAATGCCTCTGCGTCTGCCGCCGCCTGTCTGGATATAATAGATCTTGCCGAGCTCGCCCGACTGAACGACCTTCTTGAGCATCTTCATGTTCTCATCGAATCTGGGCTGGAAGCCGATCGAAAGAACGCCCTTGCTTTCCTTTTCAGCCTTGCAGATCGCAACAGCCTCTTCAAGAGTTACGCACATGGGCTTCTCGAGAAGAACGCTCATGCCGTGCTCAAGAGCATAGATCGTGCATTCCGCATGGGTTGCGTTATATGTGCAGACGCTGACTGCATCGCATTCGCCTGCATCAACAAGCTCCTTGTGGCTGGGGTAGAACTTTACGTTTTCGCCGACATTGTATGTTTCGCAGAATGCCTCAGCCTTACCGGGAACGAGGTCTGCAAGAGCAACGATCTCAACATCGGGGCATTTCTGATATGCCTTGACATGTGCCTCTGCGATCCAGCCTGTGCCGATGATGCCGACCTTGACCTTCTTGCTCATATCTCTGACTTTGTTTTCTGCGGGAGCTTCTTTGAATTTATCAAGAATACTTGCTGCCATTATGGTTTCCTCCTAATTTATAAAGCTATTTTACCAGCTGAGAGTTTTGAGATATTCTCTGCTGAGCTTGACCGAATTCATTCTTGTGTCGCCGTCTGCAGGCTCATCCTGCTCAACAACGACCCATTCTGCGCCTGCATCCTCACATGCCGCAAGGATAGCGGGCATATCCTGCATGCCGTAGCCGACGGGCATGAAGCTGAAGAAGCTCTCCTCTGCTTCCTCGGTTTCTTCCTCTTCGATTCCGATAAGAGCATACATCTTGCCCTGACCCGAGCCGCTCTTTTTGAAATCCTTGAGGTGAACAACGGGACATCTGCCGCTGTATTTTTCAATGTATTCTGCGGGATTTACACCTGCAACATTTACCCAGCAGGTGTCAATTTCAGTCTGAAGAAGATCTGCGGGGATCGTTGAATAGAGAACATCGAGTGCATACTCTCCGTCGATAGTAACAAACTCAAAATCGTGGTTATGATAGAGAAGCTGAATGCCGAGCTTCTTGGCCGCCTCGCCGATTTTGCGGATGCCTTCGACCGTTGCGGCAAATCCGTCGGTACCGGGTCTGCATTCCTCGGTAAGATAGGGAACGACGACATATTTACAGCCGATCTCGGCATAGTCTGCAATAACCTTTTCGGGGTCTTCAAGCATGTCATAATAAGGCACATGAGCCGAAATGGGAACGATGCCGATCTCTTCGCAGAATGCCTTTATCTTTGCGGGCTCTTCACCGAAAAGACCTGCGAACTCGACACCGTCATATCCGAGCTCCTTCATTTCTTTTATTGTTCCGTAAAAATCCTTTTCCATCTCATCCCTGACGGAATAGAGCTGAACGGCAACGGGAAGTTTCATAAAACATTCACTCCTGTAATTAATACTGCACAACATATAGTAACATATTATGTTTCGGTATACAAGACAATTTTTAAAATTATTTGTTTTCCGAGAGAATTTTTTCCGTTATTTCTGCGGCACATTTTACAAGCTCGGAGCAGGGGCGTTTTTTATAATACTGTTCCGTTCTTGCCTCGGGCACAGGCTCCGAAGGTCCTTTGCCCAGACCGAGAAGCTCACGGCAGACATACGAGCCGTTTTCCGCTTTGAATGCCTCTGCCGCCTTCTGAATAAGAGCATAAAGCTCCTTTTTCTTCTGAGCATCATTGGGATCTGTGCTTGCAAAAACGCAGGAGAGCACCATAGTCATTCCGCTCACCGCACCGCAGACCTCTCTGAGCCTGCCCATACCGCCGCCGAAGCCTGCGGAAAAGCGGACTGCAGCCTCATGCTCAAAGCCCGTCACATCTTCAAAAGCGCAGAAAACAGCCTGAGCGCAGTTATAACCGTTTTCAAAAAGCTCCTTTGCTTTTTCGGGTCTTGTCATTCAAATCATCTCCGAAATATTATTTGTTTTAATATAACTGTTTGTTCCTCAAAAGTCAATAAAACACCGAAAAGACATGACGATATAATAACTTTAAGGAAAAATTTATACTTTGTTAAAAATTTACTATTCCATTTTGTGAGAATGTATGCTATACTGTGTCTATCCATCCTCGAAAAACGGGGAAAATAAAACGGAGGATACGAAAATGAACAAAATCACAACTGTTTCCAAGAAAACTCTTTCGATGCTTCTTGCGCTGATTATGGCTCTCTCCTGCATGGCTGTTGCTTTTGCGGAAGAAGTTACCGTACCTGCAGCTCCCGAAGCAATCAACGTTCTCGCAGCCTTCTCCGATACGATCGTTATCGAAGAAATCGAAGGCGGAGAATACGCAATCCTTGCTTATGCAGAGGATGACACAGTCGATGCTGAAAAAGCAGAATACAAAGCTGAAACAATCTTCGAGGGTCTTGAAGCTGAAACAAAATATGCGGTTTACGCAAGATTCGCAGCAACCGACACAGCCGTTGCAAGCGAATACGTAACCGTTGACGTTACAACAGGCAAGGCTGATGCAGACCCCAAGGTTGAAATCGCAGAAGAAGACATCACAGTCAATGACGAGCTCAAGAACATCGTCTGCGCCGCAAAAACTGTTGAATACGGTTCAAAGAACTATGTTGTAAAGTATGAGATCAGCCCCAACGCAGGCGTTGATGTTTCATCTCTTGCTGACGGCAGCGTTAAGTTCGGCAACCTCTCCGCAGGCGCAACATATTCAATCATCGCAAAGATCACCGTTGCAGGCATCGATTTTCCTTCAGAGCCCGTAACAAAGACTCTCAAGCTTGCTCAGAACTCCCCCTCAGCTCCCGTTCCCACAAAGGTAACAGGCACTTCAATTGAAGTCAAGGCTATGGCTAAGAATGTTCTTCTTGCATGCGCTGTCAAGGGCAGCACAGAAGAACTCGTATGGGGTTCAACCAATGTTTTCAAGGATCTTGCTCCCGAAACCACCTATGTAATTTATGCAAAATATCCCGCAACCGAAACTTACCTTGAAAGCGCTCCCGTTTTCATCGAGTTCACAACTCTCAAGGCTTCCGCAGGCACAGCTCCCCAGCCCGTTCTTCTTGACAAGAACAACACCTCGATCAAGCTCGGCGCAGGCGATGAAATCGAAACCGAGTTCTCGATCGACGGCGGCAAAACATGGAACAAGACCGGCGTTTTCACAGGTCTTGAAGCAAACAAGAAGTATGACTTCGTTGCAAGATATGTTTTTGATGCTTCCGAGCAGGATGCAAGCGGCATCAGCGAAGCTGTTTCCGTTATCACAAACAAGAGAGCTAACTACGAAGCTTCTCTCAACAACTGCGCTTTCACCGTAACAACAAACGGCAAGGTTTACGCAAAGAGCTCCTTCACCTTCAACATGAAGGGCGACACATATGCCGAAGCTGACCAGTACGGCGACACAAGATATGTTCCCGTTGCATGGTCATACGGCGAGCAGGGCGAAACCATCATCGGCAACGCTCTTACTGTTTCCGCAACAATCGACACTCCCGAAACAGCTCAGGATATTTCGGTCAAGGTTACATATGAACTCCAGAAGTTCAACGGCACAAGCTGGGTTGCAGTCGACACCGCTTCAACAGATTACACCGTTCATGTAAGCCCCGAATACAACGCTTTCAGAGCATTCATTGAGGCTATCGCAAACTTCTTCCTCAACACCCTTCCCAAGATCATTCTCGGCTTCATGAAATAATAAAAAAGTAACAAGCGGGCAGTTCATACCGAACTGCCCGCTTTTCTTTATGCCTTATATTCAAATGTCTGCTCTTTCTGAAGAGCCTCAAGATATCTGCGGCATTCAGCCTTCGCCTTTTCAAGGTCAAGGTCAAGATAATTTCCGCATTCCTTTCTTGTGTTGCCGAAAACCTCGCCGTCATAAGCGATGATATCCGCAAGGATCTTCTTCGTTATTTCAAGAACCTTTGCGTTGTCGGCATTTCTGACGAGCAGATAAAATCCCGTTCTGCAGCCCATCGGACCGAAATAAATAACATCGTCTTTTATTTCCGAGTTCCTCACGAAAGTTGCGAACATATGCTCAACGGTATGTGCCGTTGTCGTATCCATGAAATCGCCGCCGTTGGGGATTCTCGTTCTCATATCATAGGTCGTGATATCTCCGTCTATTCGTGATACATAGATGCCCTCCGTCAGAAGGTCATGGTCAACGGTGAAGCTTGTTATTCTTTTCATTTCTGTTTTCCTTTCTGTTTTTATGTAATGCAACGAGGAAAGACCACAAGGGTAAAATATAAAGGAATACCGCCGTGAGGATCGATGCCGTCGGTGCACCCGACGAGGTCAGCGGAACGGCTGCGGCGATCGACCACGGAACAAGCGGAGAGATAACGACCGCCGTGTTTTCGAGGCTTATTGCCGCCGTGTTTTTATCCTTTTCCATGCCGTCGCAAAGCTGATGCGTAAGAATTATCGCAAGGGTCTGATTGCAGGAGATGAGCGAGGTCAGCGCCGAGGTTATCATCGTTGCTCCGAAGGGAGTTGCTTTCCTGCCGAGAGAAGCAATTTTTTCTTTGAGGGAATGAAGCAGTCCCGTTGCTGCAAATATCCCCGAATAAGCCGACGAAATGCAGACGATAGCCGTTGCGTTGAGCATCGACACCAATCCTCCGCCGTTCATCATATGCCGCAGAGCTTCCGTTTCCGCCTCATATCCGAGAATCAGAGTTCTCAGCGAATTGACGATCTCCATATCCTGAACCGTCACGCTGACAATGAATGCCGAAACAAGGCTTGCAAGAAGGGCATATTTCGTTTTGACCTTGAAAAGAGAAAGCACGAGGATAACGACTGCGGGAACGACCGCAAGCGCATGGAGATTGAACTCCGCCGCAAACATTTCTTTGAGGTCGGGAACATGTCCGCCCGAGTCGGAAGAAAAGCCGAGAACAAGATAGATGATGCATGTTACCGCCGTCGGAACAGCCGCTGTGCGGAACATGTTTTTTATGTTGGTAAAGATATCGGTTTTCGTAAGCTCCGAAACAAGCAGAGCGCTTGTTGAAACAGGAGAGCAGCGGTCGCCCCAGAGCGCACCCGAAAGCATAGCGCCGCCGACGATAACGGGATTCATTCCCATTGATTTCGCCATCGTCATGCAGATAACACCCATCGTTGCAGAGGTTCCGAAGGATGTTCCCATCAGGAATGACACAAAAGCGTTGAGGACAAAAGTCATCATCACAAATATCTCGGGAGTTATAAACCCGATTGCGGAGCAGATGATGAAAGCTATCGTTCCCGACTCACGCCACGAAGCAGTCAGCAAGCCGATGAGCAGGAAGTTGATGAGAATGTTTTTCGAGGTTTTTACGCCGTCGAAAATCATTTTCAGTATCGCCTTGAATGAATGTTTTTTAATTTTTGCATATGCGCTGAAAGCGATCAATCCCACGCCGAGAGCATAAAGCACGGATGCATCGAAAACAATGCATATCAGCAGGGCGACGCAGAACAGCGCCAGGGTAACGATTTCCAAAAAATCACCTGATTTTCAGTGGGTATTATGTAGGGCGTGACGCCCTAATCCCGCCGTTGATTTCAAACAGTTTCTGCGGCGGCTTGTGGGCAAGCCGCCCTACACGGTTAAATAATAAATCGGTGCGGAATTAATCCACACCGAATTATATATCATACTGTTCTTTTTTTCAAGAGGAATATTACCAGTCAAGAGAGAGATAATACGGACCGTCTTTTCTGTTTGTATTCCCACAACAAGCAGACACAATATATCTCACTTTTTGCTCTTTATCGTTATAAGCACAAATCAGGAAATCATATTCTGCCCTGAAGTGCAAGGAATTGCATTTGCCTTCCCAATTCTTTATTTCAAACTCACTTTTTGATTTTTCATACAGAATTTCATCCTCACAGTGCTTTACGGGGCTATGTCCCGCAGGAAGATTATAATCAAAACGAACCTGACCGTAACCCTTATAATAAATCATAGTCCAGTCGCCTTTTTGAACAACCTTGTATCCGTCATCTTTTGTTGCAGATTTTATATAATATTCTCTTTCTTTTTCGTTCTCGTACATATCATTGATTTCATTTATTCTATCTTCAAGAATAAAATTGCCGGGTAAACTGTTTTTGGCTTTTTCATATTCCTCAGCAGGCAAAACCCATTCTGCACAGATATCGTATGAGCTATAGTTTCCGCCCCACAAAGGGATATATTCATAAAAATATTTCACAGAATCGGGATATCCATATTTTGCCTCACGGGGAATCCTTCTCGGAAAGATTTTATACACACCTTCCAGAGTTTTGAAATCTCCGTCTTCATATATCAGATATTTATCAAACTGCAAATAGTTATTTGCGTCATTTGTTTGTGAACAAAACGGAGTGACCGTACAAAAAAACAGAAAAAATGAAACAAAAACCATTACACCCGTCCCTACGGCGGAAGGAATAAGCAAAGCAGCATTCAAACCTTCCGATTTTCGGTTGAATCCTTTGCCTATGTTTATAAGAATAACAATTATCGACAAAACAGCGATAACAACCCATCCGAGATAAAGCGGAGATAAGAATAAGTTTTCATAGTTGTTCCAAATTTTGATATACCGTACGTCAAAGACAGAAACAGTGGCTAAAACAATAAAAAAGACAGAAATAACAAGCATCGGACACGCAATAATTATCGCAATTATTTTGAATATCTTTTCTGTTACCGTCAGTTTTATATCCTCTTTCGGCAGTTGCTTTTCCTCAACCGTTTCGGAGAGCGTGCGGCAGACCGTTTCAAGCGTTACCTCTGTGTCGAACGAAATCCCTTTGAGCTTTTCGACGATTTCGGTTTCGTGGACGATATTTTCCTCGGTCTGCTCAATGAATTTTTCAACGATTGATTTTATGGTCGATTTATCGTCAACAATGCTTTTGATATCCGCAATCGTGAATCCCGCTTTGCGGAGCATCGCAACATTATTCAGCCTTTCAATGTCCTCCTGCGAAAACTCGATGCTCTTTCTTCCGCTGTAGGATTCTCCGATACTCGGAGCAATCAGACCCTCGTCTATGTAAAGCCGTATCGCCCTGTCGGTCAGTCCCGTTTTTTCAATTACTTCCTTGATTTTCATAAAACCGACCTCCTTTCAGGGTTATCAATCCAGCGAAAGATAATACGGACCGGTGTTTGAACTGTTGTGTCCGCAACAACCGGAAACAATATATCTCATCTTTTGTGTTTGGTCATTATATGCTGCAACAGCAAATGAATAGCTGATTCGCCCCCAATTTTTTATAACAAATTCATCTTTGCTGTCTGCATAATCTTGTTCATCTGTTCCTGCGTTTCCGTCAAGCAATTCCTCTCGGTCATTGATAAACCCAACATGCTCATAGTAATAAATACAAATCCAGTTTCCTCTTTGTACAATATTATCGCTTTCGGGAAGTTCGCTTTTTGCTTTTTTATATTCATCATCAGATAAAGACCATTCAGCACAAATATCATAATCCTCATACCAAAAATCATTGTCACAAGTGTATCGGTAAAAATATTTTGTCGTATACGGATAATCGGTTTCGTGCAGTCCTTTTTCATGATTAATTGCGCTGTCGGGTATTCTTACAGGGAAAAAGGTGCATATTTTTTCAAACTCATCTTCGGACCATTTGTCAAACACTAAATAATTGTCGGGGTTATCTGTTTGCGAATAAACGGGTTGGGCAAGCAAACCGATAAGAGAAACAAAGTTTGATGCCAATCCGCAAAGCACAGTAATGACCGCTAATATTGCGGATATCCGTTTCAATATTTTTCTGTTTTTAACCAACATATATCGTCCTGTGTTCACCCGTATGATTACGGCAGAGAGGAGTATGATAACAAACCATCCGATATGATACAGTAAAACAGAAATACCATTTTCGGAAATGCGAGGGTAACGGTAATTAAAGGTGTTCATACAAATAAAAATCAGGGCATGAACAGAAACTGTAATCTGAAGGCTTGCAATTATTATAAACAAATATTTTGTGATTTTCTCTTTTGGTGTCAGCTTCATGTCCTCTTTCGGCAGTTGCTTTTCCTCAACCGTTTCGGAGAGCGTGCGGCAGACCGTTTCAAGCGTCACCTCTGTGTCAAACAAAATCCCCTTGAGCTTTTCGACTATTTCGGTTTCGTGAGCAATATTCTCCTCGGTCTGCTCAATAAATTTTTCAACGATTGATTTTATGGTCGATTTATCGTCAACAATGCTTTTAATATCCGCAATCGTGAATCCCGCTTTGCGGAGCATCGCAACATTATTCAGCCTTTCAATGTCCTCCTGCGAAAACTCGATGCTCTTTCTTCCGCTGTAGGATTCTCCGATACTCGGAGAAATCAGACCCTCATCTATGTAAAGCCGTATCGCCCTGTCGGTCAGTCCCGTTTTTTCAATTACTTCCTTGATTTTCATAAAACCGACCCCCTTTCGGAGTTATCTTACAATTTAACCTAAGGTAAATGTCAAGAAAAAAACGAAAATTATTCTTTAATCAGCTCAAATTCGCCCGATGTCAGCACTCTCACGAGGTCTTCCTCGTTCCTGATTCTTTCCGAAACCGCAATTCCGCCGAGGCACGCCGTTGCAGGCTCGTGAGTATCTCCGCCCGAGGTTGCGATCATTTCTGCATGTTCTTTCAGAAACTCCTCCGCTTCAGAATTGTTTTCATCCGAGTTATCGGCATTGTAAACCTCGATTCCGTCAATGAATTCAAGCTCAAGAACCTGCGGAAACGGAATATAAGGCTGATCCCTGAACGGGTGTGCCTGAATAAGCAGAACGCCGTAGGGCTTGAGGGTTTCATACCACAGTTCAAGGTCCCTTTCCCTGAGCTCGGGATGAGCATAAAGCATTTCGGGCGTCACGCCGTAGCAGAGGATCTCGAGCCCCATGCCGACATGCTCCTCGATTCCGAAAATGATATCAAGCCCGTATTTTTCGCCGCAGCGTTTAAGCTCCAGATAATCAAGCTCATATTCTCTGACAAAATCCTCCCACATCAGAAACCTTCCGATGCCCGAATTGCCGTTTATGAAGTGATTCGTTATAACGCAGCCGCTGAATCCGCCCTCATAAAGAGCCTTCGCCAGCTCCTCGGGATACATCTCCGAGCATGCGCTGCACGGCAGAGTATGCGCATGCATCTGATATTTATATGTTTTCATTATCAGACCTCTTTTCATTTGACGATCGCCTGCCACGCAAACAACCGAATCCGACGGCGTGAGCAAGTTCTCATCACCTCTTAACTAACCGCTCTTCGTTCTTAGCTATTCACTATTCATTATTCACTTAAAATTATACTCCCCTGCCACTCTGTTTTCAAGCGAAACGCCGCAATATGTCAATAGTCACTAAAAATGTTTTCCAAAATCCGTATATATTTTCTTAAAAATATATGGAAATTTAATTTTTCCTATGATATAATCATTGATGGATTATTCTGCCCGACGGGCGGATAAATCTCCCAACAGTGTTAATAATTATTTATGGAGGTAGATACCCATGTACAAGTATGTTTATTTGTTCTCCGAAGGTAACGCAGACATGCGTGAGATCCTCGGCGGCAAAGGCGCAAACCTTGCAGAAATGACAAAGATCGGTCTTCCCGTTCCTCAGGGCTTCACAATCTCAACAGAAGCCTGCACAAAGTACTATGAGGACGGCAGAAAGATCAACGATGAAATCCAGGCTCAGATCATGGAATACATCGTTAAGATGGAAGAAATCACCGGCAAGAAGTTCGGCGACAAAGAGAATCCCCTCCTTGTTTCCGTTCGTTCAGGTGCTCGTGCATCCATGCCCGGCATGATGGACACAATCCTTAACCTCGGCCTCAACGAAGAAGTTGTTGAAGCTATCTCCGCTAAGAGCGGCAACCCCCGTTGGGCTTGGGACTGCTACAGAAGATTCATCCAGATGTACTCCGACGTTGTTATGGAAGTCGGTAAGAAGTACTTTGAAGAGCTCATCGACGAGATGAAGGAAGCAAAGGGCGTTACTCAGGACGTTGAACTCACAGCTGAAGACCTCAAGGTTCTCGCAGGTCAGTTCAAGGCTGAATATAAAAACAAGATCGGCAAGGATTTCCCCTCCGATCCCAAAGAGCAGCTTATGGGCGCTGTTGAAGCTGTTTTCCGTTCATGGGACAACCCCCGTGCAAACGTTTACCGTCGTGACAACGATATTCCCTATTCATGGGGTACTGCAGTTAACGTTCAGATGATGGCTTTCGGCAACATGGGCGACAACTGCGGAACAGGCGTTGCTTTCACCCGTGACCCCGCAACAGGCGAAAAGGGTCTTATGGGTGAGTTCCTCACAAATGCTCAGGGCGAAGACGTTGTTGCAGGCGTTCGTACTCCCATGCCCATCGCTGAGATGGCTGAGAAGTTCCCCGCAGCATTCGAGGAGTTCAACAAAGTTTGCGCTATCCTTGAAGATCACTACAGAGATATGCAGGATATGGAATTCACCGTTGAAGACGGTAAGCTCTATATGCTTCAGACCAGAAACGGTAAGAGAACAGCTAAGGCTGCTCTCAAGATCGCTTGCGACCTCGTTGACGAAGGCATGATCGACAAGAAAAAGGCTGTTGCCATGATCGATCCCAGAAACCTTGACACCCTTCTTCATCCCCAGTTCGATGTTAAGGCTCTCAAGGCTGCTACTCCCGCAGGCAAAGGCCTCGGCGCTTCTCCCGGTGCAGCATGCGGCAAGGTTGTTTTCACAGCTGAAGACGCAGTTGCATGGAACGAAAGAGGCGAAAAGGTTGTTCTTGTCCGTCTTGAAACATCTCCCGAAGACATCACCGGCATGAAGGCTGCTCAGGGTATCCTCACAGTTCGTGGCGGTATGACTTCTCACGCTGCTGTTGTTGCACGTGGTATGGGTACATGCTGCGTTTCAGGCTGCGGCGATATCAACATGGACGAAGAAAACAAGAAGTTCACTCTCGCAGGCAAGACCTACGTTGAAGGTGACTATATTTCAATCGACGGCTCAACCGGTAACATCTACGACGGCATCATCCCCACAGTTGACGCTGAGATCGCAGGTGAATTCGGCAGAATCATGGCTTGGGCTGACGAGTTCAGAACCCTCAAGGTTCGCACAAACGCTGATACACCCGCTGACGCTAAGAAGGCTCGTGAGCTCGGTGCAGAAGGCATCGGCCTTTGCCGTACAGAGCACATGTTCTTCGAGGCTGACAGAATCGCAGCATTCCGTGAAATGATCTGCGCTGATACAGTTGCTGAAAGAGAAGCTGCTCTCGAGAAGATCCTTCCCTATCAGCAGGGCGACTTCGAAGCTCTCTACGAGGCTCTTGAAGGCAACCCCGTAACAATCAGATTCCTCGATCCCCCTCTCCATGAGTTCGTTCCCACAGAAGAGGCTGACATCGCTGCTCTCGCAGCTGCTCAGGGCAAGAGCGTTGAAGACATCAAGGCTATCATCGCTGCTCTTCACGAGTTCAACCCCATGATGGGTCACAGAGGCTGCCGTCTTACAGTAACCTATCCCGAAATCGCAGCAATGCAGACAAAGGCTGTCATCCGTGCAGCTATCAATGTTAAGAAGGCTCATGCTGACTGGAACCTTGTTCCCGAAATCATGATTCCCCTTGTTGGCGAAGTTAAGGAACTCAAGTTCGTTAAGGATATCGTTGTTAAGACCGCTGATGCTGAAATCGCAGCAGCAGGCGCAGATCTCAAGTATGAGGTTGGTACAATGATCGAAATTCCCAGAGCTTGCATCACAGCAGACGAAATCGCTAAGGAAGCTGACTTCTTCTGCTTCGGCACAAACGACCTTACTCAGATGACATTCGGCTTCAGCCGTGATGACGCCGGTAAGTTCCTCAATGCTTACTATGATACAAAGATCTTCGAGTTCGATCCCTTCGCAAAGCTTGACCAGAACGGCGTTGGCGCTCTCATGAGCATGGCTGTTGAAAAGGGTAAGGCAAGCGGCAAGAACCTCCACTACGGTATCTGCGGCGAACACGGCGGCGATCCCTCATCAGTTGAATTCTGCCATAAGATCGGCCTCAACTACGTATCCTGCTCACCCTTCCGTGTTCCGATCGCTCGCCTCGCAGCAGCACAGGCAGCTATAAAGGACTAATGGAGAACTTCTTCAAGTTCGCTCAGTTTACTCTGACACTCGAGGATGCACAGGAATATGCCTATTCCATATCCCCGACAAAGCGTGTAAGAAACTGGCGAGATATTGAAGTTAACCTCTATATTTAAAATGAACTCCCCATCGAGCAATCGGTGGGGAGTTTTTGCATTCAGCTATACATAAATCAAGAGTCTGTTCACAAAATAAGACCTTATCAAATTTGAACTTGAATGATATAATCATATCAGAAGCTTCGAGAAAAAATGAAAAGGTGAAAATGATGAACAATATATTCAGCGATAATCTCAAAAAATTCCGTCTTGCAAAAGGCTTGACCCAAGAGCAGGTTGCAGAAAAACTGAACGTTAATGCACAGACTGTTTCCCGTTGGGAGTGCTCAGCAACTCTGCCCGATGTTCTGACCTTGCCAGAACTTGCCAAGCTCTATGAAGTAACTGTTGATGATTTCTATAAAAAGAGCACCGTTGCATACGATAACTACGCACAACGTTTGGCTTCTGTTTATGAGAAATCACGTGACCCTGAGGACTTTATGCGTTGCCGTATCGAATACGAAAAGCTTATAAAAAATGGCGAGATGTCAACCGAAGATAAGTGGCTATACGCCTGGATTCATATGTATATGATGAATTATTGCAGGGACATTGCGGTTGAGTGGTATGATAAAGCAGTCAGCGATGACCCGAATGATGACCCCGAAAATTATCAGCTCGCCTGCATGCAGAGAATATGGATGTTCTTTCTTCTGAAAAAAGAAGATGAAATTATTTCCGAACTCCGAGAAAAAGTAAAATCAAATCCCGATAATCCGAGAGAAACAGACAACCTCTTGATTGCCCTTATCTGGGCAGAAAAATTTGATGAAGCTTGCAGCATTTTTAAAGAGACCATCAAAAAATTCCCCGATGATTGGCGGATGTATATTCACGGCGGTGACATCGCAAAGGAACTCAAAAAATATGATGAGGCGCTGGAATACTACAACAGAGCAGGCGAAATCGGAACATACTTCTGCGATGAAATGGATTGCAAAGTCGGTCTGTATGAAGAAATGGGAGAATATGAAAAGGCTTATAATGAATGCATAAAAATGGCAGATATCTACCGCAGCAGAGGCTATGATGTTGAGGCTGATATGGCAGAGAAAAGAGCAGAAGAAGTTAAAAGCAAAATTGAAAAATAGGATATAAAAATCTATAACAAAAAATGAACTCCGTTTACCGAGCAATCGGCAAGCGGAGTTTTTGTTGCTTATATTTATTTTAGACTCAGATATGTTTTACGGATGTGCGAAATAATAAATATGAGGAATTTATTTAATGTTTATTTTAATTTGTGCTGCTTCGTTCACAATTCTTTGATACGGTGCATCAGGCTGTTTGTTCCAAAAGAGGTTGATGTTAAATCCATGTTCCCTCAATTTGCTGTCCAAGTTTGTTACATGTATCAAATCGCTTTTAAAGTCCTTCTTGGATCGACTATTTAGTAATTCTGTTATATTTCTTATGTTACAACAACGCACAAGTTCATCTTCTAAATTCTTAACTTGTGGAATAGTAATAACTTTTGAAATAAAGGAGCATTCATTTAACATTTTTATATTTTTATTTAAAATCTCTGTTTTTCCTGTGTCTGTATCAAAAACCAAAACAACAACTGTACCTTTTTTTAAGGTTCTCAAGATGTTCATGGAGATTTTGTTCTCTATGACATTGAGCTTTTGTACTTTTCCAGATTGAATTACTCCAAGTTGATTTTTTAAAGTGTTTATAAGCTTTTTTTCGTCTTCTCCTTCAACGAAATATTGAACATTAACGTTTTTCATATCAAGATACCTCGTCTACCATTTCACTAATAGAATAAATTAATTCTACAGCAGGTGCGGTGGAGAACAAATCATTTTCTACTGCATTTCTCAAAGAATCTGTATTGCGCTTTAATAAAGAAGACGCTTCTATACAAGTGATGGGCTGATCAGCATTATTAACATCTTTTCGCAAAAATGTAAAAGTATGCTTGGGAAGATTCATATCTAAAATATCAGTATTATGGGTTGTAAAAAACAATTGATCTCCAGAATCAACATAATCAATCATTAATGATAACAAAGCTTTTTCAACATCACTATGGATATATGAAAATTTTTCATCACAATAATAAAAACTGTTCAATTTTTGCATTAAAGATGAAATCATATTAGCTATTTCAATTCCAGATTTAGTTCCGCTAGAAAGCAAATCTGTATCTAATGTCTGCCCTTTTTGAATTACTATTGATTCATTTGGAAGAATTATAACATATCCATTATCTACATCTTGTGATATTTTAACTTCTTTGATGGAGGGATCTAAAGATTTCAATATATTTTCAAGTACGAACCTAAACTTTGAATCTTTGTTGGGAAGATTAAGAACTCTTTTATTGTCTTTGGGATATTCAAATAACCATGCAAGTTCTCCCATTTTTTCCAATTCAGTAAGATAATTATCAGCTGGAACAAATGGTGTGATTTCAATTCTTTTAACACATGCCTCATAACTATCTTTAGCTCGAATGCTTTCTTCACGAACTTCCAACTTAATGTTTTCAGCGGTATACTTATCCTCAACGCAAGGAGTTATAACACAAGTTACACGGTAAAAAACGTTGTTTTTAGAAGCTAAATCCAAAACAAAAGATGCTTCTTTGTCGCGTTCGCAAATTGCTTCTGTGATGAACTCGTAGTTCTTTTTATCCATAAAATTAAAAATCTTCATTATAATTCGTCCAAAAGTAGTTTTGCCTGATGCATTAGCACCTAACAAAACATTAACCTTTTTGTATCTAAAGTTTGGACGATCTTGCAAATGTTCTTCCTCTATACAAGAATCAACAATTTTTTTAGGATAAGTTAAATTAATGTGGAAGTTTTTGAATGCATAAAAGTTATTTAATTTTGCATCTAAAATAACCATTGTTTTTCTCCTTAAGTTTATTTCTTCGCGTTTCACGAAATAATCATCCTCTCTTATTTTAGCTGATAGCACAAAAAAAATCAATAGTTACTTAAAAATTATGCCCCCAATTTTTTGAAAATACACATTATTGCAATGCATTAACCAAATTATAGGCCTATTTACAGTATTGTTTTATAAATTTGTTGAAAAGTCTTTTTGTAATTATTCCCGCACATTCGACAAAACACAAACCTCCTTGTAAAATGGTGTTACCAAATACAAGGAGGTCATTTTTATGTTCAATAAGAAAACCAAACTGAAGCTCACGGACTTTGAGTGTAATCTTTTAATCAACGGAATGAATGAGTTTCGCAATATGCTTCTCTCGGACGGTATCCCCACAGAAGATGTTGACGAACTGCTCTTGAAAATCATCTGCAAATCCGAGCGATAAGGGGTGATACTGTGTCAGACTTTATTGAGGATTTTTACTACGGAAATATTGAGCCACAGGAGATTAGCACAGAACTCCGCACCGAACTTAAAAAGAAACTTGACTCGCTTTCACGAGCCGAAGAACAGCTTGCATCCAAGCTGACCGATGAAGAAAAAGAGCTGTTTATAAAGTATGCAAGTCGGTCAAGCGAGTTTCTTTGTGTAAGCAACGCAGACAGCTTTATAGCAGGCTTCAGGCTCGGCGCAAGATTTACATACGATACATTTATTGAAAAGAAGAAAGGATGAATGATATGAATATTACTTACCGCACAGTCGGCGATTACAAAATCCCGAATATCGCTCTTTCACCCGAGGACAGCAAACCCATCGGCAGATGGGGCATTGTCCGCCGTGATTATCTCAAGCACAACAAAAGTGTGAAATTCAATATAATGCTGATGACCGGCACTCTGTTTTCTCACCTTGCCGAAATCGACAGTCAGGCAGAGGAAATGTTCTCTCGGCTTGTTGAAGAAATGGCAAATTCCGAAGGCATCACCGAACAACTCAAAGAGCAAAACCAACTAGAATGGGTACAGCGAATGAATAACATCCGCCATCGTGCCACCGAAATCGTAAACGCAGAACTTATATATGTATAAACACTAAAGCCGCCCGATTATCTCGGACGGCTATTGCTTTACTCTGCAACCTTGTATTTAGTTCTTGTTCCGTACTTGACTGATGTGAGAAGTCCGAGCTTTTCGAGCTTGAGTACAAAACTGCGGATTGTTGCATAAGCGGCATTACCAAAGTCTTTTTCAAGCTGTTTGGTTGAGAATTCTTCCGTTCCGTAGCACGAAATAACAAACTGCCACAATGCAACTTCCTTTGCGGTGAGTTCGCCTGACTTTACCGCTTCATCATAAGCTGAAAGGGTATCCGTTGAGTTGTTCATCTTGTTGTAAACGTTTTCAATAAAATAAAGCACAAACGGTGTTACATCGATTACACCGCTGAATATCTGGTTATCTTCAACCGCCGAAAACGCATCATAATATGCCTTGCGGCTTTTTTCAATCAAACCCGAAAACGGAATGAAGAGAGCTGACTGATAACCCTTTTGAATGAGAAACCAAAGATGCATTAACCTTGCCGTTCTGCCGTTGCCGTCAAAATACGGATGAACATAGGCAAAATAAAAATGAACTATAGCTGCTTTAACAAGGTCATTAATGCCGTCATCAGTATTTATAAACTCAATCAGAACCTTCATAAGCCCCGGTATCTTTTTGTAGTTAACACCCATATGCTCAATTTGACTTCCTACAATAGAAACGGTATCGTGACGGTAGAATTCACCGTCATTCAGCCTGTCATCGCCTTCAAGGAAATCGCCAACGGTCATCATATAGAGCTTGTGCAAATTCTCTTCCGTAATTTTATTGGAAGTATCGGCAATGAATTCCAATCCCTTTTTGATACCGAGAATTCTGCTTTCCTGATCGTTTTTCGGTGCGTATCCTTTAAGAATATTGCGAACGCTGTCACGGCTGAAATCAATGTTTTCAATAGCAGAAGTAGCCACAATTTCATCTTCGGCTGTTTTGACACCGTAATAATTGTTCCGATTTTTTAAAAGCAATTTTACCGCATTCTGACTGACCGCCGCATGGTTTTCGATGAAAACAATATTGTTTCCGTTGAAATCCAAAATGGGCAAATCTTTGTAATAAAGCTCAGATAGAGTCTGCAGAAACTCTGCAAAATCCCCACTGTATTTGTATTTCATTTTCTCAAGATTACAAAAATGCTTGTCTTTGAGCATTTTTGAAAAAAGCTTTATATCCATAACAAACTCCAAATTGATAGTAATTAGTATCAGTTTGTATCAATATATCATAAATTATACATTAAGTCAACTGATTTTTAAACATCAAGCCGCCCGATTGCTCGGACGGCTCTTTTTGTTCGGTCAGATTAAAACAGTTGTGTGGGGAGCTTCAGCTTTTCTTTCGGCGGGAATTGTTTGTCGAATTCTTCGGCTTCTGCCTCATCAACAAAATATCCTTTCGGCGGAGTATATTCACCGCTGATGCCGTCAAGATAACCCTTTTTCAGCTCCTTGCAAAGAAAGAACGATGCGTCCGCACCTTCGGGCAAACCGTGGTAACGTATACCAAAATCGCTCGCATATGTGAATCCGCTTTTACCGTAAAAATTGATGTTCCCCTCAAAGCAAAGCGCTCCGCAGCCAAGCTCTGCCGCCTTTTCCAAAGAATAGTCAAGCAGAATTTTGCCGTAATCCTTACCTTGCAGTTCGGGAGTAATGCAAATCGGTCCCATAGTCATAATTGGGATATCTCTGCCGTCATCAGCTTTGATAACCGCCCTCATAAATATATTCTGACCAATCAGCCTGCCGTCTTTTTCCATAACGAAATTCAGTTCGGGCACAAACGCTTCATCGTTCCTCAGCTGATTGAGCAAGTAATGTTCAAGACAACCGGGACGGTAAACGTTCCAGAACGCTTCCCTGACGAGAGTTTCGGTTTCACGGTGTTCTTCTGTTCTTTCCAAACGAATGATGCAGTCATTTTTCATTGTTAAACCTCCAAAAATTGTTGACTTTCAATCACCGGAGGCTTGCGGAGAAGTATTTGCAAACCTCACGGT
>JAFSFB010000012.1 GCA_017435385.1 Clostridia bacterium | reverse complement strand
ATATGCCCTAATAGCTCAGTCGGTAGAGCACGCGGCTGTTAACCGCGGTGTCACAGGTTCGAGTCCTGTTTGGGGCGCCAAACGATACAAATCCGAACTTTTCACTTTACGGTGATGCGTTCGGGTTTGTTTTTTATTTGTCATAAAAATTGCAGGGAGCTTTCGCTCCTTGGTTTTTTGGTGTGTTTTCAAGTTTAGGATAAAATATAGGGATAATTACAGAATAAATCAGCAAATTATTGGTGAATGCCGCTTTATCCTGCGACTGTGTAAGAAAGATGAAATATTAAAACCGAATCATATGATTTATTCTTAAATTTATTGACATTTAATTGTTGCTGATATATAATATTTCCGATAAAATTTTATAGGAGTGTGTAATTATGCCCTTAGTAAATGCAAAAGAAATGCTTACAAAAGCAAAGGCAGGCCACTATGCAGTCGGTCAGTTCAATATTAACAACCTCGAATGGACAAAGTCAATTCTTCTCACAGCACAGGAAATGAACTCTCCTGTTATTCTCGGTGTATCTGAAGGCGCAGGCAAATACATGTGCGGTTACAAGACGGTTGTCGGCATGGTTGAAGGCATGCTTGAAGGTCTTAACATCACAGTTCCCGTTGCTCTTCACCTTGACCACGGCTCATATGAAGGCGCAAAGGCTTGCATTGAAGCAGGTTTCAGCTCAATCATGTTCGACGGTTCTCACTATCCCATCGACGAAAACATCGCAAAGACAAAGGAACTCGTTGCTATCTGTGAAGAAAAGGGTCTTTCGATCGAAGCAGAAGTCGGTTCGATCGGCGGCGAAGAAGACGGCGTTGTCGGTGCAGGCGAATGCGCTGATCCCGACGAATGCAAGATGATTGCTGACCTCGGCGTTACAATGCTTGCAGCAGGCATCGGTAATATCCACGGCAAATATCCCGCAAACTGGGCAGGTCTTTCATTTGAAACTCTTGCAGCTGTTCAGGAAAAGACGGGCACAATGCCTCTCGTTCTTCACGGCGGCACAGGTATTCCTGCTGACATGATCAAGAAGGCTATCTCTCTCGGCGTTTCCAAGATCAATGTAAACACAGAATGCCAGCTTGCATTCCAGGATGCAACAAGAAAGTATATCGAAGCAGGCAAGGATCTTGAAGGCAAGGGCTTCGACCCCAGAAAGCTTCTCGCTCCCGGATCGGAAGCAATCAAGGCTACAGTCAGAGAAAAGATCGAGCTCTTCGGTTCTGCAAACAAAGCATAATTTTTTGAAACAGGCACTCACGTTTCGGCGTGGGTGCTTTTTGTTCTTGAAAGCCTTAATTTTTCGGGTTGAAATTTTTTAATCACAGCTATATAATATCGGTGGTTTAAAATGACGGACAATGTCTGAGCTTGAAAGGATATGCATATTATGTCGGAAATATTAGAGGTTATCATGATCGTCAGCTTCGGTGCTTCGTGGCCGCTTAACGTTATCAAATCATACAAGGCACGGACAGCTAAAGGAAAAAGCATTGCATTTTTATGCCTGATCTTCTTTGGCTATATTGCAGGGATTTCGTCGAAGCTTCTGAACGAGGCGTACATGGCATCCTTTTCAACGAAATGGTATGTTCTTGTTTTTTATGTTCTGAACCTTGTTATGGTCGGTGCGGATATCTGTCTTTACATAAGAAACCGTAAATTGGATATGGATAAAGCGAAAAAGACGATGGCGAAGAACTGAGCGATAAAATAATTCATATTTATGTAAAAGAATGTTTTCACATTTTGCCAATCTGTATGTTATATTACAGTAAAATAATATGTTTCAGATATTTTACATTTCTTTCTGACATCAGGAGGGTGCTTTATGAAAACATTTTTTAAGGCATTATTGGGATTTTTATTATCATTGGTTGGATTGGCTGTTGTTATTGTTATTGCGATTAATGTCTTTCTTGACAACAGTTTGTCAAAGAGACAGGTTTTCCGTCTTGTGGAGAAGCATTCCGAAACAATACTCGAGGATATCAAAGAAAATAATTTTGAGGACACGCTTGCCATTGACGGGGTAACAGGCGTTGATTCGGATGATTTGATTGACATTAATTGCGGCGGTTCAGGCATCGGTTCTCAAACAAGCTGTTCAGGCTTTTATTATAATGAAGACGATAACCCCGTTGTTGTTTATTACGGCAGCATATATCATGTTGATGAATCGGAATTGATTGCTTATGACAAAGGCTATTCATATACAGAGATGCATAGTGACGGAACAGTCAGCGACAACAAATATTATACCGAAAGAATTTCGGATGGATTTTATTATTACGAGTGGCATTGGTGATTTTTTATCCGACTGTCGATTTCAATAAATAACAGGCATATTTTATTTCAATATCCATACAATATAATAATAAATAGTCGGTTGACAACGAAAAAATAATTTGATATAATTTTACCCAAGTGAAGACCTGACTTTTTTGGAAAGTCTGAAAGAGATGGCGCATCATGGGCTGAAAGTGTGCCTCAGACGAGTAGTAAGCTCAGCAACACTTCGCCGGCATACCCACATCTGAATAAAAGAGAGGATACGGCTTTCGTATCAATAACGGGTGGCACCGCGGGTTAATAACTCGTCCCGAGAATTACTTTCATTGTAGTTCTCGGGATTTTTTGTTTTTCAGAAGCATATTTTCAGTATTGAAGCTGTTGCCTGATTTGTGGCGGGCGATTCGTGAATTGCCCTACGACTGCATTTCCGACTTCAATTCTTAACTGTTCAGACAAACCATGTAATGGAGGAATAATACTATGTACAGAACTCACCGTTGCAACGAAATAAGAGAAGCTCATATCGGTCAGACCGTTGAGCTTGCAGGCTGGGTTGACGTTATCCGTGACCACGGCGGCGTTCTTTTCGTTGACCTTCGTGACGAAACGGGCGTGACTCAGGTTGTTGTTCACGACGAAACTCTGCTCAAGGGCGTCGGCAAGGAAACCGTTATTTCCGCAAAGGGAACGGTCACAAAGCGTGACGAAAACACCGTCAACCCCAAGATCGACACAGGTCTTGTTGAGCTGGTTGCGGATTCTCTCAAGGTTCTCGGAACCTGCACGAGAGAGCTTCCCTTTGAAATCGGCTCGAACGATACAAACGAAAATCTCCGTCTGAAGCACAGATTCCTTGACCTGAGAAATCCTGCGCTCCACAACAATATTCTTCTTCGTTCCAAGGTTATCGGCCACATGAGAAAGCTCATGGAGGAAAGAGGCTTCCTTGATATCCAGACTCCCATCCTCACGGCTTCTTCTCCCGAGGGCGCAAGAGATTTCCTTGTTCCCAGCCGTAAGCATCCCGGAAAGTTCTATGCTCTTCCGCAGGCACCTCAGCAGTTCAAGCAGCTTCTGATGGTTTCGGGCTTCGATAAATATTATCAGATCGCTCCCTGCTTCAGAGATGAGGATGCCCGTGCCGACCGTTCACCCGGTGAATTCTATCAGCTTGACTTTGAAATGGCTTTCTCGACTCAGGAAGAGGTTCTTGAGGTCTGCGAAAGCGTTGTCAGCGATATTTTCAGAACCTTCTCGGATAAAAAAGTCACCGCTTCGCCCTTCAGACGCATTCCCTATGCCGAATCAATGGCGAAATACGGCTCGGATAAGCCTGACCTTCGCAATCCCCTTATCATCTGCGACCTGACCGACATGTTCAAGAGAGTCAAGTTCAAGCCCTTCATGAACAAGTATGTCAGAGCAATCGTTGCTCCCTGCAAGAACGAAAGATGGTTCTTCGATAAGTCTCTCGCTTTCGCAACCAAGCAGGCAAAGATGGCAGGTCTTGCTCATATCACTCTTCTTGATGCTGCCAATTACGGCTTCAAGGAGGATCCCATCAGCAAGGTTATGACCGAAGAGGAGAAGAGAGAGATCGTTGAGCTTACGGGCGTTAAGGAAGGCGAAACAATCTTCTTCATCTGCGACGGCATTTCTGATATTGCCGACAAGAACGCAGGCGTTGTACGCACATGGCTCGGCGAAGAACTCGGACTCATCAACAAGGATTCGTTTGAATTCTGTTTTGTTGTTGATTTCCCGATGTATGAGAGAGATGAAACAACCGATAAGATAATCTTCACCCATAACCCCTTCTCGATGCCTCAGGGCGGACTCGAGGCTCTCGAAACAATGGATCCCTGCGAGATCCTTGCATATCAGTATGACCTTGTCTGCAACGGCATTGAGCTCGCCTCGGGTGCGGTGCGTAATCACAGCCCCGAGATCATGAGAAAGGCTTTCGAGATCGCAGGCTACAGCGAGGAAGAGGTTGAAAAGAGATTCAGCGCTCTTTATAACGCATTCCAGTTCGGTGCACCGCCTCACGCAGGTATGGCTCCCGGCGTTGACAGAATCGTTATGCTTCTTGCGGATACAGAAACAATTCGTGATGTTATCGCTTTCCCGCTTGACGGCACGGCTCAGGACCAGATGCTCGGCGCACCCGGCGTTGTTACGGAGCTTCAGCTCTTTGAGGCAAATGTTGCAATCAGAGGCAAGGGCGGAGCAGTTGAGGTTTCGGGCTCAGAGGGCGACGATTCCGCATTTACTGCGACCGTCAACTCTGCTAAGGGCGGCGAAATGACAAAGGAAAAATGGTTCAAGGAGCTTGAAAGCGTCAACGAGCTTTCCTTTGCCGCCGACGAGAAGAAGGCAATGCAGAAGATTCTCGACAGCATGGGCAAGAATGAGGCAGAGCTTGAGAAGACAGCGACCGAAGATGTCGAAGCCATGGTCTATGTCATGCCCATGACGAATGTTCTCAGAAATGACGGAAGAAATCAGCCGTTTGCCCGCAAGGATCTGCTTGAAGGTGCTCCTCAGAGCACAGAGGACAGCTGGCAGGTTCCCAGACTCGTAAAGTGAGGTGCAGATAAGTGATTTATATTAATGAAATAAATGCGGCAGGCAAAATTGCCGTAGATGATACAATACTTGTAAAAGGTGTTCCCGCAACCGCAGGCTCAAGGATGCTCGAAAACTTCAAGCCCCTTTTCAGCGCAGAAGCGGTTGAAAGACTCGAAAAGGCAGGCTATGCCGTTTCGGGCAAAACGAATGTCGGCGAATTCGGTCTTGACCTCATGGGCGAAACCTCATATTTCGCTCCCGAGGTTCATGACGGAAAGCTCGTTGGCGCAGCGGCAGCTCTTGTTGCCTCGGGAAAGGTCAAGGCAGCTCTGAATGTTGACCTCAACGGTGCACCCCGCCGTGCGGCTGCTGTTTCGGGCGTTGACTTCATCAAGCCCACCTACGGCACGGTTTCACGCTACGGCATCATCGCTTGCGCCTGCTCGGGTGAGCAGATCGGTGTAACCGCCGCAAACGCTGAGGATGCAAAGGAAATTCTCTCCGTTATCGCAGGCCATGACAGCAAAGACGGCACAAGCCTTCCTGCCGAAAAATACGAATACTCAACAAGCGAAAATGTTGCGGAAATGAAGATCTGCATCGTCAAGGAGCTTTACGATGCCGCAAGCGATGCCGTCAAGGCAAACATTGACGCCTATGCGGAAAGCCTCAAAAAGCTCGGCGCAGAGGTTGAAGCTGTTTCTCTTGATATTGTAAATCAGGCAAAAACCGCATGGCAGATTCTCATGGCGGCTGAAACGACCAACAATCTTTCGAGATTTGACGGCGTTAAATACGGCTACAGAACACCCGAATACAAGAATATCGACGAGCTTTATGTCAAGAGCCGCTCCGAAGCAATGGGCTTCCTCACAAAGGCAACAATCATTTACGGCTCGGATGTTCTTGCAAAGGCAAAGTACGAAAAATGCTATGACAAATCCCTGCGTATCCGCAGAGTTGTCTGCGACAGGGTCAGAGAGCTTCTTGCAAAATACGATGCGATCCTTGCTCCTGCATGCTCACAGACAGAATATAAGCTCTATGATGCTCTCGAAGCTTTTGAGAAGGTCTATGAAGAAAGCCTTTTCACCGCTGTCCCTTCAATCACGGGTATGCCCGCAATGGTAACAAAGGGAGTTCAGCTTATCGCTGATTCATACAAAGAGAGCGTTCTTCTGAGCATTGCAAAAAGCGTGGAGGTGTAAAGAATGAAATACGAACTTGTTATAGGTTTGGAAACTCACGTTGAACTTTCCACCGATTCAAAGCTTTTCTGCTCCTGCGGCGGTCATTCAAGCCCCAAGGAGCCCAACGACTGCGTTTGCCCTGCATGCAGCGGTATGCCCGGCATGCTTCCCGTGACAAACAAGCATGCAATCGAGCTCGCAGTCAAGGCAGGCTTCATGCTCAACTGCCATATCAATCAGTATACGACCTTCGATAAGAAGAGCTATTACTATCCTGACCTTCCCTGCGCTTATCAGATCACTCAGTGGTTCAATCCCATCTGCGTCAACGGAAGCGTTCAGATAGGCGAAAGAACGATCGGAATCAAGCAGATTCATGTTGAAGAGGACGCAGGTAAGCTCGTTCACGACGAGGCAACAAACACCTCTTTTGTTGACTATAACCGCACAAGCGTTCCGCTTATCGAAATCGTAAGCCGTCCCGACTTCCGTTCATCCGATGAAGTTATCGCATATCTCAAGAAGCTCAAATCGAGCCTTCAGTTTGCGGGAATCTCGGAATGCGAAGAGGGCGCAATGAGATGCGATGTCAACATTTCCGTTCGTCCCGAGGGCTCAAACGAGCTCGGTGTCCGCTCGGAGATCAAGAACATGAGCTCGCTTTCCGAAATCAAGGATGCGATCGAATTTGAAAAGGTCCGCCATATCGATGCTATCGAACGCCATACCGAAATGCTTGTTCAGGAAACACGCCGCTGGGACGATGTCAAGCGCCGCACCTTCCCCATGAGAAACAAGGAAACTGCGGCTGACTACAGATATTTCCCCGATCCCAACCTCATGCCCATCGTTATCGATGACGAATGGCTTGCCGAAATCAGAGCAAGCATGCCTGCAACCGCAGAGGAAAAGACCTCTCACTATGAGGAAATGGGCATCGCCGCAAAGGAAGCATCCGTTCTTTCTTCCGACAGAAAGCTCTCCGATATGTTTGATGCGGTTGTTGCCATGGGCAGAAGCCCCAAGGTTGTTGCAAGCTGGATCCTGACAGAGTGCATGGGACAGATGAAGCGCCTTGAACTGACATCTCTCGATATCGATGCGTCGAAGCTCGGCAGAATCATTGAGCTTGTCGAAGGCGGAGAAATCACCCGTGCGGCAGGCAAGAAGGTTCTTTCGGCTGTTTTTGAAAACGATGTTGATGTTGACAAATACTGCGAAGAAAATTCGCTCAACGCAAAGATCGACGACAGCTTCATCCTCGAAACAGTCCGCAAGGTTATTGCAGGAAACGAGAAGATCGTTGCTGACTATAAGGGCGGCAAGACAAAGGCTATGCAGGCTCTCTTCGGAAATGTCATGAAGGAGCTCAGAGGCAACGGCTCGCCCGATGTTATCCGTGAAATGCTCGAAAAGGAGCTTAACGGCTGATAATTGATAAAGCAAAAGCAGAAGGAAAACACCTTCTGCTTTTTTGTTGACAAAACGGATAAATAAAGTTAGTATTGAATCATAAAGGAGAGTGACAGCCATGATAAAAAAGATTCTGGGGGCTGCGGGCGGAATTGCAGGAGTTTTCGCTCTTTCCGTTGCGGCTTATCTTCCTTTTGTTATAAGCGATGCGAGAAAAAAGAATCGGGACAAATGCGATTATATTCTCATTCTCGGAGGAAATGTTATCGGTGCAGACACTCCGAGCCCTCAGCTTCTTGAAAGGATGAAAGCGGCGGCGGTCTATCTCAAAGAAAATCCCGGAACGGTTGCGGTTCCCTGCGGCGGCTGCTTCAGGGATGGGCAGAAAAAGTCCGAGGCTCAGATTATTGCCGAATATCTGATCGAGCAGGGGATTGAAGAAAGCAGAATCGTTCTTGAGGATAAATCGACAACCACCTATGAAAATTTTGAGTTCGGTACGAAGATAATCGAGAATCATTCGGGCAAGGCTCTCGACGAGGTCAGAGTTGCATTTCTTTCCTCGGATTATCATATCCACAGAGCATCGATTATCGCAAAACGCTGCGGGGTCAAAAACTGCGGTAAGGTTTCCTGCCCGACTCCCGGAGAGGCGATGCCGAGATATCTGAGAGAGTATTTCGTTGCGTACGAACTCTTATATCATGATCTGATAAAGAAATAAGAAAAAGGCTTGCAAAGGTGAAACACCGATGCAAGCCTTGATTTTTTGTTATGAATTATACGTTGTCCTGTCCTGCGGTTGAGAAGTAAACGGGGAACCAGCCCTGTGCGAAAGCGGGGAGAGCAAGTCTTGACTCGGAATAAAGCGAGGAAACAAGACGGATCGCTTCGAGATGCTCAACCTCAACATCGGCAGGCTTGTTGGTTTCGGTGACCTTTACATCGGTGCCGCTGACCGTGATCTCGATTCTTTCATCCTTCTTATAGCCGTGGATGAGAAGAACGACCGAGCCGTCAACGAGCTTGACGGAATTTGCCTTGACAGCAAGGAAAGCCTCGATGAAGTTTGCGTAGTTGAGAATGTTGATCATCTCGGAATGACCGACATCCCAGCCGTCGCAGTATTTGACCATGTATGAGCACATCTCTGTTTCCCACATGGGAACGCCGAAGGAAACGGAATCCTTGTTTGCGGTTTCCATGATGCACATGACAAGATTGAGAGTATCCTCAACCTTTACGGGGCAGATCTCGTGGATCGAGTTGCTGAACTTCTGGAGAACGAAATAGCCCTTGAATTCGTCGCCCTCAAAAGCGGCATAGGGAATGCTTCTCCATGAGCAGAGAATATCGTAAACATTGTCGGGATTTCTGTCGATCGTGTATGCACCCTTGTTATAGAGCTCGATCGTTTTTGCAAGAAGCTCGGTATCCTCGGGCTTGATCTCACGGGCGGTGAAGGTTGTTTTTGCGTCCTTGCCGATGCAGTGGCGGATGTTTCTCATGTTGATTCTGAAATCGTATTCGGGACCGCACTGCTCATAGCCGAAATATGCATATCTCTGTCTGTGACCGCCGAGAAGAGAATAGTCGGTGCCGTCCTCCTTCATGATATCGAGGCACATGTTCATGCAGTCCTTCATGTAGCCCTTGCCTCTGCAATCTCTTGTTACGCCGACATTGCCGATGCCGCCGATGCGAAGCTTTCTGCCTGCGGCGGTTGCTTCGATGGGATAAAGACCGACAGCACCTTTGACCTTGTCATCCTCCATGACAACGAGGTTGTTATATGCAGGGTTATACTGTTCTTTATAAAGCTTGGGAAGAATTCCGAGGAAATCTCTTTTGGTTTCTTCGTCGTCCTCAAAGAAGAAAATATCGTCAAGGGTTTCTATAAGATGTTCGGTGTATTCCTTTTTGCATCTGCCTTTGTAAAGTTCCATGTTTATTCTCCTTTATCTTTTATGAATGAAATCGTTATAGCTGAGCACCTTGTAATCCCTGCCGAGAACGGCGTGGGATCTGCGTTTTTTTCTGCGTATAAATAACAGAATAATGACGGCAGCTATAATTATTATTGAAATAATAATGAATATGGGGTTGGTAACAAGAGCTTTTGCTTTTGAACCGATGAGAGCGAAGAAATTGCGCTTGACATCGGTTGAGGCAACGAGGTCGATCTCACGCAGGACCTGACCTGCATAAAGAACTCTGCCCTTGCATATGAAGTCACCTTTTTTAACGGGGGCGTCGACCGACTCGGGAACCGATTCCGGAACGGGCTCAACAAGAACGCTGCCCTTGTTCGTTCCGACGGGAACAAGGCTGTAGACCGTTTCGGCAGGAACAAGGCTGACATAATCGGTCGATTTTGCGTAGTTGATCTTAACCTCGCCTGCGATCTTGTCGGGGTCGCAGATGGCAACGAGCTCGATGTTGTCAAAAGCCCATTCGAGCATTTCCTTGCAGTCGAGGAAGGCTCCGTTTTCGTCATAGCCGTCGTTGTCAAAATCCTTCATGATGGATTTGAGAGCTATGGCGATATAGTTATAACCGTCCTTTGAAGCATATGTAACAAGACAATGACCTGCATTCTTGGTCGTGCCGGTTTTTGCACCCTTGACATATTTGCAGTAATAATCCTCATAGTTCTTGTTGAGGAGGTGGCAGGTGCTTGTCAGGCGTCGGGCATCTCTGAGATTGGTTTCGGGAACTGTGTGCGTAAGTGAGCCTGTAATTTCCGCAAATGCCTTGAAGCTCATCGCATATTTGATGATCTTTGCCATGTCCTCGGCAGTCGTATACTGATCTTCGTGGTCAAGACCGTGAGGGTTGACAAAGTGAGAATTTGTGCAGCCGAGACGGGTGACAAGCTCGTTCATTTTGTCGATGAATGCCTGTCTGTTGGTTCCCGTCACGAAATTCGCAAGAACCGTTGCGGCATCGTTTGCGCTGAGAATCAGAAGATAGCAGAGCAGATCATAGACCGTTATCTGTTCGCCTGCCTTGAGATTGCCCATCGAGCTTCCCGTTCCGTCGAGCTCTCTGATGCATTCCTCGGAAACCGTTGCAAGCGAACTGAGATTCTTGACATTTTCGATAACAACGAGAGCGGTCACGATCTTTGTCAGACTTGCGGGCGCAGTCTGTTTTCTGATATTCTTTTCAAAAATTATTTCTCCGTTATCCGCACTCATGAGGAGCAGACAGTCGGAGTGAAGCTTGAGCTCTGCCATGGAATCGTCATATGCCGCTCCCGAGGGGATGCAGAAGAATGACGACAGCGTAATAACAAGACAGAGCAGCAGACTGAGAAATCTTTTCATCTTTAACACCGTCAGAATTATTTACCGTTTTCACGGTATCCTATGAATTATATCACACACTTATAAAAAAATAAACCTCTTTTTTAAATTTAAAAATGTAAATCCTGCTATTAACTTGATTTTTTTTCTTTTACGGAGTATACTTTGAATAACAGAAAAGAGGAATTGATATATGGTATATATAACAGGAGATATGCACGGCGATATGAAGCGATTCGATACGCCTGCTCTCAAAAAACTGAAAAAGGGCGACACGCTGATCGTTTGCGGCGATTTCGGCTTTGTGTGGGACAACAGCAAGCATGAGCAGAGAAATCTTAAAAAGCTCAGCAAGAAGAAATTCAATATTTGCTTCGTCGACGGAACGCACGAAAATTTCGAGCTTCTCAATTCTTATCCCGTTACCGAATGGAACGGCGGAAAGGTTCATAAAATCTGCCCGAATCTTTTTCATCTGATGAGGGGTCAGATCTTCAAGATCGACAACATGACCTTCTTCACTATGGGCGGCGGCGAAAGCCCCGATATCGATATCCGTTTTGAAGAAAACGCATGGTCGAAATTTGAGATCCCGAGCCGTGAGGAGCTTCTTGAGGGAGCTGAAAATATCGAAAGGGCAAACTGCAGAGTGGATTACATTATCACCCATGAGCCGCCCTTTAAAATCAAAGGCTTCCTGATGCTCAAGGACAGCGAGGCGGCGAGCGTGACGGGGCTCAACACATATCTTGAGGAGCTGTCTGAGGCGTGCAGATTCAGAAGATGGTTCTTCGGCTCGATGCATCTCGACAAATATATCTCGAGCACCCATGTCGCAGTTTTTCAGAATGTAATCAACGCCATAACGGGCGAAGTTGACAGATAAAAATACGCAAACCTGAACAGACGGGAAACAGTCTGTTCTTTTTTGTTTATACGGGTAAAAATGGAAAATAATATATTGACAAAGCCGCAAATGCGGATTAGAATATAACAGTTAATCGGTTAATTGTTAATCGGTTAAGTTTTTGAAGGGAGAGTATTTATTGAAGGACTTATATCGGGAAACCGTTCATAAAATGTGCAGAGTCACTCTTTTGCACAGATATCGCATTTCAACCGCACTTTCGGGGTTGAATATTTACAGAGGGCAGCCCGAGATCCTCGGATTTCTGCTTGAAAACGGCGAATGCTCCCAGAAACAGCTCGCCGAGTCTGTCGGCGTTTCCGCCGCTTCGATTGCAACGAGCATCAAGCGCATGTGCAAAGCGGGATTCGTTGAAAGAACCGAGGATGAATCGGACAGACGCATCAACCGCATCAGAATAACAGAAAAGGGCAGGGAAGTGTTCCTTGCGGGAAGAACGGAATGCGGCAAGGTCGACAGCAGGATGTTTGAGGGCTTCTCGGATAGGGATATTGATATTTTTTCGGGTTATCTTCAGAGAATAACCGAAAACCTCTCTGAGGACGGACTCAGTGAGAAAGAGGTTTTTGAATATATTGCCAAGGAAGACGGCAGAAAGGGAGATGATAAAAATGATAAAGACTCTGATTAAGCAGACAAAGGGCTACCGCCTTGCGTCGCTGCTTTCGCCCCTTATGATACTTATTGAGGTGTATATGGAGGTTCAGCTTCCGTCGGTTATGGCAGAGCTTGTCAATCACGGCATCGAGGGCGATGCAGGCATCGGCTTTGTGGTGCAGGAAGGTCTGAAAATGGTTCTTATGGCACTTATCGCTCTTGCGAGCGGTGCGGCGGCGGCAAGATTTGCCGCAAAGGCAGGCATGGGCTTCGGCTCAAATGTCAGAGGAGCGGTTTTTGCAAGGATTCAGGATTTCTCCTTTGCCAACATTGACCGTTTCAGCACGCCTTCTCTCATAACAAGAATGACGACCGATGTCAACACGATTCAGATGGCATATACGATGATCGTCAGAATCGTTGTCAGATCGCCGCTTATGCTTGTTATGGCATTCTCATATGCATATAAGCTCAACCCGACACTTTCAAGGATTTTTATTATAGCGGCTCCCGTTCTTCTTATCCTGCTCGGCTCGATGGCTTTTCTCGCTCTGCCGAGGTTCAAAAGGCTGATGAAAAAGGTTGACTCGCTCAACTCATCCGTGCAGGAAAGCCTTATCGGAATCCGTGTTATCAAAGCTTTTGTCAGAGCAACACATGAAAAGGAAAAATTCCGAATTTCAAACGACGAGCTGAGGGATGCATCGATTTCGGCTGAAAAGCTGCTTATTCTTTCAAATCCCTTCATGCAGCTTACTATCTATTCCTGCATCATAGCCATTTTCTGGTTCGGAGGAAATCTTGTTGTTGAAAACTCAATGACAGCATCCGATCTTGCAGCGTTCATTACCTATGTCAATCAGATACTTATGTCGCTGATGATGATCTCCATGATTTTTGCCATGGCGGTTATGTCGAGGGCATCCCTTACCCGTGTTGCCGAGGTTATCACGGAAAAGCCCGAAATCAGCGATGCCGATGCCGATGCTTCGCTTGAGGTTGAAAACGGCGATATCGACATGGAGGATGTATGCTTCAAATATAAGAAAAACGGCAAGAAGAATGTTATCGACAATATCAATCTTCACATAAAATCAGGCGAAACAATAGGCATTATCGGCGGCACGGGATCGGCAAAAACGACTCTTGTTCAGATGATACCCCGACTTTACGATGTAACGGAGGGTGTTGTCAAGGTCGGAGGCAGACCTGTTTCCGACTATACTCTTCATAATCTGCGTAATGCGGTTGCAATGGTGCTTCAGGTCAATCTTCTCTTCTCGGGAACGATTGAAGAAAATCTCCGCTGGGGCAACGAGAATGCAACGCAGGAGGAGATTGAAAATGCGTGCAGGGTTGCGCAGGCACACGATTTTGTCATGTCCTTCCCCGACGGATATCAGACTTATCTCGGTCAGGGCGGTGTCAACCTTTCGGGAGGTCAGAAGCAGAGGCTCTGCATCGCAAGAGCGCTGCTCAAATCTCCCAAGGTCCTCATTTTTGATGACAGCACGAGTGCCGTTGACACGGCAACGGATGCAAAGATCAGAGAAGGGCTCAGAGCAAGCCATTCCGATGTCACAAAGATTATTGTTGCTCAGAGAATCAGCTCCGTTGAGCATGCCGACAGAATAATTGTTCTCGACTACGGAAAAATCGATGCGATCGGCAGCCATGAAGAGCTGCTCGGCACAAATGAAATATATACCGAAGTTTATAAATCTCAGCAGGAAGGAAGTGTGGCATAATGGCACCGACAGTAAAACGTCCGGAAAGGCCCGACGGCAAGAACAAATTTCAGAAGCCCGTAAACACAAAAGCCACCTTCACAAGACTGCTCGGATATCTCGGCAGATCGAAGCAGATGCTTGCAGTTGTTTTCGTTTTCGTTGCATTCAGCTCACTTGCAGGCGTAATCGGAACAATGTTCATCAAAACGGTTACGGATGAGGTTCTTCCTTCAATTGTTCAGAGCGGCGGAAAGGATATGCTTCCGCTCATCAAAACCCTCGTTACGCTTGCGTTCGTTTACGGCTTTGGCGTTATTTCTTCTTACTGTTATTCGAGAATAATGCTTCAGGTTGCTCAGAAAACGCTCAATACCATCCGAAAAGATCTGTTCAACCATATGCAGGAATTGCCCATCAGCTTTTTTGATTCGCACACTCACGGCGAGCTTATGAGCCGCTATACCAGCGACACCGATACTCTCAGAGAGTGCATCAGCCAGAGCTTTGTTCAGCTTGTTTCTTCGGTCATCTCGGTTGCGGGAACATTTATTATGATGCTTTACCTCAGCCCGATGCTGACGCTGTTTGTTATGATAATGCTCGGCTTCGGCTTCTTTGCGATCAAGGCTCTCGGCTCACGAAGCGCAAAATATTTCAGAGAGCAGCAGAAATGTGTCGGCGCAGTCAACGGATATATCGAGGAATTCATTGAAGGTCAGAAGGTTGTCAAGGTCTTCTGCCATGAAGAAAAAGCCAAAAAGGATTTCGGCGTTATCAACGAAAATCTCCGCAAAGCTTCGACGAATGCCCACACCTTTGCGAGCGTGCTTATGCCTGTTATGGGTAACATCTCCTATATCACATATGCGGCGGTTGCAATGCTCGGAACGCTTGCGCTCATGCTAATTCCCGAAACCTCGTTCTTTGCGCTTTCTCTCGGCTCGCTTCTTGCGTTCCTGACTTATACAAGACATTTCTTCCAGCCGATAACCCAGATCTCTCAGCAGTTCAATACGATTCTTATGGCTCTTGCGGGTGCGGAAAGAATCTTTGAGATCATTGACACTCCCGCTGAGGAGGATAACGGCTATGTTACCCTTGTCAATGCGAAGAAGAACGCAGACGGAACGCTTTCCGAATGCGAGGAAAGAACGGGAATATGGGCATGGAAGCATCCTCACGGCGATGGAACGACGACCTATACCGAATGGCAGGGCGATGTCCGTTTCCATGATGTAACCTTCAGCTATGACGGCAAAAAGACCGTTCTGAAAAATGTTTCGCTCTATGCGATGCCCGGTCAGAAGATCGCATTCGTCGGCTCGACGGGTGCAGGCAAAACGACAATAACCAACCTTATCAACCGTTTTTATGATGTCAACGAAGGAAAAATCACCTATGACGGCATAAATATCAAAAAGATAAAGAAGGCAGAGCTTCGCCGTTCAATGGCGATGGTGCTTCAGGATACTCATCTTTTCACGGGAACGGTCAGGGACAATATTGCCTACGGTAAGCTTGATGCGACGCACGAGGAGATCGAAAATGCGGCAAAGCTTGCAAATGCCCATTCGTTCATAACCCGTCTGCCCGAGGGCTACGACACGGTTATTACGGGCGACGGCTCGAATCTTTCTCAGGGACAGCGTCAGCTTCTTGCGATTGCGAGGGCGGCTGTTGCCGATCCCCCCGTTCTGATTCTCGATGAGGCAACGAGCTCCATTGACACGAGAACCGAGCGTCTTATTGAAAAGGGTATGGATAAGCTCATGGAGGGAAGAACAGTTTTTGTTATTGCTCACAGGCTTTCGACCGTCCGCAACTCAAATGCAATAATGGTTCTTGAGAATGGCGAGATCATCGAAAGAGGAACTCATGACGACCTGCTTGAACAGCAGGGCAAATATTATCAGCTTTATACGGGACAGTTTGAGCTTGATTAAGCTTCTGACGGGTGCATTCCGATGCACCCGTTTTTTTCGCTTTAGTCGGGTAAAATTACACAAAAATCAGGCTGAATTTTTGTAATCGGAAAAAAATTTTTAAAAATCATAAATGAGCTTTTGCTATGAAAAACGGAGAAAAAACGAGCATTTGCGAGGTTGTGAAATGTAAATTAAAAAATTGCAATTTTGCTATTGACATTGTGTTTCTCTTGTGATAATATATGCAGGCACGAAAAAAATAAATCGGAGGAAATGTTATGTCAACTTATATGCCTAAAGCGGGCGACATTACCCGCGCTTGGTATGTGATCGATGCAGCAGGCAAGCCCATGGGTAAGGTTGCTGTTGAGGCTGCAAAGCTTCTTCGTGGTAAGCACAAGGCTATCTTCACTCCTCATGCTGACTGCGGCGATCATGTTATCATCATCAACGCTGACAAGGCTGTTCTCACAGGTAACAAGCTTGATCAGAAAATGTACTATCATCACACAGGTTATATCGGCCATCTCAAGGAAGTCAAGTACAGCACTCTCATGAAGACAAGAGCTGACTTTGCTATGACTCTTGCTGTTAAGGGCATGATCCCCGACACAGTTATCGGCCGCAAGGCTCTTACAAGACTTCGTGTTGTTAAGGGTGCTGAGCATCCTCACGCAGCTCAGAAGCCCGAAGTCTGGGAATTTTAAGAAAGGGAGGCTATAAATAATGTACGATTCAAATCCTTATTTCTATGGCACAGGCCGCAGAAAGAGCTCAGTTGCCAGAGTACGTGTTTACGCAGGCACAGGCAAAATCACAATCAATGACAGAGATATCGACGATTATTTCGGTCTTGAAACTCTCAAGCTCATCGTTCGTCAGCCTCTCACTCTCACAGACACAACAGAGAAGTTTGACATCGTTTGCCGTGTAGGCGGCGGCGGAGTTACAGGTCAGGCAGGCGCAATCCGCCACGGCCTTTCCAGAGCTCTTCTTCAGTATGACGAGAATCTTCGTTCAACCCTCAAGAAGGCAGGTTTCCTTACCAGAGACCCCAGAATGAAGGAAAGAAAGAAGTACGGTCTCAAAGGCGCTCGTCGTGCACCTCAGTTCTCAAAGAGATAATTTTTCCCGAATGGGGATTATCGAAAACCCTTGGAATCAACCGATTCCAAGGGTTCTTTTCATTCTTCTTGTGATTCAATTGGGTGAGTTGGTTTTTCAGGGTAAGGAAGCAGTTGATTGTTCTGAAATTATCCTCACGATGCAGGCAGGAGTCAGGAATATAAAATCAGGTGTTCTGCTGTTTGATTTTTAATGTGTATTTTCGAGAGCATAAAACGCTGTTAACAGTTGTGCTTGATTCTTGGAACAAAGCCTCCCAAAATCCGTTTTATTGCCGATTTAAGCTGCATTGTTTTTCAAAATGTTCCTCCTGTCAAATAATTCAACCAAACGCATTAAACCGCATTTAAGGTTAAAGAAACTTCGATGTCCTTATTTGCATATTAATTTGCAAATTCAATCTATTATTTCGTGGCTACGCAAAAAGGAAAGAAAGTTACGCACATCCGTGCGTGCTTCTTCGGCATCCACATCATATTCTTCGGTTATTTTTTTAACAATATATTCTTCGTTTTCAGCATCAGGAAACAGTTTCCAGATGAAAGCCGCAGTTTCCGTCAGCATAAAAAGACCGTTTGTGCTGATAACACTTGTACCGACAGGCACAAGGATATATTCACCTGCAACCTCTCTTAAAATCATTTTTTTATTGATTTTCATCCGTATCTTCACCTTCGCTTTTAATTTTGTTGTATTCCTTAAGAGTGAGGTTGTAAACCTCCTCTGCCAGCTTACACACATATTCGGGCTTCTTGTCGAAAGCGCCCGTTTCCGCATAGCACATTGCCGCACACGCCCTGCATATTTCGGAAAATTTGCAGCTGAGACATTCCAACGGCAGCCTGACTTCTTTGGTTTTTTGTTTGACCGTTTCCCACGCCACTTCAAAGCCGCTTTCAAGAGGCATTGCTTCAAGCTGAGGCAGCATTCCGCAGGCTCTCATAATTCCTTGCGAAGTTATCCAAAAGGATGACCTGCCTGCTCTGCATCTGACAGTATTAACAGGCATT
Source organism: Clostridia bacterium (assembly GCA_017435385.1). Taxonomy (GTDB): domain Bacteria; phylum Bacillota; class Clostridia; order Oscillospirales; family Acutalibacteraceae; genus CAG-177. The sequence goes on along the minus strand of JAFSFB010000012.1, from coordinate 172,908 downwards.
CCGTTGCTGAGAGTCAGGTATTTTGAGGCTCTTGCAAGAAATGCTTCTTTACCGTAGCGGAAAAGCTCACAGTCAACCGTGGCCTTTGCAGCCTCAGAATAAGAAAGCCTTGTTGAATTTGACCCGTAATCATCATTAAGCCTCACCTGCGGATAAGCATATGCCGTTGTGCTTATCTGTACACCAAGCTCCTGCGCAAGGGAAATTATTTCTTTGCATTGATGAGCGTTTTTATCGGTCAGAACTGTATTGATTTTAACGGGAATATTCAGTTCCTTAAGTTTTTTTATATTCTCAACAACAACCGAAAATTTATCGGTTTTGCAAAGATTCTCATAGGTTGCGCCGTCTGCACCGTAAAGAGAAATGTTTATTCTTGACGGCGGATTTGAGGTGAACAAATCAAAGTAATTGTGGACAAGGCTGCCATTTGTATTAAGCGAAAGGACAAAGCCCATTTTGCCAAGCTCGGAATAAATCCTGCGGAAATCATCCCTTAAAAGAGGCTCGCCGCCCGTTAAAAGAAGAAAAACCGTACCTGCATCCTTTGCGCACTCTCCCAGCGCAATCCATTCTTCGGCGGAAAGTTCCTTCGATTTGCAGTTTTCGCCGTGAACATAGCACATTTCACACCTGAAATTGCAGCGTGAGGTCAACTCAAAAGTGCCTGAAACGGGAATACCTTTTTCTATCCCTTTTGAGTGAAGATAAGATATTAACTTTGGCTCTGTGCTTAAAGACATAATTCATTCTCCAGAATTCTGACAGCCGATTCATAGGGCAGACATTCAAGCTTATAGGCAGGAACATGTCCGCAGACTTCGCCGACTGTATCAATGACATTTTCAGATATTTCTTCATTTTCAGCAGGCAGATAGCAGCCTCTCAGAACAAAAAGCGTTGCATCGGGCACGGAAAGCCTGCTCAATTTATTTTCTTTTGCCTGTGACAGACAGACGATTGCACAAAGCGGAGCAGCCTTATTTTTGCAGATACCCGAGGAACCCGAAAACGGCAGACCTCCCGCATAAACAACACCGCCGCTGACAAACACCAGCGCCTTATCGCCGTTTATTATTTCCGCATCTGCGTATTTTTCCCATAAAGCTGCCTGGGTTGATTTACCCGTACCGCTGGGTGCGGTGAAAAGAACGGCATTGCCGTTTTTAATGATAAAAGATGCATGAACAACCGCTTTTCTGCTGACAGAAGCAATTTCCTCAAAGCCCATCAGATCAAAAATCACTCTGTTCCAGAGCATATTTCTGTATTCGGAAAGAAGAATCACCTTGCGTGAATCTCCGATAAAAATCCTGCAGGCATAAAAATCCTCTGCACCGTGATTTTTATACCAGCAATAATAAGAATTGTCGTTTGCAAAAACCGTTACATCCTTGCCGCAGACCGCATCCGCAGGAATTTGGGGCAACGAATCCGCAAAGCTGTATTCTACCGTGAAATCCGCTTTGCATTCATCGCAGAGAAACTGCGAATAGGGCTCTGCATCTGCAACGGGTTCGGGGGTTATCACCCTGATTACCGTATCAAAAAATTTATAATATTTACTGTGCATAGGTAACAAACATCACCTTACTGTCAGAAGAAATAAAGTGCTCCGCATCAACCTGAATTTTTTCGTTTGTTCCGAGTCCGTTTATGCGGACTCTGTAGGTAGTTCCTTCGGAAAACACACCGTTTTCAATTTTTTTATAATAAACGAATATATCACCTGTGATATCATTGTCCGAAATATTTTTTACCGTTATCAGCTTGTCACAACACATAATTTCAAAAACATCGGGATAAACGGAAAGTTCATTGGCGAAATAAGTTTTTTCTTCAACTTTCCAATTATAGTATGAAGATTTTTCATCAAATTCAACGGGTTTATCGCATTTGAGAATTGACGTTGACCCTGCAAGAACAGTGGTCATCGGAAACGAAAGCGTATTATCACCGCAGTTGACAGTTAAAAGCGCATACTGAACATCGGCATCCGAAATGTTCCGCACAACAACGCTGACAACGCCGTCTGTTTCGCCGATACTTATTATTTTAAGCCAACTGTCAACAATAAGACCAACCTGCGAATTTTTGGGTTTTTCTGCCTTGTAATCGCCGATTTCGCTTTCGGTTATTTCGTTAGTGCTGACGGGCACGGTCAAATCATTTATATTGACAAGCTCTCTGTTCAATTCTTCGCCTTTTTTGCAAGAACACATTGAAAAAACAAGCAAAACCAATACAAATACAGCACATATTCTTATATTATATTTCAAAATATTGCTCCCCTTTTCAGGAAACAGCGGAGTTCTTGCAAGGAACTCCGCTGTAAAAATAATCAGGACGTAAAAACATTAAAATTAGCTACGGGAATATCATAGCACACGCTGTCATTTCCGTCAGGAGGAATGGTATCGCAAGCTGCCGTTGTTTCGGCAAAGATGTAAAGACCGAGATTGGGGTCTTCAACGGCGCAAACATACTGCGCCGCCTGAGTACCTAAGAGTGAGCAGCTTCCCGAGGCATTCGCCGAAAGCTGAATACCTTCATAAACAGCCAAAGGCTTAATATATAATTTTTTCATAAATGTATCCTCCTTTCAGCTCACACAAGCTCTACACCGAAATACGACAGAAGCTGAACAAAGAAATCAAAAATCTTTTTGAAGAATCCGATTACCTTTTCAAAGAATGTGGACTCGGGTTCTTCGGGATCGGAAACGGTAACGGTGATTTCAACGGGTTCGTTGTCGCCCGTGTAGCCGTTTACATAAGCGCCCGAAATTGAATAAGTGTATGTACCGCTTTCGCTTTCGGTAAGAACAACCGTCCATTCCTTGATATTTTCATTTTCAAGCTGTTTAACAACGCTTGTTACGCTTTCAGGTGTTATCACATTGCCGTTTTTATCCTTGATAATAAGCGATGAAACATCATCGGATGTTTTAACGGTGATAACAACATCCTCGCCTGCATTGACGGTTTCATTTACGGTTACGTCATCTGTACCGATTTCAAGGTCAGCATATCTCATTGCCATTGCGGAATAAGCAAGGCTCTGGGTTTCAACATTAGACATAAGCGAAAGATTTTCGGTGCTCTCATCGTAATTTTCCGCATAGTGTCCGTATGCACCTGCACCCGTGAAGGTCCACTTCATATTTGTAAGCGAAAGAACACTTTCTGAATCAGACGTGTTTTGAATAACAACAACACCGCTGGTGTAATATGTATCATCGCCAACCTGAACATTGGTCCAAGCAAGCTTACCGCCTACAGGAAGAACTGCATTAAGCGACCTGTTCATTTCAGTTGCCGAAGTGATTGCAGTACTTACCGTATTTGCACCGTAAGAAACGGTAAATACAGGTGCGCCTGTTGCGCTCTTGACACCTATCTGCACATCATCAGGAACAGCTGTTGCCCAGATCTCAAAAGCAACGGCCTGATTCCTTGCAAGATAAAGCTCATTATTGGGGCCTGCTTTCTTATACATTTCAAGGTCATTGTCACTTGCAGCAATACCGTCAATAAAGATTACGCCCTGAGTTGATGAATCCTGCGAAAGAGTGTTTGCGCCGATAAGCATATCCTTGATTTCAAGGTAGTTGGGATATGATTCCTTATCATCCTTAAAGGACTGAAGAATCTGATCGTCGGCAATGCCGTCATCCTTGCCTGCAGGATCATAGATACGGATAGCATCAATATAAAGATTATAATACTTGTTGCCGTTTGCATCGGTTTCATAATGCTTATAAAGATCCGTAAATGCACAGGTAATTTCAACTCTGTAATTTCCGTATTCAAGATCATTGACCTTCATAACGGGAATCTGATAAAGAGCTGCATCCGAGCCGCTTTCCACCCAGCCATATGCATAGTTATAGGCATATGCAGGTGTATCGGTTACTTCTTCTGTCAGAACACCGTTTTCATCATAATATGTGGGAGTTTTGGTGTATCCATTGCCTGAAACATCATAGTAGGTAACCGTTTGTGTGGCTTTACCGTCATCAACATCAAAATAGGTGGGTGATGTTGTTACAACGCCAAGAATGCTGTTATAAAGCGGCTTATCTGTTACATCAAGCACGGCATCGCCGCTTTCATTGGCATAAAGCTGACCATATGTATAGCCGTAATAATTATCAACAATTCGCTTTTTACCGACTCTTACATTGTTTTCATCATAAATATCAAGGTAGAAAACGCCTGATTTGCTGTCGGTGAGGCTGATAATGTCAAAGCCTGTACCTGTAAAGCTAAACTCAGCTGTGGGCCAGCTTGCGCCGCTGCCGCCGCTGATGCTTGACTTAGGATTATTCTTCTCACTTACAGACACAACATGGGATGAATATGCACTGTATTCAACGCAATTATCATAAGCGGGGTCGTAGCCGTAGGGATTTGCGGAATCATCATCCGCAAGGTCTGCCGCCTGCGACATAGCCGTTTCTGTTCCGACAGTTTTCCATATGCCGTACTGATAGGTTGAATTATCAAAGCCTGAAGCCGTTGCTCCGTCAGTAAACGAAATTCCGTTTGCATAGTTATCTTCAAAATAAATTGAAGTTGCCGGAATAAACGCTGTTCTTTCGTACTGATAATATTCGGTATCCGCTGCATAGGTCGGGTCATTGGTAACCTTTGCACAAGAATAGAAATAATCTCTGCCCGTAAACTTAATTGTTGAGGGGGTGAAGGTCAATTCACCGTCAGCATTCACCGAACAGGTGCCGTAATTCAAACCTTCAACATTGAGAACTGTATTGTCCGCACTGAATATTCCCGTAAGATTATCGGGCGGATCAAAGCGGAGAATTTCATCAAGATTTGTGTTTGATGCTGTGATACCTACATATTCAACAGTTGCAGCGTTTGTCTGTGCAGCCTCTGAAATATAGTTGTTATCGGTTATGTCATAGGTTACCGGGTGACCGTAGTCAATAACAAGAGTCTGGTTATTGAGCTTGACATCCTCTGAAACCTGCTGAATGTTGAAGGTGATTTCGCAGTTTGAATCGGTTGAACCTCTTTCAAGATAATAGAAAGTAAAGGTGTGGTGATCTCCGTCCGTGCGAACCTCGTTGAGTTTTGCAAGCGCAGCAAGGTTATCGGCGCTGATGCCGTCATTGGCTTCGCCGTAGGTATATGTTGTTCCGTATTCAGTTGTGCTCTTAACCGTGCCTTCAGCAACATCCAATGCATACTGATAAGTAACCGATGCATTGGTGAAGTTGATGCTTGCACCTCTCTTGCCGTGGAGACCGCCGTTATCAAGAACAAGCACATCATCAATGTAAATGAGAACGTCATCGTCACCGGAGAAGTTGAAGATAACGTCTTCGCCGTCAGCATATGTGCCTCCAAGGGGAATGTAGAAATCGGTTGTGAAGGACATACCGAAGTGATAAACAGCGTTTTCACCCGTAAGGGTAGTTGTGTCGTTCTGATAGTTGAAGGGGAAGAAGCCCTTGCCCTCGCCTTTACCTGCAAGATTTATTGACCAATCCTCAACAGGAGTGAGTTGTGCCGTTGCGGTATTTGTATCATCATCAAAGGTTGCCTGGAAAAGATAGCTTTCGTCCGAGCTTGAATACTTATAAGTATTTATACCGTATTCGTTTGTACTTACAACTAACGGGAAGCTGAGATCCCAATAGAACTTTGAATAGCCCTGAGCTGTGTCATTTGAGAGAACCTCTTCCTTAGCAAACATATCGTTGATGTGCACGCTCATTCCTTCAAGAGCGGGAAGATTTACTTCTTCCGATGTTGAGGAATCGGCTGTATAAATTGTCAGGTCATAGCCGTCAGATGAATCGTGAAGTGAGTTTGAAGGAACTTTATTGGCATAAGGAAGCGAAGCGTAATCCGCATGGTCTGCAGGTAAGCCGTCAACAAGAAGCGCACTGAAAAGGCCCTGAACAGAAGCACCCTCATTCTTATTCTCATCTGCACCTTGCGTATTTTCCTTTGTCCATCTGTTCCATGCAGTTTTGTTGATGGTAGCATTCCTGAATTCAGTTTCATCGGTTACGGGATGGCTCGTGAACAGAAGTGAATAAATCTCGGCATAAGCATCAACTGCATCCTCAAGCGCAGCATCCGCCATACCCTCGCCCCAATCAGTTCTTGTGTCATAGCCTATGGTTTCCTTAATCTGTGCCACGAGGTTATTATCAGCAAGAATCATCGCCTTCAATGAAGCAACGGTCTGTACATTATACGCCTCACCACCCACAGAGTAGGGTGAATCCGATGAGGGATTATATCCGTACTTATAAATAGTTGAAGGAATATACTTGAATTCAATGGAAAGTCCTGCAATTGCAGCGTTGATTGCATCTGTTGCGGCAGTCAGCTCGGCATCAGTTGCGGCTGCATTGTTATAAAGGGCATATCCAGCCTCAAGTGCATCGAAGAGTGACTGATAGCTTTCGGTTGAATATACTCCGGGGGCGTGGGTGACGCCTTCCGCAAGAGCCGCATAAAGAGCCTTCTTTGCATCCGACGTTACACCGCTTGATGCGCCGCTTTCGTTTCTGTAAAGTCTGAAAATACGGTTTGTATCTGTTGCACTCGTTGTTGACTGCCAGCAGGAGAACATATCGTTGGCATCCTGGAAGTTATCAAGGAAATATGAGCCGTTATAAACAAAGATTGTTCCGTCATCTCTGCCGTAAACGGTAAGCTCAACGGGCGAATCGGAGAAGGTAACGGTACCGTTGCCCGAACCCATAGAAAGATATTTGCCCTCGCTGTTCTGAATATAATATTTGTTTACTGTGCCGTCAACGTTTATGAATGTATATTCATAAGCTGATTCTGTTGTGATAACATTGGAAACAGGAGTTTCGGCAACTCTTACAACACCTGTATTTGAGCCGTTTGTTTTGGTTTCGTTTGAAAGAATATAGCTGAGGTTGTAAATTACATAACCGCCGTCTTCAACGGGAGGAACAAGCTCGCCGTCTGCAGAAACCGTGAATTCGGCAACTGTTCCGTTTGAAACAGTTTCTTCAACAACCTTATACATTGTTATTGCAGTACCGCTTTGCCATGTTGCAACATGGTTGGGATGGTTGGAGTTACCGCAGAAGTCAAGGTAAAGACCGTTTGCGCCGATTGTTATGGTTGAACCGTTTGAAGTTACGGTAAGCTTCTGGGGTGTTGTTGTAACGTCAAGACCTTTGTCTGTATCTGTACCTGTGAGGAAATTAATGTAGTTCTTTGTGCCGTCTGACGACTCGAAATATACATAATATGTACCGTCGGACTGCTTTTCAAAATACCAAGCGTCTTCTGAACCGGTAGGAGTTGCGGTTGAACCGCTGGAGGTAAGGCCCCACTGTGAATGGTCTGTGTGGGTAACATAACCGACAGAAAAGTTGCCCCAGCTTGCACCGGTAAGGATATACCAACCGTCTTCAATACTTGAGGTGTTCGTTACCTGCTGAGCAGTTTTGGAAACTGTTGATGTTCCGTCGGAAACTGTATAGAGTTTGAGCTGCGTGCCTGTTGACCATGTGGTGATTGTGTTTTGTGCACCGCCCGAGTAGTTGATGTAATATGAACCGTCACCGATTGTGACACCGTCAGGAGTGGCTGTTACGATAAGGGGATAAGGTGTTTCACCGATACTCATAGTGCCGTTTGACATCTGAATGTATTTCTTTGTTCCGTCAGCTTCTGTATAGTAGATTGCATACTGAGTTGACTGGCCGTAATTTGATACCTTTTCAAATGTCCAAGCATCTGCAGATGCTGAGGGCGTACCGGAGGTTGAGCTGGGAGTAAGGTCATGACGCATTACACCGTAGGTATAAGTTGTGGTGTAGTCATCAGTACCTGTGATGATATATGTTCCTTCGGGAAGTTCAACCTCTGCTGAAGTTGTTCCTTCGGGGTTTGCGTTATAGAATGTGTAATCAACCTCTCCGCCGTCAAGACCTGCAATGTTATTTTTGAGAGCTTCGTATTCATCATAGATTGTGGGAACATAAACGAGGTCTTCGGGCTGCTGAACAATTTCTTCAAATTCGTCCGAAAGCTCAGCGCCTGTTTCTGCGGCAGATGTTACGGTTACACCATTTACACTGTATCTCGAGCTGTCAGTTGTTGTTATCGAAATTTCACCGACGTTTTCGTTTGTGCGGATAACTGCAAGAGCTTTACCGTTAAGCATCTGAATTTCTGCGGTTTTTCTGTCTGACGAAAGAACAGAGGGCTGCTGGAATTTATTGGTTGTTGCCTGATTACCGTTATCAACGCCAACGATTGTTGCGCCGTCACCGTTGATTGTAACGGTAAGGGTTCCGTTATAATCCGCATCAAAGTTGCCGTTTGCATCCTGCGCCTCAAATTCTATATATGCAAAGCTGTCGCCGTCTGCAGTGAGAGCCTTGGAAGTATCACCCCACCGGGAAGCAAAGATTTTTGTGGCGGAAACTGCAGAAACCTTGTTTGTACCCACGGTATCGGTAATTTCAACATAACTTCCGTTTTCAAGTCTGTAAGCCTTTGCTGTAAGCACGCTGCCTGCAGACTGCTTTACATGGAACTGAGCATAAAGATAATTGCCGTCACCGGTGTAGAATTCCGTTGTATTGCAGGCTGAAGAATTTGTTGCGGTTTCAGTCCATGATTTATAAGTATGACCCGAAGCAGTTTCTGTTGTAGCAGCAATTGCATAACCGATTTCATTGCCGTCAAGGAAAAGCGAAATCTTATCTGCATTGCTGTAAACAGCTACGTCAACCATACCGCTGCTGTCAATATCAAGCTCTGATGCATCCCAAGTGCCGGGAACAATGTGAAGCGTGTCTGAGTTTTCATTCCACCAGCTTCTGTAAAGATAGAATGTATCTTTTTCAAATCCGGCGGTATCAACGATACCGAAATATGAAGAATTGGGATTGCCCGCAGTCATTGAAGAAACGTTGTTATAAGGTGTAGGCTCACCAATATAATCAAATCCGGTCCATACATACTCGCCCGATACCCAGTCGTTTGTGATTATGTAGTGCCAGGTTCCCGCTGCGGTTGTGCCCCAGCTTACGCAAGCGGAGTCATAAGCGGTGATATGCTTGTTTGAATCTGCCGTCATATGAAGAACGGAATTATTCTTAACCTGTGAGTAGTTACCTCTTGTTGAAAGAGCAGAGGCTGTTTCCGTCATTACAAAGGGCTTACCTGTAGTCCCTGTAACCGCATCGGCATGAGAAGCGATTTCACTCTGCATTCCTACCCACGTTGCAGGAGCATAGTTACCGCCGATAAGGCTCATATATTTTTCAACTTCATAGTTGAAGCCGCTTGTGATGTTTCTTCTGTTGTTACCGTCGCAGATAAGTCTTGTGCCGTCAAGTGCATCAAGCATTGTACGCATATTCTGAGCAATTGTACCGAAGTTACTTGTATTAATAGCGGTACCTGAAGTTTCGCTGATCTCATTACCGACATCCCAGATGATAACACAGGGTCTGTTACGGTCACGTTTAACGGTCTGCTTAATAACAAATTCATACCAAAGCTGATTGTTTTCTTTACCGATAAGATTGTTATCGGCTTCAATTTCCGTATCAAAATATTCGCTGAAGTCATATATGTTGTTGTTTTTAGGTCCGTCCCAGCCGTCGAAGAATTCATCCATAACCATAATGCCGAGTTCGTCACATATATCAAGAAGAGTCTCGGAGGGGGAGTTATGGCTTGTTCTGACAGTGTTTACACCCATATCTTTCATGATTGACATCTGACGGTATAAAGCATCATATTCCTGAACCGCACCGAGTGCACCCTGGTCATGATGCATACAAACACCTTCAAGCTTCATAGCCTGGCCGTTAAGATAGAAGCCTCTTTCCACATCCCAGTTAATCCAACGAAAACCAAACCTTGTTTCATACTCGTCAACAACAACACCATTCTGTGTGACTGTTGTTAAAAGTGTGTAAAGATTAGGGGTGTTCGGCGACCAAAGAGCAGGAGTTGAAAGAGAGGGCTGCAAGGTCACTTCACTTTTTGATGAACCCGGAACAGAAATTTCAGTCTCTGCGGAAGTTCCGACCTCTACACCTGAAGCATCAATAATCTTTACAGCAACAGTCGCAGTCTTTGCTGTTGCATCATCATTCGCAAGAGTAACAGTCGCATTAACAGTACCATCCGAACCGTTTGAAGATGCAAGGTTTGGAGTTGTAATATGTGTTCCGTAAAGGTCAACATGAACGGGGTTTATGATTGTCATTGTGACATCACGGTAAATACCCGAGCCCGAATACCAACGGCTTGAAGGGAACTTGTTTTCAACCCTGACGCAAATAAAGTTAACCGAAACGCCGTTGCAGTCAACATAATCCGTTATGTCAAATGAAAAAGCGTTGTAACCATAGTGGTTTTCACCCACAAGTGTTCCGTTAACATAAACCTCTGTGTGGTTATAAGCTCCGTCAAAATTGATTATGATTCGCCTGTCCTTGTATTCGGTTGGCAGAATAAACATTTTGCGGTACCAACCAATACCTCCGGGAAGACCTCCGCTTTCAGCATCGGTACCTGTTGTCGTGTACTCCTGAATAATACTGAAATCGTGGGGCAACTCAACGGTTTCCCACGCAGAATCGTCATATGCCTTTGCATAAGCTCCCGATTCTTCACCGAGATGGAACTTCCAGTTATTATTGAAATCAAGTTCAAGTCTGGGATCCGAATAAGATACGCTTTCCGCAGCAAAGGCAGTGTTGATTGCTGAAGGAAGAACCGCCACAGATGAGAGCATAATCAGAAGAGCCGTCATAACCGAAACAGCTTTGACTACGCACTTTTTGAATGTCCTCTTGTTCATAAGGTCCACTCTCCTTTAAAAAATCTATAAATTTATACATATCCGACAATATATACTCTATTTTAGAATATCACAGTTTCATATAAAAAACAATACGTGTTTAAAAACATTCTTAATTTTTCTTAATTATTTAATATAAAAAGGCCAAATCCGATTCAATCGTGATTCAGCCTTTGTTTTTTCAGTTTCCTGTTATATTCTCTTCAACAACGTTTCCGTTTTCGTTAATACGGTAAACCCTTGTGCAGTATTTCAGCATACTTGGTCTGTGGGTTGTGATAATTCTTGTTCTGTTGGGGTAAGCTTTCATCATATTAGCAAGAACGGTTTCTTCGGTTTTTGCATCAAGTCTGCTTTTTAACAGATCGGGATTTTTGAACATCATAACAATTCTCCGTTAATCTCTTAATACATCAGTCAAGCCTGAAAAGCCTTGTTTCGCCCTTTTGCATCTTAATCGTAAAGCTGTCTTCAGTGCCTTGATAAGTGCCGCCGAGTAACTCATTGATATTTCTTTCCTTGCCGATATTAAGTGTTTTTTCACCGTCTGTTACGGCATAAATGCAGATATAGTTTTCATTAACATAAATAATATCATCGGTTTCGCAGTAAATATGAACTCCGTTTGCTTTGCAGAAAGCTCTCAGCTCGGTTACCGTGAATTTCTCTTTAAGAGGCGAGGTCATAATATAGGGAACGTCATTCATTTTGCAAAGATTACGGGCGTTTTCCATATAAGTTGTCTTTGCACTTGATAACAAAATAACTGCTTTGTAATTTTGATAAACCGCTTTGAAATCATAAACATCATAAATATCATACGGTGTGCCCATAAGACCGAGCTGTTCTCGCTGAGTGTGGAAAACGTTTCGCAAAGAACAGTTTGTGAGATATTTATAGGCACTTTCGTCAACGAATACCGCAACCTCGGCTTTTGAGCTTCTGTCGGCATCGGTTAAGCTTTGCTCATAGATACTCTTGAAGGTTGCCATTTCGTTCATGATATCATCATCGGCATACCAGCCGCCCCACATATCAAACCACCACAGAGCGTTGCCTTTTATAAGCTGGCGTGCAAACGATCTTCGGATTTCATTTAAAGCCTGATATTTTGATTCTCTCGGCTGCCAAACGGGAGCGGAAAGAAGTCCGTTGGGGTCGGTTGACGGGTCTTTCTGAGAAAGAGGAACAGTCAGATGGGTTCTTATATCGCATTCCTGAAAGCACATCTTTCCGTGCAGACGAACAGAATCAGCAGGGTACATTTCAGTCCAGTCCATATCAGGAGAACGAGTGCCGATATATGAATTCGGTGAACAGATAAAGTCAATGTTTTTATCTTTCAATATGTAATTGAGTGCGTGATTGCCTTGCAAAGGGTTGGTAACTTCAAGCGTGTAGCCGTAAAATGTACCTACAACAACATTGTTGCCCGTTACCTCTTTGACAATCTGCGCAAAATGACTAATGGCTTCTGCAATTTTGAAGTTTGAAAATTCTATATAGTGTGAAAGGTATTCGTCGTTGAAATAATTTTTCTTTTTATCGAGCAAGGTTAAATCGGGCAAACCTTTGTACTCGATTTCGGGGTAATACTCTTCAAGAAATGCTTTGAAGCTTTCTTTTGCGCATTCGCCGTAACCGCCGTTCATATCAAAATGGAACCATTCTTCCGTTTGTCCGCCTGCAATCTGATAACCCACAATATGTGAGGCATATTTGCAGGAGTTTGCATACTGCGTGAATTCACGCAAAAACTGCGACGCATCGTCACGCCATTTCTGCGAATAGAAGGATTCTCTGCAAGGAATGCCGTCTTTTATGTTCAATTCATCGGGGTTTTCTTCTTCCCACCAGACGGGCAAACTGATATTGACTCTCGGGATTATGTAAGCATCGGGACAGGCTTCAAGAATATTTTCGACAGCCTCATCAAACAGCGAAAAATCGGGAGCATCCTTTATATCAAAAATACCTTTTTTGAATGGCGTCAGTCCGTCTGTAATGCTTATCCATCTCCCCGAAAACAGAACGGGCACAGAAAAGAATTTATAGCCCGCAGCCGCAAAATCGTCATACTTATTGAACTTTTCAAGATAAGTCATATATGCAACTGCAGCGTGCGGTTCGCCGTTGATATAAAGTGTGGGCACACCGCCGCAATTCTTGATTTCCGAATGAATTCCTGCATATTTATCCATATCGCGCACAACCTCTTGAGTTGAAATTTCGTAATCCGTTTCTTTCAGAGGCATCTGAAAGTTGAAAACATAGCCAAAAAAAGTGGCGATTACTAAAAATAAACTGATGATTTTTTGAACAAGCATATATCCTCACCTCGTTAAGATAGTAGAAATGATATTACGGCAAAAATTGATTTCTCATCAGCAAATTCTGATTTATCAAACTCAATTAAGCTCCGATATTTTCTCTTCAAGCTTCTGCACAAACTGACCGACAAAATAACCGTCAATAAAACGGTGGTTCACATCAAGAGTCATATTGATAATGTACTTGCCGTTTTGCTCTGTATATTTACCCCAGACGAGAATCGGTGCGGTATCGTCTTTGAGTTTCGGGTCGGTGTAATCACGCTCGTTTGAACACATAGTGATATCCGCCCAAGGGATGCACGAAAAGACAATCTGCGATTCTCTTAATCCGCCGAGAGAATATACAGACAGAGGATTGTTTTCGCTTTCCTTGCGTGCTTTTGTTGCAAATTCAATAATATCTCCGTCACAAGGAAGCGACACCATATGAAAACTTGTTGCACCCTTTTTTAAATCTGTGAAACAAGGCACTCGGCGGTCGATTTTATAGACTTTGTTATCCTCTGTTTCAAGCAGAAATTCGTCAATTTCGTTAATTGATTGAGTGCAAAGATATATCAGCGAATAATAGAACGAAATCTTGTTTTTTCTTGTAAATGCAAGCAGATTGGTTATGTCAATATTGAATGCGACGCAGTAATGCGGTGTTGCAATTTTTGAATAAAACTCAAAATGCTCTTTTCTGTCCCAAGTATTTATATCGATTTCTTTTCTCATAAAAACATCTCCGTAAATTCTTATTGACGAACGAAGCGATTCCGTAATCTGTTCCGGTGCAGTGATGTTCAAACATTATTGTCATTCCGCTTCTTAAATAACATAAAAGAATACACGAGCACCGACAAAGCCGAAACAACAACGAGAATATTGTGTAAGGTGTTGATTTCAACTATTGCCCTGTGTTCCGCAGAAGCAACAAAGAAATACGATAACAACATAAACATTGTAAATATCGGCAGCAAAATCCTTGCAAGCCATTCCATACCCATCTTCTCTGCGTTGATGCCGCCTTTTTTAACAAGCAACACAATGAGAATTGCGGTTAAAATAACCGCTGCAGATGTTGCAATAATCTGAACTGTATCCGAACTGTCGAAACGCCTTGCGATGGGGCGGACAAGGTTTACACCGATTGTGCCGATAAAGCCTGCGATAAATATAAGAACTTTCTTCGGTTTTTCTGGAATTTTTGAAAACGCAATTTCGGCAACATCTTCGTTTTGCTTCAAAGACAACAGAACGGCGGAGATTATAACACCTGCAATAAATCCCGTGAAATATTCCCAGCAGGACCACGCATATATAAAATCTCCCTCGTATTGTATTCCGAGCTGACGGTAACCGCCTTTTGTAAACCAGAAAAACAAATCGGAAACCGTTATTGAAAAACCGAATGCTCCGCAAACAAGAGCACCCACTTTTGAGGCAACTTTATCTTTAACAATAAATCTTGCGGCAAGTATTGCACCCAAAGCTCTGATTGCGGAAGAAACAGCCTGAATTTCAGAGAAATAATTTCTGCCGCCTATAATCTTTTTGCTCCAGGAAATATCCGCAAAGTGCTGCATAAATACTTTATATGCAGAGCCTTCTGTGCCTGCTGTTTTAAGTCCTTCTTCAAAAAGGTCAACAGCTTCGGGCTGAATGAGCTGCACAATCCAATGTGAAATGCTGGCTTTTGAAACAATATCAAAAATCAGAAATGCACCGATAACAACTATAAAATCTTTTATTTTCCATTGGTGTGAACTGAAACCTCTGCCGAGCAGCACCCCGAACAACCCCGCAACACCAAAGCCGACGCAACACATCATAAATGCACCTGACACGGGTGATATGTATCTGAAAATATGATCTGCACCCTCAACTTCACTTTCACGGATAACGCCCGTTATCTGGGTTAATATTGTTCCCCAACTCGGAACGGTCAGAATAAAGGACATAGCGGTTAATGAAAGCCAGCCTAAATCAAGTTTTTTTCGTTCACCCATAACGGTTGTGATAAAGAGCAGGTAAACAAAACCGACATTAAACACGCCTGCCTCCGAACCCCAGCCCCGTGAACCGCGAAGACGCCACAAAAATCCGAGAAGAAGTCCGCCGACAAGAATAATCAGAATTTTTTGCCATAAATTTTTTTGTGCTGTTTTGACCATTGTTTTTCCTCCTGTTATTTTCTCTTTCGCTTTGTGTTATAAATTAATGTTGATTTCATATTTATCATTGATAAGAATATAATTCACATTATGAATCTTTGCCAGTTTTAAGAATTCTGCGTTGTCTTCCAATACACTTTCCAAAGTGCAATAATCATCATCCAAACGGTTTTCAATGACATTTGCATATTTCTTTATGTCGGCAAAGTTGTTTCTGATATAATCTTCACTCATCACAAGGCAGTAATACTTGATGTTTTCAAGGTGTTCGGAGTCAAAGTTCTTTTGCCAATCGAACGGGATATAGCAACCTTCAACAATTAAATTCTGCTTGTTTTCAATAGCGGTTTTTATTATTTCGCGTACAATCGACCACAGGTATGAAGTCAAATCGCTATCATCACTTATCGGTGTGAGTTTTGTGTTTCCGCTGCGGATTAACCCCATCTTCAGGTGGTCAATGGACAGGTATGGATATTTATATTTTTCAAGCAGTTGTTGGGCAAGTGCTGTTTTGCCTGTATGCGATGCTCCGGCAATCAAAACAATCATTATCTCACCTATAAATTCTTATTTATGAAACACAATGGCTGTGTTGATGATTTGTAAGCTTTTTTACTCTTTTATAAATTCTTTATCCTTATCAGGTATACCCGATTCATCGGTAACATACCGTTCAACCTTCATGCTTAAATTATATTTTTCTCGAAGACTCATAATTTTCAGCATCATCGGTGACTCGTGGTGCAAGTCGAGTGCCTGCTGATTTTCCCAACTGTCAATCAAAAGAACGGTTTCACTGTCGTTCATAGGGAAAAAGTATTCATATTTCAGGTTACATTCTTCGGCACGAATTTCATCAACAATTCCGCTTGAAATCATTTCTTCTGCAAATTTTTTTGCATTTCCGTTTGTGCCTGAATAGTAAATGTTTATTGTTATTGACATATAATTACTTCTGAAAATGCTTGTTTATCTAATCAAAATATATCATATCACGGGCAGTTTTTGCTGTCAACTTAATGCTACTGTATGCTCAAACAAATCAGTTGCAAAGAGAAAGCATTGTGATATAATGTATTTATATAATTCAATGATGGGGCTGATAAAATGGTTCTTTTTCGTTTTTTGCTTGCATTGCTGACGGTTTTCGGAACGCTGTTTCCGGGTGCCGGTCTGAATTTTGAATATAAGCATCTGCCGATTGAGTTTGAGGTTGAGTCTGTGAGCGATATATACGTTCCTGCGGATAACAACGCAAACGTGGTTGAATATCCCTCAATCATAAAACTTCGCCATCAGAAGAACGAAGCTGATAACGGCAAGTTGCTCGCAACCTTTGAGAAGTGGGGCGACACTTATCCCATATATGAAAGCAATGACGATGCCGAAACATGGCAATGTGTCTGCACGGTAAGAGATAATCTGAACGAAGGTTATTGGAATGAGTGGATGCCGTTCCTTTATGAGTTGCCTGCAGATATCGGCGATTTTGAAAAGGGCACAATCATTCTTGCCGCAACGTCAATATACGGCGAAGGGGTAACCGACAGCACGATTACTCTTTATTCGAGCAACGATGCGGGTAAATCGTTCAACGCTTTCTGCAATGTTGACAAAGCAGGCGGAATTGAATGGGGCGTATGGGAGCCGTATTTAATCTACGAGGAAGAAACGGGCAGACTTTTCTGTTTCTATTCAGACGATTCCGACCCCGAGCATTCGCAGAAGCTTGTTTATAAATACACAACCGACCTTGTCAACTGGAGCGAAAAGTTTGAGTGCGTTGCCTGCTCCGATTCTTCACTCAGACCCGGTATGGTTTCAATTACCAAGATGGGCAACGGCGAATATTTAATGGTTTATGAGATGGTCGGTATTTTTATGAATCCGATTTATTGCAAGAGAACGACTTCTCTTGATAATTGGGGCGACGTTTCGGATTACGGAAAGATTGTTTCTGCCGCAGGTAAAACTTTCGGTTCATCACCTTATGTTGCGTGGTCACCCGTCGGCGGCAAATGCGGAACACTTATTGTTACAGGCAAACACTCCGTCAGAGGCGAAAGCGATACGGGCGCAGATATGTTCATCAGCTTCGATTACGGCAAAACCTTTGCGCCGATTGATAATCCCATTCCGTATCAGACCGGCGAACCTTTTGTAAAATGCGGTTACAGTCCGTCGCTCTTTTTCTCGGAGGACGGAACAACGCTTTACTACATCAACAATCCTCCGTGTTATGAATCAACCTATAAAATTACGGTTGCAAAAATCAAGATTTCGGAGTGACTTCTCTGCTGAAAATGTCAATATTTTGTCAATAAGTCAGGATATCTGAACTTTTTCGTGGTCAGTTACAAACTGCTTCAAATCCGGTTGAATCCCGTTCTTTTGTGTGGTACAATAACAAAAAAATAAAATGAGGGATATTATGAACAGCAGAATTAAAAAGATTGTTTGCATTATAATGACTTTATGTTTATGCTCTGTCTTTTCAGGGGCATTCGGTCCGACCTCATTTGCGGCAAATGAAAATGACAGCGATACAGTTCTCTATGTTTCTCCCGATGCTTCAGATAACGGTGAAGGAACCCCGGTGTCGCCCGTAAGCCTTATGGGTGCTAAAGAGATGCTCAAAAGCTTGAAAAACGAAAAGTCATCCGCAACGGTATATCTTCTCGGCGGAACATATTATTTCGATGATGCTTTATATTTCAATTCCGAAGACATGGCAAATGTTACTTATAAAGCTTATGATAAAAATCAGGTTGTTTTCACAGGGGCTTATGAGATAAGCGGTTTTGAAGAGAGTGAAGCCAACGGAATCAAGGTTTTCAAAAAGCAGCTTGATACTTCTGCAGATAATTGGTATTTTAAATCTCTTTTCAGCGACAACGGTGAAGTCAGAACAACCCGTTTCCCTGAAGAAGGCTATTTAACGGTTAAAGCTACCGCACCCGAAGACGACCTCTGGAATGAAGAAAACAGACCTTGGGAGTTCACTTACGGTCAGCGTTCTTTCTATGCAAATACCGAGGATATTCCCGATGAGTTTCATAATTCGGAGGATGTCAATATCCGTATTCTTCATTATTGGCATGATGAGCTGATGAATATTAAATCCTACGATGCCGAAACGGGAAAAATCGGCTTATCAAGACCCTCTACAATGGAAATAAGAGATATTGACCGATATTATTTTGAAAACGTTTTTGAAGCCCTCAATGAGCCGGGCGAATGGTATCTCGATAAGGTTTCGGGCGTTCTTTATTATGTGCCGAAAGACGGTGAAAAAGCCGATACGCTCACTCTTTACGGATCAAATGTTGAAAGACTTATTGATATAAACGGAGTTGACGGGATTTCCTTTGAGGGCATTCGTTTTACCCGTACCGATTGGGCAAAGCCCGAAGCTGACGGTTTTTATGCAGGAACATGGTGGGAAGAAAACGATATGGATTTCCCTCAGGCGGCAATATTCGTTGACGGAGTAGTTTCCGTTAAATACGCAGAAAATGTTCACCTCAAAAACTGCGAATTCACCTGGCTCGGCGGCACTGCCGTAAAATTCGGATTCGGTGTAAAAAATTCCTCTGTTGAAAACTGTTATTTTGAAAATATCGCTGCGACGGCTGTTTATGCAGGCGGTGAAAACTGCTTACCCGAGCACGAAAACTATACACAGAACATTACGATCAAGAACAATGAAATATACAAATACGGCAGAAAATTCTTCAGCGGAATCGGCATTCATATAACCTTCTGCGATACTGCCGAAGTGGTCAACAACGAAATTCATGACGGTTATTACACGGGCATTTCCGTCGGCTGGATGTGGAGCTATGATTACCACGCAACCAAGAACATAAATATCAGCCGAAACCTTATTTATAATATCGGTCAGGGATGGCTTTCCGATATGGGCGGTATTTATATGCTCGGCAAACAGCCCGGAACTGTTTTGAGCGAAAATGTTATTCATAACGTTGCCGCAGATCCCGGTGAAGGCGGTTACGGCGGTTGGGGCATTTATCTTGACGAAGGCTCTTCTTTTATGACGGTTGAGAAAAACCTTGTTTATGCCTGCGGCAGTCAGAGCTTCAATGTTCACTACGGTGAAGGAAATGTTATAAGGAATAATATTGCAGCCCTCAGCAGAGAAGGTCTGATGAGCCCCGGCATAGATAAGGGCGAAACCCACGCAACGGCGATGTATTACAACAATATTTTCCTTACATATAACAAAGCACCGGTTTATATAGAAATGCTGAACCCCTCACATTTCTATGATAACGGCAATCTTATGTGGAGCCTTACAGAGGGCGAGGAGCTTTATTTCAATACAAGCGAATATGTATACACTCTCAAAATGGCTCAGGACAAGGGATTTATTCATTTCCCGACTGTTGCCGACCCGATGTTCAAGGATGCTCTTAATTTTGACTTTACTTTAGCAGAAGACAGTCCTGCATTTGCTCTGAATTTTGAAGCATGGGATTATTCTCTGGCAGGTACAATTAAAGACACGGTAATAGGTCTTGATAAAGCAGGCGGTCAGACAGCCTATAATGCAGAGTCCGAGCTGCAGCCCGATACGGAATTTGAACATAACTTGTTCGGAGGCTATATTCCGTATATTATATTTATCCTTCCCGCACTCCTGGCATTGGCTTGGCTTGTTATCGGTGTAATCAAAGGCAAAAAGACAGTAACATTGCCGATATTTGCCGCTGTTATTTCAGTACCCTTGTTTATTGCGGTTTATAATATGTATCTTGAATGGATAGAAATTCTCTATTTCTTATCTGTGTTTGAATTGGCGGCACTTGCTTCTGTTCTCCCCGCATGCGTTGCAATTGAAAAAGACAAAACGAAGAAAGGCATTGTTTTGGCGTTTGTTGTCAACTTTGTTCTTTCGGCAGGCGTTTTCCTTGGCCTTGCAGGTATATTCAATATGCTTTTGCAGCCCGGAAGTCCCGAAGTAATTTCACTTGCTTGCGGAGCAATGCTTATCTATATGCTTGTTGAAACGATCCGTCTTTTAAAAGCATACAAAACAAAATAATTCTGCAAGGAGAGTTGTTCAGATTTACTGCAGTATTTCTGCATTGTAAATAATTTATTTTATAAGGAGTAACTATGGATTTTATGAACCTTGCTGCCGAGAGATATTCGGTGCGGAAATTTACGGATAAGCCTCTTGACAAAGAGGTTATTGACAAGATACTTGAAGCGGGGCATATTGCGCCTACGGGCTGTAACTATCAACCGCAGAGGATCCTTGTCATAAACAGCGACGAGGCTCTTGCAAAGCTGAAAGAATGCACACGCTGCCATTTTGATGCGCCCTGTGCGATGCTTGTCTGCTGCAACAAGGATGAATGCTGGACAAGACCCTATGACGGCGCACAGTGCGGAATTGTTGATGCAAGCATCGTTACGACTCATATGATGCTCCGTGCATGGGAGCTCGGCGTCGGCTCAACCTGGGTAATGCATTTCAACCCGTTCAAGATGCGTGAAGCGTTTGAAATCCCCGAAAACATTGAGCCCGTCGCACTTCTTGTTATGGGTTATCCTGCACCCGATTCAGTCCCCAACGAAAGGCACACGGCTTACAGACCGATGGAAGAAACCGTGTTTTTTAACGGATTTTAAATCGGAAAGAGAAAAAAATCCGTAAAACAGTTTGTTTAAAGTTTTGATATAGAGATGACCGGTTTGCTTTTTGAAGGGTCAATATGCTCATCAAATAAAACACGCTCCGCAGATTGTTCTGCGGAGCGTGTGTGCTTTATGATCGGGATTTGTTAATTGATTCTGACAACGAGATCGCTCTCGGGGTAACAGCAGCAAGGGTGAATGAAATTGAACTGCATATCTGCAATACGGCGCTTGTCTTCGCCCTCGGGGATAAAGACCTTGCCGCTCACGAGCTTGCTTCTGCAGAAGCCGCATTCGCCGGTATGGCATCTTGCGGGCACTTCTATGCCTGCACGCTCAAATGCGCAGAGCACGGTTTCACTGCTGCTTGCTTTGATGACCGACTCATTTCCACGGTCGATGACCGTGATGCTGAAATCCTTCTGTTCATCGGCTTTTTTGCCTGAAGAGAAAACCTCAAAGCGGATGAATTTCTTTTCTTTTCCGAGCTTAGGAAGCTCAGAGCCGAGATGCTTATATAAGCCCTCGGGACCGCAGGCGAAAATGCTGTAATCTCCTTCGGGAGCATATTTTTTAATAATATCTGCACCGATAAAGCCTTTTTCATAGCCTTCCTCGTCGCTGTGGCTGAGAACATAAACGACCTTGATCTTTTCGCTTTCGCAGGCAAGGCTGTCAAGCTCTGATCTGAAAAGGATCTCCTCCGGGGTCCTGCAGCCGTAGAGCAGAGTGAGCGAGCAGTTTTCATCGCCCTGAGCTATGGCTCTTGCAAGCGAAATGAAGGGCGTTATGCCGCTTCCGCCTGCAATTGCGACGATGGTTTCGGCATCTCTCAGCGGATTATATGTCAGATTTCCTTCGGGCGCATATGCGGTGACCTTGTCGCCGACTGCCCAGTTGTCAAGAATATGATCGGAAACGAATCCGTTGGCGATACGCTTGACGGTGATCTGATATTCGCCGTTCAATGCGCTTGCCGGAGATGAAGCTATTGAATATGAACGGGTAACGACGGCGCTTCCGATCTCAAGTCTGAAGGTAAGGTACTGACCTGCTTTGAAGCAGGCAAGAGGTGCCGCTTCGCTTCTGAGATAATAGCTTTTTGCAATATCCGAATGCTCTTCGATTCTGTCGATCACAAGCTTTTGCTCCTTGGGATGAAGGCTGCGGGCAACCTTGTTCACACCGAAATCATCGGTACGGGTCGGCAAAACCGGAGCGGCGCTGTCGATAAACCGCTTTCTTTCTGTCAAAAATTTCACCGTATTTACGATGTCTTTGAAATTGCCGTTTACAGAAGCTTTTTTTCTGCTCATTATTTTGCCTCCTTATCCATGGCGAGAATTGCAGCCTTTGCCGCCATATCGCCTGTAGTATAGCTGGGAGAATAGCCCATGTGTCTTGCTGTGTAACCGCCGGCAAAATAAAGCCCGGGAATTCCTTTGTCTATCATGTCGAAAACAATTCTTTTAACGATGCCGTCTTCCTTGCTTGCTTCATATCCGTAAATGGTTCCTGCGGGGGCATCGGTATAACGGGCATAGGTCATGGGTGTTGCGATTTCAATTTCTTCAATATGATCTCTGATCTTAACGCCTGTTGCTTTTTCAAAATTATCAATCATTTTTTCGGCAAATGAGAGCTTCGTTTTATGATAATCCTTAACGGAAACGCCGCTCCATGCATCGCCTGCAAAGATAGAGGTCATATAAAGGATGCTTGTGCCCTCGGGAGAGCAGTCGTCAAACGCCTTGTTAAGGCAGACGGTTGCCTGAACATCGTTTGTTTCGAGCTTCTTGCTAAGCTCGTAGCACTTTCTGTTGTCGTTGGTCGGATAAATGAAATAGGTGTGATTGTCAAGCCCGAGCTCCTCTGCGGAACGGTTAAGTCCGAGAAATACTGCGAAGCCCTTTGCGCCGAGCGTTTTGGCGTTGACTTCCTTTTTGAGCTTTTCGGGAATATCCTTTTCGTCAATAAGCTTTGTATAGGCGTTATACGGCGAAGCGTTGCAGATGACCGTTTTTGCGTTTATCTGCGTACCGTTATCGAGCACGACGCCCGTTGCGGCACCGTTTTCAATGATGATCTTCTCAACGCTTGTGTTGAACCATGCCTCGCCGCCGTTTTCCGTGAAAGCCTCAAGCAAAGCAGTGCTTATCTGATGGCTTCTGCCTCTCGGAATAACGGCACCGTCAATGATATATGAGTGGAGCATTGTGAAATAGTGGATAACATTAAGCTCATCCGTGGGCTGACCGAGATAGCACCAGTAGCCGTTAAGTATATCTCTTGTTTTCTTGCTTGCCCCGAAAGCCTTGAGCACCTCGTCAACGGAATAGTTTGCAACCTTGAGAAACTCTGTATGCTCGGAAAAGATCTCTTTTATCATTGAGGGCTTGAAATCCTCGATATTGCTGACGAAATCAAGAGTTTTTTCAATGCTTTCAATAAGGTCGAAGATCTTTGTGACCACGGGAGCCGAGCCCGGATCGTATTCCTCGAGCTTAGCTATAAAAGATTCCTTGCCCAAAGGCATCAGGTAATCGCATTTTTCGTTTTCGTCAAGGGTGATAAGTCTGTATGCTTCGTCAAGAGAAACCCATTCGATCTTATCCGCAGCTCCGACCTCCTGAAAGATTTTCTGCAGAGGGGATTTGCCCGTAATGGAGCCGACACCGCAGAGCTCGTGAAGCGATGCTTCAAACTCAAATCTGCCTCTTACAAAGCTCGTTGCGAAACCGCCGGGTAAATTGTGACGCTCGATAAGAAGCGTTTTTTTGCCTTCCTTGGCAAGGCGTGCCGAAGCAACAAGTCCGCCGTTGCCTGCGCCGATAACGACTGCATCATAATTTTTTGTCATATTTCCACTTCTTTCATAAAAACCTGAATATATCAGGGTTTATTTTATTAACATGTTCTATCATATCACGGGATGTTTTGGCTGTCAACTTTTGTCCTGCTGCTCCGATATCGGTCCGTATCGGAAATTTTGTGCGTATGCGTGTTTTTGCTTGTTTACAAAATGAGTTTTTGGGTTTATTATATAATCGGAAATATGTCATGCTGTTCGGTTTTTTGAGCGGCAGGAAAGGAATATAAAAATGACGGAGCTTAAATATTGGGAAAATCCGTATATCATCAAAGAAAACAAAGAGGACGGACATAACACCGTTCTGCCCCGACCTTCGGTTAAGGCGGCGATCGACGGCGAGGATGCACCCCTGCGTCTGAGCCTCAACGGAATGTGGAAATTCCGCTGGCAGCTCGGCGTTGACGATCTTCCGACCGATTACTATGCCGACGGCTATGACGACTCCTCGTGGGATGATATTGAGGTGCCTTCCGTATGGCAGCTCAAGGGCTACGGCAAGCCGATCTATCTCTGCAATTCCTTCCCGAAGGCTCTTTCAACGAACAGAAACGAGCTTCCGAAAATCAATCACAGCCTCAACGAGCTCGGTGTTTACCGCAGAAGCTTCAATATCCCCGAGTCCTTTGCTGGCAAGAGAATATTCATTCAGTTCGGAGCCGTTAAGGCAGGCTTCTTTCTCTATATCAACGGCAGACAGGTCGGTTATTCTCAGGGCTCGATGACTCCTGCCGAGTTTGATATCACGGATTATGCCGTTATCGGCGAAAACCGCATAACGGTCGAGGTCTATCGCTATACGGACGGAACATATCTCGAGGATCAGGATATGTGGTTCCTTTCGGGCATTTACAGAGAGGTTTTTGTTTATGCCGAGGAGAATCTCTGCGTCAGAGATTTCTTTGCAAACACCTCGCTCGATGAAACCTACGAAAACGGTACTCTCGATCTTGAGATCACTCTTAAGAATTACTGTTCCGAAAAAACAGACTGTACGGTTGAGGCGATTATTGTTTCTGACGGCAAGCAGAAGAAGATAGCTTCCGAGAAGATAACCGCATCGGCAGGCAAAACGGTTCTGAATATAAAGCATACCGAAGAAAAAGCGAAGCTCTGGTCAGCGGAAGAACCGAATCTCTACAAGCTTGTCATTGTTCTCAAGCAGGGTAGAAAGGTGCTTTCCGCAAAGTGCATCCGCATCGGCTTCCGCAAAATGGAAATCAAGGGCAACGTTCTTCTCATGAACGGCAAGAGAGTCATCATCAAGGGTGTCAACCGCCACGACTTCGATCCCGACAACGGCTGGGCTGTTCCGCTTGAAAGATACTATCAGGATCTTCATCTGATGAAGCAGGCAAACATCAACGCCATCAGAACGAGCCATTATCCGAATGCCGAGATTTTCTATGAGCTTTGCGATGAGCTCGGCTTCTATGTTATGGACGAGGCTGATGTTGAAAGCCATGGCGTGCGCCGCAAGAACTGCCCCGGCGACAACCCCGAATTCAAAGAGGCTGTCGAGGACAGAGCGGAAAGAATGGTGCTCCGTGACAGAAGCCATGCATGCGTATGCTTCTGGTCGCTCGGCAACGAGGCGGGCGACGGCGAGAATTTCGTTCACGAGAGAAATGCGATCCTTGCTCTTGACAGCACAAGACCCATTCATTACGAAGGCGATTTCGATTTCAGAAAGAGCGATTTCATCAGCAGAATGTATCCCGTTGAGAGCGTTGTTGAGCTCATGCGCAATAAGAAGGCTCTTGTGCCCACTCTTTATGACAATGTGGCGAATGCTCTTGCGGCGGATAACAAGCCCGTTGCGGCTGAAATATACGAAACTCATCCCGTTATGTACTGCGAATTTGCCCATGCGATGGAAAACAGCCTCGGCAATTTCAAGGAATATGTTGATGATTTTGAACAATACGAGCACATGTGCGGCGGATTTATCTGGGACTATGTTGACCAGTCGCTGCGCAAGGTCGAAAACGGCAAGGAAAAATGGCTCTACGGCGGCGACTTTGAAGAAGGAAACACCAGCTTCTATTTCTGCGCTAACGGAATCATCACCGCCGACAGAATGCCTCAGCCCTCATATTTCGAGGTCAAAAAGGTATATTCCAACCTTGAGCTCGTTGACTGCGACTGCAGAAACGGCAGGGTTATAATAAAGAACAAGAATCTCTTTATTTCAACGAAGGATTATAAGTTTGCATGGTCGCTCACCGTTGACGGCAAGGAAATGAAGAGCGGTGTTGCCGAAGAAATAATCGATCCGCTTTCCGAAAAAGAAATTCAGCTTCCCGTCAGCCTTTCGGACTATCCCGAGGGTGAGGTTATTCTCACGGTTTCGTTTGTTCTTGCCGTTGACAAGGCATGGGCAAAGGCAGGCTTTGAGCATAACTTCGGTCAGCTCATTCTCCGTGAGGCAGTTGCGGCAAAACGCAAGCCTGCATGCGGCGAGCTTAAATATTCTCACAGCGGCACGACCGTAAAGATCAAGGGTGAGGATTTCTCAGCCGAGATCAGAGGCGGCGCACTTGCTTCTCTGAAATACGGCGAAAAGGAAATCATCGAGCCGAACTCGCCCCTCAGACCCGACTTCTTCAGAGCACCTACGGACAATGACAGGGGATATCTTAACTTTGTTCCCTTCATCAGCGGAATCCATCCGATCTATCAATGGAAGAGAACAACGGCTCAGACGGTTGCATATTCGGTCAATGCGGCTTCAACTCCGTCGGGCGTTGAGGTAAAGGTCAATTGGGCGGCTCCGTTTGTTGCAGGCGTTTCAACGGTTTATCTTTTCTCTCCTGCAGGAGAGGTCACGGTCAGCCATAAGGCGGTCGGACTTGCTCTCCCGATGCTCAAGGTCGGCATGAGAGCGGGAATAAAGAGCACGCTCGATAATGTTGAATGGTACGGCAGAGGTCCTCATGAAACCTATTGCGACCGTAAGACGGGCGGAAAGATCGCACTCCACGAAATGAGCGTTGCCGAGCTTGAACACAGATATATGCGTCCTCAGGAAAACGGTCACAGAACGGATGTCAGAAGTCTGAGCGTAAGCGATGCCTCGGGCTTCGGAATCGTCATTGATGCCATGGATATTCCCTTCGGCTTCAATCTCGGCTATTATAATCCCGAAAAGCTCGACAGAGCCAAGCATCTTTTTGAGCTTGAGAAGGATAACTGCATAACGCTCTGCCTTGATGCGGCGATGAGAGGCGTCGGCGGAGATATGCCCGGCTGCGCTTATCTCCATAAGCCCTATAAGCTTAAAGGCGGAAAAACCTACAGCTTTACATTCAGAATTTCCAAGAAGGCATAATAATGAACAAGACAAATGTAATGCGCCTGCTTGAAGCGGCGAAGATACCGTATGATCTGCTCGAATATGAGGTCGACGAAAGTGACCTTTCGGGAGAAAGCGTTGCGAGGAAAACGGGCAAGGACCATTCGCAGGTGTTCAAGACTCTCGTTTTCTGCGGCGAGAAAAACGGATTCGGAGTCTGCTGCATTCCCGCATGCGATGAGCTTGACCTGAAGAAAACGGCGAAGGCATTCGGCGAAAAGAAGGTTGAGATGCTTCATGTCAAAGACCTGCTCAAAGTGACGGGCTATATCAGGGGCGGATGCTCTCCGATAGGCATGAAGAAGCAGTTCCCGACGGTTATTGACGAAACTGCATGCCTGTTTGATAAAATCTATGTCAGCGCAGGTGTCAGGGGAGCGATGCTCGGCATCGAGCCCGATAAGCTTGCGGAATATATCAACGCAAAGCTTGAAGATGTGACAGCGTAAAGAAAAAGCGTACCGTTTTTCGGTACGCTTTTTGAATTCGCAATTCGTAATGCGTAATGCGCAATTGATTTAAAATGAGAACCCGTCAAGGTCAATGACCTTTGCGTTTTGCTTTTCGGGCGATTCGTGAATCGCCCCTACGATGGTGAAAATAATATTCAATGATATTAACCAAAAAACAACCGCCACGGTCAATGACTGCGGCGGTTTATGCTTTGCGTTAATTACGCATTTCGCATTGTGAATTACGAATTATTTTTTCTTTATCCTTGCCCAGTAATCTCTTGCCGCCTGCTCGTTTTTGTTGTCGCCGAAATCATAATAACGGCGGTTTTTGATGGCATCGGGCAGATATTGCTGGTCGACCCAATGATGCTTAAAATCGTGGGCATACTTATAAAACTGACCCTTGTTCGGATTGTCCTCGCCGTCATAGTGCATGTTCTGGAGCTGACGGGGAACAGGTCCCGTTTTTCCTGCGGAAATGTCGCTCATTGCCGAGTTGATGGCGTTATAAGCGGAGTTCGATTTGGGGCTCGTTGCAACGAGAACGACCGCATCGGCAAGGGGAATCCTTGCTTCGGGCAGACCGAGCATCATCGCCGAATCGACCGCCGCCTTGACGATGGGAATTATCTGCGGATAGGCAAGCCCGACATCCTCGCAGGCGCAGACAAGGAGCCTGCGGCAGGCGGAAATGAGGTCACCCGCTTCGAGAAGCCTTGCAAGATAATGCACCGCCGCATCGGGATCGGAGCCTCTCATGGATTTCTGATATGCGGATATGATATCGTAATGCTCGTCGCCGTCTTTGTCATATCGCATGGCACTTTTCTGGGTCAGGGATCTTGCGCTGTCGAGAGTTATTTTTTTAACTCCGTTTTCTTCGCATGCCGAAAGCACGCAGAGCTCAACGCTGTTGATCGCTTTGCGGACATCTCCTGCACAGGCAGTTGCGATATGACTGAAAACCCCGTCCTCGATTTCGTATTTTTCGTTTCTGTCATCAGCCATGAAGTCAAAGCCACGTCTGACCGCTTTTTCCGCTTCGTCGGGAGTCACGCTCTTGAATTCAAAGACTGTCGAGCGGCTGAGGATTGCGCTGTAAACATAAAAATAGGGGTTTTCGGTTGTTGATGCTATGAGGGTTATCGCACCGTTTTCGATATATTCGAGAAGAGTCTGCTGCTGCTTTTTATTGAAATACTGGATCTCGTCGAGATAGAGCAGAATTCCGTTGGGAGCAAGAAAGGTGTCAAGCTTTGCAACGACCTCCTTGATGTCTGCCGTGCCTGCGGTTGTGCCGTTGAGCTTGACGAGGTGGCGGTCAGTTGTTTTTGCGATAATGCTTGCAAGAGTGGTTTTGCCGACACCGGGAGGTCCGTAAAACACCATGTTGGGAAGCTCGCCCGATCTGATTATGTTGCGCAGAGGCTTGCCCTCGCCTAAAAGGTGGGGCTGACCGATGATATCTTCAATTGTTTTCGGACGGAGTCTGTCCGCAAGAGGGGCTGACATAATATTCTCCCTTTCAAATCAACTGATATTAATGATATAAATATTAGCGGAAAAAGTCAAGTACAAAAGCAAAACGGGCAAAATGTGAACATTGTCCGAACTCTTGTCAGCAAATCTTGACAAGCAGGTCCAACTGAGATAAAATAAATTCACAAAATCGAAATGAGGATAAAGAGATGAAATATTTCAAAAAGATATTTGCATTTACGATGGCTCTGGCGATGGTTCTTTCGCTTGCCTCCTGCAAGGATGAGCCTTCTGAGGGCGGCTCGGAAATCGAGAACGCTCCGACGGTTGCAACCGTTCAGGCTTCAGATCCCGACAGAGGCGAGAACAAGATCAAAACAGCCGCTCCCGAGCTTGACTATCCCTTCCGCAAGCTTTCTATCGACCGTTCATATGCCTATGAGGTAACGGCTGAGGGCGTGACTTCGGCATCGGCGGCGGATATGCTTCTCAAGAATCAGGTCAGCATAGCTTCGCTTACTCTTGAGGATGCGGCAAAGGTTGCTTCTCAGGCGGATGTCAGGATTCTTGCCGTGACCTCGGAGGTCAGACTTTCTCTGATAACAAACGGCAAGGAGTCGAAAAATCTTGAGGCTCTCGGCGGAAAGACGGTTTATTGCGGAGGAAAGGACACCTTCGTTCAGACCGTTACCGAAAAAATATTCTCCGATAACGGAGTCAGAGCTGAGCTTGTTTTCCTTTCGGACAGCGAGGTTGCCGCAAAGATAAAGAGCGGCGAGGCGGAAAACTGCATTCTTCAGGAGCCCGAGGGAGTTTATGCGATTTCGCAGAATGAGGATTATATCAGAGCTTTTGAGGTTACGGGATACTGGAAGGAAGATTTTCAGCCCGTGAGCAGATGCGTTGTTGCGAGAACGGATTTTGTCAATGCGAATCCCGAGCTTGTAAAGAAGTTTATGACGCATATCGAAACCTGCGTTAATTCACTGTGCACGGAAACGGGTGCGATATATAACACGACCGCATTCGTCGACGAGGGATATTTTGAAGGCACGGAGCTTACTCTGAGTGCGATAAACTCAACAAAGCATGCGTATCATGAAAAAGAGGAACTCAAAGAAATCATGATTGCGAACTATGCGCTTGCAGGCTTTGAAACCGCCGCTCCTTCAGACAGCGTTTATTATATGGGATGATATTTCAGACGGCACGGTTTTTCGTGCCGTCTTTTTTATTCGTCACAATAGACAAAACAAAAGATAAGAATTTGTAACAGTTGACGGAGCGCTTTGCTCTGTAAATACTTTTGCGTTAAAAATTGTCATGTATTTATAAAAATTGACTTGAAATTACGGGCGAAATATACTATACTGATTTCATACATGCTTCCTGATTTGCGGAGTTTTTCCGCCGTGGGAGCAGGGTTAATTTTGAGCGGAAAACCGCACAATTATCAGGAGGAAAAATTATGAAAAAGATTCTCGCACTTCTCCTCGCATTTGCAATGCTCTTCTCATTTGCAGCATGCGGCGGAAATGAAGAACCCGAAACAACAACAGCTCCCGTTGAAGAGTCAACAGAAGCTCCCGCAACAGACGCTCCTTCAGTTGCAGATCCTTCCGTAGCTGACCCCTCAGTTGCAGATCCTTCAGCAGTTGATCCCTCTGCAGTTGATCCTTCTGCTCCCGCAGCAGCTATGCCCGAAGGCACAGAAGCTATCGTTGAATATTTCAACACAGCTATCAACGGCGTTAAGACAGATGCAAAGAGCGCAAAGAGACTCTATTCAAAGATCTCTCTTAACGGCTCCTGCGTTCTTCCCGGCGTTGTAAGCGGCGTTCTCAAGCTCCTCGGCGGCGCTGACAAGTTCATCGGCGATCAGCTTGCCAAGAACAGCAAGGGTGAAGAAACATACACAGGCGCTCAGATCAAGGAAGTTTTCCCCGTTGAAGGCGAAAGCTACGCAAGCAAGCTCACAGCTGCAGATGTCAAGAGCGCAACAATCGCCGAGAAAGACGGCAAGTGGATCATCACAATCAGCACAGTTGCTGACAGCAAGTCCGCAACCGTTAAGCACGGTCAGGGTCATGCTCCCAAGGCATTCAACGTTGTTCTTCCCGGCGTTGTCAACGACAACATCCCCGGCGTTGCAACATCGATCGTCGGCACAGCTTCCATGAACTATCCCTCATCAACAGTCAAGGTTACGGTTGATCCCGCAACAGGCAAGGTTCTTGAGGCTACATACGATCTCAAGTGGACAATCAACTTCGACAAGGCAGGCGTTATCATCCCCTTCACAACCCTTGACGAGTTCATCATCACATATTAATTAACCTGAAACACTATCGGTGACCGTCGAAAGGCGGTCACCATTATTGCGTTAAAAATAATTTTTGGATAAAGGTGATTTGTTATGAAGAAAGAAGTTCTTGTTGAAACCTCCGCCCGTCATGTTCATGTCAGCCGTGAAGCTCTTGACATCCTCTTCGGCGAAGGCTACGAACTCACACACAAGAAAGACCTCTCTCAGCCCGGTCAGTATGCATGCGAAGAGAGAGTTGCTGTTGTAGGCTCAAAGTCTAGCTTCCCCGCAGTTTCGATTCTCGGCCCCGTTCGCCCCGCAACTCAGGTTGAGCTTTCGCTCACAGATGCAAGAAGCATCGGCGTTAACGCTCCCGTCAGAGAGAGCGGCGACATCGAAGGCACAGGCACATGCAAGCTCGTAGGCCCCAAGGGTGAGGTTGAAATCGAATGCGGCGTTATCACCGCTAAAAGACACATCCATGCTACTCCCGCAGACGCAGAGAAATACGGTCTTGAGGATAAGCAGGTTGTCTGCGTTAAGGTTGAATCCAACGGCAGAAGCCTTATCTTCGATGATGTTGTTGTCAGAGTCAATCCCAACTTTGCTCTTGCAATGCACATCGATACCGACGAATCCAACGCTGCAGGTGCTGTTCCCGGCATGATGGGCGAGATTCTTTAATTCGCAATTCGTAATGCGTAATGCGCAATTGAATTAAAACGAGAACCCGTCAAGGTCAATGACCTCGGCGGGTTTTGCTTTTCGGGCGATTCGTGAATCGCCCCTACGATGGTGAAAATAACATTCAATGATACTAACCGAAAAACAACCGCCACAGTCAATGACTATGGCGGTTTATGCTTTGCGTTAATTACGAATTACGCATTACGAATTGCGCATTGATTTACATGCTTTCGGGAACGGTGATGCTGAACATGGTGAGAATATTCTTGAGAACATTCTTTACGCACAGGCAGAGGCTGAGTCTTGCCTGCATGAGAGCTTCGTCCTCGCAGTTGACACGGCATGCGTTATAGAACTTGTGGAAAAGGGTTGCAAGGTCAACGGCGTAGCGCGTGATCTTCGCAGGATCGTAATTCTTTGCGGAGAGGATAATTTCGTCTGTAAGAGCCGAGAGATGCTTTATAAGCTCTTTTTCTTCGTTTGCCGAGAGAAGAAGAGTAAGCTCGGGAATCGTGCACTCTCTGACCGTCTTACCCTCGCTTTCGAGCTTTTTGATGATGCTGCAGATTCTTGCGTGGGCATACTGGCAATAGTAAACGGGATTCTGCGAGCTCTGCTCAACGGCAAGGTCGAGATCGAAATCCATCTGCGAGCCGGGCTCTCTCATGTTGAAGAGGAAGCGGACTGCATCGATGGGGATCTCTTCGAGAAGGTCAACGAGAGTTATCGCCTTGCCCGAACGCTTGCTCATTCTGACGACTTCGCCGTCACGGGTGAGGCGGACAAGCTGCATGAGGATGATATCGAGGTCGTCGCCGTTGCAGCCGATCGCATCGAGAGCACCCTTCATTCTTGCAACATGACCGTGATGGTCTGCGCCCCAGATGTTGATCGCTCTGTCAAAGCCTCTGATCTGAAGCTTGTTGCGGTGATATGCGATGTCGGCGGCAAAATATGTGGGGTTGCCGTTTGTTCTGATGAGAACCTCGTCCTTGAGCTCAAGCTTCTCGATTTCTTCGGGAGTCTTGCCCTCCTTGAGAAGTCTTGCACCGAGAACTTCTTTGTTCTTGTACCAGACAGCACCGTCTTTTTCGTATGTGAGCCCCTTGCTCTTCATAATATCGAGAGTTTCGGCAAGCTCTCCGCCGTTGTGGAGAGTGCTTTCAAGGAACCATGTATCGTATTCAATGCGGTATTTGGTGAGGTTTTCTTTCATCGCCGCAATATTCTTGGGCAGAGCGTAGTCAACGAGTGCTTTTCTGCGCTCAGCTTCGGTTGCACCGATGAACTTGTCGCCGTGGATCTCGGCAAATTCCTTTGCTCTGACGATGATATCCTCGCCGTGATAGCTGTCCTCGGGAAGCTCGGGAGCATTTTCGCCGAGATAGAGCTGCTGATATCTTATATCGAGCGAAAGACCGAATTTTTCGATCTGATTGCCTGCGTCGTTGACATAGAATTCACGGCTGACATCGTAGCCTGCACAGTCCATAACTGCGGCAAGGCAGTCGCCGAGAGCGCCGCCTCGGGCGTTACCCATGTGCATGGGACCCGTCGGGTTAGCAGAAACGAATTCGATGTTTATTTTTTTGCCGCCGCCGTAATTTGAGCGGCCGTAATCGTCGCCTTTTTCAAGAATATCCTGAATGATGCAGGCGTTGAAGCTTTCTCTGAGATAGAAATTGAGGAAGCCGGGACCTGCAACCTCGCATCTGTCGATGAAGGTGTCGCAGAGCTCAAGATGGCTGATGATCGCTTCGGCAATTTTGCGGGGAGCGGAGCGGAGATCTCTCGCCCATGCCATGGCGGCATTTGAAGAATAATCGCCGTTATCCCTGTTTGCGGGGACTTCAACGATGAAATCGCTCAGAGGAACTGAGGGGAATTCGCCGTCGGCAACTGCTCTGCCTGCGGCTTCGAGAATGGCTGTTCTGATCTCGTTGACAGCCTGTTTAACTAAAAGTGACATTTTATACCTCCGTGTTCTTAACGGCAACGGTTATGTTCAGATCGTTTTCCGATGCCAGATCGTTGTTGAAATCAATCGTATATGAGAAACGGAGCGTTCCTCCGTTTTCGTTCATGTCCGTGAACATGTTCTTTGTGTAAACCCCCATCATCAGCTCGCCGAAGGGTGTCTGATAAAAGCAGGTGTGGCGGCGGTCCTTCTCAATGATGATCTCGGTGTTGTATTTTCCCGTTCTCGTCATGACAATGGCGTTTTCGCTGCATCTGAGAACCGTCTGACAGCCCTTGAGCTCCTCGTCGGTTTCGTTGTAAATGACCGTAAAACCGTCGGGAGTGTAGTCAAGAGAGCCGCTCGTTGTCAGCTCGCAGGAGAATTCCTCGCCCTCCTGAACATGGCGGTCGATTATTTTTATGATTGCGTCTTTCATTGGGGTTATCTCTCCGTTGCGAGCTGAAGAAGTCTGTCAAGCAGCTCGGAATAAGGTACGCCCGAAGCCTCGAAAAGCTTGGGATACATGCTGATCGAGGTGAAGCCGGGGATGGTGTTGGGCTCGTTGAGAAGAATATCTCCGTTTTCGCAGACGAAGAAATCAACTCTTGTGAAGCCCGAACAGCCGAGAGCCTTGTATGCATTGATTGCGGCGTTCTGAACCGCTTTGAGCATCTCCTCGGAAAGTCTGGCGGGGATGTGAAGCTCGCTTTCGTTGGCGAGATATTTTGCATCGTAATCATAGAATTCGTTGCAGGGAACGACCTCGCCGACGACCGATGCAACGGGCTCGTCGTTACCCATAACTGCGCATTCGACCTCAACGCCGACAACGCCTTCCTCGAGAACGACCTTGGTATCGTGAGCAAAAGCCTTTTCGCATGCGGCTTCAAGCTCTTCGATGTTCTTTGCCTTGCTGATGCCGACCGATGAGCCTGCATTGGCAGGCTTTACAAAAATCGGGAAGCCGAGCTTTTCTGCCGCAGATGTCAGAAGAGCCGTTTTATTGCCCGAATAAGAGCGTTTCTCAAAAGCAGTCCACTTTGCCTGAGGTATGCCGTGAAAGTCTGCCATGGCGTTTGTGAAGGCTTTATCCATGCAGATTGCGCTCGCCGCCGTGTTGCAGCCGACATAGGGGATGCCCGAAATCTCGAGAAGTCCCTGCATCGTGCCGTCCTCGCCGTTTTTGCCGTGAAGAACGGGGAAAACAACATCAATGTGCTCGATTCTGCCGCCGTCGGAAAGACGGATAATGCCGTGATGCGAGCGGTCGCAGGAGATGACTGCAGGCTCGAGAAGAGAAGCGTCGGCAAGCCATCCGCTGTCAGGCAGAAGGTCGGGAGAACCGTTGAAAACAAAGCATCTTCCGTCCTTGGTTATGCCCATGGGAACGATGTCGTATTTGTCAGCGGGAATGTTTTTGATTACGGATGAGGCAGATCTGAGCGAAACATCATGCTCGCTTGAAACACCGCCGAAAAGAACAAGAACTTTTTTCTTCATTTTATTCACCCTCGGTAAAAGAAGTCTGAACGCCGGTCATAAATGCGCCTGAACTCCCATTATAGTTTTCTAATTTTATTATATTATCACAATGCCCTGAAATAGTCAATAATGTAAAAACGGACAAAAATAACCTTTAATACGCTGCGAAGAATGGTGAAAACGGACTTCTGTATTACTTTATTATATAAAAAATTTTAAATATATTGTTTTATATTCTAATTTAGAATAATTATATAGATAGAATATGTTATAATCAATCGTAAATATTTTTCTGAAGAGGAGAATTGTCATGGCAGATATCTATTTGGTTCTCGGCGATATTTTCAAGGGGCTGAGCGAAACCGTCAAGGAGTGCGGTTTTGAACCCGTTATTCCCGAGGGATCGGAAAACGGTGCGTTGCCTGCCGTTACGGAAAGCGGCAGAATCACCATCGAATATAAAGGCGAAAACAAGGCTCTCAGAATGGAGCATTTCAACAATAAGCTGACTCTTTTCGGCGCAAGAAAAGAAGGCGAGATCCTCGCAAGCGATTTTTCTCAGCTTTCTGTTTCGCTTCTTGAAGCCGAAACGGCAAATGACAAGGATGTCAGATATGTTGTCAACGAGTTCGGCGAAACTCTCGTCGAAAACTTCGGAACAAAAACTCAGAAGCCCACGAAGAGCAAGCTTCCTCAGCCTGTTTCAAAGGCGGCGGCAAAGAGCGGTTCCGTGACCTATGACGCAAACACTCTCGCAAACAGATTCACGGCGATCTATCCCGAGCTCCGTGATGAATACAAAGCCAACTGCGAGAAATACGGCAAGTTCCTGCCCGAGGATTTCTTTGTAAACCACGGAAATGCGGTTGTTCATGCAACGATAAAGGAAAACAACCCCACCAAGATGAAGAGGCTCTTCAATCTGCTTAATGATATTTATGAAGACGGCAGCAACGAAACGCAGAGCATTATCGCCGTAACTATTCTCGGTTCTCTCGGAAACGATCAGGAAATGCTCGCCGCATGCGTTGATTACATGAGCGACGATATGACCGCTCCCGTTATCAACGTCAACAAGTTCCTTGCTTCCTCCAACGGCAGGGGAGCAAAAATGAAGCTTGAAAATCCCCCGAAATATAAGCCCCGGAAAGCGAAAAAGAAAAAAGGCATAATGTCAAGCCTTGGAATGTGATTGGGAGGCAGTCAAAGTGGATAACGAAAACATCAGAATCAATGATAACGATACCGTTCAGGACATGGCAGAGGAAGAGGTTCCCGTTTTTGAGTCCGATGCGGAAGAAATGAATACCGTTGTCACCGAGGAATATGATGCGAGTCAGATTCAGGTTCTCGAAGGACTTGAGGCTGTCCGTAAAAGACCCGGTATGTATATCGGCTCGACGGGACCCAGAGGTCTGCATCACCTCGTTTACGAAATCGTTGACAACTCGATCGACGAAGCTCTTGCGGGCTACTGCACGCACATTGAGGTTGAGATCGAGCCCGGAGATGTTATTTCCGTTCGTGATAACGGACGAGGCATTCCCGTCGGCATCAATGAAAAGATGGGTCTTCCCTCGGTTACCGTTGTTCTCACCGTTCTTCACGCAGGCGGTAAGTTCGGCGGCGGCGGATACAAGGTTTCGGGCGGTCTTCACGGCGTAGGTTCGTCGGTCGTCAATGCTCTTTCCGAGTGGTTCGAGGTCGAAGTTTCTCAGAACGGACATGTTCACCGTCAGCGCTTCGTAAAGGGCGGAAACATCGAAACAAACCTCGAGATCGTCGGCGATACGGAAGAAACCGGAACATTCATCCGATTCAAGCCCGATCCGCTGATCTTCCAGGAAACAACGGTCTATGACTTTGAAACTCTTGAAAGAAGACTCAGAGAATCCGCATTCCTCAATGCAGGTCTTTCGATCAGCCTGACTGACAGAAGAGATCCCGAAAATATCGTTGAAAGAGTTTACTGCTATGAAGGCGGCCTTTCATCGTTTGCGGAATATCTCACGGGTGTGAGAGGTCTGACTCCTCTTCACGAAAAGCCCGTTCATTTCTCCGGCACAAAGGGCGACAGATATGCAGAGGTTGCTCTTCTCTATAATGACAGCTATAACGAGCTGATTCTTTCGTTTGCAAATAATGTCCGTACAGTTGACGGCGGTACTCATGAGGCAGGCTTCAAGAATGCCCTTACAAGAGTATTCAACGATTACGGCAAAAAGTATAAGATCCTCAAGGACGGCGACAAAAAGCTTTCCGGCGATGATGTCAGAGAAGGTCTTACCGCAATTATTTCCGTCAAGCTGACCGAAGCGCAGTTTGAGGGTCAGACCAAGGGTAAGCTCGGAAACACAGATGTTCAGACTCTCGTGAACGCTCTTGTTTACGATAAGCTGATGACATATTTTGAAGAAAACCCCGCAGTTGCAAAGGCTATCTTCTCAAAGGCTCTCGATGCCGCAAGAGCAAGAGAGGCTGCGAGAAAAGCCCGTGAGCAGGCAAGAAGAAAGTCGGGGCTTGAAAGCAACTCCCTTCCCGGCAAGCTTGCAGACTGCACCGAAAAGCAGGCTGAGGGCACGGAAATCTACATCGTAGAGGGTGACTCGGCAGGCGGCTCCGCTAAGGAAGGCAGGGACCGTACCTATCAGGCGATCCTTCCTCTCTGGGGTAAGATGCTTAATGTTGAGAAAGCAAGACTCGACAGAGTTATCGGTAACGATAAGCTCCAGCCCGTTGTTACCGCTCTGGGCACGGGTATCGGCGATGAGTTCGATATCAGTAAGATACGCTATGAAAAGGTTGTTATCATGGCCGATGCCGACGTCGACGGCGCACATATCAGAACTCTTCTGCTCACCTTCTTCTTCCGCTATATGCGTCCTTTGATCGAAGAGGGACATATCTATCTTGCTCAGCCGCCTCTTTATAAGGTCAGCAAGGGCAAGAAGTTTGCGTATGCATTCTCCGACGCCGAAAGAGATCAGAAGATCGAGGAGTTCGGCGGAAGCTGCGATATCCAGAGATATAAAGGTCTTGGTGAAATGGACCCCGATCAGCTCTGGGAAACAACAATGGACCCTGCAACGAGAATCATGCTCCGTGTTACTCTTGCAGATGCCATGGAGGCTGACGAAACCTTCTCCATCCTTATGGGTGACAAGGTCGAGCCAAGACGTGAATTCATAGAAACAAACGCAAAGTTTGTTGAAAATCTTGACATTTAAGGAAAGGACTGATTGATAATGAGTTTCGGCGACGCAAGAGATACCCAGAAAATTATAAATGTTGACCTTAACAAAGAAGTGCGTCAGGCTTTCCTTGACTATTCAATGTCGGTCATAACCTCCCGTGCCCTTCCCGATGTAAGGGACGGACTTAAACCCGTTCACAGAAGAATTCTTTATACAATGCACGAAAACGGTCTTACTCCCGACAAGGCATACAGAAAGTGTGCCGATACGGTCGGTTCCGTTCTCGGACGCTACCATCCCCACGGCGACGCATCGGTTTACGATGCTATGGTACGACTTGCTCAGACCTTCTCAATGAGATATCTTCTCGTTGACGGTCACGGCAACTTCGGTTCGGTTGACGGTGACCCCCCTGCCGCATACCGTTACACAGAGTCGAGAATGAGCAAAATGGCTCTCAGAATGCTCACCGATATCGATAAGGATACCGTTGACTTCACGACCAACTATGACGACCGTCTTAAAGAACCCACCGTTCTTCCTTCGAGATTCCCCAATCTTCTCGTCAACGGTTCGGTCGGTATTGCCGTCGGTATGGCAACAAACATTCCGCCTCATAATCTCGGCGAGGTTATCGACGGTATGTGCGCCATGATCGACAATCCCGATATTGACCTTGACGGTCTTATGGAGCATATCAAAGGCCCCGACTTCCCCACGAGAGGACTTATCATGGGCAGATCGGGCATCAGATCGGCTTATGCAACGGGCAGAGGTAAGATCACCCTTCGTGCAAAGGCTGAGATAATCGAAAAGAAAAACGGAAGATTTGAAATTCAGGTAACCGAAATTCCCTATATGGTCAAGAAGGCGGACCTGATAACAAGCATTGCTGACCTCGTCAAGGATAAGAGGATCGAAGGCATTTCGGATGTCAACGACTATTCCTCGAAGAAGGGCATGCTGATTTCAATCGACCTCAAGAGAGATGCAAATCCTCAGGTCGTTCTCAATCAGCTTTATTCATATACTCAGCTTCAGAACACCTTCGGCGCAATCATGATCGCTCTTGTCAACGGTGAGCCCAAGCAGCTTTCTCTCAAGGAGATCCTCGGTCACTATATCAAGTTCCAGGAAGAGGTTATCGTCAGAAGAACGAGATATGACCTCAAAAAGGCGATGGACAGAGCGCATATCCTTGAAGGTCTTGCAAAGGCTATTGATATCGTTGACGATATCATCGCAACGATCAGAGCTTGTAAGGGCGGTCAGGCAGAAGCTAAGACGGCTCTTATGGAAAAATTTGATTTCGACGAGCCTCAGGCGGCAGCTATCGTTGCATTCCGTCTTGGTCAGCTCGCAGGTCTTGAAATTCTCAAGATCACAAACGAGCTTGACGAGCTGAAAGCGAAGATTGCAGATTTCAACGAAATTCTCTCCGACGAATCGAGAGTTCTTGAGATCGTCAAGACGGAGGCTCTCAATATCCGTGACAGATTTGCGGACGAAAGAAGAACCGAGATCGTCAATGTTTCGGGCGAGGTTGATATCGAAGACCTTATTCCCGAGGAAACCTGCGTATTCACGCTTACGGATATGGGTTATATCAAGCGCATTCCCATGGCTGAATATAAACAGCAGAACAGAGGCGGCAGAGGTGTCAGAGGTCTTACCCGCAGAGAAGAGGATGTTGTCAAAACAATGTTCACCTGCTCGACTCACGATTATGTCATGTTCTTCACAACGAAGGGCAGGGCATACAGACTCAAGGGCTATGAAATTCCCGAGGGCTCACGCCAGAGCAAGGGCATGAACATAGTCAACCTTCTTCCCGTCGAAGAGGGAGAGAGAGTTTCGGCGATGATCCGTGTTCCCGAGTTCGGCGAGGAGAATTATTTCCTCTGCATGGCAACGAGAAACGGTATCATCAAGCGTACCGAGCTGGATCTTTATAAGAATATCCGCAAGAGCGGTATCATAGCAATCAACCTTGATGATGACGATGAGCTCGCATGGGTCAAGCTCACCGAGGGCAACGACAATCTTATCGTTGCAACGAAGAAGGGTATGGCTATTTCCTTCAATGAGCAGGGCGCAAGAGCTATCGGCAGAACCGCAAGAGGCGTTAAAGCCATTGAGCTTAAAGAGGGCGATGAGGTTATCGGAATGGATATCCTCGTTCCCGGCAGAAAGGTTCTCACGGTCAGCGAAACGGGCTACGGCAGACTCAGCGAAATCGATAACTATCGCCTGCAGTCAAGAGGCGGTAAGGGTCTGACCAACTATCATGTCAAGGACTACGGCGATGTTGCAACCGTTGAGGTCGTTGATCCCGCAGATGACCTGATGCTCATTTCAACCGACGGCATCATTATCCGAATCCCCATGGGCGGCGAAAAGGGAATCCGTCTTTGTGCAAGACCTTCAAAGGGTGTAAGAGTCATGAAGGTCACCGAGGGCGAAAAGCTCATAACGGCGGTTGCGGTCAAGGTTGAGGATGATGAGATGAATGAGGAAGCTCAGGAAACTCAGGAAGCCGGCGGCGAAGCTTCTGCAGAAAATTCAGAAGAATAATAAAAAAATATTCTCAGATACTTGACAGAATAAACAAATAGTTGTTATTATATCAATAATTCGTAAAAAATTTTAATAAGATGTAAAATTGAGTAAAAAGAAAGGGGATGCAAATGAACATTGCACTTATTGCACACGATGCAAAAAAAGAACTGATGACTCAGTTTTGTATTGC
Source organism: Clostridia bacterium (assembly GCA_017435385.1). Lineage (GTDB taxonomy): Bacteria > Bacillota > Clostridia > Oscillospirales > Acutalibacteraceae > CAG-177. The sequence goes on along the minus strand of JAFSFB010000012.1, from coordinate 131,363 downwards.
ATATTGCGGAATCCTGAGCCGTCATAATATTTTTGCGACAGGAACAACGGGCAAAATGGTTGCTGAGGCAACAGGCCTTGATATAACCAGATTCCTCAGCGGTTCGCAGGGCGGAGATCAGCAGGTTGCCTCGAGAATCGCCTGCAACGAAATCGACCTTCTGCTTCTTTTCCGAGATCCGTTGACTGCCAAACCTCATGAGCCTAACGAAGCTACGCTTCTCAGACTGTGTGATGTTCATAATGTTCCCGTTGCAACCAATATTGCAACCGCCGAGGCACTCATTCATTCTCTTGCAAGAGGCGACCTCGACTGGCGTGATATTGTTAATCCCAAATAATTCCGCCTCATCGGACGATGCGGATGTTCGGGAATTAAAAGCAATTTTTTGGGGGTCGTCATTCAAGACGACCCCATTTGCACATTAATAAGACTTGATATTTTTTCAGGAAAGAAGTATAAATATGGCGTTAATTACCAAAGCCGTCAAAGGCACGCAGGATATCCTGCCCTCAGAAGTTTATAAAAATCAGTTTATCGAACAGATTGTTATCGATATAGCCGGCAAGTTCGGCTTCAGGGAGCTCCGCATTCCCGTTTTTGAGCATACCGAGCTTTTTCAGAGAGGTGTCGGTGAAACGACCGATGTCGTTCAGAAGGAGATGTATACCTTCGACGACAAGGGCGGCAGATCGATAACTCTCCGCCCCGAGGGAACGGCAGGTGTTGCAAGAGCTTTTCTTGAGCACGGTCTTTTCAACGAGGCTCTCCCTCAGAAGCTCTGCTATGTCATCAACTGCTACCGCTATGAAAAGCCTCAGGCAGGCAGATGGAGAGAGTTCCAGCAGTTCGGCGTTGAGATGCTCGGAACGGCTTCTCCTGCCGCAGATGCGGAGGTCATTTCTCTTGCAAATGAAATTTTTGCATTCCTCGGCCTTGAGAACCTTCAGCTTGAGCTGAACTCGATCGGCTGCCCCGAATGCAGAAAGAATTATCATAACGCTCTCAGAGAATATTTTGAGTCGAAGAAAGAGAATCTCTGCCCCACCTGCCTTGAAAGACTCGGCAAGAACCCGATGAGAATTCTCGACTGCAAGAGTCCCATATGCAAGGAGATATGCGAGGGCGCTCCCGCAATCATCGACTATATCTGCGAGGACTGCTCAAAGCATTTTGAAAGCGTCAAGAAGTATCTTGATGCTATGAACATCAGCTATGTTGTCAATCCCCGAATCGTAAGAGGTCTTGATTATTATACACGCACCGTTTTCGAGTTCGTATCCACTCAGATCGGTGCTCAGGGCACGGTCTGCGGCGGCGGAAGATATGACGGACTTGTCGAAGAGCTCGGCGGACCGCACACTCCTTCTCTCGGATTTGCCATGGGCACGGGCAGACTCCTGATGCTTCTTGAGGCTCAGGGAATCGAGCTTCCCAAGCCTGATGCATGCGAGATCTATATTGCTCCCATGGGAGAGGATGCAACTGTCGAAGCCATGAGGATCGTTTCCGAGCTTCGCTCGAACGGAATCAGCGCTCAGACCGATGTTGCGGGCAGATCGCTCAAGGCTCAGATGAAATATGCCGACAAGATCGGCGCAAGATATACAATGGTGCTCGGCGACAATGAGATCGAGCAGGGCAAGGCAAATCTCAAGAACATGGACAACGGTGAGATCACCGAGGTCGAACTCGAAAACCTCGGAGAGGATTTCATGGAGTTCATTATCAGAAAGCAGACAGAAGCTCTTCAGCAGAGCCTCGGCGACGACTCAGGCAGTTTTGACTGGTCATCGATTATTAATAACAACTAAGGAGCTGACATAAATGGATTTTATGACCGGACTTAAAAGAACCGATTATTGCGGCAATCTCCGCATCGGCGATGTCGGCAGAGAGGTCGTTGTTGCAGGATGGGTTCAGCGTCAGAGAGATCTCGGCGCACTTATTTTCATTGACCTGAGAGACAGAGAGGGCATCGTTCAGCTTGCTTTTGACGAATCGACGGCAAAGGATGTTTTTGAAAAAGCATCCTCGGCAAGAAGCGAATATGTTCTCATGGCAAAGGGTAATGTCAGAGAGCGTTCCGCAAAGAATACCGATATTCCCACGGGCGAAATCGAAATCGAGGTTACGGAGCTGAGAATCCTCAACAAGAGCGAAACTCCTCCCTTCGAGATCATCGAAAACTGCCAGACCTCAGAGCTGACAAGACTCAAGTACCGTTATCTTGACCTTCGCCGTCCCGACCTTCAGAAGAATATTCTTCTTCGCCATAAGATCACAAAAATCACGAGAGATTATTTCGACGAAAACGGCTTCATCGAAATCGAAACTCCCATTCTCATCAAATCAACTCCCGAGGGTGCAAGAGACTATCTTGTTCCCAGCCGTATTCATAAGGGCAAGTTCTATGCTCTTCCCCAGTCACCTCAGCTCTATAAGCAGCTTTCAATGGTTGCGGGCTTTGACAGATACATGCAGATCGCACGCTGCTTCCGTGACGAGGACCTCAGAGCTGACCGTCAGCCCGAATTCACTCAGATCGACCTTGAAATGTCGTTCGTTGACATGGAAGATGTTCTTGCAATCGGCGAGGGCTACATGGAAAGAGTTTTCCGTGAGGCAATCGGAGCCGAAATCAAGCTTCCTCTTCCCAGACTTACTTATAAAGAAGCCATGGAGCGTTACGGCTCGGACAAGCCCGACACCCGTTACGGCATGGAGATCTATGACCTGACCGATACAGTCAGAAACTGCGGCTTCGGCGTTTTCACGGGTGCTATCGAAGCCGGCGGAAGCGTAAGAGGCATCACCGCAAAGAACGCAGTTAATGTATACACAAGAAAAGAGATCGACAAGCTCACCGAAACCGCAAGAGGCATCGGCGCAAAGGGTCTTGCCTGGGTGAGAATGAACGAGGACGGAACCTTCAGCTCCTCGTTTGCAAAGTTCCTCACCGAAGAAGAAATGGCGGCGGTTCTCAAGGCGGCAGGTGCAGAAGCGGGCGACGTTGTTATCATCGTCGGCGACACAAAGAATTCGCTTGTTCTTTCCGTTCTTGGCTCGCTCCGTCAGATCGTTGCAAAGAAGCTCGATATCATTCCCGAGGGAGTTTACAATCTTCTCTGGATCACCGAGTTCCCGTTCTTCGATTGGGATGAGGATGCTCAGCAGTTCGTTGCAATGCATCATCCCTTCACATCTCCCATGGATGAATGCCTCGATTATCTCGAAACCGACAAGGCTTCCGTCAGAGCCAAGGCATATGACCTTGTTCTCAACGGCGTTGAGCTCTGCTCGGGTTCAATCAGAATCACGAATCCCGACCTTCAGGGCAGAATCTTCTCCCTTCTCGGTCTGAGTGAGGAAGAAGCTCATACGAAGTTCGGCTATCTTCTCGATGCATTCAAATACGGCGCACCGCCCCACGGTGGCATGGGCATCGGTCTTGACAGACTTGTCATGCAGATGCTCGGCTGTGAGTCGCTCCGAGATGTTATCGCATATCCCAAGGTTCAGAACGCAAGCGAGCCCATGACTGACTGCCCCGCAGTTGTCGATGAGGTTCAGCTTCGTGACCTCGGTATAACAGAAATGGAGAGTGAAGAATAAAATCGGGTAAGGGCGAAGCCTTTCCTTAACTCTTCACTATTCACTTTTCACTATTCACTCATCATAGAATATAATGCAAATGCATTTTTATAGAAAGGATGTTTTTTCAATGGCAAGAGTCTACAATTTTTCGGCAGGTCCTTCCATGCTTCCCGAAAGTGTACTTAACCGAGCAGCTGCGGAGATGCTCGATTATAAAGGAAGCGGTCAGTCGGTCCTTGAAATGAGCCACCGCTCGAAGGTTTATGAGGAGATCATCTTCGGTGCCCGTGACCTTTTCAAGGAGGTTATGAACATTCCCGATAACTATAAGGTTATCTTCTGCCAGGGCGGCGCATCAACTCAGTTTGCTGCAATTCCCCTCAACTTCCTCAACGGAAGCGGCAAAGCGGACTATGTTCTTTCGGGTCAGTTCTCGACAAAGGCTTACAAGGAAGCAACAAAGTACGGCGACATCAAGGTTGTTGCATCCTCGAAGGAGCAGAATTTCAGTTGCATCCCCGAGCTTGATAAGTCAACCTTCACTCCCGATGCGGACTATTTCTACATCTGCCAGAACAACACGATCTACGGCACACGCTTCACAGAGCTTCCCGACACGGGTAACGTTCCTCTCGTTGCAGACGTTTCATCCTGCTTCCTCTCGGAGCCCATGGATGTTTCAAAATACGGCGTTATCTACGGCGGCGCACAGAAGAATGTTGCTCCTGCAGGTCTGACGGTTGTTATCGTCAGAGAGGATCTTCTCGGCAACGCAAGGGATTATACTCCCACAATGCTTGACTATAAGACACTCGCTGACAACGATTCGATGTATAACACACCTCCCTGCTACTCCATCTATATGTGCAAGCTCGTTCTTGAATGGATCAAGAATCTCGGCGGTCTTGAGGCAATGAAGCTTCATAACGAGAAGAAATGCTCTATCCTCTATGATTTCATCGATTCAAGCAGCATGTTCAACAATCCCGTCAAGAAGAGCGACCGCTCAATGATGAATGTTACATTTGTCACAGAGAGCGATGAGCTCAACGCAAAGTTTGTCAAGGAAGCAACCGAAGCAGGCTTTGTCAACCTCAAGGGACACCGCTCGGTCGGCGGCATGAGAGCAAGCATCTATAATGCAATGCCCATCGAAGGCGTTGAAAAGCTTGTTGAATTCATGAAGGAATTCGAGAAGAAAAACTAACATCATCCGAAAGGTCTGATTATAAATGTTTAATATTCTTACATTAAATAAGATTTCAAAGATCGGTCTTGATAAGCTCGATGCCGCAAAATATACCTGCGCTGACAGCGTTGAGGCCCCCGATGCCGTGCTTGTCCGCTCCGCTTCGATGCATGAAATGGAGCTCGATGCAAATACAGTTGCAATCGCAAGAGCAGGCGCAGGCGTAAACAATATTCCGATCCCCGCATGCAGCGAAAAGGGCGTTGTTGTTTTCAACACTCCCGGCGCAAACGCAAATGCCGTTAAAGAGCTTGTTCTTTGCGCACTCTTCCTCTCTTCAAGAAAAGTCGGTGCGGCTATTGACTGGGCAAAGACTCTCAAGGGTGAAGGCGAAGCAGTCGGCAAGCTTGTCGAAAAAGGCAAGGGTGCTTTTGCAGGTCCCGAAATTCTCGGCAAAACTCTCGGCGTTATCGGTCTTGGCGCAATCGGTGCAATGGTTGCCGAAGGCGCAAAGGCTCTTGGCATGAGTGTTATCGGCTACGATCCTTTTGTTTCCGAAAAGGAAGGCATTGAAATCGCTTCCGATATCGGCGAAATCTATGCAAAGAGCGATTATATCTCTCTTCATCTGCCCCTTAATGACGGCACGAGAGGCATGATCAATGCCGACACTCTCGCAACGATGAAGGACGGCGTGAGAATCCTCAACTTCGCAAGAGGCGAGCTCGTTGATTCAAAGTCGATCATCGCCGCTCTCGAAAGCGGAAAGGCTGCGGCTTATGTCACAGACTTCCCCAATGACGAGCAGCTCTGCGTTGACGGCATAACGGCAATTCCTCATCTCGGAGCATCAACTCCCGAGAGCGAAGAAAACTGCGCAGCTATGGCTGCTCAGGAGCTTGCGGATTATCTCGAAAAGGGCGTAATCAAGAATTCCGTCAACCTTCCCAATGCGGCTCTCCCCGAGGCTTTTGAATGCCGCACATGCTTCATTCACAAGGAAGACGAAGCATTCGGTTCAAAGGTTTCCGCAGAAGCGATCGCACAGGGTGCGGCAATCAAGAATCTCTTCTCAGCAAGCAAGAAGGGTATGGGCTATACGGTAATCGACACCGACAAGGCTCTTGATACCGCAAAGATCGACGGCGCAATCAGAATCCGCACTATCTGAATATAAAAATCAACCGGTGAGCTTCGGCTCACCGGTTTTTGCTTATCAGAAAAAGTTAAAGGAACTTAATATAGTTTATATATTGACCATATTGATTATGATGTTTATAATGAAAGCATAAATGAGTTTTGGAGTTTTATTATGAACAGAGCTTTGTTTTCAAAACATGTTGAACTGAAAAACATCAGAATAACCGACAGCTTCTGGCTTGCCGAAACCGAGCTTGTGCGCAAAGAGGTCATTCCCTATCAGTATGAGGCTTTGCATGACAGAATCGAGGGTGCGGCGAAAAGCTTTGCCGTTGAGAATTTTGTCAAGGCAGGCAGGGTAGTCAGAGCTTTGAAGGAGGGCAGGGAGGCACCTGTTTTTCCTGCGGATAAGTGGTGCTATGATGACAAAAATGCTCACCCCGATGCTTTTCACGGTTGGGTGTTTCAGGACAGCGACGTTTATAAATGGCTTGAATCGGCGGCATATTCTCTTTCAAATTTTCCCGATGCTCAGCTTGAAAAGAAAGCGGATGAAATAATTTCGCTCGTTTGCGATGCTCAGCTCGAAAACGGATATCTTGACACTCTTTATGTTATCAATAATCGGGAGGAGATCTTCTCAAATCTCAAGGATTTCCATGAGCTTTACTGCTTCGGTCATCTGGCAGAGGCGGCGGTTGCCTATTATAATTCGACGGGCAAAAGACAGCTTCTCGATGCGGCATGCCGTTTTGCAGATCTGATATGCGATACCTTCGGAGAGGAAAAGATCAGGGGCTACGGCGGACACGAGATCGCTGAGCTTGCGCTCGTCAAGCTCTATGATGCGACGGGCGAAAAGAAATATCTTGATGCGGCAGAGTTCTTTATCAACGAAAGAGGAAAAAAGCCTTATTATTATGACCTTGTTCTCGGCAGGAAAACCGTTGAGGACAATTATCATTATAATCAGGCTCATTGCGAGCCGAGAAAGCAGAACGAGGCAGTCGGTCATGCGGTGAGGGGTGTTTATCTTTACAGCGGAATGGCGGATGTTGCAAAGCGATGCGGGGATGCGGAGCTTTATGATGCCTGCAAAAAGCTGATTGAAAACATAATAAACAAAAAGATGTATGTTACGGGCGGAATCGGCTCGACGGTTGACGGAGAGGCTTTTTCGTTCGACTATGATCTGCCCAACGATCTCGCATATGCCGAAACCTGCGCATCGATCGGACTGATCTTTTTTATCAGAAGAATGCTTGAGATCGAGCCGAATGCCGATATTGCCGATGCGGCGGAAAGGGCTCTCTATAACACGGTGCTTTCGGGAATGGCGCAGGACGGAAAGAGCTTTTTCTATGTAAATCCCCTTGAGGTTTTGCCTGAGGCATCTCATAAGGATTCGAGAAAAAGGCATGTGAAGCCTGCGCGGCAAAAATGGTTCGGCTGTGCATGCTGCCCCCCCAACCTCGCCAGAATGATCTCGTCAATCGGGGAATACTGCTTCACGGAAAATGAAGAAACGCTGTTTATTCATCAGTATATAGGCTGTGAGGCGGAATGCGCAAACGCCCGGATCAGGGTCGTTTCCGACTATGTCAGAAACGGCAGAGTGTCGATTGACATAAATCCGAAAAGGGCATTCACCCTCGCTCTGAGGATTCCCGAATGGTGCAGAGAATATTCTTTCTCGATGCCCTGTGAAATCAGAAACGGTTATGCATATTTTGAAATCGGTTCTGCGGTTACTCTTGAAGCGGAATTTGAAATGACCGTGAGAATGATCAAATGCTCAAATATGGTCAGGGATAATGTCGGAAAGGTTGCCGTTGCGAGAGGCCCTATCGTTTACTGCATTGAAGAAGCGGACAACGGAAAAAATCTTCAGCTGCTCAGGATTTCAAAGAATCCCGATTTCAGGCTTGACGGAGAGGATATTCTTGCCGACGGCTTCAGAGAAAAAGAGAAAACGGTGCTCTATTCGGAATGGAAGGAAGCCGAAGAAGAAGCCGTCACGCTCAGACTGATTCCCTATTATAAATGGGGTAACAGAGGCGAGAATGAAATGAGCGTATATATCAGAATATAAGTAAAGCCCCACATTTCCCGAGCGGAGATGTGGGGCTCTTTTCAGCTTAAAAGCTGTGTTATTTCTCTTGAAAGAAGTGCAAAAATGTTTTTGATCGCACCGATAAATTCTTCGATGAAATTGTTATATTCCTTATAGGGCTCGTCAACCTGAAGAACGAATCTTGCATCGCCCGATTTAACGCTTCCTTCATATGTATAGATTTCGTTGTCAAAATTTTCAATATCATCCTCGTGAAGAGTGATGACTCTGAAGCCGTAGGGTCCCGTTTTGGCAAATTCACAGCCATAGGTGAAGCCGAGCTCAATGCCGTCCCAGACACCTGTCCAGCCTGCAGTGTGCCAATGTCCGAAATATGCGCCGAGCACATCGCCCTGCTTTTTCCAGGACTCAAACTGAGGAGAGGACTTGCCGGGAATAAGCGCTCCCGCATAATAACCGTTTGCAAGCTCCTTGTTAAGACGGTAGCATTTTCCGCCTTCGATGACTGCGCCCTCGTCCCAGAAGTTGCATTCTTCAAAGAGGTTGCCCATATCGTCGATCGGGATATGCTGGAAAAGAACCGAAGGCACGGGTTTTCCGCCGTTTGACTGAGCGAGAGCGTTGCTCTGAGCTTCATACCATGCGATCTGCTCCTCGCTGATACCGCCTCTGCCGTTGTCCATCATCCAGATATTGAAGGCGGTTTTTCCGTCGGAGCCGAGGATTTCAAGGTTGAAATCGATCTTTCCGTTGCTGTCGCCGCTCATATCGGCAGTAAGGCTGTATTCATATGATGAATAAATCTCCAGCCAGTCCTCGTTGGTGACTCCGCTGCTGTAGTCATTGTTTCCCTGAGCGACGGCAAAGGGGATTTTTGCCTCTTCGATTATCGAAAAAATGTTGTCTGTTGCGGTTTTGACATTTTCGAGAGTCTGCTCATAGCTGTCTGCTTCGACTCCCTCACGGAAGCTTTCGCCGTCAATGCCGATGTCGCCGATTCTGCTGTCCTCGACAATATCGCCCGAGATGATCACGAGGTCGGGATCGGTCTGCTCAATGGCAAGCTTCACGAAATAGATGAGGTCGTAGGCGGCATAGTGATCATCCTGCGGGTCGGAAATGTTCAGAATTGTGAATTCTCCGCTGCTGTCAAAGCTGAGCGCCTCGGATTCTTCCGCACCTGCCGAAACGGGAAGGCAGAAGAGGAAGGTCAGCGACAGAAGAACGCAAATAAGTTTTTTCATTCTTTTTCTCCTTTATATAAATTTTTCGGGGTTCGATTTTATAAAGTTGCCTGCCTCGGCACATATCTCTTCGGCGGGAGCAAGCGATTTGAAAGCTTCGTCAAGCTTCTTGATTTCTTCGGGAATGAACGAAACCGTTTCATTGTCGCCGTCGAAGGCATCGTATTCTTTTTTGAAGATATCAACCGCTTCGCCGTTGAGAAGTCGGGAAACGGCGGCAAGGGCATATTCTGTCAGCGGTTTTCCGCATGCTTCAAAAAATCCGCTCAGACGGTTTTCGCCGTCATCGATAACGGAACAGAGGGCATAGATCTCCTTCTGTTCAGCGGTCAATGACTCGAATTCTGCCATGATGTCAGCCTTGTCCGCAACCCTTTTCTGAAGGTTGAGAGCAACGCCCTTGAAAAGACGGTCGGGTGAGGAAGAAGCGATAAGGCTGTCGGTGAGAATTGAAAACTCGTTGGTCAGCTCGTTTTCTTCTTTGATTTTTTTGATTGTTTTTTCGTTTGCGGCGTATCTGCGTGAGCTTGCCTGCGCCGCTTTGAAGCAGACGAAAACCGTCAGAAGAACGACCGCCGCAAGAACGGCGATCCAGACGGGATGATCGATAAAATACTGAATCATTTTTTGTCCTCCTCGGTGAGAGCTTTATAAATATCTCCCTTTTTGAAGCCGCTTTCCTTGGCGGCGATTTTGGCGGCTGAGGTTTTCGGCTCGCCCTTTTCAATCAGCTCGTTTGCGTAGGCAACTGCCTGCTCAAAGGTCATTTCCTCTTCTTCTTTTCGGGGAGCACCCGCAATAATGAGAACAATTTCGCCCTTCAACTGCTCCGAGGAATATTTTTCGGCGGCGGCGCAAAGGGTTGTTTTTATGACCTCTTCGTGAATCTTGGTCAGCTCACGGACAATGGCGATCTCTCTGTCGCCCAGAGCGGCGGCAAGGTCACGCAGCGCATCAGAGAGCTTGTGCGGTGCTTCATAAAAAATCATCGTGCGTTCCTCGGAAACGAGAGTGCTGATGATATATTTCCGCTCATTTTTCTCAACGGGAAGAAAGCCCTCAAATGTGAACCGCCTTGATGGCATGCCGGAAACGGCAAGAGCGGTCGCAAACGCACAGGGTCCGGGTACGGCTTCAACCTTTATTCCTTTTTCGATGCAGAGCTTGACGAGGTCTTCGCCGGGGTCGGAGATGGCGGGCATGCCTGCATCGGTGACGATAACTCCGTTTTCTCCCGAAAGAAGCTTCTCTGCGATGATGGGACCTCTTTCAAATTTATTATGCTCAAAATAGCTTATCATCGTTTTTTTGATTCCGAAGTGGTTGAGAAGCTTGAGGCTGACTCTTGTATCCTCGGCGGCGATGAAGTCGCATTTTTCAAGCGTTTCGAGGGCTCTGGGGGAGATATCCCCGAGATTTCCTATCGGCGTGCCGACAACATATAAGGTTCCGCTCAATTATTCTCACCTCTGTTTTCAAGGAGATAATCTCCGTAAATTCTTTTCATTTCGTCGGAATATCCGTTTTCGCCGTGAACGAAAAGCTCGGGTTCAACGGTCATTCCGCTTTTCCCGCCCCGTCTGCCCTCGACGAGAGCGAGCCACGGCGCTTTGCCTGCGCATTTTGAAACGAGCCGCAGGCGTTTGGGCTCAATGCCTGCCGCCTTCATTTCGCAGAAAAGCTCACAGAGGCGTTCGGGTCTGATGCACATGCACAGCTTACCTCCGAAGTTGAGAAGCTTTGCCGCAACGGTGCAGATATCCTTGAAGGTGCACATGGTTTCATGGCGTGCGATCTTGTCCGCACCTGACCGACTTTCAATTCCCGCTCCGCTTGCTTTATAAGGCGGATTCATTGTCACAAGGTCAAAGCATCCGAAGGGTACGACACCCTTCAGCTCCTTGAGGTCGGCATTAACGGCGGTGAGCCTTTCGGAAAGGTTGTTGAATTCAATTGCTTTTTCAATCTGCGATGCTCCGAGGGGCTGGATCTCAACGGCGGTTATTTTACCCGTTTCCTTTTTGCACCAGAGCAGAGGAATGATTCCGCAGCCCGAGCCGAGGTCACAGCAGACAGCTCTTTTTGTCGGCGATGCAAAGTCTGCGAGCAGAACGGCATCCGTGCCGAAGGTATGCGCATCCGAAACGAAAGCGGTTATTCCGCCTCCGAGATATTCCTGCCTGAGCTCCATGATCTCCCTCCCGAAAACATAATACATAATATTATAACATTATTGTTGTCGAATGTAAAGAAAAAGAAGCCGTCCGATTCAGGACAGCTTCTTGTTTTTTGGTGAAACAGCGATGATGAATATTGTTGAAATAATCATCGCCATGCCAACAATGTCGGTTGCCGAAAATTCGCTTTTCAGCCAGACGGCGGAAATAACTGCAGCTGAAACGGGCTCGATGCTCGAAACGATGCTCGCTCTTGTTGCGCCGATGATGCGTATGCCTTCGAGATAAAAGGCATAGGCGATGACCGTTCCGAAAATGACGATTGCGGCAGTTGAAAAAATGAGCTGAGCGGAAATGACGGGCATCGATTCCCACGGTCTGAAAACGGGGAGCAGACCGAGCCCTCCGAGTGTCATGCCCCAGCCGAGAACGGTCGGAGTGTCCGACACCTTGAAGAGAGGAACGGGCAGGAGGGAATAGCAGACGAGAAAAACTGCGGCGGCAAGTCCCCAGAAAAGAGCTTTTCCCGAAACGGCAAAGCTGCTCAGCGAGCCGCCCGTTGCGATGAGAAAGGTTCCGCCGATTGCAAGAATGATGGATACAGCTTCGCTGAATGCGGGAAGCTTTTTGCTTTTCAGACAGGTGAAAACAAGAATCATGGCAGGGGAGAGATACTGAAGCACCGTTGCTATCCCTGCGTTTGAAAGCTCTATCGCCCTGAAATATGAAAACTGGCACATGACAAGCCCGAGAAGCGTAAAAAGAAGCATCGTCACAAAGTTCTTTCTGCCCTTCCAGACATTGAAAATTCCGCAATTGTTTTTGAATGAGCAGAATATGAGCAGAATAATGCCTGCCGAAATCATTCTGACAGGTACAAGCCATGACGAGGTAGCGTTGCAGTTTGTAAAAATATACTGCCCGCAGGAGCCCGAAAAGCCCCAAAATATTCCGCCGAGAAGGGTTATGATAAAACCGAGGGCAGTTTTGGATTTGTTACTTTTCATTGTATAATCATCTTCCGACTGTTTTTTACGAATAATACCATAATGAAACCGAAAAAGCAACAAACAGTTGAATTATAAAGTCAGAAAAGGACAAAAATAAATTTTGTTGAAAGTCAAAAATGATTTCTGAGCTAAAAATGAAAAATCGAGAAAAACAAAGAAAATCGAAGAAAAACAGAGATAATCTCTGAAAACAAAGGTCAGACAATCAAATTTGACCTTTTCTGACCTTTGACCTTTTGAAAGTTGCGGTCTATAATATGGTCAAAGGTCAAAGAAAGTCAAAGTCAAAATGCAACAAAATCCTATTGTAAGGAGCTGATATAATGAGCCTGAGTAATGATATCGCAAGAATACTCATGGAAATGCTCGAACAGGACGGAACGACCGAAATTCAGCGAAACGAGCTGGCTCAGACTCTCGGCTGCGTTCCGAGCCAGATAAACTATGTTATTTCCTCGAGGTTCACTCCCGAACACGGCTACATCGTCGAAAGCCGCAGGGGCGGAGGCGGATATATCAAGATTACGAGAGTCAGCCTCGATAAGCCCTCGGCGATAATGCATACGGTCAACCATATCGGTGCGCAGGCGAGCTATGAGCTTTGCAGAGCGCATATAATGAATCTTGTCAATGCGGAAATCATCGATAAGCCGTCGGCAAGACTTATGCTTGCCGCAACGAGCGAAAATTCGCTGAGAATGCTTCCGCCACAGGTCAAAGACAGAGTCAGAGCATCGATTTTCAAGCAGATGCTCTTAACGTTCGATACACAGAGATAAAACGGAGAAAGGATGATAGAATATGTTATGTCAGAATTGCGGAAAGAATGAAGCAACGACCCATCTCAAGCAGATAATCAACGGCGATATGGCGGAGAGCCATCTCTGCTCCGACTGCGCCTCGCATCTCGGATATTCCGATATGTTTTCGGGCTTCGGTCTGAATCTTTCGGAGCTTTTCGGAAGCCTTCTGGGCGATACGATGCCATCTCTTTCGGCGGCATCGGCACCGAGATGTCCCAAGTGCGGAACCGCATTCAGCGACATTGTCAGAGAGGGCAAGGTCGGCTGTGCGGAATGCTACAGAACCTTCTATGATAAGCTTCTGCCCTCGATTCAGCGTATCCACGGCAAGATAAAGCACAGCGGCAAAACGAGTCAGGGTGCACCTGCCGAGGTCAAGGTTGAAACAAAGGAAGAAAAAATCGAAAAGCTGAAGGCTCAGATGAACGAAGCTGTTGCAAAGCAGGAATTTGAGCAGGCGGCAAAAATAAGAGATGAGATCAAAGCTCTTGAAGAGGGAGGCGAAAACTGATGAGTAAGTGGTATATTGAAAAAGGCGATCAGGGCGATGTTGTTCTGAGCACGAGAATACGCCTTGCACGAAATCTCGACGAATATCCGTTCCCGTCAAGGCTTGATGTTGCGGGAAAGAACAAGGTGAATTCCCTTGTCAAAAGTGCTCTTTTTGAAAACGACAGCAAGGATTTCAGCTATATCGAAATGAAGGACCTCAGCAGAAGGCAGGCGGTTTCGCTCGCCGAAAGACATCTTATCAGCCCCGAGTTTGCCGCAAAAAAGGACGGCAGCGCACTTATGCTCTCGGGAGATGAGAGCGTGAGCATCATGCTCTGCGAGGAGGACCATATCAGACTTCAGGTTATGAAAGCTGGGCTTGCTCTCGAGGAAGCTTTTGATATTGCTGACAAGCTTGACAGCCTGCTCGATTCGAGACTGAATTATGCGTTTGACGATAGAATAGGTTATCTTACTGCATGCCCGACGAATCTCGGAACGGCGATGAGAGCATCGGTCATGCTCCATCTTCCTGCTCTGACCCGTTGCGGTCAGATAAGCAGACTTGCAAACACGGTTTCCAAGCTCGGTCTGACGATCAGAGGCGCATATGGCGAGGGCTCACGCTCGAGCGGTGATATTTACCAGATAAGCAATCAGATCACTCTCGGAATAACCGAGGAAACGGCTATCGCCAACCTCAAGTCGATCGTGCTTCAGCTTGTCGGTCAGGAAAGAGCCGCAGCGGCAAAAATGGTAAAGAATGCGGCGGATGAGGATAAAATATTCAGAGCATACGGAATACTGAAAAATGCCCGTCTGCTCAGCACAGAGGAATTCATGGAGCTTGCATCGCTTGTCCGTCTTGGTGCGGCAAGAGGTATTATTGATGTGAGCATCGAAAAAATAAACGAACTGATAGTCAACATGCAGCCTGCAACGGTCAGCGCAGCAAACGAAAACGCAGAAACTGCGGCGGCAAGAGATGCCGTGAGAGCGGCTGCCGTGCGTGAAGCGCTTGCATAACGGACTGCAGTTGATACGGTTTAAATCGGGGGGATTTAAATGTACAGATTCACAGGTTTTACACAGAAAGCCAACGCAGCTCTCAACAGCGCAATTTCAGCCGCCGAAACTCTCGGTCACACCTATGTCGGCAGCGAGCATATTCTGCTCGGTCTGCTTGCCGAAAGCGGAGGAATGGCACATACTGCGCTGACTGCCAGAAAGGCAACCTTCAGCGAGGTCGAGTCGATAATCAAGAGCGGAATCGGAGTCGGTTCGCCGACCGTTCTTTCGCCCAACGATTTCACTCCGAGAGCGAAAAATATCATTGACACAGCCATTCTTCAGGGCAGAGGCATGGGACATTCCTATATCGGAACCGAGCATATTCTCATGGGAATCATCAGAGAGGGAACGGGTGCCGCAACGGAGATCCTTTCGCAGATGGGCATTCAGCCTCAGGATCTTCTCAATGACCTGACAAACGCTCTCGGAAGCAGCGGCGCAGGCGAAAAAAACAAAAACGCCAACGGAAAAGAAAAATCCGATGCGCCGACTCTCAGCCAGTTCGGCAGAGATCTGACGGCGATGGCGAATCAGGGAAGAATCGATCCCGTTATCGGCAGACAGAATGAAATCGAGAGAGTAATTCAGATTCTCAGCCGAAGAACGAAAAACAACCCCTGCCTTATCGGTGAGCCGGGCGTCGGCAAGACCGCCATCGCAGAGGGGCTTGCCCTCAAGATCGCAACGGGTGAGGTGCCCGAGCTTCTGAGAAACAAGAGGATCGTCACTCTTGATCTGACGGGTATGGTTGCGGGAACGAAATACAGAGGCGATTTCGAGGAAAGGATCCGCAACGTTATCGAAGAGGTCAGCAAGGCGGGGGATATCATCCTCTTTATCGACGAGGTGCATACTCTTATCGGTGCAGGCTCGGCGGAGGGTGCCGTTGATGCGGCGAATATTCTTAAGCCCTCGCTTGCAAGAGGCGAGATTCAGGTTATCGGCGCAACGACTCTTGAAGAATACCGCAAGCACATCGAAAAGGATTCCGCTCTTGAGCGAAGATTCCAGCCTGTTACGGTCGGTGAACCCACCGAAGAAGAGGCGGTTGAGATCCTCAGAGGGCTGAGGGATAAATATGAGGCTCACCACAAGGTTAGGATCAGCGACAACGCCATTCTTGCGGCGGTCAAGATGTCATCGAGATATATCGGCGACAGATATCTGCCCGACAAGGCAATCGACCTCGTTGACGAGGCGGCGTCGAGAGTCAGACTGCGTGCGTTTACCGCACCGCCCGATCTGAAAGCTCTCGAGGATAAGCTCAAATCGCTCGGTGAAGAGATGGAGTCAGCCGTCAAGTCACAGGATTTTGAGCGTGCCGCAAATATCAGGGATGAGAAAAATAAGGTTTCTCAGGAGCTTGAAAACGAAAGAAAGCTCTGGAAAGAAAAAAATAACCGCATGACGGGCGAGGTTACCGAGCAGGAAATCGCCGCCATCGTTTCGCAGTGGACGGGAATTCCCGTTGTTCAGCTTACCCGTGAGGAGAGCGAAAGACTGCTCAACATGGAGAGCGAGCTTCACGAGAGAATCGTCGGTCAGGATGAAGCGGTCAGCGCCGTTGCAAGAGCGATCCGCAGAGGCAGAGCGGGACTTAAAGATCCGAAAAGACCGACGGGCTCGTTCATCTTCCTCGGACCTACGGGTGTCGGCAAAACCGAGCTTTGCAAGACCCTTGCGGCTTCGATGTTCGGCGACGAAAATGCGATGATAAGGCTCGACATGAGCGAATATATGGAAAAGCATACCGTTTCAAGGCTTGTCGGCTCGCCGCCCGGATATGTCGGCTATGACGAGGGCGGTCAGCTTACGGAGAAGGTGCGCCGCAGACCGTACTCGGTCATCCTTTTCGACGAGATCGAGAAAGCACATCCCGATGTTTTCAACATGCTTCTTCAGATTCTCGAGGACGGCATTCTGACCGATTCGCAAGGTCGCAGAGTCGATTTCAAGAACTGCGTTATCATCATGACCTCGAATGTCGGCGCAAAGCAGATCGCAGGCAGCGGTGGCGGAACGCTCGGCTTCTCGGCTGACGGAGCGCAGACACGCACCGACAAGAGCATTCACGATGCCGTTATGTCGGAGCTTAAAAATGTTTTCCGTCCCGAGTTTCTCAACCGAGTTGACGATATCATCGTTTTCCGTCAGCTCACAAAGGAGAATATCAACGAGATTGCACGCAGGATGCTTGCAGGGCTTTCAAAGAGAGTCAGAGAGCTTGAATTCGAGCTTGAATTCAGCGAAGAGGCGGTTGCCGCCATCGGAGATGCGGGCTTCGATCCCGTCTACGGCGCAAGACCTCTGAGAAGAGCGATTCAGCAGAGAATTGAGGATAAGCTTTCGGAGAAAATGCTCGAGGGAGTTCTCGAAACGGGCAAAAAATATGTCTGCAGATATGAAAACGGCGAGTTCGTTTTTGAATCGGCGGAGTGATAAAAAATTAACCGACAGGGCATCTGCTCTGTCGGTTGTTTGATTATATAATCAGTTTTTAAGGCTCTGCATGGGGGCGGGGATTCTGCCGCCTCTGCTGATGAACTTTGCGGGGGAGTAGGTTGAAAGAGGCATAACGGGACCGCTTCCGAGAAGTCCGCCGAAGCTGAGCTCCTCGCCGACCTGCTTGCCGATTGCGGGGATGACTCTGACGGCGGTCGTCTTTGAGTTGACCATGCCGATTGCCGCTTCGTCGGCGATAATTGCCGAGATGACCTCTGCAGGAGTGTCACCGGGAATATTTATCATGTCAAGACCGACGGAGCAGACAGCTGTCATCGCCTCGAGCTTGTTGAGGGTGAGGCATCCGCAGCGTGCCGCATCGATCATGCCTGCATCTTCGGTTACGGGAATGAATGCGCCCGAAAGTCCGCCGACATGGGATGAAGCCATAACGCCGCCCTTTTTGACTGCATCGTTGAGGAGAGCGAGTGCCGCTGTCGTGCCGTGGCAGCCGCAGCATTCGAGTCCCATTTCCTCGAGAATATGAGCAACCGAGTCGCCGATAGCAGGGGTGGGGGCGAGCGAAAGGTCAACGATGCCGAAGGGCACTCCGAGTCTGCGAGAGGCTTCGGTGGCAACAAGCTGTCCCATTCTTGTGATTTTGAATGCGGTTTTCTTGATAAGGTCCGCAACGGCGGTCAGGTCGCAGTCGCCTGCCTTTGCGAGCGCCGCTCTGACAACTCCGGGGCCCGAAACACCGACATTGATAACGCAGTCGGGCTCGCCTGCACCGTGGAATGCGCCTGCCATGAAGGGGTTATCCTCGGGGGCGTTGCAGAAAACGACGAGCTTTGCGGGTCCGATGCAATCTCTGTCTGCAGTCAGCTCGGCGCTTTTTCTGACAACCTTGCCCATGAGTCCGACGGCATCCATGTTGATGCCCGTTTTCGTTGAGCCGATGTTGACCGAGGAGCAGATATGGTCGGTGACGCTCAGAGCCTCGGGAATTGCCTCGATAAGCTCTCTGTCGCCGGGGCCGAAGCCCTTCTGGACAAGGGCGGAAAATCCGCCGAGGAAGTTGACTCCGCAGGCAACCGCCGCTTTTTCGAGTGTTTTTGCGAGCTTTACGGCATCCTTGTTATCGCAGGAAGCGAGAATCATCGCCGCAGGAGTAACGGAAATTCTTTTGTTGATAATGGGGATTCCGAGCTCTTTTTCGATCTGTTCGCCCGTTCTGACGAGATCTTTTGCATATCGGGTGATCTTGTCGTAAACCTTGCCGCACATAACATCGATATCGCTGTGACAGCAGTCAAGCAGGGAAATACCCATCGTTATCGTTCTCACATCCAGGTGTTCATCCTGAATCATGGTTATTGTTTCGAGAATATCTCTTGCGTTAAGCATGGGGCTTCACCTCTCTCAGATTGTGTGCATGGCATTGAAGATATCTTCGTGCATGGCGTGAATGGAAAGTCCCATTTCGTTTCCTGCCTTCTGAAGCATATCCGAAAACTCGGTGAAGGGGATGTCCGATTTTGTGATGTCGACCATCATGATCATGGCGAACATGTCCTGAAGAATGGACTGGGTTACTTCAAGAACATTTATGTTATGATTCGAGCATTCCGCAGAAACCTTCGCAAGAATGCCGACCATGTCTTTTCCGATAACAGTTATAACAGCTCTCATAGTCAGCCTCCGTTAATTTAAGTGAATGGTGAAAAGTGAAGAGTTAAGGGCGGACTCCGTCCGCACCTGATTTAAATTCGTAGGGGCGATTCACGAATCGCCCGAATGCTTCGCATTCTGCAATCCTCAGTCACTTCGTGACTTGTTATTTGATTTTCAATATCTCCGAAATGTCGCTGATGACAAAATGTGCGGCGGTTTCGGGGTTATCTTTTTTAGTGAACAGACAGCCGAAGCAGCCTGCGTTGATGCCCGAGAGGACATCGATCTCTCTGTCGCCTATCATGACGGTTTCGCTTCGGTCGAGCCCGTAGGTGTCGCAGATATAATTGACTGCGTCGGGTGCAGGCTTTGAAGGGAAGCTCATCGATGAGTCGACAAAGGCGGTGAAGAATTTCTTCATGCCGTATTTTTCGAGATAATGCTGAGAGGTTTCGTGACCTCTGTGGGTATAGAGAAAATGTTTTTTGCCTTCATTGAAAAGCTTTTCGAGGGTTGAAAATGTGTTTCCAAACGGAACGGCGATCGGACGCAGCTCATAGTTGTGCTCATGCTTTCTGAAAACAGCTTTCTGCTCATCGGTGACGCCGTAATGCTCAAAGCAATCGGCGAAGGTGATTTCGAGAAAAGCTTTCGCCTCGTCATAGTCGGGCTCTGTGCCGTATTCCCTCATCGCTTTCAGAAAAGCGGAGGTTATATGCGGATAGCTGTCAAACAGCATGCCGTCAAAATCCCAGATATAGTTTTTCATGAATTAAAAACCGTTGGGGTTCATCGACTGCCAGCGCCATGAGTCCTCGCACATTTCGTCTATGCCTCTCGTTGCCTCCCAGCCGAGCTCCTCTTTTGCCTTTGAGGGGTCGGAATAGCAGGTTGCGATGTCACCGGAACGGCGATCCACTATTTTATAAGCAACGGTTCTGCCGCTTGCTTTTTCAAATGCCCTGACAACATCGAGAACGCTGTAACCCGTGCCGGTGCCGAGATTATAGGTTGAACAGCTCTTTTCGGCAAGAACCTTTTCGACCGCTTTGATATGGCCGAGAGCAAGGTCGACAACATGGATATAGTCACGGATACCCGTTCCGTCGGGAGTGTCATAGTCATCGCCGAAAACGCTGAGGAATTCTCTTCTTCCGATCGCAACCTGAGCGATATAGGGAACGAGATTGTTGGGGATTCCGTTGGGATCTTCGCCGATTCTGCCGCTCTTATGAGCACCGATGGGATTGAAATAACGCAGAAGGCAGATGCTCCATTCGTTATCAGAAGCGTAGAGATCCTTGAGGATTCTTTCGATATAGAGCTTTGTTGTGCCGTAGGGATTGGTCGTTTTGCCTTCGGGCATATCTTCTCTGAGGGGCGATGGATTTTCGCTTCCGTAAACCGTTGCGGAGGAGCTGAAAACGATCTTTTTGCAGCCTGCAGCCTTCATCGCCTCGCAAAGGATAACGGTGCCGCCGATATTGTTATCATAGTATTCAAGGGGTTTGTCACAGCTTTCGCCGACAGCCTTGAGCCCTGCGAAGTGGATAACGGCATCGATATTGTTTTCTGCGAAGATTTTGTCGAGCCCTTCACGGTCACGGATATCGCATTCGTAAAATTTAACATCCTTTCCCGTGATTTCTTTGATGCGTTTTACACTTTCGCTCTTGCTGTTGGAGAGATTATCGAGTATAATGGTGTCATAGCCTGCGTTCAGAAGCTCAACGCATGTGTGGGAGCCGATGAAGCCGGCACCGCCGGTTACGAGAATTGACATAATACAACCTCCATGATATTTATACAAATTCAATTATATATTTTATTTAAATAAAAATCAACGGAAGTGTAGACAATATTTTTTGAAAAGGAAGTGTGATTTTTGGTAAGCTTCGAGAATTTACGCAAGGACAGCGAGATTTTGGCGTATATTGAGTCTGCGAACAATGTTCTCGGACAGATCGGATATACCGAACACGGCATGGCTCATGCCGTCAAGACGGGCGAGGATGCAAGCAGAATTCTTTCCTCTCTCGGATATGATGAGCATACCTGCGAGCTTGCGAGGATCGCAGGTCTGATTCACGATATCGGAAACACGGTCAACCGATGCGACCATGCCCAGAGCGGAGCTTTTCTTGCTTTTGAGCTTCTCAGAGCGAGGGGCTTCGATTATAAAGATGTTATCGAAATAACAACAGCTGTCGGTCATCACGATGAAAAAACCGCTGCTCCCGTGACTCCGATCGCCGCCGCACTGATTCTTGCCGACAAAAGCGATGTCAGAACGACGAGAGTGCGCAGCAGGGACACGGTTTATACAGATATTCACGACAGAGTCAACTATGCCGTTTTCAGCTCAAAGCTTGATGTTGACAGAGAAAAACGCATGATCGTTCTGACTCTGAAGATCGATACGCTTGTGTGCCCCGTTATGGAATACTTTGAGATATTCATTGAGAGAATGGTGCTCTGCAAAAAGTCGGCAGAGTTTCTCAAATGCGATTTTGAGCTTATTATAAACGATACGAGGTTACTGTGATGTATAATCTGACAGATATAGGAACAGTCAAGGAAATTCTTGCAAGGCACGGGTTTCATTTTTCAAAAGCATTGGGACAGAATTTCATCGTCAATCCGTCGGTTTGCCCGAGAATGGCGGAGGAAAGCGGAATCGACGAAAACAGCGGCGTTATTGAAATCGGCGCAGGCATCGGCGTTCTGACTGCGGAGCTTGCAAAGAGAGCGAAAAAGGTTGTCGTTATCGAGCTTGATACAAAGCTGCTCCCGATTCTCGATGAAACGCTCAAGGATTTTGACAACATTGAGATCATCAATCAGGATGTTCTCAAAACCGATCTTGCCGCAATAATCGAAGAAAAATTCAAAGGCATGCCCGTTTATGTCTGTGCGAACCTGCCCTATTACATAACCTCGCCCGTCATCATGTCGCTTCTTGAAAGCAGACTTCCTCTCAAAGCGATAACGGTCATGGTGCAGAAGGAGGCAGCGCAAAGGCTCTGCGCTCCCGTCGGAAGCAGACTTTCGGGTGCGGTGACGGTTGCTGTCGATTATTATGCCGAGGCGAAAAAGCTTTTCGATGTTTCTTCGGGCTCGTTCATGCCTGCTCCCAAGGTTGACAGCTCGGTCATCCGCATGGATATCAGACCTCAGCCCGAAAATCCCGTCAGCGACGAAAAGATGTTTTTCAAAATGGTTCATGCCGCATTCGGTCAGCGCAGAAAAACCGCTTCAAACTCAATCAGCTCGGGCATGGGCGTGCCGAAGGATATTGTTATCAGAGCCATTGAGGAATGTGGCTTTGAGCCTTCCGTCAGAGCCGAAACAATGGATATGGCTCAGCTTTCAATGCTCAGCGATAAAATAGTCGAATTGTTATGAAATAATTAACAAAAAGAATAATTTTGCTTGACAAGATAAATATTTATATGTTACTGTTATCAGGTAGAAAGCAATGATAGAGGCGCAAAAACTATCAGTAACACCTGCCGCACGGGAATCGGGCGGATGCGAAAGGAGTTTTTGCCGAAACGGATGTCCGTTGCCCGAAACGGTGTCTGTTGGGCTGAACGCAGAATATGCGTCAGACTGTCACGGTCGTGGAGAGCTATCTGTTTCAGTTGATGAATTGTATGCTCCGATGCCGTGAAGGTATCGGAGCTTTAATTTTTCAAGGCGTAATGCGCCAAAAAATTTATGGAGGTATAAACATGACACGCAAAACCAGACTTTTTGCTCTCATTATGGCTGTTGCCGTAATCGGAACAATGTTCTGCACCATGGCATTCGCAACGGTTGAAACCGTCGGCGCAGAAGCTGCTCCCGCAGGAAGCGTTTTCTCGGTTGATGTTGACGGTGAGGTTTATGACTATGATCTTTCCGACGGCGATTCCGCCCATGATTATGTTGATAATTATGCGGACAACCTCACAAACGACGAGGGCTTCAAGGCTCATATCGAAGAGGCTATCGCAAAGGTCCGTGAAAGCATCGCCAAATATGCTACGGCATGGGCACTCGTTCCCCCCGTTATCGCAATCGTTCTTGCCCTTATCACGAAGGAGGTTTATTCTTCGCTGATCATCGGTATCGTTGCAGGCGGATTTATCTTCGCAGGCGGTAATTTTGAAACCGCTGTCAACCATGTTCTTTTCGACGGCTTCGTTGCAAGCCTTTCGGACAGCTATAACATGGGTATCATCGTATTCCTTGTTCTTCTCGGAATGCTCGTTTCACTCATGAACAAGGCAGGCGGCTCGGCTGCTTTCGGCAGATGGGCTTCAAAGCACATCAAGACAAGAGTCGGCGCTCAGCTCGCAACGGTTCTTCTCGGCTGCCTTATTTTCATCGACGACTATTTCAACTGCCTGACAGTCGGCTCGGTCATGCGTCCCGTTGCTGACGAAAAGAAGGTTTCAAGATCGAAGCTTGCTTATCTCATTGACGCAACAGCAGCTCCCGTCTGCATCATCGCTCCCATTTCATCATGGGCTGCAGCGGTTGCAGGCTTCGCAAGAGGCGCAGGTGCTGAAAGCGGCATCAGCCTCTTCATCCAGGCTATTCCCTATAACTTCTATGCACTTTTCACCATTCTCATGATGGTCATCATCGCCGTAACAAAGCTTGACTTCGGTCCGATGAAGCTTCATGAAATGAATGCGCTCGAAAAAGGCGATCTCTTCACATCGGGCGATAAGGTTGAAAATGACGATGTTGCGGCTAACCCCAAGGGCAAGGTTATCGACCTCGTTCTTCCCGTTGTTGTGCTTATCATCACATGCGTTATCGGCATGATCTATTCGGGCGGCTTCTTCAGCGGCGAAAGCTTCATCAATGCTTTCTCGAATTCCGATGCTTCCGTCGGTCTTGTTATCGGCTCGGCAATCGCAATCGTTTTCGCTGTTATCTATTTCCTTATCAGAAGAGTCATCAGCTTCAAGGATATCATGGCTTCTCTTCCCGATGGCTTCAAGGCTATGGTTCCCGCTATCCTCATTCTCACATGTGCATGGACTCTCAAGGCTATGACAGACAGCCTCGGCGCAAAGATCTATATTTCACAGCTTGTTGAAGGCAGCGCAGGTGCATTCCAGGCACTTCTTCCCGCTATCATTTTCATCATTGCTGTCGGTCTTTCATTTGCAACGGGCACATCATGGGGTACATTCGGTATTCTCATCCCCATCGTTCTCAGCGTTTTCGAAGCAACCAATCCTCTCACGATCGTTGCTATTTCGGCATGTATGGCAGGTGCGGTCTGCGGCGACCACTGCTCACCCATTTCGGACACAACGATCATGGCTTCGGCAGGCGCACAGTGCAACCATATCAATCATGTTTCGACACAGCTTCCCTATGCTCTTACGGTTGCGGGAATCTCGTTCGTAACATATGTTATCGCAGGCTTCCTTGCAAGAGTCAATCTTGCAATCGTTGCTCTGCCCATCGGTATCGTTCTCACGGTTGCAACTCTTATTGCAATCAAGGCGATCACAAAGAAAAAGGCATAATATCTGCATGGCGGTTAAAAAGGCGTGTGCATCCTCGGATGCACACGCTGTTTTGTTTATAATATATTTATAATTTATTTATTTCTTTCTATTGTTTTTTTAACTGAAATCTGTCATAATGTTAAAAGTACAGACATCTGCGCAAAAACATGATCGGGGGAAATCGGATGAAAAAGTTTTTTTATGCAGTAACGGCTCTTGCTCTTTCGGCGGCGATGATTTTTTCTTTTGCAGGCTGCAAGGATAATATCGTTCCGCCTGATGAAAAGGTCAGCGACATAAAGCTGGTTTATGAAGAGATCGTTGCTGACGATGTTCTGCTTGAAACCTATGCAAACGATGCTTCAAGATACCGTGATATCATTTCCGAGGATTTCGGATACGGAGAAAGCGGAGCAGATAAATTTTATGAGAACTTTGCAGAATACTATATTTACGGCATGACGCTGAAGGTTCTCAACTATACCGATTCGCCGCTCACCTTTAAAAGCATTGAGTCCGATTCAAACGGCAAGAACGGCGTTTATATCAGAAAAAGCTTCAACGGCGGCGAAAACGGAATCGAAGCTAAAATGCCCAAGAGAGATTATGCCGAAGGAGCTCTGACGCTTCACATTCTCAACGAGAACCTTGAGCTTTCCGATGAGCAGGTCGTCGGCACCGTCAGGTCAATGAATCTTACTCTTACCTATACCGACGGCACCTCGGAGAAGAAGCTGACGCTCAGAATCGGAGATAACTCAGAGATCGCTCAGACTGATGAGGGCAATGAGATCATCAGACTCAGCGGAACGGAATTCGGAATGGAAGAAAATCTTCTGAAGCTTTATTCCGACAAGAGCATTCATGCGGATACTCTTGCAAACGGCTTCGGAATGGGTGAGAAGGGCGCAGAGAAATTTTTTGCTTCGCCCGAAAAATATCAGCCTTATGAATATAAAGTGAACATCGACAATCTTTCCGATAAAAGCATTAATGTTTACGGCGTTCAGCCCGTTGACAACGGTAAGGACGGTGTTTATGTAAAGGTCAATTTCAACGGCGAAATGGGTGTGCCTGCAAAATCGGCGGAATCGGGCTTTGTCGTTCCTCCGTTTGTTATCCATGTTTTCTGCACGGACACCGAGCTGCCTGACGATTCCGTTATGAGAATAGTTGATTCGATGAGCTTCAATGTCACCTATGCGGAAAGGATCAAGGGCGAAAATGCCGATTCCGAAGAGATCGGAGAAATCAAAACCGTAGCGGTTAATATCTGTTAAGGCGGAAATCATAATGGCGTTTTTTTCAAGAGCAAAAGCTCCTTCGGGACCTCCCGAATTCATTATAGCCGGACTCGGAAATCCCGGCAAAAAATATGAGCTGACAAGGCACAATGCGGGCTTTATCTTTGCGGATATGCTTGCAGAGAAGCACGGTGTGAAGGTCAACAAGATCCAGTTCAAATCCGTCACGGGAACGCTTGATCTCGGCGGACATAAGTGCCTTCTCATGAAGCCGCAGACATTCATGAATCTCAGCGGCGAGGCTGTCAGACAGGCGGCACAGTTTTATAAAATTCCTCCCGAGAAAATCATAATTGTTTTCGATGATATTTCTCTTCCCTGCGGAAAGCTCAGAATCCGCAGAAAGGGGAGCGACGGCGGTCACAACGGAATGAAGAACATCATTTATCAGATGAGTTCAGATAAGTTCCCGAGAATCAAGCTCGGCGTCGGCGAAAAGCCCCACCCCGAATATGATCTTGCGGACTGGGTGCTTTCCGCCTTCAAAAAGGATGAGCTCAAGGCTCTTGCCGAAGCGTGCGAAAAAGCCTGCGATGCCGCAGAGCTTATGGTGAGCGGTGACACGGACAAAGCCATGAGCAGCTTCAACGGCTGATTATCGCATCATCGACGAAATGCTGTCGAGGACATCCTCCATCGTGTTCATGCACTTTGTTGCAGTCTTCTTGCACATTTTTCTGCCGCTTTTCGTCATCATCTTTGAGCCTGCAACAGCGGCAACCGTGCCTACGGCAAGCCCGATGCCCATGCCCTTTGCGATATCGGCGCTTTTGTTTGACATAAACATTCTCTTATCCCTCCAATCAAAAAAAGTCATTATTAGTTTGCCCTTGCAAAGGGATAAAACCATTGTCAATAATGTTTAAGGAAGTTATAAAATGTCAGTTCTGAATATTGTTCTCGTTGAGCCTCAGATTCCGCAGAACACGGGAAACGTTGCACGCACATGCGCCGCAACGGGAGCAAGGCTCCATCTCGTTGAGCCGATGGGATTCCGGGTCGACGATGCAAAATTGAAAAGAGCGGGGCTTGATTACTGGCACCTGCTGGATATAACATATTATGAAGATTTAAACGATTTTTTTGAGAAAAATAAAGGCGGTCATTTCTTTTATTTTTCCACAAAAGCGACGAAAATATATTCCGATGTTGAATATCCCGACAACAGCTATCTCGTTTTCGGAAAGGAAACCGCAGGTCTGCCTGAGGAGCTGCTTTTTGAAAATTCCGAAAACTGTGTCAGACTCCCGATGATAAACGACAGTGCGGCAAGAAGTCTGAATCTTTCAAACACGGTTGCGATCGGAGTTTATGAGGTGCTCAGACAGTGGGGATATCCCGAGCTTAAAACCTCGGGCGAGCTGACAAAATTCAGCTGGAACGATTTACAGAAAGGATCGTGAATATGAAACGAGTTTTTAAAGCTGTCATTTCTCTTGCGGCGGTTCTGATATGTCTGAGTGCATGCTCCAATATTCCTGAGGAGCCACCGACAACGGGAAAGAAAACCGCAACCCTGAAAAATGCTCTCGGAGCAACAGCTCCCGTTGCAGAGAATATTGACGACTATCCCGATATAACTCAGCCCGTCAAATTTTTTGAAACGCTCAGCGAGGTAAGTTTTGACCTGAAGAGCTATTATGTTTACGGCAATACGGTTGCAAGCATTGAGAGCATTGAGTTTGAGGATATCGATGTTCCCGAGGCGAATGCGCATGCTGTCGTTAAAGCGAAGATGATCGGCAGGGGAAGAGAAAAGCAGATGATGATTTCTTTCAATGCCTATGACGAAAACGGAAAGCTTCTCAGGAAGAACGGCTTTATCTCGACGAACCTCGGCGACACCGATGACGGAGAGAGCTTTGAGCTTCTGCTTACCGTGCCGGTCAAAACGGCAAGAGTTGAATTCTTTGATTATAACAAATAAAGAGAGGTAATTAAAATGAAAAAGACAGTTTCAGTTATTCTTGCGCTTGTTATCGCATTTGCATGCGTTGTTTCTCTTGCATCGTGCGACGGCACAGAGAGTCCCGAGGCATCTCAGACTCAGGCAACGGAAAAGAAAACCGAGAAGGTGACGGAAAAGCAGACAGACGTTGACTATGTTCCCAACGAAACGGCACCTGCTGCAACGGCAGGAACGGTTGAAGAGGATCATTCAAGAATCAACGAATATGCAACGAAGGCTGACAGCGACGGCTCGTTCGTGACGGAGATCGGTCAGGTCAAGTTTGTTTATCCCGAATATTTTGCAGACGGCAATTCATATGTCAAGATCAAGAAGATCGTTGTTGACGATCAGGGCTTCACCTCGAGAGCTGATGCATATGTTGACTTTGAGGTTATGGCAAGAGGCAAGAACGAGGATAAGGTCAGAGTTTCCTATATCGGCTATGATGCGGACGGAGAGATCACACGCAGAAGCCAGATCACGGTTGACCTTTTCGGTCTGAATGTCGGCGACATCAGCGAAGAAAACAGAATGGATTTCAAGAGAGAAACAGTCAAGATCGTTTTCACGGATTTCAAGCCCATCGAAGAATAAAAAATACGGCGTACACTTTCGGTTAAGTGTACGCCGTTATTGTTTTTCAATTACATGCCCCTTCTTGCAACGCAGTTTTCGAGCTTGATCGCTTCGTAAACGCCGTTATCAAAGAGGTCGCAGACGCCCTTGTATTCGTCAAGAGAGAGAGTTTCAAGAGTCTTGTTTTCTCTGATGCAAAGAGCAACAAGCTCGCCCGTTGCCTTATAGGCATCTCTGAAGGGGAGTCCCTTTGAAACGAGATAGTCGGCGCAGTCGGTTGCGTTGATGAAGCCGCCTGCCGCAGCCTTTCTCATGTTTTCGGGTATAGCCTTCATCGTGGCGATCATGGGCTCAAGAGTGACAAGACAGATTTTGACTGTGTCAAACGCATCGAAGATCGCATCCTTGTCCTCCTGCATATCCTTGTTATAAGCAAGGGGAAGACCTTTCATGACGGTCAGGAGCGTCATCAGATCGCCGAAAACTCTGCCGCTCTTGCCTCTGACAAGCTCTGCAATATCGGGATTCTTTTTCTGAGGCATGATGCTTGAGCCTGTTGAGAAGGCATCGTCAAGCTCGACGAATTTGAATTCCCACGAGCACCAGAGAATGATCTCTTCGCAGAGTCTTGAAAGATGAACCATGCAGATCGAAAGAGCCGATGCAAGCTCAATGCAAAAATCTCTGTCTGCAACGCCGTCGAGCGTGCTCTTTGTGTATGAATCGAAGCCGAGGAATTCGGCGGTCATCGCTCTGTCGATGGGGTAGGTCGTGCCTGCAAGAGCACCGCTGCCGAGCGGCGAGGAGTTCATTCTCTTTGCGGCATCCTCAATTCTGCCGAGGTCACGGGTGAGCATCTCGGTATACGCTGTCAGATGAGCCTTGAAGGTGATGGGCTGAGCTCTCTGGAGATGAGTATAGCCGGGCATGATCGCATTTGCGTATTCGTCGCCCTTTTCCTCGAGTGCCTTGATAAGTTTTTTAACAAGAACGAGAGTTTCGTTGCACTGCTCACGGAGGAAAAGTCTTACATCAAGAGCAACCTGATCGTTGCGGCTTCTGCCCGTATGCAGGCGTTTGCCTGCCGAGCCGATTCTCTCGGTGAGAGTCTGCTCAATAAAGGTGTGAATATCCTCTGCATTGGGATCGATCAAAAGCTCGCCCGAGGAGATTTCATGTCTGATTTTTGCAAGCTCGGAGCAGATGAGAGCCCCGTCATCCTGCGAGATGATTCCCTTTGCGGCGAGCATCGTTGCGTGGGCGATGCTGCCTTCGATATCCCAATAATACATTCTCGAATCGGTTGCGATCGAAGAATTGAAATCGTTTGTTTTCTTGTCCGCTTCCTTTGAAAAGCGACCTGCCCAGAGCTTCATATGAATCCTCCTATGGTAGTGAAGAGTGA
Source organism: Clostridia bacterium (assembly GCA_017435385.1). Classification (GTDB taxonomy): domain Bacteria; phylum Bacillota; class Clostridia; order Oscillospirales; family Acutalibacteraceae; genus CAG-177. The sequence continues at coordinate 101,698 of JAFSFB010000012.1, read as the reverse complement.
ATGGTGAATGATGAATAGTTAAGGAAGGGCTTCGCCCTTACCTGTTAAAAACTGAATGCTTCGTTATACGGGAAAAGAGCCGCCATGTTGTGACGGCTCCGGGGTTTATTGGTTTTGTGATTTCAAGGCAATTGAATAATCACGGTGAAATTGTGAAAGACAAGGCGCACAGCCGAAGCAATATGCGGATATTGCGAGGCGAAGCAACGAAGTATTTCGCAATTTAACAAAGATTATTTGCGTTCAGCTTCAAGAATAGCTTTTACCTTAATGGGAAGACCGAAGAGGTTGATGAAGCCTGCGGAATCCTTCTGGTCATAAACCTCGTCTGCATCGAAGGTTGCGAAGTCTTCGCTGTAGAGAGTGTAGGGAGAGGTTACGCCTGCGTTGATCATGTTGCCCTTGTAAAGCTTGAGCTTGACATCGCCGGTAACGGTTTCCTGAGTCTTGTCAACAAATGCTGAAAGAGCCTCACGAAGAGGAGTGAACCACTGACCGAAGTAAACGAGCTCTGCAAACTTGTGAGCAACGATCTCTTTATAATGCTGAGTATCTCTGTCGAGGGTGATCGTTTCAAGAACATCGTGAGCCTTGAAGAGGATCGAGCCTGCGGGATTCTCATAAACGCCTCTTGACTTCATGCCGACAAGACGGTTTTCAACGATATCGTTAAGACCGATGCCGTTCTTTCCGCCGACTTCGTTGAGATACTTGATGAGCGAAACGCCGTCCATCTCTTTGCCGTTGACAGCGGTGGGAACGCCCTTTTCAAAGTGAATTGTGATGTAAGTGGGTTCGTCGGGAGCCATCTCGGGAGAAACGCCCATTTCGAGGAAACCGGGCTTGTTATACTGAGGCTCGTTTGCGGGATCTTCGAGGTCAAGACCTTCGTGGGAAAGATGCCAGAGGTTCTTATCCTTGGAGTAGTTTGTTTCACGGTTGATCTTCAGAGGAATGTTGTGTGCCTCTGCGTATTCGATTTCTTCCTCACGGGACTTGATATCCCAGATTCTCCAGGGAGCGATGATCTGCATCTCGGGAGCGAAAGCCTTGATCGTGAGCTCGAATCTTACCTGGTCGTTGCCCTTGCCTGTGCAGCCGTGGCAGATTGCGTCTGCGCCTTCAGCCTTTGCGATCTCAACGATTCTCTTTGCGATGATGGGACGGGCAAATGAGGTTCCGAGGAGATATTCCTTCTCGTAAACTGCGCCTGCCTTGAGGGTGGGCCAGATGTAATCGGTAACGAATTCATCCTGAAGGTTTTCAATGTAAAGCTTTGAAGCACCTGTTTTGATAGCCTTTTCTTCAAGACCGTCAAGCTCTGTTCCCTGACCTACGTCGCCCGAAACAGCGATGACTTCGCAGTTATTATAGTTTTCCTTGAGCCAGGGGATGATGATCGAGGTATCAAGACCGCCTGAGTAGGCGAGAACAACTTTTTTGATTTCTTTCATGGGTATTATCTCCAATCTGTAAAATTTAGTTTATGCATTGATTATACACCGAATATTCAAAAAATCAAGCAAATTTTGAATATTTATGCAAATTTGGCGTAATCAACAAAAAATCATGCAAAAAATGCGATTAACCGAGCAAAAGACCGACTTTTTTCTTTGCTTTCGTGAGAGTGCGGTTTGCAAGGCGTGAAGCTTTTTCGGCTCCCTTGGCGGCGGTATCGAGAAGATACTGCTTGTCAGCCATAAGACGCTTATAGTTTTCCTGAACGGGACGAAGCTCTTCGATAACCGCTTCGGCAACCTTAACCTTGAAATCGCCGTAGCCCTTGCCCTCGAATTCTTTTTCGATTGCGGCATAGTCAAGACCCGTGCAGCATGAATAGATTGCCATAAGATTGTTTATGCCGTCCTTGCCGTCGGCATAGCGGACACAAGCCTCGCTGTCGGTAACAGCCGACTTGAATTTTTTGAGAATAGCCTCGGGAGTGTCGAGAAGCGAAACGGAAGCCTTGGGGTTGGGATCGCTCTTTGACATTTTCGCCGTGGGATCCTGAAGGCTCATGACTCTCGCACCGACCTTGCCGATGAAGGGCTCGGGAAGAACGAAGGTGTTGCCTCTGAGGGTGTTAAAGCGGTTTGCAACATCACGGGCAAGCTCGAGATGCTGCTTCTGGTCAGCTCCGATGGGAACATAGTTTGCCTGATAAAGCAGGATATCAGCCGCCATGAGAACGGGATATGCAAACAGACCGACATTGACATTATCTGCATGCTTCTGTGATTTTTCCTTGAACTGAGTCATTCTCGATGCTTCGCCGAACTGAGTGTAGCAGTCAAGGATCCATGCAAGCTCGGCATGGGCAGGAACCTGACTCTGAATGAAAACTATGCTCTGCTCGGGATCAAGACCGATCGAAAGAAGAAGAGCATACATTTCGAGAATCTGCTGACGGAGCTTTGCGGGCTCGGGATGAACGGTAAGAGCGTGAAGGTCTGCAACCGCATAGAGGCAGTCATAATCATCGCTCATTGCTTTCCAATTTTTGAGAGCACCGAGATAGTTGCCGAGAGTGGGAACAGCCGTGGGCTGAATCATGCTCAGAACTATCGGCTTGCGCTCGGGAGCGGTATTTTCCATTTTCAATTCCTCACTTAATATGTTTTTGAAACCTCGCCGAGAATCTTAACGCCCTTTACGATATCCTCATCGGAGGGGGTTGAAAAATTCAGGCGGACATAATCGCAGGGTGCATCGCCGTCGCAAAGGAATGCATTGCCGGGAACGACGGAAACGCCTGCTGCGCTTGCTTTTTTGACAAATTCAAGCATATCAACGCCGTCGGGAAGCTTCGCCCAGACGAACAGACCGCCCTCGGGACGCTGATAATCAAAGAAGCTGCCGACCTCTTTATCGAGGCTGTCGCAGAGCAGGTTGAGCTTGCGGCGGTAGATATCTCTGATTTTATTGATATGGGCTTCGAAATCGAATTCGGTGAGCCACTTATAGACGATGAGCTGAGAAAGCAGGGGAGTGTGAACATCCTGAGTCTGCTTTGCAACGGTGAATTTAGCTATGAGAGCTTCGTTTGCAACAACGAAACCGACTCTTATGCCGGGAGCGACAACCTTCGAGAACGAGCCCGAATAGATGACAAGACCGTCGGTGTCAAGGCTCTTGATTGCGGGAACGCTTTCGCCCGAAACCCTGAGGTCGCCGTAGGGGTTGTCCTCAAGAATGAGAACGCCGTATTTCTTTGCAAGCTCGTAAACAGCCTTTCTTTTTTCAAAGGACATCGTTGAGCCTGCAGGATTCTGAAAATTGGGAATGGTATAGATAAACCTGACATTTTCTTCCGTTCTGAGCTTTTCTTCGAGAATCTCAAGATTCATGCCGTCTTTTTCAAGCGGAACGCCGACAAGCCTTGCACCGTGGCTTCTGAAGCAGTTGAGAGCGCCGATGAATGCAGGCTCTTCGCAGATGATGCAGTCGCCGTGGTTGATAAGGCAATGGCAGGCAAGGCTCATGACCTGCTGAGCGCCGCTTGTTACAATGAGCTTATCGCTTTCGCCGTAAGCTCCGTAACGCTCCTTTGCAAGCTTTGAAAGAACATCAACGAGAGGGGCATAGCCCTCGCTGATGCCGTACTGAAGAGCGAGGATGGGCTGGGTTTCAAGCACCTCGTTCATGATTTTTCTGATGTCATCAACGGGAAAGGCATCGGGTGCGGGGTTGCCTGCGGCGAGGGGAATCGTGTTGCCCGAGCTTTTGAGAATCTCTCTGATTATTGAAGGCTTGAGAGAAGCAATTCCCGAAGAAAATTTGTATTCCATAATATTTTCAGATCCTTTCGGAATAATAAATAATAACAAATAATTATTATATCATAAGATTTTGATGTTGTAAACAATTAAATACATATGATATAATCATAATTATCAAGTTGCAAGGAGAAATCCGATGAAGAAAAAATACGATGCTGTTCTTTTTGACTTTGACGGCACATTTGCCGACACGGGCGAGGGGATGTTTGAATCCGTTCAGAGTGCGGTGAAAGCCCTCGGCTTTGAGCCGCTCGACGGAGAAACTCTGCGCAGATTTGTCGGCCCGCCCGTTTTTGATTCGTTCAGGAGAGAGCTCGGAATCGACGAAGCAAGGGCGGAGTTTGCCGTTATGAAATACAGAGAGGCATATGCCGAAAGCGGAATCTTCTGTTTCAAAATCTATGACGGCAATCCCGAACTGTTTGAAGAGATCAAGAAGAGCGGAATGAAGCTCGGTATTGCTTCCGCAAAGCCGCAGAAATTCCTTATCAGAATCATATCGCACCTCGGATATGAGGAGCTGTTTGATTATATCTCCGCACCTGCCGACGACAAGGCGGATCCGAGCAAGACCAAGCTCATTCTCGGAGCCGTCGAAGCCCTGAAATGCGAAAAATCAAGGGTGCTTATGGTCGGCGACAGACACTTTGACATAAGCGGAGCAAACGGTGCGGGAGTTGACAGCATCGGAGTGACCTTCGGCTACGGAAGCGAAGAGGAGCTTCGGGAAGCAGGCGCAACCTTCATCGCTCACAGCGTTGCCGAGGTCAGGGATATTATTTTTCGGTGATTTCTGTTTTGCGTGCGGATTTTGAAGCCGTAAACCAGAAAATATAAAACAGAATGAATGAGATTATCATGAGTATCGTGATAACGCAGCCGCCGTCCTTCAGCGTTTCAAGAAGCGCTGAGGGATTTTTTATGCCTCTGAAAAGAGTCAGAATATCCATTCTCTTGTTATAGCTTGCTGTAAAATAGATGATTCCCGTTGCGGCAAAATATGCAGGCACTGCCTTCATGCAGAAGTCCTCGCATCTCATGGCGACGGGCACGGCGAGTCCCTTTGAAACACAGTTTTTCTTTGCAATAACGGCACACGGAATGAATGCGATCACGCAGAGAACAACGGCGATGATGATCTGGATAAGCTCTTCTTCGTCGGACCAGCCTCTTATGGCAATCCAATCGGAAATTCTTCCGCCGAGAGGTCTTGCAAGAGTGAGAACAAAAGTGAAAACGAAGGTCAGAAGTGCATGGTAAGACGCTCTGAGCTTGTTGTTTTCAATGACGGGTTCATATTCAAACCTGCCTTCGCCGCCCGTTATGCTCTCAGGCAGGCAGATAAGCAGAAGCATGATTCCGAAGCCGAGAAGGAAGCCTGTGAAGAATTCCCAGAGCGACCAGCCGCAGTTGTTGATGAATGCGGGAGCGTTGACATTGGCAAAAAATCCTCTGTCCGAATCAAGAATGAGGAAAACGTCTGCGGCGGTTATCGCAAAGGCGCAGATGAAGTTGATTGCGGTTGAAAGGAGAGCGGTGATTTTATCTTTCAGAATAACAAGAGCGGCGAGGGAGGAAACAAGGGCCGCGGCCGCACTTGAAATGACCTTGATGCTCGTGAAATAGTTTCTGCCGAAGGGTATCTTCTTTGCCCATGCATCATCCGCAAAATGGCTCAGATATGCCTTGAACGGAGTTGCATCGATTCCTCTGTCGGCAAGCCCCTGAGCAAAGCCGTCAACTGCCTCGGGGCATATGAGGGGAAGAATATAATGCGCTGCAAATGCCTGAAATGCAAGCATGGCAACATAGTAAACAGCGATGAGAAGTATGTAATTCTTTATTTTATAGTCACGCTTTGAGAAAAGCGAACCGAGGAAAAGAGCGAAAAGAGGCATCCAGCCGAAGCCGAGAAGAAGCATGATCGCAAGACCGCTGAAGGGACTGATTTCGATGCTTCTTGCGACCTCTTCACCCGTGAATGCGGCGGTGCTTCCGAGATATCCGCCCATCTGGCTGTTGAGCGTACCCCAGCCGCCGTTGGTTATGCCGAGAAGGATAACCGCAACGGGAATCGCCTCATAGCTCATCTTTTTCCTGTTTCCGAAAAATGCGAAGATGAACAGAATCATCGCAACGCCCACGGCAAACATGCCCCACATGGAGCCCCATCCGTGGTCGCCTCTGACTCTCCACATGAAGCCGATAAGAATGGAGGAGGCAAAGAGCATGAGTGCTTTTGTTCCGGAGGAAAGATTTCTTGTTGAAAGAGTATTCATATATTTTCTCCTTTCATACATATACATTTATTTTAAAGCTTATTTTTGAATAATGCAATAAAAAAGTATAATAAAGCTGAAATTTTATTCCGTATTATTCCGCAGAAGGTTTACAACGGAAAAATTGTGTGATAAAATAGCTGAAGATGTTTATTTTTTGATTAATTTGGGGGACAAAGATATGATCAAATTCGGAACAGGCGGCTGGAGAGCCGTTATCGGCGACGATTTTATCAAGGATAACATCCGCAGAGTTGCCGCCGGCATCGTTAAGCTTGCCGAAAAGGAAAACAAGACGGACAAGCCCGTTATCATCGGCTATGACAGACGCTTTCTTTCGGATACTGCGGCGAAATGGGTTGCCGAAACTCTTGCGGCAGGCGGAATCGAGGTATGGTTTCTCAACCGCTCCGCACCGACTCCGTTTGTCATGCATACGGTAAAGGATAAGGAGCTTCATTTCGGAATCGAGATAACCGCAAGCCACAATCCGTCGAGCTATAACGGCATCAAGCTCATCGTTGATGAGGGCAGGGATGCTCCGCTTGAAACGACAGAGCTTCTCGAAAAGCTTATCGAAGAAACGGAAGCTGTTGATTTCTGCGATTTCGACAAGGCGGTTGAAGAAGGAAAAATCGTTTATCTTCCCAACCCCTTCAACAAGTTTATTGACGATATTCTCGGTCTGCTTGATGTTGAGGCTCTGCGCAATAGAGGACTTAGAGTTCTTTTTGATACGATGCACGGCTCGGGCACATATCCTCTTCAGGTTATCTTCCATTCGGCACGCTGCACCATTGACACGATCAACCTTAACAAGGATGCGTATTTCGGCGGTCAGATGCCTGCTCCGACAGAGGAAACTCTCGGTGCGCTGAAAAATCTTGTTATCAAGGGCGGATACGATCTCGGTATCGCCATGGACGGCGACGGCGACAGACTCGGTATCATTGACAGCAACGGAAGATATATCAATGCCAACGAAATTCTCTGCATGCTCTATCATTACCTTGTTAAATACAAGGGCTGGAAGGGCGGAGTTGTCCGCAATCTTGCGACGACCCATATGCTTGACAGAATCGCAGAAAGCTTCGGAGAGAAATGCTATGAGGTTCCCGTCGGATTCAAATATATCTCTTCAAAAATCGACGAGGCGGATGCCGTTCTCGGCGGCGAATCCTCGGGCGGTCTGACCGTCAGAGGGCATATCCACGGCAAGGATTCCGTTTATGCCGCATCGCTTTTTGCCGAGATGGTCAGCGTTACGGGTAAATCTCCCACGCAGATAATGAACGAGCTCGAAGCTGAGTTCGGAAAGTTCGTTATGGTTGAGGATAATCTCAGATTTGCACCCGATTACAAGAGCGTGATCGAAAACATAATCATGGTTGAAAAGAAGCTCCCCGATTTCGGATATGAAATTGAGCGTGTCAACTATGAGGACGGCTGCAAGGTTTACTTTGCAGACGGCGGCTTCGTTATCTGCCGTTTTTCGGGCACGGAGCCTCTGCTGCGCATTTTTGCGGAAAGCTCAACAAAGGAAGCTACAGCAAAATATATTGCGGATTTCAAGGCATTTCTTGGAATCTGATTTGCGGAAAATTCGGGCGATTCGTGAATCGCCCCTACGAAGAAAGCCACACCTTTCTGAGGTGTGGCTTTTATTATCTGCTGACAACCGTGCATTCGGTTATTCCGTAATACAAAAATCTTTCAATTGTCTGTCTGTCGATTTTTTCTCCGCAGACCGCAATCGGAACGGCGGGGGGACAACCGAGAGTCGGTACGGCGAGGATTCTGCCTTCGCTCTTTTCGACGGGAACCGTTTCCTGCATTGAAAGAGAAGCATTGCGGATCGTCATGACCTGCTTCGGAAGATGAAAATCGGGTGCGGAGGTCTTTATCGGCGTCTTTTTCGGAATCAGCGCAGTCGAATCGGCAAGGCGCATCGGATCATTCGGATGGCTGTTTTGTGAAAACATAAAAACGGTGTGGTCGGCATCGGCGTATTCGCAGATAAAGCCTTTGCTTTCGCAGTAGTCGGCAAACTCATATCCCGTGTTGCCCGTCGGTTTAGGACATACCGTGATTTTCAGCGGTTCGTTTCCGCAAAGACCGAAGCCCACGGACCTGAAACATTCTTTTGCTTCCGCAACCCGTTCGGCAAGTTCCTTTATCGTTGATGAACAATTCATAAGCTGAGGATTTGCGAGATCGAGCGACTGAAGGATCAGATATGACGGGCTCGTCGAGCCGAACATGGCGAGAGCGTTTTTTGCCTGCCTTTCATATGGATAGAGCGCTTGAGGCGAAATATGCAGATATGCTCCGCCCGTCAGAACGGGGAGCGTTTTGTGAGCCGAGTCGCAACACATATCGGCACCGAGGTCGATGGGATGCTTTGACTCGGGCAGAAATTTAAGGTATGCGCCGTGAGCGTTATCGACGAGAAGCGGCACATTGTGTTCACGGCACACTCGGGCAAGCCCTTTGATATCGGAAACGTTGCCGAGATAATCGGGGCTTGTGATATAAACCGCATCAAAGCAAGGATGATTACTGCTGATGAATTTGCCGCTTTCGAGAATGCGGTTTTCTTCTTCGATAAGTATTTCGTTAAGCTTTGCAGGGTCTGCGGTGCAGGAAAGATAGCTTTCACCGTCTTCGGGGCAGAGCCATTCGATGCTGCAGTCAAGCAAAGCCGCCGCCGTTATGAAAGTTTTGTGGGCATTCCTGCCTGCAAGAATACGGGGCTTTCTGTATTTTGTGAATCTGTTTGCACAAACCAGATAAACCATCGCTCTGATGCATTGTGACGAGCCCTCGGTTGAATAGAAGGTCGGGCATCCGAAAAGACGGCTTGCGTTTTGTTCACTTTCGGCGATGATTCCGTTTGCTTCGTAAAGGCTGTCTGCGCCGCCGATTTCGGTTATATCGAATTGCTCAATGCCGAGTCCGCCTCTGCCCTTGTGACCTGGCATATGCAGACGGTTGTTGTTTTCGGATATATACTTTTTAACAAAATCATATATGGGAGTGTTCATTATTCTTCTCCAAGCATTCTCGCAACGGCAACCATGATGGCGCATTCCATTCTCTTCTTGAAAAGCTCACAGCCGTATTTATAGATACCCGTGATCTTTCCCGTTGCGTGGTATGCATTTGCCGCACAGCCGCCCGAGCAATAGAGCCTTGCCCAGCAGTTGCGGCATTCCTCTCTTGCGTAAACATTGCAGTCGGCAAATTCCTGCTGAATTGAGGTGTTCGTAACGCCGTCATAGATGCTGCCGAGGCGGAATTTCTCGTCGCCGACAAACTGATGGCAGGGATAAAGGTCGCCCCAGGGGGTGACAGCCATATATTCCGTGCCCGAGCCGCAGCCTGAAATCCTCTTATAGATGCAGGGACCGCCCGTAAGGTCGATCATATAATGATAGAAGGTGAAGGGCTTGCCCTCTTTGTCACGCTCGAGCATGAGCTCGGCAAGCTTTTCATATTGCTCCATGACAACGGGCAGATCTTCCTGAGTAAGCTCCGAGGGATCGCCCGAAGCGCAGACGACGGGCTCCATGCTCAGCTCCGTAAAGCCGAGGTCGAGCATCTGCTTGATATCGTTGAGAAAATCGGGGTTTGCGTGGGTGAAGGTGCCTCGCATATAGTAGTTCTTGCCACCCCTTGCCTCAACGAGCTTCTGGAATTTGGGAACGATTTTCTCCCAGCTTCCGTTGCCTGCATAGTCGACACGGTAGCGGTCATGAATCTCTTTTCTGCCGTCAAGGCTGAGAACAACATTGCTCATTTCCTTGTTTGCGAAATCGATAACATCGTCATCGATGAGAACGCCGTTTGTTGTGAGCGTGAAGCGGAAATTCTTGTTATGCTCCTTTTCGATGCTTCTTGCATAGGCAACGAGCTGTTTGACAACCTCGAAGTTCATCAGCGGCTCACCGCCGAAGAAGTCGACCTCAAGATTTCTGCGTGTACCCGAGTTTTCAACAAGAAAATCGAGAGCACGCTTTCCGACCTCGTAGCTCATGATTGCTCTTTCGCCCTGATATTTGCCCTGACTTGCAAAGCAATAGGAGCAGTTGAGGTTGCAGGTGTGGGCGATATGGATGCACAGAGCCTTGACAACGCCCCTCGTCTTGTTTTTGAGCTCGCCTGCCATGGGCTCGAAGGTATCGGGAGCAAAAAGCTTGCCCGCATTTTTCAGTTCTTCGATCTGCTCATAGCATTCCTCGATATCGTTTTCGGTTATCTCAACTCCGTCAACATATTTTTCTTTCATCGCAGAGATAACATCTTCTTTTTCAGAGCCTTCAAACATCGGGATAATGTCATATGCAACATCGTCGACCGCATGGACAGAGCCCGAGCATATGTCGAGAACGATGTTATATCCGCCGAGTTTATATTGGTGAATCATAATCTGATACTCCTGTCATAAAAAATGCCGCCAATCAAGGCGGCACTTTCTTTTACGCAAATTATTTGCTTTCCTTGGATTCGCACTGCTGATTAGCAATACCGCAGCTTGTTTTGCAAGCTGACTGGCAGGATGTCTGGCATTCGCCGCAGCCGCCCTTCTTAGCGCTTTCGCAAAGGTTCTTTGTTTCGATTGTTCTGATATGTTTCATTTCAATGACCTCCGAGAGTATAATAATCGTATGTATTATAGCATGCTTTTTTTGTCAAGTCAATATCAACTGTTGTCATTTTTTATATATCGGAACTCGAATTTTTATTCATTTTTGTGATTTGTAAAAAAATCATTCCGTGAGCAAAAAAAATCGTCAAAAAAACTATACAAACGAAAAAAATTGTGATAAAGTAATTGTGTTATTTTTTAATTACATTCAACCTTTAAGGAGTGTGGCAAAATGAAAAAGATCTACGAAGGCAAGACAAAAGACGTTTATTCTCTTGATAACGGCAATGTTATGCTCAAGTTCAAGGATGACTGCACAGGCAAAGACGGCGTTTTTGATCCCGGCGAGAACTCAGTCGGTCTGACAATCGAAGGTATCGGCAAGGCAAACCTTATTTCATCCGTTCATTATTTTGAGCTTCTCAAGGAAGCCGGAATCAAGACTCACTATGTAAGCGCTGATGTTGAAAACGCAACGATGGAAGTTCTTCCCGGCAAGGTTTTCGGTCACGGTCTTGAGGTTATCTGCCGCCTTGTTGCAACAGGCAGCTTCATCCGCAGATACGGCGAATATATCGCAGACGGCACACCCCTTGAAGGCGGCTATGTTGAATGCACATTCAAGAACGACGCTCTCGGCGATCCCCTTGTTACGGGCGAAGGTCTTGCAGCACTCGGTATCATGAGCCCCGAAATGTTTGAAAGCATGAAGGCTCAGACTCTTGCTATCACAAAGATCGTTGCTGACGACCTCAAGTCGATCGGTCTTGACCTCTGGGATATCAAGTTCGAGTTCGGCTATAACAACGACGAGGTTATCCTCATCGACGAAATCGCTTCGGGCAACATGAGAGTTTACAAGGACGGCAAGATCGTTGATCCCGTTGAACTCACAAAGCTCATCAACAACAGATAATTCAAAAGCCACACCGCTCGGTGTGGCTTTTTTAATGCGTAATTGTTTTGCGGCGGCTTGCGGGCAAGCCGACCTACACGGCTGAAAAGGTTTGCCATAATTACGGATACGGATCGTATTCAGTCAGAACTCCGTCGATTACCTTGAAATATGTGGTAATGCGTTCCTTGGTTTTATCCCGTCGGTTATTATATTCAAAAATCGGAATAAGCTTTATGCCGTTGAGGTCATAATCTCCGATATCGTCGGGAGTCATAACGATTGTGAATGTGTCCGTGGCTTCTTCTTTAAATGGCTGACAGAGGATGCTTGCATTTTCCTGATCAACATCCCAATGGCATCTCTTTCTCGGCTTTTCAGCGGTGACGGTGCATTGTGCGGAGTAGCACTCGCTTTCTTCAAAATACTCAGGACCGTCATAGTCGCCGCCTCGCTGAGCATAATATTTTTTCTGATTTCCGTTTTTATCGGTGAAAACAATATCCATAAGCGAACCGTTTATATCCTCTTTACAGCTTTCGTTCTGAAAAACAAAAATCTGCTTGTCGCCCTCAATTCGGGTGTCTGCAAGCTTGATATAATAATCGTTCACATCGTCATATTCCCAGACGATGCCCTCAGCTTCGTTATAAGGAAGAACAAGCTCGGATTTTGCCTCGCCGTGGATCGCAACATGAATGTCGCCGACGATTGACATTATAAATGCCGCAGGAATAAGAAAGATCAGCCAGATTGCAGTGCCCATTGCCATAGATATATCTCCTTCTGATGAAATTCATAATTGTCTGAGGGGTTATTATCCTGCGATTAAAGCAAAGATTGATCTCACGGCTTCCCCGATCTTAGCTGCCGTTTCGGGATTTGCTTCGAGCCATGCGATGGTTGAAGCCGAAAACTGTTCGAGCATTCCTGAAATATCTATTCCGATTTTTTCAAGAACAATCATAGGAATCATAAGCGGAAAAAACAATGCTATTGTAAATACTGCACCCATGGTGATTTCTCCTTTTAATGAATTTATCATTCGTAATTGTTTTCGTTCCGACCTTCAGTCCTTTTGCGGCGGCTTGCGGGCATGCCGACCTACATGTTTGCAAACCGATTATGTATTCATATTATAATTCCCGTGCGGCGGTTTTTCAACCAACCGACCTTTACATTACGGAAAATTCATGAAAAAAAGCGATGTAAACCGAAGTTTACACCGCAATTTTTTATTTCTTGTCAATGGTCTGAAGGAATTTGTTTGCGAGGGAAACGAGCTCTTTGCCCTTTTTCGTTTTTGAAGCGATTGCGGAAACGGGCTTGAGCGGAATTTTGCCGATATACTGCATGCCGGGGATGTTGAGCTCCTTGCCGACATGGTTGGAGATGAGCTTCTGCACCTCGGGATTTTCGATGATATCTCCGATGCTGTCATCAAGCGAAAGCTTTTCGGGGTCGATTTCATCGCCTGCGCCGAACCAGTTGCGAACGAAGGTTTCGCTGCCCTCGGGAAGCTTATATTCGGGATGATCTTCGTTCGTTCCGTTGACGATGATCTTATGCTTCAGCTTGCCGCTTGTTGCGGTGATGACATTTTCGCCATCTTTGATGACTGCGTCAAACTCAAAAATTTTGTCGCCGTCAAGGGTCGTCTTTTCGCCGTTGACATTGAGAGTTACGCTGTCACAGTTGGAGTAAACCTTGATCTTCTGCTCGCCGAGAGGTCTGTCTGCAAATCTCTCGCCGCAGATATGAACGAACTTTTCATCCGACCAGAATGCTTTGTAGGCATAGAACGAGTCCTTCTTCGTCTTGCGGTCGATTGTGACGAGTCCTTTGTTGTTTCTGCCTCTGACACCGCCCTCGTTGCGGATAGCCGAGCCGAAATCGAACATGTTCCATACATATGAGCCCCAGAGCCAGTCACGCTCGCTGAAGGCTTTGATATAATGCTCATGATAAAGAGCCTGATATTCTTCGGAATAATCGCCCTGAACGGGATTTGCGGAATGAAGCTTCGTTACGGCTTCTGCGCCGTATTCGGAAATGCAGAGCTTGAGATGCGGCTTTTCTGCATGGAAATTGTCGAGCCATTCGTCAATGGCGTCAACGGTCTGCATGTACCAGCCGAAATAATGGTTATAGCCAAGGATGTCGGTGATTTCGTTGAGCTTTGAATTCACTCCGCAGAAGCTGACCTGAGCGCAGGTCGTCGGTCTTGTCGAGTCGAGCTTATGAGCAAGGTCGTTAAGCTCTCTGATACCGCCGAGAAGAGTGGGAGATGCGCCTGCGATCGAGATCTCGTTCTGAACACCCCAGCAGAAGATCGAGGGATGGTTATAATTCTGCTTGATAAGCTCCTCGAGCATCTGCCTTGCCTGCGGCTGTTTCTTCTTGCTGAACTTTGAAATGACGGGGATTTCAGCCCATACGAGGAAGCCTTCTTCGTCGCAGAGGTCATAGAACTTTTCGTCATGCTGATAATGGGCAAGTCTGAGGGAGTTTGCACCCATTTCCTTGATAATTGCGATATCTTCCTTATGTTCTTTAATCGTCAAAGCGTTGCCGATATTTTCTCTGTCCTGATGTCTTGAAACGCCTTTGAGTTTTATGCTGTTGCCGTTGAGGTTGAAGCCCGTTTCGCTGTCGATATTATATGCTCTGAAGCCGAATCGGTCGCTGACCTCGTCGATAACCTCGCCGTCCTTGACGAGCTTTGCGGTGAGGGTATAGAGATACGGATTCTCCATGCCGTTCCAGAGATTGACGGTTTCAACTCTGAGTGCGGCGGCATCCTTGTCCGCAGAGGTGAAGCCCGAAGCAACATCCCTGCCCTCGGCATCGGTGATTGAAAAATGCTTTTCAAGATCTGCGCACGAGCCTTCGACAAAGCTCTTGACGAAAACTCTGCCGTCAATCATGGGGGTTATGAACACGCCGCACAGACTCTTGTCGAGAAGCGCAAAATGAGAATCGGAAACCTCGCAGATAATGTTGACATCTCTGTAAAGTCCGCCGTAGAAGGTGAAGTCCGCCATTTGCGGATAGAGGAATTCATTGGGGCTGTTGTCAACATTGATTTCGAGCAGATTATCACCCTCACGCAGAAGGTTTGTGATCTCAAAGCGGAACATGGAATATCCGTTGTCATGACTGCCTGCATAAATTCCGTTGACGAAAACCTCGCAGACGGTGTTTGCACCGTTGATTTCGATGAAAACCCTGCCGTCATAGGCGGGGATAATTTTTTTATAGGCACATTTGCCTCGCCAATATTCGGGGCTGTCGGTGCCGCCCTGACCGTCAATGCCGTTCCATGTGTGAGGAAGATCAACGGTTTCGGTCACGCCGTCTTTTGTGAAAGCCCAGCCTTCATTTATGTTGATGATTTTTCTCATTCTCATTTTCCTTTCGTTTATATGCATATACAAATATATTATAGCATTATCCGTATGCAAAAATCAAGGCGTAAAAAAGCTCCGCCTTTTTACGGGCGGAGCATTGACTGTCGATAAAGTCGCTGAAACATAAACGAAAATATTTGAAAAATCTCATTAGCCTCCTTTGGAAAGGAGGTGGATTTTGGCGAAGCCAAAAGACGGAGGATTGATGAATATTGTTTCGTTTATTTGACGTTTTTTCTCCCATCGGAGTACCTTTGTACGCCTTCGGTCGAAGAAAACGCCATTCAGCTTCCTTTCTCAACAGTCACCAGCTTGCCGAAAAACAAGTTTTTCGACAAGCTGAGCTCCGCCTTTTTACGGGCGGAGCATAATTTTATTTGTTGAAATACTGGGGAAGGAATTCCTTATGTGCTTCTTTAAGTTCATTGAAGCAGTTGACGGTCTTTTCCCAGTCGCCGACGAGGGGATGAACGAGAAGACCCTTGATTGCGTAATCGTCATCGCCCGTGATTGCCGCCTTGACAGCATATTTCTCATATGTCTTGACGACTCTCATAAGACCGACGATATGATCGTTGATCTTTTCGGTTACGGGAACGGGAGTTGCACCGTCGGAGCCGATAACAGCAGCGATTTCAACGATATCGTCATCAGCCATGAAGGGGAGTGTGCCGTTGTTCTTGATGTTGACAACATGAACATCACGCTTATCGTTTGCAAGAGAATCGATGAGAGAAACAGCGGCGAGAGAATATTTGTGGCCGCCTCTCTTGTCGAGAAGTGCAGGCTTTGTGACGATTGCTTCGTCCTTATACATTTCGAGAAGCTGTTCTTCGATATCCATGCATACCTGAGCTCTTGTCTGCTCGTCCTCTCTCTGGTGAGCAAGCTTTGCTTCACGGCAGTAATAATACTGAAGGTATGACGAGGGGATAGCCTGAATCGTTCTCAGGCAGTCGATCGAGAAGCCGTCGTCCTTGATGTTAGCCATAACCTTGGGGGAGAAGCCGCTGTCGATAAGACCGGGAAGAAGCTCTTCGCCGTTCTTCTTGACAGAGGTGATCCAGCTCAGGTGGTTAAGACCGACATAGGTGATGTCGCTGTCCTCGCCCGTGATTTCCTTGATGTCGTCGAGCATGTCGATGGGAACATTGCAAAGACCGATGTTCTTGACATTTGTGTTGTTGAGAATGAACTCGGTGATGATGCCCGAGGGATTGGTGAAGTTGATGAGCCATGCATCGGGGCAGATCGCTTCAATGCGCTCGCAGATGTGTTTGATAACGGGGATCGTTCTCTGAGCCTTGAAGAAGCCGCCGATGCCCGTTGTTTCCTGACCGATGAGGTTATATTTCTTGGGAATGCTTTCGTCAAGGTGACGGCAGGGAAGTTTACCGACTCTTATCTGAGTAACAACGAAATCCGCACCCTGAAGAGCGGTGTCAAGGTCATCGGTGAAAACGACCTCGCAGTCGCAGTTTGCGTTCTTGAGCATACGAACGCAGAGATCGCCGACGATCGTTCTCTTTCTTTCGTCGATATCCATAAACGAAATCTTCCTGAGTTTGAGGCTGTCCTTTGCTTTGAGGAAGCCGTCGACGAGTTCGGGGCAATATGTGCTGCCTGAGCCGATAACGGCTACGCTGATTTCTTTCATACTAATATACTCCCTTCAATATCAGTTTGCAAAATCCTGCATTATCCAGTTGACGCAGCCCGTTACGGGAGGCTGTGTGAGCTTGATGAATTTAAGCTTCTTGCCGCTGTATTTTTCGGCTTTTTCAAGAAGCATGTCGAGATATGCCTTGTTGTCGAGCTTGACATTGATCGAACCCGAGAGAACGACCTCGACCTCTTCCGTGCCGAAATTGAGCTCACGGGAAAGAGCGGCGATGAGGCGGGCGCCTCTTTCAGCCATTCTTTCGCAGTATTCGAGAGCGGGTTTGTCACCCTGCTTGGCTGCCTCAAAGAAGAAGCCGACCATTGTTCTGATATAATCGTCGCCGTTTTCGCCTTCTATCTTTTCGATAAGACCGAGAAGCTCTTCACGGCGAGTGAAACCGTATTCTTTCATGACCATATCGGTGATGAGGGTTTTTTCGAGACCGAGGAAAAGCTCGTTATAAACAAGCTCGAATGCCTTGATAACGATGTTTCCGCCGCCCGAGATATCGCCCGAAAAATCGCCGAGACCTGCAAGCATCATGCGATTGCCGTCAGCATCGATGCCGTTGCAGCATACGCCCGTGCCGCAGTTATAGCCGATAGCCGTACCAGTTTCGGAGCCTGCCTTGACAACGATGAAGCCGTCATTATATACCTCGAAGTTTTCGAGTCCCTTTTCTCTGAGCTTTTTGCACATGATCTCATACTGATAGGGATGGTCGATACCTGCAAGACCCATGAGTGTGAAGCTGATTTTTGAAAGCTCGGTGCCCGCCTTGCGGCAAAGCTCATTAAGACCGTTCCAGATGATCTCGCTTGCGGCATCGAAGCCGTCTTCAAGATTTTCATGGTTGCTGCCGGGACCGGTTACGGTTTCGAGCATTTTTTTGTTTTCGTCAAAGAGAGCGAAAGCGGTTTTTGTTCCGCCGCCGTCAACGCCAATATAATATTTCATCGGTAAAACCCCTTATAAATTATTTCTGTTCAAAAACATCGTTGCAGACCTCGTCAAGGCAGAACATACCTCTGCGGTAGGGTTCACGGTCGATCCACATGCCGTTTGTGAAATCGGGGAAGGGAACGGGTGCGCCGCCGATTGCGATGGACTGCTCGGAAAGGCAGGTGACTGCCATCCAGGTTGCTGCATCGTAAACGTCGATGGGGGGCTGACCGCCGAGTCTGACGCTCTCTGCGAATGCGCTGAGAACAAGGTAGTCCATGCCGCCGTGACCTGCATGAACACCGTCAATGCGGTATTTTTTCCAGAGGGGATGCTCAAACTGCTCAAGATAGTTGTCGAAATCCTCACCGGGATGCATCCAGTTGCCGTCCTCGTGCTTTGTGAAGCCTTCGATGAAGAGGGTGTTGCCGTCTTCCATATAGATGCCCTTTGTGCCCTGAACTCTGTAAGCTCTCGAATAATGTCTGGGGAGAGAGCAGTCATGAGTGAGAACAACGGTTTCGCCGTTTGCACATCTGAGAACGGTTGTCACAACATCGCCCTGATTGAAGGAATAATTTGCAAGGTCGTAATCCTCGCCCTTGTTAGCCTTTATCCACTCGTTAAGACCTCTTGATTTTGTTGCAAAGGAGGAAACGGAAAGATATCTGTTGCCTCGGTTGATTTCAAGCACCTTTGAGATGGGGCCGAGCTGATGAGTGGGGTAAAGCTCGCCGTTTCTGTGCTGGAAGTTGAAGAGTCTGCCGTGGCGGTTCTCTCTGCCGAGAGAGATCTCATCTCTGAGGTCATGCTGATAGCCGCCCTGCATATGTATTATCTCGCCGAAAAGACCCTGCTTGACCATGTTGAAGATCGCCATTTCTTTTCTGTCATAGCAGCAGTTTTCGAGAAGCATGCAGAACTTGCCTGTTTCCTCGCTTGCTCTGACCATCTGCCAGCATTCCTCGATGCTTGCCGCACCGCCGACTTCCATGGCAACATGCTTGCCCGCTCTCATGGCATCGATTGCAATTCTTGCGTGGGTGATCCATGTTGTTGCAACGAAAACAGCGTCAAGGTCATCTCTTGCAAGAAGCTCCTTATGATCGAGATAAACGTCGGGAGTGTTTCCTGCTTCCTCCTCAACGATCTTTCTGCCGTTTTCAGCTCTGTCTTCATATTTGTCGCAAACAGCGGGAACTCTGACGCCTTCACATTTGAGAAGCTCACGGAGCATGCCGCTGCCTCTGCCGCTGATGCCTATCATACCGATATTAACAAAATCTTTCATAATAACCTCCGGGGATACGAAAAGTGCGTATGCTTGCAAGCATACGCACCCATTATAACATTGTTTTCCTGAAAACTCAATTATTATTTGAAATATCTTTTAAAATATTTTCTCCATTTTACCATGTAAAGCGAAATGATCCGAGTCAGAGCGATGTCGTAGGCGACAAAAGCAACGCTGCCTGCGCCGAGAAGCATCGGAACGGCAACCGAGCCGTATTCTTCGATTTCATCAACGGTTATTCCCATCAGATAAATCAGGATCAGATAAGCGGCGACCATTGTGAGATTGAAAACGGCAACCTTGACTATCCAGCAAACGGGTGTCGGGAGCTTGCTTTCGAGCACGGCTTTGATTATCGGATAATAACCGAAGAAGGCAATATACATCATCGCAACCTCCTTGTCGGGAACGAGCAGGAAGGCGAGAACGGAAACGGCGGAGAAAACACCGAAAGCCCATTTCTTATCGATCTCCACAACGATGAAAACGATGAAGATGCCCGCAACTGCGGGGAGGGCATAGGTCAGAAACGGAATTATCGCAACGGATATCATCAGCACCAGCGACAGAGCGGAAACGATTCCGCCGATGGCGCACTTTGAACTTTGCTTCAATTAAAAACAACCTTTCGTCAGATAGTGCTCAGCAGCAGGAAATGAGGTCGCCGCCCATGCATTCGCAGCATGCATCGGCGCAAAGAAGATCGCAGCAGCAGTCGCAATAGCTGCAGTCATTATCTCTGCCCGAACGGGTACGCCTGCGCTCCGTGCGGTATCCGCCCGAACGGGCGTTGATGACTTTGTTGTATGCCATTTTGTAGGTGTTGTTTGAGGGATCAAGTCTGCTTGCTGTGGCAAAATTGTTTGCCGCCTCCTCGAGCCAGCCTCTTTTTTGCTGAATCGTTCCTTTGAGGTAGTACCACTGTGCATCACGGCTGCCTTCAGGGATTCCGTCAAGAATGATCTGAGCATCATCGAGTCTGCCCGAGCTGATTTTTGATCTTATATCGGAATAATCCGCACCTGCCTGCGAATAGCCTGCGGAAGACGAATAGCCCGAAGAGTTCATGATGATATAATCGTAAGCCTGATTGATCTCGTCCATTTTTCTGCCGTCGGACTGATATTTCTGTGCAAGAAGCTTATATGCGGCTTTGACCTGCTCGGGAGATGCACCCTCGGGGATTCCGAGCACGGAATAGGGATTCTTCATATTATAACCTCATTCAACAAAAAATTCTTTCTTCTTCTCACGGCCTTCTCCGTATTTTTCGAGCACCTTTTCCGAACAGTCGGTTATGCCGTCAAGAAGAATGTTTTCTGCTATATCGTAAAAACGCTTTGCTTCAAGCGAATCAAAGGCTTCAAGAATGCCGCTCTGAGTCAGATTGAGCATGCCTCTTATCCTGTCGGCAAAAGCTTTTCTTTTTTCGGGAGAGGAGATGTCGCAGTTTGCAAAGGGATTGAACGCTCCCTTTTTTATATCACCGTCGAGGTCGTCGGCGGCATCGAGAATATAGACAAATCTGCCCGTCATATATCCGACGGAATACATTGCTTCTTTTCTGCAGTCTTCAAATCCGAGCGAAAAGATCTTTCCGAGGGCATCTGCCGAGGGGTGAGCCGCTTCGTCGATTGAAGGCGAGGGCTTTGCTTCGGTTTCAGTCTGAAGCTTCATTGCATCGGCAACCGCTTTTTCCGCCTCGGGAGCGAGCCGTGCGGCTTTCTTGTGCATAAGAGCAACTGCGGGGAATACGATTGCCGCAGTAAGCTTTGATAAAAAGCCCTTGTCATGAAGGTTGTCAAGAAGCTTGTAGTATACGGTTATTATAACCGCATGGGCGCAGAAATCAAAAATATCCCTGCTGCCGCATATCAGACATTTTTTTGCGGGATTATAGGGGCATCTTTTTGTCGAAAATCCGTAGCCCGAGTCCGAGGCGGCAAGTCGGAGCACGCATGCAAGAGCAAAATCGTAGCTGAGAAAAAGCTGGGCGAGCGGAGAATAGTTTCTCCCGAGAGCCCGGCACAGCGAGCAATAGATGCCTCTGTAAAGCTCATAGTCCCTCATTTTCATATCGGGTTTATATGCTCTGACATATCCCAGCAAGGTATGACCTCCGTCGCAATATTATTTCATTATCTATCATATAACAAATTTCTCTGGAATCGGTTAACATATTGTAAACTTTATTTCAAAGGCGGGCTGAACAGATCAGCCCGCCCTGAGAATCGATCTATGATGATGGCGGCCGCCATGTGTCACCCGGCTCCCCGTGGACATTTCTGCCACCGCTGACGGCGACCGCCTTGCTTTTGGAACGGAAAGAAAAACTTTCCTAATCCATTCTATGCCGTTCGGAAAAAACGGTTTTCGGAAAAATGCGTCAAACGGAAGAATGTTACGCAGAAATGAAAAAAATCCGTTCGGAAGGCGAATTTTTTGTGTAATATATCGGAAAAATAATTTTGAAAAACACTTTACATTGAACCGCCTTTGTGCTATAATTCTTCTTGCACATGCCCGCTTCTCGGATTTCGGAGTAAGCCTCTTCGAGGAACTTCACCTGCCGTTCTCTGGGGGCAGAGGCAAATATTTAAATGAGGTGAAAACAAATGACACAGGCAGAAAAGACCGCAATCATGCAGGAATATGCAACTCACGAGGGTGACACAGGTTCTCCCGAGGTTCAGATCGCTGTTCTCACAAAGAGAATCAACGACCTCACCGAGCATCTCAAGGTTCACAAGAAGGACCATCACTCAAGAAGAGGCCTTCTCATGATGGTTGGTCACAGAAGAAACCTTCTTGCTTATCTTCAGAAGGTTGACATTGAGCGTTACCGTTCAATCATCGCAAGACTCGGCATCCGTAAATAATTTTCGCCATAACAAGCAGGCAGGATATCCTTTCCCGCCTGCTTTGTTGCGTTAATTAATGCATTTTTTTAGCATCCTTTCAGGCGGCTGGAAACGGTTTTAGCAGTGAATCGAGTTCCCGAAGTTTCTCGGAAATTGGATTTATTGCTAAGCCGGGCCGCCTGTGGAAATATAAAATTCAGAGAGGTAATTACAAATGTTTTTTGAAGCTTTCAAAAAGTATGAAACCGAAATTGCCGGCAGACCTTTTGTTGTCGAAGTCGGTAAGATGGCTCAGCTTGCAGGCGGCGCATGTCTTGTCCGTTACGGCGAAACAAACGTCCTCTGCACAGCTACAATGGCAGCAAAGCCCCGCGAAGGCGTAGATTTCTTCCCCCTTTCCGTTGACTATGAAGAGAAGCTTTATTCCGTCGGCCGCATTCCCGGCTCCTTCCAGCGTCGTGAAGGCAAGGCAAGCGAAAAGGCTACTCTTGCTTCCAGAGTTATCGACAGACCCATCCGTCCTCTTTTCCCCAAGGACATGAGAAACGATGTCGGCGTTGTTGCAACCGTTATGTCGGTTGATCCCGACTGCCAGCCTGAAATCACCGCCATGCTCGGCGTTTCGATCGCTATCTCGATCTCCGAAATTCCGTGGGAAGGACCGATCTCAGGCGTTGTTGTCGGTCTTGTTGACGGCGAATATGTTATCAACCCCACTCTCGAGCAGAGAGAAAAGAGCGATATGTATGTTACCGTTGCTTCAACAAGCGACCTCGTTGCTATGATCGAAGCAGGCGCAAACGAAGTTTCCAACGACGATATGTATGACGGCATCATGTTCGCTCACAAGGAAAACCAGAGAATCGTTGAATTCATCAACATGATCAAGGCTGAATGCGGCAAGGAGAAGGTTGATTTCCCCTCAAACGATCCCGATCCCGAAATGTACGAAGCAATCAAGGATTTCGCTATCGAAGATATCCGCTTCGCTCTTGATACAGACGACAAGAGAATCCGTGACGAGCGCCTCAAGCCCGTTTACGATAAGGTTCACGAAAAGTTCGACGAGATCTATCCCGAAATGGAAGTCAAGATCGAAGAATGCCTCTACAAGGTTCAGAAGTATGTTGTCCGCCGCTGGCTTCTTGATGACGGCAAGCGTGTTGACGGCAGAGGTATCAACGAGATCCGTCCTCTTAACGCAGAGGTAGACCTTCTTGACAGAGTTCACGGTTCGGGTATGTTCACAAGAGGTCAGACTCAGGTTCTTTCGATCACGACCCTCGGCCCCATGAGCGATGCTCAGATGCTCGACGGTCTTGATGAGGAAGACACCAAGAGATATATGCACCATTATAACTTCCCCTCATACTCAGTCGGCGAAACAAAGCCCTCAAGAGGTCCCGGAAGAAGAGAGATCGGTCACGGTGCTCTCGCAGAGCGTTCGCTTATCCCCGTTCTTCCCTCAGTTGAAGAATTCCCCTATACGATCAGAGTTGTTTCCGAGGTTCTTTCCTCAAACGGTTCAACATCTCAGGGCTCAGTCTGCGGCTCGACTCTTTCTCTTATGGCAGCAGGCGTTCCCATCAAGGCTCCCGTTGCAGGTATCTCCTGCGGTCTTATCACCGAAGGCGACCGCTTCATGACAATGGTTGACATTCAGGGACTTGAAGACTTCTTCGGCGACATGGACTTCAAGGTTGCAGGTACAAAGAAGGGTATCACATCGATTCAGATGGACCTCAAGGTTCACGGTCTTACTCCCGCAATCATCAGAGAAGCTCTTGACAAGACTTACACCGCAAGATGCTATATCCTTGACGAGATCATGCTTCCCGTTATTGCCGAGCCCAGAGCAGAGCTTTCAAAGTGGGCTCCCAAGATGCTCACAACGAAGATCGATCCCGAAAAGATCGGCGATGTTATCGGCAAGCAGGGCAAGGTTATCCAGAAGATCTGCGCAGAATGCAACTGCAAGATCGATGTTCAGGAAGACGGCAATATCTTTGTTTCATCAACAGATATCGAAGATGCACGCAGAGCGATCTCCATCGTTGAAACAATTGCTAACGATCCCGAGGTCGGCGCAATATACAAGGGCGTTGTTACCCGCCTGATGAGCTTCGGCGCATTCGTTGAAATCGCTCCCGGCAAGGAAGGCATGGTTCACATCAGCCAGCTCGATGTCAAGAGAACCGAGAAGGTTGAAGATGCAGTTACCGTCGGTGACGAGGTTATCGTTAAGGTTCTTCCCAAGGACGATCAGGGCAGACTCAACTTCTCACGCCGTGAGGCACTCATCGAGGTTGAAGGTCTTGTTCCCGAAAACACAGTCTCCGATGCTCCCAGAAGAGCTCCCAGAAGAGATTTCAAGGGCGACAGAGGCGGCAGAAACAGAAGAAACAACGATCAGTAATTAAACGCAAAAGGCTTACACGGTTTCGTGTAAGCCTTTTTCAGTGAATGGTGAATAATGAATAGTGAATAGTTGAGGAAGGGCTCCGCCCTTACCCGATTTAAACGGGAAACCGCCGACGGGAAATCCGTCAGCGGTTAATTTTTTATCCGAAATTCTTAACAACCTCTGCAAATGCATCAGCGATCGTTTTCTGTGCATTTGCATCGAGGGCGTTGGTTTCGTGATAGTGTCTGTTGCCCAGTCTGTCGCTCGTTGTGTTGAGATAGGGCTGAGTGGGATGGAGAACAAAATCGTTGGGCGGAACAACATAACCCGTCATGTCGTTGGAAACGCCGAAAACGATGATCGACTTGTCGCCTGCGATGTCTGCAAGGGGAGTCGGATTGATTTCGGGACCTTCGCCCGTACCCGATTCCTCAGCGGAAAGATATTCTCCGTAGACCGTGGGCATGAAGTTTTCGCCGGGGAGAAGCAAAAGCTTCTGTCCGCCGATCGTCATATATGTAAGCTCGGATTCGATCGCAATTCCGATATCGGTCTTATCGCTCGGATACGCCTTGAAGCTCATGACATTACGCATGGCAAGAAGAGTCAGAACATAGTTTCCGACGGGGAAATAGAACGGCTGCTGAATGAATTTGATTTCGGGCTTGAGCTCTTCGTCGGTTATGCTCATTGCGGCATCGGCGATCGTTTCGCCCTGGAGCTGAATGTTGCGGACTCTGTCCTCTTCGTCATATCTTGCTGCATCCATGCCGCCGAGAGGTCCGATGGCATAGAGCACATCCGCACCGTTTTCTTTGGCGATTTTTTCACGCAGATAATAAGGATATTCTGCGCTGAGGAGGCGGTTGTCACCGCCGAGTGAATTGGGATGAGCGGCAAAGTTAAGCATCCAGATCTCTTTTGAACCGTCATCGGGAGCAAAACGGAATCTTGCGAGTATCTCATGCTTGTAGCTGAAGCGTCTGCCTGTTGCAAGACCGTCTTTGATCTCGGTTCTTCCGTTATAGAGCTTTCCTGCTTTTCTATTCTTATAAGCGGCGATCGCAACGGCAACAGCCTTTTCTTCAAGCATAGCCATATACTGAGCATCCTTGCCGTTTGAGGGGATGCTCACGAGGTTGGGCTTGCCCCAGTAGCCGACGGTGTCGATGCCCGAGTGGCTGTGAGTGCAGCTGAAGTTGATGAGCTTGCAGCCCTTGATCTCGGGGGATGCAAGAATCTTCTTTCTGATCGAATTGACTTCGATTCTTGTCAGACCGACGATATCCGCACCGAGCCAGAGAATTCCCTCGTCGTTGCCGCAGTCAAGCCATACTGCGCTGATATAAACGGGAGTGAGGACACCTTCCATTTTGTGTCCCGAGCCGTGACCTGCTATCCAGTAGATCTTATCCTTGTCGGAAAGGTCGGGCATGATCTCCTCTCTTGCAAAGCCTGCACGGAATCCGCTGCCGCTGATAACGGTCGGCTTCTTTTGCTCGATTTCGGGAGCGGGTCCCTGCTTGGCAACCTTCTTGCCGAAGTTTTTGGCGATTCCCTTTATGCCTTTCATGGCAAGATCCATAATATCCATAATATTTTCTCCTTTGTGCAAATTATTACATTTTAATTATATTACTAAAATCGAAAACATTCAAGAGGTAAATGCAACGCATAGGGCATATAGCGGTTGATTTGCACGGAGTCTTATGATATGATAGAAACAAGAAATAACGGTAAGGAGAAAAATATGGCTAAAATTATCGGCGAAACAATCAGAAACATTCCCTGGCAGGATAAGCCTGAAGGCTGGAGATATCCCGTCTGGAGATACAGCGGAAACCCCATTATCACGAGAGATAATCTCTATATGGCAAACAGCATTTTCAATTCGGCGGTCGTTCCCTTCGGCGACGGCTTTGCGGGCGTTTTCAGGGTTGATGTCATGAGCCGTGACCATACTCTTGTTGTCGGCTACAGCAAGGATGCGATCAACTGGGAGCTTGAGGAGAAGGTTATTTTCAGAGGTTATGATCCCAGACTTTGTCTTATTGAGGGCAAATATTATCTTTCGTGGGTCAATCTCACCCCTCACGGCACGACGATCGGCATCGCTTACACAACCGATTTCAAGGAGTGGACTCAGCTCGAGGATGCGTGCTATCCCGTTGCGAGAAACGGCGTGCTCTTTCCGAGAAAGGTCAATGACGAATATCTGCTTCTCATCCGTCCCTGCGACAGAGGGCATACTCCATACGGCGATATTTTCCTCAGCCACAGCAAGGATCTTACATATTGGGGCAAGCACAGATTTGTTATGAAGCCCGAGAAAAACTGGGAGATGACGAAGGTCGGCGCAGGACCGACACCCATCGAAACCGACGAGGGCTGGCTGATGTTCTATCACGGCGTGCTCACAAGCTGTAACGGCTTTACTTATGCCATGGGTGCGGCAATTCTCGATAAGGATGAGCCGTGGAAGGTTCTTCACAGAGCGGACTGCTTCCTGCTTGCACCGCATGAGCTTTATGAGCTTGTCGGCGATGTTCCGAATGTTGTTTTCCCGTGTGCGGCTCTTGCCGATGCTGAAACGGGCAGAATAGCAATTTATTACGGTGCGGCTGACACAAGCGTTGCCCTTGCTTTTACAACCGTTGACGAAACGATCGATTTCATCAAGAAAAACGATCTGATTAAATGATCGGCTAAGGGTAAAAAACAACGGCGGGAGCAAGCCCCCGCCCTACCTTCACTTTTCACTAAAAAAGGCATTCACGAAACCGTGAATGCCTTTTGCTTATTATTTGCCGCCGAACATCATGAGAAGGAAGCCGGCCGCAACTGCGGAGCCGATAACGCCCGCAACATTCGGTCCCATAGCGTGCATGAGAAGGAAGTTTGTGGGGTTATATTTTCTGCCTTCAACCTGAGCAACTCGGGCAGCCATGGGAACTGCGGAAACGCCTGCAGAACCGATGAGGGGATTGATCTTTCCGCCCGTAACGAGGTAGAGCACCTTGCCGAGAAGGATGCCGCCTGCAGTTGAGCAAGCAAAAGCGGTAAGACCGAGTCCGACGATGAGCAGAGTTGATGCGGTAAGGAAATCTTCACCGTTAGCGGTTGCACCGACAGTTACGCCGAGCATGATGGTAACGATGTTTGTCAGAGCATTCTGTGCCGTATCGCTGAGTCTTTCGGTAACTCCGCATTCCTTGAAGAGGTTGCCGAGCATCAGGAAACCGATGAGCGATGCGCACGAGGGAATGATGAATGCGCAGATAACTGCAACAACGATGGGGAAGATGATCTTTTCAGCCTTGCTGACGGTGCGAAGCTGCTTCATTTCAACCTTTCTTTCCTTTTCGGTTGTGAGAAGCTTCATGATCGGGGGCTGGATAAGAGGAATAAGTGCCATATAGGAATATGCCGCAAGGGCGATGGGGCCAAGGAGCTTGGGTGCCAGCTTGCCTGCAAGGAAGATAGCCGTCGGGCCGTCGGCGCCGCCGATGATACCGATTGATGCTGCTTCTTCGGGCGTGAAGCCGAGGATGATCGCAAGAAGGAATGCGACATAGACGCCGAGCTGAGCTGCGGCACCGAGAAGAAGGCTGATGGGGTTGGCAAGGAGCGGACCGAAGTCTGTCATAGCACCGATGCCAAGGAAGATGAGGCAGGGGAAGATCGAGCTCTTGACGCCTGCGTAGATCAGCCTGAGAACGCCGTCTTCGTACCAATGAGCTTTCTCAACACCGTCAACGACCTCTGTCATAAGGAATGCAGGGTCGTCCATAAGACCTGCGCCGGGAAGGTTTGCGAGAAGCATGCCGAATGCGATGGGCACAAGAAGAAGGGGCTCGAACTTTTTTACGATTGCAAGGAAGAGGAAAACAAACGCAACGAGGAGCATGATGAGCTCTTTGCCGGTGACGATGGAAAAACCTGAGCTTTCCCACAGACCGATAAGAACGTCTTTGACCATTTCCATTATTTGTTGCCTCCCTTCTCATCGTTATCCATAAGTCTGACAGACTTGAAGCTGAGTCTGTTGAGCGGAATTCCGCACTTTTCAGAAACAATTGCCATAATAACCGCTGCGGTTTTTTCGTCTGTGCCGATAAGCTCAACATCGCCCGAGTTTATGCCCTCGGGAACGGACTGCGTAGCGGCAGGAGTGACGGCAGGGGAAGCGGGAACCTTCTTTTTAACAAGACCCTCAACTAATCTTACTGCTTTTGAGAGAAGAATGATAAAAACTGCGATCAATGCGAGAATCATTATGACCACGGATATACCGATAACTGCAATTGCGAGAGCTTCCGAAAGCGGCATTTTCATTTCAAACAGTTTCATTCCTTCGCCTCCTTTTATATTTTATATTGTATTGATCTTTTTCTCTTAAAACAAGGGCGTTCGGGTAATCCCTGACGCCCTTTTATTTATTTGTTCTTTTTGTCGGGGATGCTGTTAAGAGCGTTGACGACGGTAACAATAACTGCAGTCACAACGAAAATGCCGAGCATGCCCTTGCCCATATAGGGAAGTGAATCCAAAAGGAACTGAACATTGAATATATCCATTTTTAAACCTCCTTATCAGCGGAAGAACGCAAGGATAAGACCGCCGGCGATAACCGAAGCAACCTGACCCGAAACGTTGACGCCGATCGAATGCATGAGGAGGAAGTTCTGGTTATCCTCTTCAAGACCGAGCTTATGAACAACCCTGGCTGACATGGGGAATGCGGAAATACCTGCGGCACCGATCATGGGGTTGATCTTTTCCTTGAGGAAGAGGTTCATAATCTTTGCGAGCATAACGCCGCCGAACGTATCAACAACGAAAGCAACAAGGCCGAGGATGATGATTATGAAAGTTTCCTTGTTGATGAATTCGTCAGCCTTCATCTGAGAAGCGATTGTGATGCCGAGGAAGATAGTGATGAGGTTTGCGAGAACCTTCTGTGCGGTTTCCGAAAGCGAGTTGAGAACGCCGCATTCACGGATAAGGTTACCGAACATAAGGAAACCGATAAGTGCAACTGCGTCGGGAGCAACAAGACCTACGATGCAGGTGATGATGATGGGGAAGAGAATCTTTGTTCTCTTTGAAACCGTCTTGCCCTTGTAAGTCATCTTGATTTTTCTTTCCTTCTTTGTTGTGCAAAGCTTGATGATGGGGGGCTGAACGATGGGAACGAGAGCCATATAGGAATATGCGGCGACCATGATGGGAGCGAGATAGTTTGACTCGAGAACCTGAGCAACGAAAATCGATGTGGGACCGTCAGCTGCACCGATGATGGCGATTGAAGCGGCGTCATTGATTTCAAAGCCGAGGAGAGAAGCGGCGCAAAGAGTGAAGAATATGCCGAACTGTGCCGCCGCACCGAAGAACATGAGCTTCGGGTTGGTCAGAAGCGGTTCAAAGTCGATCATTGCACCGATGCCGATGAAAAGAATCAGCGGGAACAGCTCGTGGCCGTTGATGCCGATGTCAAAAAGATGCTCAATAACTCCTGCGGCACCCGAATGGGGCAGGTTGACGAGAATTGCGCCGAAGCCCATGGGGAGAAGAAGGGTCGGCTCCATCTCTTTTGCGATTGCGAGATAAATCAGCAAGCCGCCGATAGCCCACATCGCAACCTGACTCCACGTGACGTCAAGCAGGGTTTCGTATAAAACTTCCATTCGTTGACCTCCGATTAAAGAACAGCAAGAACATCGTCGGTGTTGACTGTTGAGCCCTTGGAAACGGGAATCTGCTTAACAACGCCGTCGCAGGGAGCAACGATATCGTTTTCCATTTTCATAGCTTCGAGAACCATAAGTACGTCGCCTGCCTTGACGGATGCGCCGACACTTACATTAACATTAAGGATCGCACCGGGCATGGGAGCAAGAACCTTTGTGCCGTCAGCCGAAACGGGAGCTGCTGCTGCGGGAGCGGCGGGTGCAGCGGGTGCAGCGGGTGCTGCAGGAGCGGCTGCAACAACGGGAGCGGCAGCTTCTGTTACATTTGTAACAACTGCTTCGCACTCGTTGACTTCTACTTCATAATTCTTACCGTTAAGGGTTACTACATATTTCATTTATTTATCCTCCATCAAACGAATTGATTTAAAGCTGAGTCTGTTGAGCGGGATGCCGCTTTTATAGCTCACGAGAGCCATGATGACTGCGGCGGTTTTTTCATCTGTATCAACAAGGTCGAGTGTGCCGCTGCAGATGCCTTCTGCAGCCGGTGCGGCAGGGAAGCTGCTGACAGCAGCTTTTTCCTCTGCGGCGGGCTTTACGGCTTTTGCTGTTTTGTTTTCTTTAACTTTTGCATAGAGCGTGTAAATGAGAGCGAGCGCAAATACAACTGCGAGCGCAAATGCAGGAGTTTTGATGAAATCCAAAAATGTCATTTCCGTTCTCCTTATACTTCTCTGATCGTGTATTTGAAGGTGTTTCTCTCTTTTTCGTCACGCTTCTCGAAGAAGGCTTCTGCCTGCATGGGGAATGCAATATAGGAAAGAACATCTTCGTCGCTCTTTGCCTTGCTGCCGAGCTCTGCCTTTGTTGCTTCAAAAGCGGGTTCAAGAGTGTCTGCGAATCTGCCTGTGAAGGGTGCTTCGTCGCCGAGAACAAGCTTCTGAAGCTCTTCGCTGACCTTGCCGGGAGCCTGGCCGTATTCACCCTTGATATAGCTCTTGACTTCCTTGGAGATGTTCTTGTATCTCTCGCCTGCGAGAACGTTTGCGGTTGCCTGAACGCCGACCATCTGGCTCATGGGAGTTACGAGCGGAGGATAGCCGAGGTCCTCACGGACTCTGGGAGTTTCGAGAAGAACTTCGTCAAGCTTGTCCAGCTTCTTCTGAGCTGTGAGCTGAGCAACGAGGTTTGAAAGCATGCCGCCGGGAATCTGATAGATGAGAGCATCTGTCTGAGTACCCATAACAACGGGGTTGAGAAGCTTGCTTTCGAGAGCCTGTGCTCTGACGGGCTTGAAGAAATCGTTGATCTCCTTGCAGATGTTTTCGTCAACATCAACCTCGTAGCCGTACTGCTTGAGAGTATAAACGAGGGTTTCGGTTGCGGGCTGAGATGTACCGCCCGAGAAGCAGGAGATAGCGGAGTCGATAACATCTGCGCCTGCTTCAACGCACTTGAGAAGAGTCATGAAGCCGAGACCTGTTGTTGAGTGAGTGTGAACAACGATGGGAACCTTGACATTAGCCTTGAGAGCCTTTACAAGGTCATAGCCCTCCTTGGGGCTCATGATGCCTGCCATATCCTTGATGCAGATGGACTGAACGCCGAGGGCTTCGATTTCCTTTGCAAGCTTCACATAGCTTTCAAGGTTATGGATGGGGCTGATCGTATAGCAGATAGTGCCCGATGCGTGAGCGCCGCACTTGAGGGTTTCGTCAACTGCAACCTCAATGTTGCGCACATCGTTGAGTGCATCGAAGATACGGATGATATCGATTCCGTTTTCAACGCTCTTTCTGACGAACATGCGGACAACATCGTCGGGATAATGCTTATAGCCGAGAAGGTTCTGACCTCTGAGAAGCATCTGGAGCTTTGTGTTGGGGCAAGCCGCCTTGATCTTGCGGAGTCTTTCCCAAGGATCT
This sequence comes from Clostridia bacterium, assembly GCA_017435385.1. Classification (GTDB taxonomy): domain Bacteria; phylum Bacillota; class Clostridia; order Oscillospirales; family Acutalibacteraceae; genus CAG-177. The sequence goes on along the minus strand of JAFSFB010000012.1, from coordinate 69,905 downwards.
TCGTTGAGGTAGCGGAGGCAGGAGTCAAAGGTTGCTCCGCCCCAGCACTCGAGAGAATAGTAACCTGCAGCATCGAGCTTCCTGAGAACGGGCTCGAAATCCTCAAAGGGCATTCTTGTTGCGATGAGGGACTGGTTGGCGTCTCTGAGCACGGTTTCGGTGAAATTAACTTTCATTGAACTGACAGTCCTTTCTGTATATTTTAGAAATATTTAAACCTGAATCAGAACTCGATGCGTGCGGCGATATAGTCCTCAAGAGCATCGATTGAAATGCGCTCCTGCTGCATTGTATCTCTGTCTCTGACGGTTACGCAGTTATCCTCGAGGGAGTCAAAGTCAAAGGTGATGCAGATGGGAGTGCCGATCTCGTCTTCACGGCGGTAACGCTTGCCGATTGAACCTGTTTCGTCAAAGTCAACCATGAACTTCTTCTGAAGCTTCTCATAAACCTTGAGAGCATCGGGAGAAAGCTTCTTTGAAAGAGGAAGAACAGCCGCCTTGAAGGGAGCGATTGCGGGGTTGAGATGAAGAACAACTCTTGTGTCGTTCTTTTCTGCGTCGATGACCTCTTCGTCATATGCTTCGCAGAGAAGAGCGAGAACCGTTCTGTCAAGACCGTAGGTTGATTCTATGATAAAGGGAATGAATTTTTCGTTTGTTTCGGGATCAAGATAATCCATCTTCTGACCGCTGTATTCCTGATGTCTTGTGAGGTCGAAGTTGGTTCTGTTGTGAGTGCCGTTGACTTCGCCCCAGCCGAAGGGGAAGAGGAACTCGATGTCACAGGCAGCCTTTGCATAGTGAGCGAGCTTTTCGTGGTCATGGAAGCGGAGGTTCTCAGCGGCGATGCCGAGATCCTGATAATACTTCATGCCGTATTCCTTGAAGTAATCGTAAAGCTCGTTGTCGGTTCCCTCCTTGCAGAAGGTCTGGAACTCCATCTGCTCGAATTCGATCGTTCTGAAGGTGAAGTTGCCGGGGGTGATCTCATTTCTGAAAGCCTTACCGATCTGACCGATGCTGAAGGGAAGCTTTGCTCTCATCGTTCTCTGAACATTGAGATAGTTTACATATTCGCCCTGAGCATTTTCGGGGCGGAGATAGATAACATTCTTGCTGTCGTTGGTAACGCCTCTGAAGGTCTGGAACATCAGGTTGAATTCTCTGATGTCGGTGAAATCGTGCTTGCCGCAGTGGGGGCAGGGGATCGAATGAGCCTTGATATACTCAAACATTTCCTCTTTTGTCATGCCGTCTGCATGAGCATCGGGGTTGAAATCGTCAATGAGGTTGTCTGCTCTGTGACGCTTTTTGCATTCCTTGCAGTCAAGAAGAGGGTCGGAGAAGCTGGCAACGTGACCGCTTGCTTCCCATACTCTGGGGTGCATGAGAATGTCTGCATCGACCTCGTAGCTGTTCTTGCGCTCCTGAATGAATCTCTTGCGCCATGTGTCCTTGACATTGTTTTTCATGCGTGCGCCGAGGGGGCCGTAGTCCCATGTGTTTGCAAGACCGCCGTAGATTTCGCTGCCTGCAAAGATGAAGCCTCTGCCCTTGCAGAGAGCAACGATTTTTTCCATGGTCTTATCCTGATTTTTCATCATATCCAAAACTCCCGCCATTATAATAATTTTGATTATATGATACCTTAAATATGCATCAAAGTCAATGAATGAAAGACTAAAAAAAGACCGCTCCGAGCGGTCTTTTTTGGTTAATTATACTTATTCGATATTTTGGGACGATAAAAGTCGGATTATTTACATTTTGAAGGCATGATTTCACGGATAAATGTTGAAAGATAGCTCGCATCAGTGTTGCTCAGACCGTATATTCTGTAAACCTTGCCGTCGGCGGTTACAGTCACAACGGGGATGCCGCCAGAAGCGGGAATATGACAGCGGAAATCAGTTATATCGTCATAGAAGAATTCGAATCTTTCGGGAAACATCAGAAATTTCGGCTTTATGCCGTAAACACCGTGAACATTGACGCATACAAAGCTTTTTTTACATGTGAAAAATATAACAAAGCCGATGATGAATACCGAAATGAGAAGCATGGCAAGAAATACATTTTTTATGATGAATTCGGTGCGCTCGACACGGGCAATCAATGTATATCTTAAGGGAAGACTTGTAACAAAGTAATACGCTGCGAGGATTCCGTACATAATGCAGAATATAAGCACACCGTTACCGAAGTTTCCGCATTCAAGATATCTTATGTTTTTTCCGAGAGGTGAGGTCGGTTCGCAATCCAATCTTTTTCTGTAAGCGACTGCCGCTGATTTCTTACTGATATATTTTCCGCATTCGGGGCAGAGTTCATCTTTCTTTTTGATTTTTGCGCCGCAGAATTTACATTTCATAATTACCACCTCTTGATCTCATAATATCACAGTCTGCGATATCCGTCAACATAAAAACGCCCGACAGCAGAGAAACTGTCGGGTGTTTTTTTATATCAGAAATGCCTTTGCAAGAGCAAAGTAGATAACGAGAGTAACGATGTCAACGAGGGTTGCGATCATCGGACCTGCCATGAGTGCAGGGTCGAGCTTAACGATTTTTGCAAAAATCGGGAGCGAGCAGCCGATGAGCTTTGCAACGACGATGGCAATAAACATCGCAAGGGATACAACGAGGAAAACCTCAATCGTACCTTCGCTGAAAAGATACATTCTGAGAATGTTTGCCGCTCCGAGAACAAGTCCGCACACGGCGGCAACACGCAGCTCTTTGAGAACGATTTTGAAATAGTCCTTTATCTCGATTTCTCCGACGGCAAGACCTCGGATGATAAGCGTTGAAACCTGGCTGCCTGCGTTACCGCCCGTACCCATGAGCATGGGCATCGAAGCGGTCAGAGCAACGAAGCCTGAAAGAAGGGTTTCATAGCCCTCGATAATCATGCCCGTGAATGTTCCCGAAATCATGAGGATGAGAAGCCATACGATTCGGTTTTTTGCAAGCTTGAAAACGCCCGTCTTGAGATATTCGTCATCCGACGGTGTCATAGCCGCCATCTTTTCAAAGTCCTCGGTAACCTCTTCTTCGATAACATCAACAACGTCGTCAACGGTGATGATGCCGACAAGACGGTTTTCGTTGTCAACAACGGGCACGCTCAGAAGGTCATATTTACTTACGATATCGGCAACATATTCACGGTCGTCAAGAGTGTTGACGGAAATGAACTGCGGCTCTTCTTCCATGATATCGCCCACGAGGGTTTCTTTGTCGCAGAGAAGAAGCGAAAGCAGCGGAATGCTTCCGAGCAGATGACGGTGTCTGTCCGTGCAGTAGCAGGTGTAGACCGTTTCCTTGTCAACGCCCGTTTTTCTGATCTGTTCAATAGCCTGAGCGGCGGTAAAGCTTGTATGAAGCTGAACCATTTCGATCGTCATAATGCTGCCTGCGCTGTCCTCGGGGTATTTGAGAAAGCGGTTGATGAGCTTTCTCGTTTCCGCATCCGAATGGGCAAGCACACGGGTGACAACATTTGCGGGAACTTCCTCGAGAAAGTCAACAACATCGTCGAGGAACATTTCGTCAAGAAGGCGTTCAAGCTCCGCATCGTTGATCATGCGGACAAGCTCTTCCTGAGATTCGGGTTCAAGATAGGCGAAAACATCCGCCGAAATATCCTTGGGAAGCACACGGAAAACGAAAAGTCTTTCCTTGGCTTCGAGTTCATCCATGAGCAGGGCGGTATCGACCGCATTCATTTCCGAGAAAAGCTCACGCAGGGATGAGATCTCTCCGTTTGAAATAAGCTCGGGTACTTTTTCAATGAGTATCTCGAGTTCGTCCATAAAAAATGCATCTCCTTCCATCGGCAATCTGTGCCGGCGCAAAGGCGATGCAGTCAAAACAAAACAAGAGCGAAACCGATATCATTTTCTGACACGGCTCACTTCCGGTGGCTGAAAGACAGCTCCGCCAATGCGGCTGATTCTGTTGAAAATCTACTTCGGGGTTTAGGGGTATCGGAACTGCCCAACGATCTCACCACACATTTCTTTGAAAAATTTTTTGTCTACCCCATAATGTTACACCCTTTGAGCCATCAAGTCAAGCAAAATCACAAAAAAATACAAAAGATAAAAATATTTATCAAAATCGGCGAAAAACGGAGATAAACAGGCTGAAACAGACGAAAACGGGAGAAAACGGAAGGAGAATTGCGGCAAAAACGATTTCGGGCTTAACACAAACGTGTTAACAAAAACGGCTTTTTCCGTATAGGTTGAGAGGAGAATCCGTGAAGCGGAAATGTTAAAACATGTCGGCTTAACGGAAAAAAGCTTCTCGGAAAGGATGATTGATTGAAAAAAGGTCTTACGGAAAAGGAAAAGCTTTTCTGCAGCTATTATGCGGTCTTGGGAGATGCGAGGGGCTGCGCCGCAAGAGCAGGCTTTTGCATCTCTCCGTCGAAAACCGCACAGAAGCTTCTCGGAAGGCAGGATATCAGGGCTGAGATCGACCGCCTTGAGAAGGAGCGCAGAACATTTTCTCCGCAGGCGGAAAAAGGTCTTTGCCGTCTTGCCTTCGGCTCGGTCACGGATGCACTCAGACTTATGCTCGCAGAGGAAACGATGACTGCGGAGGAGATCGAAAAGCTCGATCTTTTCAATGTTTCGGAAATCAAACGCCCCAAGGGCGGCGGAATCGAGATCAAATTTTTCGACAGACTCAAGGCTCTCGAAAAGCTTGCTCAGATGAGCGGCGGAGCTGAAAATGCAGAGAGCAGTTTTATCAAGGCGCTTTCCGAAGGAGCAAGGCTTCTCTCGGAGGAGGAAACGATTTGAGTCCGTCAAACAAAAAGTCCGTTTTCACCCCTTTCTCAAAGAAACAGATGAAGGCACTCTGCTGGTGGATGCCCAATAGCCCTTTCAGCGGATACGATGCTGTTATCTGTGACGGTGCGGTCCGCTCGGGCAAAACGCTGTGCATGTCGGTTTCCTTTGTAGCATGGGCTTTTTCGGCGTTTTCCGATTCTTCCTTCGCCCTTTGCGGAAAAACGATAGCTTCTCTTCGGCGGAATGTCGTGACGGTTATTCTTCCCGTTCTCCGTGAGCTCGGTTTTGAATGCAGCGAAAAATATTCACGCAACCTTATCGAGATAAGCCGTGGCGGAAGAATGAACCGCTTCTATCTTTTCGGCGGAAAGGATGAAGGCTCGGCGGCTCTGATTCAGGGCATGACGCTGGCGGGAGTGCTTCTTGACGAGGTGACTCTAATGCCCCGCTCGTTCGTCGAGCAGGCTCTCGCAAGATGCTCGGTTGAGGGCTCAAAGCTCTGGTTCAACTGCAATCCCGAGCATCCGATGCATTGGTTTCATGAGGAGTGGATAAAGAAAAAAGAGGAGAAGAACTGTCTTTATCTTCATTTCACGATGAGGGACAATCCCTCTCTGACGCAGTCTATTATCCGCAGATACGAAAGGCTTTATTCGGGCGCATTCTATGAACGGTTCGTTCTCGGCAAATGGGTTGCCGCTCAGGGCTGTGTCTATCCTATGTTTTCTGCGGAAAGGCATGTCTGCGAGCCGCCGTACAGTCCCTCCGAGTTCTGGATATCCTGCGATTACGGAACTGTCAATCCCTCATCGTTCGGTCTGTGGGGACGGTGCGGCGAAAAATGGTACAGAATCGGAGAATACTATTTCAATTCACGAACGGAGGGACGGCAGAAAACGGACAGCGAGCATTACGAAGCCCTCTGTGAGCTTGCAGGGGACAGAAATATCAAAGCGGTTATCGTTGATCCTTCGGCGGCGAGCTTCATCGAATGTATAAGGCGTGACGGCAGGTTCCGTGTTATTCCTGCAAAGAACGATGTTATCGACGGAATACGAAGGGTTTCGGACTGCCTTAAAGACGGCACGCTGATGTTTTCGCCCGTATGCAGGGACAGCATCAGAGAATTCGGACTTTACAGATGGGAGGAAAACTCCGCAAAGGATTCGGTCAGAAAAGAAAATGACCATGCCATGGACGATATCCGTTATTTCGTGTCGACTGTTATAACCGACGGATGCGACGACGGATTTTTCGCTGTGGCGGCAACAAGAAGAAAGGAGGAATCGGATGGGTTTATTTAAAAGCAGAAAGCCCGGAAGGGTTTCGGCTCCCGTGACTCAGAACATGAACAGACATCCCTTCGGCATCATCGACGGATATGTGCCTCTCGGTGCGCCGAGCATGAGGCTTTATAAAGCACTCAGAGAAGCCGTTCCCGTTATCGATGCGGCTGTGTTCAAGCTCGTTCGTCTGACGGGCGGATTTACGGTTGAATGCTCCGATGAAAGAGCCCGTGAGGCTCTGAAAGAGTTTCTCGAAACCGTTCCCGTCGGCGGCAACAGACAGGGAATACCGGCGTTTGTTTCGACTTATTTTGAACAGCTTCTGACCTTCGGCACTGCGGTCGGAGAGATCGTGACGGATGCTGACGGTCAGCCGTGTGCGCTTTTCAACGCTCCGCTTGACGGAATCGAGCTCAAAAGGGCGCAGAACGGCTTTGATGTTGAGATCTTTGTCCGAAAGGGTGCAGAGCTTGTAAAGGCTCCCCGTCAGGAGCTTTGTCTTCTGAGCGTGCTCAATCCCGATGCAGGCTCGCTCACAGGCAATTCCCTGCTCAAAGGGATGCCGTTTGTCAGCGGCATTCTGCTCAGGATTTTCGAGAGCATCGGTGCAAACTGGGACAGAGTCGGCAATCTCCGCTTCGCTGTAACCTATAATCCCCGCAACGATGTCATGGACAGAGCATACGCCAAGGACAGAGCCATGCAGGTTGCAAGGGAATGGGGCGAAGCGATGCAGAGCGGCTCGGAAATCAAGGATTTCGTTGCAGTCGGAGATGTTCAGATAAAGGTTATCGGGGCAGATAATCAGATCCTCGACAGCGAGATACCCGTTCGCCAGATGCTTGAACAGATCGTGGCAAAAACGGGACTTCCGCCCTTCATGCTCGGTCTTTCGTGGTCAAGCACGGAGAGGATGAGCTCTCAGCAGGCGGATGTTCTCACGAGCGAGCTGGAGGCATACAGACATATTCTGACGCCCGTTATCAGAAAGATCTGCACGGCTTTTCTCAGAAGCAGAGGCTTCGGCTGCAGCCCCGAAATTGTGTGGGAAAACATAACCCTTCAGGATGAGGTCGAGCTTTCAAGAGCAAGACTTTATAACGCTCAGGCTGAAAAGCTCGAGAGCGAAAATAAAAAGAGAGGTGAATGATTATGAAAACGGAAAACAACTCTGCAATTCTTCCCGAGGAGGAACTCAGACTCATCGGGAAGTTCGCAAGAAAAGAACTTTCGCAGGATGAAATATATACCTTTTCCGTTATCCTTTGCGATAACGAGATCGACAGAGATAACGAAAGGTTTACGGTTCCTGCGCTTAAAACCCTTGCGGAGCTTTTTGTCGGCAAAACGGGTATTTTTGACCATAACATGAGCAGCAAGGATCAGAACGCAAGAATTTATGCAACCGAGTTTGTGACCGACGAATCACGCAAAACAAGTCACGGCGAGCCCTACTGCTATATCAAGGCAAAGGCTTATATGGTGAGGACCGAAAAGAACAAGGATCTCATCGCCGAAATCGAAGCGGGAATCAAGAAGGAAACGAGCGTCGGCTGCTGTGTCAGAACGATAAGCTGTTCGATTTGCGGCAAGAACATCAAGAGCGAGGGCTGCGAGCATCAGAAGGGCAAGGTTTACGGCGGTAAGCTCTGCAGCTTCCTGCTCGAAGACCCGACGGATGCGTATGAATGGTCGTTCGTTGCCGTTCCCGCCCAGAAAAACGCAGGTGTCATCAAGGCTTTCGTTCCCTCAAAAGCTTCGGCGGAAGCGGAGCGTTGGGCGGAGGAATACAGAGAGGAGCTCAAGGCATCTCTCCTCAGAGATGCAGGCTCGGTCATGCCCGAGCTGAAAAGCTCTCTGATCGAAGATATCTGCGGCGCTCTGAGTATCGGAAAGCTCAGAGAAATGCGTGATGCTTTCAGGCAGAAGGCGGAAAAGAATCTTCCCCTTGTCAGACAGCTCGACTGCACGCATGACACAAATGAGGAATCAAATTCCGAATATAAAATTTAAGGAGGAAAAAATATGTCAGTATCATTCGGCGGCTTCCATAACGAAACCGCAACATTCAGAACAACAGAAGAAATCGCAAAGGGTACTCCCGTGAAGATCTCGGATAACGCTACGGTTTCCGCCTGCGCAGACGGCGAAGCCTTCTGCGGCATCCTTGCAAACGGCGACGGACAGTATGCGGCAGTTCAGATCTACGGTGAGGTAACCGCAAAATTCAGCGGCACGGCACCTGAGCTCGGCTATACCAAGCTTGCCGCATCCGCAGACGGTGTCAAGGCGGGCGGAGAAAGAGAATATCTCGTTATTTCCGTTGACGAAAACGAAAGCACCGTCACATTTCTGATGTAAGAAAGGAGAACAGAAACAATGGCTGATTTTGACAATATCAAACTTGAAAAGGGGCTCTATGCCTCAGGTAATTTCACAAAGGCTCTTGAGAGCATCGATCCCAGCGAAAACTATAAGGGCACTTCTCTTGAGGGACTTGACGCATATCAGCGTCAGCTCAAACGCTTCGGCATCAAGGTCGGCGGCGCAGGCAGCGACGTTGTTGACAAGTTTTTCAAGACCTCGGACAGCGCCGTGCTTTTCCCCGAATATGTTTCGAGAGCCGTAAGACAGGGACTTGAGCAGGCGGATATTCTTCCCACGGTCGTAGCATCAACGACTGTTTTCGACGGTCTTGATTACCGCTCGATCACATCTCTTCCCACGGATGAAGAGAAGGAGCTTAAAATCGTGAGTGAGGGTGCGTTTATCCCCGAAACGAATATCAGAACAAAGGAAAACCTTGTCAGACTTCGCAAGAGAGGCCGCTCTCTCGTTGCTTCCTATGAGGCGATCAGATTCCAGCGTCTTGACCTCTTTACGGTGACTCTCCGCCAGATCGGCGCATATATCGCAAGAACTCTTCTCAAGGATGCCATCGAGGTTATCGAAAACGGTGACGGCAACGGCAATCCTGCCGAAGTCATGAGCTGTGCGACTTCAGGAACGCTTGCATATTCCGATCTTGTCGATTTCTGGAACAGCTTCGATCCCTACGAGCTCAACACGGTTATTGCCGAGCCTGCAATTATGGCAAAGCTTCTCAAAATGGAAGAGTTCAGAGATGCTTCTGCAGGTCTTAACTTCCACGGCAGCGGCAAGGAGATAACTCCTCTTGGCGCAAAGCTTCTCAAATCTTCCGCAGTCAACACGGGCACTCTTATCGGTCTTGACAAGAGTGCGGCTCTCGAGATGGTCAAGACGGGCGACATCATGACCGAATATGACAAGCTCATTGACCGTCAGCTCGAAAGAGCCGTTATCAGCTGCACGGCAGGCTTTGCAAAGATTTTTGACGGCGCATCGAAGGTGCTTTCCGTTTAAAGGAGTGACATTCTTGATTGACTGCTGGAGAGTTCTCTCGGCATTGAGAGAATATTATTCATACAACGAGCCCGATTCCGAGCTTATACCGATCTGCGAGGCTTCGGCGAGAGAGCTTTCGGCGAGGGTGAAACCGAATGCGGACTGTTCCGACATAAGGCTCATCAATGCCGCCGCCGCAATCGCAAATTACAGGCTGTGTATAAAACGGCTGCATACGGATGAGGGTATAACCTCTTTCAAGGCGGGCGACGTGACGGTCAGCATTTCTCCGTCGGCACTTGCCGAGAATGCGGAGAAAGAAAAATCGCAGGCGATCATTGCCGCTCTCGGACTTCTCAGGGACGATGAGTTTCTGTTCAGGCAGGTGAGCATATGACCTTTTCATCCATTCTCGGAAGGTTCGGCCGCAGAACGGCTCTGATTTCAAGGGACGGAGAAAAATTGGCGGAGATGAACGCTTTTATAAGCCCTCTGCGTTATAAAAACAAAATGTATCTTTACGGCGTCAACACGGAGATCGGTTATAACTCTCAGGGACACTATCTTTACATAGGACCTCCCGACCCCGATCTCACCCAGCTTGAAAACGGCGAATATGTTAGCTGTCAGGGCGAAAGGTACAGAATCGACAGAGCCGAAAAGGTATATAAAGGAAATGAAGCTTTCTATATCTGGGCGGTAATCAGAGTTATCGTTGAGAACAACTGAAAGGAGAGATGTGAGCTATGAGCGCAATCAGCTCAATGCCTGCCAATATCGTGGCATGGCTTAAAGAAAGGGACGAGCTTGAATATATCAAGTTCCTTACGGAATATCCCGCAATCAAGAAGGAGGTTCCGCTTCGCAATACGACCGTTGCCGTCGGCATCGACAGCATGACGATCGTTGATTCCTTCGTCGAGAATGACGAGGGGGTGCTTGTTGAAAACGAGAATTGCAGGCAGGTCAATATTACACTCCGCTTCTCTATTCACGCTCCGTTTTCTTCGGGCGGTGCGGCGTGCCACGATGCGTTTACGGATATCATTGACTGTCTGACCTTCGATTCGTCGCTGAACATCGAATCTTCGGGCTGTGACAGCATAGTTTCCGACAGAGATACGGACGCTTTCGTGCTGACCGCATGGGCGAAGGTTATCGCTTCTCTCTGTCCTGCAGACGGCTCGTCGGTCGATATGCCGTCGTTTCTCGGGAAGGAGCTGTTTTGCGCTTCTCACATAAAGGATGAAAGCATTCACCTTTCGGCGCAGCAGCTCGAATATCTTCAACAGCCCGTGGAATCGGGCTCGTATACGGGGAGAGGCAATTCGTCATATTCTGTCAATCTCGGCTTCAGACCGAGGCTTGTTGTTGTAATAGGGCAGAATCTGCCGGTCTATTATATCGATTTTGCGGCACAGAAATGTTACATCTATTACGGAATCGCTGCCGAGAACGGGCATTCGTACGGAGTTGAAGTGACGGATTCGGGCTTTAAGGTCATTAACAGCACAACATCGTCATCGAAAGGCTGTTATCCGCTTCTCAACGAGGGCGGCACATCATACAGATACATAGCCTTCAGATAAAATAAAAGGAGCAGTACGGGTTTTCCGTACTGCTCCGATTTTTTAATTGAAATCCGTTATTCTCTTTCCGCTTCCGAGCTCAAAATGATATTCGGCGATTCCGAGGTCGATTCTGTTGACGGAATAACTGCCGAGAAGCTCTGTTCCGACTCCGTCGGGAGTGTATTCAAAAACGACGGGCTGCATGTTGCGTGCGGAAGGCGCATTCACAACGAAGTCCATTCCTTTTTTGAACCATTCGGGAGAGCTGTCAAGATTTTTGCTCATTTGCGAGGCGGTTTTTCTTTTGGTTTTGATGATGCCCGAGATGAATTTTTCTTTGAGATTTTCAGCTTCTTTTATTTCACCGACGGAAATCACGCACACCAGAGCTTCGCCGTCGGCTAGACCGATATCGGTCGATGCCTTATCATAGCTTCCCGCAACCCAGCATGTGCCGAGTCCGAGGCGGGTTGCTTCAAGGACGAGCTCTTCTCCGTAATATCCGACCTTTTCATGAAGCCTTTCGTCGTCTGCTCTGCCAGCAAGCGCAAAATAACTTTTCACGCCGCTGAACATGCCGTAGCTTTTCATCAGACTGAAGCAGTCCTCACCGTTTTCCATAAGGATGATTCTCAGCCCCGAGCGTTCGCAGATGCCGTCGATAATCTTTTGCAGAGCTGATTTTTTCTCATCGGAAAGAAGCTCGGGTATATAGGTTCTTCTCGATATTCTGATTTTTGCCGCTTCAAACAAAGTCATATTATTTTCTCATCTCGGCAAGGTCACGGTAGTTGATGAGCTTGATGCCGTGAGCCTCGATATGCTGTCTTGTTTTGGGATCCTTGAGGAACTTATATTCCCAGACTCTGCGCTCCCAGCAGCCCGTTGTTCCCTTGAGATCATCGGTTTCAAGAGAGGGGTGCATATAGGTTTCGGTTATGCCCTCGGGCATGGTTGCATAGAGGTCATATACATATTCACGGAAATTCTCGTAGCTTTCGGTCTGGGGAGCGTTCCATTCGTTGGGAATGAGGTGGTCGGGAACGGCAACGCCGAGCTGATTGATGAAGCTGACAAGCTGACCGAGCATGGCATGGATCATATCCTTGTCAATGTTGATGTCAAGCATCGTGTTTGAAAGCTGAGCATCGGAGAACGATGCGGGGAAACGGAAGGGCAGACCGTATTCTGCGGCGGTCTGAAGAGTCATCTGAAGAAGCTCGAATCTGCCCGTTTCGATGCCGTAAAGCGAGCCCATATGGTTGTCGAGATGCGAGGGGGTAACAAGACCGAGCTTTTTGCAGCGTTCGATCTGAGCCTTGATTTCGCCTCTTGTTTCCTCAAGGTCAACATTCTTTTCAACCTGATCGCTCTCGTGCCACATGAAGCCCTCTTCGTCACGAAGAGAGTCGGTGTTATTTGAGTTTACGGGTGCCCAACGGTAGTTTGACCATTCGCTTGTGAGCGTGAGATGAACGCCGATTGCATACTGCGGATTTTCAGCCGCAAAACGGCATGCCTCGGGAGCCCATGCGCAGGGAGCCATGATCGTCGATGAAGTGAGAGCGCTTGCAGGATCTCTGAAAAGATCCATAACGGCAAGGTTTGCGCCTCTGCACATACCGAAGTCGTCAGCGTTGATGATGAGATATCTGTCCATGATTTTTTCCTCTTTTCCGTTTATTTATATAAGATCTTTATATGCGATTTTATTTCCTTCAAATTTGTCGGCATCGATTTCCTTGCCGCCGATAACGGCTTTGAGCACCTGCTTCTTGCCCTTGACATATTCGGGCTTGCCGGGGCAGAAGGGATAGAAGCCGAGAACGCCGAAGATATACCATATCGCCGTTGTGCCGTTATCCTCGTCGCCGGGGAAACCGTCATTTTCATATGAGAAGGCTTCCTTGCAGAGTCTTTCGACCCAGTATGCCGACTTTTCGACGCAGCCGAGAGCGGAATAGATATAGGGAATATGGAAGCTGGGCTGGTTTGAGATTGCGCACTGACCGAAATCGATAGCCGCAAGCTCTGTTATTTCGTGAATTTCGCAGTCATAACCTCGGATAAGATAATCGGGCTCGGTTGCGAAAAGCTCGTCGATCTTCTCGATAAGCTTATCCTTGCCGCCGTAAAGCTCGGCAAGACCTTCGATGTCATGAGGCACGGCAAACGAATTCTGCCATGCGCTTCCCTCTGTGTAATCTCTGCCCCACATGATGGGAGAGAATTCGGGGCGGAATTTGCCTTTTTTGTCTTTGGGACGCATGAAGCCCGTTTCGGCATCGAAAATATTTTTATAGTTCAATGCACGCTTGCGGTATTCCGTTTCGATCTTCTTTTCACCGAGTATCTTTGCAACCTCAGCGATGCACCAGTCGCCGTAGGCGGCATCGAGGGTGAGATTGACTGATTCCTTTTCCATATCATACGGCACATAGCCGTATTTGCAATAGCTTTCCGCACCGTTTCTGCCGAAGCGTCTTTCGGGAGGATTTGTGACGGAGTGCTTGAGCATGCCCTCGAGTGCGATGCGCAGAGTCGGTTCGTCGATGAAGCCCTTGACCGCACCGTCGGCAATAACCGCATCAATGAGCGTGCTGGGCATGCAGCCGCATTCGCCGATCGAAAGCCATCTCGGGAGCCAGCCGCTTTCTTTATATTCGTGAATGAACGCCGTAAGCATTTCACGAAGCTCATCATTGGCAACGAGAGCAAAGAACGGATAAACTGTTCTGTAGGTATCCCAGAAGCCGTTGTCGGTGTATCTTACGCCGTCATAGACCTTGCCGTCGTGGGGACAGTAGTGGATCGCCTTTCCGTTTTTGTCATATTCGTGGCATTTATGAGGATAGAGAAAAGCTCTGTACATGCATGAATAGAAGGTGCGGAGCTGCTTTTCGTCAGCCGCCTCGATTTTGATTCTCGAAAGATAGCTTTCCCATATTTCCTCGGCTTCTGCTTTCAGAAGTGCAAAATCCTTGCCTGCAAGCTCGGCTTCGAGGTTGCGGAGTGCCTGCTCACAGCTGATATATGAGATAGCGAGTTTCAGCTCGGTTATCTTGTTTTTCAGGCAGATGTGAATGCCTGCATTTTTGCCTCTTGCCTTTGTGCCGCTTCTGAAATCGTTGCGGCTGCTGACGAGAGTTTTGTCGGCATCGACCGAATCTTCGGGGAACTTAACGGCAAGATAAGTCTTGAATTTAACCGCTTCACCGCTCATGTGCATATCGGTTGAAGCATAGAGAATATTTTCTTTTGCATCAAATCGGAAGGAGTAGTTTCCCGTCACGGGAAGAACGGAGAGATAGTTTTCGCCCTCGTCGGAGAAGCTGATGAGTACCGATGCGCCTCTTTCCGTGGGAGTCAGCTCAAAGTCACACCTTGAACGGAGAAAACGGGTCTTGAGATAATAGGGGGTGAGAATTGCCTCCTCGGGTCTGAAGCCCGACCAGCGTTCCTCTCCCATGCCGCCCATACGGTCATTCTGGGGAATGAAGACGAATGCGCCGTAGTCTGCGATCCACGGAGAGGGCTGATGGGTGAGGCGGATTCCCTCGAGGCTTCTGCTGTCGGGATGATAATACCAGCGGATGCTGTGTTCTTCGGTCTGCGGAGCAAAAGCCGCCATGCCGAAGGGACGCTGAACGAGAGGCAGGGTATTGCCGTTTGAATAGCGGTGGGTCGATTTGCTGCCTTGCTTTGTGTTGACTAAATCGCAGTATTTCATTTTTATTTCTCCTTACTGTTACCGCTGAGAATATTTATAAGATTATCGGAGCCGAAGCATCGGCTCTTTTTTATTGCCGAGAATACCGAGCTCATGTTTTCTGCCGAATGCTCGACCTCTTTGGAATATCTGCGGTATGCTTCTGTTCGTTCGGCTTTATCCTGACGGTCGGATAATTCCGCCGTGAGCATCATGCAGGATATGACCGAGAAAACAACGAACTTCGCTTTTGAAAGAATATTTCCGTCGAATGCGGCGGTCATGAAATACCTGAACGCAAAATAAACCGCAAGGTGCTCCGCTTCGGTCGGGTACCGAAGCTTGCAGTGCTTCCGTGAAGCTTCAAGCTCCTGTGCCCATTCGGGATCGAGCTTTTCGAGCGAAATAAGCAGAGCGGCATATCTGTTCAGAGTCCGCTTTGCCTGAGCTTCAGATGGTGCAACGGGGAGAAAATATTCGTCGCCGACAGAAATTTCTCTGATGTCGGCAGAGCGTATTTTCTTCTGCACATCCTCGCAGAAACGGAGAAAAGCGATCAGCCTGAGATTGAGCGGAAATTTTCTGTTTTGAAGTATGTTTATCGCTGTTTTTTGCGCCTTTTGCAGTATAAAATAGGTTGTCGGATCTATGTCATTGGGCTGGATCGGGATATCCTCGTCTACCGTTTCAAAGGTTATCGGTTCATCCGAAGAAAAGATGAGCCTTGCCGCTTCGGGGCAGGAAACGGAAATGCCGGTTTCTTTTCTCGAGCCGAGGTCGGTTATGTGTCTGGGGAAAAGGGTGCAGGTCCTGCAAAGACTTTTTTCGCCCAGCTCAATATAAATTTCGCAAAGATTGTTCCCGAGAAGAAACGGACAGCGGCGGTTCTGAGAAATAAAAACCGTGTCGCTGTCGGAGTCGACAGCCATTGAGCTTCGGAGTTTTTTGCCGATTTCTCCGTCGGCAAGACGGTATTTTTCTGCGGACTCCTCATCGACGACGATCTCCCAGCCTGCGCAGCAGGTGTCGGGACATTTGTCTGCGATGCATCTGAATTTTTTATAATAATGAGGATATGTGCATTTCATCAAATCATCTCTCTGAACTTCTATAGAATGACTATAAAACAAAAAGAGCTTAAAGTCAATAAAAAGAGCCGAGAAAATCTCGGCTCAAAAATGCTTTATTCTTCCTCGCCCGGATAATCAGAGGGTACATCCGGGACATAATAATAATCGGTTGATTCGGGCTCTGTCTTTTCTTCGTAAACAACATTGCCTCTTGAATCGGTCACGAACTCGCCCGAGTCATCGGTCACGGGCTCACCCTTGGGAATGAAGACTCTGAGAGTGACTTCCGTTCCTTTGGCGTATTCCTTGTTTTCCTGAAGTCCGATTGCAACGACCTTTTCGGTCGAATCGGTGTCATAGCCCGTGCGTACATCAAGACGCTTGCAGACGAAACCGATCTCGGTCAGACGCTTTTCGGCATCCTCGTATTTCATGCCTATGATATTGTCGGGCAGGGTTATCATCTCAACGCCGTCGCTGATTGTGAAAACGATCTCGGTTCCTGCGGAGTAATCGCCGGGAGCAAGGCTCTGGGATACGATCATGCCCTTGCTGAATTCCTCGCTGTAGGCATAAGCCTTGGTAACCTTGAGCTTCTTAATGTTGGGGAAGTTTTCAACCTCGTAGAAGTTTCTGCCGACATAGCTGTCAATGCTTATCATCGCAGTTTCGGTCTGCTCCGTGCCCGTTCCGCCGTTGGGCTTGTCGGAAACGACGAGGAAAATTGTCAAGCAAAGAATGCCGATGATGAATGTTATTGCGGCGCTCATAAGCATCAGCGGAATGCTGCTGATCTGTTTTTTGCTCTTTGCAGGCTTGGCTTTGGGAGGTACGGAAGGATTCTCCGAAGCGTTTTTCTGACGGTTCAGAACGGGAACCTTGGGGGCTGAGGGTCGCTGATACTGACCGCTGACAGCCGTTGCAACGGGAGAAGCCGAAAGCTCGGCTCTGAGCTGTTCAACGGTTCTTGTTCTGTCGTCGGGAAGGATCTGGAGAGCGTTGATAAGACCGTTTATAACATATGCGGGAAGGGCCTCGGCAAATTTGCCGGGAACCATGAGTCTGTCGTTTGACATTCTTTCCTGAGCAGAGATGGGGTCGCTTCCGATAAGGGTTCTGTAAAGCACCGCCGCAAAGGCGTAAACATCGGTCCATGTACCCTGCTGACCGTCGAAGCCGTACTGCTCAAACGCCGCATAGCCTTCATAAAGCTGGCTGTTGAGGTCGCTCTTTGCGTTTCTTGCCGCACCGATGCAGAAGCCCGTGATCTTTATCTTTCCGTCAGTGCCGATAATGAGCGTTGAGGGCGATATGCCTCTGTGGATAATTGCGGCGGAGTGAAGCGCACCGAGGGCGGAGAGAACGGGCATGAGAAGCTGTCTGGCTCTTTCCCATGTTATGTAGCCCGTTTTGCTTCTGAGAAGAAAATCACGCAGGGTTATGCCTTCAAAATGGTCGTAGATCGCATATGAAGTTCCGAAATCCTCAACAACTCCGTTGACGCTGATGAGAGCGGAATGCCCCTTGAAGCGGGCAAGCTTTGTCCACATCTCCTCAAAGCTTCTGCGAAGGTCGTTGAAAATGTTTTCGCTTCCTCTCATGACCTGAAGGGTCAGGTTGGAGGTCGAACGGATGGTGAACGAATCAGGAATGAATTCACGGATCTTGATAGCCTTTTTTTCAACGAGGTCCCAGCCGATATAGGTTGCGCCCTCACCGTTATATTCGAGCATTTTGCCGACCATATAGCGGTTTGCGATAACCGTTCTGACAGGCAGATACGGCGATATCTGAGTTGAATCGGCATAATATCCGCAGTGGGGACATTTTTTTGCATCCCCGATTTCTCGCATGCAGCTCATGCAGAGATTATCTGAACTGATCATATGGGTTCTCCTTAATGCAATAAATCATTGTAATAATAGCAAAATTAATCATTTTTGTCAATGAAGATAACATTATTGTAATCTTTATTGTCAATTTGCTTAATAATTATATAGATATTTTGTAACTAATAATATATAAGACACTCTTGAAAATGCGAGAGCGAATTGATATAATTAAACTATGTATAACGGAAGGGGACTGTTCCGTGTCAAAGAAAAGAATAACAGCCAAGGCGGATAACGGTATTCCGCTCTATCTTTTCCATGAAGGCACGAATTCCAAGGCATATGAATTTATGGGTGCGCATCCCTGCGGCACAGGCTGGGTTTTCAGAGTCTGGGCTCCCGATGCTGCCCGAGTAAGCGTCGGCGGAGAGTTCAACGGCTGGCATCCCGAATGCAACCCGATGCACAAAATCAGCGGCGGAGTCTGGGAATGCCGCATTGACGGTCTGAAGCGGTATGACTCATATAAATATTTCATTGAAACGCATGACGGCAGAGCTTTTTATAAAAGCGATCCCTATGCCTTCCATGCCGAAACAAGACCCGATACGGCTTCAAAGCTTTACGGTATTCACGGCTACAAATGGACCGACAGAAAATGGATGGCGGACAGAAGACGGTCTGATATCTATGCTTCTCCCGTGAATATCTATGAGGTTCATGCAGGCTCGTGGCAGATGTATGACGACGGAAATCCTCTCCCTTACGGAGAGCTTGCCGACAGGCTTATTCCATATGTGAAGGATATGGGGTATACCCATATCGAGCTTCTTCCGATAACCGAGCATCCGTTTGACGGCTCGTGGGGATATCAGGTGACGGGCTATTTTGCTCCGACCTCCCGATACGGCACACCCGAGGATTTTGCTTATTTTGTCGACAAGGCTCACAATGCAGGCATCGGCGTGATCCTTGACTGGGTGCCTGCCCATTTCCCTAAGGATGCCTTCGGACTTTATGAGTTCGACGGCGGTCCATGCTACGAATATTCCGATCCCCGTAAAGGCGAGCACTATCAGTGGGGAACGAGAGTTTTTGATTACGGCAGGCCCGAGGTCAGGAGCTTCCTCATTTCGAGTGCGTTGTTCTGGATCGATAAATTTCATATTGACGGTCTGAGGGTCGATGCCGTTGCCTCCATGCTCTATCTCGATTACGGCAGGAATAACGGCGCATGGATCCCGAATTCATCCGGAGGGCACGAGAACCTCGAGGCGATCGATTTTCTCAGGAAGCTCAACGAAGCGGTTTTCAGAGAGCACGGTGATGTTATGATGATCGCTGAGGAAAGCACGGCGTGGCCCATGGTTTCCAAGCCCGTTTACAGCGGCGGTCTCGGCTTCAATTTCAAATGGAATATGGGTTGGATGAATGACTGCCTGCATTATTTCTCGCTTGACGGATATTTCAGAAAATTCAACCATGATAAGCTGACCTTCTCCTTCTTCTATGCTTTTTCGGAAAACTTTGTGCTTCCCGTTTCGCATGACGAGGTCGTTCACGGCAAATGCTCGCTCATAAACAAAATGCCCGGCAGCTATGAAGAAAAGTTTGCGGGGATGCGTTCGTTTCTCGGCTATATGATGTCGCATCCGGGGAAAAAGCTTATCTTTATGGGCAGCGAGTTCGGTCAGTTCATCGAATGGAATTATAAGAAGCCGCTTGACTGGCTTCTGCTTGACTACGAAGCTCACAGACAGCTGAAAAATTATGTGGCTCAGCTCAACAGATTTTATCTTGCAAATGCCCCTCTCTGGGAAGACGATTACAGCTGGGACGGCTTTCGCTGGATAGTCAGCGATGACGGCGACAACTCGGTCGTGGCTTATCTGAGGCGGGATAAAAGCGGAAATGAGATCATAACGGTCTGCAACTTTACGGGCATCACCAGAAAAAATTACAGGATCGGTGTTCCCAAGGCAGGCACCTACAGAGTTGTTTTCAGCTCGGCAAAGCTCGAGTTCGGCGGCAGAAACGAGAGCACCGTCGGTTCGGTCAGAGCCGGAAAAAAACCAATGCACGGATATGAATACAGCATCAGCCTCGATATCGAAGGCATGAGCTGTATGTATATAAAAAACACTTCAAGGAAAAAAGAGTCCAAGAAATAAAAGGAGGAACCCCCAATGGCAATGAAACCCGAATGCATAGCCATGCTTCTTGCAGGCGGTCAGGGCAGCCGTCTCGGCATTCTCACCAAGCAAATTGCAAAGCCTGCCGTGCCCTACGGCGGCAAATACCGCATAATCGACTTTCCTCTTTCAAACTGCGTGAACTCGGGTATTTATACCGTCGGCGTTCTTACTCAGTATCAGCCCCTTGAGCTTAACGATTATATAGGTAACGGACAGCCCTGGGACCTTGACAGAGAAAACGGCGGAGTTCATGTTCTCTCTCCCTATCAGCAGATAAAGGGTACGGAGTGGTATAAGGGAACGGCGAATGCCATTTATCAGAACATCAACTTCATCGAAAGATACGATCCCGAATATGTTCTCATCCTTTCGGGTGACCATATCTACAAGATGGATTATTCAAAAATGATCGATTACCATAAGGAAAAGAACGCAGACTGCACGATCGCCATGCTCGAGGTTCCGTGGGACGAGGCAAGCCGCTTCGGTCTTATGATCGTCAATGACGACGGATCGATCAGCGAGTTTGAAGAAAAGCCGAAGAATCCCAGAAGCAACAAGGCTTCAATGGGCGTTTACGTTTTCAACTGGAAAAAGCTCCGTCAGTATCTCATCGAGGACGAGGCAAAGGAAGGCTCGAGCAATGACTTCGGTCATGACCTCATTCCCGCCATGCACGAGAACGGCGAGAGAATGTTTGCATATCAGTTCGACGGCTATTGGAAGGATGTCGGAACGATAAACAGCCTCTGGGATGCCAACCTCGACCTTCTCAATCCCAAGGTCGATCTTAACCTTGACGATGACAGCTGGAAGATTTATTCGAGATCTCCCGCTGCGCCGCCTCATTACATCGGCGAAAACGCAAAAATTGAGTCCTCAATGATAACCGAGGGCTGCGATATCGAGGGAACTCTCGATTTCTCCGTTCTCTTCGCAAACGTAACAGTTGAAGAGGGAGCAAAGGTCAAATATTCAATCGTTATGCCCGGCACCGTTATCAAAAAGGGTGCGGTCGTTCAGTATTCGATCGTTGCCGAAAACGCAGTTATCGAGGAGAATGCGGTTGTCGGTGAAAGCCCCGAGAATATGGCTGATGTCAATGACTGGGGCGTTGCCGTTATCGGAAACGGCGTAACGATCGGCAAGGGTGCAAAGGTTGACCCCAAAGCCATGGTCGACGAAGATATGGGAGGTGCTGAATAATGGCTGCAAAGAATGTTCTCGGTATTATTTTTTCAAACGCATATGATGAGGTTATTCCCGAGCTTACCGCTCTGCGCACAATGGGTTCGGTTCCTTTTGCAGGCCGTTACCGTCTGATTGACTTCCAGCTTTCCAACATGGTCAATGCAGGCATTCCTCAGGTCGGAATTATCACCAAGAGCAATTACCGCTCTCTCATGGACCATGTCGGCAACGGCAAGCCCTGGGATCTTTCGAGAAAAAGAGGCGGTATGACTATCCTGCCTCCGTTCAACACTCCCGAAACAGGCATGTTCAGAGGCAAGGCGGATTCGCTTTTCGGTTCGATCGATTATATCAGCAGCTCAGATAAGGACTATGTTGTTCTTGCCGACTGCAACGTTATCTGCAACATAGATTATGACAGCCTCATCAAGGCTCATATCGCAAAGAATGCGGATATTACCATCGCTTATGCAAACGGCATTCCGCCCGCAATCAATTCCGCAACAGAGCTTGTTATGGATGAGAACGGCAGAATTACCGACGACAGATATGTTGACTGCTACAGCAGCAATGTCAACTATTCGCTCAAGATCATGGTTATCGGCAGAACGCTGCTTGAACGCCTTCTCCATGAGGCTCACAGCGCAAGAATCGATGACTTTGAAACTATCGTTATCAAAAACCTCAGCTTCCTCGGCATTTACGGCTACGAGGTCAAGGGCTTTGTCAGAACTCTTGAATCCCTCAGAAGCTATTACGAGGTCAGCATGGAACTTCTCAACTCTGAAAACAGAAAGGCTCTTTTTGCAAGCCCTGTTTATACAAAGGTCAGAGATCAGTTCCCTGCTGTTTACGGCATCACCTCAAAGGTGAAGAATTCGCTTATCGCCGACGGCTGTAAGATCGACGGCGAGGTTGAAAACTGCATTCTCTTCAGAGGCGTTACGGTCGCAAAGGGCGCAAAGCTCAAAAACTGCATAGTTATGCAGGACAGCTATATCGGCGACAACGCTGAGATCGAATGCGTTATAGCGGACAAGGCTGTTGTTGTCAAGCCCAACAAGAAGCTTTGCGGCGCATCAAATTATCCCGTTTACATCGGCAAGGGAATCGTTATCTGATGATCTCCTTTTGTCGGGCGTTTCGGTTCGGAAAGGTTTAATCTATATGTCTACTAAAAACATTTTTACAGGTCTTGTTGTTCTGCTTGCTTTGCTGATGGTCGTTGCGGTTCTTCTGGCAACGGGTGTCATCGGCGACAAGGAGGACGAACAGCCGACGGTTATCGAAACTGCGATCGTTGAGGCAAGTGCCACGAACGAGTTCGGTGATATCACATACTATACGATGGTGTCTGAATATGCCCGACCGGGCGTTTCGTCTGACCATACCTACAAAAGAACAACGAAAACCAGAACTGAATCGCCTTATGCAGAGGTTGACAGCCATGTTTATGTGACCAACGAGGACGGAAGTCCCGTTTACGGCGATGACGGCAAGCCCGTCACTCAGGTCGTCAAGGTCACGGTTGATAAAAACGGCCTGACAACCGAGGCTCCCGTTCCGCCCGAAACCCATTATCAGCAGGTGACGGATGAAAACGGCGCACCCGTGTTCGACGAAAACGGACAGCCCGTTACCGAAGCGGTCGAGATCGAAACCGTTCCCGAAACAACAACTGACAGATGGGCGGAGGAATCCCGCTCCGACAACGGCTTCCTGCCCGACATCAATATTCAGGTCGGCAGAGATGACGCTCTTGCAAACAACATTATCGCTCAGATAAACAGCGACCGTGAAAGCGTCGGCGGCAAGACGGCTCTTGCGGTTGAGCTTAACGGCGTTGCAAGGCAGGACAGCGCATTCAGCGTTCTGCCCGGTTATTCGGACAGAGTTTCCGGCAGGGGACAGACCTTTATCACGACCTACGGCGGCTCTCAGCTCTATGCCGACATCGCAAAGGCGATGAGCGGAAGGATCCACAGCGATTCCGCAACCAAAATCGGAGTCGGTGTTTCCAAGTCAGGCGGAAAATATTACACAACGGTTATTATTGAATAAAAGAAAGGTAGTGAATATATGAAAGTTTTATATGTATCAAGCGAAGCTCTGCCTTTCGCAGCCAGCGGCGGACTTGCAGATGTTGCGGGTTCACTTCCTCAGGCTCTTAAAAGACGCAGAGTAGATTGCAGAATCGTTATGCCTCTTTACGGCACGATCAAAGAAGAGCTGCGTGCTTCGATGAAATTCATAACGAGCATTATGGTTCCCGTTTCATGGCGCAGACAGTATTGCGGAGTTTTCGAGGCAAAAGCAGGCGGAGTTACCTATTATCTTATTGACAACGAATATTATTTCAAGAGAAACACTCTTTACGGTCATTACGATGACGGCGAGCGCTATGCGTTCTTCTCGAGAGCTGTTCTTGAAATTCTGCCCTATATCGATTTCAAGCCCGATATCATTCACTGTAATGACTGGCAGAGCTCTCTTGTTCCCGTTTATTACACAACGATTTACGGCGCAAAGGAAGGCTATACGGGCATCAAGACCGTCATAACCATTCATAACATCCAGTATCAGGGCAAATACGGCAAGGAGATTCTCGGCGATGTTTTCGGACTCGGAGAGGAAACGATGCCTCTTGTTGAGTTCGGTGACTGCATTAACCTCATGAAGGGTGCGATCGAATGCGCAAACAAGGTCACAACGGTCAGCAATACCTATGCGGGCGAAATCCTCGATCCCTGGTTCAGCCACGGACTTGATCCCATTCTCAAGGAGAGAAGCTATAAGCTCAGCGGTATCCTCAACGGCATCGATACCAAGAATTACGATCCCGAAACGGATAAGGATATTTTCTATAACTATTCCGCAAAGGATCCCGAAAACAAAGCGAAGAACAAGGCTGCTCTTCAGGAGCTGCTCGGTCTTCCCGTTGATGCCAAGGCTCCCGTTATCGGCATTGTTTCAAGGCTTGTTTCTCACAAGGGCTTTGATCTCATCAAGCGTGTAATGCGTGAGGTTCTCGAAACAACGGATGCTCAGCTTGCTGTTCTCGGCTCGGGTGACTGGGAATATGAGTCCTTCTTCAAGGAGCTTGCAGCCGCCTATCCCGAGAAGGTCGGACTTCGCCTCGGCTTTGTTCCCGATATGGCAAGGAAGATATATGCGGGCAGCGATCTGTTCCTTATGCCCTCAAAGAGCGAGCCCTGCGGACTTTCGCAGATGGTTGCTTTGCGCTACGGCTCTCTTCCCATCGTCAGAGAAACCGGCGGTCTGAAGGATACGATTACCGACTGCGGCGACGGCAAGGGCAACGGCTTCACCTTCAAGAGCTATGATGCTTATGACATGCTCGATGCAATCAGAAGGGCTCTTGCGGCGTATTCGGATGAAAAGCTCCGTGATAAGCTTGTTAAGAGAGCTCTCAAATGCGATAACAGCTGGAGCAAATCCGCAAAAGAATATATCGCTCTTTATGAGTCACTTCTGGCTGAATAAATAACTATAGCCGTCGGGAAACCGACGGCTTTATGGCTGTCGGTGAAGTCGCTGAAACATAAACGAAATAAAAGGTAGGGGTCGGTGCCCCGATGATCCGATTAATAGCGTTATAAGAGTAGGGCGGGATGCCCTCATCCCGCCGCATATCTTTTCGTTTATTTGACGTTTTTTCTCCCGTCGACGTACCCTTGTACGCCTTCGGTCGAAGAAAACGCCATTCAGCTTCCTTCCTCAACAGCCCCCATCTTGCCGGAAAACAAGTTTTCAGACAAGATGAGCCGTCGGGAAACCGACGGCTTTGACTGTTTCTTTATTTCATGAACTTTGAGGGAATGGGCGGAGTGTTTCTCGTGCAATAGTCGACGATGTGATCCTCCACCGTGCTGACAAGCGTTTTAACAGCTTCGGGAACGGGTGCATCGGGCTGCGGATTTTTTGCTTTTGATGCTGCCCGTGCAGCTTCTGCCGCCTCCTCGATGATGCTCATATAAATCGGCGTGTTGCAGATGCTTCCGTCATAATAGGCTCTGCCTGCCCAGTTTTTCGGCAGGTTACCTGCCGCAGTCTGAGCGAGAATGACCTTGTAGATCTCAATGCCGATGACCGTGTCGAGCTTCATGCCGCCCAGAGAGCTGTTCTTCTTCATGTAATCGCTGAGCATCAGCCCCGCCTTGACGAAGGTGCTTACTGACGGTATCCCGTCATTCATCTCTTTTTCTGCGAGGTCGTCAAGACCGCCTCTGTAATTCCTTGAGGTCGTTCTGCCGAGAAGAAAGTCGCAGGTCACGCCGTAAAAATCAGCAACTCTTACGAGAAAGCTCTGACCGCATTCTCTGATCCCTTTTTCGTAATGAGAAAGCAGAGCCTGAGAAATTCCGAGCTTTGCGGCTGCCTCCTTCTGGCTGAGTCCCCGTTCTTTTCTGAGCTCGCTGAGAATAACCGGAAAGATTCTTTCCAAATCAGTCACCCCGTGTTCTTTAATGATTATACATTTGCTTATATTCAGTATACATCTTTTTATACAATTTGTATATTGTCAAAATTATACAGAAATTCTTTTTGGTTTTTGGAGGAAAAATGAAGTCATATACCATCCATTTTATCCGCAATGCTCTTACTGATGAAAATCTCGAGGGCAGATATATCGGTCATACCGATGTCGAAATCAGCGCAGAGGGCTGTGAACAGCTCGTTGAAATGAAAAAAGAGCTGATCTTTCCGCCCGTTGATGCTGTTTTTACAAGTCCGCTCAAGCGCTGTGTCAGAACAGCAGAAATCCTTTATCCTGACAACAAGCCGATCCTTATTGACGGCTTTATCGAATATAACTTCGGAGAATTTGAAAACAAGACTGCCGAAGAGCTTGAAAAAAATCCCGTTTTTCCCCGTTGGCTTGCAGGCGAGCAGGGGGTAGCGCCTCCCTTCGGAGAAAGCAACGAGGCGTTCGGAAAGCGAGTCTGCGAAACCTTTGAGAAGGTTGCGGAGGGTCTGATGAAAACGGGAACGACATCTGCCGCCATCGTCACTCACGGCGGAGTTATCATGGCCATTCTTGCCGCTTACGGAATTCCCGAATACCCCATGCACGAATGGCTGACTCCCAACGGCTGCGGCTTTACCGTCAAGGTCAACCCCTCGCTCTGGATGAGAGCAAAGAAATTTGAGGTTTTCAGCGAATTCCCCTATGAAAGAGAAGAATTACCCGACTGAGAGGTGCAGACATGAAAAGCTTTACCATTGAAAAAGACGGCTTTTATCTGAACGGTGAACCCTTCAGAGTTATAGCCGGTGCGATACATTATTTCAGAGTTCCTTCGGAATACTGGAGGGATAGGCTCCTGAAGCTCAAGGCATGCGGCTTCAATACGGTTGAAACCTATGTTGCATGGAATCTCCATGAAATGAAAGAGGGCGTTTTCGATTATTCGGATATGCTCGATATAGAGAAATTTCTTGAAATTGCGGCAGAGCTCGGGCTCTATGCAATTGTCAGACCGGGACCGTATATCTGCTCGGAGTGGGATTTCGGCGGTCTGCCGTGGTGGCTTCTGAAAAATGATGAGCTTCAGCTTCGCTGTATGGAGGAGA
Source organism: Clostridia bacterium (assembly GCA_017435385.1). Lineage (GTDB taxonomy): Bacteria > Bacillota > Clostridia > Oscillospirales > Acutalibacteraceae > CAG-177. The sequence goes on along the minus strand of JAFSFB010000012.1, from coordinate 43,284 downwards.
ATTATCTTGCGGCAGTTGACCGTTTCTTCGATGATTTCATTCCCCGAATCGCAAAGCATCAGATAACTGAGGGCGGCAACGTTATTCTCGTTCAGGTCGAAAATGAATACGGCAGCTACGGCGATGACAGCGAATATATCCGCTATCTTGCAAAAGGACTTAAAGACAGAGGCATCAGTGTTCCGCTGTTCACCTCTGACGGTGCGGAATATCAGATGCTCACGGGCGGCACGGTTCCCGAGATACATAAAACCGCAAACTTCGGCTCAAGAGCGAAGGAGCAGTTTGCCCGTCTGAGAGAGTATCAGCCTGACGGACCGCTCATGTGTACCGAATTCTGGAACGGTTGGTTCGACCATTGGACGGAGGAGCATCACAGCCGTGATCCCGTGGATGCCGCAAAAGCACTTGACGAAATACTCGGGCTTGGCGGAAGCGTTTCCGCATATATGTTCCACGGCGGAACAAACTTCGGCTATATGAACGGCGCAAACTGCTATGACTGCTACGAGCCGACGGTTTCAAGCTATGACGACGATGCACCCGTTAATGAATACGGCGATCCCACGGAAAAATATTTTAAGATCCGTGAGGTTATTTCAAAATATGCTCCCGTTCCCGACATTGAGCTTCCTGATCCCGTCAGAAGAATGAAATACGGCGAGGTAAAGCTTACTCAGTCCGCAAAGCTTTTTGACATTCTTGATTCTCTGAGCAGTCCCGTTGAAAGCGTGACTCCCGGAACGATGGAAAAGCTCGGTCAGGGCTACGGCTATGTTCTTTATAAGACCCATGTCAGAGGTCCCCGTGACGAACAGCCCGTAAGGCTTCAGGAGGTTCACGACAGAGGATACATCTATCTTGACGGAAAGTTTGTCGGCGTTCAGTACAGAAATGACACAAAACCCCTGCACATAGTCAGCATCCCGAAAGAGGGTGCGGAGCTTGCGGTGCTTGTCGAAAACATGGGCAGAGTCAATTACGGCGCTCATCTCAGGGATTGCAAAGGCATAACCGAGGGCATCGGTTTCGGCAATAACTTCGTTTATCATTGGCAGAATTACACTCTGCCGTTTGACGATATATCAAAGGTCGAATTCAGGGACGGCGTTGATGCCTTTGACGGCAGTCCCGTTCTTCTCAGAGGTGAGTTTGAGATCGACGAATGCTGTGATACTTTTGTCAAGCTCCCGACATTCAGAAAGGGTATCATTATCGTCAACGGAAGAGTTCTTTCAAGACATTGGGAGGTCGGTCCCCAGAGATCGGCATATCTTCCCGCTCCGTTCCTGAAAAAAGGCAGAAACGAAATCGTTATCTTTGAAACGGAGGGCTATGAAACACCCGTTGTTCTTCTCGACAGTGAACCCGATATAGGATAACATAACAGCAAAAGCCGCAGGTTTTCACCTGCGGCCTTTGCTTCTTGACAGTCGATAAAGTCGCTGAAACATAAACGAAATAAAATGCATGGGTCAGCAACCCGACGCCCCGTATCAGCAGCGTTATAAGAGCAGGGCGGGATGCTCTCATACCGCCGCATATCTTTTCGTTTATTTGATGTTTTTTCTCCCATCGACGTACCTTTGTACGCCTTCGGTCGAAGAAAACATCATTCAGCTTCCTTTCTCAACAGTCGCCACCTTGCCGAAAAACAAGTTTTTCGACAAGCTGAGCAAAAGCCGCAGGTTTTTACCTGCGGCTTTTGCTTCATCCTTCTATAATCCGATGCTGTAAAACAGCAAAAAGCGGATTGCGCCGAAAAACGCAATCCGCCAAAAAACATCCTCTTCCCGAAAATCGGGGATAAAACCTTTGTCCTTTTGCCTGAGAGATTAACGCTTTTGCGCTTGCACCTTCGGCACTCAATTCAATGAGCTTCTCCAAAGTCCTATCAGCTTGCAGTCCCGTTTACCTGAGAGCGTTACTCCTTCGGTTGCTTGTTATGCATTTCCTGCAAGCATCATTTAGGTTATTCATTTTTTATTATTATATCACACTGCTTTTCGCTTTGCAACAGAAATTTCAGAAGAGAAATTAATAATTTTCTGCATGAAGCTCAAAGTATGCCTTGGGATGATCGCATACGGGGCAGACCTCGGGAGCCTTTGTGCCGACGATGATGTGACCGCAGTTGCGGCATTCCCAGACCTTGACCTCGCTCTTTTCAAATACCTGAGCGGTTTCAACATTGTGAAGCAGAGCACGGTAACGCTCCTCATGAGTCTTTTCGATAGCTGCAACCATGCGGAACTTTTCGGCAAGCTCATGGAAGCCTTCTTCGTCTGCTGTTTCGGCAAAGCCGGCATACATGTCTGTCCACTCATAGTTTTCGCCGTTTGCGGCTTCAACGAGATTTTCGGCGGTGTTGCCGATGCCGTTGAGCTCCTTGAACCACATTTTTGCGTGTTCCTTTTCGTTATCGGCGGTCTTGAGGAAGAGAGCAGCGATCTGCTCGAAGCCTTCCTTCTTTGCCTTTGAAGCAAAATAGGTATATTTGTTTCTTGCCTGAGATTCGCCTGCGAAAGCAGCCTCAAGATTCTTTTCTGTCTGAGTTCCTGCGTACTTTGAAGCCTTTGTTTCAGCGATGATTTCAAGCTTGTCGCCGCTTACGCCGCATTTGGGGCAGATGGCAACCGAGCCCTTGGGAGCCTCGAAAATTTCACCGCATACCTTGCACTTGTACTTTATCATGTTTGTTTCCTCCTTGATGATCTGATTTATATTATTATTTTTTTCGAGTACTGTGTCAACTTCGACCGGCTCGAAGTCTGAGGCGGGGTGCTTGCAGATAGGGCAGATGAAATCCTCGGGAAGTTCATCGCCTTCATAGAAATATCCGCATATCTTGCATACGAAGCCCTTCTTTTTGGGCTTTTCGGGTTTCGGCTTGATGTTTGCGTGATAATAGGCATATGTCACGCTCTCACCGTTTCCGAGCACCTCGGCATCAGTAACGGAGCAGATGAACATTCCGTGGGAGTCGAGGTCAAGATACTGTTCGACTTTAAGGGAAATATATGCGTTTGTGTTTTCGTCGAGAACGGCCAGACCGTTTGCAGAGCGTCTGACATCGATTCCTTCAAACTTGTCGGTATCCCTGCCGCTTCTGAAGCCGTAATTCTGAAATACTGCAAAGGGTGTTCCCTCCGTCAGACAGTTGACATTCATAATGCCGCTGTTCAGGATTGTATCGTGAGAATAGTTAGCCTTGTTAACCGTGACAGCAACTCTTACGGGAGTGCTTGTAAGCTGCATAACGGTGTTGCAGATGAAGCCGTTATCCTTTTTGCCGTCGTTTGAGGTAACAACATAAAGACCGTAACCGATCTTGAAAAGAGCGGTCATATCGGGCATTTTTCTCTCTCCTTTCATAGCACATATCTATATTATGCCATTATTATAATCCAAAATTCACAACTTGTCAACACAATAATGATAATTATTATCGATTACACGGAAAATTTTTCAAAAAACAAGCGCACCGACGAACCGCCGATGCGCTTTATCATACATATTTACTATCAGATAAGACCCTGAGCCATCATAGCGTCTGCAACCTTGATGAAGCCTGCGATGTTTGCGCCTGCAACAAGGTCGTAGCCGAGGCCGTAGGCTTCCGAAGCCTTAGCGGAGTTATCGTGAATGTCCTTCATGATCTGCTTGAGCTTGGAGTCAACCTCTTCAGCGGTCCAGCTGTATCTCATTGAGTTCTGGCTCATTTCGAGAGCTGAAACTGCAACGCCGCCGGCGTTGACAGCCTTTGAGGGAGCAACAGCCTTGCAGTTAGCCTTGAGGTAAGCAAGAGCTTCGTTGGTTGTGGGCATGTTTGCAACTTCAATATAGTAGGGAAGACCGTTTGCAACGAGCTTTTCAGCTTCAGCCATATTGATCTCGTTCTGAGTTGCGCAGGGCATAGCGATGTCAACCTTAACACCCCAGGGCTTTTCGCCTGCGTGGAATTCAACGCCGAATTTATCAGCGTAATCCTGAACCTTATCTCTGCCGGATGCTCTCATTTCAAGCATGTATTCAATCTTTTCGGGAGTGCTGATGCCGTCGGGATCGTAAACATATCCGTCGGGTCCTGAGATCGTGACAACCTTGCCGCCAAGCTCAGCGATCTTCTTTGCAGCGCCCCATGCAACGTTGCCGAAGCCTGAGAGAGCAACTGTCTTGCCCTTGATTTCTTCGCCGAAATGCTTGAGCATCTCAACTGCATAGTATGTTGCGCCGTAGCCTGTTGCTTCAGGTCTGATGAGTGAACCGCCGTAGGGGATTCCCTTGCCGGTGAGAACGCCGTTTTCAAATGTGCCCTTGATGCGCTTGTACTGACCGTAAAGATAACCGATCTCTCTGCCGCCAACGCCGATGTCACCTGCGGGAACGTCAACATCAGGACCGATGTGTCTGTAAAGCTCGGTCATGAAAGCCTGGCAGAAGCGCATGATCTCAGCATCGCTCTTGCCTCTGGGGTCAAAGTCGGAGCCGCCCTTTGCGCCGCCGATGGGAAGACCTGTGAGGCTGTTCTTGAAGGTCTGTTCAAAGCCGAGGAACTTCATGATGCCGATATATACTGAGGGATGGAAACGCAGACCGCCCTTGAAGGGACCGATTGCGCCGTTGAACTGGACTCTGTAGCCTCTGTTAACATTGACCTTGCCCTCATCGTCAACCCATGTGACTCTGAAAGAAATCTGTCTTTCGGGTTCAACGATTCTCTCAAGAAGAGAAAACTTTTCGTATTCGGGATGCTGGTTGATGACGGGTTCAAGGGACTCAAGAACCTCTGTAACAGTCTGCACAAACTCGGGTTCGTTAGCGTTTTTCTTTGCAACCTCGTCAATTACTCTTTTTACATAGCTCATAAAAAATACTCCTTCTATGCCGCTATAACGGGAACGCTTTTGCGCTCAGGCAAAGCGGAAAAATTTACAAATTAAGTTATGCTCGGGCAGGGGAGAATATACCGCTCAGATATATCAAAACCGATATATCGCCCGAATTGTACACTATTTTAAACTATTAAAGTAAAAAATGCAACCCCAAAGTTGAAAAATTTCATTTTTAAAAGCAATTTTGGCAAAATGCCATAATAAACCGTTCTAATTGAAGGAAAAATTCAAAAACTTTCATAAAAGATATCGTGCGGCATAGAGATGATCGGATAATTATATAATGTATAATAACATGTTTGATAAAAATAAAAAGCCCACCCGAAACCGGATGGGCTTTGATTGCACTTCGGCGAATTGATTATTCAGCCTTGGGAGCCTCAACGGGGCAAGCGTCTGCACAAGCACCGCACTCGATGCAAGCATCAGCGTCGATAACGTACTTGCCGTCGCCTTCAGAAATAGCCTCAACGGGGCATTCTGCTGCGCAAGCGCCGCATGAAATGCAAGCGTCGTCAATAATGTATGCCATTGGTGATCTTCCTCCTTGTTTATAAGTTCAAGTTCATTGTATCACATTATTTTAAAAATGCAAGAGCTTTTTTCAGGAAAATCATCCTTCAATATCTTTTAATGCCTCAATTTCGGATTTATCAACCTTGATCCTGCCGTCTCTGACGGTTTTGACTTCCTTGCGGTTGAAGGGCTTGGGGGGAGCATCAGGGTTGTTATGAAGCTGAACCTTGAGCATGCCCGTGAGAAGGCTCATTTCGGTAACCGTTCCTGCGCCTTCTTTTGTTTCAACGATTGCACCGGGCTTGGGCGTTATTTTAAGCAGATGCTCATAAGCATTCTGCTCATATTTGAGGCAGCACATGAGTCTTCCGCATGCACCGCTGATTTTTGCGGGATTAAGGGAAAGCCCCTGTTCCTTTGCCATTTTGATTGAAACGGGCTGGAATTCTCCGAGAAAGCTGCCGCAGCAGAAAGGTCTGCCGCAGATGCCCAGACCGCCGAGCATTTTTGATTCATCCCTGACGCCGATCTGGCGGAGCTCGATACGGGTTCTGAAAACGCCTGCGAGATCCTTGACAAGCTCTCTGAAATCGACTCTTCCGTCGGCGGTGAAATAGAAGAGGATCTTTCCGCCGTCAAAGGTGTATTCGACATCGACAAGCTTCATTTCAAGATTGTGGCTTGCGATTTTCTTCTGACATATTTCAAAAGCTTCACGCTCTTTTTTCTTGTTTTCGGTGACGGTTGCGATATCCTCGGGGGTAGCTGTGCGGATAAGCTTCTTGAGCGGCTTTACGATCTCCTCGTCGCTGATTTCACGGTTGTCCATTGCAACCTCGCCGCATTCAATTCCACGCACTGTTTCGACGATGACCTTCTCGCCTTTTTTGAGTGTGTGACCGTCGGGATCGAAATAATATACCTTGCCCACTTCCTTAAAGCGGACACCAATAACTTCTGCCATAAAAACCTCCGTAAAATTTATTTTGAAACGGCTTTGCGAAGCGTTGTGCAAAGCGCAGTAAGCATCAGATTGTGGTTTGCGTTCATTCTGAGAGAAGCCATGAGCTTGTCGCAGGCTTCGATAAGGTCGGGTAAAGCTCTTCTGCTGAGCTTTCTTGCAAGCTCTTCGGGGAGCGCTCCGAATTCGGAGCTGTTTTCGGAAACTCCGAACTTTTCTCTCATCGCCGCCGCAAATATTTCCTGAACAACGGGAAGCGTTGTCTTGAGAAGCTTTGCGTCCTTTTCAAAAACAGCGGCAGCTCTGACGAGTTCAATGTCATCTATTGCCGTGACAGCTCTTGCAATTCCCATTGCCGCTTCAACGGCGGCGGCTCTGTTTTCGGCATCGTCATCGTTCTTTGCCTCTCCGATTGTGAAAACGGTTGCTCTTGAAAGAACGGTCGGAAGAAAGCCTGACTTCGATGAGCAGAGCATAATGAAATTGACATATGACGGTGGTTCTTCAAGAATTTTCAGAATTGCATTCTGTCCCTCGTTGCCCATCGTGTGAGCATTTTCGAGAATAAAAACCTTTTTGTCGGCTTCGTTCGGAATAATATATGCATCGGAGCGGATATCTCTGACAAGGTCGACTTTGAACGCTCTCGGCTTGTCCTCGGCGGTATAAAAAGGAATGTCCGCATGAGAATCAGCAGCGGCTTTTTTGCAGTGGGAGCATATGCCGCAGGGGGCGTTGGCTCTGCCTGCCGAGCAGACAAGTGCCGCCGCAAGCTTTTTTGCGAGAGCAAGTCTTTCGGAAGCTGTGCCGCCCTCGAGAATAACAGCGTGAGGAAAGCGTCCCGAGGCAAGCATTGCCGCAAGATTCTTTTCAACGGGATTATTCAGATCAAAAGCCGTTATGCTCATGTTATTCTCCTGAAATTAAAAGATTTCGGTCAATGACCTTTCTGCCTCTCCACGCATAAGCTCTCTCGGTGAGATCTGTTTCCCGTGAAAGAACGGGTACGGGAGAGCGCAGGAATTCTTCGATATCGGTGAATGCGGCGTTTCTGTTCATCGGGCAGACATCCTGGCAGATATCGCAGCCCCAGACACAGCCGCAGCTTTTCATAAGCTTCTTTTCTTCTTCGCTCAGCTCACCTTTTTTCTGGGTTATGGCGGAAAGACAGTTTTCCGTCATTACGCCGTTTTCGGTTATTGCGTGAGCAGGGCATTTTTCGGCGCATCTTCCGCAGTCCGTGCAGAAATTCAACCGTGCTTTTTCGGTATCGATAACAAGGTCTGTCACGATCTCGCCGATAAAGACATATGAGCCGTATTTTTCCGTTATGAGAAGAGAGTTTTTTCCCCTCACTCCGAGTCCTGCATAAAGAGCTGCTCTGACCTCGGGAACGGGGGAGTTGTCCGCAAACGGAGCGAAGGTGTTTTCGGGGAAAACCTCAGAAAGCGCCTTGCATGCTCTGCGGAGCCTGCCGAGTGCAACATCGTGGTAATCCGTCACGACGGCATATTTTGAAATGTTTGAATCTTTGTATTCCTCTTCGGGCAGGAGATAGGGAAAGCAGGCTACAATAATGCTTGCCGCATTTTCGGGCAGTCTGCTTTTGGCTCTGCATTCGATGAGCGAAGCCTCGATATCGGCAAAGCGGCAGATGCCCCATAAAGGCGAAACGGAGTCCATTATTTTCTTGATTTCCGTTTTGACCACCTTCTTATGCCATCTGAGAAATTGCTATCATAACGGGCATTGTCAGAATCGACAGGAAGCTGACAACCGCAACCGTCTGGGATGCAAGTCCCGTATCTCTGTTGTATTTAGCGGCAAAAAGAGCCGTGTTGCTTGCGCTCGGAGCGCTTGCGGGAACCATGACGGAGCCGAGAAGCACTCCGCCGATTCCGAGAAGTCTGAAAAGAACAAGGAGAATGGCAGGCGTGATGAGCAGCTTGATTGCCGCAACGCACCATATGCGCCATTCCTTTAAAATGGATTTGAAGCTTGTATTTGCGATATAGGTTCCGAAAATCAGCATGGCAAGCGGACTGTTGAGGCTTGCAACATAGCCGATCGGAGCGGAGATCATATCAGGCATTTCGATCTCAAGAAGGAAAAGAGGCATGCCTATAATGACGGATATTATTCCGGGATTGAGGATCAGCTTCTTCAGATTGAACTTCTGCTTTTCTCCGCTGTCCTTTGTCATGACATAGATGCCGTGGGTGAAGCTGAATATCTGGAATGAAATTACGATTGCGGAGCAGTAGAAAACACCCTCGTCGCCGAAAAGTGCATTTGCAAGGGGAAGTCCCATATATCCGCAGTTGCCGTAACAGCTTGCGTATTTGAAAATTGCCGCCTTGTCCTTGGGACAGCGGTTGAAGATGAGCGGTGCGATGATAACCGCAAGGCCATGAAGAAGAAAGCCGCAGCCGAGAGCAAGAAAAAGACCCTTTATCGTTTCACGGCTGTATTCAAGATTGAGAAAGCTTTCGATTATGACGGCAGGGGTTACGATATAAAACAGCAGGTCGGTGCATTTTTTAGCGGTTTTTTCGGTAAACAGACCTGCTTTGTCGGTTATGAAGCCGACTGCGGCGATCAGATAAAGAATGATTACCTGTTCGCCTGCAAGAAGCATATTTTTAACAAACATCGTTTATTCCTCGGTTTCGGAAGGTGTTTCTTCTGCGGCTGTGTTATCGGACTCTGCTACCGATTCGGTTTTGACGGTCACTCTCGTGAAAACCGTTGCGATGATGAAGAGAGCTATAGCAAGATCCGAAAATTCAAGAACCGACTGAGAATAGATTATGTCTGCGCTTCCGACAAGACCGAGAATAAGTCGGGGTACGGATGTGACGAGAGCCATGAGTGCGGCGGGAAGACCGTAGGCGGCGAGCTTCCATTTGCAGTCGTCTTCGTTGACCTTTGAATTGCACTGAGCAAACGCCATGAAGAACATTATCATGAAAACGAGCATTATCATTTCAAAGAGAAGCTCGGAAACTCTGACATAGCTGATGGTTCTCATGAAACGGGAAACCATTCTGAGCATGCTCCATAAAACGGGCGTAAGGGAAAGGAGCCTGAAATTCGCTCCCGAGGTCTTGCCGATGAGGGAGGTTATGCACAGAACAACGAAATATACTGCACAAAGGAGCGAAACCGCCATCTGAGCCATAGTAACATAGGCTGAGGTGACTTCAGGCGAGGGAGTGTAGCCTGCGCTGTTGAGAGGGGCGGATGAAATTGTGTTCATGCAGGAGAAAAGGTCGATGATAAGTCCTGCGGCAACGAGTCCCGAGAGAGCTCCGAAGGCAGGTCTTTTGACCGTTTCGTAAGAATAGTCGAGCTCCTTGCGCTTTAAGGCGGCAAGAACCCATATTGATACGATCGCAAGAACAAGAACCGCATAGAGAGCGTAAATGCTCCAATGGTTTTCTGCAAAAAAGCCTGTTACGGGCTCGAGCACCTTTCCGACATACTGATATATTCTCAGCGGAAGAGCAAGAATAACGGCGGCAACGAATATAAGACTGCCGATTCCGAAGCCCGAATTCATGATTTTCTCTTTCATTTAATGAATTACCTCTTTTGTTATGGTGTTATCAGCGGTTTTCAAGCGGAACATATTCGTGGAATACATTCGTATTCTTGTAAGCGGGACGGATGATCTTTCCGCCCGTGAGAAGCTCTTCGATTCTGTGAGCCGACCAGCCCGCAACTCTTGCGGCGGTGAAAATGGGAGTGAAAAGATCGGGCGGAATGTCGAGCATCTTATAGACAAGACCCGAATAAAGGTCAACATTTGCACACATCGCTTTGTTTACGCCTTTGATCTCGGCAAAGATTTGGGGAGTGAGCTTTTCAATTGTGTTGAGAAGAATGAATTCCTTCTCGAACTCGGTATTCATGGCAAACTCCTCCGCTTTCGCCTTGAGGATTTTTGCTCTGGGATCGGAAAGGGTGTAAACTGCGTGACCCATGCCGTAAACCAGTCCCGAGCCGTCGCCCTCTTCCTTGCGGATGATCTTTCTGAGGAAATCGGCAACCTGACCTTCGTTCGTGATGTCGGAAACGCCTTCACGGAACTGGTCAACCATTTCGGTAACCTTGATGTTTGCACCGCCGTGCTTGGGACCCTTGAGAGCACCGACTGCGGCAGCGATCGAGGCGTATGTATCCGTGCCGCTCGAGGTCAGAACTCTTGTGGCAAAGGTTGAGTTGTTACCGCCGCCGTGCTCTGCGTGAACCATGAGGCAGGTGTCGAGCAGCTTGGCTTCTCTGTCCGTAAAGCTCTTGTTTGAACGGATTGAATTGAGGATCGTTTCGGCGGTTCTGTGAGCAGGATTCATCTGATGGATATACATGCTCTTGTGGTAATAATGTCTGCGCTTTACCTGATAGGAATAAACCATGATTGCAGGGATCTGAGCGATTATGTTGATGCACTGACGCAGAACATTTTCGACGGAGGTGTCGTCGGGATTGTTGTCATAAGAGTAGAGAGCAAGAACCGAACGGGAGATCTTGTTCATGATGTTGGGGGAGGGTGCCTTCATTATCATATCTTCAATGAAGTCCTCGGGAAGCTCACGGCATCTTGCGAGAATATCGCAGAAATTGTCAAGCTGACTCTTTGTGGGAAGTGAGCCGAAAAGCAGGAGCCAGACAACCTCCTCGAAGCCGAAACGGTCTTCGGCGATAACGTTGCTGACGATTTCGCTCATATCATAGCCTCTGAAGTGAAGATGACCCTCGCAGGGAACTCTTTCACCGTCATCAATAAGATAACCGCCGACCGAGCAGACTCTCGAGATGCCTGCCATAACGCCGGTTCCGTCAGAGTTTCTCAGACCTCTTTTGACATTGAAGCGGTCAAAGTCCGAGGGCTCTATATGGTTATATTTGCGAATCTGATCGCATAAATTTCTAATGTTTGAATCTGATACTTTTGCTTCGTTCTTGGACATATCGGGTAATCCTTTCTTTACGGGTAATGCTACTATCTCCATTTTACTGTATAATTACCAGTATTATACACCCGCACATTAATAAAAGTCAAGTAAACAAAATTATATAGTAAAATCCGACAGAATATTCAGGGGTGATGTGTTTGAAAAAATATGCCGTAACGGCGGCGGTGCTGCTTCTGATAATGTGCCTTTGTCCGATGGCTGCCATGGGTACGGAAAAAACAGAAAAGCCCGTCAAAGACGGAGTGCCGGTCATTTCTTACAGCGAAGAGGAGAAGGCGGAATATATAGCCGTTATGTCCTCTGAAACGGGAGAGGTCAGCAAAATAGGGATGAGAGAATATCTTGTCGGCTGCGTTGCGGCGGAAATGCCGGCAAACTATCATCCGGAAGCGCTTAAAGCTCAGGCGGTTGCGAGCTACAGCTATGCAAAGAGGATAAGCGAAAACTCCTCCGAGCTTATCAGCGACAGTCCGCTCACGCATCAGGGATATGTCAGCAGGCAGGCAAGGATCGAAAAATGGGGTGACGCTTTTGAAGAGAATGAGGCAAAAATTTCGGCGGCGGTCGATGCGGTCTACGGCTGCAGACTGACATATGACGGTGAAACAGCTCTTGCGGTCTATCATTCTATCAGCTCGGGAAACACGCAGTCCGCACAGAGCTTATGGGGAGAAGAGATTCCGTATCTTCAGAGTGTCACGAGCGACGGCGACAGGCTGTCACCCGATTTTGCCGAAGAAAAAAATTTTTCTGCCGATGAATTTGCAAAAAAGCTCGGAATAAAAGCTGACGGAGATGCGGCTGAATGGGTTGAAAGCTGTGAAACCGAAAACGGATATGTCGTCAAAGCGGTTATCTGCGGAAAAGAGTTCAGCGGTGCTGATATCAGAGCTGCTCTTGAGCTGAGAAGCAACAGCTTTGAAATTGCCTGCTCCGACAAAAAAATAACCGTATCCTGCAAAGGACACGGTCATGGGGTGGGTATGAGTCAGTACGGTGCGGATTATATGGCACGGCAGGGGAGCTCGTGGGACGGAATACTTGCTCACTACTATCCCGATGCGCAGATCACCTTGCCCGAATAAAAAAAGACCGATGCAGTCCGTACAGATTGCATCGGTTAATTGCTGTTTAGACATTAGCCTCTTCTTTGGCTTCCTCTGCGGCTTCGTTTTTTTCTTCTGCTGCGGGAAGCTCAACCTTCTGAAGCGAAACGCAGAGGTTGATTATTGCCGAGGCGAGGAAAAGAGCGGCGGAAACATAAACGCCCCACGAAGGACCGCTCTGCCATGCAGCGGCGAGAGAGCCGCCGGCAACAAGCTCGGAGAATTTTGCGAAAGTGAACGAGCTTGCGAGCATCATGCCGCTTGCAACAAGGTTTGTTACGAACAGACCCTTGCTGTTGAATTTCTTGAAATTGAGAAGCAGAAAAACAAGGCTGACAAGCAGAGAAAGCACGCTGAGAACAACGAGGATCAGCGTTGCGGCGAGCATCTTGAAGGAGTCGCCGATGAGCTCCGAGCTCATTCCCTTGAATATTCCCATGATATCAACGCCGCCGATTATTTCCATAACGATCGTGATTGCGTTGAGAGTGAATTTTTCGCTGAAGAACGGGAAGGAAACCGCAAGAGTGCCGAGCGGAAGAAGGAAAGAGAAGAGCGGAAGAACGCTCACGGGAATTCTTGCTATTCTCAGCTTTGTTCCGATGAATGAATATTTGAAGCGGCTGAGAGTTTCACGGAGCTTTGCAAAGGCTATTTCCGCTTCGATCGCATCCTGCTCAAGACGGTTTTCCCAGTCATAGTTTGCAATATTTACGCCGCATTTCGGGCACTCCGCTTTGATATTCCATATATGGAGCTTGACTCCGCATTTGGGACATTTAGCCATATTATCACCTTTTCATCCGATGAACGGTTATTTTTATCGGGTCATTTTAATTCTATACTGAAAAAACAACTGTGTCAAGCGATTTATTTCTGACCGTAATATGCACCTGCACCGTGCTTTCTGAAATAGTGCTTATGCTGAATGAATTCGTTTGCAGGCTCGGCATCCATCGTTCTGCTCAGATATGCCATTTTTGCAACCTCCTCAAGGATTGCGGAGTTCTTGGCAGCATCAAAGCCGTTTTTGCCCCATGTAAACGGGCCGTGAGAGCGGACAAGCACGGCAGGCACTGCGTTGTAATCGATGCTTCTCGTTTCAAAGCATTCCGCAATAACCTTGCCCGTATTCAGCTCATATTCGCCCTCGATCTCTTCTTTGGTAAGATCTCTCGTGCAGGGAATGCTGCCGTATGCGAAGTCGGCATGCGTTGTTCCGTATGCGGGAATATCTGCCGCCGCCTGAGCGAATGAAACCGCAAAGGTGGAGTGGGTGTGAGCAACGCCTCCGATCTCGGGGAAACGGCGGTAAAGCTCAAGATGCGTGGGAGTGTCCGACGAGGGATTAAGTCTGCCCTCGACCTTTTCTCCGTTGAGATTCATGACGACCATGTCGTCTGCGGTGAGCTTCGCATAGTCAACGCCCGAGGGCTTGATGACAACAAGACCGCTTTCTCTGTCGATTGCGGAAACATTGCCCCATGTGAAAAGAACGAGGTTATATTCAACGAGCTTGAGGTTTGCTTCGTAAACCTGCTGTTTGAGTTGTTCAAGCATGATTTCTGCTCCTTATACGAAAAGTGATGTGATTACGGTCGAATAGACTCTCGAGGGGTCCTTGATGAAATTGTGCTTTATAAGCTGAGCCTGTTCGAGGTCGGCGGCATAAACGGTCAGCGCCATGAGCACATTCCCTTTATGCATAACCTTGAACGTTACGTTGAAGCCGTTGCCTGACGGCTCGATCTCAACGGTGTTTTCTCCCTCACGCTTTTCCATGAGCTGGAGATTGATCGTGTCGGCAAGAGCTGTTTCCTTGACCGTGCGGGGAACATCGTCTGAAAGCTCGGCAACCGCAAGCCTTCCCTTGGGCGTGATGTAGAGCTTGCCCTCCGATTCGGAAAGACTGCCGTTTGCGAGAAGCTCGTCAAGAGCCTGCGTTGCTTCAAAATAGTTTGCAAGCCCGTGAACCTGAAGAGCTTCAAGCATCATTTCGCCGCTAACCGCCTCTTTCATGCGGTTCACGATGAAGGTTATGAGAACCTTTATCTGGGTCGTGTTTCTGAGTCCGCCGGGCTCAACTCCTGCGGAAAAGGCGTCAAATTCGCCGTTCTCGCTGAAAGCGTTGATGTTGTTATCCATTTTTTACCTCCCTGCGTTCATTGAGCTCCTTGACGATCGCATCCTTTTTCTTGCCCGTGAAATCGTTGAAGAACATCGGAACTGCGCAGAGCGCAAGGCTGACTGCGGGAAGAATCGTGACCATGAAGAACATGCCCCTGAAAACGGGCTCGGGCTGGTCGAGAACGGGAACATCGTTTACGGGCTGAACGAAATGGACTGCTTCAAGAACGAAGCTTGTGATAAGAGTTGAAATTCCTGCGGTGAGCTTGCTGATGAAGGTCTGGGAAGCGAAGCATACGCCCTCTGAGCGTCTGCCTGTTTTCCATTCGAGATAGTCAACGCTGTCGGCAACCATTGCATAGGTGATAACATTGAAAATGCCGAGAGGAAGACCTGCAACCGCAAGAACTGCAAGGAAAAGATAGAAGTTTGTATAGCCGACAAAATACATGACGATGTGAACGAAAGCTCCGAAAAGAGCCGATGAAATGTAAATTGCCTTGAGCGACATCTTTTTGCGAAGAACGGGCATGAGCACCATGGCGATCATCATGCCTGCGCCGATCGCAACCGTCATGGCAGTCTGAACGGTTCCCTTGGGAATAATGCCCGAATCCTTGATGAGATAAGTTGCGAGATAGCTGCCCGAGGTCTGAGCCATGAGCATCGCCGAGCCGAGAATGCTTGCGGCGATAAGGAGAAGCAGGGGCTTGTTCTTGATATAAGCCGAAACGATCTCGCCTGCGGAAACCTTTTCTTTTTCTTCAACAACTCTTTCTTTTGTGCCGAAGAAGGCAAGAAGAGAAATCATCGAACCGAAAACGGCAAAGATAAGACCGCTGACAAAATATCCCTTGGTGTTTCCGAGTCCGTTGCGCAGAACGGGAACGAGGAGAGTGGGAACGATTCCGCCGATCGTGCTGAAGATTCTGGCGGTTGAAATGAAGCGGTTTCTTTCGTTTTCAAGGGGAGAAACAACTGCGCTCAGTCCCCAGAACGGAACATCCTGAATCGTGAAGCAGATGCCCCAGATAATATATGTAACTGCCGAATATGCAAGTCTGCCGCCGTAGCCGAAATCGGGAACATAAAAAAGAGCGGCGGTTGAAATCATGATAAGGAAGGGCGAGAAGAGAAGATAGGGGCGGAGCTTGCCGAACTTGGTTTTGGTCTTGTCGGCGATAATGCCCATGACGGGGTCGTTGGCTGCATCGAAGATTCTTGCCGCAACGATGATCGCACCTGCGTGAACGGGACGCAGATTCATCGCATCCGTATAGAATATCAGCAGGAAGGTTGACATCAGAGTATAGATCATGCTTCTGCCGAACGCCGAAAATGAAAACGAGAGAGTTTCGCTTGTTTTGAGATATTTCTTTTCGTTCATTATTTGTTTCTCCTTCTTCCTTTGATATCTTTTCGTTTATTTCTGTTGGGATTGATCGGCTTTCCGTATCTGCCTCGGTTTATGTATTCTTCGGTGAGGAATCGGTCCTTTGTTGCCCAAAGCCCGCAAAGGTTTGACCAGCCCTCGCAGTAAAGCCAATAATACGAAATATTTTTTTCTTTACGCATTCTGACGAAGGCAGGAACTCCGCACCAGATGAATGACGGCACGGCAATAACAAGAAGCCAGAGAGGACCGAGAATCATCGTCTGAACCGTGTGACCGTATTCGTGGATCTTCAGGTCGTGGAGGTCGTCGCCCTTTCTTTTTGCGTTGACAAAAATAAACATGCCGAGCGAAACGCCGCCGAAATTTTTTCTGTCGATATAGGTTATCAGCGCATTGTGGAACCATTCGCTTTTTGCGCCTCTTGCCTTGTAAACGGTAAGCATACCCAGACCGATGAGATTCTGAGCAAGCCCGTAGGTGAACTGCCAGAAATAAAACAATACGGATCTGATAATTTTCATAAAACATGACCACCAAAATATTAATCAATATATAATAACATATTTTTTTGATTTATGCAACGGCAGTCAGAAATTATCTTTGGATAAAAATATCGGAAAAATAAAAATAGTTCTTGTAAAATTCCGTCAGATGTGAGATAATAAATTCTATTCTGTTTACATCAAAAAAATTAAGGAGAGGTTTCTATGACAGAAAAAAGAAGCAGCTTCACGGGCAAGATAGGTTTTGTCCTTGCCGCTGCAGGCTCTGCCGTAGGTCTTGGTAACATCTGGCGTTTCCCTTATCTTGCGGCGAAATACGGCGGAGGAGTTTTCCTTCTCGTTTATATCATTCTTGCCGTAACCTTCGGTTTTGCGCTGATGTGCGCTGAGATCGCAATCGGCAGAAAAACAGGTCAGAGTGCAATCAATGCGTTCAGATCGCTTGACAAGAGATTCGGCTTTGTCGGCATAATCGCATCGGTCATTCCTGCGATCATCCTGCCTTATTATTCGGTAATCGGCGGATGGGTATCAAAATATCTCTTTGCTTTTGTCAGCGGAGATGCGACGGCATCCGCATCGGACAGTTATTTCACAAGCTTCATTTCAAAACCGTTTGAACCGATCGGCTGGTTCCTTATCTTCATGGGACTGACTGCGCTCGTTGTTCTTCTCGGCGTTGAAAAGGGCGTTGAAAAGGTCAGCAAGATCATGATGCCCGTGCTTGTTGTTCTGACGATCGTTATCGCTGTATACTCCATAACGATCGACGGAGCGATGGAAGGCGTTAAATATTATCTTCTTCCCGATTTCAGCAGATTCTCCGCAACGACCGTTCTTGCGGCGATGGGACAGCTTTTCTATTCGATGTCCCTTGCCATGGGTATCATGATAACCTACGGCTCATACATGAAGAAGGATGTTTCGGTTGAAAAGTCCGTTCATCAGATCGAAATTTTTGACACGGGAATCGCCTTCCTTGCAGGTCTTATGATTATTCCTGCGGTCTTTGCTTTCTCGGGCGGTGACGAAGCGGCTCTCGGAAAAGGTCCGAGCCTCATGTTCATCACTCTTCCCAAGGTTTTCAACAGCATGCCTGCGGGAGCGGTTATCGGCGCCGCTTTCTTCCTGCTCGTTCTTTTTGCCGCCCTCACATCCTCGATTTCTCTCATGGAAACCGTTGTTTCGATCGTAAGAGATAAGTTTGGCTGGGGCAGAAAGGTATCCTGCCTTGCGGTTTTCCTCTTCTGCATCGTTCTCGGCATTCCCTCATCTCTCGGCTTCGGAATCTGGGATTTCGTAACCGTTGCGGGTCTTTCGATTCTCGATATGTTCGATTTCGTCAGCAACAGCGTGCTCATGCCCATCGTTGCTTTCCTCACCTGCATTTTTGTCGGCTATGTCATCAAGCCGAAGGCACTTATTGAGGAGATCGAAATCGGCGCACCCTTCAAGGCAAAAACACTTTTCACGGTTGTTATCAAATATGTTGCTCCCGTGTGCATCGTTCTGATTCTCATTTCATCGGTTCTCGATGTTCTCGGAGTCATGAAGATCTAACAAAAATTCAGGGCTGTCTGTTTGTGCAGACAGCCCGTTTTTTATGCCATAAAATGAATTCCGAAAGCCTTGGGTGCGCTGTGCAGGCTGATGATGCTTCCGTTCTCGGCGGTTATGATTTTTCTGAAGCCTGCGTTTCTCAGCTTCCCTGCGGCTGATTCAAGCTCATCTCCGCTAATGCCCGAATGATAAATGAAAACTGCCGATTTATCCGCATACGGATATTTTTCAATAAGTCTGTCGGTATAAAGAGAGCGTGCAGCTTTGGATCTTCCCTTGAATTTTTCGAGAATTTCGATTCTGCCGTCAACCATTCCCGCACAGGGCTTTATCGAAAACAGGCTTGCTCCCAATGCGCTTGCGGCGGAGCATCTGCCGCCCAGACGCAGATATTCGACGCTGTCAAGAAGATACGATACCCGTGCTTTCGGAACGAGAGCCTTCAGCTCCGAATAAATTTCTTCGGCGGGCACGCCGTTATCACGCATTTCGCACGCTTTCAGAGCAAGCAGACCTATTCCGCCGCCGAGATTCTTCGTATCGAGAACGAAAACATCTCCTGACCTTGCAGAAGCAAGAACGGCGTTTCTGTGGGTCGAAGAGAGTGCACCGCAGAATGAAAGATGAACGACCGCCGCTCCGCCCTTCACAAACGGCGCAAAGAAATCCATATATTCGGCAGGAGAAACCGCCGAGGTCTTAGGGATGATACCCGTTCTTTCGACATAATCGAAGATCCATCTGCCGTCAACATTGATGCCGTCACGCAGAGTGTTTCTGTCGGCAACGACATACATCGGCATAATTTCGATTCCTTTTTCCGCTGCGAGTTCACGGGGAATATCCGCTGCGCTGTCAACGCTTATAATAACTTTTTTCAAAAAAATCCCTCCGCAGTTAGTTTAACCGCAGAGGGACTTGTTATTTATCTTTTAAGATTGTCGATAAGACTGAAAAGCTCCGTATAGAATTTCGGGGTCTTCTGAGAAGCGTTTGAGTCAAACGGAGCAAGACCGATGACCGTGCCGTGATGTCCGTTGAGCGTCGGGGAAATATTCCAGATACCCTTTTCCACTTCCTTAGGCTCGAGCTCCCTCGCATCGGATTCAAGGAAGATTCCTTCCTCCGTGTCGGGCTTCTGAGCGGAAACAACGCTGACAAGGCCGTCATTTTCCTGCCATCTTTCATCGATGACGATTCCGCCTGCCGTTGTTCCCGTATATGTTCCCATTCCGAGGGCGGATGCCTGAAGAACAATGAGCATATCAAGAGTCGGAGCCTGACCGCCGAGCAGGTTTGCGTTTCTCGTTGCGCTGTAGGCATAGGAGAAATAGTAAACGCTGTCAACGGTTTTTATCGTGCTGTTGAGTGCCGCCGCACCGTCGGGCGAGAGATCATATGCCGCATGGTCGTTGCCCGAAGCGATGACCTTCTCGATCGAGCTTTCAAGCGAGCTCTCGTTTGCGGAGCCGATTCCGAAATGGTCGAGCATCAGGTCATAAACGCCCTTGACGGGCTGCGTGATATTGCCTGCAAGCATACAGAAGGAAATGAGCAGATCGGTTGTGCTGACAATGTCGGGGCTTGAAAAAATGTTGCTCAGCCCGAGAGTTGACATGAGGGTTTTCAGAACGGGGGAATCGTTGATTCCGAGAATGTCAAGGCTCGAAAGAAGAGAGTCCGAATCGTTGAGGATTTCTGTCAGCGAAGAGCCGTTGTGCGGAGCGCAGAGAGTCGTTACGCTGAACACCCAATCGCCTTTTCCGCCCTCAAAGAGAGGAGAAACATCGCTTCCCGATGCCGCTTTTTCGGCTTCGCTTCCGTATTCGAGCAGAGAAGTGAGGAGCCTTACCGTTGCGCCGCCGAAGCTGTGACCGACAAGGTTTACTCTTTTGAGCTGACCGCCGTTGAGCTTCTCGCCCCAATCGGGAACAAGGGGCTGCGTATATGTTCTTCCGAAGCGTTCGTGATTATGTGTCTTTGAGTGAGCCTCGCCGTAGTCGACCCGTGTTCCCGTGAGCTGTGCGTAGAGCTCGCAGGCTCTGTCCCATGCGCTCGAAACGGGGCCTACGCTCGGAGTGACGACCTCATAGCCCTCTGTACGAAGCTGAGCGGAAAGGCTGCCTGAGGTCGAGCCCCAATAGGGAACAACATCGTTGATTCCCGTGCTTTCGCCCCATCCGCCGAGACCGTGAACGAGGACATAGGGATACTGCACCTTGCCGCCGTTTACCGACCACCATGCATTCTTTATCTGTCCCCAGAAAAGAGGAATGCACAGCGTTGCGAGCATGATGCATATAACGAGGACCCAGGCAACGACCGCCTTTGCGGAGGTTTTTTTCTTTTCGGGCTTTGCCGTATTCTGAACGGCAGAAGCGGCAGGGGGTACGGCTGAGTCAGAGGCGGTGCCGCCGTCGCCTTCACCGTAATCGGGGACATATTCGGGTATATCGGGAGGCAGAACGATCTCTGCCGTGTCGTCCATATCCGATGCAAAGGGAGCCTCGGAGGTAACGGGCATTTCGCTCAGATCCTCCTTGAGAAGATAATCCGTGGAAACTCCGAAAAGCTCGCTCATCGATACAATTTTATCTATATCAGGTGTTGCGGTGCCGGATTCCCATTTGGAGACCGACTGGCGGGAAACGCCGAGCTTTTCCGCAAATGCTTCCTGCGACAATCCGTTTTCTTTTCTTAAATTCAATATCTTGTCTGAAATAGCCATCAACTGACCTCCTGTTTTCGGAACATAAAAAGGATAGTTCCTTTGCTGTTCTATTGGCATTATAGCCCAATCAGACCGCAAATTCAATCATTCGGAGTTTACATTTTAAAAAAATTTAAAATTAACATTAGTGTAAATATCTGTTTACATAAAAAATACGGGTGTAAACTTTGATTTACACCCGTTAATTTCGCTTTACACTATACATTTTCACCGAGGAATGCAAGAGTTTCGGCACAGATCTCGTCGGCTCTGTTTTCGATGCACTGATGTCCGCCGCCTTCAACGAGATATGAGGTTGCGTCGGGGAATGCGCCGTTCATCTGATCCTTCATCGTTTGATTGATGATGATATCCTTGCTCGCCTGACAGATGAAAACGGGGCAGTCGACCTCGTCGGCTCTGTCGAGAGCGGTTGCTTTGACATTGAACATCATTTCGCATAAGCCGCCGCCGAAGCCGTCATGCTGAGTTGCATCGGTGACACCCGTAATATCATAGTCCATGGCAAACTGCCAATCCATGGTTGCCGCATAGATTATCATTTTGACAAGAATCGGAATGCGTGTGCCATAGTTGAAAAACAGATTCATAAAGCTCTTCATGAGTTTAGAGGTCATGATGCCCTCCATCTGTTTCGGAAATTCGCTCTGAGGAGCAGGGCAGTAGAGAAGAAGAGCTTCAACATCCTCCTCGATTGCGATATTGACCGCAACACCGCCGCCCATCGAGTGACCTGCGATTATCCATTCGTTTGCGGGGGCGATGCTTTCCATGAGGCTGATGACGATATCCTCACGGTCGATGATTTCCATGCCGCCGTTTTCACGGGTGCTGAAGCCGAAATTCGGCAGGTCTGCAAGCACGCATTCATAGCCCGCACCGTTGAGGATAGGCACCATGTTGCGCCATGCATAGGTTGAGCAGAGGAAGCCGTGAAGCATCATTATTCTGCCTTTTCTTTCACCCTCAGCGGGAAAGACTCTGTAATGAATGCTGTAGTCGCCGATTTCATAGTATTCGCTGTTTTCGTAAGGCTTCTCCGAATCCGATGCAAATGCGAAAACGGAGCATGCCGAGAAGATAATTGCAAAAATGCAAAGAATGCTGATTGTTTTTTTCATGATTATGTTCCTTTAATGGGGCAATTCGCAGTCAAAGACTTTGAAATTTCTGCCCGAGTATGTTTTTCGTTTTTGTCTTGTTTCGATGAAGTTGTTTTCCCATGTGCTGAGATTGGACATGCAGGATTTCAGAAAACAGATCTTGTAAACATCGATGCTTTCGGTTGTGCCGTTGAAATCATATCCGTGAATAACCGGCTCGGAATTTTCCGTGAAAAGCCTGCGGATCTCAAAAGCATCGAGGAGATCGCCGTTTTCGTCTGTAAACCAGCATCCGAAGGACGGATCGAAGTTGC
Source organism: Clostridia bacterium (assembly GCA_017435385.1). Taxonomy (GTDB): domain Bacteria; phylum Bacillota; class Clostridia; order Oscillospirales; family Acutalibacteraceae; genus CAG-177. Next base: position 21,093 of record JAFSFB010000012.1, on the reverse strand, counting down.
ACCATTTATCAAGCTCACGCAGATAAACATGACAGTTGAAATGGCAGTTGACAAACTTTGAGCCGAGCATGCAGACGGGATAAGCCTTGATTCCGACTGCGATAAGACAGTCTGCAAAGGCGATCGCTTTATCTCTGCAGTTGATCGAATACTTGAATGGCTTTCGGAATGAGCTGTCAAGGATTCCCAAGCCGTTATCGGGGCGGTATTTCATGCTTACGCCCGAATACCGGGTGTTTTCCGTCAGCCATTTCAGAATTGCAACGGTCTTTTCAAAGTCGGTGCCGTCTCCGGCAACCTCTCCGAGCGAATATTTTTCAAATAACTGACGGTGAATGTCAGCTTGGGAAACAACATCGGAAAGTCTTGCTTTTTTCAGCTCTTTCCCGTCGCTCTGTTTATCTGAAATGATAAGAGGCTCATTCCCGAGAACTTTTTCGCAGTCCATGTTTCTGACATGGGACAGATAATTTGAAAGCTTTCTTAATTTAAGGCATGAGATAAGAGTTGATATTTTCATTGAATCACCTGATTATGCCTTTCCCGTTGATCCGAAGCCTCCTGCGCCTCTTTCCGTTTCGTCAAGCGTTTCAGCTTCGACGGGGGTGATGAGAGAAACGGGCATGATGACGAGCTGGGCTATACGCTCATCGGGCTGAATCGTATATTCTTCCTTGAGCTGATTGATAACGCCGACGCAGATCTCGCCTCTGTAGTCGCTGTCGATAACGCCGACGGAATTGAGCAGACCGATGCCGTGCTTGATGGCAAGACCGCTTCTTGCAAAAACAAAAGCGGCAAGCTCAGCGCTCGGAAGCTCGATTGCGATTCCCGTCGGTATAACCGCTTTTTCACCGCCGCCGAGGGTTATCGGCTCGTCAATGCAGGCGTAAAGGTCCATTCCTGCGCTGCCTGCGGTTGCTCTGAAGGGGATTTTTGCGTTTTCACGCAGCTTTTTTATTTTGAAGGTTTCCATTATTTTGCAAGAGCCTCCCTGTATTTTTCCTCGGGGGGAACTTTTTTGTGGGGGCAGGGAATGGGCTCTCTGACGGGATTGACGGGATTTGCCCAGCGGACAGCGTTGATGATTATGCGCTGAACATATTCATTGTGGAAGGTGGGGTTGCTTTCGTGACCGGGCTGGAAATAGAAGATTCTGCCCAGACCTCTGGTCCAGCAGCAGCCCGAGCGGAATACCTCGCCGCCCGAGAACCAACCGAGAAAAACGATCTCGTCGGGAGCGGGGATGTCAAACTGCTCGCCGTACATTTCTTCAACATTGAGGCTGAAATGGTCGGGAATGCCCTTTGCGATGGGGTGATTGGGATTGATGTTCCAGATTCTTTCTCTGTCGCCGTCACGCCATCTGAGGTTGCAGGTTGTTCCCATAAGCGATCTGAAGATCTTGGAATGGTGACCCGAATGAAGAACAACGAGTCCCATACCGCCCAGAACACGCTTATGTATTTTTTCAACAAGCTTGTCGGGTACCTTGTCATGAGCCATATGTCCCCACCAGATGAGAACATCCGTGTTTTCAAGAACCTCATCGGAAAGACCGCAGCGTCGCTGTGCGAGAGTCGCTGTGCGTATCTCCATGTCGCTCTGCGATGAGAGGAAGTTTTTGATGCAGCCGTGGATGCCTGCGGGATAAACGCCGGCAACCTCGTTGCTTGTTTTTTCGTGAACGCCTTCGTTCCAGACGGTAACTCTGATCATTGTATTCTCTCCTTTATCTTAACTTTTTGATTATTTCCTGAGATGCGGAAACGATTTTTGCGGCGGCAGGCTTGAGAATGAGATCCATTTCTCCCATGAACTCAACATATTCACCGTCGAAACGGTGCTTGAAGCGGTAAAGCCCGAAAAGCGGATTGCTCTCGTCGATAACGCCTGCAACGCCTCTGAAATCGTAGATGCGGCAGCCTGCCTCGATCGACCATTTTATCATTTCCCATTGCAGCAGGTAGTTCGGCATGACATTTCTGTTTTCGTTGGAGGATGCGCCGTAGAAGTACCAGAGCTTATCGCCCCAAAGAACGGAAATTGCGCCTGCTATGGGCTTGCCTTCATAGTATGCCATATAGAGCCTTGCCTTGTCACCGAAGCAGTCGAGAATTCTTGCAAAATACTTGGCGGGGCGAAGCTCAAAGCCGTCTCTTTCGCAGGTTTCCTTCATGATCTCGTAGAAGGTTTCCGCCATTTCGCTTCCGTGGATTCTGATCTCAACATTGTTTTTGATTGCGTTGCGGATCTTTCGTCTGTGATCGGAATGGAAGGCGGCAAAAACCTCGTCCTCGGTTCTGCCGTCAAGGTTGATCCTGATAACGCAGCGGCACTGATAATCCTCAAAATTCACGGTTCTTCCCTTGAATTTGAAGCCTGCATCGCTTGCGATGGCTCTGTATTCTTCATTTTCGTAGGGAACATCCTTGTCGATCTTCAGCTCATAGGCGTTATATTTTTTGCCCTCCTCTTTTGCGGCATTGATAAGCGCATTGAAGGTTTCTCTGTCGTCAAAATCGCAGACGGGACCTCGGGGAGCATACATCATATGGAAGGGCAGTCCGGATATTTTGCGGAGCAGGACTGCAAGAGTGCCCGTGATTTCGCCTGAATCGCTGCGGCAGATAACGCCGAACCATTTCCAGTCGTTCTTGACCTTTCCCCAGAGAGAGGTCTGGAGAAAATGACCGTTTTTATGAGCCTCGCTGAATGCGTCAAGCTCTGCGGCGGAGTTTATGTCAACAATCTGTGTTTTCACTTTTTATCCTCACAATCATCTGTGGTTATAATTAATGATATTATAACCTAATATTTACAGAAATGCAATATCCGCAAAGAATATTGATTTTCTGAGAAAAATATAATATAATACAACCATACCATACGAAGGAGATTATGAAATTGAACGAAAAATATATACCCTCACCCGTTGATACAAGCGATGTTGTGCTCGATGAATCGCTTCTTGCGCTGACGGAAACGATAGCCGAAAACTGCCACGATCTGTGGGCTGTCGGAAGAATAAAAGAGGGCTGGACCTACGGCGAGGTCAAGGACAGCGAGAAGAAGATAACTCCCTGCCTTGTTGCGTATGACGAGCTGCCCGAAGAGGAAAAAGAGTATGACAGAGTGACTACAATGGAAACTCTCAAGCTCATCGTAAAGCTCGGATACAAAATCACAAAGGAATAAAATAAACGCTGAGCCGATGCACGGAGCAACGGTTCAGCGTTTTTTCTTTTTACGGCTTGAGAATTCCTTTTTTTATTGAGTCGGATATAACTCCTTCGACGATGCTCCACAGCTCGGGCGTTGCGGTGCGGATGATATCCATGCGTTTATAGACCTGCGCTGAGGTCACGCCGCCCGTTTTCCATGTGTGCCCGTTTGTCAGATAGTTGAGAAGAAGCGGCTGGATGCGGTCGATCGCATTGGCATATTTCGCCTCTGCGGTTTCTCCCGCCTCGAACTCATCCCAGAGAGAGCGTATCTGCGCTCCCTGCTCAGGCTCAAGCATCCCGAAAAGCTTTGCGGCGGCATCCCTTTCTCTCTGCTCCTTATCCTCATAGCCCTTTGAGTCATACGCAAAGGTGTCACCTGCATAGACCTCGACGAGGTCGTGAACGAGAGCGATTTTAATGACTCTGCCGACGTCGATCTTCTCTGCGCTGTATTCCTCAAGAATCATCGCCATGACCGCAAGATGCCATGAATGAGCGGCATCGTCCTCACGCTTTGAGCCGTCGGCAATGAGGTTGCGGCGGAGGATCTGCTTCATCTTGTCGATCTCAACCGTGAACTCGATCTGCTTCTTTAATCTTTTATTTTCAATGAAATCAAAATTGACCATATTTTTCACCTCTGAAAAACAATATATCACTTTTTCTTTTTCTCCGCAATAGCAGTAAGGTTGAAAAATATGAATAAATGTGATAAACTGTAAAAACAATATACATGATCCGAAACCGAGGATGAAGAATGAAAACTTTGATTGAGCTTTTTGATCAGGAACCCATTTATAATTATCTTGCCGCAACCGTTTTTGAACCCGACAGGGTATGCTTTCTCGGCGATTATGAATCGCTGGATATCGATGTTTCGTCTGCAGCGCATGAATATGCTCAGCTTGTGGGGCTTGATTGCTCCTTCAGCTTTTCCGCCGCCGATTCGGATAACTATGATGAAATGCGCAGAAAGCTGAAAGAGCTTATCCGCCGTGAAACCGAAGCAGGCAACGAATGCTTTATCGATGTCACGGGCGGCAGGGACCTTGCGCTTGTTGCGGCAGGCAGTCTGATTCCTTACGATGCAAAGATAGTTTATTACGACAGAAGCATAAATGCCTTCCGCCATCTCGGCGAGGAAAGACTGACCGGGGTCGATATCGGACTTTCCTGCGATGCGTTCATAACTATTGCGGGCGGAACGGTATATTCCGATTCGAGAAACAAGAAATTCACCGATGAAGAATGGGAGATTATCCGCAAAGTTATCGGCGTTTGTTTTAAAAACCGTGATGTATGGAACCGCTTCATAAAGTATTTGCAGAAGGTTGCAAAGGGCGAGAACGAGAGAGTTGCGGACGATCTGAATGTTGATGCGGTTTTTTCGTTTGATGACGGCGACGGAAAAACCTTTCGGTGCCACGAAGAGATCATGAGGGAGCTTGCCGCCGCAGGTATTATAGAATATCTCAGATTTTCTCCCGATAAAAAGCGGGTCAGATTCAGCTTCATCAACAGAGAAATGGCGATGCTTCTCGTCAATGAGGGAGTGTGGCTGGAGCTTGCGATCTATCTTGCAGGCATAGAAAGCGAAAAATTCTTCGATGTTCAGTCAAGCGTCAAATTCGTCTGGGATATCCCCTCGAGATCCGAATCCCTCGAAGAGATCGTTGACCGACCCGTTCCGAGAAACGAGGTCGATGTTGTTCTGACGAGAGGAGTTCTTCCCGTTTTTGTTTCGTGCAAAACGAGAATGCCGACAAACGATGATCTCAACGAGCTTTATGCTTTGAGAAAGAAGTTCGGGGGAGAGCTTGCCGCCGCAGTTCTTGCAACAACGAAATCTGTTGACAGAAAATCTCCCATATGGGAGCGTGCGGAAGAAATGCAGATCTCGATCATCGACGAAAGATATTTTGAAAACGGAACCGTAATGAAACAGCTCGAAAAGGTTACGGAGCTTAAATGAACATGAAAACGGCTTGTATGGAAAAATCCGTACAAGCCGTTGCTTTTTTATTCATCACAGAGTTTGATTATATACCCGTATTCGCTGTTTGCAGGAAGATTTTTGAGTTCTTCATACGATGCGTGAAAACCGAAAACATAGCGGTAAACGTTCGGTGTCGGGGTGGTATGCTCCGTATAATATACGATATATCCGAGGTCGATGAATCTTTGCCTTTCCGCCATAACCTCGTCGGAGTTTGTGCCGAGAGCTTTTCCCGATCTGCAGACGGTGACGGCAACGATATATTTCGCCTTGTCACCGTGACGCTCCATGGCGTTGAGCAAAGCAGGGCTCATAACGATTTCACCGTTTTCGGGATGCATATTCATCGTCCGCATATCGCTTTCGAAATCCTGAATTATTGGGAGAACGGGATTGGGATTATATTCATTTCCCTTGAACTTATCTCCGCATTCCGTGAGCGATTCGATAACCCTGACAAGCTCATCCTCGCTGAAGCCGTCGGCAGAGATGCTGAAGCCCGTATCGTTATAGATGAAAACAGCCGAATATCCTCCGCCTGTCCTGAGGTTTTGGTAAATATAAACCTCTGTTCCGTTTATAATTGAGCAGGGGAATTCCTTTGACAGAGTATCATGAGATTGTATACTGCCCCAGTTGTTTACGCTGAGATATCTGTATTTTTTGGATACCTCGATTTCAAGGCCTCTTCTTTCCTCAGCTTCACGGTTAGTGAAAAGTATCAGCAGATTATCGTGCGTTATATTGCCCGTGCCGCCGTTTGCACGGAAAATCCCGTACTGTCCCGATTCATCGGTACTGAGATGACCGACATATTCCGCCATATCGGGAGGAGTCCACGGAAAGATTTCCGTTCCGTAAAAGGCACGGAGCTCGTCTTTTGTCATCGGCACGAAATCATTTGCATCAAGGCAAAAATCGGCAATGCCGTTGGTTCCGACATTTTCGGGCAGCTCTGTGTTGATAACGATTTTGTTCTGAGTTTTATTCTGTTCCGATGTCGGGGCGGCATGAGTCGGTTCCCATTCGTGACCGAAGCCGATGACTGCGCCCACGACCGCACAAAGGCAGATGACGGGCAGAACTATATTTTTTGCTGTTTTGCGGCGTCTTGTTTTTTCGGCAAGAGCCTTGTCCCTGCGGATGAAAACGCTTTCGGCAATTTCGTTATAATTCTTCATAAACGAAGCCCTCCTTTTCAAGCTTTGTTCTGAGAGAGAGCCTTGCTCTGTATAAAAGATTTTCGGTTGCGTGTTTGCTCTTTTTCATTATCACCGAGGCCTCGGAAACGCTGAAATCCCCGAAATAGATAAGCCAGAGAATCTGTCTGTGCTCCGCCTTGAGCTCTTTCATCGCCGAGTGAAGACGGATTTTTCTTTCTTCAATCAGAAATGCTTTTTCGAGCTCCGATTCCTCTGCGGCAAGTGCGACATAATCGTCAATATTTTCATGCTTATGCCTGCTGCTGCGGCGCATGAAGTCGATTGCCGTGTTCCGACCTATGGCGTAAAGCCAGCTTTTGAACGAGGATCTTCCCGAGAATTTCGGTTTTTTGACTGCGAGCTTAACGAAGACCTCCTCCATGGCTTCTTCTGCGGTCAGAATGTTGTCCGTAAAGCCGCAGAGATAAAGAGTGAGTCCGTCTTTATAATCTTTTATCAGTTCAACAAGACCGTTGTCGTCACCGTCAAGAAAACGGCGGTAGCTACTTGCACCGTTATCCATAGGCTCTTCTCCTTTCCGAAAGGATGCCCTTTCATTTGTTAGACGAAGAAAAAGAGGTTACACTCCCGCTTTTCAAAAAGAAAAAGGGCGATTTTTCGGAATCGCCCTCAAATTTAATTTAATTATGCACTATATTCTGCCATACGAAAGCAACATCCGCTCCGACCTGAACGAAGGTGTCGATCTCGCTGTTGTTGAGCTTTGCAACTCTGCGGAAGCCGTGCTTTTCAAACTCTGAGCAGAAAAGCTCCGCCATTTCGGGTGACTCAAAGGTGATGTGTGTAATGAGTCTGAACTGATCTCTCGGCGAACCCGTTTCAAGACCGGGAACAAAGCCCGTGCACCACCAATACTGAGTGTAATCCCTCGTGAATATCGTCTGATAATTGCCGTTATGGCTTCTGTCCCAGATAAACGCCATTTCCATGTTGAGCCAGTCCTCTTCTTTGGCGCAGTTGTAATGAGTTCCGCTTGCTCCGATCTTTCTCGTATAAACGCCGACCTCACCGCCGACAAACGCATAGCCGTACTGTCCCTTCCACATCTGGATGAGCCATTCCTTGTTGTCATATTCAAACTTGACTCTGACTGTGTCATAGTTCATCATGCCGAGAGGAGCCATGCTGTCATAGCCCTCGTTGAAGCCGAAATTCTGCTGCCAGCAGTTTTTGTCGTCGGTATAGAAATATCCGCCGTCAGGGTCATATTTATAAGAAAGGACCTTTGCCGTTTCAAAGTCAATGTCGGCATCGGGCGGAACATACTTCGGTGCGGAAGGCATTTTGAAAACTTCTCTGAACGCCTTGTTCGTTGTCTGAACTATCTGGGTTACCTTTTCGCTGACGGAAACATTTTCCGATGTCTGAGCGGTTGAAGGCTCAGAGGAAAGAAGCGTTTCACTCTCGCTCGGAACGGGCAGAGTCTGAGAAACAGACGGAAGCTCCGTTACGGGCAGGAAAACATCTGCGGTTTCCTCCTGATAAGCTGTTGTTGATTGAACTTCGGGAACGGGACTCTGATTTTCTTTTACATATTTGTAAACAAGCACGCATGCAACCGCCGTGAATATAACGGCAAAGGCGGCAACGGCTGCGACGATTTTATTGCTTTTCATGATCTGATGCTCCTTAGTCTGCGGGATATTCTCTGATAAATGCGTTGATGAAGATCGTTCCCATATCCATCGCAACGAGAACGGTTTTTCCGTTTTCCTTTGTGATGAAGGTCATTCCCTCACCCTCGCCGCCGAGAAGATTTCTGTCAAGATGCTTTTCAACCTCTCCGCTTTCGGGGTTGATTTTGTAAATTGCCTTTGTTTCATCGTTCGTTGCGGCATAAAGAATGCCGTTATGGAATTCGGCTCCCTGAATCGACGGAACGCTGAAGGAAAGAGGAATCTCCTTCATGAATTTCATTTCGTTTGCCGTGTCGTAAACGAGAAGCTTCGTCGGCTGCTTGGAGTGGTCCGTGCAGTAGAGATAACCCGTTTCGCCGTCAACGCAGACCCAGGGCAGACCTCTCGTAACGGTTTCGCTGTCAAGAATGAAATATTCAACGAAATCAAGGGTTTCGGCATCATAAACGCCGACGATCGGATAGTCCCAGACCTTGCTGTCCTCCATGCCTGCATATATGAAGCCGTCATAATAGCTGAGTCCGCCGATGTGAGCGATTCCGTAATTCTCCTTCAGTTCATCGGGAATTGCGGAATAATCGGCGTCGATAACCGTCTTTGAATCGAGCTTCGTGCGGATAAGAGTTGTCTTTGACGAAAAATAAAATGTTTCGCCGTCGGTCGTCATTCCCTGAGAACGGAAAATCGCACCGAGTCCGACAACATTCGTTTTCGCCGTGTCCGTATGACCGCCCGATGACAAAAAATCAATTCCGTGAGTAAGTACGGAAAACGGAATGAATATCACCGCAAGAACGGTCGAGATAAGCTTTGTGATAACGATCTGAAATATGCTCATGATCATCTCTCCCCGATGTATTGTTCCGTATATTATACCAAAAGAGGAAAAGTGAGTCAATTATTTTGTTGAGAATCGGCATTTAAGTTCTTACCTTACAATTAAAAGCCCGAAAACGCTTTTATATTCGGCAAAATAACGATAAATAATGCTTGAAAAAATTGCCATAATATAATAAAATAGGTAATTGGTAAAGTATGCAACAAATACTATTAAATCTGAAAGGACGATTTGAAATGAGCTTACTTAACAAGAAAACAGTAGACGACATTAATGCAAAGGGCAAGAAGGTTCTTGTTCGCTGCGACTTTAACGTTCCCCTCAAGGAAGGCGTTATCACAGACGAAAACAGAATCAACGCTGCTCTTCCCACAATTCAGAAGCTTATAAATGACGGTGCAAAGGTTATCCTCTGCTCCCACCTCGGCAAGCCCAAGAACGGCCCCGAAGCAAAGTTCTCCCTTGCTCCCGTTGCTGCAAGACTCAGCGAGAAGCTCGGCAAGGAAGTTGTTTTCGCAGCTGATGACACAGTTGTCGGCGAAAACGCAAAGGCAGCAGTTGCCGCTATGAACGACGGCGATGTTGTTCTTCTTGAAAACACCCGTTTCCGTGCAGAGGAAACAAAGAACGGCGAAGCTTTCTCAAAGGATCTTGCAAGCCTTTGCGAGCTCTATGTCAACGATGCTTTCGGTGCAGCTCACAGAGCTCACTGCTCAACAGTCGGCGTAACTGCTTTTGTTGAAGAAGCAGCAGTAGGTTACCTCATGGGCAAAGAGCTTCAGTATCTCGGCAACGCTGTTGAAGCTCCCGAAAGACCCTTCGTAACTATCCTCGGCGGTGCTAAGGTTGCTGATAAGCTCAATGTTATCGAAAACCTTCTCAACAAGGCTGACACTCTTATCATCGGCGGTGGCATGGCTTATACCTTCCTTGCAGCTCAGGGCTACGGCGTAGGCAACTCTCTCCTTGACGAGAGCAAGATTGACTATTGCAAGAACATGCTCGCTCAGGCAGAAGAAAAGGGCGTTAAGATCCTTCTTCCCGTTGACGTTGTAACCGCAGCAGGCTTCCCCAACCCCATCGATGCAGAGATCGAAACAGAAGTTTATGCAGCTGACGCTATTCCTGCTGACAAGGAAGGCCTTGACATCGGTCCCAAGACCGCTGAACTCTATGCAGAAGCAGTCAAGAGCGCAAAGACAGTTGTATGGAACGGCCCCATGGGCGTTTTCGAGAATCCCACTCTTGCTAAGGGCACGATCGCAGTTGCAAAGGCACTCGCTGAAACAGATGCAGTTACAATCATCGGCGGCGGCGACTCCGCAGCAGCAGTCAACACTCTCGGCTTCGGCGACAAGATGACTCACATCTCAACCGGCGGCGGCGCATCTCTCGAATTCCTTGAGGGTAAGGCTCTTCCCGGCATCGAAGCTGTTAATGACAAATAATTTTTGCGATCTTTGACTTTTTCGCTCGCTTGCGTATAGATATATGCGGCGTTCGGTGCGAAAACCAAATTTCATCCAAAAATCCGTTATCATTAATGAAACCCAAATGTAAGAAATTTTAAAATTATTTGTGTAGGGGCGGATATTATCCGCCCGCTGTGCAATTCTGTGAAAGGACATAAAAATCATGGATAAATCACTCCGCAGACCTGTTATCGCAGGTAACTGGAAAATGAACAAAACTCCCGCAGAAACAAAGGCTATCATCGAAGAGATGAAGCCCCTCGTTGCAAACGCTGACTGCGATGTTGTTATCTGCGCTCCCTATATCGACCTTTATGCCGCTATGGAAGCTGCTGAAGGCTCAAACATCAAGATCGGTGCAGAAAACTGTCATTGGGCTGTAAGCGGCGCATTCACGGGTGAAATTTCCGCTGAAATGCTCAAGGCTGCAGGCGTTCCCTATGTTATCATCGGTCACTCCGAAAGAAGACAGTATTTCGGCGAAACCGACGAAACAGTCCGTGACCGCACAAGAGCTGCTCTCAATGCAGGCCTCAAGGTTATCCTTTGCGTTGGTGAGGTTCTTGAAGAAAGACAGCTCGGCATCACTGCAGAGGTTGTCAGAAAGCAGACAAAGGTTGCTCTTTCGGGCGTTTCAAAGGATGAGCTTGCAAACATCATCATCGCTTACGAACCCGTCTGGGCTATCGGTACAGGTCTGACTGCAACTCCCGAGCAGGCAAACGAAGTCTGCGCTGTTATCCGTGCTCTTATTGCAGAGCTTTACAGCAAGGAAGATGCTGACCGTTTTGTTATCCAGTACGGCGGCTCAATGAACGATGCAAATGCAGCCGATCTTCTTGCTCAGTATGATGTTGACGGCGGTCTTATCGGCGGCGCTTCACTCGTTGCAGAGAAGTTCGCAAAGATTGTCGAAGCAGCTTCAAAATAATTAACTTACAATTTGATTTGACGGGAACGGGCAAATCCGTTCCCGTCAAAAAATGTAGGGAATGGTCCCGAATGTTCTGCAAAGGAATGTTGGGGAGTGTTCCCTACGAAAATGACTAACTGAAAGGAATGTATGAAAATGAGTAAAAAACCTGTTCTCCTTTGTATCATGGACGGCTTCGGCAGAAATGACAGCGATTACGGCAACGCCATTTCTTATGCAAAGACACCCAACCTCGACAAAATCATGAAAGAAAATCCGATGACATATATCGGCGCTTCGGGCATGGATGTCGGTCTGCCCGACGGACAGATGGGTAACAGCGAAGTCGGCCATACCAATATCGGCGCAGGCAGAGTTGTTTATCAGGAGCTTACAAGAATCACAAAGTCGATCAATGACGGCGATTTCTTTGAGAACGAGGCTCTTCTCGGTGCGGTTGAAAACTGCAAGAAGAACGGCTCGGCGCTCCACCTTATGGGACTCCTTTCCGACGGCGGCGTTCACAGCCATAACACTCATCTTTACGGTTTGCTTGAATTGGCAAAGCGCAACGGTCTTGAAAAAGTGTTTATTCATTGCCTTATGGATGGCAGAGATGTTTCACCCACTTCCGGTAAGGATTTCCTTGCAGAGCTTTATAAGAAATGTGCTGAAATCGGAGTTGGTGAGATTGCAACTGTTGAAGGCAGATACTATGCGATGGACAGAGAAAGAAAGTTTGACCGTGTAGAAAAGACCTACCGTGCAATGACTGCTCTCGAAGGTCCTAAATTTGCATGCGCCTGCGAAATGATTGAAGAATCATATAAGAACGAGGTAACTGATGAGTTTATCGTTCCTTGCGTGAGCGAAAAGGCAGAAGCTGTTAAAGACGGTGACAGTGTAATCTTCTTCAACTTCCGTCCCGACAGAGCAAGAGAAATCACAAGAGCTTTTGTTGATCCTGCTTTTGACGGTTTTGTAAGAGATAAGAAGCTCGACCTTTACTATGTCTGCATGACTCAGTATGAGGCAGATATGCCCAATGTTGAGGTTGCTTATAAACCTCAGAGAATCGATATGCCTATCGGTGAGGTTTTCAGCAAGGCAGGTCTTAAGCAGCTCAGAATTGCAGAGTTCACAAAGTATGCCCATGTAACTTTCTTCCTCAATGGCGGAGAAGAAACCGTTTATGAGGGCGAGGACAGAATTCTTATTGATTCTCCCAATGTTGCGACCTATGACCTTCAGCCTGAAATGAGTGCTTATATCGTAACAGATACCCTCCTTGAAAAAATCAACGCAGATATGTATGATGCCATTGTCCTCAACTTCGCAAACTGCGATATGGTTGGTCACACAGGCGTTTTTGAGGCTGCTGTCAAGGCTGTTGAAGCTGTTGACACATGTGTCGGCAAGGTTGCGGATGCCGTTATGGCAAAGGGCGGCGTAATGCTCATCACCGCTGACCACGGCAACGCAGATAAGATGTTTGAGCCCGACGGCTCACCCTTCACCGCTCACACGACCAATCCCGTTCCCTTCATTGTTATGGGCTATCCCTGCGAGCTTAAAGAGGGCGGCAAGCTTTGCGATATCGCTCCCACAATGCTCAAGATCATGGGACTTGAGCAGCCTGCTCAGATGAGCGGCGAAGCTCTTATTAAATAATTAACATTGTATATAAAAAAGCACACTCCGCATCGGAGTGTGCTTTTTTAGTGAATAATGAATAGTGAATAGTTAAAGGTGGGCGTTGCCCACACCCGATTTTTAGTGAAAAGTGAATGTGCAGGGCGGGGGTTGCTTCTGCCGCTGCTCTTCGATATATATTTCGTAGGTGCGATTCACGAATCGCCCGAAAATCTTAACCGAACTTTATTCCGCAGATATCTCTGATCTGTTTCATGATTTGCGACACCTGTAAAGCTCTTTGCTTTGTCACATAATAATATTCATCATCGGGATCTGCGATGAATTTCTCGAAGCCGAGAGCTTCATAGCCCATGAGCTTTTCTTTTGCGACATCGCCGATGATCTCCTGCGTTTCGCCGTTGTTGCTGACTAAAGACATGTTGATGAGCTTGGATATCGACTCGATTTTTATTGTTCCCTCATCGCCGAAGATCTGTGAGCCGAGTCTGTCCTGACCGAGCTTTGAATATGTAAAGGTAATGAGCTTGTCGGAATAGAGCAAGCCTGCCGTTCCGCTGCCGTCTGCACCGCTTTCCATGAAGTGGGCGCAGGCGGTTATTTTTTCGGGCATGCCGAAAAGGTCAAGAGCGGGATAGACACAGTAAATGCCCAGATCCATCAGACAGCCCGTTGCAAGAGCGGGATTGAAAATGTTGGGAAGCTCTCCTCTGAGATATGCGGGGTATTTTGAAGAAAGCTGAGAAAAATCGAAGTGTGCGCTTGTGACTTTTCCGATTTTTCCGATTGCATTCTTGAGCAGCTCTCTTGCAGGGTTAAACATATACATGATTGCTTCAACATAGACAAGCCCGTTCTTTTCGGCAAGAGCCTGCAATTCTTCAAGCTCTTCGGGTTCAACCGTTATCGGCTTTTCGCAGATAACATGCTTGCCGCTTTCGAGCATGAGCTTCGACTGCTCATAATGCAGGCGGTTGGGGCTTGCAATATAGACCGCATCAAAATCTCCGTTTGCAAATTCATTGATGTCGGTATATACTTTTTCAATTTTATTTTCGGCGGCGAATTTGTTTCCGCTTTCGGCTGTTCTGGAATAAACCGCAGAAAATTCCGAGCCGCAGACCTCTCTTGCGCCGTCGATGAACGATTTTGCTATCCAGCCCGTGCCGATAACTCCGTAACGCATTTTAAAGCTCCTTTGCCATGACCGTTCCTCCGAAGAGTGAACAGAGAATTTTAAAGCCGTTTCTTTTATAGAACCTGATTGCTTCTTCGTTTCCCGAGCCGACAATCAGCATTACCCCACGGACATTCTTGCTTTTCAGATGTCCGAGCAGGGTCTGCATCATCCGGGTGCCGTTTCCGTCACCCGTGAATTCCTTGTTGATATCAATGTGAAGATGAGCGGGATATTTTCTGCCGAAAAATCCGTAGACGAGCTGCTCGCCCCAAGGTTCAACGCAGCATTTTATGCCGTATCTGCGAAGCTTTTGCATATAGGGCACAAAATTTCTGCGGTATTTTTTTGCGTTCTCCGAACAGAGAATATATCCCTGAACCGTGTCGGTTTCATCGACAAGAACAAATGCATTCTGCGGTTCCTTTTCGCAGTAATAGTCGCAGTAAACCGCAAGCAGCTTTTCTCTTTCGTCGTTGTCCGTTCTTGCCGATCTCGGTCCGGTATTAACGCAGACCTGACGGACATCTTCAAAATATCTTTCTTCAAAAGGTTTTATTTCAAGCATAATTATATTTCAACCGTAAACTCGGCTTCGCCCCTGAACGGAACATTGATGTCGCCGTAAACGAAGGAAGCGTCGATTTTTTCGTCGGCAAAGACCTTGATATGTGCCTTGCCGCAAGCCTTTGTATATTCAACCGAGATGATGCCGTTTTCGGTTGTGATGTGTCCCTTTGCTCTGTTCATGCCGTCAACGAAAACGGGGTTGATGACCGCTTTTCTGAACGCAACGCTGTCATCGGGCTGACGGATGCCGAGAAGGTGCTTGAAGATGTTCTTTGTAACCGCACCGAACATCGGGTGGTTTCTCGAGTCTCTGCCGTTCCAGTTTTCCCAGAGGGTTGTTGCGCCGTTTCTTGCCATGTTTGCAAAGGAAACGTCGCCGTCGCTTGCCATGAGGTTGAAAGCAAGCTGACCGTGACCGTTTTCAAAAAGCCAACGGGTGAGAATTTCCGTTGCGATGATGCCCGTGTCATACATTCCGAGTTCGGAATATTTGTCGCAGACCTTTTTCTCGACACGGGAGTCTCCGATGCCGATTTCGAGGGCATAGCTCGATGCACCCTGAATATCTCCGCAGAAGGTGTCCTGAGCGGGGCTGTAATATGCGGCAATAATCGCACGCTTGACTCTTTCAATGCGCTCGGGAAGATGAGCCGTTTCGTTTTCTCTGCCGAGAATTTTGCCCGCTTCGATAAGCTGCTGCATGAATCTGACATAAAGGCAGGTGTTGACATATGATTCGGGAATTTTAATCATGTCGGGCGTACACCAGTCGCCGAGACACCAGCCGCCGTGCTCTTCCCTGCAGACGAAGCCGAATTCGCTTCTGCTCTCGAGATAGTCGAGGAAGTGGAGCATCTTCGGGAAGAATTCTTCGAGCAGGTCTTTGTCGCCGTAATACTTATAGAACTGCATCGGGACTTCAACGATTGCGCCGCCCCAGCCCGAAGGACCGCCGCCTCCGCCCATGAGCGGTGCGGTATGCTGAACATGACCGCTGTTTTTGCACTGACAGTCAGCAATATCATAGAGCCATTTGCGGAAGAATTCACGGCTGTCGAGCATGAGCATAACGGTTTCGGCGCAAAGCTGACCGTCGCCCGTATAGCCCAGACGCTCTCTGTGAGGACAGTCGGAGGGAACGCCGCTGTGCATGTTTCCGAGCTGAGTTCTGATATATGCTTCAAAAAGCCAGTTGAGATTTTTATTGTCGCTTTCAAATGAGCAGGTAACGGGACAGTCCGAGTGGACAACATCGACTCTGACGACCTCGATATCCGCATCGACTCTGAAATAGCGGAAGCCGTGCCATGTGAAATGGGGGATATATTCGCGGTCTGTTCCGTCGGCAACGAATTCCTCGCTCTGATATCCATCTTCAAACTGAATGCCGTACCACTTTCTCTTCTCGTAAAGCTCTTCGGCATAGTTTGCAACGAATTTTCTTCCCGTTTCCCTGCACTTGAAAACAGCATATCCGGCGATATTCTCTCCGACATCGTAGAGCTTTCTTTCTCCCTCGTCTTTCAGAAGAACGGGCCTGATTGAACGGGTAACCTTGTCGGCGGGTGAAAACTGAATGTGGAAATCGCTTTCGGGAGCATCGACAACCGTGCTTTCCGAGAAACCTTCGCCGCTGAAATCCGTGCTTTCACAGCCGTGGGGATAGAGGGTGTAATCGTGCTTTTCGCCGTTGTAGAGGTTGTTATAGGTGATGAAGCCCTTGTGAGCAAGGGTTGTTTCGTCGCAGATAATGTCTCCGCTTTCTTTTTCGATGAGATAACAGAGCTTCGGGTCGCCGAATTTGACAACGCCCTCTGCGTGGCGGCTTACCTGATTGTAGTAACCGTTGCCGACGATGACGGTCATAATGTTTTCGCCGTCAACGAGATAATCGGAAATGTCATATTTCATGCAGTAAATTCTGAACGACATCTCATCATCCAGCTTGAAGACAAGCTTCTGCAGATCTCGCCATTCGTAGCAGGTTGCGTTGGGTACGAGCAGATCGTCGCTGACTTTTTTGCCGTTGATGTAGAATTTAAAAAATCCCAGACCGCAGATTATGATTTCCGCTTTTTCGCCTTTTACGGCTGAAAAAGCTTTTCTGAAAAGCGGAGCATCGCTTCCGGTGCATTCGATCCATTTTGAGTTTTTGAACATTTCAGCGTGTGTCACGGTCAGTCCTCCATATCGCTCAGCTCCGTCAGCCTTGCGTTCCATGCTTCCCATTCTTCCATGAGGGCAAGCTGTTCGGCGGTGAGAGCCTCTATTTTTTCTGTGTATCCGATAACCTTTTCGTAATCGGCGGAAACCTCGGGAGTCGAAAGCTCGGCGGTCAGCCTTGCAATTTCGGCATCAAGGCGGTCGATCTCCGCTTCGCCCCTTTTGATTTTTCCGCTCAGACGGTTGATCTCGCTTGTCCTTTCCTTGCGGAGCTTGTAGTTGTTGGGCTTTGCTTCCGTTTTCTTAGGTTTTTCCTTTGCCTGATTGAGTGCAATCGTGGCATAGTCGTTATAGTCGCCGTCGAATTTTTCAAATCCGTCGGTCTTCATTCTGTAGATCTTGGTTGACAGCTTGTTGATAAAATATCTGTCATGCGAAACGGCAATGATCGTTCCGTCAAAATCCTCGAGTGCCGCTTCGAGAACCTCTCTCGAAGGAATGTCGAGGTGGTTTGTCGGTTCGTCGAGAAGAAGCACGTTTGCGCCCGAAAGCATGAGCTTGAGCAGGCAGAGCTTTGCTTTTTCCCCGCCGCTGAGATTGTCGACATTCTTGAAAACATCGTCGCCTCTGAAAAGAAAGAGAGCGAGGTAGCTGCGAACCTTTGTTTCGGTGAACAGGCGGTGCTCGTCCCAGATTTCGTCGATAACCGTTTTGCCGCCTCTGAGACTTTCGAGGCTCTGGTCGAAATAACCGACCTTGACATTTGCCCCGAAGCTGTAGCTTCCCTCGTCGGCAGACTGCTGACGGGTAAGAATGCGAAGAAGCGTTGTTTTTCCGCAGCCGTTTGAGCCGAGAATGAACACACGGTCGTTTTTGTAAACCGACATATCCGCATTTCTGAAAAGCACCTTCTGACCGAATGCTTTTGCGAGCGAGCTGACCTCGAGAACATCGTTGCCCGTTTCGCATTCGGGGCTGAACTTCATTCTCATTTTTGCGAGCGAAGGCTCGGGCTCAACAAGCTCAGCCTTTTTCTTTTCGAGCATTTTGCGCTTGCTCTCGGCGGTTATGAAGTTTCTTTCTCTCGCAAAGGAACGCTGCTGCTCGATGATGCCTTCAATGTGCTTTATCTCCGCCATGAGATTTTCATATCGGCGTCTTTCGCTTTCGAGGCGTTCCTCTTTGAGCTTGAGATAGGTTGAATAGTTACCCTTTGTGCAATGAGAGCGTTTGTTTGCGATCTCAACGGTTTTGTTTGTTATTCTGTCAAGGAAATAACGGTCATGGGAAATGACGATAACCGTTCCTTTGTAGCCCGAAAGAAAGCCTTCGAGCCATTCCGTTCCTGCGATGTCAAGATGGTTTGTCGGTTCGTCGAGCAGAAGCAGATCCGAACCGCTCAGAAGAAGCTTGCACATGCTCAGCTTTGAACGCTGACCGCCGCTGAGCTTGTCGCAGGTGAGCGAAAAATCGTTTTCGCTGAAGCCGAGACCGACGAGTGCCGATCTCGTGCGGCTTCTGAAGGTCAGACCGTCTTTCTCACGGAACTCCTCGTGGAGCTTGTTCTGCCTTTCTATCAGCTCGTTGCGGCTGCCGAGGTGCGAGTCGATTGCCGCCGCAACCTCCTCCATCTCACGCTCCATCTGCATAAGCGGCTCAAAAACGCTCAGCGCTTCGTCATAAACGGTACGCAGAGAACCCTGACACGCATGCTGCTCGAGGTAACCGACCTTGACGAATTTTGAGATAAAAGCGCCGCCCTCGGTCGGTTCGATCTCGCCCGTAATGACCTTGAAAAGCGTGGTTTTGCCCGTTCCGTTTGCGCCGATAAGACCGACAAAATCGCCCTGATTGACATCAAACGAAACATTTTCAAACAGCACCTTGCCGCCGAAATCAACTTTTAAATTCTGTATACTGACAACTGCCATAGCCAATCCTTAAAAAATAATCAGATTCGTGTTTCGATAATTTCAAGCTTACCGCAGAGCTTATATTCTCCTGCATTTGCGGGAATGAAGATGCTGCTGCCCTTGATAAGGTCAAGTGTTTCTCCGCAGCATTCAAGAGTGCCTTCGCCGTCAAGAACGAGAAGGGAAACAAAGGAGCTTTCGTCTGCGGAATCGGAAAGCTCGCCGTCGATACCGAGCTTCCATGTCTTGAAGAGGGGGCAGTCGGCAAGGAGCTTTTTGCCTTCCTTGTCAAGCTCGGGATTCGAGAAATCGGGCTGCGAGTATTTTTCGAGCTTTGTGACAGCAACGCCGTCTGCAACATGAAGCTCACGGGGCTTGCCGTCGTTTCCGACCCGGTTATAGTCATAGATTCTGTAGGTCGTGTTGGAGCTTTCCTGAACCTCTGCGAGAAGAATGCCCTTGCAGATCGCATGGAGAGTTCCCGATTCGATGAAGAAGAAATCTCCCTTCTTGACCTTGACCTTGTCGACATATTCGGTCAGGGTGTTGTTTTCAATGGCCTCTTTGAACTGCTCGGGAGAAATCTTATCCTTGAAGCCGAGAATCAGGTGAGCATCCTCGTCGCAGTCGATGATATACCAGCATTCTGTCTTGCTCTGACCTCTGCCTGTGAGTTCGCAATATTCCTTTGTGGGATGAACCTGAACGGAGAGGTCATCTCTTGCGTCGATGAATTTGATGAGAATCGGGAAATCGGAAAAGTTTTCCGCATTCCTGCCGCAGATTTCGGGGAACTTCTCAACGGCATCGGGCAGAGAAACGCCTGCAAGCTCGCCGTTGACGATGCTTCCGAAGCCCGAGGGATGGCACGAAAGCATCCAGCCCTCAGCGGCATTTGCCTTTTCGGTTTCAACGTGATATTCGTCAATGAGTTTTCTTCCGCCCCAGATTGTTTCGGAAACAAAGGGCTTGAGTATCATGGGATAAAGCTTCATATTTATACCTCCGCAGGATGAATTTTGCATATTTGTATTATTCTATCATATTTGTCCAATAATTGCTATAGAATATTTACGGGAGGATGAAAAAATATGGAGAAAAATTCAAACAAGGCAAGAATATTTTATTATGAAAAGATCAGAAAGCCCGTACCGATGACAAAAAAGAGCCTGCTTCTCAGCCAGATAAGGGAAACAACGGCGAAGCTGACGGCGGCGCACAACCGATTCGAGAACGAATGCGACGAGGATCTGCTCGATTCGATAATCTATGAGATACATTCGCTCAAAGCCCTTTACCGCTATCTGCTGAAAATGGCGAAGGAGGAGGGGCTTCAATGTGCGGAGATTTCTGTTTTCGGCAGGGAGGTAATTTAGCGTGAATGCATTTTTCATCGGAGCGGCGGTCATATGCGCCGTCTGCGTTGTCGGCTGGATGATAAAATGCGAAAAGGGCGGAAAATGCGTCATGCTTTCCGCACTTCAGGGAATAGCCGCAATTTTTGCGGTCAATGTTATCGGAATGGTCAGCGGCGTTGAGATCGCCGTTAATTGGTATACGCTCGGAACGGGGGCGCTTCTCGGCGTGCCGGGAGTTGTGGGCATACTTATGCTCAACACGTTTTTATGATTCTTTAGCCTCAACGAACCACCGTCCGTCTTCCTCGAAGACATAGGTTTCTCTGCCGCATATCTGAACGGTATAGCGCATGCCGCAGCCGCCGACCTTCATCGAAGCCGCACGGCATTTATAGAGCAGGCGTTCGACCTCATAAACTCTTCCGTTTTCCCAGATGATTCGCAGCGGACGGGTTGCGCCCGACTTATCCTGCCTGAGAATAACGTCTACATATACCTTACGGTACATTGATTTCACCTCGGAATTTTATTAGAACAAATGTTCGATTAACAATGATATAATACTACTCCTAAGCGAAAAAGTCAACAGGGAAAATATGAAAAAGCGCAAAAAAGAACGGCTGAAAGCTCAGCCGTTCTTTTGGTTTTATGCGGTTGCTTCGGTTTCTTCGGGTAGGGTTGCGGTTTCGGGAACAATTTCCGCCTCGCCGTATTTTGCGATTATCTCGGCTTCCATTTGCTCGATGTCAATCCAGTCGGTTGTCTGAGTCTGATATGTGCCGTTTGCAAGCGCCGCTTCATATTCAAAATCGGCGCAATACGGATAATCGGGAGTCAGATAATATTCGTTGATTATCTCATCATCAAAAGTATAGATTATATCTGCGTTGTAGATTTCGTATGTCTGCTGGTTTTCGTAATCCAACGGTCTCATTGTTGGATTGAATTCTGCG
>JAFSFB010000011.1 GCA_017435385.1 Clostridia bacterium | reverse complement strand
GCTTCAGCAGGCAGTTATGGGCAGTATCAACAGCCTCGTTCTTAAAGGTATCGGTTATGTTCAGGGAGCTACAGTCGGAACACAGAGTGACAGAACAAAATGGTGGATTTTCGCTCTCGGTACAGGCGTTCCCATCATCACCGGTGCTCTCGGTATCATTCCCAAGCTTTTCTATCCCATTTCGGCTGAAAAGCGTGATCTTATGTACGCTGAGCTCCGTGAAAGAAGAAGCAAGGTTGCAACCATGATGAAAACGGCAACAACTGCCGAAGAAATTGCCGAAATCGCAGATTCACAGTTCATTGTTAAATAAAAATAATTTTTATTGCGGACTCTGTATATTAGGGTCCGCAAAATATATGGAGAGATAAATATGAAAACGTTTTTATTTCAGGGTGATTCAATAACAGATGCAAACAGAGATGATGAAGAGCAGATAAATTCCGGTTTAGGCTGCGGATATGCGTTTTTTCTTGCTTCTGAATCTGAAAAGAACAACAAAGATAAAATCAAATTCATCAACCGAGGCAAAAGCGGAGACAGAATCACCGATGTTTACGCCCGAATCAAGGAAGATATAATAAATTTAAAACCTGATTATATGTCAATTCTTATAGGCGTCAACGATGTTTCTCATGAGCTTACTATGAACTGCGGTGTCAGCCCGAAAAAATTCAGAATGATTTATGAGATGCTTATCGATGAAATCAAAGAAAGTCTTCCCGAAATCAGAATTATAATTTTAGAACCTTTTATCTTAAAAGGCTCCTGCACAAAAGAATTATGGAGTGAGTTTAATTCCGAAGTAAGAAAAATGGCTGAAATATCAAAGCAGATTGCAGAAAAATATGCTTTTGATTTCGTTCCGCTTCAGAACAGATTTGACGAATTATCCGCTGATGATAACACAGATTATTGGACAGCTGACGGCATTCATCCCACTATCGAAGGACATCATGTTATTAAAGAAGAATTGCAGAAAGTCATTGAAAAATACATATAAATACTGTATCCTGAAAGATTATTGTGACAAAAACAAAAGAATATCAAAAATGAGCAACAATTCAATAAAGGCGGTGATTGGATGACTGAGTCAATCTGGAATGGCTTTAAGCGTCTTGATTTTCTGTTTGAAGGAAGAGAAGCTGTTCTTGTTTTTCCCGAAAAAGCAAACGAAAACAAAAACTGGTTGTTAAAAACCGAATATTTCGGAGCTTTTCCGGAATTTGAAATTGAAATGGTGAAAAAGGGTTGGCATCTTGCCTTTATAGAAAACATTACCCGTTGGTGTCTTGATGAAGACCTTGATTTAAAGAAGCGTTTTGCCGCATATTTATCGGAAGAATACGGCTTATATAAAAAATGCGTTCCCGTCGGCATGAGCTGCGGCGGACTGATAGCAAGCAAATTCGCAGCAAAATATCCGGAATGTGTTTCGGCTCTTTATCTTGATGCACCGGTAATGAATCTCCTTTCGTGCCCTGCCGGCTTTGGAAAAGCAAATGATGAAATGCTGCCCGAATTTATAGAAGCGACCGGCATGGATTTGTCGCAGCTTATCTGCTACAGAGAGCATCCCATTGATAAAATGCAATTGCTTCTGGAGAACAGAATCCCCGTTATACTGTTGTACGGAGATTCCGATAACATTGTTCCTTACGAGGAAAACGGAGCTGTTCTTGAAAAGTATTATCGGGAAAACGGCGGAATAATCGTTTCCATCGGCAAAGCAAACTGTGCACACCATCCCCATGGGCTGGACGACAACACACCTATCATAGAGTTTGTTGAAAAATTTTCTGTATAACACCGCATTTTACCGAATGAGCATACTCGATATTTTATTATAACAAAAAACAAATAATCCGAAAACTTTACCGATCGGTGAAGCTTTCGGATTATTTTTGTTTATGCAGTCAATCGCTTTAGCTGCATGTGAATATAAAGGGAAGCAGCTTAGTTGTGGAGAAAAAAGGAGCACGGCAACAAATGTTACCGTGCTTTTAAATCTGGTACGAGTGTTTATAACGGATTCAATGAAGAAAGTGACATCATTGATGTGCGGACACACAATACGAATTTGAGAAACAGACTTTTGGAATTCAGCGAGAAATATCCCGACTGTTGCAAGCTGACAGATGATGATGAACACGGCGGATTGCTTTTTGAAATTCTCAAAGGCAGATTGAGTTTCAGACTTACCACACCGTATTCGGAAAAATGCAAAAAAGATTAAGCGAATCTGCGAAAAAACACGGAATAAATCACGGAAAAATAATTGATGAAATGGTTTGATTGAATGTGTGGTTGTTTTCTGTATTTGTGTATGATATAATTATCTTAATAAATAAAAATATAATAAGATGGGGTAAAAAATGAAAAGGTTTAAAATTCCGATTATTATAGGTTCAATAGTTATCATTCTATTTTTTGTTAATCTGCAATTTGACTTAATCGATCGTGTTTCAGTGCAATTCAGCAGTGAAAAATATGCTGAATATATTTCTGAGATTGATTATGAAAAAGAGTTGTTAAAAGAACCTGTATGTATCAAAGATATGGCATCACAGGATATAGAACTTACACAAACAGATCTGGATAAAATTATTTATACTTATGATTTTCATGCACAGCTTAGAGAAAAATATAATTTATCTTCCATAGCAACAGCTGACAGTGATTTTGATAAAACCGTTCAGATTCTTGAATGGCTCACGGAGCATACATATTACAGCGGTATGCAAATGAAAATGCTGAATGATGACACGCTTGGTATTTTGGACTATTCCTTTGACAAGCCTTTTACCCGTGCTATCAACTGCCGATACAGAGCAATAGTCTTTGCAGATTGCCTTGTAGCAGTGGGAATAAAGGCATTCCCTGTGGCTATGGTATCTTCGGAGTTCACAGGTTCTCATTTCACTTGCTTGGTTTACATATCAGAAGAAGATAAATGGTGCTCTTTTGACCCGTCATTTGGTTGCTGGTTCACCGATGATGAGGGGAATCTTTTGGATATTTTTGAGATAAGAGAGCTGTTTTTAGAAAATAAAGAGCCGATTGTTAAAGGATATAGTTTTAATGGCGAGCAAGAAAACTTTGATGTTTATATTAACTTGTTTATGAAATTGTGTATATCAAATCTCAGCACTTGGGCAGACAATTCCGGTGAAGGAAGGTCAAAAAATACCTTTTCTGAAAGAAAACAGTTTGATTCTGTTATCCCGGAAATAAAAACATTCAACAACGAAAAACAATTCAATGAAATGATCAGTTAGGAAACTTTGAAAAATTCAATTTGTTGAATTAATTGTATAAACAAAAACAAAATATATTTTATCAAACCGTTTCACTCTTAGTGAGGCGGTTTTCTTATGCCCAAAATCGAAAGGAGGTGTAACAAATGAAATTACGAAAACTATGTCATAACGAAAAGCTGATGATAAGCAGATAATCCCAAAGGGCGCACTTCTATACATATCTTTCAGAAATGTATGTGTGCTGAGCGTGAAGACATCCAAACCCTATACGGTTTTGAAGGGCATATTTTCACTAATACTGCGTCAGAAAAGTTTGCAATGCGGTAGCATTCCTTCACTTTTCTTCCTTGCCTTAAGCAAAAATCTGCTCCTTCAAAACTGAAATATATAAACGCATTTAGTTTGAATATCTTCACGCCGCTCCGCTAATAAAAAATCAAAGATTTTAAACAAGGGTTTTACCCTTGCGCTGTATTGCAGCTATCCCAATAAATTATCCCGTTGTTTCATCTGAAGCTGAAATAAAAATTGTCCGTAGAAAACAAAAAGAGCAGGCATAACGCCTGCTCAAAAAATTGAAATAAAAAATCGAGTGTTCACAACTTGAATCCGCTATGAACACTCGAGATGTCTAATGGTGTATAAGACGATACCGCCCATAATATTGTATCTTCGGCTGCTCAAAACAGCTGTTTATTGCGGCTTTGTTGATACAACGTTACAGTTTATGTGTTTTGAAAAACAACATATATCCACTTCAATTAATGAAAAATAGTGAAAAAATAGTGAAATTTTAATGGAATTTTTCTTTGAATATCTGTCTGTGAATTGGCAAGAATAGTTAGTAGTAAACAAACGGAGGTAATAAAATGTTCAAACACGAAAAGATGCTTTTTCATCCCGTGGCGGTGGAGAGACCTAATCCGCAGTATGCGGCGCTTTTGCAGGAACAGCTCGGCGGCGGAAACGGCGAGTTGAAGGCGGCCATGCAGTATATGTCCCAGAGCTTTCGGATCAAAGATCCCGAGATCAAGGATCTGTTCCTTGACATTGCAGCGGAGGAGCTGGGGCACATGGAGATGGTGGCGCAGACCATCAATCTCTTAAACGGTCACGACGTGGATGCCGCAAAGGTGCCCTCGGGTGAGATCCAATCCCACGTGCTTTTAGGTCTTAATCCGGGTCTTATCAACGCTTCAGGTTATTCCTGGACGGCGGATTACGTTACGGTTACGGGTGATTTATGTGCCGACCTGCTCAGCAACATCGCATCCGAACAGCGCGCAAAGGTGGTTTACGAATACCTTTACCGCCAGATCGACGACAAAAAGGTGCGGGAGACCATTGATTTTCTCCTGAACCGCGAGGAAGCTCACAACCAGATGTTCCGCGATGCCTTTAACAAGGTGCAGAATTCCGGCTCTAACCGTGATTTCGGCACCACCAAAGCCGCGAAGGTGTATTTTTCCATGTCTGACCCCAGTCCCAACGCATTCGCCACGGGCGATACCAAGCCTGTTTCTTTTGAGTGATAGCAAAAAGCCGCTGAAGAGTTTGTTCCTCGGCGGCAATTTTTATCTTTCCCTGTATCACAACAGTTCGGTATATTGGAATCTTTCTATTTTATCATATCAATTCCTTTTTGAAGCGTATCCGCAGAGATGGCGCCCGTTGCTTGTGCAATCAGATATCCTTCTGCATCTATAAAGTATGTGGTAGGTAAGGAATATACGCTGTATGTCATAGCCGCATCGGAGTCTGTATCATAGAACACCGGAAAGGTATATCCTTTTTCTGAAATAAACGCCTTTGCGCTACCGAGCGTTTCACGTCCGCCGGTCATATTGACCATCAAGAAATGGATCTTGTTCCCAAACTCCTGATATTTTTCGTGAAAATCCGGCATCTCGCTTTGACAAGGGCCACACCAGCTTGCCCAGAAATTCAACACGATCGGCTTACCGACATAATCCGACAGATTGACTTTGTTTCCCGATCCATCATAAACAGTGAAATCGGGAGCTTTCGTCAGTTGCCGCTTTGTATCGTCTGTATCCGAACTGTCACTTTGACTTTCGTTATCGTTCTTGTCTTGCTCCTCCTGTATCAGCAACCCGTCGGGAGCATCGTCCTTGCTAAGCTGCGTATAAAGCACCGAAGCACCGCCAATCAGAAGAACAAACACCAACACAAGTATAATTATATTTTTCCTCTTACTCATAATTCCTCCTTATCCGAGAAGACTCAGAAACCGTCCGAGCATTCCCGTTGCCATCAAAATACCGATCAAAACAAGCAAACTGCCGCTGACGATATTGATGACCTTATAGTTTTTCTTGATCCAGTTGAATGCCGATTTCAGATAATCGATCAGCACCGCGCTGAGAACGAACGGGATGCCAAGTCCCAGTGAATATGCCAAAAGCATCAGCATTCCCTCTACGATATGCGCCTGTTGGGATGCAAGCATCAGCGCCGAACCGAGAAACGCTCCCACGCAAGGCGTCCAACCAACGGAGAACACCATGCCGAAAAGCAGAGCCGAGAAGAATCCCATGTTATCGGTTTTGACCGATTTGCTCCCGCCTCGGAACAGGTTCAGCTTAAATACACCAAGAAAATTAAGACCGAAAAACACAACGATAAGACCCGAAACAATATTGACTGCCGTCTGATACTCTCTCAAGAGGCTTCCTACCGTTCCTGCCAGCGCGCCGAGCACTACGAATACCACGGTAAAGCCGGTAACGAAGCCCAATGCTCCTTTCAGCGTTTTGCCGGTAGTCCGTTCACCGCCGCCTGCAAAATAGGAAATGTAGATGGGCAGCATCGGGAGCAGGCACGGTGAAATGAAGGTTATAATGCCTTCAAGAAATGCGATCACATATTGCATTTACCGTCACACCCCTTTCCGAAAAGTCCCGAAAGCAATAGTCCTACAACTCCCATATAGATCATAGTAATAATGGGATTTGACGTGATCGGACAACTACCTGTGGAACAACCAACGGCATAATAATACCCAAGTCCCGCAAGAGCACCGCCTACCGTAAACAAAAGCGGACGCAGCCACTTTTTAAGTTTTGATTTCATTTTCAGGCACCTCCTGCCAGATGTTTCTCCGCCTCGTGAACTGCGACGGCACCGTCGGCAACCGCCGTCACGATCTGGCGAAGCTCTTTTGTTCTGATATCTCCCACAGCAAATACGCCGGGAATATTTGTCTTTGTATCTTCTCCTGCGACAACGTATCCGTTCCCGTCAAGCTCGACCTGACCTCCGAGA
This sequence comes from Clostridia bacterium, assembly GCA_017435385.1. Classification (GTDB taxonomy): domain Bacteria; phylum Bacillota; class Clostridia; order Oscillospirales; family Acutalibacteraceae; genus CAG-177. The sequence continues at coordinate 7,385 of JAFSFB010000011.1, read as the reverse complement.
AACTCGGTTGCCGGTTTTCTTCCGACGCTGACGAACACGCCGTCGCAAGCAATCGTGCTTTCTTCACCGGTATTCACGTCTGAAAGACGAACACCGGTGATTTTTGCCTCGTGAAGCAGTTCCTTTACCGTGCTGTTCCATCGAAATTCCACATTCTCCGCTTGCATCAGCGGTTCGTGATAGATCTTCGTTGCCCGAAGAGTGTCACGGCGATGAACCAAGATCACCTTTTCGGCGATTCTGCTGAGAAGCAGGGCATCTGCTGCTGCGGTATTTCCGCCGCCTACCACAATAACCGTTTTCCCACGGTAAAACATACCGTCGCAGGCGGCGCAGTAAGCGACTCCGCGTCCGACAAGTTCCGATTCTTTCTCCACACCAAGTTCTCTCGGATTTGCTCCGGTTGCGAGTACCACAGTCCTACTGAGAAATGTTTTGCTTGCTGTTTCGATCAGTTTTGGTTCTGCAGTAAGGTCAAGGCGAACGACCTCTGCCGTCTTACTCTTTGCCCCGAAACGCTCGGCCTGTTTTTTCATTTTATCAGCAAGGGAAAAACCGTCAATCCCGTCCTCAAACCCCGGATAGTTGTCGATCTGATGGGTCAAAGCCATCTGACCGCCTGCCGAAAGACGTTCCAATACGAGGGTGTCAAAACCTGCTCTTGCTGCATAAAGAGCCGCGGTATAGCCTGCAGGGCCGCCGCCTATGATGATCATATCGAAAACGTGATTATTGTTTGTCATTTTCACGCACTCCTTTTTTACTTTTCTAACCTTAGTATACCGCACTTTTATTTTCCTTTCTGTGATGACATCACATAGAAAGGACACCGTTTCCGGTGCCCTTGAAAGTTTTCTGTATAAAAGCGGTACAGCAAAACCACTATGCCGCCTTCATTGCTTTTCGATTTTATTCAAAATTCTGCCTTCCACAAGCCGTGGAGATTGCAGTAGGCATAAGCCGCAACGGGCTTCTCGTCGGCAAGGGCAAAGGTTACAACAGGCGCTTTACCCACCTCAAGGCACTTGCGCTGACCGCCCTTATCGGTCTGAAGATATACCCAAAGGATGCTGTGCTCCTCTACCATAGGATGCTCTACAGAGCCGATGGTTACGGTTACGGTGTTTCCGTCAATCGATACAACGGGAATGTGCTTTTCGTGGCTTGCTTCCACCACACCGGGTTCCAGCTTTGTCATCTTCTGTCCGCAGCACATCATAGGAACACCTGCATCGTGGATCATTCCGATCAGATTCCCGCAATGCTCGCAAATATAGAACTTATTGTTATCACACATAGTAGAAACCTCCGTGTTTTAATTTATTTCGTGTTTTTAATTATATCACAGAACTGTTAATAATTCAAGTCATTCACCTTATTCGTATTGAATTTTCGGAGCAAATCGTGTATAATAGTAAAAAAGTATATTCCTTATCTGCGCTGTACCTACAAGCAGATAAGGATAGGATGGATTGTATGGAATTTCAAAACTATTTCCCCATTTGGAATAAATTAAATGCTGTTCACCAAGAACAGATCCTCGGCACGCTGATCACCCGCGCGGTTAAAAAAGGAACGGTGATCCACAACGGCGGTAACGACTGCACGGGGCTTTTGCTGGTAAAGTCCGGTCAGCTTCGCGCCTATATTCTTTCCGATGAAGGACGGGAAATCACTATTTACCGTCTGTTTGATCGGGATATGTGTCTGTTTTCCGCATCCTGCATGATGCGCTCCATTCAGTTTGACATCACCATTGAGGCGGAAAAGGACACCGACCTTTGGATCATTCCCGTAGAGGTATATCAAAGCATTATGGCAGAGTCCGCACCGGTGGCGAATTACACAAACGAGCTGATGGCCACAAGATTTTCCGATGTTATGTGGCTGATTGAACAGATCATGTGGAAGAGTCTTGATAAGCGCGTTGCCGCCTTCCTCCTGGAAGAATCCACTATTGAGGACAGCGACACGCTAAAAATCACACACGAAGCCGTTGCCAACCACCTTGGTTCTCACCGTGAGGTCATCACACGAATGCTGAAATATTTTCAGAACGAAGGAATGGTCAAGCTCTCCCGTGGCACGGTTGAACTTACAGATAAAACCAAGTTAGAAGAACTAAGCGAAATATAAACGATGTCCGCCGATGCAAAGCGCACGGCGGACATTTTGTTTGACTGAAAAACCAACCGTTTACCGATGGTTACGATTCGTTATCCATTCCGCAGGCGGTAGCACGGCAAGTTAATGCGCGGTCGTTTGTTACCGCATCGTAAAAACGAAATCCTCCTGCGAAATTATATGCCGTGTAGCCGTTACCTTCTAAAATGCGGCTTGCGATATAACTGCGCAGACCGCTTTGGCAGATCACGTACACGGGCTTGCGTTTTTCTACTTCGTCAAGGCGTTCTCTCAGCTCGTCGACGGGGATATTCCGAAAGCCCTCAATATGACCACGACTATATTCTGTAGCCGTTCTCGTATCAAGAAGCGTTACACTTCCGTCACGGGGCAATTTATCCGCATCCTCAAGATGCCATTGCTTCAGCACACCGTTTGCAATATTGTCGATCATAAAGCCCGCCATATTCACAGGATCTTTAGCAGAAGAATAAGGAGGCGCATACGCAAGGTCAAGATCCTTCAAGTCGGTTGCCTTCATTCCTGCACGGATGGCGGTAGCAAGCACATCGATTCGCTTGTCCACGCCCTCGTATCCGACGATCTGAGCGCCAAGCAGACGGTAGGTGCCTTTTTCAAAGACCACCTTCATGGTCATCACCTTACCGCCGGGATAATATCCTGCGTGGCTCATGGGCGAAAGGATGACCGTATCCGCATCCAGTCCCGCCGCCTTCGCACTTCGTTCGTTGATGCCCGTCAGTGCCGCCGTCATATCAAAGACCTTAATGACCGAGCTGCCCTGCGAGCCATTATATCGGCTGTCAAGTCCGCAAATATTATCTGCGATAATGCGTCCCTGTTTATTGGCAGGACCTGCAAGGGAGATCAGTGCATCCTCGCCCGTAACAAAGGTTTTTACCTGTACTGCGTCGCCTGCGGCGTAAATATCGGGAACCGAGGTCTCCATACGGTCATTGACAACGATAGCACCCTTGATACCGAGTTCAAGACCTGCTTCTTTGGCAAGAGCCGTATCGGGCGTAACGCCGATGGCGAGCACCACCATATCAGCGTGGAGAGGCGCTTCATCCTTCAGTAACACATCGACACCCCCGTCCCTATCCTCAAAACCTTCAACCGTATGACCGAGTGCCAGCTTTACGCCATGCTTTCTCATCTCATTATGAATGAACGATGCCATATCATGGTCGAAGAGATTCATCAGTTGTTTGCCGTTCTGAACAATGGTAACGTCCATTCCAAGCTCACGAAGGTTTTCCGCAAGCTCAAGACCGATAAAGCCGCCGCCTGCCAATACTACCGATTTGGGATGGTTTTGATTGATATATTTCTTGATCCGAAGCGTATCCTCTACGGTGCGGAGAGTAAACACCTTGTCAAGCTCCGTTCCCGAAAAACGAGGCTGTGTCGGCTTGGCTCCGGGAGAAAGGATGAGCTTATCGTAGCTTTCCTCAAATTCTTCCCCCGTTTTCAAATTTTTGACCGATACCGTCTTTTTTTCGGGATGAATTGCCGTCACCTCGTGATGCACCCTCATAGCCACACGAAAGCGAGAGTAAAAGCTTTCTGGAGTCTGAAGTGTCAGCTCCTCGGCATCGGTGATCACATCCCCGATATAATACGGCAGTCCGCAGTTGGCGTAGGAGATGTATCCCGAGCGCTCAAAAACCACGATCTCTGCCTTTTCGTCGAGCCTTCGGATTCGTGCGGCGGCGGTTGCTCCGCCTGCCACACCGCCTACAATCACAACTTTCATAATTACCGTTCCACCTTTCCGCGATAAGAAGATATACCGCCGATGTTATTAACCTTAGTATATCCCATCTGTCCGAGCATCGTCGCAGCCTGACGACTTCTTGCACCGGAATAGCAATAAACAAACAACTCCGTATCTTTATTTTCCACGACAGACCTTACATTGTCAAGAGCTTGCAGCGGAACGTTCTTGCTTTCCGGGATATGACCTTCGCTGTATTCTTCCGGAGTGCGCACGTCAAGCAGCACGGCACCGGTAGAATTTTTATAATCATTTACGCCCTGATTTACATCGGGTTGTCTCAAAAAATCAAAGAATCCCATTTTAGATCTCCTTACAACATACCGAGGATTGCTTCCTTAGGTCTTGCCCCCATTGCCTGATTTACGATTTTACCCTTTTCAATTACCACCAGAGTAGGAATGCTCATAATGCCGAACTGACTCGCCAGCTCCACCTCTTCATCCACGTTGATCTTTCCGACCTTGATGTCGGGGCGCTCATCAGCGATTTCCTCAACAATCGGTACTACCATTCGGCAGGGGCCGCACCATGGTGCCCAAAAGTCCAGAAGGACTTTCTTATCGGAATTTAATACTTCATTTTGAAAATTGTTTTTGTTGATATTGATAGCAGACATATTTACGTCCTCCTTTTTTCTTTGTGGCTTCATTATATCACAGCTTTTGTTGCTGTTCTGTGATAACATCACATTTCTGCTTTTTCTTCAATGTAGCCAATATCACAAGTCAATATGCACTTTCGAGAATTTTGCGTATTTCTACACTTTGCAAAATTGCTACCGTGTTTTGCTTGCTGTCTACGTACAGGTTGCGATGAAAAAACATTTCTTCTTTGTCTACTGCGGATCAATTTTTGATATAGAAAGAAAAAACGACCACCAGTGTTGAGAAAATTCAACGACTGCGAAGTCGTTTTTTGACCACAGTTTATCCCACATCTGCAACCGGAACATACGGACACAACGGAAATAAAAGCACCAAAGAGGATGTGATTTTGAGCAGAAAGGGTTAGGAATAACAGGAAATGTCTATAAAGTAGGGTTTTCCTATCATTTGGGATCGTGAAATAGAAGGTATTGTCGAAAACCTGAATTATTACAAAATAAACGAGTTTTCAATTTCAAGCAATTTCAGCGGACTCATCACAATTCTTGCAGCATTTGATAAGTACGGCTTTACAATAACAGGCATAACGGATGCAAAGGAAACTTACATCGATTTGACAACAAACGAGAGGACTGTTTCAAAAGCAATTAGGATGGTGAGAAAATGAAAACAATACCAAAAGAAACACTCGCAATGCTGCGTGAGAAATATCCGACAGGAACAAGAGTCGAGCTTGTGCATATGGATGACCCGTACACAAGTCTCACTACAGGCGACAAAGGAACGGTCAGGTTCATTGATGATATGGGCACCATCCACATCAGCTGGGATTGCGGTTCGTCCCTCGGTGCGGTTTACAGGGTGGATATAATAACGAAAATCATATAAATCAACGGTTATATATTGTATAAAGATGGTTGTATAGGGTTTCGGAAACAACCGCAGAAAACAACACAAAAAAGCGTTGCACGGTGGGCGGAATATGCCACGAATGCTACGCTTTATTTTTGAAACTATTGATATGCAAGGGTTTGAGATGGTTAAATAACAATACCGCAGTTGACACGATTGTATCAACTGCGGTATCTTTTCTGGCGGAGAGTTAGGGATTCGAACCCTAGGTGAGTTTCCCCACACAGCATTTCGAGTGCTGCACCTTCGACCTCTCGGACAACTCTCCGTTTATTCATTTTTGATGCTCTGCTATTTTAGCAGATTTCAGCGGTGTTGTCAATCCGTTTTTCATCAATGTCTGTTATAAATTATTGCTTAATATTTTAATTATTATATGTAAAAATGACGAAAAGACGGATTTTGGTTGACTTTTTTGCTTTAGTATGATACTGTATTAACACAATAAAAGCCGCTATCGGCTGAAAAAGGAGTAATATTTATGAAAAAAATACTTGCAATTCTCCTCGCACTTTCAATGGTATTCGCTCTCGGCGCATGCGCAAACAAGCCTGCTGCCGAAAAAACAGATGCAGAATACATCACCGAAAAGGGTGAAATGATTATCGGTATCACACTTTTTGCTCCCATGAACTACTATGACGCAAAGAATGAGCTCATCGGCTTTGAAACCGAGTTTGCTAAGGCTGTCTGCGAAAAGCTCGGCGTTACCGCAAAGTTCCAGGAAATCAGCTGGGCTGCAAAGGAAACAGAGCTTAACGGCAAGACGATCGACTGCATCTGGAACGGCATGACGATCGATGCAGAAAGACTCGAAAACATGTCCATCTCCACTCCTTATATGCAGAATAAGCAGGTTCTCGTTATGAAGGCTGACAAGGCTGCTGCTCTCACAAGCGTTGACGGACTCAAGATCGCTGCAGAAGGCGGCTCCGCAGGCGCAAATGTTATCGAAAACGATACATATTTTGCAAATGCTCAGTTCGTTGAGGTTGAAGATATGGCTGCCGCTCTCATGGAGGTTAAGGCAGGCACATCCGACGGCTGCGTTATCGACTACGTAACAAGCCTCGGCTCAATCGGCGAAGGCACAGACTATGCAGACCTCGTTGTTGTTGAAAGCGCAAAGTTTGCTCTCGGCAACGATGAGCAGTACGGCATCGCATTCCGCAAGGGCAGCGATATGACAGCTAAGGTCAATGCCGCTATCACAGAGCTTGTTGCTGACGGCACTCTTCAGACCATCGCCGCAAAGTATAAGCTCGAAGATCAGCTTATTGCGAAATAATTAAAGATACAGGAAGATATCAATGACTGAAATTTTGCTTAGTGCTGCACAGGGCGGCTTCATGAATTCGGAGTTTGCGGAGGTTTCAATATCTCTGCTCGACGGTCTTTGGCAAAACATCAGACTCTTTGCGTCAACGCTTCTTTTTGCGCTGCCTCTCGGTCTGGTTATTACCTTTGGATCGATGTCGAAATTCCGTCCCCTTAAATATCTGACGAGGATGTTTGTCTGGGTTATCAGAGGAACACCCCTCATGCTTCAGCTTTTCGTTGTTTTCTATGTGCCGGGACTCCTTTTTGATGTTCCGATGCAGGACAGAATGACGGCGGCTCTGATTGCCTTTGTTATCAACTATTCCGCATATTTTTCGGAGATCTACAGAGGCGGAATCGAGAGCATTCCCAAGGGACAGTATGAAGCTTGCCAGGTTCTCGGCATGACAAAGGGACAGACCTTCTTCAAGGTCATCCTCATGCAGGTCGTCAAAAGAGTTGTTCCCCCGATGAGCAACGAGATCATCACTCTTGTCAAGGATACCTCTCTTGCGAGAGTAATCGCCGTTTCCGAAATTCTGATGGCTGCAGAACGCTTCTCAAGAAAAGGCGTTATCTGGCCGCTTTTCTACACGGCTGTTTATTTCCTTGTTTTCTGC
>JAFSFB010000010.1 GCA_017435385.1 Clostridia bacterium | reverse complement strand
TTGTAGATACAGTCGGTCGAAACAAAAAGGCAATAGCAGAGTACATAAGAAACCAGATAGAAGAAGATTACGCAGTAGACCAAGTTACAATGAAAGAGTACATAGACCCGTTCACGGGTAGCAAGACGAAGTAGGCAAAAACAAACAGCCGCTCGTGAGCGGCTGCCAGCGATTGTAATGCGCTGCTAAACCTTCAACGCCCCTTCCAGGGGCTAAGCCTGTATCAACCCCTTTTAGGGGTTAGTCAAACCACCGGTTGAACCGGTGGTTTGTGATTTATGAGGGGGATCGAAAGCCCGAAAAGAAAACCTTTCGGTGAAAGTTTTTCAGGGCGTCGAGCCGCTAAGCGATATAAAGTCAGCAGCGATTGCCAAAAGTCGAGCACAATGAGAAAATAAGAAAATTATTTACCCTCATCTCCACCAGAAAAAGAGAAGGCAGCTGAAACTGCCTTCTCTTTTTGTTTATGCCGGTATATATTCCATTTTAAAACAGTGTGAACGGATTGCGTATTCCATAACGCTTCCTCTGAAAGCGTTGCCTCTGATCTCTGTATTTCCGACTTTCATTTTTTCAACATATCCGATCGCAGAGGAATATGCGCCGTCGTGAGAGATGATACTGAGCCATTCGGCAGGATCGGCTCCGAGAACGATATCGCTGTTATACGAAAGAATGCGTTCTCTCATTTCTTCAACCGTAAATTCCGCAGTTGCGATCTCAACGGTTTCGGGGCTTGGATTTCCTCCGCAGAGATAGGGATAATTGCCGCCCCATGTTGAAGCGGCTGCTGTTGTTTTTCCTGCGCATGAGTCGAAATAGCAGGTGAAAGCGGCGGTACCGTTATAATCAACATATTTTGCTGAAGGTGTTGACGAGCCGTTATTCATGCCGAGAACGGAAAGACAGGCTCTGTGCAGATTCGTTCCGTTATAATCGTAAGAGCTGTCATAGGCATGACGGGATGAATCAACATCGAAATTGTACCATTTTGCAAAAGTATAAACAGCAACTATCTGAGCTTTAAGAGCCTCAGTCGGTGCGCTCGGACCGATTTCCCGTTTTGCCGTTCTGCAAAGATATTCGACAAGCGGAATGGTTTTGCCGCCGTATTTAACCTCCGTCGGAGTCGAAGGATCGGTTTTGACGGTAGTTCCGCTGTAATAGCTGAGAAGAATTTCTTCGTAATCCTTGCCGTCTTTCGCCATCTGAATTGCTCCGTCCTGACTCATTCCGACTCCGTGCCCCCAGCCGTAGGTCGTGAAAACGAATTTTCCTTCGGCAGGTTCAGTTATGCTTGGCGGTGAAGGCTCATCGGTTGTCGGAGGAACGGGGGGCTCTTCGCCGCCGCCTCCGAAAAGAGCGAGGATCAGATCAAGAAAAAGCGAAAAAACAGTGAGAAACGATGTAAGTATTTTTGTGATCGATATTGACATGATTATTCCTCAATAAGTCCGTAATATCTGCCGAACCAGTAGGGGAGAAGGTAACAGCTCGGCGAGCATGTGCTTGTGCCGTTGCCCCAATCGGTTCTGTACGGATTGGTGTCATAATTATAGCAGATCTTTTCATCAAAATCGAGCGGAATGAGAAGCTGCGGATCTTCGCCCCAACGCTCCTGCTCGGTATCGTAAACAAGATTTCTCCTCTTGCTGTTGAGCATTCTCTTGCCCGAATAATCCATCGGCATATCTCTGAGAGATTTGATTGCGGTATCGATGTCGCACATATCGTCGGTAAATGCGCCGTAGATAAGATTGAACAGCGGGCTCTTTTCCGCTCTTTCGTAATCCCAATGATGCTTCATACCCATGAGAAGATATTTTCTGATTGCTTCGTCTTTTTCGATTCTGAGAATCGTTGCGGTGCAGAGGAAGCCGAGATTATCGTCGATATGTGTTATTCTTGCATCATGCTTTTTGTGCTGAGCGGCATTGATGAGATAATGCTCGTCAATAGCCAGACGCATGAATTCGTTTCTGTATTTCTCGTTGCCGCTGATATGGTAAGCAACATCGAGGAAGGTAAGAATCTCAAGGGAGTTGATGCATTTTTCCCACATCCACATGCTGTTGGAATTAAGCTCAGAGGGAGTCCAGATAGCCCATGTCGTAGGCTTACCGTCGATATCGCAGAGTCTGTAGTTGTTCTCGATAATGTGATCCGTTATGTCGCAGATGACATCTTTGATGAGAGCTTTTTCCTCGTCATTTGCGCAGAGATCATAATAGAGTGAGAAGCCGAAGAAATGTCCCGTCATTTCGTCGCTTGAAGTTTCTCCGAGCCATTCGCATTCTCCGTCGGGGGATTTGTGCCATTCCGACCAGTCTCTGCTTTCGAGATTTCCGTATCCCTTATCTCCTTCGTAACGGACAGCTCGTGCCGTGAAGCCTTTTATGCCCGAAGCTTTTGTGAGTTTAACCATGGCGTGCATGCTTTTTCTTGCAGCTTCGAGGACCTTTTCGCTCTTTGTTACGGCATAGCAGTAGCAAAGAGCGCCGAGATATGTATGAGTCCACAGACCGTCATTGTCGGTGATGTTGGGCGTTCCTGTTGAAATATCTCCGTTTTTGATTCCGCCGAGTCCCGTGACATAGCCTTCTCTTCTGACAAAATATTTCTGAATAAGGTCAAAGCAGTAATCGGCTTTTTCTTCGAGAGTCATTTCTTTTTCGGTTATCTTTGTAACGCCTTCGTCGGTTGCGGTCCAGATTTCGTTGCCGACTGCGATTGCGTCATTGACTTTTTCTGCGCAAGCCCATCTCGTTGCGGGAAGGTATTTTGCGGCACCGTTTTTGATAACGATCAGACCTGCGTCGCTTGAAAGAATAACTCTTCCGTCATCGGAGAAGCGGATCGAATATATTTCTTCTTCCGGAAGGCAGTCGATCTCGTTGTGACCGTACCAGCCGTTTCTGTTGTCATAAATGAATGCACCCTTGTCGGTGCCGAGCCAGATGAAGCCGAGGGTTTCATCGAATTCAGCGCAGTTGATTCTGAATTCGGGCATTGTTGAATGCTCGGGGAAAATGCACATCCAATGCTTTCTCTTGCCGGCAAAAATGCAGAGAGCTCTGTCTGAGAAAGAAATCAGCTTACCGTTTGAGATCTTCAGTCCCTGCGCAGGAAGGTCTGTTGAATAAAAGGGAGAATATTTTCCGTTGGTGTTGCGATAAAGAACGCTGCTTGTTATGACCAATGCTTCGTTCTGACCGCTGATACCTTTTATTTTTTCTTCAAAGGTCTGAACTTCTGTAATCTTACCGTCGGAAAAATGATAAAGCGTATTTTCGCCCGCAAAATATACTTTATCGCCGAGAACATGAATTACATCAACGCTTCCGCATGTGAATGAACCGAATGTACCATCTTTTTTTGTGAAATTCAGACCGCAGTCTGTTCCGATATAAACCGTTCCGTCTTTACCTGCGGCAAGGCAAAGTGCCTTGTCGGAAAGAAGACCGTTTGATGCATAGTAATAATCGCTGAACTTCTGCGGGAATCGGTTGCTTTTGTAAAATCCTTTTCTCATTTTAACGCTCCTTTATTTAATGCTGATTGATGTCTGAATATATTTGTCAGAGCCTTTTTCTCTGATTATTACCTTTGTGTTACCGCTTGTGAGATTACCCGTCGGAATCGACCAATGAACAACTCCGTCGGCATCTGCGGTCTTGGGAGAAAGCTTCTCCGAGGTCAGGGTTTCTCCGTTGCTTCTGTAAACCTCTATCGTATATTCTTTTCCTGCCGTGCCTTCAACGGCAACGCTTGCGCTGTAGCCTCTGTCAACGGTTCCGCTTTTGAAGCGGAGAACAAGTCCGTTTGCAATTTCGGGAACGGTAATGCTTTCGGTTGGCTTGGCTGTCGGAACGGCGGTGGGTGCGTTTGTTATATCGGCGGAGCTGTTTTCGTTTGTCATGGGAGTCGGTTCAACCCGTGAATTGTCGGGATAAAACAGAGTTTCGATTCTGTAAGTCGGTTCGGTTTTCTGAGCGTCAACGGGAGGGTGAGTTCTTTCCTGTGTTGTCGGCTCAACGATCGATATGACATGATAACCGCTGACATCGGTATAAGTTACCGTTTGAGTTTCGGCGTCGGACTGAGCTGTTGTCATAACGCTCTCTTCAGCTGAGGGAACAGTTGTCGGAATGCTTTCAGGCTCTTTTCCGCAGGCACAGAGAACTATGCTCAGACACAGAATAAGTGCCGAAAAAATATAAAGCTTGTTTTTCATTTTTACCTCACAGTATTATAGAAATTTCTCCCGAGGAGAGAACTTTTTCTGTTTTGTCGGGCAGTTCAACGACAAGATTGCAGTATTCGTTGATACCGATTACCTTTGCGGAATATGAGATCCCGTTTTCAATGAAACCGACGGTTTTGCCGATAATGAAAAGTCTTTTTTCATATTCCTTGAGGATATATTCAGATCTTTCGGAATCACATAAAGCGAGAAAAGCTTCGCTGATTTTTTCTGCAAGAAGAGTCTTGTCGCAGTCGATTCCGAGCGATGCGGCATTCGGAAGGCTTTCGGGGAAACTGTCAGTTGTCAGATTGATTCCGATACCGACTGAAATGAGCTGTTTCCCTTTTGAAAGGAATGTTTCTGAAAGTATGCCGCATACTTTTTTGCCGTCAAGAAAAATATCGTTGACCCATTTGATTTGCGGTGTGATTCCAAAATTCTTTTCGATAACCGTGCAAACTGCAACCGCAGCTGCGGGAGTGATGAGCTGGTTCATTTCTTTCGGTTCAAAAAGTAATGTCATGTAAAGTCCGCTTCCCACGGGGGAATAGAAGCTGTTGCCTCTTCTGCCTCTTCCGTTTGTTTGAGAATCGGCAATGATAATGCAGGGCAGAGAAAGAGCATCTGCGTTTTCTCTTGCATAAGTGCTTGTTGATGAAAGAACATCAAATCTGAGAATATTTATCTCATCACCGCCTTTCAGTCAATACACATTAATCATATCATAAAACTAATTCTTTTTCAATCTGTAAAATTTTTATGTAAACACTTTATTTTGTTGACTTATCAATTAAAAAGAGTTAATATAATGTAATAGATAAAATAGGGGAGGTGCGGTTTTTGAAGATTCTTCAGAAAGGGTTCAATTATTCTCAGGACGGACCCGGAAACAGACTTGTTTATCATCTTCAGGGCTGTAATTTCTCCTGCAAATGGTGTTCAAACGCTGACAGTATTCCGAAAGATAACCCCAAAGCAAAGGATGTTTCTGTTTCCGAGCTGATTGATGAGATACTCAGAAGCCGCATGATGTTTTTCGACGGCGGCGGCGTAACTTTCACGGGCGGCGAGGCAACGCTTCAGGCGGATGAGCTGATTGAGCTTCTCATGCTTCTCAGAGAAAACGGCATTCACACCTGCATCGAAACGAACGGCTCATCTCCGAGATTCGCTGAGATTACAGAGCATGTCGATTATCTGATTGTTGACATGAAGCATTACGATGACGCAGAGCATAAAAAATGGGTCGGTTCTTCGCTGACTGATGTGAAGAAAAATATTGAATACGCTTTTTCATCGGGCAGACAGATTCATATCCGCATTCCCGTCATAAACGGTGTCAATGTCGATCCGACTGCATTTGCGGAATATTTCAGTTTGTTCAATACAGACAACGCCGTTTTTGAATTTCTTGCCTATCATGAATACGGTAAGGATAAATGGAAGGGCAAATATCAGATTGAAAACGGATTCGTTTCCGACGATGTTATAAAACAATTTACGGATGAATTTAAAAAACACGGTCTGAAAACGGTTTCAACATAAAGGAGAATTCTTATGACACACATTCTTGATTCAAAGAAAATTACAGAAATGGCTAAATCTCTTTTTGCTGAGAAAAGAGCAGGCAACCGTCTTTACGGATGGTTCATCGCAAAAGAAAAAGAGCTTGAGCTGAGCAAGGTTTACGAAAACGAAAATGAAGAGGTCAAAAAGGCTCTGATTCTTCGTGATATTATAAAGACGATTCCGCTTTATATCAGCGATTATCAGCTTTTTGCCGGTACTCAGGACGATGCATTTGCAAGAAGCTATGCGCTCATCAATCCTGCTTTCAAGGTTGAAGAATTCAGCGGATACTGCGATCCTGCGGCTGTTTTCGGAGATATTGAACCGAATGACGAGTTCACTTCCGAGAGGATCGCAAAGGCAAGAAATGAATTTGCAAAATGCGAATATGCGGTTAAACTCGGTGAGGTTTACGGCGCAAATGAATACTATACCAAAGAGGTTATTTTCTTTTTTGAACAGGTTACGGGACATCTCATTCCCGATATGCGCTTTGCTCTTAAATACGGCGTAAAAGAAATGCTCAGAAAAATTGAGGGCAAGAAGGGTAACGGCTACAAAGCATTTTCGATTGCTCTCGAAAGCGTGATCATTCTTGCCAACAGATATGCGGATATTGCCGCCGAGCAGGCGAAAACCGCAACCTCTGAAAGAAAAGCTCAGCTTGAAATCATGGAAAAAACTCTTCGCAAGGTTCCCGAAAACGGAGCAGAAAATCTTTGCGAAGCCATTCAGTCGTTCCTTCTTATGTGGCAGGTCATGTGTCTTGAGCAGACTCCGAATCCGTTTGCTTTCTCGGTCGGTAATGCTGACAGAATTTTTGAACCTTACAGAAACGGTCTTGACAGAGAAACGACCGCATCTCTCCTCAAGCATTTCCTTGTTTTCTTTAATGTTGCCGACAGAAGCTGGGCAATCTCTCAGAATATAATCGTCAGCGGCAGAGATATTGACGGTAATGACCTTACCAATGATACGACATATGCCCTCATGGATGCATATTACGATATGAACCTGCCTCAGCCGATTCTCTCGGTAAAGCTTCATAAGAACACTCCTCAGAAGCTCTATGAAGAAATGGGAAGATTCCTTTTCAGCCCCGGTGTTCTGACTCCTTCATTCTTCAACGATGATTCTCTCTTTGCCGTTCTTTCGTCAAAGGGTGTTGATGACTGTGACCTTCCCGACATTTCCGTTGCGGGCTGTCAGGAGCCTCTTATCATGGGTAAGGACAACGCCAACACGACAAACAGCTGGCTCAACCTGCCCAAGATTCTCGAAATGACTCTCACGGGCGGCGTTTCAACCATAACGGGCGAAAAGCTTGTTGACTGCGATGCATGCAGCCTTGAAAATGTCAGAGAAGAATTCTATAAAAATGTTCAGCGTTTTGTTGATGCTATGGCTGAAGCGGCAAACGGTGCATCAAAAGCTCTTTCAACTCAGCGTGTTCCGTTCCTTTCCTGCCTCATGGGCGGTCTTGAAAACGGAATCGATGCAAGAGATATCAACCGTCAGGGTACGAAATATAACGGCAGCGGTTGCCTCATTCACGGCGTTTCCGTTATTGCTGACAGCTTCAGCGCAATCGATAAGCTTCTGAGCGAAAGACCTGAGGATGCCGACAAGCTCGTTGATGCTCTCAAGGCTGATTTTGTCGGCTATGAGGAGCTCCGTGAGTTCCTTCTTTCGGCTGATAAATTCGGTAATAATATTGAGAAGGTAGACAACGAAGCAGGCGAGATCGCTTCAAGGGTTGCCGATATCGTTGCGGGCGAAAAGAATTATCTCGGAAACGCTTTCCGTCCCGATTTCAGCTCACCCTCGACACATCTTCTTTACGGCTATTGGGTCGGTGCAACTCCCGACGGCAGACGCTCGAGAGATATGCTCGGCTACGGTGTCGATCCTCTTTACGGCAGTGCCGAAAACGGTCTCGGCTTCAGAATGCTTTCCAATATGAAGATGCCCTTTGAAAAGATGAACGGCGGCTATGCTTCGCATCTCGGCATCGATCCCAAATATTTCAGATCCGAAACATATGAAGAAAAGGGCGTTGAATTCAGAGATAAGGTTATCGCTCCTCTGTTCTTCAATCCTCTCAAGGAAGGCGTTTCTCCGTTCTATCTCTATGTCAATGTCACGACTGCAGAGATTCTCCGCAAGGTTCTTGCTGATCCGAAAAAATATGCTCCGAGCGGAGTTTATATCATGAGAATTCACGGAACATTCGTTAATTTCCTTGACCTTTCTCCTGCAATTCAGCAGGATATCATTACCCGACTTGATCCCAAATCCGCCGCAATCTGCTGAGGAGGATAAGCGTGAAAATAATTGGAATTGATATCGGAACGACGAGCATCTGCGGAGTCTGCACCGACTCTGAAAACGGCAGCATTCTCCGTTCCGTTACGATGAAAAACGATTCGTTTATCCGTACCGACAATGATTTTGAAAGAATTCAGGATGTCGGAAGGATTATGGATACCGTTTATTCGGTTCTCGATGAACTTGAAGCCGAAAAAGCTTCAGCGATCGGTTTTTCGGGTCAGATGCACGGCGTTCTCTATACCGATGCTTCGGGAAATGCGGTCAGCCCTCTTTATACCTGGCAGGATGAAAGGGCGAATCTTGAATATAAGATCGGCAAAACATATGCAGAGCATCTCGGTGCTCATGCAGGCTACGGTCTTGCAACCGATTTTTATAATTCCGTCAACGGACTTGTTCCCGATAATGCGGAATATCTTTGCACGGTTGCTGACTATGCGGCTATGAAAATATGCGGTAACTCAAAACCCGTTTGTCACATTACCAATGCCGCAAGCCTCGGCTGCTTTGATGTCCGAAACAACAGATTTACCGTTCAGAACAGCAGACTCCCCGAAGTTGTTTCGGATTTTACTGTCTGCGGAAAATATAGGGGTGTTCCCGTTAGCGCAGCCCTCGGTGACAATCAGGCAAGCTTCATCGGCTCTGTCCGTAACTCCAACGATGCACTTCTCAATGTCGGAACGGGAGCTCAGATCTCGTGGCTTTCCGATGAGATCCCCGAATCCGAAGCGGTCGAGGCCCGTCCTTTTGACGGCAAGAGATTCCTTGCCGCAGGCTGTTCACTTTGCGGCGGCAGGGCGTATGCCATGTTTGAAAAATTCTGCCGTGAAATTGCAGAAGCGGCAGGAGTGAATATCGATTCATTCTATCCCATGCTTGATAAAATGCTTGAAAATAAAGATAGCTCCGAGCTTTCAGCCGACTGCCGTTTCTGCGGAACGAGAAATGATCCTGCAATCAGAGGCTCTTATTTCAATGTTTCGGAGAATAACTTCACTCCGTCGGATTTTGCTTTTGCAACGCTTGACGGAATGGCGCAGGAGCTTTTTGATATGTATTCGGGAAAAGCGGGTGGTCTTGTCTGCTCGGGCAACGGAATCCGCAAGAATGCCGCTCTGCGAAGAATTGTTTCCGAAAAGTTCGGCTGCGAGATTAAAATTCCGTTCTATGAAGAAGAAGCGGCATACGGTGCAGCTCTTTCGGCTTCAGTTGCAAGCGGTATATGCTCCGATATCGATGCCGCATGCTCAAAAATCAAATATAAGGATGATTGATAATGTTTTATAATAAACCGGTATTTTTTGAAAAAAACAGAGTTTTCAGAGTATATACGGGCGGCAAGCTTTTTGCCGATTTTTTCGGTGATGATTCGACCGACGGTTTTTATCCCGAGGAGTGGGTTGCTTCAAGCGTAAGAGCACTCAACGAGGGAAGCACCGACGAGCACGAAGGCGTTTCCAGAATTCTCGGAACTGACCTTTATCTGAATGAAGCGGTTGAAAAATACAGAAAAGAGCTTCTCGGCGAGCGTGAGGATATCGGTATTCTCACAAAGTTCCTTGACAGCGCGATCAGACTGCCCGTTCAGGCTCATCCCGACAAGGCTTTTTCGGAGAAATATTTTAATTCAAAATACGGTAAGGAAGAAAGCTGGGTCATTCTTGCAACCCGTCCCGATGCAAAGATTTTTTACGGCTTTAAAGACGGCACGACGATGGAAGATTTTGTTTCAGCCATCGAAGCGAGCGAAAACGGCGGAGATGCCATGGAAAAGCTTCTCTGCACAATTGATGTCAAAGCAGGGGATGTAATCTATATTCCCGCAAAAATGGTTCATGCCATCGGTTACGGATGTATGCTTCTCGAGGTTCAGGAGCCGACGGACTTCACGATTCAGCCCGAACGCTGGTGCGGTGAATATAAGCTTTCCGACAGAGAAATGTATCTCGGGCTTGAAAGAGATCAGGCTCTTGAATGCTTTGATATGGAGAAGAAATATCCTGCTCCGCTCGAGCCGAAAACTATAAAAGACGAAAACGGCGTTCTTTATCAGGCGATGATCGACGAAAGCATAACATCGAGCTTCTCCGTCAGAATGATAACTCTCAGCGGCGGGGAATTCGTTCTCTGCAAAGGTGCGGCAATTTATGTTGTGCTTGACGGCGAGGGTGAGATCATCGGTGAGAATTATACCAAAGCACTTAAAAGAGGAGATTATTTCCTTCTTCCCGAAAACGCAAAAGAAAAATTCAAGGTCACGGGCAATATTATGTTTGCCGAATGCTTTGCATGATTATGAGGTGCAAAATGAAAAGATTAATTAAAATATCCGCTTTTGTTCTTGCTATGCTTTTTGTGTTTGCAGGCTGCAATAACGATTCAAGCGATGTTTCTCTTGTAGGCGGAGCGGATGCTCCTGAGCAGACGGAAAATGCAACAGCATATGTTCCCGAGCTTGTTACGCTTACCTTCACTTCATCCGACGGAACTTCTTCCGAGTCGGAAACGGGTGAGGCAGCTTCCGATGCCGAAACAGATATCGGTTCAGACTCAGAGGTTTCATTCGGCCGCCCCAAGGTCAGGTTTACAATGGAAAACGGCGGAACCTTTGTTATTGAGCTTTATCCCGAGTATGCTCCCGAAACCTGTGCTAACTTTGTTGATCTTGTTAGCAAGGGCTTTTATGACGGTCTTACCTTCCACAGAGTTGTTGAAGGCTTCATGGCTCAGGGCGGAGATCCCGAGGGAACGGGCTTTGGCGGCTCGGATAAGACTATTCACGGCGAGTTTTATGCCAACGGCTTTACTCAGAATGTAATTTCGCATACAAGGGGAGTTGTGTCGATGGCTCGCTCCAACTCGTATGATTCGGCTTCTTCGCAGTTTTTTATCTGCTATGATGACTGTTCACGCAGTCTTGACGGAGGATATGCAGCCTTCGGTCTTGTTGTTGAGGGCATGGAAACTGTCGACTCCTTCCTTGATATTGAAAGGGTTTATAACGGAGAGAGTAAGCCCTCGAAGCCCGTTGAACCAATTGTTATCGAAAAAGCGGAGGTTATCTCATGAGCAACGTTTCATTCAAAAGCTTCAGAGCAACCGAGATAGAGTTTGTCAATAAGCATGAAAACGGAACACGCATAGAGTTTGAAACGACATACACTTATAATGTAAAATATAATCAGAATAACCTCTGTATGGGTGAATTTACCGTTGAGGTCTTTGATAAGCATAATAAAGATAAATTCCGCATCAAAGCAGTCATGTGCGGTATTTTCAGCTATAAGCCCGATGTTAAAAAAGAGCTTCTTCATGTTGAAACCTTCAAGGAAGTGTTTCCTTATGCGAGAGCGATGATCTCAAATCTGACGGTCAATGCGGGGCTTCCTCCCGTTGTAATTCCTCCGTTTGATATTGAATCTCAGAGCATTTATAAATTCGGCAAGAACTGCTGATAACGGAGTCAGAATATGCTTACAGCCATTTATTCTGCGGTGATCCTTGCCGCAACAACTCTCGGTGCATTTGTCGGTCTCGGCGGAGGCGTTATTATTAAACCTGTTCTCGATTATATCGGCAGAGAACCCAGAATGCAGGTCGATTTTTTGTCTGCCGTTGCTGTGTTTACCATGTCCGTTGTTTCAACGGGGAAATATATTAAACGCCGTGAAAAGTTCGACTTTGGCATAATTATATTTATTGCCGTCGGATCGATTGCAGGCGGATATCTCGGCTCTGCCGTAATGGACTTTATCGGGGTATATATTCAGCAGTCAACTATCCGCTGCATTCAGGCATTCGTTCTTGCGGCTTTGCTGACTGCCGTCAGCATATATGTCGGCAAATGCAGGTTCTCGTTTCATTTAAAAAACAAATTGGCGATTCTGACCGTCGGACTTGTTCTCGGTTTTACGGCTTCTTTTCTCGGAATCGGCGGAGGACCGATCAATGTTGCGGTCCTGACTCTTTTCTTTTCAATGAATGTCAAGGAGTCTGCGGTCTATTCGGTAGCGATTATATTTTTCTCCCAGCTTTCAAAGCTTATCACGATTTTCGCATCGTCAGGAATCGAACCGTATGCTCATCAATGGAAAACTCTTATTTTTATTCTTCCTGCCGCTGTTATCGGCGGATTTGTCGGCTCATCTCTCAACAGAAAAACCGATGACGGATTGATCCGTAAGGTTTTCGTTTCCGTCATGATTCTTCTTGTTTGCCTGAATCTGTATAACGGATTCACTTCGCTGACAGCGTGAGAGCGATTATTTGATAAAGGTAGGTTATTATGAACAAAAACATTGATAAACTGCATTATTACCGCAGTTATGCAAGAATCAATCTGAGCAGCATCAGACATAATTTCGATCAGCTCAGGGCTCTTCTTGCCGATGAAACAAAAACCATGGCTGTTGTCAAGGCTGATGCTTACGGACACGGCTCTGTTGAAGTTGCAAAAACTCTTGAGGGCAGAGCTGATTATTTTGCCGTTGCCGATATTGCGGAGGCAGTTGAGCTAAGAGAAAACGGGATTTCAGCTCCTATTCTGATTCTTTCATATACCAGCCCTTATCAGTATGAAGAATTAATTGATCTTGACCTCACCGCAACGGTATATTCGTTTGACGATGCAAAGAAAATATCCGACACGGCGGTAAGACTCGGGAAAACCGCAAAGATCCATATTGCCGTTGATACGGGCATGAGCAGGGTAGGCTTCAAGGATTGCGGAGAAAGTGCCGATACCGTTAAGCAGATCAGCGAACTGGATAACATTTTTATCGAAGGTCTTTTCAGCCATTTTGCATGTGCCGACTGCGAGGATAAATCCTCCGCTTATGCTCAGAAGGAAAGATTTGATAAGTTTATTCTGATGCTTGAAGAAAGAAATGTCGATATTCCCGTCAAGCATTTTTGCAACAGCGCTGCCGCAATCGACCTTGACTGTCATTATGACATGGTGCGTCTTGGCATTTCAATTTACGGGCTTTTTCCGTCTGATGAAATTCACAGAAAAGATCTTGACCTCAGACCTGCCATGGAAATAGTCAGCCATATAATCCATATCAAGGAGATCGATGAGGGAACTCCCGTCGGCTACGGTCATACCTATATTGCTCCGTCAAAGCGTAAAGTCGCCACTGTCTGCATCGGTTATGCCGACGGCTATCAGCGAGCATTTTCCAACAAGGGCGTCGTTCTTATCAGAGGCAGAAGAGCCCCGATCATCGGCAGAGTCTGCATGGATCAGATCATGATCGACATTACGGGAATTGACGGCGTTAATGTCGGTGATTATGTTGTGATTATGGGCAGGAACGGTGACGAGGTTCTGTCTGCTGAGGAGCTCGGTGAGCTTGCAGGGAGCTTCAACTATGAAATAATCTGCACATTCATGCCGAGAGTTATCAGAACTTATTCCGACGACGAACTGAATTGATAATTTAAAACCGTCTGAAATAATGCAGACGGTTTTTGTTCTTAGAGAGGTGTATGTTTTTGTTGAGGTTTCCTGTTTCTTCGTGGCAGAAAATTAAAAACAGCGGCAAACCCGTTCTGATTTACGGCATGGGAAACGGTGCGGACAAGGTTATTGACGAACTTAACCGTCTTGAAATACCGATAATCGGCGTTACTGCGAGCGACGAATTCGTCAGAGGACAGATGTTTCGTGGATTTACTGTCAGAAAGCTTTCCGAATTTGAAGGCGATTTTATAATTGCCGTTTCGTTTGCCTCGTGTATTCCTGAGGTAGTTGAACATATTTATTCTCTGTCGGAGCGCTATGAAGTGCTTGTTCCCTGCGTTCCCGTTTTCGGAAATGAAATCATCAACGAGGAGTTTATTGAGAAGTATAAAGATAAAATCGTTCAGGCACATTCTCTTTTTAAAGGCAGATCTCAGAGTATCTTTGAGGGGTGTGTTGAATTCATGCTCAGCGGTGATCTTGATGTTCTGAAATGCGTAACGACCGATAAGGAAGAGGTGTTTGGAAATATTCTGAAGCTTTCTGAAGATGAGTTGTATCTTGATCTCGGTGCTTACCGTGGCGATACGATCGATGAATTTCTGAGTCACACCGACGGAAATTATTCGGAAATAATTGCTCTCGAACCCGACAGAAAGACCTTCAGAAAGCTTTCTGACCATGTTTCGGAAATGGAGAATGTAAGTATTTTTCAGAAAGCGGTCAGTTCTGATAATTCAACAGCAAGCTTCAATTCGGCTGCCGGCAGACAGTCCTCGCTCTCGTCTGACGGAGAAAAGGTTGAAACAGTAACTGTTGATACACTTTGTGAAAATAAATCGGTAACATATATAAAAATGGATGTAGAAGGTTCCGAGATTGATGCTCTGATCGGAGCTGGAAAGACTCTTTCTGAAAAGAAACCTAAGCTGAATATTGCTCTTTATCATAAATTCAGCGATTTGTTTGAAATACCGTTATTAATAAAAAGCATAAATCCCGATTATGAGTTTCATATCCGCCGACATCCTTATATTCCTTGCTGGGATATGAATTTATATTGTATATAAGAAGGTGAAACAGTGAGAAACGATGATGTGTATCTTCAGATTTATCTGATAAGGCATGCCGAAAGCATGGGTAATATCGAAACGGATGAAAGCTTCGATGTGATGAATCCTCCGCTTACTCAACACGGCAGAATGCAGGCGGAGGCTTTGGCGAAAAGGATGTCAGATATTAAACTTGATGCTGTTTATTCGAGCCCTCTTGAGCGTGCGATTTCGACGGCATTGCCGATATCGTCTGCATGCGGCGCATCTGTCAGATTTGAGCCGTTGCTTTGTGAAAAGGATGTCTGCTTGACGTTTAAGGGCTTTTCCTTTAACCCTGAAACTGAATCCGAGTGTGCCGAAAGAGCAAAAGATTTTTTCGGAATGCTGAAAGATAAGCATAAAAGCGGCAAAATTGCAGTTGTATCTCACGGAGAATTCCTTCAGTTTCTTCTCAGAGAAATTATGGGAATATCCAACTCGGATATAAGATTCTGTTTTTATAATGCTTCTGTTTCAAAAATTAACCTGAGAGAAGACAAGCCGGGCAAAGTGGCTTTTCAGAATGATATATCCCATCTTCAATTAATTGACGGTGATAAAACCGATTGGATGTAAAAGATAATCCGACAGGCTTGTTGAAAGTCTGTCGGATTTCTTGAACTTATATTTAGAGGAAAAGAAACTGTTGAAATAAATGAAGCAAGTTAGTTATGACTAACTATGATGTTATAATACATTATAATACAGAAATTGTCAACCGTTTTTTTAAATTTATTTATTTATAATTAATTACATATATTATTTTGTCGAATTCAGAAAGACATATAAGAAACACACGGAACGGTTGAGAAGAAGGGTAAAAAAGATTGAAAAAAGGTGTTGACAAATGGGGATGGATTTGGTAATATATCGGAGCGCTCTGAAATACAGCAGCGCACCGCACCTTGAAAATTAAACAACGAGAAGAAGAAAAAAACCCTTGAAGATTAATTTGAGAAGTACTTTCAAGTACAACAGTAATTCTTGTGAAGAACGAGAATGATACAAGTCAGTGAGAAACTGACTGAGCGATTAAGCTCTGAAAATGATTTGAACGGGCAAGAGCCCGTTTAGATATAATTTTTAGAGAGTTTGATCCTGGCTCAGGATGA
>JAFSFB010000009.1 GCA_017435385.1 Clostridia bacterium | reverse complement strand
TCAAAGGCAGCGGCGCAACTCAAAAGACGAAAGCCATGCCCGCAGGCAGCACGATCAGGAAGATCGCCGAAAAGGCGTATCTCTGCCAGGATGAAACGTGGGTCACGCGGCGCACGCCGAAACCGATCGAGGATTCGCACCCGCGCTACCATTACGTTTACGGCTTCGGCGACAAGGGGCTTGACGTATCTGTAGAATACGGCGTGACCATCGCTTACAACGACGTCAAGGACGCTAACGCGGGTTTTCATTTAAGATACCTTTATACGGGCTCCGATGTCGAAACACCGTAATATTTCGGGGGCGGACAAGTTCCGCCCCCGTTTGCTTTCTATTGAGGAGGGTTGTAATTTGCTAAAGAGATTGATTATTATTGAGGAAATCAATCGTGCTAATGTAGCGGCTGTTTTTGGTGATGTGTTCCAGTTGCTATGTTAAGCGGCCTCGGTCTGCAGGACATACAGATTCGTTTACTTCCGGCTGAAACAATGTACAAGCACTACATCGAAAACACGAAGATGGATATCAGCATTTTGCAGTTATAATCCTATGAAGCAAAACAGCCCCTACTACTCAAGCGGTAGTAAGGGCTGTTTTTTCACGCTGAAACTATTCTTTTTTGCCACATAGCCCCAAAGCCTTGTGTTACAGGCAATTTTGATAAAAAGAAAAGAACGAAAGTTGCAATACCAATGGTATCATAACTTTCGTTCTTATTTGTAAGTAATGACTTATTTTAATACAAAATGCGTACCCTTATGCTGCATCGTTAAAAAGTCCAGGGGTACGCATTTCGCATTAGCGCAAGGGCTTCTTGTCTGAAGCGTCTCATGGCTTTTAGACAATATATATGATTTATCACTATTTTTTCATTGTTGCAAACTGTACGTTGACAGGATATTGATCCGGGTGGTATCATAGATATGATTCTGATAACGGAGGGGTTGAGAAACATGCATGAAGTGAAATCAACGCTCAAGCGGCTTGCGCTATACTATCTGCTTCTGGCGGTCAACATTATACCTTGTGCAAGCATCCTTCCCGACCGGTTTCCGACGCGGAACGTTTCATCGATCTATCTGCTGTTCCTATCTGTGTGTTTGGTTTTGTACTATACTTACAGACTGCCGAGGGCGGGCGGATTGTCGGTCATAATGAAATCGCTTTCATGTATGGCTTTACTTCTTATTCTGCTGCGCGGCATCAAATACAGCGTATTTGCCGGCGTGGACGTGCTGGCGCGCCATACATGGTATCTGTATTATGTGCCGATGCTTCTGATCCCTCTTTTTTTCTTTTATATTGCTCTGCTTATCTCGTCGAAGGATGAGTTGAGGATTTTAAAAAAATGGTATTGGATCGGTGCGGTTACCGTTGTAATGATTCTGCTGGTGCTTACAAATGATCTGCATCAGCAGGTATTCCTCTTTCAGCCGGGATATGCCGGCTGGGACGGGCAATATTCCTACGGATGGCTGATTTATATCATTACCGCATGGCAGTATTCGCTGTATCTGGCGGCTGTTTTTGTTCTTGGTTTTAAATGCAGTATAAGCAGCGCGAAAAAGTACGCATGGCTGACCGTTATTCCGTTTGTCATCGGGATTGCCGAGAGCATTCTGCTGGCAACTGAAAAAATGCCAAAGCTCAACGGCACATATATCATCGAGCTGCCGGAAACACTGATTTTTATGGTGGCAGGTATACTGGAATGTTGTATACAGCTTGGTATGATTCCGACTAACAAGGGATACGTAAAGCTGTTTCAGACCTTTCCCATCCGTGCGCAGATCACAGACAGCAAAGGCAAAACGGTCTATGCCTCCGGTTCTGCCATCGAGTTGACCGTGGAGCAGTTCGACGCGCCCGACGGTGCAAGGATCGGTGCACATACCGTCCTGCACAAAATGGAGCTGCCGGGCGGATTCGGCTTCTGGCAGGATGATTTGACCGAGCTTGACCGATTAAACGAAGAACTCGAAGGGGCAAAGGAAGCCCTTTCGCAGGAAGCGGAGCTGATCCGCCTGAAAAACGAGCTTGCGGAAAAGCAGGCGAAAATCGAACAGCGCACGGCGCTTTATGATACAATCGCCAAGCACACACAGAGGCAGTCCCGTGCAATCTCGCGCCTGGCGGAAGCTGCGCGCGCATCCTCCGACGCGGCAGTTCGGGAGACGTGCTGCCGGCAGATCACCCTGTTCGGCGCGTTCATCAAGCGATACGCGAACCTTATGCTGCTATCTGACAAGTGTCAAACGATCGAGGCGGGCGAACTGGCCGTTTCCTTCTCAGAGGTATTGCGCTATTTGAATTTTTCCGGCATACCGGCGGAGCTTATCAACACGTCTGACGGCGAAATTTCCGTCAAAGCAGCCCTTGCGGTGTTTGAGACGTTCGGTATGCTTCTTGAAGCAAATATTAAAGTTCTGCACGGAGTGTTCGTCAACCTTTCATCAAGTGAAACAGCGGTGTGCAAGCTGACGATGGAACATCTGTCAGTTTCTGTTGCCGACGGTATGCGTCTGATATTGAAACGTGCAAACATACAAACCGATATCCTGCAAGAGGATGATGTAACATATATTTGCTTCACTCTGCCCGGAAGGGGGTGCGAAGCATGACGGCATTTTATATGCTTACAGAACTTTCCCGGTCGTTATTTTCGCTTTGGGCGTTGCTGTTGTGCCTGTTCTGTATCTTTGGGATCGTACTGGCGATAAGTCACAGGAGATACCGCCTTGCCGTTTTTTCTATGCTTCACTTTATGAGCACATATTTTCTGTGGCAGGTACTGTTCGACATCCACCTTGTCGGCGGCACAAATCAGATTGCCGCCGTCAGCAGAAAGCTTGGCAGCCTTCCGTGGCTGTGCTGGCTGGCGGCGTTTTTCGTTCTCACAGCGGCGGCTGTGATCTTGTTTCTCGTCATTCTGCGCTGCGGAAAACGAAGCATCACACCGGCTGCAGTAAAGCGCCTGCTGGATCAGATGCCTTGCGGCGTATGCTGCTGGCGCGACAGCGGACGGATGCTGTTCTCGAATATCTGCATGAACCGTCTGTGCGTCAGCCTGACGGGTGGTCATCTGCGCAATGGAAATCACTTTCACGACAAAATCAAAGATGAGATACTGACTGTCGACGGAAGGGTATGGCGTTTTGTCTGTCGTGACATCGCTTTCGGGGGCGAAACGCTTCACGAAATGATTGCCGCGGATATTACTGCGGAGTACGCCAAAACGCAGGCTCTTGAGCAGGATAAGGCGGAGCTTTCACGGCTGAAGGGTGAGTTGCAAGCTTATAGTATGCGCATCGAAGATACGGTTCGGCAACAGGAAATTTTGCAGGCAAAGGTCAGTATCCATGACGAAATGAACCGGCTGATGCTTTCCACCATGGCGGCAGATAAGACGGATGCAGCGGCACTTGACCGTATTTTCTCGCAATGGGAGCAAAACGCACTGTTTTTATGTATGCAGGCAGACGATGAATCGGCAGATCAAAAAGAGGCGGAGCGGTTAAATGATCTTGCGAAATCGCTGGGAATCCGTCTGATATGGCAAGCGGAGCTTCCGTCTGCCATGACAAGCAAACAGCGGGCGCTGTTTTTCACCGCTGCACAAGAGGCTGTAATCAATGCCGCAAAGCACGCCGGAGCAAATAATCTGGACATCTCATTTACGGAGAACGCGCAAACGCTTCTCTGCGACTTTGTAAACGATGGAATTATACCGTCGGAGGACGTGCGTTTCGTTGGTGGACTGAAAAATCTTGCACTGCTTGCTGGTGAACAGAGTGCTTGTGTTTTTGCAAAATGTGCAGAGAAATTCACGCTTTCTCTGCGTTTTCAAAAAAGTTTGTGAAAATCAGCCGATCGGCGGATGCGCTTTTGCAGTACAAATAGTAAAATAAAAGAAGATCGTAAAAAGGGGTGTTCTGCCATCGCGTATAATGTATTGATTGTAGAGGATCAGGATATGCCGCGTGAGCTGTTTGAAATCTATATCCGTTCCAGCGACCGATTTCATCATCTTCTTTCGGTGACGAATGCCGCAGCCGCGCCTTCTGTTTGCCGCACAAGTCAGGTGGATTTGATTTTAATGGACGTTATGACTGAGCTCGGTCACAGCGGTCTGGACGCGGCGGAAGAAATCAAGCGGCAGTTCCCGCACGTCAAAATCATCATCGTGACTTCCATGCCGGAATATTCATGGCTGGAGCGTGCAAGAAAAATCGGGGTGGATTCCTTCTGGTACAAGGACGGGCAGAAGGAAAGCATACTGGACTTGATGGAACGCACGATGGCAGGCGACTGTATTTATCCTGATGAAACGCCGCTGATCCACATCGGCAATACGACAAACCGTGATTTTACGCAGCGGGAGCTTGAAATCCTTAAAGAGCTGACCTCGGGCGACAGCAACACCGTCATTGCCGACAGGCTTCATATCTCTGTGGGAACAGTGAAAAGCCATATCCAGCACCTTTTGGAAAAGACCGGCTTTAGAACTCGCACGGAGCTTGTATCCGAAGCGTGCAGCCTTGGGATCGTGGTAAGGAACACTATCCGTGAGTAAAGAATGACAGCGGCTTTGACGAAAGTCCGGCTGTTGTTTATGTGAACTCTCAGCTGACACGTTGCGTCTCAGCGGAAACAAACACAAAACTCGGCCGTGCATACGATGTGACGCTTACCGCAGTCGAAGAGAAACCCGTCAGCCTTTTCCGGCGTGTTATCAATACGATCAAAGGCTTTTTTGCGAAAATTGCCGACTTTTTCAAAAACCTGTTTGGATTGAAATGATTTGTGGGAGAAAAAATATGAGGCGAACATTCTGTTGTCTGAGTATATTTTTGGGAGTGGTTATGATGTTCACATTGTTCGGATGCGCAAAACAAAAATATGAGCTTCATTTTGACGGCTGGGGCTTTGAAAGCAAAAAGACTGCGTATGCTCAGGGAGATCGGGTGACAGTATATTATAAAATGATCGCCACAGATACAGATTATAATTTTTGGATCGATGAAGACGTGGCAATGTCACAAGATTACAACAGTAAAGACGGGTATGTGTTTTCTTTTATTATGCCAGGTCATGATGTGACGCTGCATTTAAAATCGCATAACAGTATGCTTCCCGAACAGCCGGAAAGTTTCCGCGTTACATTTGTCAACAATGTAGAAACCGCGGACGTCTGGGTTTTGCCGCAGACCGACGAAAACCTGAAATCCTCCCTGTGGGGAACTGCAAGCGCAAAAAAACTTGAAGCGAATACACAGTGTGATATTGCCCTTTCCAAAGCAGATGAACAGGAATTGTATATCGTCAACATCATTGACGCCGATCACACATATTACTCCGCAAAAAACCTCCGGCTCGACGACGGCTATGTCATACGATTTACGACCGAAGATTCAAAATATGACGCATATATCGAGGTGCTGGACGCAGACGGCGCTGTGCTGAGTAAACAGGCCGCCTTTGTCGGTGTGTTCGGTGCGAAATAAACGAAACAACGAATGGAGGAAACGAAGATGGAAAACAACATCGAAATCAGCCGTGAAGAGCTGGAACGCGCACTTGAAGAGGCAAACAAGAAGGCGCAAGCGATGCTCGATAAAATGACACCGGAGGAGCGCGCACAGGCTCAAACGAAAGCAAATAGGGCAATCGCAGAGAATCAGGCTGCTATGCAAAAGCTCATAAACGAAGCCAACGCCGTTATGAACAGTTATCCGCCGCAGCGAGAAATGATGGAGCGGAACACCGCGCAGGAACACGGCACGATCCCAAATCCGGGCGCGTATGCTTGTGATGCTGCGCACAAGCCGCGTTTTTGCCAAAATTGCGGCGCTCAGGCAGGCAGCGGAAAATACTGCGAATACTGCGGCAGCGCCCTGTAAGACCATATGAAAAAGCTGCTTTTGATCGCCGGGATCATCACTTTGATCGTCTGTGCTTTGTCCCTTGCTTTTGCCTTGCTAAACCTGTTCGGGTATCACCATGTTCTGGACGGATCACCGGAGCTTTACGACAGACTGCATCAGAGACTGACCGCCTTTTTTATAGCGGGCGCTGTTCTTGCCGCAGTCGGAACCGTATGTATCATACTGCATTTTAAAATCTGAATCTCACCCATACGCAAATCGAAACTTTTTCGGTTTGCGTTTTTTTTGCGCTTTTTCAAAAAATCAGCCGATTGGCTGATGTGCAGATGAAATATACATGATAAAATAAAATATATATAACTATTATTATATACAGGAGGTATTGTAATGAAACACACGAAAAGAATCCTTGCTGTGCTGATGGCGCTGTTGATGCTCATAAACGGCGTTGTGCTTGCGCATGCGGATTATGAAGACGGAAAAGAATGCCCCGAATGCGGCAACTACCGTTGGGACGACTGGGTTGAGTGTTATGACTGCGGTATGTGCATCGACTGCGCGGCGGACTACATCTGCCCGTCCTGCGGGGAGTGCACCTATTGCGCGGGAGACAGATGCGACGGATGCGGCGCCTGCCCCGACTGCGGCGATATCATCTGCAGCGAATGTGAATCGCAGTGTTTTAAATGCGCGGATGATTCAAAGTTCTGCATTACCTGCGGACGCTGCGGCGAATGCAACGGCGAAACAGTCTGCCCCGGCTGCACGGAAACCTGCGGCGAATGCGGTACATATGATCAATGCAATGATGATTGCCTCTTTTGCGAGAATTGCGCGGATATCTGCACGGAATGCGGCGATAAGTGTTACAACTGTGCGGACGAGGACGAATTCTGCCAGGCATGCGGACGCTGCGGCAAATGCAACGGCGACACAGTCTGCCCCAGCTGCCATGAAAACTGCGGCGAATGCGAATCCAAAGACTACTGCAGCGAGTGCTTCTATTGCGAAGACTGCGGCGAAAGGATCTGCACCGAATGCGGCAAAGCATGCTTTAACTGCTCAAGCGATGACAAATTCTGTGTAAGCTGCGGCCGCTGCGGCGAATGCAACGGCGAAACAGTCTGCCCCGGCTGCTGCGAGACCTGCGGCGAATGCAGTACATATGATGAATGCGATGGTTGCCTTTATTGCGAGAATTGCGCGGATTACATCTGTGAAAACTGCGGAGACACGTGCACCCACTGTGCGGATGAATTTGAATTCTGCGACAACTGCGACCTGTGCCTGGATTGCAACGGCGGCACCACTTGTCCGGAATGCGCACAGTCATGCTTTGAATGCGAATATGTGCCTCAGTGCAGCGAGTGCTACCGATGCGAGGATTGCGCCGTTTTGTGCCTGGGCTGCGACAAAGTTTGTGAGGACTGCGCGGAGGACTGGTGCCAGAGCTGCGGGCTTTGCGGCGACTGCAACGGTCATACCGCCTGCCCCGACTGCGGCGAAACCTGCATGGAATGCAACGAATACGGTCAATGCTACGACTGCTACACCTGCGAGCAGTGCACAACGATTTGTGAAGAATGCGGCGAAATCTGCATCGACTGCGCGTACAGCTTTTGTGAAAACTGCAATACCTGTTCCGAATGTAACGGTGACACCGTCTGCGAAACCTGCTACAACACCTGCGCGCTGTGCGAAGCCAATCCGCAGTGCAAAGAGTGCCTCACATGTGAAAACTGCGTGCTGCTTTGCACCGGATGCGGCGAAGTCTGCATGGAATGCGCGGCGGACGGCTGGTGCACCGGATGCGACACCTGCGCGGACTGCAACGGCGGCACTGCATGCCTCGACTGCGGCAACAGCTGCCTGGAATGTGAAACGATCGAGCAATGCGCCGACTGCTACCTCTGCGCCAACTGCACAACAGTCTGCACGGGGTGCGGCGACGTGTGCATAGACTGCGCGGCGGACGGCTGGTGCACCGGATGCGACACCTGCACAGACTGTAACGGCGGCACTGCCTGCCCCGACTGCGGCGAAACCTGCGAAAGCTGCGGCAATGAGGATCAATGCGGGGGCTGCTATAACTGCGCGGCATGCGCGGATATCTGCATAAACTGCGGCGATTTCTGCTCGATGTGCGACCTTGATTACAATGAAGAAACGCACATGTGCGGCAACTGCGACGTGCATGACGTGGACGCCGCGGCTGTAATCGGCAAAATAAACGCCATCGGCACGGTGGAACTCACCCCCGAGAGCAAGGCAAAGATCGACGCCGCTGCGGCCGCCTTTAAATCACTTTCCGACGAACAGCAAGCTCTTGTGGGCAATTTCAATACGCTCAGAGCGGCTCAGGCAGAATACAAACAGCTCAAAAACCAGGAGGATAAGCGCAAGGCGAATCTCGTGACCGCCGGCATCAATAACCTTGGCACGATCAGCTTTAGCAGCGAAAGCAATAAAAAAATAGCAATTGCGAAAAAGATGTACGCTTCTCTGACTGCCGACCAAAAAGCGCTTGTGACCAATTACGACGTGCTTGAAGCGGCTATTGCGAGATACGACGAACTTAAACAGGAAGCCTACGATCAAGCCGCCGCGGACGATGTGATCGGCAGAATTAGCGCCATCGGTACGGTTATATATTCAGACTCGAGCGCTCTGAAAATCAGCAGAGCGAGAAATGACTATAACGTGCTGACCAATACGCAAAAAGCGCTTGTGACCAATTACTCCGTACTCACAGCAGCCGAGGCAAAATATGCGCAGTTGCAGGCTGCTGCCAATCAGACAGCCGCTGATAAAGCCGCCGTAGAGAACGCGGTGCAGAAAATCAACGCCATCGGCAAGGTCGAATACACAAGCGATTGCAAAGTGAAAATAGACGAAGCAAGAAATACCTATAACGCGCTGACCGCCACGCAGAAAGCTCTTGTTACCAATTACGCCGTGCTCACGGAAGCAGAAGCAAAATACGCGGAGATGGAAGCTTTACACGAAGCGATTGACGCGATCAACGCCATCGGCGCGGTCGGCTTTACCACCGAGTGCAAAGCGAAGATCGATGCGGCGAGAAACGCCTATAACGCTCTGTCCGATGCGCAAAAAGCACAGATAACCAATTACAAAACGCTGACTGCCGCCGAAGCGGAATACGCGAAATTGAAAGCAGCTGCCGATCTTGCCGCCGCTGATCAGGCTGCCGCAGACGCGGTGATCGCCAAGATCGGCGCAATCGGTACGGTTGATAACACCGACGCGAGCAAGGCGAAAATCGACGTGGCGAGAAATGCGTATAACGCCCTTTCCTACAAACAAAAATCGCTTGTAACTAACTTTAATCTGCTTACGGCGGCTGAAACAAAATATGCCCAAATGAAAAAGTCAGTGGAGGACAAAGCCGCCGCAGATTCAGCGAGCGCGAAAATCAGCGCGATCGGAACGGTTGAATATTCTGCCGAAAGCAAAAAGAAGATCAACGACGCAGCCGTTGCTTACAACGCTTTGACTGCAGAGCAAAAAGCTCTTGTCGACAATCACGCAACTCTTGCGGCAGCCCAGGCAAAATACGACGAACTGAAAGCTGCGGCTGAAAACCCCGAAAGCCCTAAAACCGTCAAATCCGTTTATGTTGCAGACGTAACACTTAATTGTAAAAAGTCAACTACACTCATACCTCAAGTCACGGCTGACGACGGCGCGGAGTATACCGTGCAATATGAATCTTCAAATCCGAAGGTTGCAAAGGTGGACAGCAACGGCAACGTCTATGGCGCAGAGAAGGGCACGGCTGAAATCAAAGTTACTGTCACCGATCAGAGCGGCAACACCGTCACTGATACCTGCAAGATTACTGTAAAATACACATGGTGGCAGTGGATCATTAACGTTGTCCTCTTTGGATGGATATGGTATTAATGGTTACTGATAAACCAATTAACAAATAATCAAACGCCTTATTTTTCCAATTCAAACAATTTAACGAAAGGTAAAAAACGGCAAAAATTTGCACCCTTACTACCGATCGTTAAAAGATATATAATAAAAAAGGCCGACCCGGTTGAGAAGAAGTCTACAGGATTGACATGTAACCATGACTATTTTGAAATCCGGAGGTTTTTCCTACATTTTGGGGCAAACCTCTTTTACATTCTACGGGAGTATGCTGGATTCTCAGCAATCGAGACAAAGGCCGTTGCACTTTTGTTGCAGTGGAAAAGGAAAATCTGCGCATACTCCAGAAAGCGGAATATGCGCAGATGGCTTTCATAAATGTTTTTGAATTATTTGAACTTCAGCTTGTGCTATTATTGCTATTATTTAAAAGCGAAAAGGTAATGATGTAACATCAACAAGTGTGATTTTTTTAAAATAGTTGTTTGCCTCAATCAGGTTTGATGGTAACATTCCGTAAATGATGATATCTGTAGCATACCCGTAGCTTGTATTTACCACTTCGATTCCTCGTGTTATAGCCTACGTTCCTTCACACGATTCAGTCTCTTCGCCGCAAGCAGAAGGAAGAAAGCACAATCCGGTTAGAAGGATACTCTTTTCAAGTACGCTTTCATCGGTACTGCAAGCCTCAAGCTGAACAGCAAGACTCCTGTTTTCGGTGAGCTGTTTCCAAAGCGAAACTTCGATTGTATTGGCTTTTTCAATGCGGTCGCTGTGATAAACCTTTCCGCCTGTTTCAAATGCAACATAATAAAAGCCGATATCACCATTTTCCTGCATCTGTGCCGGTGGTGTTATCAGCAGTTTCGTTGCATTATGTTCACCAATTCGCCCTGCAATACATTCAAACACAGCCCACGTTCTCGTAGGAATAGTGTTTTTTCTGAAACCTTCGGGAATTGCTGTGTTGCTATCGCATTTTGCTGCAATTGAATAATCAAATATCTTTGCATCTTCAGAAAGATTTCCGTAGCACACTCCGAAAATGAAAGTTCTGTCTGTTGTTAATTCTGTCAGCATTTTTACTGTTCCGTCTTTGTGTGAACGAGTCCAAAAATTAGGAATACTCTTGGCATTTTCTGAATTATCAACAGTATGCGTTTCCACTTTTTCGATAATGTCAAAAGCCTCTTTTTCAATAATTTTGTAGTCCATTATATTGCCTCCGCTTAATGAAATTTTCACAGAAAGGCGAGAAAAAGATTTAAGTTTTGAACCGTCCTTTTTAGCTTCGGATGGAGTTATACCGTGAAACTTTGTAAATGCTCTTGTGAAACTTTCAGGACTTTCATAACCGTATTTTAATGCGATATCAATTGCTTTCGTGTCAGTAGCACACAACTCATTGCCGGCAAGTGTAAGCCGTCTGCTTCTGATATAATCACCAAGAGTAATTCCGCATAGTATACTAAAAATCCTTTGAAAATAAAAACTCGAACAAGCAGCTTCTTTTGAAACCAGATCAAAATCAATTTCATCGGTAAGGTGTTCTTCAACATAGTTTATTGCATTCTGTATACCTATAACCCAATCCAAATCGCTCACCCCTTTGTGTGATTTCATTATAGCTTAAATATCGTATGACATCTTGACTATTTATGCTCACTATTGTACGGGTGAATTTTATCACAAATAATTCTTTGTTTCAACAAATGTAATACAAAAAGAAAAATCCATACAAATTGATTTCACATAAGGTCAACTTGTATGGATTTTCTCAATTAATATAGTCTGTATGATGTAATGATTTTGATATTAAAAGTGTTGATATACAACGGCATTTTATTGAATTTTTGTACTATCAATGATATATCATCAAAACATCAAAAAAGGATAAAAAAGCGTTACAGAATTATTATCTCAAATCAAATAACGGAGTGTAATCCGTGTTGTTTCGCAGATATTCTTCCATCTTACCGCTGAGCAGTAATCTGACATAGCTCATAGGCTCGTTGTAGACGAGATAGACGAGTTCTGATGCTTCGTACATATTGTTTGCATATTCGTTTTTAACGGCGATGCAGTCGATTGACACCATTGAGCCATCGACGAGTTTCACCTCAACGCAAGCGGTATCGATATTAAATTCACAAGAAATAATGTTATTAATCATAATTTAATTATCTCCTTTTAAATGTGAAAGGAGCGCAAAAATCAATTTGATGTCAGAAAAATCAAACAGCGGAATGAACATTCCCGATTATGCGATTGAAAGAATTGCAAGATGCTTACTTCCTATAATGCAGGAATATTTTGAAAGCGAGGAAGGACAGCGGGAACTCAGGGAATATTAACAGACTGCTGAAGAATGAGTAAGACAGCTGCAGGCGAGACGGAAGTCCCGCCTGCTTTTTTGTTACAACCTCAAAATGAAATATCCCGAATAAAAACAAAAAATCCGAACCCATTGCCGATTGGCATTAAGTTCGGATTTCTCCAATGTGGTGGAAGAGGGTGGATTCGAACCACCGAAGTCGTTGACGGCAGATTTACAGTCTGCTCCCTTTGGCCGCTCGGGAACTCTTCCGATTATTAAATTGCCTGAAAATCAGGTCTGGAGCTGGTGGACGGACTCGAACCCCCGACCTGCTGATTACAAATCAGCTGCTCTACCAACTGAGCTACACCAGCGTGGAACGCTCGATTAATATATCATAAAAAGAATGCCTTGTCAAGTCATTTTTTAAAAAATTTTGCAGATTTTTATTTTTCTTTCCTTATTATTCTAAAAGAAAAACAGGCTGCAAAATGCAGCCTGCGATAAGCTTGTTTTACTTTGCCTTTTTCTTTGCGATTGCTTTTTCGATTTTGGGATAAACAACATCGTAAAGCTTTGAGAAGATAGCGTAACCGATAACGGCATAGAGAATGCCGACAAATGCGCCCATGATAACGTCTGTCGGATAGTGAACGCCGACATAGATTCTCGAAATACCCATAAGGAACGCAAAGATAAACGATGCGATTGCGGGACCCTTCTTCTTGAGAACCATTGTGAGAGCCATGGCGAATGTGAATGCCGATGAGGTATGACCTGAGGGGAATGAGAGCGATGTGGGCTTCATTCTTTCAACAACCTCGGGGAAGGCATAGCCTGCATTCCATTTTTCGGCAAGTCCGGGGAATCTGTCGATTGTCCAGTCGATCTTTCCGAAAAGACCGACCCAGTCGAAGTCCTTACCTGCAGCGGCGGCTTCTGCGGCAGCCTCGGGAAGTCTTGTGAGGTTATAGGGGCGGGGGCGTTCAATGATGGGCTTGAGCAGCTCGTTATTGAGAAGAGTCATAACAAGCAGAGAACCGAGAACAACAACGCCCGCCTTGCGTGTTTTCTTGAAGAAAATCATAACAAGACCGAGAATGATGAAAAATATTCCGTCATCGCCGAGAGTTGTTATAACCTTCATGATGAATGCCAGAACGGGATTCATGAGATATGTCTGGAAAAATGTAAAAATCGAGAGATCAAAGTTAAGTATAGCTTCCAAAAATATCATCCTTTCATTTATTTTTTATTATTATCACTTGTATTTGCCGAAAAAGCAAGACTTTTTTGAAAAATAATTGTTTTTCTCCAAAATTCACCGCAAAACAGACGGTTTCTTGACAGCAATGTCGAACCGTGATAAATTTAATATGTAATATACAAAACAGAGAGGGATGTCGGAATGAAAAAAACAGGAAGAATTATCGCCGCAACTGCCGCCGTTACGGGCTTTATCGGCGGTGCAGGCTATACCGTGTTCCGTGAGATAATGCACAGAAACGCAACTCTTCCCGAAAAGCTGAGTTCGATAATCAACAAAAAGGATGAAACCGCACCTGCCTTTGACGCCGCTCATGATGAAAGAGCGATATGGTTTGAACAGCAGACATTCGAGAGCTTTGAAATCGTCAATTCAAGAGGTCTGAAGCTGAGGGCTCACCTTCTCAGAGCCGATGACCCCTCGGATGTTTATGTTTTTGCAAGCCACGGCTACAGAAATCACGGCAGAGGCGAATTCAATGTTATGGCAAAATTTTACCACGACAAAGGCTATAATGTTTTTATGATCGACCATCAGGCGGCGGGTGAAAGCGAGGGAACATATATCGGCTTCGGATATCATGAATCCCGTGACGGATTGCTCTGGCTTGATTTCATGAAGAAAACCTTCGACGAACATATACAGATAATCCTTCACGGCGTTTCGATGGGAAGTGCAACCGTTATGCTCATGAGCGGGAACGAAGCTCTTCCCGAAAATGTGAAATTTACCGTTGCCGACTGCGGCTATACCTCGGCGTGGAATCAGTTTTCGCATAATTTCAAGAGCATGCATGCTCCTGTTTTTCCGGTTCTTTATGCCGCCAATTTCTTCAACAAACGCATTTCCGGCTTTGATTTCAGGGATACCGATACAAAAGATGCCGTCAGCAGAGCGAAGCTACCCATGCTTTTCATTCACGGAGCGAAAGACGATTTTGTTCCGACTTGTATGGGCAGTCAGCTCTATGCCTTCTGCGGCAGCGAGCATAAGGAGCTTTATATCGCTCCCGATGCGGCTCATGCGGAAAGCTATCCCGTTCAGAGCAAGGAATACGAAGCGAGAATCAATTCGTTTATTGATAAATACATTGGTTGATCAAAAGCGGCGGGATAAACACATTCCGCCGCTTTACCTTAAAATATCTTTGTAAAAATGCACAGAAAAAAAGCCGATATTTCTATTGACAATTCAAAGCAGTTATGATAAAATATCATTCGTTCCGAATATGCGGGTGTAGTTCAATGGTAGAATCCCAGCCTTCCAAGCTGGTTGTGTGGGTTCGATTCCCATCACCCGCTCCATTTTTTTGAATGCGCTTGTAGCTCAGCCGGATAGAGCAACTGCCTTCTAAGCAGTGGGTCAGGGGTTCGAGTCCCTTCAAGCGCGCCAAAAGGCTGCAGAGAAATCTGCAGCCGAAAATATGGTGGTTGTAGCTCAGTTGGTTAGAGTGCCAGGTTGTGGCCCTGGAGGTCGTGGGTTCGACTCCCATCAACCACCCCATTTAAAAGTTCTACGCAAAGCTTTTCGGCTTTGCGTATTTTAATATCAATTCAATATTTTGGGGCGTCGTCAAGCGGTAAGACAACAGACTTTGACTCTGTCATTCGCTGGTTCGAATCCAGCCGTCCCAGCCATTTCGAGTGTTCATAACGGATTCAAGTTGTGAACACTCTTTTTCTTTGCTGAAAATCATATTTTTTATTGGTCGCAGACTTTTTACGGTCTGCGACCTTTTTGTGTTTTATGCTGTTATGCTTTCAGGTAATGCCTTTGGTATATAAGTCACCGCTACTCCCTGACGGGTATCATTACTAAACAGTTCTTCTTCCTGTATGGGCAATTCAATATAACCCACAAATCGGTAGTAAATTACTATTCTCTGCGTTTTGTTTTTTCCCGTTCCTTCTGTTTCATAAACATCAATATGGTCTATGAGTTCGTGAAGTAGCGGCGCAGTTATTGTTTCCATCCGCATAAACTTTCGTATTGCTGAAACAAAGGTTTCTTTGTCCTGCTCTTTGTTTTTTAGGAGAAGAATATCATCACGCAGTTTGGAAATTCTGACTTTCAGTTCTGCTCTCTCAACCTCATATTTGCGTGACATATGCATAAACCATTCATCTGTTACTTTGCCGCTTGCGTTATCCTCATAGAGCTTTTCATACAGACTTGCTACCTTTTCCTGCCTTGACAGACATCTCTGCAGTTCACTCTGCAAATACTTTTGTTCCGTAAGTATATCCTTGTTGGTTTTCTGTGACAGTATTTCCGCAAAGGCTTCTTCGTCATATTTCAGATACGATACCATCTTTTTAAGTTCAAGCATTACAATTTGCTCAATCGAATCTGCTCTGACATAATGCCTGCTTCTGCAACTGCCTCTGTAATCCTTGTAATAGTTGGAACAGCTGAAATAGTGGATATCCTTGTTTCGTGTATTCACATGAAACCATAGTTTTTTACCGCAATCGGCACACCGCAGAAAATCGCAAAATATGTTCTTGCCACCGTTCTCAGGTTTAGGGTCTCGTCGTTTGCATTTCTTGACAAGCTGCTGTACCCTCTCAAAGGTCTCACGGTCAATTATCGGTTCGTGAACATCTTTGAAAATCTTCCAATTTTCTTCAGGATTCAGGTGTCTTGTTTTGTTCTTGAAAGATTTTGAGTATGTTTTGAAATTGATAACATCTCCGCAGTATTCTTGGCGGGATAAAATCTGACCGATAGTTGAGCTTTTCCATTTGTACGGATTGGGCTGTACCTTTTTACCGCCTCTGCCGATACCTCTGTCTTTCCAATATGCGGTACAGTTTTTGATTTCTCTGTCCTGCAATGTTCTCGCAATTTTGTCCTGACCGTAGCCCTCAAGATAAAGCCTGAATATTTCTCTGACAACTGCTGCAGCACCCGGTTCTATTATCCATCTTTTAGGATTTTCAGGGCTTTTCATATATCCGTAAGGCGGTTGAGATAACGGCTCACCCATATTACCTCTGATTCTTTTTGCTGAGCGTACCTTCTTTGAAATATCTCTTGCATACATCTCGTTCATAACATTTTTGAACGGGATGATTTCATTTTCACCGTCAGCACTGTCAACCAAATCTGTAATGGCGATGAAGCGGATATTGTTTTCGGGGAAGTATGATTCTGTGTAAAGACCAACCTCAACATAGTTTCTTCCGAATCTGGACATATCCTTAACAATAATGGTTGAGATATATCCCGCTTCTACATCCCCCATCATTCGTTTGAAGTCAGGTCGGTTGAAGTTTGTTCCTGTAAAACCGTCATCAACATAGAACCGTGTGTTCTCAAAGCCCTTTTCCTGAGCGTACCTCGCCAACATGATTTTTTGATTCTCGATGGAGTTACTCTCATTTTCTTTGTTGCCGTCATCTCTGGAAAGACGACAATAGAGAGCAGTAATTCCTACATTGTTTGACTGCATTAGTCCTCCTTTCCGGCAGTCGAACATACATATTCCGCTTGTATTGTATTTTCATCTTCGGTGGTTGTCAAATGTGCGAAATCGCTACCGATAAATTCTGATAATTTTTCTTTCATAGTTTTGTTTTCTGTTTTGCTGAAACGGGTTGAAACAATATACCGGACACCGTTGATGACATATTCATTTGCGTCATCATCTTTGTTGAGTTTTAATTCAGCACAGGTGTTACTTATCGTTTCAACAAATCGTAATTTTAATTTTTCCCAAAAGTTTCTCATCTTGAATCCCTGCCTCTCACTTTCATAAGATGTCTGTAATAATAATCGCAAGCCTTGATAACAAAGTTTTCAAGTTCTGCTTCATTAACCTTTGGTGCGATACTTCGCAATCGTTCAACAGATAATTTCAACATCGGCTTTTGATTGGGCTTGGGCACTGATAAAATTTCAAACAGCTTATCCTGGTTTAGTTCTCCTTCTTCTGAAAGTTTACGCATACGCTTTGCCTGCGAGTACGAAGGCGTTACCTCATCGCTGTCATACATCGCATAAACCATCTGCTGTTCTTCAGTTGTCAGATACGAAAGTTCAACCGCAGGTCGCATTGCAATTCTGTTTTCATCAACGAGATTAAGTAGTTCAGAGATAAGATATGTCAGACGGATATAGTGGCGGATTGTTTCTCGACTGTCACCGCTTTGCTCGGATAACTTTTGAATTGATGTTTCACCCTTTAACTTCTGCAACACTGTTGCAGAAGTTGGCTCATCCAAATCAGTGCGGTAACCTTGTCGTTTCATCGCATCGAGTTTCAATTTGTAAGCGATGCCTTTTTCGCTCGGCAGGATATGTTCACGGTGGCAAAGATTAGAGTCAATCATCGCAACCAGGGCTTCATCATCGGATAAGTTGTTGATGATAACGGGTACAGTTTCATAACCGAGCTCGTTGAGAATTTGCAGACGACGGTTGCCGCAGACAATCTCATACTCGTTTGTGTCGGGCAGTTGTCTTATGACAATCGGGCTGAGTAAACCAAATTGACTGATACTCTCACGAAGCTTCTGCATATCTTCATCATCCTTAACGGTGAACGGAGAGTTGGTCATTGGTTTAATCAATTTAAGTTTTACATTGTCCATTGTTACTTTGGTTTCAAACATTTTCATAAATATAATTCCTTTCTTTGTTTAATTATTTCTTCAAGGGTTTCAGGGAATTCTCCCTGACAAGCGAATTTGTCCGTACGGATTCAGTGCTTGTTGAGACTCAAGTCAAAACAAGCCTTTTTGTGGCTACAAATTCAGTGCTTGCTAAGACTGATGACACGGCTTCAAAAAGTCTTGGCAAGCGGATTTGAATATACAAATCCATTGCTCGTTAAGACAGATGCCATTTAATTTTTACTGTTGCGGTTTCGCAACTTATGTTTTTGTTTCTTCGCAAACTCACTTGCAGCAGAGCGTCGCTCTTTACGGTACGGCTCTGTGAGTCTGAAACAAAATCTTCCCTTCTCAATCTCAAACATCAGTCTTCCGTCTTCGGAATCGTCAACCAGCTTACACAAGTCCGGATGTTTTTCCGAATAAGCCGACAAACGATTTTTCAAATCCGTGTTGTAGGTTGATACAGTGATAATCGGACTTGCTTCATCAAAAAATATCTCAGTTGTCTTTTGATATTTCTTTAATCCTGTCTTCAAAACATAAACCTCCTTTCCCAAAAATTATTTTTCAAAAGGCGGCTTTTTTGAATTATTTTTCGTAGGTGAACAACTGTAAAAAGCAGGTTTCATCCGACAGAAATTTTTGAAACGATGCAGATATAAATCAAACACACTCCAATTTGATTTCTGCATTTTTTACAGTTCTGAAATTAATTCGAGCAAAACAAAAAAGCCGTCACACAGACAGCATCAATCGGCGGGAGCATTGCTCTCGCTTTTACAAATGATGTCTTATGTAACGGCTTTGAAATTTAAAATAATCTCAAAGGCATACTGTTTTCTAATCTCACATCACCAGAGACATTCGCCACGTACAGTATCAACAAAGGTGAGGAGTGCAATAATTTTCTCTTAGCATATCGCTAGCCTTAGGCGGATTCATATCCGCAATCAATCACATCGTTATTCAATTGTCAAATTTAAATTTAATTTACTATACCACACAGAACATTTGTTTGTCAATAGACTTTGTAAAAATTTTCAAATTATATTTGACGGCGGAAGTGACGTCATCATTCCAAAAAATCTGAGTTCTCGGTGAGTTGACGGCAGATATGACGTCATAAAATACTTTCTGAAGATGAAAATGCTCTCACTTTCGTGAGAGCAGAAATTTTTATTTCTTTTCAATTGGAATCCATATTTCGATTGTTCTTCCGTTATATCCTCCAACGATTCCCCAATGGTAAACCGCAAGTTCGGGAGCATTGATTATCTGATAATCGTTATTGGATAACCACTCAGCTGCTATTTGCTTACGCATAACAAAGTATTCGGGAATAGGCATTTTTGTTTTTTCTGTTTCAAATATAAGGTAAGTTCTTTCGGGAACAACGATTTCCTCAAACCCAAACTTTTCCATAAAATCAATTCCCGTTACTTCGCTGTTGTATAAATTATTGCGCTCATAATTATCTGTTGTAACTGCAATATAAAAATCATAGCCGTCATCATCAAAATCCGACAGAACGCAATAATCCGACAGCTTATCGTTGGTCATTCCTTTAAGCATCCATTGAAATGCTCTTGTCGAAGCAAAGAAATCACCTTCCTGATGCTGTCTTAAAGAATCGTACGGTGTTCCGTTGAAGCGCTTTTTGTAGCCCAAAAGCGTCAGTGCAGGTTT
This sequence comes from Clostridia bacterium, assembly GCA_017435385.1. Taxonomy (GTDB): domain Bacteria; phylum Bacillota; class Clostridia; order Oscillospirales; family Acutalibacteraceae; genus CAG-177. The sequence continues at coordinate 118,387 of JAFSFB010000009.1, read as the reverse complement.
GGTTTCAATACGATATTTCATTGTTGTACCGCCTTCCAAAGAAAATTTCAGTACAAGACGGGAAAAGGATTTGAGATTGCTGCCGTTACTTCGAGCCTGTGAAGGTAATATTCCGTGAAATTTCTGAAACGCTTTTGCAAAGCTGTCGGGGCTTTCGTAACCGTATTTCAGTGCAACATCAATTATTTTTGCATTGGTGGTTGCAAGCTCTCTGCCGGCAAGAGTCAGCCTGCGGTTACGGATATATTCGCCAAGAGTGAAGCCGCAAAGAATACTGAACACACGCTGAAAATGGTAGCTTGAAGAAAAGCATTTCTTTGCCGCTTCTTCATAGTCAATCGTTTCAGTCAGATTATCTTCAATATAATCTATCGCCCGTTGTATTCCGACAATCCAATCCATATTTATCCCTCCTTGTTTGATTCGATTCTATCAGAAGGCTTAAAAAAGTTCCCGTTATTATGTGCGAATAGTAATCGGATTTATAAATTTTTCTTCAAATCCTCATAAGCCTCAATCAACCATTGATGAGGCATCACCAACAAGTTGTTATCAAATTGATATTTGATATAAAGGTAACAAGCTTCATCCAATGCTTCTATTGTTGCACTTTTTAACAAATCACCGCACGAAGGCACACCCTTTTGGTCCCAAGATATTTTATCTGCGATGAATATAACCTTATCATACACACTTGCATTTTTCTTTAAAGTTGTGTGACATTCAATCGAATTCAAAATATCCGAATCGGTAATATCAAAATCTTCTTGTGCAATTATCCTCGAAACTCTTTGATGTAACAGAGCGTGATACTTTTCTTCTGCAGGGTCTATCTTCAAACTACGTGATTTTGCAAAATCGTACATTTCTTGCGGGGTCATAATTCCGCTGATATCATGAAGTAAAGCTGCAAGTCTTATTCTATCAACATCAAGATTATATGCTTCTGCTAACTCGACAGCTATCTCTGCCACATTTTCAACATGTTTCAGGACATCTTCCTTATTGTGGTTTAGATATTTATTTTTGATTAAATCAATTACATCATAATTTCTCATAATTATCACCTGACAGATTCTCATAGCTTTATCTTCGCAATTATTATAAAGCCATTATACATTAACTGTCTGAATAAAGCAACATCACCTCAGCCATATATGACTAAGGTGATGTTTGTTATATTATCTTTCTCCGAATTTTAAGAATGCTTTTTTAAATGCACCTATTTTGCGTGAAGATGTGTAAACCGGGTATTTTACACCTCTGTATTTTACTTTAACCCACTCTTTAGTAATTTCATCAACATAATTGAGATTTACTATGAAGCTGTGATGTGGTTGAGCGAAAGTCTTGAGATCGAGAATACTTTTCCAATGCTCAAGGCGGTAGTTGGTTTCAATTTTTCTGTCAGTCAGATACAGTACTGATTTTCTATCCTCGATTGCTATGTAAAGAATCTCGTGCGGATAAATTCTGCAAACATCTTTATTGCTTGTTTGCACAATAATCCCAGAGTTGCAACAATACCTTTTACAAGTGTTTTCTTCACCACTTAAACCAATACAAAACCTGTCGCAGCCGCAACACTCGAGCAGATTATATGCAATATCATTTTGCTCCATAAATTCAATCAATTTAGCTTTGGTTGCTTCCTTTTCTGCCGCATTGCATACTAATGAATCCATAAGAATACCTTCCTCATCCATAATACAGAAATGAACTTCTATATATAAATGACGAAAATCGCAAAATGTTACGGAAAATTTTTTGTTTTTTCTGACTTTCTCTGTTTTCGACAAAAGCGAGTCTGTTAATTTGTACACAATCACAACACAAAAGAAATGTCATATCAAATGCAAAAACGAGAATATCATTGTAACATTAATGTTACATCTTAAAACATTTTTTGATTTTCAAAAACCAAAACGACATGCAGTAACAAATTACATTACTTTTTATGTTATACTAAAGATAATATAAATTATGAGGTGGTTGATATGACATTAAACGAAGAAACTGTTACTGTGCTTCAGATTTTCATTTGCGACTCATTAGAAGCTACAATTGAAAATATAACTATAGCTTTGCAGTGCTGTGCAAACGATATCGAGAAAGATATTTTATATATCTTAAAAGAAGATTTAGAAAAAATCAGCGAACCTCAATTTTCGCATGTAAAATCAATATGTACAAAATACATTAATCAACACTACTTGTTTTGAATTTATTGATGAGTGCGACAATAAAAAGATCAAGTTCTTCTTCATTAAATTTTTTAAAAACCATTCCTTTAAGTCTATTAAAAGGTGATGGAATACAATCGTTGATTTCACCAAATGTAACAGGAACAATCTTAGTTCGATCAACAGAAGAAAACACACCACTAATTAATCTGTCCTCGAAAGAAACACCGCTCCCATCATTAAAGTATGCTCTCTCTTTATAATCCGAAGAGCCAATTAATAAAATAATATCGGAAGATTCTATTTTTCGCATAAATCTAACCATATCAGTACCTAATGGAGCATCTTCATAAAAATGCACTATAAAATTTTCTTCTTTCAGACGCTTGACTATTGTGTTTATTCGCTCAAAGTGTAATTTATTACCTTCAGTGTATGAAACAAATATTTCGCATTTTTTATTCATGTTTTTATAATCCTTTCTTAACAAATCCTTTTTTGCAGTTTTATTGGACACAATTATTTTTGTTTTGCTTGAAACTGTAGTTTCATACTCCAATTCTGTAATATTAGTAACGGTTAATTCATTATTAAGTGTGTTTTTGATGTTTCTAATTAGTATTTTATTTTTTTGACAATCTTCAATTATCCAAAAAATTGATGGCTTGTTTGAACAATTAAACTGCTCTCTTGTTTCTAAGACTTTTTTCGAGTACGAACTAAAACTACCGAATCTAAAGCGTGAATTACAATCAGTAGCAACTTTTAACTTGAGATTTTCTGATAAATTCAGGAAAACATCAATATAAGTTATTGCGTTTACAAATTTTGTGTCATTCAAGATATATAAAATGATATTTTTGATATTTTGAATTCCTGAATTGTTTTTAACAAATAACCATACCCCAGATTTCGAAAAAATATCAGACGGATTTGCAATTGGAAACACTTTATAATCTACTTCTTGACCCTCTAAATATGTACGCATTTTTTGTGTTAGATCATCAAAAAGGTAGCTCGACATTTCAATGTGTATTGCATTATTATATCTGTTGATATTGCAAATTTTTCCATGTTTGTTGACTAATAATTCCACATCTGTTAAGAGTGATGGAATTCTTTTTGTATAAAATATAATAGCATTATAAATAGTTTGCAAATCTTTTTCTTCTATTTCATTGTTACTGATTTTAGCAGGTATTATATTTGAGTATGAAACAACCTTTTTCAAATCGGGAATTGAATCCAGTGAAAATCCTTTTAACGTTTCTTTTATGGTATTTATTTGTTGCGAAATCTCTTCTTGTCTTTTTGCATCGGTAGTACAGCATATAAGCATTAATCGAAAAAGAATATTTAAGGCAAATAGTATTTTACCTTCTTCTCTTATTGTTGTATACAAGGTTTTATCGATTGAATTTTCGCTCCAATGTCTGCTTTCTGACCAGAACTGATCCCATTGAGTTGCATAAATGCTTAATTCAGGACTATTTATTAATTGTTCAGATATTTCATCAATCCTTGTTTGAGGATGCTTTTGCTGAAATTTTATGAATTTATTTTGACCGCTATTTATACTTCTATATAAATCTCCAGAATTAAAATGTTTAAACAATTCAGCATATTTCCGGTTAGAAATATCACTTTTTATTCTATTGTTTTTGCGTTGCCATCGATCACAAAAAATAGCCAGCTCAGCAGCAAGTGCGTTCACCAGATCGGTTGGATATAAACATGTAGAAAACATAACCAAATCTTCATCATTTACACAAGGTTCCATTTTATCTTTAGAATTGTTATAAAGCTTTGCAAATGTTTGTCCGATAGCTGCAGCCTTAGCTTGTGTTGCTCTATCGATTGGTATATCTATGCAATTATTTATACCCGTGTATTCTAAATCTGATGTAAAACTACTTTGTTCAAATACTTCGCTTGGAGATACACCGTTATAAGAGTCTGCTTTTTTCACCTGTGTTTCGATTATTCCTTTATCAATTAAAATATCTGACAACCAACACGCATCCGTACGATGTTTTAAATAATGCCGTGGATGTGGAGAATTGTATTTTTCTGCTGTAGGTATGTTACCATGGATATATGCATCTATGTTAACTTGATAGTAAATACTATCCTGCGGACTAGGCTTAAATATTTTTTGATTTAATCCAATTTTAATAAACAAAACTAACATTTTTTCTACTCGTAATTTTGTTAATATTTGTTTACCTCCAACTTTATAATAATTCTCTAGCATAACGGAACATAATTTTTCCTGTAATTCTCCAAACGGAACATCTTCGCCATGTCTAAATGCTCTATAAAAAATCTTTTTATTATCAATTGTTTCTTCTGCAATTATCGGAACTATCACACCGGCATCCAAAGCCTCATCTACAAACAATGAAACAGTAGTTTCCTTATCAAACACGTCAGGAAAATCAGATAAAAGCTCTATAAGGTTATTTACTGAAAAGCCATGATTCAACCTATCAATAATGCTTTTATATTCCTTCATTTCAAAAGCTTTTTTTCCGTGTTTTAAAACTATGTTTCTTGAATCCTTTTCTTTAGTTAAATATAAATTTGTAAAGGGTTCAACAAGTTTACTTTGTAAAACTGCAAAATTATCATTTTGATCCTTTTGAATCTGTATTTTCGAGTCAAAATCAGTTATTTTGTACTCATAATTAATGTTTTTTATTTGCTTATTAGGAATTTCGATATACTCTTCAATTGATTGATTAATTATACTCCAATATTCAGCCGGAAAAACCCTACAAAAATAGTTTTTATCAAGAACCCATTTATACTCAGTGTTTGTAGATTTATTGATAGAGTCGTTCCAAAAATTAAATAGCTTTTCTGCGAATACATATTGTAGAATTCTAATTTTTGATAAGGCACCTAATTCTAAATATTTATCTTTAAAAATTTTAGAAAAGAGATAATTGATATCTTCTTCACAAATTTCATTAAACATAAAGTACGGCACGATATTAACGCTATACTTTTCTTTTTTACCTGAGCTAGGTTTTGCAAAAATACGTATTTTAAAAAAACCTAGTTTAGATAACGGAAAGCCTAGTTTATTATCAATCGTACTTTTAATATATATAGTAGGAAGCAGAGTTACATTTATGATATTATTTTCCGCCTGCAAGTCTGAAGAAACGTCATATGATATCCAATCTGAATTTGATATTAAATATTCTAACTTTTTATTAGAGACAGACAATCTATTATGTTTGGGGAAATCCACATCATAGGGAGCAATATCTAGTGCAAAAAGGGATACAATGTTTGAGCAAATCCTCATACACCCTTCATCAGATAAAAGCAAATATGGTGATTGTAAATAATTCTGTATATTTCCTTCTGAATCCAAATAATTAAAAAGTTGCAAACTACAATAAGGTTTATCAACGCCTAAAACCATTACTTTTATATCATTAACAAAAAAATCTTTAAGTTTATTTATGACGGTATATATTGTTGTACCAGAAACAATAACATCGTCAATTATTATTACTTTTTTTCCTTTCATCCAAGAACAATCGTAATTTAGAATTCTATCTGTAAATACTTGTCCGGAAAAACTAATATAATCATATCTTTCTAAAAAATCTATAAAACATGCTGCTTTTCTAGACATAATAATGTAAATATCGGCATTTGATTCTGTAATTTTTTGGGCAAAATCTATGATACAGTCTCTTGTTTCTGCATCAAATGAATAATTCAAAATTTCATGTTTGTTCATATTAACTCCTTTGTCCTCATATGAATTAAAGCGACACAAAACGAAACCAAATTTGTTCTTCTTTAACTCACAGTTTTTTATGTTGTTTGAATAAGAATACTCCTATATATGAATGTATACTTAACTTTTAATTAGTTCAATGCTACTTACAAAAATGTTGTGTTTTTCGACAAAAACGCACAAAACTCACTGAACAAAACAACAACCCGCACCATAGCTATTCTGCTACGATGCGGGTTGCAAATTTTATTTAGTTATTCATTTAGATATGTTCTATATCTTTCAACAAACTCCTCATACTCGTCTTTCTCCGTTATCCAAACGATAACAGGATATTCTCTCACACCGAGTTGAGTTAGTGCTTCAAAGCGATGGTTACCGTCACAGAGTTCAAAGTTATGGTCAACATAATGCACTATCAACGGCGGCATATCATCATTTGATTGAAGTGTTTTCTTTAATGCTTGCACTCTTTTTTCAAACCACTCTGCATTGACCTGATATTTCATATCATCTTCCGGACCACAACAACGGGTGAACAATGACAACGGCATTGTAATTGGGCCTAAATAGTATCTGTTAATCAGTTTCAGACCGTCAGAAAAAACTTTGTTGTGACCATCCGAAAGCAAAAACAAATGCACCCAATCTTCAAGCTTGTCTGCTTCAGAGAATTCTTTTGCTGATGATAAAGAACACTTGTATTTCAGTTCTTTGTTCTCACCTTTGCTGTAAACAATTTTCTTAATCGATTCAATGGATAGTGAATAATCACTTGTGAGGGTTTCGATGGTTTCACCTTTTGTGAACTTGTCTTTAATTTCTTGATTTCTTTCTTCAAGATACCGTTTGTATCCCGATGTTTCACCCCAAGAGCGTTTGCTTGTTGTTTCAGGCACATAAATCAGCTTACCTGCGGCAAATTTCTGCACTCGCTTGAGCAAGTCTTCCGGTAATATATCTGCGGCGTTTTCGTAATTCATTGTTTTCAATCCTTTGTGAGTTTGGATTTTATCCACCTGTCAACATATTTCGCTGCTTGCTCGGGAGTGAGAATTGAGGTATCAAGCAAGTCAATATTAGGCTCAGTTTTATCGTGATTTTCTTTCAGCCAATTATTGAACTGCATTGAAGAAGCAACCCAAATTTCATCTGTGACCTTTCTGTCGACAGTCATTCTTTGCATTATAGTTTCGTCATCGCAAACTATAGCAAGGTAATACATATCAGAAAACAATTCTCTTTCAGGTAGATTTTCGAACTGTTTCGGGGTACAAGCCCCACAGACAACACAAGGCTTACCAATTTGTGAAATGTTGGCACAAAGCTTCATCCACATTCTGCGATAGGCTCTGTAATTATCTTCAGGTGTGTTGTATACATCGTTCCAAGTTATGTCGCTTTCAAGAACAATATAGTCTGTTTCATTTTTGAAAAGTTCGTTACACACGGTTGTTTTACCTGCACACGAAGCTCCCGTGATACAAAACAAAGGTAACTTTTTTGTGGGTTTCATAGTGTTTTCTCCTTTTTCACTCATTGTATCACGGTGACTTAATAGGTGTATATGTAAAGAATAGTTTAAACCATTCTTTATATTATTCTGCAGTCAAACCATATTCGGTACACTTCATTTTTTGTACTGGTATATTATGTTCTTTGCACCATTTTCGGATTTTTTCTTCATCAAATTCTTTTATTTTGGTTCCTAATATGACCTTCGATGGAACGGCAAATTTTATTTTCTTTCCTTTATGCCAATAGTCTTTAGGTACTTCACCTAAACTATTAAACCACGTGCCGGGACTAAGAATTAATCTCCACTCAGCTTCATAACTCCAATCTTTTAATTTGTGCATAAGAAAATAGTCTAAGAAAGCGAATTCGTTAATCTTGTGGTGTGTTGCCAATAATGTGCCATCTGGAAGTTTTTCAGTATATTTAATTGGGAACAATCTGTTTATTATGAAAACATCATAAATTGTACTAATGTCATACTCTAAACATACACCTGTATGTTCATTGGCATAATGGTTCCACATAGGCAGATTTGTTGATTTTTCTGTAAAGCAAGCAAAACGATATGATTTATTAATGGTATCATTCAAGGTTGTATTCATATCCTCAAGCATTTTCATAGTTGCATAAATAATGCTTTCTTTTATAGCGTTAACATTGTGCGAAGAACCGGAATTTTCAGCTGTAAAAAGTGACATCAGCTCAAACCAATTATCGTCATCAAAAATCTTATCAAAGGTATCCTTATCCATGATATCTTTGAATCTTGACATATACTCGTCTTTCGACTGAATATATGGAGCAGGGTGCTTTTCGCCTAATACAGAGTGAGAATCAAAAGGGTCGTTCATTTCGGAAGGTAAAGATAAGAAAATTTCACCGTCACATATTTCTCCTTTTAGATACTCTAAATTTCCAGTAGTTCTATATCGGTATAATTTATTCGGTATATGTTCTCTTTTTAATTCAAGAGCTTTAGTAAAATCGCCCTTTTCCTTAGAAGAATACAGTTTGATAAAATCATCTATCCAATCCATGTTTCACCTCATTACTAATTTAGGAGACTGCATAAATAACCGTAGTTAATTATCTTTTCTCAACAATAAATCATATTCATAACTGTCGCCTTGGTAGGTTTCTTTTATACGGGAGATGGGTTGAATGAAACCGTGTTTTTCATACATATATCTTGCTCGGAGGTTATCATCTTCAACACCAACGGTGAGTTCGTGATAGCCGTTGGCATTGAGTTCGTCAATAACGGTTTCAAGAAGATATGAGCCTAATCCTTTGCCTTGATAGTCTTTATGAACTCTGAATGCAAACAGATATGCTCGTTTCCCTTTTTCGGCGAAGTCTTTATCTTCATTGTCATATTTCACATGAAGCTCACCAATCAGTTTGTTATCATCAAACAGAGCAAAAATATCAACGATACTATTTTTGATGCTGCGAGTGTTTTCGGCAATCATATCATCAACATCTTTATAGTTGAACAGCTCTGTAAGTATTGGAAGTTCGCTTGTTTTAAGTTTTCTGACAATGTTCATACCTATATCTCCGAATGTTTTTACTCTGAATATGAAATAAGCTGATTGACTTGTCTTTCAGTTAAGATGCTTTTTAATGTTTCTAAAGCTTTGTCGTACTGGTTTTCATAATGTGAAAAAGTATCTGTTTTCTGAATTTTAAAGCCAAGTTTTGTATAGAGAAATATAGCCTTATAACTCCACGGTTGTGTATGGATATATATAGGAGCTTCTTCGAATTCTTTAAAAATCTCCATTACCTTTTGACAAAGTGCCAAACCTATATGTTTGCCTTGATGTTTCGGTGAAACAACGAGCCAGTGCAGAGAAGCGACTGTATCCTTGTCTTTTAAATTGTGCCAAGCAATACAGGAGCCTACAACACTACCTTTATCGTCCACAACAAAAACACAACGCTTTTTCAGTTCATCAATTTGGTTGCAATAATTTGTTTTGAAATATACTTTGGCTTCTTCAATAGAAGAAAAATCGCCGATTTCATATTCAAGTTTCGACCAAAACTTTTCATCACCAACTTCAAAAATTTTGAAATGATAGCCTTTCGGTAATGAAATAGGGGTAATATGGACTTTGTCACATTTTAAGATTAAATTGTAATAAGGAATACTTCTGTCTATCATTTTTTTGATCTCACAATATCTTAGTTTTAAGTGTCAGATTTGTTGCATCTTTGTAACCAAGTTTGCCATAAAAATGGTTGTGGTGTTCATCATTGACGGCTTGCAACTGTATCAGCATAGCACCTTTTTCTTTTACCCGTTTCTCAAGTTCGTTCATAAACTTTGTGCCAATACCTCGATTTTGAAGTTTGGTTGAAACAACAATCTCAACCAAATCATAAGCAAAGCAATCATCATACTGCTCAAAATAACCCATTGCAAAGCCTATAACTGAGTTGTCCTCTTCCGAAATCAAACAATATGAATCTTCACGGCTCCACACTTGATGAATACGTTTGTATGTAGTTTCGGTTGTCCATTCTCCCTCTTCTTTGTTGTTGTAATATTCAATATAAAGCGGCACAACATTTTGAATATCATCTTCTATCATTTTTCTGTACTGCATTTTTGTTCTCCAAAATCATTTAATAAAAATATGGTGATTACTTATTCATCTCATCAACAAATTCGCTGTTTCTTGCTGTCAACTCTACCCACGCAGGTCTGAATCCGCTTCTGATAGCATTGCGGACAGATTTGATATTCGACCAAGCGGCACAGTAAAACGGTACTTTACCGAGTATCAATGTTTCAAGAGCGAGTCTGCTTGTGATTGCGGATGCAACACCTTTTCTTCTGTATTCGGGCAGAACGTCAACACCAATCTGATACATCGTTTCACAATCGGCAGAACAGCCTGCGAGTCCTATGAGTTTGCCGTTATCGAATGCACCGACAGCGAGTTTATCAAGATGCTTTCGGCTTTTGCACAAAGCGTTGCCCCATTCAGCGGTGTAATACTGCTCAAATTCTTCGGGTTGTAAAACTCTTATCTCGTAATCGCAGGGCAGTTCTTTGCGTTCGTTGACATCGGGCAAAAAGTATTCCGCCATAAAGCAGACTTTATAACCAAACAGCGCCAATTTCTCGTTGAGTGCAATAACATTGGGGGCTTCAAAGCAATGCTCAACGGCATATTTGCCTATGTACCATTCAACGGTTTCCTTCATTCTCGGACTGACTTGTGCCACGATATTGTTTCCGTATGATACCAAATCACATTCAAGTGGCAAGGGCACATACACCCTTGCTTTTTCATTCTTCTGTGATAAAACAACCTTGTTTTCAGACGAAAGAAAATCCTCTGCGTTGCAGTTGCAATCATACGCCGATTGCTGTAATGCGATTTGAAATATTTCTTGATTCGTCATATTTACACCTATTTATTTGCTTTTAATGTGAATGTTGCGCCCCAGTTATTAAGAACCTCAACGCAAGAAAAGCCTGCTTCGAGCAGCGCTTCAGTTTCGTGTTCAACTGTCAATGGGGTGTCATAGTGATAAAACTCATTGTCATCAATGCCTTGTTCCTTTTTAAGAAGGAGCAACTCGTTTCGGAATGTTTTCTCATTTTCATCTAACAAAGCAAAATAATCGGTAAGAATAAAATATCCGCCGCCTTTTAATGACTTGCAGAGTTTCGCATAAAGCGGAATTTTTTCATCTTTTGTGAAATGGTGCAGAGATTCAACAGAAACTGCGGCATCAAAAGAGTTTTCTTCAAACGGAACATCGAAATATGAGCCGCATATTAATGTCAAATTCTTTTCAGGGAACTTATTTCTCAATGCGTTCAACATTGATTCCGTTAAGTCGATACCGGTTATTTTTGCCGAAGGGTTGAGTTTGAAATAATGCTCCAATTCCAAACCCGTACCGCATCCCAAGTCAAGGATTTGTGCGCCGTTGGCTTGTGGTAAAAGCTCGGCGGTATAAGGATAAAATTCTTCTGCTGATTCAATGCAGGTCATCATATGTTCATCGTAACCGTCTAACCGTTTATCAAAAAAATCATTCATTTTTTCAAGCATTTTTACTTACTCCTGTTTATAACTCTTTCTTGAAACATATAACACGGTTTGCTTCTTGAAAACCCATTGCCATATGAAAGTTAAAACTGTTTGTGTTGTTAAGCTCACAGTCGCTTGCGAATTCCGTACAGCCTTTTTCTTTCGCCCATAATTCACATTCGTGCAACAGTTCTTTGGCATAGCCTTTATGCTGACATTCGGAAACGACAAATATCCCTTCGAGATAACCTACGGGAGAGGAGTGTGTACCCTCAACATAATCGTGGCGAAGCTGGCACTGTGCAAAACCAACGGGGATATCATCAACATATTTAATAAAGCATACCGCATCATTATTGCGGATAATTTCAGTGAAATCTGCTTCAAGGTCAGCCAATGTGTGATTACTCCACATATGTATTGCTAATTCTGCCAATATACTTGTGTCGTTTTGCTTTGCTTTCTTAATCATAAACTTTTCTCCGTTGTTATATCTTCTTTATAAACCCATAACTCTTTTTGAAATAGCCTTGTGATTCGTAAAATGCGTGTGCATCTTCTCTGGGTAAACCACTGTTGAGAAGTATAACTTCAATATTATTTTCTTTTGCCCATTGCTCTGCAGTTTTGAGCAATGCTGTGCCGATACCTTTTCTACGATATTCCTTTGAAACTGCGAGAGCGATTATCTTCATACCTTCATTTTCAAGTTCAAACGCAAGGTAATTTACACAGCCTATGTAACCGACAACTTTGTCACCGTCGCAGGCAACAAAAATCTGATAATTGCCCCGTTTCATCATTTCATTAATACGATTATTTAGGTTTTCAAGTTTACAGTTATAGCCTAAATCATTTTCGAGAATATCTCGTATTGCAGAAATATCCCTGCTTTCATATTTTCTGTAAATCATAATCAAGCCTCATATGTCATTTCAATAACATTCAAATCATTTTTTCTGAATCTGCGATTTTCTTTAAATCCAACCGATTTGTAACATCTGATTGCTCTTTCGTTTTCTTCACGGACACGAAGAAGTATTTTATTTGTGTTCATATACTGAAAATCATTTTTGACTATTTGTTCAACCGCCGATTTACCGATGCATTTATTTCTGTAAAGTTCATCTGCTATGAAAACACCTAAAACAGCGAAATCGTCGTTGGCATTCTTCTCCAACCAAATTGCACCAATATATTTCCCGTCTGCTTTTATGTGATACCAACACAAAACTTCCGCATTTTCAGACGGATAAATTCTTGATTGATACTGCTTCAAATCAGTTTCAAATACTTTTTCATATTCGCTGTAATGTGACATATTTTTATTGCAAACTTGTTCAAGTTCAAACATTTCTACACCTCAAAAATCATAGCTTTCTTGCCTTAATAACAATTGATAGAGGAAAATGTTTCGCTTTGAAATCGGCATAATAACCCGAACTGAAGTCCTTTGACTTTTCAAGAACAGTTTCACTTGTTTCTTCAATAACTCTTTCAACAGCAAAGCCTGCATCAGCAAGGGTGTTTATGTATGTTGAAAGTTTACGGTTTTGCAGAGTAAGAGGATTACCATATTTCTCGAAAGTGTAATAATCTTCTTCGAGATAGTTGCCGCTGAAAATTATGCGTTCTTCGGTTGCAACCGTTCTGTTACCGCCCGAAATAGCAACGCTCTCCAAATCAACACAATGCAACAGCGGATGATCCCAAGAGAAAATATATGTGCCGCCTTGTTTCAGATAAGATGCAGCATTTTTTATTGTTTTCTTAAGGTCTGTTGTCCAACCGATAGCGTAGATTGAATACACAACATCAAAATAATTCTGCGGAATGTTTGTGTTATCTTCCATAGGCTGATGAAAGAGTGTACAGGAATACCCGTTTTCGCCGAGCAATTTCTTTGCTGTTTTAAGTTGTTCTTCGGATATATCAAGACCGAAAAGCTCTTTTGCACCGTGTTCTGCGCACCATTTGAGCGAATGACCGCTGCCGCAGCCCATTTCAAATACAGCCTTGCCGTTAAGGTCAGGAAAAAGGTGCAGTTCATCCTCTGTCGGAATTGAACAGCCAAGTATAGGCAAAGATGTTACACCGAAGAAATCTTCAGCCAACGCATTCCAACTGTTTTCATTTTGTTTTAATATTTCAGGTTTCATATCTGCACCTCATTAAAAAGAAGCTTTTCTATAGTAATGCGAGGGCGCCACCAAGCTCTTGCTTTTTCAAATTCGGGATACGGTGTATACCATTTCCAAGTAATATCAAAGCCACCGTCTTCCATTTGCAGTTTGCCTAAAATATCTTTTTCTGTGGCTATCAGCGTTTCTGTTTCAAGCGTGATGAATTCCAAATATGAGCCGGAGAAAAAGTCGGATGGCATAGGTACATATTCAACTCCGTATTTTGAAATATCTTTGCAAATGGAATTGTCAACAGCTTTGCATAACAAAACTCTGAAATGTTTCAAATCAATTATATCCTTAATGCTATTTGATTTCAAAAGCTCATATGTAAGCAGAAAACTTTTCAATGAATCTCCGCTTATTTCTTCGGTATTTTCAAGATACTCAAAACCCTCTTTTATTATTTCTTCAGAAAGAGAAGTGCGATTACCGTAGCAAATCAAAAATGCCGCCAAAGATATTGACGGATTAAATCCGCTGATACCGTCACCTTTTTTCTGCCACCATATCGCGTGCGGATAATCCTTGTTGCTGTCTATCGCAAACAACCAACGTTTTTTATCTTCATCAAAAGAATCATGAGATTCAAGATATCTGACAATTCCTTTTACAATATCCGAGTCTTTGTTAAGTGCGTTTACACGGTAAAGAGTGATTATAGCATCATTTGTTGCAATAGGACTTGAATTGGGGTTGAAAAAATCAGGTTCAAGAGCATTGCCAAAACCGCCGTCGGAATTTTGAAATTTTGAAAGCTCATCGACAACCACTTGATTTGATGCGTTTTCAAAGAAATATTTGTAAACTGCCAACTCAAGGGGTCGAGCATTTTGTAAAACAAAGTTAATTGCTGCGTTTTTATCCATTTTTATATCCTTTCAACCATTCCACAGATTGCTTCAATCCGTCAACGGTCTTTGTTTCCAAAACCACACGGCAGTTTTGCTCTTTTGCTAAGTTAATATATTTTTCAATATCCATTTCACCCGTACCGAGTGCGAGATGATTTTTCTTGCCTTTTGCATTGTGCAGATGAATATGATGCAAGCGGTTTTTGTGTTTAATAATAAATTCTTCGTCTGTTCCGCCAATGCCGTGATTGTGTCCCACATCAAAAGTCAAAGCAAAAACATTGCTTTCCAAAAGAAGTTCAACAGCTTCTTTCTGAAAATCTTCGTAGCCGTCGCAATTCTCGATACAGATTTTAATATCGGCATCACCAATAGCGTTTTCACACATATTTCTGAACGCAGTAATACTTTTGAGATACTGCTCTTTGTACTCCGAGAAAAGATAAACCTTTCTGTCGGGCAGGGTGAAATAAACACCTTTCGCCATATGCATATTAATCACTCTAACACCAAGCTGTTTTGCAATTTCAATTGTATCGGCAACGGTTTTTATGTAAGCTTCTGCAACATAAGGATTGAAATCGCTCACATTCAGATTTTCGTCAAGGTGAATGGTATAGTAAATACCATATTTGTCTGCAACACGCTTGAAATATTCCACGTCAATTCTATCAAGTTGATATTGCGGCATATTCATATTGAGTTCGATGAAATCAAGTCCCGATTCAGCACACAGCTTTGCACAATCTTCAAGTGTGCTTGTTTCGATCAATGTGGGCATACCGTAGTTTTTTAGTATCATAATTCACCTCTGTCGGGCGTAATCTTTAAATTCTTTGTTTATCTTACTGAAAGAAAATTTTGCGATTTCTTTTAATGAATATGATTTCATAAGATGCTCGATAAACCGACAACCGAGATAATATCCGACGTCGGAATATCCGTTATACGAACACCAATCACCGAAAAAGTCCTGAACACTTTCCTTGGCGTCAAGACGGCGGAGATATTCCTTTTTGATTTCAGCTTCATTTTCACGGCACCAATCAAGCCAACCGTTTTTATCCTGATGCCAAAAGTCATTACCACTGCAAAGAATATGCTCACAAACCATAGCGACCCCTTCTTGATAAAGTTGCTGTATGGCTTTTCTTCGTTTTGTGAAATCGGGGATATACAAATGCCCATTCATTTTATGCCACAAGTGACCGATTTCGTGCAGAATCAAGGCGCGCATATTTGTTTCGTCGCCCCAATCCAGCTCGATTATTTTCTCAATTCCGAGAAGAACGGTGTTCTTGCCTTCAAGTGTAGTTGCCCAACCTGCACCGTTGCAAAGTCCGAGATAAAGAATAATGTTTATATCAGGTTCAGTATCAAAGAGTATTGACAAATTATTATTCAGCGTATCAATTACAGTCTGAAAATTCCTGCTCACAAAATCAAGTTTTTCTTCATTTAAAGCAGCTTCAAGAACAGGAAGAATAGCTTTATCGAAATCATATTCTTTTGCATCGTTTTCGCATTTTGACGGCAACTCTTTTGATATTTCACCTGCATATTTTCTCCATACAGTCACATCAAAGCTGCCTGAGAAAAATGTTTTTATTTTATCGCAAGTGTTGATGATTTTCATTTTGCAACCTCATCCAAGCCGTAAATATATCTGAATGCAATTTTGTCGGAAGAATCGCTTTCCTGACCTTCAAGTTCTTCTTTCAAAGAGTTTTCTTTATCAATGATGAACCATATTGTTTTGCATCCGTATTCTGCCGCTGTCGGCATAAAAACATCTGCAACCCATTTTGTATCGTCGGGATGATTTTCAAACCCTGAGCGTGTGTCTGCAACATAGTCGCACTTATGCTCTTTGATTATTTCAAGAGCGTATAAAAGCGGCTCACGGTAGTTTTCGTGAGAACAAAACTTTTTCCATTTCACAAATACTACATTGTAGTTTTCTTTGTAATACACTTCACAGAATTTGGATTTATACATAAGGTCATCCCCTTAACAGAAATGATTTTGATTAAAGTGAAAACAAATCAACATATTTTATTGAAATGCATTCGTCGTTTTGAAATGTGAATTCAACAATCCACGGCATAACAGTGCGTATTCTTTCAAAATCTTCATATCCGAATGATTTATCATAATAGTTGATTATTGTACTCAAAGCTGTGCCGTGGCTGCCGATTGCAATGTTTTTGCCTTTGTGTTTTTCAAGGACACTATTTAATGCGGAAATATTCCTGCTTTGAACTTCATTCAAACTTTCGCCGTCAGAGAGTTTATAGTCAAAATCTGCCCATTGAGATTTACTAAAAGATACAAAATCCTCAATCCAGATGCTATCCACCTTGCGTTCTCTGAAATCATCAATTATTTCTATGTTCAAACCTTTACTGTCGGCAAAGTGTACAACAGTATCAAATGCTCTTTTAAATGGACTTGATAAAACGACCTCAATATTTTTATCCGTCAAAAACTGCGTAACAAGTTCTCTGTCAACCATTCCTTTGGCAGACAGTTCTCTTGACATATCATCACGGTTATTATAATTCGGTTCAGCGTGTCTGACGAAATAAACTTTTGTCATTGTAAAAACTCCAATATAGCAACTAATATTCGACAAAATATGCATTTTTGCAAAAAATCAATACATTTTTGCAATGCAGATTGATTTAATATCAGATTCTATTAAAATTAAATGATGTATAAGTGTTTATAAATTTAAACAATTAGATCTTTTCAAAAACAATTAAAGGCACCTCCGAAACGGAGATGCCTTGCAGTTCACAGAAAATAAATCACATCATTTGCAAACGGACAAAACGGCTCTCCTATTCGTTGTTTTAATCATCATTGTCATCTTGTCCACCTGCCTTTCAGTAATTTTCTACATTGTAACAATATAAGAATAATTTGTCAACCGTTTTCAGTTACGATGCAAAAGTGTTGATTTTAAATTCAGAATTGTTTGGCATTTGTCTTAGCGAGCAATGGATTTGTGTGTACAAATCCGAAATTCAGGGATTTTCACCCCTTACACCCCGAAGAAAAAATAAAAGTACGAAAAAGAAAATCAGGTGCAGCAGGAGTATGCCCCGTTGCACCTGATTATGTTTTTTAGAAATGATTATGCTGTGAAAATCAGCTCATGATTAACAATTTCTCTTGCCCGTGCTTCAATGTTATTCATACGGGCAACCCACTCCATTTGATTCTCTGTTTTGAGATGTTCGGTGATGCTCTCATTGACCTTCATCTGTTCTACCAGCCGAGAGAACATATCTGATGCTTGGTCATCAACCTCTGCAAGATGAGTCCACAATGTGCCGTTCATAAGCATAATGTTGAACTGAACTCGTTTATGTTTCATAAGATGATCTTTGCGTTTTAGTCCCCATACGCCGATGGCTTTTTTTGCTTCGGCAGGTAATGTGATGTTTGGTATCCTGTAATCTTCGACTGTTCTGTATGTGCCGCCGTTCTGTTCAAATGATGTTTTCTGCATAAATTTAGCCTCCTTGTAATTTGGTAATTCCATTTTACAAGAAGGCGTTATTTATGTCTAATGTGTGAATTGATTTTTATAATCAATGCAAAAAATAAGCGTTTTTGTCGAAAAAAGCTGCATTTTTGCACAATCCGTTGCTGAAATATCGAATTCGAATTATTATATTATGATATTAATAAGGATTTATAGGTAGGGATGTTATTTTGATAAAGAAAATATTATCAGTTTTGAAACAGATAAAAATCAATTTAAAATACATAGCAAAGTGTTCAACTATTTGGACAAGCTCAATTATTGCGATATCGCAAACCATCGGGTTTTTACCAGATTTCAATGACATTTTCCCTGAAGATTGGATATTTATAAAGCGTTTACTTGTAAGTGCTGCCGTTGTCGCTGTTATTTGGTTAATAGTGTGTGTTATATATTGTATAATCGTTTTGAGAAATGAAAGTATTGCCGTTATTGATGCTAAAAACGGTCATCACGTCTTTGTTGAATACGGTGATTTACTTGCAGACAGCGATGAAAGTAAAAATGTGGTTGTTACTGTAAACAGATGTTTCGATACAATTGTAGATAATGATTTAATTTCAAGAGAAACAATTCACGGTAAAATCGTAAATAAAATATGTTCTGACTCTTATAGTGCAGAAATGCTTAATGAAGCATTGCAGAATGATTTGTGTGAAATTAAAAAAATAAAACCGCAACAAATACTGTTGAAAAAGAACAAACGAAAAGGCAACTTAAAACGTTATCCTGTTGGAAGTATAGCCGAATTTAAAAAACAGCCTGACGATAAAACAACATACTTCTTTCTTGGAATGTCTGCATTTAATAGTAATTTGCACCCGGAAACTACCGATAAAGAATATATGATAACTATACAATCTTTAATAGAATATTGTCATTTAAGATCTCAAAAGCTACCGATTTATATTCCAATTATAGGTACACACGGACTTGATAATAAGAAAAGTGAGCGTGAGTTGTTGGAGTTTATGGTTAACAGTTTACGTTTTAATGAGCATCTTATAAATACAGATATTCATATCGTAGTATATTCGGGTCAAAAATCAGAAGTATCTATATATGGTCTATAACAAATGAAAAAGTGGAGGATTATATGGGACACAAATGCTTTATTAGTTATAAAAAAGAGGATAAAGAATACCGTAAAGCCGTTATTGATTTGCTTGGTCAGGAAAATTATATTGATAAATCACTTGATAGAGTAATAGATAGTGAAAATGGTGATTACATTATGCAAGTAATTCGAGAAGACTATCTTTGTGACTCAACAGTAACAATTTTTATTATCGGCTTACATTCTTCTGAAAACGAAGGTACAGACATATATGGTCGAGATAAGAACTATTTTATAAAACGCGAATTACAAGCATCGTTATTTAACGGTAAAGGCAATACCCGTAATGGTATTTTGGGAATTGTGTTACCCGAAATGTATGATTACGTCTATAAGGGTACATATAAATGTAGTACATGTGGTGGCAATCATAATCATGTTGCTGTTAATGACGGCACAGTAATTAGAGAGTTTAGTGTTAATTACTATTGTGAACCGCATAGCGGTTGTGCTTGGAAAGAAGAAGACCGTTATTGCGTTCTGGTTAAATGGGATGATTTTAAAAAGTCTCCGAGTATTTATATTGATGAAGCATTTGACAAACGCAATGCTGATGTTTCAGATAACATCAAACTCAAGAATTTAAGATAGACTAAAGAGGATTATAATATGATAATAGATATTTCCAATGAATCTTTTAGAAGAATCTTAGAAAACAAAAATCTTTTTTTGCCTATCCGTTGGGACGGTTCTGATTTTTCATCTACTTTAGACTATTTGTTTATGGATTATATAAAGCAAATAGAGTTAACAGAACACGAAAATAATCACTTTAAAAACATTTGTATAAATCTTGATGACATAAAACGCGTATGTGGCCTACTAGTTAAAGTTGTTAACCATTATTTAAACGGGTTTCCTTCAATGGCCTATGAAAAATTCGAGTCTGTAATGGATATCTTAATGGTAACACCTTTAGAAATATATCAAAAAAGTGTCATGGAGCAATTTGGTAATTCGATGAACAATATTGACGATGATAAACTCAAACTTTACAGAGTTGTCAATGTTGATGACATCAAACCATACAAAAGAGTTCGTGTTTTTCATACACCATACAACTTGAGATCTAAAGTTTCAACCAGCAGATATAGCATTGCAGGATACCCAAGCCTTTATTTAGGCACATCGTTAAATTTGTGTTGTGAAGAAATTCATATGAACCCTCACAAAAACTTCGCACTTGCTTCAAAGTTTAAATTGGAAAGAAATCTTGAATACACTAACACAAACATACAGGTTATCGAATTGGGTGTTAAACCGCAAGATTTTATAGCAATAAATGAAAATGATGAAAACAACAAAAGAAGAATATCGCACCACTTATTAGAAAAGAATAAAACTAAATCAGCATATTTGCTTTGGTATCCTTTGATTGCATCATGTTCTTACATTAGAACAAATAAAAGCGATCCTTTTGCTGCCGAATACATAATTCCCCAATTACTTATGCAATGGGTTCGCTCTAAAATAGGTGCAAACAAAGGGGAAGAATATGATCAGTTGATTGGCATACGATATTTTTCGTGTGCTTCGATAAAAGCTTCTGAAATGGGATTCAACTATGTTTTTCCAACAAGCGGACAACAGAAGTCTAATAACCTTCCATACTGTTCTGTTCTTGCAAAAGCATTTCGATTAACAAGTCCTGAATACATGCATGAATTTGATTGTGTTGAAAGTTGTGAAAAATATTTGAATAGAAAAAATGATTTTGACTATATAGGCAATTAAATTTGTTTGCAATTCACTGAAATTATAGAATATGTATGTCTATGCCAATAAACACTTATTATATTGAATCCGTTATCCATATTCATACCAGAAAAAGCACTTGCAACAGCAAGTGCTTTTTTAACTAAATCCACCCTATCGGTTGGATGAAATATTGCTTCGCAATGTGAAATTCTCGCTTTGTTCGGGTGAAATCGCTGCGGCGGTGAGTAGATTTAATTTCACTTAATACGTCAGCATTAAATTTCACAATCCGTAAGGATTATTTCATTTGAAGCAAATCATCAACAAATCCGTTGTCATCATTCATACCAAAAAAAAGACGGCAAAAGCCGTCTTTTTTCTTTGGTACAATTGCATCCGAAGGGGTTCGAGAGGAAAAGAAAAGTCAAAGCCCGTTACGCAATCCGCTCTTGATACATCGGATTGCATGTGTTATAATCTCTACGAAATGCTGACAAGCAAGGAGCGGATAAAATGAAAAAAATTATATGCTTTCTTTTGATTATCTCAATGATATTCATTGTTCCGCCTGAGGTTACGGCGCAGGGCAATTCCGCAGAAACGGATCTGATCCTTCTTCCCGAAAAATCGAACGCACCGACCGAGATCCGCACCCGCAAAAAGGTTGACGGACTGCGCATGTATGTTGACGAAGAGAATCCGCTGTTCATGATAAGAAACTGCCCGATATGGGGCGGCCCGCAGACGGGCGAAGCCTTTGCGGAATATGCGATCAAGACCTACAACGCTTTGCCCGAGGATATCAGAAATTTTGCCGTCATTTACATTGACGAGGGCACAACGGACATGACTCCTGCCCGTCAGCTCGAATTCTGGGACGAGCTGCTGACGATAACCGATGCGGCTGATGTTCCGATCGTTTGTCAGTCCGAATGCTTCTGCACAAACAAAACCCGTGATCCTTTCACGCAGGAGGAGCTTTCCGCAGTTTTCAAAGAGCATCCTTCTCTCATCGGCTTCGTTCAGGTTGAGCTTTCGACAAACGGCGTTACGAACGAAAAGCTCGCTTATGACGAAGTGACCGAGGATAACGGCGTCAATAAAAATATCCTTGCAAGACTCAAATCCTGCATCAGAGCCTGCGCCGAAAACGGCGGACTTTTCATCTGGCAGGACATGGAGTATATTTATTTCAAAAAAGCAAACTACATTAATCAGATCCTCGAGGACAGAGAGCTTTACGATCTTCTCAAGGCAAACACCGAGAACATTGTCATAATGGATAAGCACAACGGTCACGGCAGACATTTCGCTTCCCAGTCGAACATTCTCGGCTGCTGGCTTGATGATGTTTGCGGCAACTGGGGCGTCAATCTTGAAAACTTCCTCTGGTATGAAGAGGGATTCATCGAATATGACAGCATCGGCGTTGCTCCCAATGAACCCGATCCCATAACGACCGCAAAATATCCGCCTGCACTTTACGGCATCGATATGATAGCCGATATGGTCGGCGGCGCAACGGTTTATGCGATCGAAGGAACATTCAGCAGGGGAGGCCTTTATCATTTTGTTGACGGCGAGGTTGTTCTGACACCGACCTTCTACGATGTTCTTTATCCGATTTATCAGATGATCCTCAACGGTGCTGTACCGTCACAGGAAGAGGTCAAGGAGAATATCAGGGTTGCATATAAAATGAAAATGCCCCGTACCTACGCTCTCAGCGGCAACGATGCCCATCTTCTTCAGGGGCTATACTGCGATACCTTCAGCTTCATTCAGGAGAAGCTTGATATCACTCCTTATTTTGACTGCACAAAGACATGGGTGCCGTCAACGGGAAGATATTATATCATTCCGATTCTGCCGATCTATTCAAATCCCGAAGAGATACTGCCCGAAAGCAGGATCCTCAACGATTTCAGCTATTTCTTTAACCTCCTTTTCATCAATCCCATAAAGGTGAAATTCTTCAACAAATATTATAAAGAAACCTATGAGGGCGACGGAGTGCTGTTTGATATCAACGATTATGTTTATATCTTCAACAGCAACGAAAACAAGACGGTTGACAGCAATCAGACCGTCAGCTATACTCTGCCGAAGAGCGGAAGAAACATCAGAACGGATTTCGTTGCGCATACCTATGCGATAATCAAAGAGAGCGAAGGGCAGACAGACATCGACCTTTGCAATCTCCGCCTTGATACCGATGCAGTCTGCAACGGTCTTGAAAACGAGGACCAGTTTATGCGTGCTTATGCCGCAGGCGGAAAAATGGATAATCCGAGAGATTTCAGGACCTCCGTTATTGAGATATCGGGCTTTGATGCACAGCCGACGGAGATCATCGGCACGGGCTCAAACGGAGCAAAGGGCAAGGCTGAATGGAACGAAGAAACAAAGACTCTGACGCTGACCGTTGTTTCAAACGGCGAGGTCAGAATATCGATCAGATAAAATAATCGGGAGATGATTTCATGCAAGGTTTTGTAAAATTCTTGTTCACAATATTCACAACGCTTTCAATTCTCTGGACTAATCTGGTTTCGCCTGCACCTGTTTTCCCCGAAAGCGGGAATTTCGATTTTTCGTTCCTCAGTTATCCCGACGAGGCGATAGTTACTCTTGAAGAAGCGGGACTCACCGAGCAGGAGCTTGTGGGCAGGGCATCGGCTCTGCTTCCCGAATATGTTCAGTCGGGCGGATATGAGGACATCAACGGAATTATAATTTCTCCGTATTATACCGCAAAGGTGAGCGGCACGGAAATTCCCGTTTATGCATCGGTGGTTTTTATCCGTGTCGATGACACGGGAACGCTTCATTCGTTTTCTGAAATTTATGTTGAACCCGACTCTGATTTTTCGTTCAACATTGAAATAACGGGTGCGGATGTAGCTCTTGAAAATGCCATTGTTCTGCCCGAATCTCACGGCGTGAAAGCCCGCTGCGAAAACAACACGGTTACCGCATCGATCAACAAAACGGGCATTTACACCTTCCTTTTCAACAACGCAAATCAGTATTACGGCTACACTCTTATTGTCAGAGAAAAAATCGACGAGGATGCCGAAATTGCAGAATATGTTGCGGAATACGGCGAGGAGAACGTAATCGTTCTTGACAGAGGCGTTTATGAATATGACTATGTCAACTTCGTTTCGCAGAACAATCAGGTTATCTATCTCAGAGAAGGTGCCTATGTTATCGCAACCCATCTTTACGATATTGATTGCGCCGAGGACGAGAACAAGTATTTTGAAGATACCGCATGGTATGATAATTCGATCGGACTCACGAGATATCCTTTCCTGAATTTCTTCAACTGCAACAACATAACCCTTACGGGCAGAGGGGTAATTGACCTTACCCGTCTTGACAGAAGAGAGAGAAGAGGCGTTGTTTTCACAAGCTGCAGCAACATTAATGTCAGCGGCATAAAAATCATCAACTCGCCCGAATGGTCATTCATTTCTTATTCCTGCACCGATGTCAGCATCGACAATGTCGATATCATCGGCAACCGAGGAAACTGCGACGGCTTTGCGATCTGCAACAGCCATAATGTAACGGTTGACAATTGCTTTGCGAGAGTAGCCGACGATACCTTTGAGGTCAAGGCACTCGGCGGAACGATGGACAGCAGAAATATCACCTTCTCGGACTGCATCGCATGGGGAGGCTATGCGAGATGCTTCGGAATAACGGGCGAGGTCAACAAGAAGATTTCGGATGTTACCTTCCGTGACTGCGCCGTGATTTACCGTGACGGCATATGGGACAACGACAGGATCGGTTCGCTCGTTGTTGTTGCGGAGCAGACCGAGGGTGGCATTGACGGCGTTCTTTTTGAAAACATTGAGATCTTCCGTGATGAGGGCAGACCGATTCTCGTGAAGGTTTACGATGAGGAAGCGGAGAATTTTGAAATCAAGAATATTGTTTTCAGGAATATATCCTATACCTCATATATGAAGCCGAAAATAGCGGGCACGGACAGCGATACAAATACCGTTCAGGTCGAGCTTGAAAATATTTCCGTATGCGGAAAACGCCGGGCGTTCCCGAAAGCGTTTTTCAAAATCGGAAGATATTGCGAAGTTACCGCATCATAATAATCGAAAAAGCAGACAGTACACCGTACTGTCTGCTTTTTTGATGAAAGCTTATCAATCCGAGTCGGGCTGCTGACCGTTGTGGGCGAGCCATTTGCAGTCCGTTATTTCCATATTGGTGAAGGTTGCTCTGAAGGAGGAGTCCTCAGGGCTGCACGCATAAATGCCGAAACGGATTTTTCCGCCGCCGTTGAACATGTGGCAGACACGCATCTGCCTGAAGGTCACGCCGTCGTCGGAGCATTCGATGCAGTAATCGTCTTCTCTGCGGCTGAATCTGTACCACATGGATTTTATGTCTGCGGCGATCTCGGTCGTTGCCCAGTCGGAATAGCCGTTATTTGTCACGACCGAGCCGAGATGCTGAAATCTCTCGTTTTCAAACTCGATCGAGCCCTTGAGCCAGTTTTCGCTGTCAAGATACATAACGATTCCGCATTGATCGAAGCGGTGCTTGCTTTCAAATTCCGTTTTGACAACGAAGGAGAAAAACTTTTCTTCCGTTTCGGTCTGAAAAACGGGAGCATTGTCATTCCTGAAATGATAATATGTCCTCTGCCACAAGTCCGTATGCGGAGCTGTGATTATCTCGATTTTGTCATCGCTTGCGGAATAAGCCGCAGGCTCTCTTGTCCATTTGAATTCATTGACTGAAAATTTCATACAGATACCTCATATGTGTTTTTGTCAAGGTCGATCGTAACCGAAGTGCCGTCGGAATAAGTCGCTTTTTGTTTGCGGAAGCTTCCGAGAAATTCGTGCTTCACCATTTCTTTATTGTAAAGCTTTGCCTGCAATTCACAAAGGGGCTTGATTCGCTCCAATTCCTTTTTCAGTTCTTCGTCGCTCATCATTTCGACATCGGCGGTTCGGTTGTCCGTGCCTATTTTGCGCAGCTCGTTGCCGTATGGATGAATGTACGGCATGCCTGCGTTGAGCGCACCGTATAGATCGCCGTCATCACCCTTCGGAATACCCCAGTTATTGAACCAGTTCCAGGGCACCATTATGCAGTCGTGATAAACAAGGTTGCCGAGAGGAACGGGGATTCCGACAGCTTTGCCGTTTTCCTGCGGAATGAGGGCGTGAGGTCCGTGGTGAACAAGTGCAAGATGATTGAGCAGCTGCATTCCGGGTTCTTCAGATGACATAACAAAGCCTTTTCCGTTAAGATAATCGAAGCATTCTCCCCGAAGCTTCATGCTCTCTTCTCTTGTGATCCTGTGGTCTTTGTGGAAGCATTCGTCACCGGGCATGATTGAAAAAACATCAAGATATGCACCCTGAACATCCACGCCGTTTTCTTCAAGCTCCGCATAGGTCTTCTTGACGGCATCGAGTGCAAAGCATGAGCAGAGATAGCTGTGCTCACCGCCGTCCCAGATCGAACAGTAAGGATTTGAACCGTCAATATTTGTTACGGTTTTGTTTTTGTCGAACACGGGACTGTCATAATAATAATCTCTGTATTGGTCGTGGAGAGCAAAAACATACCCCAGCTCACGGCTGACACGGGAAAATTCTTTAAAGCCGTTCCATCCGCCTGCCTGCTCGCAGGGAGGAAGAATATACGGATGATTATTGTCATATCCGTCTTTACCCCAACCGTCGGTGTGTATATACAGCTTTTCGAGCCCGAGTGATTTAAGCTTTTTGATTTGTTCAGCTCTTTCACAGAATGTGGCACAAAGAATTTCGTTAGAGCCGTTTTTATCATAGAACTGCGATTTCTCATTGATTTTAGAGAAGATTTTGTGATGAAGAACGGGCGCGCCGATAATATTTTTTATGTTCGGATTCTTTGCGATTTTTTCATCAATTGTTACAAGCTGATTGTTTTCAATCAGATAATTGCGGTAATCCTTTGCAACGGTGTTGTAATCGCCGTTTTCGTGGAAGATAAAACGGATCTTCCTTTCATAGGATAATTTGCCGAGAGAAGAAAGCCAATAAACGGAGTTGATGAACGCACCGTGCTTCCCGAATGAGGAATACATCGAAGCATCATAAGGTGTTTCGACAATGGCGGTAAAAGAGCGGTTATCGCAGACTCTGCCCCATACGGGCATATACACCTCTCCCGAGTTAATCGGGCGTTTGATATGTGTATAACCTATCATGGGAATAATATATTTTATCTGACCGTCAGGCAGGATAAATCCCTGACGCATCGGGTCGACATGATATGAGTTTTTGCCCCTGCGCTTTGAATTGAACGGAGCGGGGAAATATACGGCCTCAATGTCATAATCGGTTTCGTTTTCGGCTCTCAGGGAAAAAACGGCTGTGTTTTCATCGACTGCTTCGGCGGTGCAGATAAGGGTGAACGGAAGCTTTTTGCCGAATGCAACGAAATCCGAAAAGTAAGTTATTGTTTTGTTTCCGTTTGTTTCCGTGTGCTTTTTCTGCGCCGAGCGGAAAGAGCGGGATACGCTGGTATATTTACCTTTCTCGTCTTTTTTTCTGATTGTGATATACGGCTTTCTGCCGTCGCTTACCCACGAAAATCCGTTATGGATGATTTCGTAGTTTCCGTTTTTGCGGTTGTAATTAATTTTCAGACCGGTTTTCGCCACGCTAAAGCTCCTTTTCATCGGCGGTTGTTCAGCTGCCGAATGTAATTATCGGATAAAATTATATCATAAGTCCGAGCGGAAAACAACCGCATATCGGCAACAGTTTTTATTGAAGTTTTCGCTATACTGTGATATAATATGGAAAATTTTGTATTAGGGTGTTATTTTGGAAAGAAATTATAAAACTGAAGCTGTCCGAAGGAAAACAAAACGGCTTCGTTTTTCTCTCTGCGGCGGCAATCGTTTCCCGGATATTCTCGGGCAAGGTCAGCCTTTATCATCATCAGAAAGCCCTCGTATGAGGGTTTTTCTTGACTGTCGATAAAGTTGCTGAAACATAAACGAAATAAAATGCAGGGGTCGGCGACCCGATGACCCGTAGTAACAGCGATATAGGAGTAGGGCAGATGCCCTCATCCCGCATCATACCTTTTCGTTTATTTGATGTTTTTTATCCCATCGGAGTACCTTTGTACGCCTTCGGTCGAAGATTAACCCCTCCGCTTCACTTTCGTTCAGCACCTCCCCTACAGGGGAGGCAGCCATTCAGCTTCCTTTCTCAACAGTCACCATCTTGCCGAAAAACAAGTTTTCGACAAGATGAAAAAGCCCTCGTATGAGGGTTTTTTCTTTTTTCTGCGAATAAATGGTGAAAGGGGCGTGACAATATGAAAAAATTCACCTGCATTTTGCTCGCTTTGGCAATGGCGACGGCATTTTTCGGCTGCTCAAAGGATGATGTGACAGAAACGGAAACGACAACATCGGCTGCCGATATTCAGCATCCCGTCGAGAATGATCCCGAAACGCAAACAGTGATATCAGGCATTGATATTGAACAAGAAACAGACCAATATCTTTGCTCCGTGCCGCTCATGCCGACGGATGCCGAAAGCGTAATGCTCCGCTCCGCTTATCGGGCGATGAACGAAAGATTCGGCGGTGCAACCGTTGAAAACAAAGAGGTTCTCGAGCTCGGAGAAATTTACGGTGAGCCGTGCAGACGGTTTCATATAGAAACCTCGAAGGGGGATTTCGTTGCTGTGGTCAACGAATCGGGTGAGGTGCTGAGCACATGGTCGGAGGGTGAGAAAAAGTCGACGGAGTTCTGGTTTCCCCAGCTTTGCGACATAAATATTGCATCCGACGAGAATCTTATGGTTGCGTATTACAGCTTTTACGAGGGCGGTTATCATGATGAGGATATAATTTACGATTTTGAAGAGGAGATCGTAAAGGATGAAAACGGAAAACCGCTATGGAAGGTAGTGCTTTATACCACGCATTGCACTTCAACTTTTTGGATAGATGAGTTCGGCAGAGTGATTGACAGAACAAAATGAAAAGAGCCTGTACGGGTTTTCCGTACAGGCATATTTTTATATGTTTGAGGCAATATATGCCGCACCGAGAAGGTTGGCGTCGTTGCCCATAAGAGCTTTTTCGACTCTGACACAGCGGAAGCTCTGCATGAGCTGAGTCTGAAGCCGTTTGTTGACTTCGTCGGTGATATATTTCTCGTTCATGATTCCGCCGCCCGCAACGATGAGCGAGGGATTGAAAATATAAACAAGTCCTTTAAGACCGACAACGATCTCGTCGATCCATCCGTCGATGACCGATCGGATCTCGGGGTTATCGAACTCGGCAAAAATCTCTCTGCCGTTGAGGCTTCTGCCCGTTTTTTCGGTAACGGCACGCACAAGAGCGCTTGACGAGGCATATGCCTCATAGCATCCCGAGCCGCCGCAGGTGCAGGGCTTTCCGCCTGCGTGGGTAACGAAATGACCGAATTCGCCTGCGGAGCAGCCGCAGCCCTTGAAGAGCTTTCCGTCAAGGAAGATCGCTCCGCCGATGCCTGTGCCGTAGGTCAGGCAGATAAAGTTCTTTTCGCCTTTGGCGGCACCGAAATATGCTTCGCCGAGAGCGGCGGAATTGACATCGTTTTCAACTGCACACGGTATGCCCGTTTCGGCTTCGACGATGCTTTTTATCTGCGTGCCCGTATAGCCGGGAATGCTGTCCGTCGCATAGACTATCATGCCTTTTTCGCTGTCGACCTGACCTGCGGTTGAAATGCCTATTCTGTCAATGCCGTCAAAGGTTTTGGCTATTTCAACAACTCTTTCGACGATTCGTTTTCCGCCCTCGTGAGCGTTGGTGGGAACGGATTTTTTTTCGGTCAGAGTGAAATTTCCGTCGCAAAGAGCATATTTGATTTCCGTTCCGCCGATATCGAAAACAAGAATTTTCATTTTGCTTCTCCGATTTTTCAGAATGAAACAGGCGGCATGAGCCGCCCGTTTATCTTAGTTTTTTGAGTTTTCGAGTGCAGCCACAAAACGCTTTGTTATGTCCATGGGCCTTGTGATCGCAGTTCCGACAACAGCCGCATGAGCACCGCTTGCAAACGCCTCAACGAGCTGTTCGGGAACCCATATACCGCCCTCTGCGATAACCGTTGCACCGAGCTCTTCCTTATATCGTTTCATGAGGGTGAAATCGGGCAGGGAGGTGCCTTTGGTATAGGGAGTGTAGCCGCTCATGGTTGTTCCGAGAAGGTCGAAGCCGAGCTCAAGAGCGAGCTTGCCCTCTTCAAAACAGCTTGTGTCAGCCATGAAGAGCTGATCGGGATATTTTGCACGGACCTCTCTGAAGAATTCCTCAAAGGAAACTCCGCCGGGTCGGGTGCGGTTGGTTGCATCGACGGCGATGATTTCGCAGCCGATTTCAACGAGTGCATCAACCTCTTTCATGGTGGGGGTGATGTAAACATCGCTGTCGGGATAAACTTCCTTGATAATGCCGATTATCGGCAGGCTGACTCTTTCTCTGATGGCGAGAATATCAACAACAGTATTTGCCCTGATGCCCACGGCACCGCCGAGGGATGCGGCATAAGCCATTTTGCTCATAATATAGCTGTCATATAACGGCTCTGTTGATAACGCCTGACAGGAAACGATGAGTCCGCCCTTGATTTGTTCGAGAATCTGAGCGTTAGTTAATTTTTCCATACCACGATTATACCACAGCGTTTTTCCGATTTCAATATTTTGTTGAATTGTTTTTGTAGACTAATTATACGGATTGTGGTATAATAGCGGCATCAAACATACGGAGGCGTTTTATGGAGGCTTTAAAAGAAATTCTCGCTGTCAATATTCCCGCAAGCGTTGCGGTCATCGGTCTGGTGCTTTATTTTTTCGGAATGGCGATCGTGTTCATCACAAGTCCGATCAAAAATGCGGAGAGCTTTTCCGTAAAGCCCGTTGACAATGCGGGCAAAACGGAGATCAGAGTCTATTACGGCGGCATTTCGTTTGCGCTGGGCGCATTTCTTCTTTACCTTACGATCGCTCTGAAAACTCCCGTCTATTCCCTTGTTGGCGGTCTGTTTTTCTCAACGACCGTTCTCGTGACAAGAACAGTTTTTCTTTTCGTTGATAAAGGCTGGAAGTGTCCTTACACGAAACTTGCAATACCCGCCGAGTCGCTTTTTGTTGTTGCTCTCTGGGTATGCTTCATTCTCTCAAAAACCATGTACTGATTCCGAAAAGGGGCTTTTTCATCGCCGTGAGAAAGCCTCTCTTTTATTTATATTATATATTCTAAAAAAGTATAGACTTTTATATATGCATTTGGTATAATGAATTGATAATATAGGTGAAATAGGCTCTTTTTTCAGAAAGAGCCGAAACATATCCGGAGGTGCTTATTTTGCAAAACAATCAAAGCAAAATATCCGTAAACAGAACCGGGCTTGACAGCTTTGTTCATTCAAGGCTTTTTTGCTATCTCGCTCCGTTTGCTGCCCTGACTGCGTATCTTATTTATGTGACGGCAGCCAACAAGATGCAGACACACGATTATTACTACACGATGTACTATCTCATGAACTACGACAAAGGCTTTGTTTCAAGAGCCCTCGTCGGTGAGGTTGTCAGTTGGTTTGTTGATACGGTAACGCCGACTGTTATTGATGTGGTTTCATTTCTGGGCTCTTTGTTCCTGATAGTTTCGGCGAGCCTTTGCCTCGGCTCGGTGCTTGATAAGACAAGGGATAACCCCGGGCTTCACAGAAATGCAGCCGTTCTGATCGTTTTTCTGTGTATTCTTCCGTTTTCATTCAAGACATATCTTACAGATGTTGCGGTTGACAAGTTTTTCTGGGCTATTGCTCTGCTTGCGGTTTTTCTTTCTCAGAAGAAAATCGGAATACTGCTCGTTCCCGTTTTGTGTGTTATTGCGACGCTCATCAATCCTCTTTTCCTTCTCGGAAGCATGCTGCTTGTTGCAATCGTGCTTCTGAATGAATGCTATGAAAGCGGATTTTCGGCAAAGCACATAATCGTTTGTGCTGTTTCTTATATTGCAATGATAGTCATCGGAGTTTACGATGTTGCGGTTATTACCCACGGCTTTGCGGATGCGCATGAAATGGCAAGCTACTTTTTCTCCCGTTACAGCGAACCCGTTGCAGACTACATTCTCAAAGACCTTGCAGATAACTATCTGATGGACTATTTCACGGATAAATCCGCTGAGTTCATTTTCTCGGAGCAGATTCCGCTTTATCTGATAGGTTGGGGAAACGGCGTCAAAATGCTGTTCAACGCTCTCTTTTTCTCGGCTCCCGCAATGGTGCTTTTCGGCATTTTCTGGAAAAGCGTTATCAAGGAGGAGAAGAAAGGCTTCGGAAAGTTCGTTTTCTTCCTCTGCGGAGCAACCATGGCAGCGGCACTCGTTTTCACCGTTCTTGCGGCATGGACATTCACGAGATATATATCTTTCTGCTTCCTTGTTCAGCTCGGGCTTATTCTCTATTTCCTTGCAAGGAAGAATGAGGCGGTCGTTACCGTAACGGGAAGGATCGCAGATTTCTGCAAAAAGCATGTTGCCGTTGCGGCTGCGGCGGTTTCGTATGTTGCAATATTTATTATCAATCACTAATTACCCGAAGAAATGAGGGATAACATGAAAGAAAAATCGATTGTTTCAAAAAAGAATGAATGGCTCATTCCTGCGGCGGTCATGTTCATAAAAGCACTGTTCGTTCTTCCGCTTTTTGAAAACATTTATTCCGTTATCATCGGAAATATGAAGGTAACGGACATCCTCGGCGGCGCTTTCGTTGCAGTCTGCATGCTGATCTTTTCGGTGCTCTATTCACTTCTGCTGACAAAGACTGTCGGCAAGGCGGGGGAGATACCTGCGTTGTTTATAGTCTTTGCTGTTGCAGATCCGCTGGTGACGGTTACTGTCAGAAATCCTTTCCATGCACTTGCGCTCGTAATCACTCTTGTGTGGATAATCGTCAGCATCAAGGTTAAAAACAGAATCGCCGTTGCGATTGTTTCGGTTGTTTCGGCGGCGGTCATTTCGTTCATAATGCCTTGTGCGGCGCTGACTTTTGTCGTTGCAGGCATTCTTGTTGCGGTTATTTCCGACTCGGGTAATATGCTGTCAAAAGCTGTTACGGGAGCGGCATCGGCTGCTTCGGCATCGCTTTTTGCCGTCCTTTCCTCGGGCAATCTCAGGCTTGAGCCCGAATTCATGAAGATAATCAACAGATTCGGCGGAACCGAAAGCCATGCTCTTTCGGCAGGCAGACTTGAATATGCTTTTTCCATGAGAGATATCTTCGCTCAGTTCAGTTCGGTTTTTGCGGCATGCCTTCCGTTTGTTGCATTTGCGGTTTATGTTGCCGTGAAGGCTGTAACGGATAAGGAAAGCTCCGTTGCGGCAAGAATAATGACGGCTTCGGCAGTTATTCTTCCGTTTGTCGGTTCGGCTGCGGCTTCTGCGATATGCTTCGGTACGGGCTGCGTAACCGGCTTTATGCTTGCACCGCTTGCAGTTATTTTTGCTCTGACAGTGAGCGGAAACAAGGCGGTTGTCGGTGCGCTCGGAGATGTCTGCGGCTTTGCGAAAAAGCATCCTGCCGTTGCTCTTGCGGCGATTGTCTGGATAGGATGCCATACAATGTCTTTTGTATCGCCGAATAAAGTGTTTGGCTTTGCGGCATATTTCAGTTCCTGATCGAGGAACATATTCTGAATTTGTAAGCGGGAGGTGCGGCTGTTGATAATCTCAAAAACTCCCGTGAGGATGTCGTTTTTTGGCGGAGGCACGGATTTTCCCGAGTTTTACCGTGAGCATGGCGGTGCGGTCATTTCAACAACATTCGATAAATACTGTCATGTTAATGTCAGAGAGCTTCCCGATCTGTTCGGATATAAAACTCAGCTTTCTTATGCTCAGACGGAAAGAGTCAATTCAGTCGATGAAATAAAGCATCCCGCTATAAGGAATGCGATGAAATGGCTGGGTCTTGAAAGAATAGCTCTGAACTATGATGCGGATGTTCCGTCAAAAACAGGGCTCGGAACAAGCAGCTCATTTTCCGTTGGGATGCTGAACGCTTTCTATACCATGCAGGGCATATCCAAGACCAGGCGTGAGCTTGCCGACGATGCGATATATCTGGAGCGTGTTCTCTGCGGTGAAGCGGGAGGCATTCAGGATCAGATTGCGGCGGCATTCGGAGGCTTCAACAGAATCGATTTCAGCGCAGACGGATATTCCGTCAGACCGCTTGAAATTCCCGAAGAGAGAAAACAGAGGCTGAATTCAAATCTTCTGATGTTTTTTACGGGGCTTTCAAGATATTCCTTTGAAATTCAGGAAACAACCAGAGAAGCTATGAGCAGAAAGAAAAACGAGCTCACGGAAATGCTGAAAATGGTTGACGCTGCGGAGAAGATCCTCATTGATCCGAAGTGTCCGCTCGGGGATTTCGGAAGGCTTCTGAATGAAACATGGCTTCTCAAAAGAAGCATAAGCAGTAAAATTTCAACGGATTATATAGATGAATGCTACGAAAAAGCGATGAACGCAGGAGCTCTCGGCGGAAAGCTTCTCGGCGCAGGCGGCGGAGGATGCCTTCTGTTTTATGTTCCCGAGGAGAACCACGAAAGCGTGCGAAGAGTTTTTTCGGGAATGCATGAGGTCAGGTTCCGCTTTGAAAATGACGGAACGCAGATAATATGTAACGACTGACGGAGCACACGATGATTAAGATTTTAAAACCCGATTTTGTTTTCGAGGATGAAAGAGGCAGCCTTGTTCAGCTTGTCAGAGAGGGCTACAAGCAGATAAATGTTGTTGTTTCAAAGGCAGGCTTTGAGAGGGGAAGGCATTATCACGCTCTCAACAGGGAGGGCTTTTATGTTGTTGAAGGCTCGTTTACGGTTGAGGCAAGCCTTGACGGAAGAAAAGAGCTTTTCAGCTTCGGCAAGGGAGATATGTTTCTCATTGAACCTAAGGTTGTTCATACTTTTGACTATAAAGAGGACACGGTCCTCGTTTCGTTTTATGACAGGGGAGTTGAGCTTCCCGACGGAACAAAGGATATTATTGCGGAGGGTAACTGATAATGGAGGCGATCGTTCTTGCAGGCGGATTCGGAACAAGGCTCAGACCGTGCGTTGATGACCTGCCAAAGCCCCTTGCTCCGATAAACGGAAGACCGTTTCTGACCTATCTTCTGGATTATCTTTACGCAAACGGAGTTCACAGAGCGATTATCTCGACGGGATATATGTCCGAAAAAATCGAAGAAGCCCTCGGAGCCCGATATCGGGGAATGACGGTTGCATATTGCCGTGAAGAAAACCCCCTCGGCACGGGCGGAGCGATTAAAAAAGCTCTCGGAATGTGCAGAGGAAAATATGCTGCGGTCATCAACGGTGATACCTTCTATGATGTTGACCTTTCCAAAATGCAGAGGCTTCATGAGTCCTCGGGCTGTCCGATAACTCTTGCGGCAAAAAAACTGCCTGATGTTAAACGCTCGGGATTTCTCGAGATTAAAAACGGCCGGCTCAGCGGCTTTGCCGAAAAGGGCGTTTCGGGAGAAGGTCTGATAAACGGCGGTATTTACTTTATTGACAAAAACGCACTTGACGGAATACACGAAGAAAAATTTTCGTTTGAAAAGCAGGTGCTTGAAAAGCTTCTCATGCCCGTAAGGGTTTGTGAAAGCGATGCATATTTCATAGATATCGGCATTCCCGAGGAGTTTGCCAGAGCAAACGCAGAAAGCGGAATGCTGAAATCAAGGAGAAAAAGAAAAGCGGTTTTTCTTGACCGTGACGGAACGCTGAATGTTGACACGGGTCATCTTTACCGCACGCAGGATTTTGAGTTTCTGCCCGATGCGGACAAAGCGGTTGCCCGAATGAAGGAAAAGGGCTGTCTTGTTATCGTTGTCACCAATCAGGCAGGAATAGCGAAAAACCTTTATAAGCCCGAGGATGTCGATGCTCTTCACGGATATATCGATTCTCTGCTTCTTGAAAAGCATGCGGTCGTTGCCGACGGGTATTATTACTGTCCGCATCATCCCGATGCCGTGCTGGAAGAATATCGGGCGGTGTGTCCGTGCCGCAAGCCCGAAGCGGGGCTCATCCTGAATGCGGTTTCGGATTTTGAAAAGATCGGAATTGAAATTGATCTGGAAAACTCAGTTCTTGCAGGCAACCGCCGATCGGATCTGCTTGCGGGAATCAATGCAGGTATAAAAAATATTATTCTCATCGGTTCAGACGAGCCCGATGCTGCCGAGATCGCTTCGGCGCATTACCAAAGCCTTTTTGAACTGGAGCAGGTGTTATAATTTTGAAAAACGTTTATTTCATTCAGGTAGGATTTGCGTTTGACAAGTCCGTTTATCTGCCCTATGCGACAGGCACTATCGTTGCCTATTGCAGGAGCAAGCCTGATATTGCAGCCGAATATGACTTCAAGGAGATTATCTTCCGCAGAGATGATATT
Organism: Clostridia bacterium; assembly: GCA_017435385.1. GTDB lineage: Bacteria > Bacillota > Clostridia > Oscillospirales > Acutalibacteraceae > CAG-177. The sequence goes on along the minus strand of JAFSFB010000009.1, from coordinate 81,928 downwards.
GAAAAAATCGTTGACGGAATGGAATCGCCTTATATCGCTGCGTTTTCAACATATGTCTGGAATGTTGAGTTCAACAAAGCTCTTGCCAGGGCGGTCAAGGAAAGATATCCCGACTGCATAATCGTTTTCGGCGGACACAGCGTTTCGGACAGAATGGAATTCCTTGAAAAAGATTATATCGACATTCTGACTCTCGGAGAGGGCGAAGAGGTCACGGCGAATCTTCTCAGGGCTCTCAGGGACAATGCTGACCTGAGTGACTGCTGCGGAATAGCATTCAGAGATTCCGACGGAAGCAAGATACTCACCGCTCCGAATTGTCCCGAGTCGGTCGAGGATTATCCTTCGCCGTATCTGACGGGTGTTTTCGATCCGATAATCGAAAAAAATCCCGACACGATGTTTGACACGATCATCGAAACGAACAGAGGCTGTCCGTATAACTGCGCTTACTGCGACTGGAGCAACCATAAGAAGCTCAGACTTTTCCCCATGGAAAAGGTCAGAGGTGAGCTGAAATGGCTTTCCGAGCATAAGATCGAATACTGCTTCTGCGCAGATGCGAATTTCGGAATGTTTGACAGAGATGTCGAAATTGCGGAATATATCGTGGAGCTTAACAAAAAAACGGGATTTCCCAAGGTGTTCAGACCGTGTTATGAAAAGAACAGTGCAGAAAGAGTTTTCAACATCTCGAAAACTCTCAACTCGAGGGGGCTTGATAAGGGCGCAACAATGGCTTATCAGACTCTCTGCGACGATGCACTTAAAAATATCAACAGAAAAAATCTGACCATGGAGCATTTCTCCGATCTCATGGCAAGCTATACCGAGGCGAAGATCCCGACCTATTCCGAGCTGATTCTCGGCTTGCCGGGCGAAACGGCGGAGAGCTTTTGCCAAGGACTCTGCAAGCTTCTCAGAGCGGGTCAGCATAATTCGATCAGCGTTTATTATTGCGAGCTTCTTCCGAATGCACCGATGTGCGATCCCGATTATATGAAGAAGTTTGAGATCGAGCCGATGAAGGTCAAATTCAATCACATTCATTCGGCAAGCGGCAAAAAAGACGGCATTCCCGAATATTCGTATCTTGTCCGTTCGACGAACACGCTTACCCGTGACGGATGGGTTTATGCCAATCTTTTCTCGATCTGCCTTCAATGCTTTCACAGCCTCGGGCTTTTGAGATATTTTGCGATCTATGCATATTATGAGCTCGGAATTGACTATTATGATTTCTATAAGTCGCTGCTTTCTTACTGCCTTGAGGACAGCGGATTGACGGGAAAACTTTTCAGAGAGATCAAGAAAAAGCTTGACGGCTCTCTTGAAGGCGAATGGAACCACAGCAATCCGGTTTTCGGTAATGTAACATGGTTTTTCGAGGAAGGCTTATTCCTTGAGTTTTTATATAATTTCGATGAATTTGAAAGACTTGTTGACGGCTTTGTGAAGCCTCTCGTTGAGGATAAAAAGGTCTATGAAGAGCTTCTCAGATTCCAGCTCAATGCGGTCAGACGCCCGTTTGAAAGCGGAAAGACCTTTGAATGCGACTATGATTTTGCATCATATTTTGAAAAGATCGGAGCCGATAAAACTGCGGAGCTTCGGGCGGTGCGGACAAGCTTTGAATTCACCGCCGCAAAAAAATATGAGGACTGGCCGTGCTTTGCCAAGGAAATCGTCTGGTACGGCAGACGCAAAGGCGCAACTTTATACAGCCTGAGCTGACAGAATTACCCGAAAGGTTAGTGAAATTCCCCTTGAAACGAAAACTCTATTTCCTGCAGGTTAATTATATTTACGGAAAATCTGCTCATATTCCATATACGGCGGGTCAGATTTCCGCCTATGCGTTTGCAGATAAAGATGTTGCGGAGAATTATTCTCTTGAACGCATATTCTTTCTGCGTGAACCGATCGATTCTCTGCTTGAGAAAATTGATGATCCGAGTGTTGTGGCGTTTTCAACATATCTCTGGAACAGCAATTATAACAAAGAGGCGGCAAGACGCATAAAAGAAAAATATCCCGACTGCGTTATTATTTTCGGAGGGCATCATGTTGCCCCCGGCGGAGGTCTTCTTGAAGAATGCCCGCAGATCGATTATCTTCTCCACGGTGAGGGAGAGGTAACCTTCCGCCGCCTTCTGAGGGCTCTTATAGGGCTTGACAGAGCGGAGGATATTCCTGGAATATCCGTGCGTACAGAAAACGGAATTCTGACAACTCCCGAGGCAGTTGCCTGCGAATGCGATTTTCCGTCGCCTTATCTTGAAGGATATTTTGACAGGATCCTCGTGGAGAATCCCGACCTCGTTTTTATGGCACTTATCGAAACTTCAAGAGGCTGTCCGAATTCGTGCGCTTATTGCGATTGGAGCAGCATGAAATCAAAGATCCGTAAATTTCCGATCGAAAGGGTTTACGGCGAAATTGAATGGATGGGAAAGAACAGAATTTTCGGTCTTGGCTCTGCGGACTCAAATTTCGGAATGTTCAGCCGTGACGGTGAGATTGCGGACAAGATCATTGAAACGAAAAAAGCAACGGGCTACCCTGTCAAGTTCCAGACTTCTTACGAGAAGAACAGCAGCAAGAAGGTCTTTGATATCGGGCTGAAGCTTGAAAAAAACGGCTTGAGCAAGGGCGTTACGCTTTCGTTTCAGTCTATGGACAAAACAACGCTCAGAAACATCGGAAGAGAAAATATCAGCACGGAGTTTTTCTCGGAGCTGATGAATCTTTATAATGAAGCAGGCATTGCAACATATACGGAGCTGATTCTCGGTCTGCCCGGTGAAACCGTTCAGAGCTTCGTTGATTCGCTTGACAGCCTGCTCAACCTCGGACAGCATAACTCGATTTATATTCATAACTGCGAATGGCTTCCCTGCTCGATAATGGGGCAGAAGGATTATATTGAACGGTATAAAATCCAAAAATCGCTTATCCCCCTTAATCAGCCTCACAGAAGCGCATCGGATATCGATGAGATACCCGAATATTCGTCAATCATTACCTCGACTTATTCCATGACGAATGAGGACTGGAAGCTGATGAATATTATTTCGGCGGTCGTTCAGGCATGCCACCATATGGGACTTATGCAGTTCTTTGCGCTCTATCTTTATAACGAGGGTCTGAGCAGCTACAAGAATTTCTATTGCTCCTTTGTTGATTATTTTTATCCGAGGCATGAGAGCCCGGTCGGCAGAGCGCTGCACCGAATTGAGGAAAAGCTTGATGATGTGCTTGCCGAAAAGGGCACTCTGAGCATCTGTGACTCACGCTTCGGCGATATACTGTGGACTTTTGAGGAATATCTTTTCCTCTGTCTGACATACGAGTCAGATGAATTCTATGCCGAGCTTAAAGAGTTTATTGACGGCTTCGGCATTGACGGAGAAATATCCGAAGAGCTGATGAAATTCCAGAGAGGGATAACAAAGCATCCTTTCAATGTGACGGCAGAGTTTGAGCTTTCATATGATTTCCTTGACTATTTCAGAAGGATAGTTGACGGCGAAAAGCCAACGCTTGAAAAGGCTGACAATACTGTGTCTGTCAAGGCGGAACGGTTCGATTCATGGGCAAGGTTTGCCGAGGTCGTTGCGTGGTTCAGCAGAAAAGACGGAAACAGTACGCATTTCAGACAAGCAATTTCGAAACGGAGTAATTCATAAAATGGACAGAAAGAAACTGTATCTTGTTCAGATCAATGTAACCTACAGCAAAACGATAGCCTATCTTCCGTATGCTGCGGGCTGCCTTGCCGCATATGCTTTCAGCGACGACGAGATAAAGCAGAGCTGGGAGCTTTCGGATATTCTGTGCATCCGACATCAGCTCGGAGAAACCTTTGCAAAAATTGAAGATCCCTCCGTTGTCGGTTTTTCATGCTATGTGTGGAACATGGAATATAATCTGCGCCTTGCACGGATGATAAAGGAAAAATATCCCGAGTGTATTATTGTTTTCGGCGGTCACAATGTTCCCGACGATACCTCTCTTCTCGAAAAGCACGGATTCATTGATGTTCTGATGCATTCTGAGGGCGAAGAGCCTTTTGCAATGCTTCTCAAAGCGGTCAATGACGGAAACGGTTTTTCGCACATTCCCGACATTTCGTTCAGGCAGAACGGCGGTTTCGTTTCGACAGAAAAGAAGCGTGTTTATGACATAACCTCATATCCGTCGCCGTATGCAGAGAAGATTTTTGACCCCATTCTCGAAAGATATCCCGATATCACTTTCCATGCAACTCTCGAAACAAACAGGGGATGTCCGTATTCCTGCGCCTTCTGCGATTGGTGCTTCACAAAGAGGATAAGGCTCTTTCCGATGGAGAGGATCAAAAAGGATATCGATTGGATATCCGAGCACAAAATACCCTATTGCTATTGCGCCGATGCCAATTTCGGCATCGAGAAGCGTGATATCGAAACGGCGGAATATGTTCTGGAGGTCAATCGGAAGAACGGTTATCCGCAGGTGTTCAAGCCCTGCTATGCCAAGAACAGCGACGAAACCGTTTTTGAGATCGGCAGGATCCTTAATCACAGCGGAATTGACAAAGGCGTCACGCTCGCATATCAGTCGCTCGATGAGCAGACTCTCGAAAACATCGGAAGAAAGAATCTGACTCTTGAGCATTATTCGGGGCTGACCGCAAAATACGCAGAGGAAAAAATTCCGACCTATACGGAGCTGATTCTCGGCTTGCCGGGAGAAACCTATGACAGCTTCTGCAACGGGCTTTGCAGATTGCTTGAAAACGGACAGCATAATTCGATGACCGTCTACACCTGTCAGGTTTACTGCAATGCTCCGATAGCAAGCAGGGAAATGGTCGACAAATATAAAATCCGCTGGGAGCGTCAGCCGCTTCACGGAATACATTATCCCGCAAACTTCAACGGCGTTCAGGAATATTACGATGTTGTTGTTGAAACAAAGGATATGAGCAAGGAGATGTGGGTGAAGGCAAACATGTTTTCCGTCTGCCTTCAGAGCTTCCACCATCTCGGTCTGCTCCGCTGCTTTGCTATCTATGCAAGGCACGAGCTCGGCATAAGCTATTATGAATTCTATAACCGTCTGCTTGATTATATTTTCAGCGACGAATCGAAATATATATATAAGCTTTTTGAGGAGATCCGTTGGAAGACCGAAAATACGGAGGTTTCCGACTGGTGCTATCAGAAGGATATCTTCAGCAAGGTCGGATGGTATTTCGAGGAGGGAATCTTCCTTGACCTTATTTACAACAGAGAGGTTTTCTGGCAGGATATCGCTCCTTTCATCGAGTCGCTCGGCGTTGACGATGAGATTTACGGTGAGCTTCTGAAATATCAGAAATCCGTTCTTCGCTTACCCGAAACGGAAACCGTCAGCATTTCGACGGAATATGATTTCTACAGCTATTTTCAGGGAATATATGATGATGAATATCAGCCTTTGAAAAAGGTCAGAACGGAGCTTACGATACAGCTCGAAAAGAAGATCTCCGATTGGGCTGAATATGCAAGAGAGATTATCTGGTTCGGAAAAAGACGAAGCGCAACGATCTGCACAAACGGCAGAGAAAATATTAAAATTGAATATGCAAACTGATTTGATGCTGTAAAAATATACACTTGTTTCTCTATATGTTCAAAATCGAAAAATACTATTGATTATTTTCTTTAATGGTATTAAAATAAAAAACAGACATTATATTGTTTTTGTCTGATTTTATTGAGGGTAAGAGGTAACATAATGAGAAATTTGTATTTGGTGCAGGCATCAAATACCTATGTAGGCAGAGGCTTTAAAGCGGCGTATCTTCCGTATGCGGTCGGCCTTCTTGCGGCATATGCGTTTGAGGATGAACGGGTGAAGAGCAATTACAGCTTCAAGAGGTTCATCTTTACAAGAGAAAAAACCGATGAGGCGGTGCAGAGTCTTGAAGCCCCTGCAGTCATCGGTTTTTCAAATTATATCTGGAACACGCAGTATAACCTTGTTCTTGCGGAAAAGGTTAAAAAGGCTTTTCCTGACTGCGTTGTTATTTTCGGCGGACATAATGTTCCGCCCGATAATTCGTTTCTCGAGAAATATCCCTTCATAGACTATCTTATTCACGGCGAGGGAGAAGAAGCTTTCAAGGCTCTTTTGCTTGAATTCTGCAAGGAAGAAAAGGATTTTTCAAAGATCTCCAACATTTCTTACCGTGACGGGGAAAACGGCTTCAGAAAGACTCCTACAGAGATTCTTTGCAGGACCGATTATCCGTCGCCGTATCTCAACGGCTGGTTTGACAGCATTTTTGAAGAAAACCCCGAAATGCAGCTTGATGCGATTCTCGAAACCTCCCGAGGCTGTCCGAGAAGCTGCGCCTATTGCGACTGGGGCTGCAACAGCTCTAAAATCAGATTCTTCCCGACGGAAAGAATTTTTGCCGAGATCGACTGGATGAGCGACCACGGAGTCAAGTTTATATGGGGTGCGGATTCCAATTTCGGTGCGGCTGAGAGGGATATGGATATTGTCGATTATCTTATTGACAAGAGAGAGAAGACAGGCTGTCCCGAAAGGCTTCGCATCAATTATGCCATGGATAAGCCCGAGAGAGTTTTTGAGATAAGCTGTAAGCTCGAAAAATACGGCATGAGCAAGGAGGGCGCAACGCTTTCCTTCCAGAGCCTTTCTCCCGTTGTTCTTGAAAACATCGGCAGACGGAATATGAGCATGGATAAGTTCAGCGAGCTTCTTTCTCTTTACAGAAAAGAGGGCATAACCACCTATTCGGAGATCATAACCGGATTGCCCGGCGAAACCTATGAGAGCTTCTGCAAGGGCATAGGAATGCTTCTCGATGCGGGTCAGCACAGACTGATTACCACCTATAACTGCGAGCTTCTTCCCAATTCGCCCATGGCTCAGCCCGAATATATGAAGAAGCACGGGATCAGAACAGCTGAAATTGAAGCTCTGACTGCTCACAGCGAGGTCGATGATGAGGTTAAAGAAAAAACCGTCTATGTTATCGGAACAAACACTCTGAGCACGGAGGATTGGATCGCCTGCAATGTTTTTGCGTGCATGGAGGAGTCTTTGCACCATCACGGAATCATGAAATATATTGCGGTATATCTTCATAACGAAAAAGGCATCCCGTACGATGAAATTTACAACATGGTTATCCGTTATGCAAAAAAGAACATCGAATCGGTTCTCAGACCCGCATACGATTTCCTCTATAACTATTATAAGGCGATATCGGAAGAAAAGCCGATAGAGCTCTATTCCAATCCCATTTTCGGTGATATAACCTGGGTGCCTAAAAAAGCGGCACACCTTGCAACGATCTACCGCATTGATGAGTTTTATTGGGAGATCAAGCCTTCGCTCAGATATCTTGGGGTTGAGGACGATATTCTCGAGGAATTGCTTGAATTCCAGAAAACCGTTCTGAAGCTTCCGTTCAAGAATAATTATTCGGTTGAGTTTGAATATGACTGGGCGAAGTATTTTACAAGCGCTCTTTCGGGAGATCCCAAGCCGCTTGAAAAAAAGAGAAACAGAATCAGCGTGAACAATGAGGTTCACAGAACCAACTGGAAGGAATATGCTCTTGAAGCGGTCTGGTTTGGCAGCAACGGAATTACGCTCAACCCCGGTCTGAGTGTAGAATATATTTAAGGAGTGCGTTTTAATGAATGAATTCACGGGCGTTTCGATAGTGACGGGAGCCGTCACGGAAACGGATTCCCTTCGGTATACCGTGAACTATATTCTCGAAAACTGCGACCACTCGGATCTGAAGGAAATAATCATCGGCTACCCCGATCGTGTAACAGAGGAATGCTTCGGGGTTATCAATGAGCTTGTAACGATGAAAAGCGATGTGCCCGTTCATATCTTTCTTCAGAAAAGACCTAAGCTCGGATTTCTGACCGAGGCGTTCGATATGGCGGAGGGTTCGCATGTTATAACCGTTGATTCGGACATGGCTCTTGACCTTGATCTGATCCCTCAGATGATAAAATGCGCAAAAAAAGAACCCGACACGATCTTTTCGGCGTCGAGATGGCTTGGCGGAAGTGAGTTTGAGGGCTATAACAAATTCAGAAAGCTTCTCAATTTCTTCTCGCAGAAGTTTCTTGCAGTTCTTTATTCAAGCGATCTGACGGATTTCACCATACCGTTTCAGATCATTTCCGCAGACCTGCTCAGAAAAATCAATTTTGAGGAAACGGGTTTTCCGATTTTTATTGAAATGGTGTTAAAGCCCGTTCGGCTCGGCTGCAAGATCAAGGAGCTCCCGACGGACTGCCATTCACGCAAGCAGGGAAAGGCAAACAATTCCGCTCTTCAGATTCCGCTATATCTGAAAACCGCACTGCACATAAGATTTATGCCAAAGGAAAAGATTCTGAAAAAATAAAATCAGCCTCACGCTGTTGTCGGCGTGAGGCTTTTGCTTGTTTTAGGTCAGTTTTTGATAACTTCAACTGAATTCTTATAGGACTTGCTGCCCATTTTTCCGTACCAGACAACGAACTTTCCGAAGCCTTCCCAGCTGTTGACAGGGTTGGAATCGGTGAAAACCGTTCTGAATCGACCCTTTTCGAGAGTCGGATGCCTGCCGACATAAATGCCGCTGAAATAATCATGGAAATTATATTCGCTCTCGCATTCGGATTTTTCTTCATTCGGTCTTCTGAGGATTGCTTTCTGATAGTCGGCAAGCTGAGAAAGAATGCTTTCGTCTTTGATAACGGTGCGCAGATAAGGCATCATCTCCGAATAGAATTTATCGGGATTTGCGCTGATATCAAGAAACATATATTCATAATGGTCCCATACGAGGTTGCCGACATGGGGAGCATAAAATCTCGGATTGATGCCCTTTGCAAGCTCCGCAAAGGAGCTTTTGACATTCTGATAGAGAGAGTTTGTGTAGGGAGCGGCACCCGATTCGATATATTTCATGGCTCCCTCGTAAAAGCTTCTGTAGCCGATTCCGAGCTCGTTAAACGCATAAACCGAGAAGCAGCGGAGAAGTCCGCAGGCATGCATTGCCTGAGTGAATGCGGCGAAAAGAGAGCTTTTCTGCCAATCGGAACACGGCATCGTTGCTGTTTCGGTTATGATATCGATTTTTTCGGGAATGTAGTATGCATCGGCGGTACAGTGAAAACGGACTATTTCGCAGCGTGAGGTTTTAATTCCGTGCTTTTCCATATATTCGGGCTGACCGAGAAGAGAGTTGGGAAGCACGATGCAATGATAGACCTCAAAAATGAAATGCTGTCCGATCTCAAAAAGCTTGCAGATGCCGTCAACGAAGCTGTCATAGGTTTCGCCGGGGAGACCGAGAATAAGCTCGGAATAGACCTGCAGACCTTCTTCGTGGTAAACGCTGAAATGCTCACTCAGACGCTCAAGGGACATGTTTTTTCTGCCGATGTTTTCGAGAACAACGGGCGAAAGACTCTGGAGAGAGAGGGTTGCACCCTCCCGATCGATACCCTTGCGGTTGAAACGGCGCACGATTTCACGCACCCGCTCGGAATTGCCCTTGGAATAGTTGATGCGGACTCGTTCGGGATAGCCGTATTTTTCTTTTGCGGCAACAAGAGCATCTGCGATGTCAAGATCGTTTTTGCCGATACCGAAGTTTGCATCGGCACCCCAGACAAAGCGGATTCCGTTTCTGCCGATCCAATCGATTTCTGCGAGAACTTTTTCGAGAGGGAAAAATCGGGTTCTTTCTTTAAGCGGTCCCCAATCGCAATATGCGCAGGAATTCGGGCAGCCCCTTGATGTTTCAAGAATGGTGTTGAATTCGATGTGCGGATATTTTTCAAGAACCTTATCGAACCATCCGTCAAGATACGGAGAAGCATAATCGTTTTTGCAGATCGATCTCGTTTCGCTCAGGAAGCATCTGCCGTCTTTTCTGTAAGCGATATTCGCTGTATCCTCAACGCTTCCGTCGGCAAGGGCGGCAAGGAGGTTGCCGAAGGTGACCTCGCCTTCACCGAAGCAGAGAAAATCTGTCTGCTCATATTTTTCAAGGAAAGCCGTGGTCTGCGGAATATTATGACCGCCAAAAACGGTTACACAGTCGGGATAAGCTTTCTTGATCTCTTTTGCAAGAGCAAGGTTATATTCGGTGTTCCAGCAATAATTGGAGAAACCGACAACGGCGGGGTCTTCCATTTCGCTGACGACATCTTCGATATTCTTTCTTATGAAAATAAAATCCTTGAATTCATACGAAGCTGTGACTTTTGCGTTGCAGAAAGCATTTGCGATGATAACGCCTGCCGTATACGGCAGATAAACAACTCTGGAATCTTTGCCCGATGACACGTCAACCTGAACGAAATAGACATTTTTCTTCACAGGCAAAACACATCCCTTCATTCTGTAATTAATTCCGGTGAATAGCAGTCCGAGGTGTAGAGCGCTGCAGACTGATTTCTGCCGTACCATACGACGGAGCAGGCATAGTCAAAAAGCGAGGTGCAGGGATCGTTGTCCGTTACCCTGATAACCGTTTTCTTCTTTTTGAGAGGGGAGGTGCATCCGTCGTAAATATTTTTGCAATAGGTATAAAAATCATATTCGGAGGAGATTGTTATTTCTCCGCCCGTGCTTGTGCGTTTGAGGATCTTTTTCTGATAATCGAATGCGGCTGAAAGCTCATCGGATGAGCCGTATTTTTCCGAAAAGAGCTTTTCAAGCTCCTCGTATATCCTGTCGGCGTTTTCGAGAGCCTTCAGGAAATAAATCTCGTCAAACTGCCAGCAGATATCTCCGAGTGAATCGCAGGCGACAGCCCATGCATTTTTGCCCTGAGTCATGCCCTTGGCAAATTCGGTTATCAGCGAATAAACTTTGCCGCAAGCGGAGGCTTTGTTCTTTTCAGAGTATTCCGCAATAAGCGAATAGATTTCATAATAGCTTATGCCGAGTCCGTTTCTGAGGAAGAGCGTAACGGTGCGGAAAAAGCCGATGTTATGGAATGCCTGAATCAGACAGGCGAACGCAACGCAGTCAATCCAGTCACGGGTGCTGAGTGAATCGGTTTTGATAACGGCTGTGTTATATTCCTGAATTTCATGCTTTTCCGATGCTTTGCAATGAGCCTGAAAGAACGGAGTCCGGACAGTTTCGATGCCGAATTTTCTGATGTATTCGGGAGAACCCATTTCGGAATTCGGGAGAAGGTCGCAGGTGTAGACCTGAATCGCCTTGTGCTGACCGTATTCAAGAAGGTCGCATATTCCCTTGGTGAAGCTTTCTCTCGTTTCTCCCGCAAGGCCTAAGATCAGCTCAGATGAGGTTGAGATCCCGCATCGGCTGTATTCGTTCATAAGCTCACGGAAATGACTGAGAGAGATGTTTTTTCTTCCGATGTTTTCGAGTGCGGCATCCGACAGGGTCTGGAAGGACAGAGTCTGAGCTTTGTCGAGCCCGAATTCGTTGAAGCGCATGCATATTTTTTTGACAAATTCGGTTCGGTTTTTGGTGAAGCATACCCTGAAATTTTTAGGATATCCCGTCGATTTTTTTGATGAAATTATATATTCAGCGATTTCTTCGTCACGGTCGAAAAGACCGAAGTTTCCGTCGGCGCAGTAGACATATTCGATTCCGTGAGCAGAGATCCAGTCGATTTCCGCCTTGATTCTATCCAATGGAAAAAGCCGCACACGGCTTCCGAGCGTTCCCCAATCGCAGAATGCGCATTTGAAGGGACAGCCTCGGTTGGTTTCGAGGATTGCAGAGAAGTTTGTCTTGCCGTCGGCAATCGAATCGAAGATGCCGTTAAGGTAAGGTGACGGATATTCGCTCAGGCAAAAGCTTTTTTCTTCGGTTTTGAAATATGAGCCGTCTTTTCTGAATGCGATGCTCGCAACGCTTTCGGGTGACTTGTTTTCGAGCAGGCAGAGAACAAGCTCACGGAAGGCTTCTTCGCCCTCACGGTAGATTACGAAGTCGGCCTCGGGGCATTCCTCGAGAGTGCCGAAATCACGCAGAACATTATGTCCGCCGAAAACGGTCACGCAGTCGGGATATTTTTCTTTGACTGCTTTTGCGAGAGCCTTGTTATATTCATAGTTCCAGACAGCGCAGGAAAACGCAACGATGAACGGATCGGCAAGCTTTTCGACCGCTTGAGCAATAAGCTCATGGGTATAAACAAAGCCTGCAAGTCTGCATTCGGAACGGATCTTTTCGTCGTCAAAAGCATAGGCGGCAATGCAGCCCGAGGCATAGGGAATATAGACGGATCTGCGTTCGTTACCGTAAACATTATTTGCCTGAACGAAATAGATGTTCTTCACCGCCGATGCTCCTTTCATCATATTTAACCTTATAATTATATCATTTATAAGGTTTAAAGTCAACAAAACCGCATTGAGTAATAAAAATTCAAGCCCTCATTGACTAACCGAAAACAAAGTGATAAAATATATTGTAATTAATTATATGGAAGTGAAAAAATGCTTAACATTCTGGTTACGGGCGGTGCAGGTTACATAGGCTCGGTTCTTGTTCCTCTTCTTCTTTCAAAGGGCTGCAGAGTTACCGTTCTTGACAATTTTTTCTATAATCAGAATTCCCTGCTTGAATGCTGCTCAAACGAAAATTTTGAGATGATCAATGCTGATGCAAGGAATGAATCAGCGGTCAGAGAAGCCATGAAGGGCAAGGACTATATCATTCCTCTTGCGGCGCTTGCGGGCTTCCCGATTTGTGACAAAGAGGCATGCTCGGCTTATTCGATCAATCTCGATGCCGTGAAAATGATTCTCAGGTTAAGAGAAAAAGGACAGAGAATTATTTTTCCCTGCACTAACAGCGGCTACGGTCTCGGCGAAGGCGAGAATTTCTGCACGGAGAATTCTCCGATAAAGCCGATCTCCATTTACGGTAAAAGCAAGGTCGAGGCAGAGGCGGCGGTGCTCAGCGAAAGCGGAACTACTGCTTTCCGTTTTGCAACTCTTTTCGGCGCTTCTCCGAGAATGAGAACAGACCTGCTGGTCAACGATTTTGTTTACAGAGCGGTTTTTGACAGAACGATCGTCATTTTTGAAGGCAGCTTCAAGAGAAACTATCTTCATGTCAGGGATGCGGCAAACGCTTTCTGGTTTGCGATCGAGAATTTTGAAAAGATGGAAGGCGGCACTCATAACTGCGGCCTTTCGGATTCCAACCTTTCCAAAATCGAGCTCTGCGAAAAAATCAAGCTCCATATTCCAAAGTTTGTCTATATCGAAGCTCCCGTCGGAGAGGATCCCGACAAGAGAAACTATATCGTTTCCAACGAAAAGCTCGAGTCGCTCGGCTGGAAACCTCTTTATTCTCTTGACGACGGAATACAGGAGCTGAAAAAGGCTTATCAGATAATCAAAAATAATCAGTATTCAAACATATAAGGTGAGATAAATGAATATAGTCCATCTGAAATATGCGGTCGAAATAGCGAGAACGAAGTCGATCAGCAAGGCGGCGGAGAACCTTTATATGGCTCAGCCGAACCTCAGCAGAGCCGTCAAGGAGCTTGAAGAGGCTCTCGGAATAACGATATTCAAGAGAACGAGCAAGGGCATCACCGTCACTCCCGAGGGTGAGGAGTTCCTTCGCTATGCAAAAAGAATCATTTCTCAGGTTGAAGAGGTCGAGGCTATTTATCAGAACGGAAAAAAGCCGAAGCAGCGCTTCTCTGTCAGTGTGCCGAGAGCGAGCTATATTGCCAAAGCGTTCACCGAGTTTTCAAAGAATATCAGCACGGAGCAGCCTGCCGACATTTTCTATAAAGAAACAAACTCCATGCGTACGATCAACAACATTATCAAGGAGGACTATAATCTCGGAATTATCCGATATCAGTCGGCGTTTGAAAAATATTTCGTTTCGATGTTCAGGGAGAAGAAGCTCACCCATGAAATTATAAATGAGTTTTCGTATGTTCTGCTTGTATCCAAAAACAGTCCGCTTGCGCTTTGCGAAAAGATCGAACCCTCGGATCTGTCGGATTTCATCGAAATTTCTCATGCCGATCCCTATGTACCTTCGCTTCCCATGATCGATGTCAAAAGAGCGGAGCTTTCCGAATCGGTTGACAAGCATATTTTTGTTTTTGAAAGAGGAAGTCAGTTCGATCTGCTTGAAAAGGTTCCCACAACGTTTATGTGGGTTTCACCGATTCCTGAGGAGCTGCTTGAAAAATATAATCTTGTTCAGCTCAAATGCGAGGGTAATGGCAAGATCTATAAGGATGTTCTTGTTTACAGAAACGGCTATAAGCTTTCAGAGCTTGACAAAATGTTCATTGACGAGGTCTGCAAGGCGAGGAAGAATGTTCTTGAAAACTGAATAATTACCGAGCGGCGTTTCATGAGAAAAACATCAGAAACGCCGCTTTTATATCATAAAGTTTATAGAGCCATACTTTTTTTATATTTCACTTATTTGCAGTTTTTTTGATATAATTATATCGTAAAAATTTGGGCTTTGCGTAATTTAAAGTGAAGCCGATAACAGGAGGAAAATGAAAATGGCAAGATTCACATTACCCAGAGATCTCTACCACGGCAAAGGTTCAGTTGAAATCCTCAAGACACTCAAGGGCAAGAAAGCGATCGTTTGCGTTGGCGGCGGTTCAATGAAGAAGTTCGGTTTCCTTGATAAGGTCGTTTCCTATCTCGAAGAAGCCGGCATGGAAGTCAAGCTTTTTGAAGGAATCGAGCCCGATCCCTCGGTTGATACAGTTATGAAGGGTGCTGCAGTTATGCAGGAATTTGAGCCCGACTGGATCGTTGCTATGGGCGGCGGTTCACCCATCGACGCTGCAAAGGCGATGTGGATCAAGTATGAATATCCCGAAATCACATTTGAAGAAATGTGCAAGGTATTCGGTATCCCCGAGCTCCGTCAGAAGGCTCGCTTTGTTGCTATTCCCTCTACTTCGGGCACAGCAACTGAGGTTACCGCTTTCTCGGTTATCACAGACTATGAAAAGGGTATCAAGTATCCTCTTGCAGACTTTGAGATCACTCCCGACATCGCAATCGTTGACTCCGAGCTTGCAGAAACAATGCCCAAGAAGCTCGTTGCTCACACAGGTATGGACGCTATGACACATGCTGTTGAAGCATATGTTTCAACCTGCAACTGCGATTACACGGATCCCCTTGCTCTCCACGCAATTTCAATGATCGACGAGCATCTCGTTGATTCTTATAACGGTGACAACGGTGCAAGAGAGAGAATGCACAACGCACAGTGCCTTGCAGGCATGGCATTCTCAAATGCTCTTCTCGGTATCGTTCACTCAATGGCTCATAAGACCGGTGCTGCATTTGACGATTTCGGCGCACATATCATCCACGGTGCCGCAAACGCAATGTATCTTCCCAAGGTTATCGAGTTCAACGCAAAGGTTGAATCCGCAGCAAAGAGATATGCAAAGATCGCTGATTTCATCGGTCTTGGCGGCGAAACAGTTGCTGACAAGGTTGAAAACCTCATTCAGTATCTCAGAGGCATGAACGATAAGCTCAACATTCCTCAGTGCATCAAGAACTACGGTGCAGACAGCTATTATGCTGAGCAGGGCTTTGTTCCTGAGGAAGTATTCCTTGAAAGACTTCCCGAGATCGCAAAGAACGCTGTCGGCGATGCCTGCACAGGCTCCAACCCCCGTCAGCCCTCTGTTGAGGAAATGGAAAAGCTCTTCAAGTGCTGCTATTACGACCTCAGAGTTGATTTCTGATTTATACAAATTCTTTATGCGGACTGCTTCGGCAGTCCGCTTTTTTGCCGCAAAAAATCCCCGAGGCACTTCAGGTGCTTCGGGGATTGATCGTTATATGAGATTATTTCTTCTCGTTATAGATGCCTCTTGCAACATAATGAGTGTGAAGAACCTCGTGAGCAATGTGGCTGCCGGGCTTCTCAAAGTACTCAGCATAAACAGCCTTGACTGCTTCGCTTTCGTGGGACTTTCTGACGGGAAGATTCTTGTCTGCCTCGTAGAGAGCCTGTCCTCTGATAGCCTTGAGGTCAACGAAGTTGTGAACGCTTGCGGGCTGAGTGGGCTGACCGCCGCCGTTTACGCAGCCGCCGGGGCATGCCATGATCTCAACGAAGTGATATTCTGACTTGCCTGCCTTGATGTCGTCCATAACCTTCTTTGCATTGGAAAGACCGCTTGCTGCGCAAACCTTGACTTCCATGCCTGCAACGGTGTAAGTTGCTTCTTTAAGACCTTCTGTGCCTCTGACCTCTGTGAATTCAAGGTTCTTGAGTTCTTCGCCGGTGAGAGTTTCAACTGCTGTTCTGAGAGCAGCTTCCATAACGCCGCCCGTTGCGCCGAAGATAACGCCTGCGCCGGTGCCTTCGCCGAGGGGATTGTCAAATTCTTCGTCGGGAAGTGCGTTGAAGTTGATGCCTGCAGTTTCGATCATTCTTGCAAGCTCACGGGTTGTCAGAGCATAGTCAACATCGGCATAACCGCTTGCGGACTGGTCAGCTCTGCCTGTTTCAAACTTCTTGGCTGTGCAGGGCATGATGGAAACAACAACGATGTCCTTGGGATCAAGGTTCATCTTCTTAGCGTACCATGTCTTGATAACAGCGCCGAACATCTGCTGAGGAGATTTGCAGCTTGAAAGGTGAGCAAGCTGTTCGGGATAGTAATGCTCGCAATACTTGACCCAACCGGGTGAGCAGGATGTGATGAGGGGAAGAGTTCCGCCGTTGTTGATTCTGTCAAGAAGCTCGTTTGCTTCCTCGAGAATTGTGAGGTCAGCGGAGAAGTCGGTATCGAATACCTTTGTGAAGCCGAGGCGGCGAAGAGCAGCTACCATCTTACCGGTTACGTTTGTGCCGATCTCGTTGCCGAAAGCTTCGCCGAGAGTAACTCTGATTGAAGGAGCTGTGTTGACAACAACGAACTTTTCGGGATCGTTGATTACTTCAAATACCTTTGCGGTGTCGTCCTTCTCATAGAGAGCACCGACGGGGCAGTGAACGATACACTGACCGCAGGATACGCAGCTGTAATCATAAAGAGGAAGCTCAAAGGGTGAGCCGATATGAGTATCAAAGCCTCTTGCGTTTGCGCCGATAACGCTGATTGCCTGATTGTCGCAGGCTGCAACGCAGCGGCGGCAGAGAATGCACTTGCTGTTATCTCTGATCATATGGGGAGCGGATTCGTCATACTGAAACTCGGGGTATGCACCTTCAAAAACCTTTTCGTCAGCAACGCCGTAGTCCTTGCAGAGCTTCTGAAGCTCGCAGTTACCGCTTCTTACGCAGGAGAGGCACTCTTTTCTGTGAGTAGAAAGGATGAGTTCAAGAGTCATCTTGCGGCTCTTTCTGACCTTTTCTGTGTTTGTGAAAACTTCCATGCCTTCGTTTACGGGGAAAACGCAGGCGGAAACAAGGGAGCGTGCGCCCTTAACCTCAACCATGCAGATACGGCAAGCGCCGATCTCGTTGAGTTCCTTGAGGTAGCAGAGAGTGGGGATTTCGATACCCGCATATCTTGCAGCTTCAAGGATCGTAATGCCACTGGGAACGCTCAGGGGCATATTGTTTATTTTAATGTTTACCATTTCCATTAGTTTATGCCTCCTCAATTAAGCTTTGCTGATTGCGCCGAACTTACAGGAATCAATGCAAGCACCGCACTTAATGCACTTGGTTGTATCGATAACATGGGGGTTCTTGACTGTGCCGCTGATTGCGCCTGCGGGGCACTTTCTTGCACAGAGAGTACATCCCTTACACTTGTCAGCGTCAATAACATAGTTAAGAAGGCTCTTGCAGACACCTGCGGGGCACTTCTTGTCAACAACGTGAGCAACATATTCGTCACGGAAGAACTTGAGAGTTGCAAGAACGGGGTTGGGAGCTGTCTGACCAAGACCGCAGAGAGAGTTCTCCTTGATGTAATAAGCGAGTTCTTCAAGCTTGTCGAGGTCTTCAAGAGTTCCGTTACCGTCGGTGATCTTCTCGAGAATTTCCATCATGCGCTTTGTACCGATACGGCAGGGTGAGCACTTACCGCAGGATTCGTCGATCGTGAAATCGAGGAAGAACTTGGCGATGTCAACCATGCAGTTGTCTTCGTCCATAACGATAAGACCGCCCGAACCCATCATGCAGCCGATAGCTGTGAGGTTATCGTAGTCGATTTCTGTATCGATAAGGCTTGCAGGGATACATCCGCCGGAGGGACCGCCTGTCTGAGCAGCCTTGAACTTCTTGCCGTTGGGAATGCCGCCGCCGATATCATAGATGATCTCACGCAGAGTTGTACCCATGGGAATTTCAACAAGACCTGTGTTTTCGATCTTGCCGCCGAGCGCGAATACCTTTGTGCCCTTTGATTTTTCTGTACCCATTGAAGCAAACCAGTCAGCACCCTTGAGGATGATCTGAGGAATGTTTGCGAAGGTTTCAACGTTGTTTTCGGTTGTGGGCTTGCCGAAAAGACCCTTGACTGCGGGATAGGGAGGTCTGGGGCGGGGCTCGCCTCTGTTACCTTCGATCGAGGTCATAAGAGCTGTTTCTTCACCGCAAACGAATGCGCCTGCGCCGAGACGGATGTGAAGATCAAAGTCAAAGCCTGAATCAAAGATGTTCTTGCCGAGAAGGCCGTATTCCTTAGCCTGCTCGATAGCAATCTGAAGACGCTTGACAGCGATGGGATATTCGGCACGGACATATACATAACCTTCGGTTGCGCCTGTTGCGTAGCCGCAGATCGTCATAGCTTCGATAAGGCAGTGGGGGTCGCCTTCAAGAACGGAACGGTCCATGAATGCGCCGGGGTCGCCTTCGTCAGCGTTACATACAACATATTTCTGGTCAGCGGAATTTGCAGCCGTGAAGCTCCACTTTCTGCCGGTGGGGAAACCGCCGCCGCCTCTGCCTCTGAGGCCTGAGTCGATGACTTCCTTGATAACATCCTGAGGAGTCATTTCTGTGAGAACCTTGCCGAGAGCAGCATAACCGTCCATTGCGATATATTCGTCAATGTTTTCGGGGTCGATAAGACCGCAGTTGCGAAGAGCAACTCTCTTCTGGGTCTTATAGAAGTTTGTGTCGTTAAGCGAAACAGCCTTGCCTGCTTCTTCAACGATGCTTTCGTCAACATCCTTGTAAACGAGTCTGTCAACAAGACGACCCTTGAGAAGGTGTTCGGAAACGATTTCAGCAACGTCTTTTTCTTCAACTCTGCTGTAGAAAGTTCCTTCGGGGTAGATGATAACAACGGGACCGAGAGCGCAAAGACCGAAGCAACCGGTCTGAACGATCTTGACTTCGTCCTGAAGTCCGTTTTTCTCAAGCTCTTTCTCGAAGGTGGACATGAGTACCTTGCTGCCTGAAGAAGTACAGCCGGTACCGCCGCAAATCAAAACATGAGAACGAATCATATTACTTTAAACCTCCATTATGAGATAGCGTTGGTGATTGTGTATTCCGAAATGGGAGCGCCGCCCTTGAGATGCTTCTCAATAACTTCAGCAGCCTTTTCGGGAGTCATCTTGATGTAAGTAACCTTGTCTTTGCCTGCTTCGTAGATTTCAACAACGGGCTCAAACTGGCAAACGCCGATGCAGCCTGTCTGCGAAACCATAACCTTGTCTGCGAGTCCTGCGTTGCTGACGCCTTCAACGAAAGCGTTGAGAACGGGTCTTGCGCCTGCTGCGATGCCGCAGGTAGCCATGCCTACGACAACTCTGATGTCGCCGCTGCCTTCACGAAGAACGACCTTGTCCTTCATTTTTTCTCTGATAGCAGCAAGTTCAGCCAATGATTTCATAATATCTATCCTCTCTTTAAATAATAAACTTTATCTATGAAACCGAAGCGTAACCTTCTTTGAGGTAATCTTCGATCCATTTTATAACCTCATAGGTGTCAAGCGGAACATCTCCGAGAATTTCCCTAAGCTCTTTTGTGTCAAGCTCGACCGAGCCGACCGTGAGCTGATGCTCAAACCGCCATTCGATATCGGGCGAGCCCTGAATCAGAGCGGTCACAGTTGAAACGATATCTCCGAGCGGAGTGAAATCGAGATGGTTCTTGAAGAAAACCGCCGTAACCTTCGTTCCGCAGGCGTCGGGGTTGTCCGACTCGCTGACGGATTCGATGCTTACCGTTCCTCCCGTCTGTTCGGCGGCAAGCTTGAGAAGCGGAATTCCGAGACCGACATTTCGTGTCGTACGGGTTGTGCAGAAGGGGTTGACGACATTCTCAACCATTTCTCTGCTCATTCCGCAGCCGTCGTCCTCAATAAGAAGAGTCAGCGTTTCGTCGGTTTCGGTAAGCTTTATCAGAATATTCTTTGCCCTTGCCTTAACGGAGTTCTGAGCGATATCAAGAATATTCAGCGATAACTCTTTCATAAGCCTTTCAGCCTTTCAAAAAGCTTTTTGCGGATATCCGCAGGATTATCGTTGCAGTCGAGCTCAAAGCAGTTGAGTCTTCCGCTGATGTCCCAGAGATAATGAGCATCGGATGAAACAACAAAGGGCTTTGAAGTCAGCAACGGAAATTTTTCTTCATATTCTTTGCGTTTATCGCCGTCATGATATTCGGCACACGGAAAAAACGGAAGCTCGGGGAAAATGCCGAGGGTTGCAACGATGCCGTTTGCCTCTCTGTCGATATGGGCGGGATAGCATATTCCGCCGAAGCTTTCAACAAGAGCGGGAGCCTCGTCAACCGTGATGAGAGTTGCGTTGGAGAGAAGGTTTTCTTCGGTTCCGATAACCTCATCATTTTCGTCCATTATCATCTGTTCGCCGAAAATATCGACTCTGTTTTTAAACGGGATTCTTTTTTCGCTGACAGCGGCATCGAATTTCATCGCATCCTCAAGATTTTCAAAGAGGCATACAAGATGGATATCCTCGGCGGTCGTCAGCTCCATTCCGGCAACGGGAACGATTCCGTTTGCTTCGGCGGTTTTAAAAAACGCAGGACAGTTACGGCAGGTGTTATGGTCGGTCAGCGCCATGATGTCGAGCTTTGCGACCACGCCCATGCCGGCAATGTTGTTCGGCGTCATTTCATCATCGCCGCAGGGGGATAAGCACGAATGAATATGAAGGTCGTAATAATACTCTTTCATAATCAAAGCTTCTCAAAAAATGTTTTTGATATTTCAAAAGCGGGGAGAGAGCACGAAAGGATGTTGATTCCCTTTGCCTGAGCGGTTTCTATGACAGCTCTTTCAAGCTGAACGCCCTCTGCAAGAATGATGCAGGCAACGTCGGCAAGGGAAGCGACGGCAACGATGTTGATGTTTGACATGATCGTTATCCATGCATCGTCAGCCTTGGCTCTGCCCATGACCCAGCTGAGAAGGTCGCCGATATAGACACCGCAGATCTCTCTTTCGCCGTCGGGAAGGGAGAGAGTGCTGAACCCTTCAAGAGAAGCAAGCTCATTCACTTTCATTGCCTTCACCTCCGTCGTGATTTCTGAGATATTTTTTGAAAAGCTCTTTATAAGCGATTATGCAGTCGTTTCTGTCTGCGTGACCGAGAACGATATCCTCGGCAAAAGCACGGCAAGTAGGAGCGCCGCAGGAGCCGCAGTCAATTCCGGGCAGGGATTTTCTCACCTGCTGGATCTGAGCCATGAGCCTCATCGATTCTCCGATATTATCGCTCAGCCGGTTAAGCGGCTGATACTTGGGATAATCGGTGAAGAAGCGGCTTTCGGGGATGAATTGCTCACCCTCAGGCATGGAATTGAGAGAAACGGGCATATACCGTCTTAACGTATGAAGTCGGTTTTTGGCTATGTAGGGGTTTTCGATGGTAAGCACGCCGCCCACGCAGCCGCCGGGGCAGGCATTGAGCTCAACGAAGTCGATGGGCGGGATATTGCCGTCCTCGATCTGGTCAAGTACGGAAATGACATTGTTGATGCCGTCAGCCGCAAGGATCTTATCGTTGAGAATTGCAGAGCCTTCGCCGCCGCATATTGCCCAGCTCAGACCGATTCGGCCCGCCTGAGTAGAGAGCTGAGGCGGTTTATCTCTGTTCATGACATTTATAAGAAGGAAATAAACCTCGCTCATTGAAACGACAAGGTCAACCTCGCTCTTATAGCTGCCGAAGCCGTTCTTTGCGTAGCTTGCTTTTGCGGGGCAGGGAGAAATGAAGCAGATGCCGATATCCTCCTTGCTCAGCTCGGGGTGCGCCCTGAGAGTCATCTCTCTTGCCATTGAAGCGGCGACCTCCATGGGAGGCAGCAGAGGCATGAGATTATCCTTCAGGAAAGGAAAACGCAGACCGATGAGTCTTGTTATAACGGGGCAAGCCGTGCTGATAACGGGCTTTTTGATGCCTTCGGTCTGGAGATAGATTCTTGTGTAAGCCGAAACTATCTCAGCCGCCTTGGAAACCTCGAAAACATCGTCAAAGCCGATGTCGAGAAGTCCCTGAAGCACATAGTCGATATTGTCAAGATTATCAAACTGAGCGAACAGGGCAGGGGCGGGGAGAGCAATCTTATACTTGAATTTCTTGATTTCATCAAAGGTGTTGCAAACGCTTTTTTTAGCGTTGTTGACACAGTTGCGGATGCATTCACCGCAGTCGATGCATCGCTCGGGATCGATCTCGGCACAGCCGTTACGGACTCTGATAGCCTCGGTCGGACAATGCTTCATGCAGGTAGTGCAGCCTGTGCATTTGTTTGGGTCGAGCGATACGGAATGGATATAGGTATTCATGAAAATCCTATCCTTTCACCGGCGGGGTTAATAATTGACCTTCATGGTAATTGTCGTTCCCTCGCCGACAACCGAGTCTATATGCATATAGTCGGTGTATCTTTTCATGTTAGGCAAGCCCATGCCTGCTCCGAATCCGAGAGTGCGGATATTGTCGGGTGCAGTGGAGAAGCCCTCCTGCATAGCCTGCTCAATGTTCGCAATACCGGGGCCGGTATCGGAAAGAATTATTTCGATGCAGCCGTCGTCAACCGTAACATCGGCGGTCCCTCCGCCTGCATGGATGACCATATTTATCTCGCCTTCGTACATGGCGATGGAAACCCTGCGGATCGTTTCGGGATCGAAGCCGAGCTGGCGCAGATTCTTTTTGACCTGAACCGAAGCCTGACCTGCCGAAGTAAAGTTTTCGCCGTCTACATCATAATGGAATGTTAAAGCCTCAGCCATTGGGGTTACCGTTTCCTGTCAGACCGTTTGAATAGAGAATACCGCAGGCGTCATACATACGCATGGGGGTGGTCATAACAGCTATGCCGCATTCTTCCGCAAGCTCAAGCATATCCTTTGACGGCTGCTTCGATCTCACAAAAACAACGCAGAGCATATCCATCATTTCTGCGGTTCTGATAACCTGAGCGTTGACAAGCCCCGTGAGGAGTACGGCCTGATCTTTGACATATGCCAGAACGTCACTCATCATGTCGCTGCCGCAGGCTGAATGAACATCTTTGCTCAGACTTTCGCTGCCGCAAAGCACCTCAGCTCCGAGCAAATCTTTAATAGCGTTAATCGTCATATTAACATCCCTCAGTTTTTTTCAGATTACTGATACTTTGCGAGAATGTCGGGGATTTCGTCGGGAGTAACTCTGCCGTAAACATCTTCGTTGATGGTGAAGACGGGAGCAAGACCGCAAGCACCGATGCAGCGGCAGGCTTCAACGGAGAATTTGAGGTCGGAGGTGCATTCGCCGGGAGCGATGCCGAGAACCTCGCAGATCTTGTCAAGGATCTCCTGAGAGCCCTTAACATAGCAAGCTGTACCAAGGCAGACCGAAACATTGTATTTGCCCTTGGGTGAAAGTGAGAACAGAGCGTAGAAGGTTGAAACGCCGTAAACCTTTTCGAGCGGAACCTCCATGCCGTCTGCGATCATCTTCTGAACCTCGATGGGCAGATAACCGTAAATGTTCTGAGCCTCCTGCATAACATGCATGAGCATGCTTCTGTCGCCCTTGCATTCTGCGATTACAGCCTGAAGCTGAGCTTCCTGCTCGGCAGTGCCTGCAAAGGGAATGTTACTGATTTTTTTAAGCATTTAGCCATTCCTCCTGAGTATGTATTTTAATAGCTGCTTTAAAAAACATTTTCGTGAAAGCAGAAAAATCCATAATCCTGCATTCTAAAGCATTATAACATATATTATAGAAAAATGCTACGGTATTTTTACGATTTTTTGCTTGAAATATAAGGATTTTTGTATATTTTTTCATTATTTGGCGGGTTAGCAAAAACTAACCTGTCAGACGGCGGAAAAATCGCTTTCTCAAAGGCTTTTCCGACGGTGCCGTGCAGGGGTGTGCTCGGTTGACAATGTCGGTTATATTGTGATATATTTAATTAAATATGTGACGAAAGGTGTCCGATATCAAAGCGGACGAATTTATATTTATGAAATCAAAACGCAATTTTCCGATAGTTACCGTAACAAAAAAGGCGGAGGCTTCTTTGAAAAAGGGGCATCCGTGGGTATATGATGCGGAGATAACCGAAGCCTTCGGAGAAAACGAAAACGGCTGCCTTGTTGATGTCGTTTCTCAGAAAGGTGCATATCTCGGAACGGGCTTTCTCAGCATTAACAGCAAGATAAGAGTCAGAGTTGTTTCGACGAATGCGAACGATAACTTTTCTCCCGCATTCTGGGAAAGAAGAGTCAGATATGCAATCGATTACAGAAAGACGGTCATGGGCGACGATTTTTCATGCTGCCGCCTTGTTTTCGGAGAGGCAGACGGTCTGCCGGGGCTGACAGTTGACAGATTCTCCGACATTATCGTTACGCAGGTTTTGTCCTTCGGTATGGATAAAATCAAGGATATAATTTACAAGGCAATTGTTAAAATCCTCACCGATATGGGCGAAAAAATCAGCGGCGTATATGAACGCAACGATGTTGCGATCAGAGCCCTCGAGGGGCTTGAGGAATACAAGGGCTGGTATGAGGAGATTCCGCACCCCGACAGCACGGTTACGGAAATAACCGAAAACGGAATCAGCTACAGTGTTGATTTTGAAAACGGTCAGAAAACGGGATTTTTCCTTGACCAGAAATATAACCGCCTTGCCGTTTCAAAAATTGCAAAGGGCAAGAAAGTCCTTGACTGCTTTACGCATACGGGTTCATTTGCTCTCAACGCCGCAATGGGCGGAGCCGAAAAGGTGACGGCTGTTGACATATCAAAAACGGCAGTCGGAATGGCTGAAACAAACGCAAAAAGAAATTCTCTTGACGGCAGAATGGAGTTCCTTGCCGCTGATGTTTTTGATCTTCTTCCCGAGCTTGAAAAGCAGGGAGGAAAGCCCTTTGACTTCATCATCCTCGATCCTCCCGCATTCACCAAAAGCCGCAAAACCGTCAAAAGTGCTGAGAGGGGATATAAGGAGATCAATTACCGTGCCATGAAGCTTCTTCCGAGAGGCGGATATCTTGCAACCTGCTCCTGCTCGCATTTTATGAGAAACGACCTTTTCGTTAAAATGCTTCACGATGCCGCCGCCGATGCAGGTGTTCAGCTTAAACAGATCGAGGCCCGTCAGCAGAGCTGCGACCATCCCGTGCTGTGGAATGTTCCCGAAACGGATTATCTCAAATTCTATATTTTTCAGGTGGTGTAAGAGATGTTTTATAAAAACTGGATGTCATATATCAACGATGATGCAAAAATCACCCGCATAGCAATTCCGGGCTCGCATAATTCCGCAACCATAGGCATGAACAAGTTTGCCTGTTGTCAGAACGGCACTCTCTATGAGCAGTTTGAACACGGTCTGAGAATGTTCGACATCAGACTCAAAGCTGACAAAAAAGGAAGGCTTTTCGTTGCTCACGGAATCATGAGGGGCATACCTGCCGAGGATGCTTTTAAAGATCTGAAAAGAATAGTTGATGAAACAAACGAGTTTTTCATCATCGGTCTTAGAACATATATGAACCAGAAAATCGGTCCGATAAAGCTCAGCTATAACGGCAATACTGCGGAAACGAGCAGACTCATCAGAGAATATCTGAGCCCCGAAAAATATGCCCTGACCGACATTTCCGATATAGGAAATCTGACGATGGGAGATATCCGCAAATCGGGAAAAAAATATATTATCATCAACGAAAATGCAGAATACGATTTCAGCGTGAGCTGTCCTCTCGAGTATCCGTGGGCATCGGATGTTTACGGCATGAAGCCCGAGAAGTTCTCGAAGGTGATCCTCAAATATTTCGATGAAACCGACACGGAGGGCTTTTTCGGCTTCCAGACTCAGCTCACCCCCAACCCGGGAACGGAAAACGGCTGGATGAAATGGCCTGATGACCTCGACGAAATGATAAGACCGTTTATCCCTCAGATAGTTGCGGATATTGCCGCCGATGAATCGAAGCTTAATAAGGTCAATGTCATTGTCGGAGATTTCATGACTCGGGACTATATGAAAACGAATGAAATTCTTTCTCTCAATCTTTCCAAGGGCATTGTCAAAGCGGAGCTTGAGGGCGAATACAGGAAGGCTGTAGGTAGATAAAAAATGGCAGAATACAGTTCAATGATAATAGGTCATGTCACGATGGATTCAAATACCGACCATCTCGGCAACACGGTTCATCTTGCGGGCGGAGCGGTGCTTTTTTCGTCGGCAAGCGCATATGCACTCGGTCATAATGTTGTTGCGGTAACCAAAATGGCAGATAAGGATAAGGCGGAAAGGCTCGGAAGCTTCACTCTGCCTTCGGAAAATATCTTCTGCATTGATTCGGTTGCTTCATGCGACATGGTCAATGTTTACCACACCCCCGATAAGGAGCGCAGAACAAGCAAATGCACCTCAAAGGGTGTTGCGTTCGACGCATCGGAAATCCCAGACCTTGATGTTTCGCTTTACCATCTGGCAGGCCTTGTTTACGGCGATTTTGACGCAAAGCTGATAAAAAGCCTTGCAAAGGATGCACCCGTTGCGGTCGATGTTCAGGCTTTTCTTCGCAGAGTTGCCGATGACGGTTCGATGTATTTTGAGGACTGGCACGAAAAAAAGGAATGCCTGCCGTTTATAACTTACCTCAAAACCGATGCCGCAGAGGCTGAGATAATGACGGGACTAAAGGACCGACGGGAGGCGGCGAAGCTTCTCTATGCGTGGGGTGCGCAGGAAGTTCTGATCACCCATAACACAGAGGTTCTTGTTTACGACGGAAAAGAGTTTTATGCCTGCCCGATAAGAGCGAGAAACCTCAGCGGAAGAACGGGCAGGGGCGACACCAGCTTTGCCGCATATATCAACGAAAGACTCACAAAGTCCGTTCCTGAGGCTCTTCTGACGGCGACGGCAACTGTTTCGCTGAAAATGGAAACCGCAGGACCTTTCAAAGGGACAAGAGCGGATGTTGAAAAATATATTGACGAATTCTATGCGGATCTCAAATCTTAATAAAATATCTCACATATGTTAAAATTCAATTCATACTGAATTAATAAATTCGGGGTATTATCAGATTGTACCCGGCGGGAGCCGCAACCCGCAGTGTACTGCTCATTTTTTGAGTACGCAATACCCCTCCTCAATTCAACCCCATGCAGAAAAAGATGCTGCCGCAAGCATCTTTTTCTTGCGTTATGGGGTTTTTTATTTGTAATTCGCAATGCGTAATGCGCAATTAAGAAGTTTTTGAGAATGAGTGATGGATCTGTTGTAGGGACGATTCACGAATCGCCCGTAAAAACCCGTGAATTCCGTTGCTCAGAAAAAATGAAAGCAGGTGCAACACAGCACCTGCTTATTTTATGCCTTTTGACTTTTAAACAGTTTCTTTTTGACGAAGAAATAGAGGGTGGATTGAATGACGAATGTCACAAACCATGAGATCGGATATGCCCAATAAAGGAATATCAGCGTTCTGTTAAGGGGAAGGATAGCGTAGATCCAGAAAAGCCTGACTCCGCAGGCGCCGAGCAGGGAAAACACCATCGGCTTGAAGGATTCGCCCACGCCTCTGAGCTGTCCTGCCGCAACATCCATGAGAGAGCAAAAAACATAGAAAGGCATAACAAGAGCGAGTCTTTGCGCTCCGATTGCGATAACATCCTTGTCGGTTGAAAAGAAGCCGACGATGAACTCGCTGAAAACCGTTCCGAGAGCACCCATGACAACGCCGATGATTACCGTGATCGTTATGCAGTATCGGTAGATCTTTCCGATGTTTTCATATTTGCCTGCGCCCATATTCTGCGATGAGAAGGTCATCGTTGTCTGTGCGATCGCATTCGTTGCGGTGTAAATATAGGAGTCATAGTTTGATCCTGCGGCGATGCCCGCCATGGCAACCGAGCCGAAGGAGTTGACCGTTGACTGAATGATAACATTTGAAACCGAGAAAAGTGAGTTCTGAATGCCTGCAGGCAGACCGATCTGAATAATTTTAAGGAGCTCTGTTTTATTTATGCGGAGCTTGCTGAAATGAAGGCGGCATGCATTGTTCATTTTTGTCAGATGAATAACGATCATGATTGCCGAGAGATACTGCGAAACGATGGTTGCAATCGCAACGCCGCTGACGCCCATGTGGAAAACAATAACGAGAATGAGATTGAGCGCAACATTGACGAGCCCCGTAGAAGCAAGTATTATCAAGGGCTTTTTGGTGTCGCCCGTTGCTCTGACGATCGCCGAGCCGAAGTTATAAACGACCGACCCCGGGCAGCCCGTAAAATATATTTTCAGATAAAGCGTTGCAAGAGGAAGAACATCATCGGGTGAGCCCATGAGAACGAGAAGCTTTCCCGACATGAAAAATCCGAATATGCCGATGAATATTCCGCTGAGCAGGCTGAGCAGCATGGCGGTATGGGTGCAGTTGTGAACTCTTTCATCGTCCTGAGAGCCGATGTGACGGGCAACCATAACTCCCGAGCCCATCGACAGACCGATGAAAACATTCAGCAGAAGATTTATCAGCGAGCCCGTTGAACCGACGGCGGCGAGAGCCTCGCTGCCCGCAAACCTGCCGACAACGACAACGTCAGCCGTGTTATAGGCAAGCTGAAGAAGACCCGTCAGAATCAGCGGGATCGAAAAAATAAATATTTTCTTTAAAAACGGTGCGCTTGTCATATCAAGCGAATAACGCTTATCCATTTTATTTTCACTTCCGAATCGGTTTATGCTTTGATTATATCACTTTGAAAAAGCTTGTCAATTGAGCGGATTGACAAAAAAACAGGGTGTTATCAAAATCATTTTTGACAACACCCTGATAATGCTTATTTTGTTTTTGCGGATTGCTTTTTGACATACCAGCTTATGACCTTGTCGAGCAGTCCTTTTTTCTCCTCGCCGCCGTTTTCTCCGCCGCCGGGAGCAACCGCATCGGAATCCGAAAGGTCGATCTCCTGAGCGTTGAGCTTATAGGAATTTGCGAAGATGTCAAGCACCTGCTTGCGGACCATTCCTCTGAGCGGAAGATGGGCAACAAGACCGTAGGTTGCCGCCTGACCCTTGTCTGCAAGCTCGGGATGGGCTCTGACGGTGTCAACGGCATCTCTCAGGTCTGCGAGATATTGGTCAACGACCTTTTCATGAGGTGCGGTAACCATGGCGTGAAGCGCATCGGGGAACTGAAGTCTGTCGATATGCCAGCCTTTTTCTTCCATAACATCGCCGACGGAGAAGGCATTTACCGTGGGGTCGGTCGACTTGTATGCAAAAAGGCTTGCGATGGGACTGCCGATGATCTTAAAGCAGCCGATATCCTCGATGCCCTTTTTAAGCCGCTCAGAAACCTCAACGGTTTTCTTTGCAAGAGCAACATAGCCCTCGATTCCGTTAGCCTGAATTGCCGCCCATGCCGCCGCATATGCGCCGCCGGGACGGGTTCCGAGAAAGGCGGGGGAAGCGAAAAGTCCGCCCGGCCAGCTTTCGTGAACGAAAACCTGATGCTTGAAATAGTCGACATTTCTGTAAAGGATACAGCTTGCGCCCTTTGCGGCAAAGCCGTATTTATGGATATCTGCGGATATCGAGGTTACGCCCTCGACTCTGAAATCCCAGAGCGGAACATCATAGCCTGCTTTTTCAATAAAGGGGAGAATATATCCGCCGACGCATGAATCGACATGCAGGGGAATGTTATGCTTCTTTGCGATCGCACCGAGCTTCTCGATGGGGTCGATGATTCCGTGAGGGTATTCGGGAGCAGAGCCGAGGATCATGACGGTGTTTTTGTTAATCATTTTTTCGACTGCCGCAACATCAACGCCGAAATCGTCGGCGAGAGGAGCTCTGCGGATCTTGACTCCGAAATATTCCGAGCCCTTGTCCCATGCGACATGTGCGGTTTCGGGAATAATCATTTCGGGCTTTTTGATACCCTTTGAACGTCCGAGGTCACGGTAGGTCTTGACGGCGAGCATGCAGCTTTCCGTTCCGCAGGAGGTCATGACTCCGCATGCTTCTTCGTCAACATGAAAGAGCTCAGCCGTGAAACGGAGAACCTCTTTTTCAAGCCTTTTGAGGCTCTTGAAGGCGGTGGGATTCAGACCGTTTGCCGAAAAGTATTTTGCATATGCCTTTTCAAGAAACTGAGTGTATTCCTCGTTGAGATAATAAACAAGGCTCCAGGTTTTGGCTTCCTTGTAATTGGGATCATCCTTGCCGAAGGAATCGAGCTCTTTGAGAATTTCCTCAAAAGGTCTGCCTGTTTCAGGTGCATAATTGCTCATGACCGAGCCTCCTATAGAACAAGATTAAAAGGGTAAATGACTGAAGAGCCAATGTGTTGCAACGCCGAGATAATTGCCGACGGCATAGCCGATGATGCCCGTTGTCAGTCCCGAAAGGAGAGCGGCATTGTTCTTCAGAGAATTTGCAACCGCAGGAACAAACGGGGGCGAGCAGATCGCCGAAACCGATGTGATTATCATTGTATCGAAATCGATTTTAAAAGCTTTGCAAAGAAGAGCATGAAGAATCATGCTTCCGAAAATCGAGAGAAGAACATAGGCAAGTATCGTAAAGTCAAGATGAATGAGCCTTGTGATATCCGCCATTGTAGCAACCGTGAAGCAGAATATATAGATGATATACATGCCGAGGTTGGTCGTCATTTTGATGCTGCGGATGGGCTTGAAGAACGAGCAGATGATCGAAAGAGTCGTTATCAGCAGAATCGTTACTGCCGTTTCATAGCCCTTGACAAATGTGCCGACAACATATGACACTCCGACGATTGCTGCCGAAAGAAGGAGAGCGAGCATGAGCTTTCCGAAAACGGCAGGCTTGAACATGCCTTTATAGGAGGTTGAATCCGTGCATTCGTCTTCGCCGACCGAAACATTCTTTTCTCCTTCAAAGTCCTTCAGACGGAAAATCTTTTTGATAAGATATTTTCCCGAAGAAAGAACGATGAGCATATAGCCGATAGAAATAACCATATCGTATGTGTTGAATATGGTGTATGTGCTTTCGTCAACTCCGATTGCGGTTTTGATCGAGGCGATGTTGGGAGTGCCGCCCGTATAAACGCCCATGGCAAGACCTGCATATTGCGGAGTGTTGGGATCGCTGTTGTTGAA
Organism: Clostridia bacterium; assembly: GCA_017435385.1. Classification (GTDB taxonomy): domain Bacteria; phylum Bacillota; class Clostridia; order Oscillospirales; family Acutalibacteraceae; genus CAG-177. Next base: position 50,315 of record JAFSFB010000009.1, on the reverse strand, counting down.
TATCAGATGAAGAACGAAAACAACGACCGAGATCGAAAGAATGGCAAGAAGCATGCACTTGATGCCGTTCTTCGTTGTTTTGAAGCCCTTTTTGATGTCCATGGAAAACAGAATCAAAGGCAGGGCAAGACAAACGCTGACATCCTGCATGGTCGTCTGGATTCCCGAAAAGCTTTCGGGGAGAATACCGATATTGCCGACGATAATTCCGACGATATAGCATATCAGAACGATACCGATCTTCTCAACAATTTTAAAGCGGTTGTTGAGAAAGATGATCGGTGCGGGGAAAAGGCAGAATGCAACTGCAATTAAAACATTAACCATTTGCTTCACCCCGATTATTTAAGAGAGTCACGGACATTCGAGAAGAAGTACTCCTTGCGCTCCTCGTTGTCGATGACCTTGACGGGCTTGACCTGATTGAGGTTTGCGCCCTTCGCTCTGAGAACCTTTTCACGGTAGTCCTCGTATGTGCCTCTGCGCAGGAACTTGACCTCGCAGTGACCGAGAGCACCGTTTCTGATGAGCGGAGGAACGAGAACATTGGTTTCGCAGAGGTTTCTCTCGAAGATCTCAGCGTAGCGTGCGCATTCGCTGTCGGGAATCTCGTTGTTGGGCTCAAGAAGGATTACATAGTGACCGGGTGAGGTCGAACGGTCGGGATAGATGCAGTAGCCTGCGAAATCCTCGCCGACTTCCTTGGAAAGGTCATTGATAAGAAGGTCGAAGGCTCTCTGGTTGATTTTTTCGCCGCTGATGTTGGCGATCTGATTTCTTCTGTACTGGAACTGGACCATGGGTGACTGCTTATAGAAGCCCGTGACCTTGACAACATCCTCAATGCGGTAACGGTAGAAGCCGCTCATGTTAGTGACGATGAGCTCGTAATCCTTGCCGACCTCAACCTCGCTGATCGTCAGAGGTCTTGCATCGTCAGGACCGTCAACGGGAAGGAACTCGAAGAAGCCGTTCTGAGGAAGAAGAACATAGTCTGCTGAGTTGAACTCGATGGGAACAGCCATCAGACCCTCGGATGCGGCATAGCCGACATAGTGAAGGGGTATTTCCTCGCCAATATAGCGGCGGAGCTTTTTCTGATAGAAGGAGAGTGCACCGGTTCCCATGCCGTACATCCAGCCGCACTTGGGCCAGATTCTGGGAACGATCGCTTCGTTGTCAAAGCCCTTGCGGAATTCGGCTCTGAGCTGTTCCGCTCTTTCGGGATCAGGCTTGCACTTCTTGAGAAGCTTTGCTCTGACATCGGGAGCGCAGGTGATGCTTTCATTTATCGTTCCCTTTTCGATATCGTCGCAGAGCATTTCCCAGTTATCTTCAAGATATTTGAACATCGATTCAGCCATGGTGATGAAAACTGTACCGATGTAGCTGACATCTGTTCTGGGGAGAGCAAAGCGGAGCTTCATATAGTGCATATCCATGGGCTTGAGCGATTCGGGATACATTACTTCCTTGGGAGAGGTTACGAAAAAGCGGGTGATGGGCTTGAGATAATTCATGGGAATAGCCGCAAGACCGCTTGCCACTCTGTTGCAGGGAAGCTTATGAGAAAGCACCTCGATGGTGAGAAGACCTCTCTGGGGAGGAACTCTCATGCCGAGATTCTTATAATATTTGTAAGCACAGCCTACGGGTGCGCTGAAGCTGAAGCACTGGCAGACCCATGTTGCCCAGCCGCTCATGGGAACGAGCTTTGATTTGCCCGTTGAGCCCGAGGATTCAGCAAACTTGAGAGGGAATCTCTTTGTGAGAATGTTTCTTTCGCCCTTGTAAGCGATTCTGTCGATAGCATCGGCATAGTCGGGATACCATGAATAGGGAACCGTGTTCTGATAGTCCTCGACAGATTTGACAGCGGCGAAATTGTTCTTTTTGCCGTATTCGGTGTTTTTGTTGCGGTTCATCAGCTTTCTGAGATTTCTCTCCTGCTGCTTGACTGCTCTCGAAGAATAGAAATCGAGCTTTGCATGCTCCATTCTGCCGAGCATTACGCCGAATTCGACGAACATGCGACCAAATACCTTGTTCATATTTTTGTTACCTCCGTTTTATACGTTGCCGTCATTTGCTTCATCCTTGAAAATGAATTTCTTGCAGATTGCGAAATTGACAAATCCGAGAATAAAGGTGGCGGTGAACTTTGAAATAGTTATTATCATATCTTCGCCCAGAGCCTGAGAAACCGAGGCGGAGAGATTGAAAAGATATTCCATTCCTTCGATCATTTTTGTGTTTGCATAGGTGAACGCAACGATAAGCAGAGCAAACATGGGAAGGATCTTCAGAATATTTCTTTTGCTGTGGAACACCCAGAAATAGTTGACGAAAAACCGCACAAAGAAATAGACGGTTATCGTTGTTGCGTTGGCAACGATAAGAACATATTTATCGGGAATGGGTGTCATATCAAAAAGGCTGATGAGAGGGTTCAGCGAAACGGTTTCGAGAATGGTGACGATGAAGCCCATCGTAAAGTTCTTTATCAGCTGAACGGCAGTCTTTTTTGATTCGGTGTTTCTGATATCGGGAGCGGTTGACATTTTTTCACTCCTTTAACAAATATCTTGTAAATCTGATTTTATTAAACGCTATCTAAAGGATATTAGCATAATTCTGACAAAATTGCAATAGAAACAATCGCTCAGACTTTTAAAATAAGACATTTACCGTATATTGTATAAAAATTTTTCAGAAATTCTTTAAAACAGCATGAAAAAAACTGAAAAAATTTCTGAAAAAGGTGTTGACATTTCCTGAAAAGTGTGTATAATAATAACCCGTAGCCCACAATAGCGAGTTACATTGGGGAATAGTGTAACGGTAGCACGACAGACTCTGACTCTGTTTGTTGGGGTTCGAATCCCTATTCCCCAGCCAAAGAGACATCGTCAAAAGACGGTGTCTTTTATTTTTTTTATTGCATATTTTTCTTGTTATGGTATAATTGATTCGGTGAGGTGACAGCCGTGAAAAAACTTCTCAAAAAACTGTTTCCGCCCAAGGTCAGACGGAAAATTATGGATTTCATAAACAATTTCTGGTGCTTTCTCTGCAGGCTTATGCCCCTGCAGAACAGAGTTCTTTTCTTCACCGTCAGAGCTGACGGCAAGCTGCTTGACAATGCACGGGCGGTTTACGATGCTCTTGATGCAAAGAAGATAGTTTTTGCAAAAATGCTTCCGCATTCAACGAAAATAAAGCCGAAAATCTATTATTATCTGCTCACAAGCAGGGTTATCGTGACGGACGACTATGTTCGCTATGTCCGATTCACGAAGCTTCGCAAGAATCAGAAGCTTTTTCAGATATGGCACGCATGCGGAGCGTTCAAGAAGTTCGGTCTGGACGCCAAAACCGTTCTGACCGAAAAGGAGGAGAGAGCATCCCATGCTCAGTATTCCGCCGTTGCGGTCACGAGCGAAAGCTGCAGAAAGGCATACGCACAGGCATTCGGCATCAGCGAGGATGTCTGTCTGCCGATCGGTCTGCCCAGAACGGATATGCTTTTCAGAGATGCCGAAAAGCTCAGAGCTTCGGTGTATGAAAAGCACCCCGAGTTTGTCGGAAAGAAGATATATCTTTTTGCTCCGACATTCAGAGAAAAGAACAGACAGCGCATTAAATATGACCCGAAGATCGATTGGGATGCGCTCAGCGCAGAGCTTTCCGACGATGAGGTATTCGTCATCTGCCGACATCCCGTTATGAACTATCCGCTTATTAATAAGGAATATAATAATATTATAGATTTATCGCAGGATTCGACTCTTGCTCTGACGGCGGTCAGCGATGTGCTGATAACCGACTATTCCTCGGTTATTTACGACGCATGCCTGCTGAATGTCCCGACGGTTTTCTACTGCCCCGACTATAAGGAGTATGACAGAGGCTTTTATCTTAAATTTCCCGACGACCTTCCCGGTGACATGGTGACGGATGCAAAGGAGCTTGTCGGAGCGATCCGCAGGGCAAAAGAAAATCCGCCCGCAGACCGAATTGAAAAATTCAGAAACGGGCAGATGAGTGCATGCGACGGTCATTCAGCCGAAAGAGCGGCGGCTCTCATAAAGAGCTGGCTGAAATAACTGCGTTATAAATTCTTTCTGCGTTGTTGCAGTCAACAAAATCAAAATGAAATTCCCTGAAAAGACGGAGCTTTTCTTCGTTTTCTCGGGGATTTTTTATTGCCTCAACGAGTGAGGGGAAATCCTTTGCAACGGGGCCGGGGACACCGCTTTCATAGTCGAAATAAAACGAACGCTCATGCTCATATTCATCAAGGTCAAAGGCATAGAAAATGCAGGGCTTTGAAAGCAGAGCAAAATCCATGCATACCGACGAATAATCCGTGATAACGCTCTCGCATATGAGAGTCAGCATTCCGATATCACAGTCTGTCACATCGGTTGCACCGTCGGGAATAACTGCGGAGTGAATCTGCGGATGCAGCTTTATCAGCAGGCGTTTATCGGGGAATTCACGGTTGAATGCCGCAGCATCGATCTTGTCGGCAAGGGCGGCATCCTTTTCGGGGCTGTCACGGAAGGTCGGAGCATATAGCACGAGGCTTTTGTCCGCACATTCGGGGTGAGCCTTGTCGAATTCCCTGCGCAGAGAAACCGTGTCTGTCGGGGCGAGAAGAGAATCGATTCTTGCCGAGCCGAGCGGCAGGAGCTTTTCCTCTTCAACGCCGAAAGCTTCGGCATAAAAAGGTACGACCGCCTTGGAAGAGCAGACGATATATGTCAGCTTTTCGGAGCATTTCTTCTCTCTTTCACGCACATCGTCGGTTACGGGAGCAGAAAGACCGAATTTCTTGAATGCACCCTCGGCGTGCCAGAGCTGAGTGACAACCGCTTTTTCGCTGAAATTCAGCGAAGCCATGGGCATGAAATTATCGTTGAGAAAAACATATTCCGAGGTGGCGAGAAGATATGCTTTGTAAGTAAAAAATCCCGCCGCTTTCAGGCAGGATTTTATGATTGAGCTTATTCCCGAAAAATCAAGCTTCAGATCCTGCGTAGATATGCTGACAATATCATATCCGCCTTTGCTTTCAAAATGCCTTCTCATGACAGAGAGCGAATCGTTGTTTCCGCCGTTATGGGGAGCGACGAAAGCGGCTCTGTTTTTCTTCACGGGGAAGATTCGGCTGATATTAAAAAACAAGGCATAGAGCGAATAAAAAAGCTTTTTCAATTTAATTCCTCATTTTCGGGAGATTATCTTTTTAACTTCAGGAAAAGCGATGCTCCGAAACAAATCAGAGAGTCGGGGAGCATGCGGAATTTCGGTGAGCCTCTGAGAAGAGAAACGACCTTGAGATAACGCAGGTCAAGCGGTTTCTTGCCCGAGAGGGTGACAACGGTTTGCGCCTTTGTTGCTTTTTTGACCTGATTTTCAAAATTGGAGGCGGAGATGATTGTGAGATTTTCTCTTGCAATTCCGCTTGCCGTCAGAAACTGAAAAACGGGCATCGACTGGGCATAGAGAGTCTGAACGAATTCCTTCGTCGGATGCTTCGCAACAACGGTTATCTGCGGATTTTCGCCGATCTCCTTTTTGCTGAAAACAAGCGTTTTTATGTCTTTGTGGTTAAGACGGCATTTTTTCAGAGTTTCCGCTGTCATGAGAGAGGTCAGATAATCGGACCTATCCTTCATGAAAGCGCAGGTTTCATCGTCTGCCGCCCAGATCATCCGATAAAACTCGTTGACAAGAGCTGTGTAGGATTTAGAGAGGATCTCCTGAAGATAGCCGTCTTTGTCGGTGCAGGTACAGCCGTTTTTTTCAAACGATTCCTTTGCCGCCTCGTAAACGATATCAAGCGATCTGCAGAAGTCGCTGACAAGCTGAAGGCTTATCCTCTGAGTGACAGAGCTTCCCTCTGCGGGTGTATGACGGCGGTATCTGAAAACAGCACCGTAAACTCCTGTTATCTTCGGAAAACGGTAGACAGCCTGCATGAAAAATGCGCCGTCCTCGCTGTATCGAAGAGAGGGGAATTCAATTCCCGTTTCCTTCAGCCACTTTGTGCGGTAGCATTTGTTGCTGACAAGGAAATTCCAGAGAAGCCTTTTATCGTAGCAGTCGATCGAATCCTCTTTTGTGAATTCGTCGACAATCGGGTTATATTCTTCGCCGCCGAAGCCGAATCTCTGAACACGGCAGATCGCAATATCCGCACCCGTCTTATCGAGCTTATCGCACATAAGCTCAAACGAATCGGAAGTGAAAACATCGTCGCTGTCGAGGAAGAGAAGATATTCCCCCTCAGCGTTTCTTATGCCGTTGTTTCTTGCGGCGGAAACGCCTGAATTGGGCTGACTGAGCGGAAGAATATTGCTGTGTTTTTTTGCATATTCCGCAACGATATCGGCGGTTGAATCTGTCGAGCCGTCATCGACAACGATGATCTGAACATCTTTGAGAGTCTGATTCAGAACGCAGTCGAGCGTTTCGGCAAGAAATTTTTCGCCGTTATATGCGGGGATTATTACAGAGAGCTTATAATTCATATTACTTTTCCCATTTCAGAACGGTTTTTCCGAAATTGCGGCTGATGTCCTGCTGGAAAGCAGAGTGAATGTCGGGAATCGTTCTGATTTCAACAACGCCTGCAATAAGATTTTCAAGATACTGAGCGATCCTCGGGTTTGCTTCAAGCAGATCCATTGTTTTCTGAAAATCGTCAACGCCGCTTCGGCTTGAACCGAAGAGGCAAAGCCCTCTTTCAAGGACCATTCTCGTGTTGATACCTACGGGGCTTTCGCTCACGCCCATAAGACCGACGCAGCCCTCGGGGTTGATCATATCGATGATCTGAGCGATCGCATAGCGTGACGGCTCTCCGCCGACGCATTCAAAAGCGTGGTCGACTCTGAGGTCTGCAGGAACATGGTCAACGTGATATACGCCGTCGGCAAATGCAAAATAATTCAGCTTTTCCCAGACGGTTCCGAAAACATGGAGCTTTGCATCGGGATAGAGGGCTTTGAGAATGAGAGCGGTGATATAGCCCACATTTCCGTCGCCCCAGACGCCGATCGAATCCTTTCTTGAATGGGCGAATTTTTCAAATCGGCTCACGGCGTGAACAGCAACGCTGATAAGCTCGCTGAAGGAAGCAACCTTGAGGTCGACTCCCTCGGGGACTCTGACGAGTCTGTCGGCAGGCATATCGATATAATCACGGAGAAATCCGTCATAACCGCTCGAGCAGAAATGACTGCTCAGACGGTAATTTTCAGCGATGACGTCGTCTTCCTCCGTGGGCATATTCGGAACGGGAACGACATATTCTCCGATCTTGAAATTGCCTGTGGGATCATAAACGACCTTTGCAACGCATTCATGAATAAGAGCCATGGGAAGCTTTGCCTTGAGAGCTTCACGGCTTCTTCTGCCGAGATAATATCTCTGGTCAGCCTTGCAGACCGAAAGATAAACGGGGCGCATGATAACGCTGTTTTTCAAATCGGGCTCGGTGCATGCGATGTCGATCAGACCGGGTGCAACGAGTCTGTAAACTGAATTAATCATCCGAATCCTTACCTTTCAGAAGGGTTTTGGCAACCTTTAAATCATAGGGATAGGTGATCTTGATGTTATAAACCTCGCCTGCAACCATGTAAACGGGCTTGTTTTTGATCGAGAAGATCTTGCAGGCATCGGTGAGAATTGCTTTTTCGTCCTCGGTAAGAGAAGCGAGAACTCTTTCGAGCTCTTTGATGCGGAAGGACTGGGGAGTCTGTCCCTGGAACATCTTGTTTCTCTCTGGAATGGAGCTTATCATCTTTCCGTCGGTGCTTTCAACGATCGTGTCCGTTGCGGGAATGACGGTGTCGCATGCGCCGTATTCGATGGCGGCATCGACATTTTCGCAGATGATTCTGTGAGTGAGGAAGGGTCTGACGGCATCGTGAGTGACGATAACCGTCTGCTCGTCCGTTTCATAGTTTTTCTCGATATAATCGATAGCGGCTTCAAGAGTTCCGTTTCTGGTTGCGCCGCCTGCGATAACGGTTATCTTCTTGCCTGCAGGCAGATGCTTTTCAACAAGATCCTTTGTGTGAGCAACCCATGCCTTTGGGCAGAGAACAAGAATTTCGTCGATACGGTCATTGATAAAAAACTTTTCAACCGTGTGGATAATTACGGGCTTGGTGCCAAGCTCGAGATACTGTTTCGGAGTGTCGGAATTGCCCATGCGGCTTCCGATTCCGCCTGCAAAAACTGCTGCAAAAACCATTTTGAATCATCCTTTCGGTTTATTTTTTGGCATTAACCATTTCGTTATATTTTTTACAGACCTCGGCGGCATCGCCCTGAGCGATGATCTGACCGTGGTCAAGAATAATTGCCTTGTTACAGATGTTGAGAACCTGATTTGTGTTATGCGAAACAAAAAGAACGGTTATTCCTTTGTCAAACATCGAGCGGATCTTTGCTTCGCTCTTCATTCTGAACTTTGCGTCGCCAACGGAGAGAACCTCGTCGAGAATGAGTATCTCGGGTTCGACCGCCGTTGCGATTGCAAAGCCGAGTCTTGCCCTCATGCCCGAGGAATAGTTCTTGACGGGAGAATCGATGAAATCTCCGAGCTCGGAAAATTCAACGATCTCGTCATATTTGGACTGGATGAATTTTCTCGAATAGCCCATCGTTGCACCGTAGAGAAAGATATTCTCTCTGCCCGAATAGTTCATGTCGAAGCCTGCGCCGAGTTCAAGCATCGGAGCGATGACACCGTAAGACTTGACGCTGCCCTTCGTCGGTTTAAGAACACCTGCGATCGTTTTGAGAAGAGTCGATTTGCCTGCGCCGTTGAAGCCGAGAACGCCGACTCTTTCGCCTTTTTCGACCGTGAAGGAAACATCCTTCAGAGCCCAGAATTCGTTATAATGAAGCTTTTTTGTTATCAGCTTGATGAAGTATTCTTTAAGATTGTCAACCTTTTCCTTGTTCATGTTGAAAAGGATGCTGACATTGTCAACAATAATTGCGGGTTTACCCATTCCGTATCTCTCCTTTCATCAGATATGGAGAATGAACTTATCCTGCTTTTTATAGAAAACAAAGAAGCCGATAAGAAGCGTTGCAACGCTGAAGCCGAGCGCATAAAGCAGATGATTCATGCTGAACATCCTGCCGTAAAGCACCGTGCAACGGAACATCTCCGTGATTGAATAGAGGGGGTTGAGCTTGAGCACCGTTGCAACAGCGGGGCTCAGATGAAGCTGGTCAACATGATAGAAGATGGGGGTTGCGTAGAAAACGAGCATGCAGAAAACCTCATAGAGATATTCAACATCCTTGAAGAAAACAGCGAGCGTTGAGAGGATCATACCGACACCGATCGCAAGAACGAGAAGGATCAGAATCGGCACGGGAGCGAGAAATGCATAGCCCGTTATGTTCGGCTGAGTTTCCGTGAAGAAATAGAAATAAACGATGAAGCAAACGAGAACGAGCAGCGAAATAACGAAGGTTATGAAGTTCGCAATAATGTTTGAAAGGGGATAGATGTATTTGGGCACATAGACCTTTTTGATAACGGAAGCGCTGAGATTGATCGAGCGCATAGCCCGTTTGGTTGCCTGCGTGAAAAACTCATAAACCAGTCTGCCGCAAAGAAGGTAAATGGGGTAGCAGGTAGTATAGTTTCTGTCTGCTCCGAATATCCCGCCGAAAACGATGACCAGAACGATGGTCGTCATAAGAGGCTGAAGAAAAGTCCAGAATACGCCGAGAACCGAGTTGCGGTACTGCAGCTTGATATTCTTTCTGACGATTTCGTAAAGCAGATACCTGTATTTATGAAAATTTTTCAAATATTTCATGGCATTGTTCCGTTTCTGCCTAAGCTTATTTTCTGAAGCTCCATTTTGCAAAATAGCGGAGCATCGAGGTTATGTGAATAAGCTTCAGCTTTAAGTTTCTTTTTGAGCCACGGTCCCATTCATGGTAGACCGTGATCTGAGGATTGAAAACGACCTTGCTGATCCGGTTGACTTCACGGGAAAGGTCGCAGTCCTCGAAATACATAAAATAGCGTTTATCGAAGCCGCCGAGCTTTCTGAAAAGCTCCGTTCTGATGAACATGAAGCAGCCCGTTGCGTTTTCGATTTCAAACGGCTTTGAATAATCCGAATCGAGCATAGCGTATTCCCTGAGCGTTTCTTCGGGAGAGCCGCTCTTTCTGAAATGGCTCGCAAAGAGGTATTTCAGACAAGGATTTTTTTTGCCGAGAATCTGCGGTCTGCCGTCGGGGAAGCGGACCTCGGGAGAAACAAGTCCGACCTCAGGGTTTGAATCGAGGAATGAAGCGAGAGCGGAGATGACATCATCTCTGACCGAAATATCCGGATTTATAATTGCGTGATAATCGGAATCGAGCATGTCCAGAACGAGATTGTGTCCCGCTCCGAAGCCGATGTTGCCGCCGCTTCGGATAACCCTGACCTGTGGATAATTTTTTTCTATATGTTCCGGAGTTCCGTCGGTTGAACCGTTGTCAACGATAAAAAGACGGAAATCCGCTTCGGTGCAATTAAGAAGTGAGCTTACGGCATTGTCAATGGTGGCAATGTTGTTGTAAGTCACGATGCAGCCTGTAACGGTTTTGTTCATTTTTTAAATCCTTTCCAAGGCACATATTGGAAATCAGTGAATAGCGAAGAGTGAATAGTGAAGAGTTAAGGATAGGCTTCGCCTATGACCGGTTGTGTAGTGAACAGCGAAGAGTGAAGGGCGGACTCCGCCCGCACCTGCTTTATATCCTCATCAAAGCCGAAAGCATCCTCAGCCGCCAGCTTATCTTCTGAGCCGCAGATGTTTTTTTGCCCGTAACATTTTCGCCGTGTCTGCGCCACTTGATAAGAGGTTTTTCGATAAGAATGGCTTTTCGTTTCTTTTTGAGGGCAACGAGTGCGATCCACCAGTCATGCATGGCTATGCCGTCGGGGAAAGGCACAGCTTCCGCAAGAAGCTCCTTCGTGAACGCCATGCAGCAGCCGACGAAGGTGTTTTTCACAAGATTTTTTGCGAAAGAGAGGTTCGCACCGTGAACGCTGAAGCAGGAGGGGCTTATTGTTTTGAGAGCGGCATCGGTTATCAGAGCGTCATGGAGCACAAGCTCTGCGCCGTTTTTAAATTCCTTCATAACCGTTTCGACCTTGTCAGACATCCACACATCGTCCTGATCGCAAAGAAAGATGATATCGCCGCTGCAGGCTTTAAGGGCATTTTCAAAGTTTCTGACAACGCCCCTGCCTTCGCCCTCAATATACCTTATCCTGCCGTCGCAGGATGCCATGCTTTCAACGATTTCCCGCATTTCGCCTGCGGGATGATCGTCGGAAACAATGAGCTCATCGTTGCTGCCGAGCTGAGAGAGGATGGAGTCTATCTGCTCGGCAATATATTTTTCGCCTTTATATGCGGCTAATGCAACGGAAATCTTCATAGTGATTAATAGAGCTTTGCACCTGCGGGGATATGCTCGTCAACCATGAGAAGATGAAGTTTTTCTTCGCCTTCTTCTTCGTGGATTGCGCTGAGCAGCATGCCGCATGACTCAATGCCCATCATCGCTCTGGGGGGGAGATTGGTGATTGCAATGAGTGTTTTGCCGATGAGCTCTTCGGGCTCATAGAAAGCGTGGATTCCGCTGAGAATGGTGCGCTCTGTTTCTGTTCCGTCATCGAGAGTGAACTGCAGGAGCTTTTTGCTCTTGGGAACGGCAACGCAGTTTTTGACCTTTACCGCTCTGAAATCGGATTTGCTGAAGGTTTCAAAATCAACAGTTTCCTCAAACAAAGGCTCAATTACAACCTTGGAGAAGTCGATAACCTCTTTTACGGGCTCTGCAACAGCTTCGTCTGCTGCAGCCGCAGCCTTGGGCGCATCGGAGCCGCCGAGCGACTTCATTGTGGGGAAGAGGAGAACATCTCTGATAGCCGATGAATCGGTCAGAAGCATGCACATTCTGTCGATACCGAAGCCGATACCGCCTGTGGGGGGCATACCGTATTCGAGAGCCATAAGGAAATCGTCGTCGGTCGTGTTGGCTTCTTCGTCGCCCTGAGCGAGAAGAGCTTCCTGAGCCTTGAAGCGTTCCTTCTGGTCGATGGGATCGTTAAGCTCGGAATATGCGTTTGCCATTTCCCAGCCGTTCATGAAGAACTCGAAGCGCTCAACATAGTCGGGATTTCCGGGCTTTTTCTTTGTAAGGGGAGAAATTTCGATGGGATGATCGATAACGAAGGTGGGCTGAATGAGATGCTCTTCGGCATATTCCTCGAAGAAGAGAGCGAGGATGTCGCCCTTGCCGTGTCTTGCCTCATATTCGATATGATGCTTGTCTGCGAGAGCTCTTGCGTCCTCAAGAGTCTTGACTTCGTTCCAGTCAACATTTGCATATTTCTTGACGGCGTCGATCATCGTGATCTTTTCAAAGGGCTTGCCGAGATCCATTTCAACTCCGTTATAGGAGATCTTGGTTGTTCCGAGAACTGCCTGAGCAACATGTCTGTAAAGATTCTCGGTCAGCTCCATCATGCCGTTGTAGTCTGTATAAGCCTGGTAGAGCTCCATGAGAGTGAACTCGGGATTGTGACGGGTGTCGCAGCCCTCGTTTCGGAATACTCTGCCGATCTCATAAACCTTTTCCATGCCGCCGACGATAAGACGCTTGAGATAAAGCTCAAGCGAAATGCGGAGCTTGAAATCTTCGTTGAGTGCGTTGTGGTGAGTAAGGAAGGGTCTTGCAGCGGCGCCGCCTGCATTGGCAACGAGGATGGGTGTTTCAACCTCAAGGAAGCCCTGAGAATCGAGATAGCTTCTGATTTCTCTGAGGATGAGCGAACGCTTGACGAAGGTATCCTTTACCTCGGGGTTCATGATGAGGTCAAGATAACGTCTGCGGTAACGGGTGTCCGTATTGGTCAGACCGTGGAACTTTTCGGGGAGGGGAAGGAGTGACTTTGAAAGAAGGCGGATGCCCTTTGCGTGAACGGAAATTTCGCCTCTTCTTGTTCTGAAAACAAAGCCCTTGACTTCAACGATATCGCCGATGTCCCACTTTTTGAATTCAGCAAAGGTATCCTCGCCGATTTCGTCGATCTTTACATAAACCTGCATTCTGCCCGTAAGGTCACGGACATCGATGAAGTTTGCCTTACCCATATCTCTGCGGCTCATCATTCTGCCGCAGATGGAAACATCCTGATTTTCAAGCTCTTCAAATCTTGCAACGATGTCGGCGTTATGAACGCTCTGCTCGGCAAGAGTGATTTCAAAGGGATCCTTACCGGCTGCCTGAAGAGCCTCGAGCTTTTCGATTCTGATTTTCTTGAGCTCGTTTATATCCTGCTCCTCAGCTTCGGGAGCGGCATTGACGATCTTTTCTTCTGCCATGTTTTAACAATCCTTTCGGTTTATAATTGCGAAAAGCGACAGGCGGTTTTAAGAACCCGTCGCTGAAGCTTTTTTATTTTGAGATTTCAAGAATCTTCATCTTGATAACTTTTCCCGAGGGGGTGTGAACATCTGCGATGTCACCGACTTTTTTGTTCATGATAGCCGAGCCGACGGGAGAAAGGTCGGAGATAACGCCGTTTTCAAGGTCGCTCTTGCCGAGGATCTTATATGTGAGTTCTTCATCATATTCCATGTCATAGAGCTTGACTCTTGAGCCGATATGAACGACCTCTGTTGTCAGACCTTCTTCGTCGAGAATCTTGGCGTTGCGCAGGTCAGCTTCGAGTTTGGCAATTTCAGCTTCCATTTTTGCCTGCTCGTTCATAGCCTCATCGTATTCGGCGTTTTCGGAAAGGTCACCGTGTGAACGGGCTTCCTTGATCTTTTCGGCAATCTCATCTCTGCCTTCGGTTTTAAGACGGTTAAGTTCGGCACTTAATTTTTCATAATCTTCACGGGTATAAACAGTTTGCTTTTCCATTTTCGATATATCTCCTTTAAATTATTTTATAAAATTAAATTATTAGCTGTTATATTATATATAATAATATTAATATTGTCAAGCATTTATTGACCGGCAGAGCTTCTGATATGGCAAAGCAGACAGCTTTCCGCCTTCGGTTCGGCACATTTTCCGCAGCTTATTCCGAGCTCGGAGAAGCAGGCTTCATTATAATCCCGACAGCCGCACAGCTCGGTGAGCGCACCTGCAAAGTCAAGAGGGTCAACGCCGTCGAGCAGAAAATCCGCATGCTCAGGGGTGAGGGCTATTCCGCTGCCGCAAAAACGGAGCTTGCCGCAGGTTCGTTTTTTGAACGTAAAAACCGCCGCTTCGCTCATTGCCGCACTTGTTATTCCGTCACAGCAGATGACGATATCGGGCTTTGCTGTCGGCTCGTAATCCGTTCTGAAAATCAGCGTTGCGCCGAATGAATTCAACGCATTTTCGGCGCAGACGGCATATTTGTCCTCCCTTGCCGTGATGACCCTGATGCACGAGCAATAAGGGAGAAGAGAGCATATTTTTGAGGGTAAAAGCGCATTTTTGTCGGTTACTGTTATGCAAAAGCTGTCAGGCTCCGCATTGGCTTTTTCTATAATGCTTTTTGCTGTATTGAAAATAAGATTCGCCTTTATCGCCGACGGCACATACCGCTTGAGGTTGCCGTCGTCAGGCAGATGAATGCTTTTCGGGGCAATTATCCTTGAAGCGTATCTGCCGCATTTTTCTTCGGTTCCGTCCCATATTATGCCTCGTTTTCCCCTGATAATGTCAACGGTACAGAACGGAAGAGCACCGTTTTCTTTGTGTATGACAGCAGGGGAACGAAGCGTGTTCCTGATTTGTTTTCTTGCTTTGAAATAACCTTTTTCGGGTTCAATTATTCTTAAAATAACAAACACATTACCGCATCCTTTCGCAAAGACAGATAATAAAAATCTATGCTTTGAGAAACACGGTAATGTGTAAAATTTTAATATAAAATGAATAATGAATAGTGAATAGTTAGGGCGGGCTTTGCCCGCACCCGATTTTATTCATCGATAAATACGAGCTGCATCTCTTCTTCGGTCATTTCTCTGCTGTCGCCCTCAGGCAAGGCGGCATCGAGATGAAGCGAGCCTATCTGAATTCTGCGCAGCTGTTCAACATGGTTTCCGACGGCGGCAAACATTCTCTTGACCTGATGATATTTGCCCTCACGGATTCTGATTCTTCCGGCAGGTAAGCCTTCAGCGGTGGTGAACGCTTCAACCTTTGCGGGCAGGCATTCCGTTCCGTCATCGAGCGTTATTCCTGCCTCTAATTTTGCGATGTCCTCGTCATAAAGAGGGAAGGAAAGAACGGCTTCGTAGGTCTTGTAAACATGGTGCGACGGACTCATAATGCGGTGTGCATATGCGCCGTCATCGGTTATTATTAACAGACCTGTTGTGTCACGGTCGAGTCTGCCGCAGGGGAAGAGAGATTTCCTTTTCAGCTCTTCGGGAATGATGTCAATGACCGTTTTCTTTGCAGGATCTCTTGTTGCGCTGACAACGCCCTTCGGCTTGTTGAGCATGATATAAACATGCTCCTTGATTGTAAAGTTATATCCCTTTACATCAACATCGTCTGCTTCAACATCGATCAGTTCTTCCGCACGCAGACAGATCCGTCCGTTGACAGAAACGGCGGAGTCCTTGATGAGCTTTCGTGCATCCTTTCTTGAAACGTTGCAGTTGAGCGCTATTAACTTGTCAAGGCGTTTTAAACCCATAGCAGTTTCCTCGTTTGGGCAGGGCAGGGGGACCTGCCGATGAATTCTGTTAAAATCTCAGCGTGAGCGATTCACGGATCGCCTGCAGGAATAATGAAGAAAAGGACCGGTTTTAACGCCGGTCCTTTGAAATTGATTCAGCTTAAATTATGCAAGCTCTGCGAAGTACTTGATTGTACGAACCATCTGGCTTGTGTAGCTGTTTTCATTGTCATACCATGAAACAACCTGAACCTGATATGTGTCGTCGTCGATCTTTGCAACCATTGTCTGAGTTGCATCGAAGAGTGAGCCGTAACGCATGCCGATAACGTCGGAGGAAACGATCTGCTCTTCGTTGTAGCCGAAGGATTCGTTTGCAGCAGCCTTCATAGCAGCGTTGATGCCTTCCTTTGTGATATCCTTGCCCTTAACAACAGCAACAAGAATTGTTGTTGAGCCTGTGGGCGTGGGAACTCTCTGAGCGGAGCCGATAAGCTTGCCGTTGAGCTCGGGGATAACAAGACCGATAGCCTTTGCAGCGCCTGTTGAGTTGGGAACGATGTTTGCAGCGCCTGCACGTGCACGGCGAAGGTCACCCTTTCTGTGAGGACCGTCAAGGATCATCTGGTCGCCTGTGTAAGCATGAACAGTTGTCATGATACCGCTCTGGATGGGAGCATAGTCGTTGAGAGCCTTAGCCATGGGAGCAAGGCAGTTTGTTGTGCAGGAAGCAGCGGAGATGATGTTGTCTTCAGCTGTGAGAGTGCTTTCGTTTACGCTGTAAACGATTGTGGGAAGGTCGTTGCCTGCGGGAGCGGAAATAACAACCTTCTTTGCACCTGCATCGATGTGAGCCTGGCTCTTAGCCTTTGAGCAGTAGAAGCCTGTGCATTCGAGAACAACGTCAACGCCGATCTCGCCCCAGGGGAGCTCTGCAGCGTTAGCCATTGCGTAGATCTTGAGAGTCTTGCCGTCAACTGTGAGTGTGCCTGCTTCGTCATCAGCAGAAACTGTGTGAGCGTTCTGACCGATGTAGCCGCAGTAACCGCCCTGAGCGGTGTCATACTTGAGAAGATTAGCGAGCATTGAGGGCTTTGTGAGGTCGTTGATAGCAACAACTTCGTAACCTTCTGCGCCGAACATCTGACGGAATGCGAGACGGCCGATGCGGCCGAAACCGTTAATTGCAACTTTAACTGCCATGGGAATTACCTCCAAAAAATTAATTTTTATTTTTTGCCAATACTTATTTTAATCATTTTCATGCAAATATGCAACATTTTTTTGATTTAATCCGAAAGTTTTGGTATCTTGAACAAAATTTGTCTTAAACACGATAAAAAGGGTGCAATTCTGCCGAATATTTTCTCCGTTACCATATCAAAAACAAATAACAGTATATCATTTATGATATTTTCCGCCGCTTGATATCATGAATGAACGGTAGATCTGCTCGAGAAGCATAACTCTTGCAAGCTGATGCGGAAAGGTCATCGGACTCATTGAAAGACGGAATTTAGCCCTGCTTTTGACTCTTTCGTCGAGTCCGTGAGAGCCGCCGATGATGAAGCATACCGTTCCGAAGCCCGACACTCCGAGCTTATCGATTTCTGCGGAAAGAGCTTCGGAGGAGAGCATTTTGCCCTCAATGCACATAGCAAAAACCGCATCGGTGTTTGAGATCTTTGCGAGTATTCTGTCAGCTTCGTCGGCGAGAGCCAAGGCTATCTGAGAATCGTTGGGATTCTCGGGCAGACGGGCGGGAGTCAGCTCGGTTATGTTAAGACGGCAGAACGCACCGAGCCTCTTCTGATATTCCGCACAAGCCGAGCGGAGATAGTCCTCCTTTAGCTTGCCGATGCAGATTATATTGACATTGATCATATAATAACTCCTCAGAGCGTGATGACGGGATTTCTGTCGCCAGCAACGGACAGAAGGTAATCGATACCCTCCGCCGAACCCGAAAGAGTCATGGCGGAGCGTGTAGTTTCATAAGCGAGCGAGGGTATGTTGTTTTCCTTGCTGAGATGTCCGAGAACGAGCCTTGTTGTTCCCGATTCAACAAGCTTTACCGCTGCTTTTGCGCAGTTTTCGTTTGACAGATGCCCTCTGTCGGAGAGAATTCTCTGTTTGAGATAAAACGGATACGGGCCGTTCTGAAGCATGCCGATATCGTGGTTTGATTCAAGAAGCACAAGATCGCTTCCGTAAATTGCGTTCATGACGGTGTCTGTGATTTTGCCGATATCCGTTGCGACGGACAAGCGTTTTCCGTCGGGCGTGACGACCGAAAAGCCCGTGCTTTCACGGCTGTCATGAGGTGTTGCAAAGGGACGCACATATATTCCCGCCGCTTCGATTCCCGAATACGGAACAACATCGCAGACGGTTTTCGGGTCAAGCGCATTCACCGCCTCCATGCCTGCAAGCGTACCCTCGGAGGCGAAAACCTTTATGCCGTGTTTTTTTGCAAAAACCTTGACTCCGTTTATGTGGTCGCTGTGCTCGTGCGTTATGAAAATTGCGGCAATTGAGCACGGATCAACGCCGATTTCCGAAAGGGCTTCGCAGGTTCGTTTTGCGCTGATTCCGATATCGATGAGTATGCCGCCCTGCGAGGTGCC
Organism: Clostridia bacterium; assembly: GCA_017435385.1. Taxonomy (GTDB): domain Bacteria; phylum Bacillota; class Clostridia; order Oscillospirales; family Acutalibacteraceae; genus CAG-177. The sequence continues at coordinate 31,942 of JAFSFB010000009.1, read as the reverse complement.
GATATATGTGCAGTTTCCGCTGCTTGAAGAATAAAGAGAACAGAATTTAGCCATATTTCACCTTGTAAAAACGGGCTGTTTCCCGAGAAACAACCCGTTTGTCTAATAATAAAACAATAATATATCTGCCGATCAGCCGACGCTTGAAAGCGCCGAGGGATCGGGAAGAGTGATGCGCTTTATCGTTGCGCCGAGAGCGCTGAACTTTTCAACAACATCCTCATAGCCTCTGTCGATGTGGTGGATATCTTCAACCTCGGTCGTTCCCGAAGCGGCAAGACCGGCAATAAGCATCGCCGCACCTGCACGAAGGTCATCTGCCTTGACGGGAGCTCCCTTGAGCTGCTCAACGCCCTGAACAACGGCAAGCTGACCGTCAACTTTTATAACCGCACCCATTCGGTTGAGCTGCTCCGCATAGCGGAAGCGGTTTGACCAGATGCTCTCGGAAATGATGCTTGTCCCGTCTGCAAGAGCGAGAAGAACAGCCATCTGGGGCTGCATATCCGTCGGAAAGCCGGGATGAGGCATGGTCTTTATATTGCATTTACCTGCTCTTTTGCTGAGCGAAACTCTGACTGCGTCGTCAAATTCTTCAACCTCTGCGCCGCATTCGACAAGCTTCGTCGAAATCGATTCGAGATGCTTGGGAATAACATTTTTGATAAGAACATCACCCATTGTTGCGGCAGCGGCAACCATATATGTGCCTGCTTCGATCTGGTCGGGGATGATCGAATATGTGCAGCCGTGAAGCTTTTCGACACCTCTGATCTTGATAACATCGGTTCCTGCGCCTCTGATATCCGCACCCATCGAGTTGAGGAAGTTTGCAAGGTCGACGATGTGGGGCTCCTTGGCGGCGTTTTCGATAACGGTCAGACCCGTTGCCTTGACGGCAGCGAGAAGAACATTGACTGTTGCGCCGACCGAAACCATATCAAGATAAACGGGTGCACCCGTCAGATTCTCCGCTTTAGCATTGACGATTGCATTCTCTTCGATGGAAACCGTTGCGCCGAGAGCTTCAAAGCCCTTGATATGCTGGTCAATGGGACGGGGACCGAGGTAGCATCCGCCGGGGAGAGCAACCTTTGCTCTGCCGTATCTTCCGAGAAGAGCACCGATGAAATAATACGATGCACGAAGATGCTTTGTCATATCGTTGGAGATAACATATGAGTTAACTCCCCTTGAGTCTATTTCAATTGAGCTTTTGTTGATAACCCTGACCTTTGCACCGAGCTGATTGAGGATTTTCATCATTATGCAAACGTCGCTGATGGATAACGGAAGATTTTCAATGATGCAGACATCCTGCGAAAGGATTGCGGCAGGAATGATTGCGAGAGCAGCGTTTTTTGCTCCGCTGATCTCAACCTCTCCGTGCAGAGGAGTGCCGCCGGTAATGACAATCTTTTCCAAAATTCTCCCTCTTTCACTTAAATTCTGTATTAAAAACAAAAATGTGATAATATCATAGATTACATTCCAAAGTATTATAGCACCTTTTTTTATGTTTGAAAAGCCCTATTTTGAGAAAAATCAAAATATTTTATTTGGCTCTTCATTTTTAGTATTTCAAGCCCGAAAAGAACGAAACGAGGGAAAAGCAGAAGAAAAAAACGCAAAAAATGAGCGGCAAAAGCAAAATTATGATTTTTGACAAATAAAAAACATTTCTTTATCCGCAACCCGATGGAAGAAGGTAATTATTGACAAATAAAACGGCTGAAATTTGTTGATATTTACGGCTTTTGGGGATTTGAACGAATTTCTGCAAAACAGGTTTTGACGGTAATTTTTTATGCAAAATTTGGTGAAAATCAATAAATTATGAGCCGAATTCACAATAAATTCAAAAAATTATTAAAAAAATCCGCAGATTTCTATTGCAAAAAAGAGCTTTATTGTGTAAAATGTATATGTCCCGATGGTCATTTTGTCTAAATTAACAGAAGTCAAAAAACAAATCAGATGAGGGGTAATTATTATGTCAAACAGAATTTTCCAGAGCCTTGTTCACCAGATGAGAGATGCTGTCGGAAGAACTCTGGGCGTAATTGACGAAACAGGAACGATTATTGCGTGCAGCGAGCTGAGCAAAATCGGTGAGGTTATTTCGACCGCATCCGATGTTTTTGCCGACGGCGAGCTTCACTATATCAATAACTGTACTTTCTGCAACTTCGGAACGCACATTCAGACAGAGTATGCGGTTTTTGTTGAAGGAACCGATGAGCTTGCAGGCAAATTTGCGGCAGTCTGCTGTGTTTCCCTCGAGAACCTCAAGCAGTATTATGAGGAAAAGTTCGACAGAGGAAACTTTATTAAGAATGTTATCCTTGATAATATTCTTCCCGGCGACATTTATCTCAAGTCGAGAGAGCTTCGCTTCAACAGCGAGGTGACAAGAGTCGTTCTTCTTATCAGAATTACTGACCATAACGATGCGGCTGTTTTCGATGCTGTCCAGAATCTCTTCCCCGACAAGAACAAGGATTTTGTTATCAATATCAATGAGCACGATATCGCAATCGTCAAGGAAGTACGCAGCAACATCGAATCCAAGGACCTCGAGAAGCTTGCCCGCTCAATCTCCGATTCACTGAGCACCGAGCTTTATACTCATGTCCTTGTGGGCATCGGAACAACGATCGAGGGCATCAAGGATCTTGCACGCTCATTCAAAGAAGCTCAGATCGCTCTTGAGGTCGGAAAAGTGTTCGATACCGAAAAAACGATTGTCAGCTATGAAAATCTCGGTATTGCCAGACTCATCTATCAGCTTCCCACAACTCTGTGCGACATGTTCCTCAGAGAGATATTCAAGAGAGGCTCGATCGAAAGCCTTGACCATGAAACCCTGTTCACGATCCAGCGTTTCTTTGAGAACAATCTCAATGTTTCGGAAACATCAAGAAAGCTGTTTGTTCACAGAAACACTCTTGTTTACAGACTTGAAAAGATCAAGAAGCTTACGGGGCTTGATCTTCGTGAGTTCGATGATGCAATCGTATTCAAGGTAGCTCTTATGGTCAAGAAATACCTTGACGCAAAGCCCGTTAAATATTGATCCGGCATTTCTTCAGCCGCAGCAGGAAAAATCGGAGTTTTCCTGAAAATAAAATAAGGATATGATACCGTGATAGAGTTTAACAAAGTCAGCAAAAAATATGACGGTGCTCAGTTCTATGCCTTGAAGGATATCGACATCAAGATCGAAAAAGGAGAATTCGTTTTTGTTGTCGGTGCATCGGGTGCGGGCAAAAGCACCTTCCTCAAGCTCATGATGCGAGAGGAGGTTGCATCCTCGGGCAACATTGTTGTTGAGGGTGTGGACTTAAATACAATTAAAAACAAGGATATACCGCAGTTCCGCCGTTCTCTCGGAATTGTTTTTCAGGATTTCAGGCTCATTCCCAACATGACGGTTTACGACAATGTCGCCTTTGCCATGCGTGTTATCGGAACACCTGAAAAGAAGATCCGCCGAAGAGTTCCGTATGTTCTCAGCCTTGTCGGTCTTAACGAAAAGTCAAAGAGCTATCCCAGAGAGCTTTCGGGCGGCGAGCAGCAGAGAGTTGCTCTTGCAAGAGCTCTTGTCAACAATGCGGAGATCATCATTGCCGATGAGCCGACGGGTAATGTCGACCCTCAGATGAGCTATGAGATCGTTGAAATGCTCATGAGGCTCAACGAAGCCGGAACAACGGTCATTATGGTTACCCATCAGCACAGCCTTGTCCGTTGCTTTGACAAGAGGGTCATAACCATCAAAAAGGGTGAGGTCATTTCCGACACTCCCGCAAAGGTCGGAGAATCCGCAACGGCGCATATCAACGCCGCAAGCGAAATCACCAATGAATATGTTGTCCCTCCCGACGAGGATTATTCCGCATATGTCAGCAGGTCGGATGCTCCTGCCGACGATGCAGACGATTCGCAGGATGAAGGAGGCGAAAACTGATGGGCAAACTCAATTATCTGACAAAAGAAGGTTTTCGCAACCTTAAAGTCAACAAGCTCATGTCGGTTGCATCGATAACCGTTCTTTTCAGCTGTCTGATGCTTATTGGAATTGCCTTCATGCTTCTCGTCAACATAGAGGCTTTCATTTCCGGCGTTGAGGGCGAAAACATAATTATGGCATATGTTGATGATGCCGCAACCGATATCGAAATCAAAAAGGTCGGTCTTGACCTTGAAAAAATTCCCAATGTTCAGAGCGTTGAGAAGATCAACAAAGAAGAAGCTTACAGGGACATTCTCTCCGATATGGACGAGAATCTCAAGGTCTATCTCGAAGGTCTTGAAGAAAATCCCTTGCCCGATGCTTACAGAATAACAGTCAGAAACATGTCAAGCTTTGACACGGTTGTTGAGCAGGTAAAGAGCGTGACGAATATTTTCAGAGTCCGTGAAAACAGCTCCCTTGCAAAGCAGCTTTCCGATCTGCGTGACAGCGTGACGACGATCAGCATCGTCATCATCGTTATGCTTCTGCTTGTTTCTCTTTTCATTATTTCAAACACGATCAAAGTCACGATGTTCAGCAGACGCCTTGAAATCAGCATCATGAAAAGCGTCGGCGCAACGAACTCGTTCATCCGCTGGCCGTTCATGGTTGAAGGCATTGTTATCGGTGTTATTGCGGGCATTCTTGCCACGGGAGCCGTCTGGCTCGTCAGCGAGTTTGCTCTCAGCTCACTTACATCCTCGCTTTCGATCGTCGGCGCAAGCGTTGAGGTCAATTTCATTGACTATGCTCTCTGGCTTGCTCTTGCATTTGTCGGAATCGGCGTTTTCACGGGCGTTTTCGGTTCGGCAACATCTATGAGAAAATATCTTAAAGAAAGGAAGTTTGTTGAGCTTGAAGAAGAATAAAAACAGAAGCGGGCTCAAGGCTCTCCTTTGCTTTGTTCTTGTGCTTACCTGCACATTCTGCACCTTCTCTCCGCTCAGCGTTTTTGCGGAGGAAGACAAGAGCCTTGAAGAGCTGAGAGATGAATATAACAAGATCGAAGCGATCATTCAGGAAAATCAGCAGAATCTCAACGAGGTTCAGGGCGAGATCAAGGACAACAAAAGTAAGCTGGACAAGCTGAATTCCGAAATCGATGACATTCAGGCTCAGGTTGATATTCTCAGCGACAGAATCGATATTCTTAACGGAGATATCACCTCGCTGAACACGAATATTCAGACGATCACAACGGAGATCTCGTCAATCAACACCATGATAACCGAGATCGAAACCCGCATTGCAGAGGGCGAAATTCTTATCGCCGACACGAGAGAACAGCTTCTTGAACGCATCAGAGAGAATTATATGGCGGGCGGCGGCTCAACTCTTGAAATCCTCTTCACTTCGGAAGACCTGACCTCTTTCCTGACAAGAAAAGAGCTTGTTGCTCAGGTTTCGGAAAAGGATACCAAGCTCATCACCGACCTGACGAGTGAGCTCGTTGAGCTTAATTCGCTCGAAACTCAGCTTGAGGCGGAGAAGGTTGAGCTTGTTTCAAAAAGAACTCAGCTTGACAGCGACATGACAACTCTGACTGCAAGACAGGACGATCTCGAAAGCAGCCTTGATGTTCAGGAAGCCAAGAAGAAAGAGGCGACCAAGAAGCACGAAGAGGTTGAAGAGATCCTTGAACAGCTTGACGAGGACAGCGAGGAATACAAGGCTATCATCAAGCGTCAGGAGGAAGAACGCAAGATTCTCGAAGCACAGATCGATGAATACATCAAAAATCACGGCTCCGAGGTCGGCGACACTCCCGATGAGGAATATAACAATGACGGCGATATGCTCTGGCCCGTTGCAGGCAAGACCACGATGACGGCAGGCTACCCCGCTTACAAAGACGGAAGCGCACACTGGGGCATTGATATCTGCGTTGTCGGCGCAACCGGCGGCACGAGAGATGAAAACGGCAGAAGCTATTCTCTCGGCAAGCCCTTCAGAGCCGCTCAGGGCGGTGAGGTTATCATCGCAGCCAACGACGATAACTGGAATTACGGCTTCGGTAACTATTGCGTTATCGACCACGGTGACGGTACACAGACTCTCTATGCACACGCTCAGACGCTTTATGTCAAAAAGGGCGATGTTGTTCAGAAGGGTGAGAATATCGGCGCAATCGGCGAAACGGGTAATGTTACGGGACCGCATCTTCACTTTGAAGTCAGAGTCAAGAGGGGCGACACGGTCAGCAGAGTTCAGCCTCTTGATTATGTTTCAAAACCGTGATATAATAATGGAGTCATTCTTCGGAATGGCTCCTTTTTAGTTTAATAATGAAAAGTGAAGAGTAAATAATTAAGGAAGGGCTTCGCTCCTGACCCTTTTTGGAGGTGTTTCCTTTGAATAAAAAAGTTTCATTGGGAATCTGCATTTCTCTGATTGTTATTTCAATTGCAGCAACCTTCTCCGTGACGATGGTTGCTTCAAAGAAAATATATAACGGAATAATCAGCAACATTTCTCAGCGTTCCCGGATGTATTCTTCCATCGATGAGATCAATCAGATCGTTTCCAACTATTTTTACGGCTCAACGCAGGACAGCAGCCTGCTCAACGCTTCGCTCTCCGACGGCTATATCAACGGTCTTGGCGATGCCGCAAGCCGATATATGACATCTGAGGAATATTCGGAATATACCGCAAGGCTTGAGGGCGGCATAACGGGAGTCGGAATCGAAACTGCATTTGATTATCAGAACGATGCATTCGTTGTCACTCACGTTTATGCCGAATCTCCCGCAGAAACCGCAGGGCTCAGAAAGGGCGATATCATAACGGCAATCGGCAACGTTACCGTGACGAGAAAGAACTATGCGTCGCTCTCCGAAGAGCTTTACGGCAACATTCTTTCATCGGTCGAGATCGAATACGAGCGTGACGGCGAAACGAAAACGGTTGAACCGCTTCTCGGATTTTCTTTGCCGAGCGTTATCGGAAGAAACGAAGGCAATGTCGGTTATATAAAGATCAACGGGTTTTATAAAAATACCGCAGAGGAGTTCAGAGCGGAGATCGACAGACTTACGCTGGAGGGTGCGGAGAGCTTTGTTTTTGATGTCAGAAACACGAGCGACGGAAGCATCGACTATGCGGCGCAGGTCATCGATGTTATCGTTCCCGCTATTTCGGGAAATATTGCGGTTGCAAGAGATAAGAACGGCGAGATATATAAAGAAAAGATTTATACTGCCGAAAACAGCAGTGTCAACAAGCCCATGGCGGTTCTTGTCAATGGCAGCACTCTCGGGCCTGCCGAGCTTTTCGCATGCGATCTGAGGGATATCAGTCAGGCAATTCTCGTCGGAACGAAAACCGCAGGCATCGGAACGATGCAGGAGCTTTTCACTCTTGAAAGCGGCGGAGCGATTCTTCTGACGGTTGCGATCGTTGAGCCCAAGAACGGAGCCGATGCGGTCTATGACGGAAAGGGTATTGAGCCCGCAGTCAATGTTACGCTGATTTCGGGTGACGATGCGAACATTTCCCTGCTCACTCCCGAGCAGGATAATCAACTCACAACAGCAATAAACTTGCTTTCGGCATAAATTAAAGGGGCTGTCTCACGAAGCGAAGAACAAAAGAAACAGAATAAATAAGAATTGGCTTGCAGAGGAAAATTCACCTTTGCAAGCCTTTTAAATGATAATATAGAATTATAAGTGGGTACATAGTGTTTCTTTTTAGCCGTTTTTCCGAACTCGACATATTTATATATGCCTATCGTTCGGAGAAAACGGCTTCTTCATCTCCGTGAAACAACCCCTTTTCGTGTGATTGTTTATCTCCAGTTAAACGGGCGAAGCGTAAAGTCAACCTGACTCTTATCCTCGGGAATGAGTCCGAAGGATGAAACTCTGTTCATGTTGTGAGCTCTGAATGCGTCGTAAAGCTCCTCGTTTGCCTTCTGCCTCATCGGATTGAGGAAAGAATATTTTCCGATATACTGGTTAGCCTTGAAATATTCCCAGCTGAGATTTGCGACCTCGATCTCGAAAAGCTGTTCATCAGTCACATCGGCATTGAGTGCCTTGTCCCAGAGAGCGTTGAGTCTGTTGACGGTATAGAACGGATAGAAGCCCGACTGATAATGCCAGTCAAAGTCAAAGGCGTGTGCCGTTGCCTTGACCTGAGCAGTCTGAATGTCAATGATTTCTTTGATATAGGGAGCGGCTTCTTCGCCGTAATATGCTTTGAGGAAATCGTTCATGTGGTATTCAACATCAGCGTTGACATCCCATTGAAGCTTGCAGAGAAGATAGTTTCTCAGCTCGTTGAAGGCGGCGTAGTGACCGTCGCCGCAGTTGTAAACATAACCCGTTATTCCGATGTCGTGCATATATTTCATGGTCGACTGCAGGGTTTCAAAGTTCGAGAAAAACTGCGCAACATTGAGGAAATTGATGGTGTAGTCATAGATAAAAGTTCTGTCCGCAACCTGAGTCCAGATCTTATGGTTTTCGGCAACGGTCGGAGGCTGCTCGACGAAGAGATTGTCGAAGGTTTCATGACCGTCGATTGCACCGCATTCGGTCAGCGGATGGCTCCTGCAAGCCTTATGAAGTCCGCAGAGAACGGGAACAACATTCGGTCTGCAGCGAAGCGAGAGGTCTTTGGGCGGCTGATCGGTTTCGTTATACGCATAGAAGGTGAAAGTCATGTCGGGAAATTCGTCATCGAGCGCATCCGCAAAGGCGTTGGTGAAAATGATGACGGGAGCGGCAACGGTTCCGTATTTTTCGTGAAGAGCCGTGCAGCCTTCGCAGTGGCAGTAGTTAGTGTTGTCCTTCTGACCGATATGAATATAGTCTGAATTCTTTTTGCATTCAAGAATTGCCTTGCGACCGTTTTCAATCGCAACCTCAAGAACCTCGGGGTTTGAAAGACAGACCTGATCGGTCGTCCGTGAGCCGTCGGGATTCATGGCGAAATATTCGGGATGCTCGGAGAAAAGAGCATCGGGAACAAGTCTGTCAAGAGTGACATCCCAGAGAACGAAGGTCATCGCACCGCCGTATTCAACGGCCTCATAGTGAAATGAAACATTCATTTTTGTTCTTGCACGGTGAGCATCATTCGTGCCTGCGCAGTCATTTCTGCGAACGGAAAACGAGGGCTCGACAATTCGGTTGAGCCGGGCATCGATAACAACATCTTTGCTTTCGGGAACGACCTCAAGCTCGGGAGTGAACCATCTCACGCCGAGGTATTCCTCGAGGAAGGTGTAAACTCCGTAAAGAGTGCCTCTGCTGTCCTCACCGGCAATGAGGAAGCTTTCGCCGTCGGAGCAGAGAAGAAAACCGTCTTCTGCGATCCCGGAGCGGTCGGTGTCGGAGATTTCATCCGAAAAAGCGGTTTCACCGAGAACTATTGCTTTTCCGCCGTCAAATGCAGAATCGGCAACTATATCGAGCTCTGCGCCGCTGATTTTTTCAAGATAAGTCTGAAGCTCGTCGGCGGCAGTCATAATGCATTCGTCGGCACTTTCCGAAATGACGATCGAAAAATCCGATTCGCCGTTTTCGACAATATACATCGGATTTTCAACCTGCGGCGGCTGATAGGCGTTTCCGCCGTAGCTGATATCGGTGTTTACGGGAATGATTCCGACGATGAAAAGCAGAACTTCAATGAAAGCAAAGAAGCCTTTGATATAAGCAAGCATACAGATTCCTCCATATATCATTTTTGTATATAATATCACAAATGCTGTTTTCAATCAAGAAGGCGCTCTGTGCCCGTGCGAAAATGCACATTTATTGCGTAAAATGTATGAAAACCCGGCTTGAATAGTGCGAAAAGTGGGGAGTTTTGCACATTGACTTTAATGTTAAAAAAATGTAAACTGTCAACGATGAGAGAACTTTGTGCTGAAAGTATCTTGTTTGACAGGGAACGAAGAAGTGCGGCAGTCGGGTGTTTTATGCCGAAAAACATCTGATAACAAATAATCCGCCTTCTTCGAGTAAGCCCTGTAATGACACCTTGACGGGTGTCTGTTTTTATTTTCGGGTATTCTTATCAAAAACTGTTTATGTAATACAAAAAAGAGGAAAATCTATAGTCAATTTTAACAAAACATATTTTTTTTGAACCCTGCAGTTTGGGCTACAATCCGAATTATTAAAACAGCGTTCAAAAATGTTGACGAAGCGGATTTTTTTGATATAATAAATAATATATTCAAAATAAAAATTCAGTGTGGGAGATATTATAATATGTATGTTAAAGATGTAACCGTTCAGAATCAGGTTGGCCTTCATGCCCGTCCTGCAACCTTCTTCATCCAGAAGGCAAATGAATTCAAGTCATCCATCTGGGTTGAAAAAGAGGAACGCAGAGTTAACGCAAAGAGCCTTCTCGGTGTTCTTTCCCTCGGCATCATGGGCGGAACAGCTATCCGCATCATCGCCGGCGGTCCCGATGAAGAAGCAGCAGTTGATGAGCTTGTAAAGCTCGTTGAATCCGGCTTCGCAGAATAATTTAAATGTGCAGAAAAAAGCAGGTAACCTCGGTTACCTGCTTGATTTTTTATTCGGCGCTGATTTTTACTGAATCGAAATGCTTTCCGATGAATTCTCTCATTTTTTCGTCGTAAGCATCCTTTGCATCATAATAGCTGTAGGCGTGAACGGCATCGGGAACTGTGAAGATATCCTTTTCGACCGGGCATGCATCATAAAGCTCCCGGCACATCGGGAAGGGAACGAGTGCATCGTCTTCTCCGTGGATGAAGAGAACGGGATTCTTTGCGTTTTTCATCGTTCCGAGAGGGCTGGCGTCCTTTTTGAGGTCGTATCCGGCAATCAGCTTACAATGGAGATTTATGAAATTGACAATAAAATCGGTTCGGAGAAAGCTTACCGTGCTTCTTGTTTTTACTCCGACAACCTTGAATGCGTTTGTGTAGCCGCAGTCTTCAATGATGAGCCTGACCTGAGGAGCGGGATCGTTGTTGTTGACGAGCATTGAGGTTGCGGCACCCATGGATATTCCGTGAAGCATGATCTCTATGTCGCTGCCGAAGCGGTTGACAAGGTAATCTATCCATCTGTTGATATCCTTGTAATCGAGAGCACCGAAGCCGATTATGCTGCCGCTGCTTCTGCCGTGTCCACGAAGATCGGGCAGGAAATAGTTAAAGCCCATTTCGTGATGATAGAACGGAAAAAGGTGGCTCATCTCATCGGGTCCGTTGCAGTTATGTCCGTGAATGCAGATGACGAATTTCTTTGTTTCTTTTTCGGCAGGGAAATATCGGGCGGTCAGTCTGATTCCGTCGGGAGCTTTCATTTCGAGGTCTTCATGCGCATGTGAAAGCATATATGCGTTGTTTTTCTTTCTGATTTCACCTCTGAGAATACGTTTCGGATCAGTTTCGGGCTTTTTGACTCTCTGCGATACGCATGCCATTTTAAAGCCGACCGCACCTGTGACAAGACAAACAATCAGAAACAACAAGGCAAGAGAAATCAGAATGTAAATAATTGTCATATCATCACTCCGTTACATATTTTATAACAATATTCTATCATAAAAGTTAAATTATGACAAGCCGATTTATTGACAATCAGGGATAAAAGAGGTAAACTGAACCATCAGAAAAAAAGAAGGTGTTTTTTATGACGGGCACTCTTGTCAACTGCGCCGCAGTTATTGCAGGCGGTGCGATAGGTTTGGTGTTCAAGAAGGGAATAAAGGAAAGCTTTGCGGAGAGCATCAACAAATCTCTCGGCATAGCTGTTCTGATAATCGGACTCAACGGAGTCATCTCAAATATGTTTGCGGTTAAAGACGGCACTCTTTCAAGCAGCGGAGAGCTTCTTCTGGTTGTATTTCTTGTTGTCGGAACTTTTCTCGGAGAGCTTCTCAGGCTTGATGACCGTTTCACGAAATTCAGTAACAGGATTGAAGGCAAGTTCAAAAACGGAGGCTTTGCTTCGGGCTTCATTAACGGAACTCTGCTTTTCTGCGTCGGGGCGATGACGGTTATCGGCTCGATCAATGACGGTCTGACGGGTGACAGCTCGGTGCTTTTTGTCAAGAGTGCGCTCGACTTCACTTCGGCAATAATTTTCGGAGCAACGCTCGGCTTCGGCGTTATTTTCAGCGCAGTTCCGATGCTGATCTATCAGGGCGGCTTAACTCTTCTTGCGGGAACGCTCAGCGGTGTTCTTGAGGGAGAGCTTCTCAGACAGGTCTGCACGGTCGGCTATGCTATCATTGTTGCGATCGGCTTTAATTTCCTGCTGACGAAAAAATTCAAGACGCTGAACATGGTTCCTGCAATAATTCTCCCCGTTGTGTATCATTATATATTGATTCTTATTAATTATATCAAGGCATAAATCAAAAAGCCCTGCTCCGATAAAGAGCAGGGCTTTTTTGCTTTTTCAGAACTTTCTTCTGAGCTCGACGACCTTTCCGACAACCGTAACGGGAAGGGATTCGATCTCTGCTTTTGAATACATCATCGGCTCATACGCCGAGTTTTCGGACACAAGCAAAATGCTTGTGTCTTTTTTTATAAGCTTTTTTACGGTTGCATCGTTTCCGTTGACGAGAACGACCGCAATTTCTCCGCTTTCCGCATCGGGCTGGCGGCGGACAATGACCGTGTCGCCTGCCTGAAAAAGAGGGAACATGCTGTCGCCCTTGATCTTCAGACCGAAATATTCTCCTCTTGCAGCCATTTCTGCGCTGATTTCTTCGTAGTCCAATATATCTTCTACTGCCTCCATTGGAATGCCTGCCCTGACATAACCGAGAACGGGGACAAGGACCGTGCTTCCGATGTCCTCTCCGCCGATGAGCGTTCCGACAGAAACTCCGAGAACTCCCGCAAGAATTTTCAGACTTTCGCTGTCGGGAGAGGTTCTGCCGTTTTCCCATTGGCTGACCGCAGTCTGATGAACACGGCAGAGCTCCGCAAGCTCGCTCTGGGACAGACCCTTCTGTTTTCTTAACTCTCTGATTATATTCATTTTTATCCCTCCGCAGCTGTGCGGCTGTGCAACAGGCTAACCCGTATCCGTTTCCGGAACGGGTTTTCTGAACGAACAGCCGACGGACAACCCGCATAATTTAAATCTTTTCACGCTTATATTATTAGCTATTCTATTGAAAATGTCAAGAGAAAAGTGAAAAATATTAAAAATACTCTTGACAAACGAACAAATGTTCATTACAATCAATAGCGTCACTATTAAAATCAGTGATTGCGAATCTGCTTGCGGCTGGTTCGGGCATTGATTTGATTCAAGGGAGGTCTGAGAATTGAACGGTTTTGAGCAGGAAGATATGTTTTTTCGTTATCCAAGCAGGGAGGAAATCAAAGCCGCACAGCTTGCCTGCTGCGGAAAATGCTGCACGGCATGCGAGGCTCCTGCGGAATATGCATGGAGAAAGCGTGGGGTTGACATGGCAATTCTTCTTGAAAAAGCAATCGAGAAAGAACTGAGCCCGACGGAAAGAGATGTTGTCAGGGACAGATGGTTTGAGTCGCTGACGGTTGCGGAAATAGCTTCGCACAGAGGTGTCAGCATTTCATCTGTCAGCGTAACGCTCAAAAGAGCGCAGGAAAAGCTCAAAAAGGCTCTCGGATATGCCGTTAAATATCAGCATGATATCTGCGATGAAACCGCAGTATCGCTGATTCTCGGCAGAGCAAGGGTTATTGCCGCCGCAAGAAACTTTTCGGGAGACGATTTGTCGGAGCGGATCCGTTCGCTGCGGTTGAGAGATAACATTTCCTGCGAAGCGCTCCGCAGGGTGACGGGAATTTCGACCGAGAGAATCAAGTTGATCGAAAACGGGAAAAAGCTTCCCGACGCAAATGAGCTCGTTCTTCTCAGCGAAGCCTTCGGAGTGACTGTTGATTATATGTTAAAAGGAGGAAAACATGATGGATAATAAATCACTTTTCGACCTTGGAGTTGAATATGAAAGAGCGGCATCGCTCGTTAAGGAACGCATTGAAGCAAAACGCAGACAGCTCCGTTCGCTCAGAAACAGCATCTGCTCAAATGAGGCGTATGTTCTCAAAAGCGAGCTGAATACACTTTATAAAGAATACCGTGAAGCAAAGGATACTGCGGAATATCTCAAGAACTATTATTCCGAAAACAGTCTTGTTGCGTGGGGAGGTGTTCTCTGTTGAGCAATGTTCTGACAGCAATTATTGATGACGAAAGGAATCTCGTCATCAGCCCGTCAGAGGGGTTTGCGGGGGAAAACAACGCTGAGATCATTGAAATCGATATCGGTCCGTTTGCCGACGAGGACTATGATTTTTTTATTCTCAATTTTGAGAATTTCGGAACGAAGGGAAAGATCGTTTCTAACATAATCCGAACAAGTGCGGATGAGCCGTCATATATTGATAACGGGGTAATTTATTGCCCGCTTACATCTCAGCTCACAGCTTACGGAAAGCTCAGATTACAGCTTGAGGCTCATAAGAGCGGCGAAAAAGGTGAGCTTGTCAGAAAATCGTCGGTTGCCGAGCTTTCTTTCAAGCCGTCGGTAATGGGCGAAGAGGATATGATGGACTCGAAGAGTTCTGTTTACGGCAGACTTGAGAACATCGAAAAGCTGGTTGACGGAATCATTTCCGAGGATTTCGGAGCATCAATTGATGATCTCAGCAAGAGAACCGACTCGCTTGAAGAGGCCTCCGAGGAAGCCGATAGCAGGCTCGATACCGCCGAAGGCAAAAACGATTCGGCGGAGAAGCGCATCGGTGATGCCGAAAACCGTATTGATGTTGCGGAAAAACGCATCGGTGAAGCGGAAAAGGATATCGACGGGCTGAACGCTCTTGAAATCTCTCAGACATTGGAAGATCACGGCGTGAGGATCGCCGTTCTTGAGGAAAGACCTGTCGGAATCAGCGAGGTACCTTTTGCATCGGAAAGCGTAACCGGCGGTTTCAGAATTTCTTCTTCAAGTGAATTTGTTATTGATGACAACGGAACGATAAGGTTCAACTATAATAACCTCAACCATTATTATATGATGCCCGTGTTCGTTCTCGGGTCTCTTTACGAGGAAGGCAGAGTGGTCGTTTTTTCTGCGGAATCATTATCGGCGTATGCTTCATATATCGAGCAGAACGTAATAGATTTGCTTATGGGCACACTTGATGCTTTGGCAATTCTGTCGTTTTCTGCAGAAACCGTATCATATTATAACGAGAATTATGAAACGAAGCAGCTGAATGTTCAGCCGAGACACATATATGTATTTAAAATGGTTGACGCTGTGCTTAATGTCAGGGATTACGGCGAAAATGAGCTGAGAACTCTTCTTCTGGAGGGAATCTGATATGGATAAAAAGATATGCATTATTGTCGGCCACGGAAAATCGAAGAGCGGAGGCTATGACAGCGGAGCTGTCAGCCGTGACGGCAGATATCATGAATTCAGAATTGCAAAGGAAATCGCAAAATATGCGGCTGATTATCTCGGCTGCAGTCTTATGAATTACGACGGAGATCTCTATCTTACAGACAGGATCAAAGCGGTCAACGCCGCAGATTATGACTTTGTTGCGGAGATCCATCTCAACGCAGGCGGAGGAAAGGGAACAGAGGTCTTTTATTATAACGGTTCGCCGACGGGGCTCAAAACGGCAACGGCAATTGCAGAGGAGATATCGTCGGAGCTGAATGTGCGCAACAGAGGCGCAAAGGTGAGGCTCAATGATAACGGCAGGGATTATTTTGCAATCATAAGGGACACGAAACCAACGGCGATTCTCGTCGAAACGGTTTTCATTGACAATGATGAGGAGCTGAGCGTCATAAAAACTGCCGACGGTCAGAAACGCTGCGGCGAAGCGATCGGCAGAGCTCTTGAAAAATCGCTCGGCACGGCAAAGGCGGAAACCGGCTTCAGGGTAAAAATAAACGCAAAGAGTCTTTATATCCGTTCGGGTGCAGGAACGGGATATAAGTCTGTCGGAATCGTGAAAAACGGCGAAACTCACAGCATTTCCGCAACCGATGCGGCAGGCGCATGGGGCAGACTTGCCGACGGCAGGGGATGGATTTCGCTCAATTCAAAATATATCGGGAGGTTATAATGGATCTGGACGCACTTTTTTCATTTCTCGGTTCGGCTACGGGCTGCATTGCAGGCATTCTTGCCTCACAACGACTCACGGTTTACCGCATTCAGCAGCTCGAACAGAAGGTCAACAAGCATAATCATCTTGTTGAGCGCATGACCGTCAACGAAATGAAAATAAAAAATATAGAGGAAAAAGTTAAATGCGAGGTGTGTAATCATGGATAAGATCAGGACAGCGCTTATCAGCCTGAAAAATGTTACGCCTGCTTCATGGATAAGACTGATCATGCTTATCGTTTCGCTCGTCGGAGTAGGCTTCAGACTTTTCGGTGCGGATTATTCCGCAGAGAGTGAGGAGTTCGCAAAGGATGCGGCGGCGGTTATCGTTCTGATAATTTCGTCGGTGTCGGCATATTGGAAGAATAACTCCTTCACGGAAGCGGCGCAGGCGGCGGATGCGATTCTTTCTGCGCTGAAAAAGAGCAGATAGAAAAATAAAAAGAGATATTTTTAAAATACCTCTTGACAAAACGCCGCACATTTTATATAATAGCACCTGCACTCAACAGTGCAGGTGCGGACGTTTAGCTCAGCTGGTAGAGCATTCGCTTGACGTGCGAAGGGTCAGCGGTTCAAGTCCGTTAACGTCCACCATTGAATGCACGGGTATATTTATGCCCGTGCATTTCTTATGCAACGGCTTTTTGAGAGAGAAAAAGCAAAAATTTCTATGAACCGATGTTTTTGCGAGCAAAAACGAGGTCACAAAAGCTGTTTATATTCTCAAATTGAAAATTGTTGCCGTTGCGACTTCGTTCGGAACGGTTCAAAAAAGCAAAGAGATTGGGCAGACACGGTGTTGTGTCTGCCCAATTTTTTAGCTTCTTAATGAAAATGATTCCAATCTGTTTATGAACATATCGGGTTTAAGGTATTCTTCCTGACATAAACATTTATAGTTTTCTATTGCATTTCTGCTTATTGAAGTACTGAACTCATAAGGTTCAATGAATAATTTTGTTTCTTCCTCGTTTTGAGGAATGAGGAATTTAAAATACAAAGTTATTTTGCTGTCACCCACTACTATTTTATCAATGAGATGTGAAAGAATGAGCTTCGTTTGCTCAATGCTTTCAGCACTTTTCATACGCTCTTTGAGTGGTGCGAGATATTCTTTTATTTGTTCAACAGACAGAGGAGAGTCACAAGCTTTTTTATAGCTGTTTATGTAGCTTTGCGATTCAGCTATTTTCTGCTCGATTGTTTTAATTCTTTCGCATATAGCAGAGCTGTTTGTTTCCTTCAATGCATCGATTAAAATATCTCTTGTTCTCAGGTCAGCTTTTAATTCAGCCTGAACACTTTTAAATCTTTCGTTTGACATAAGAATTTTGTTGCGATATTTATTGATTGAATCAGTCAGCTTGCTGATAGTTTTATCTGTGAAAAAGTTCTTGAAAACTTCATCGAGAACAAAATCATCAACAATCTCTGTTCTGATTTCTTTTTTACCGCAGGAGTGCTGATTAATTCTGTTATTGCATCTGTATGTCATATACTTGTGACCTTTTGTTGATGTTCTTAAATTACCGTGCATCTTTGCACCGCACTCACCGCATACGAGCATACCTGTGAGAAGGTACTGTCTTTTGGCGTTGGATTTAAATTTACCAGTGACTTTGCGAACTGAATTTGCTTTGTTCCAAAGTTCCTCGCTGACTATTGCTGGGCAACCGCCTGGGATTCTGATGATTTCTTCATCAGTTTTATATTTGTGGTTATTACGTTTTTTATCTCTTTTAGTTTTACTTGAGCGTTTATTAAAAACATAAACACCTTTATATCTTTCATTTGCAATTAAGTCACATAAAGAGTTTTTTGCAAATTTGTTTCCCTTTTTAGTTCTGTAACCGAGAAGATTAAGACGTTCAATGATTTTGCCATAACCGTAGCCTTCAGCGTACATTTCATAGATTAGTTTTACGGCTTCAGCTTCTTTTTCGTTTATAACAAGTTTCTTTTCAACAACATCATATCCAAGAGGGGCTGGACCACCAGTCCATAAGCACTTATAGGCATTTTCTCTTAAACCTTTCATAACCTCATTAGAAAGATTCTGAACATAGTATTCATTAATGCCCGAAATGACTGTCAAAAGCATTCTGTCGGCAGGTGAATTACCGATAGGCTCTGTTACGGAAATAACTTTTACACCGCAATCTTCACACAAATCAAGGTACTCAAAAGTGTCTTTCTTGTTTCTTGAAAAGCGGTCTAACTTATGTACTATAAGTGTTTTTACCTTGTTGCTTTGAATATCAGAAATGAGGCGTTGGAATTCGGGTCTTTTATCGGTTGTACCCGAAATTGCTTCATCGCAATACCATTCAACAATTTCATAACCGCCAAGTACGCAATAATGTCCGATTGCTCTTTTTTGAGCAGCGATTGATTCTTCACGCTGTGCCGTTGAAGAATAACGGCAGTAGCCTACTGCGGGAATTAAATTTTTATTATTAATATTTTCACTCATAGTGATTACTCCTTCATTTTAAAAATTTTTTCTTTTAATTTTCTTTTTCATAATTATAATATATCTTTCATTTTTAGATAAAAACGCCCGACTACGGAATTTTTAGTTGTAGTCGGGCTGAGTGTCATTCGCAAATTATTTTATTACTTATATTATTTGTCAATTATTATTTTCAATGTTATTATAAATGGTTTGTTCAGCAATAATTGAAACCACCTCGTTGAAGAGGTCATCATCTGCAGTGATTTCACTGCTTTGTTTCTGCTGTTCATTAAAAATGACACTAAATTCGAGTTCTTGCATAAATTCACCTCCCAGATAGTATTTTAACTTTTCCGAGAAACTCGGAACGGTTTTAAAACCCTGGGATTAGCTGTGAAAAGCTAATTAATGAATCGAGCGATAAATAACGGAGATTATTTATGCAAGATAGATACCGACAACGTTTTCGTTGCCGTCAACTGCTTCGTATTTTTCGAAGCTTATAGATGTTTGCTCCGTGAAATCAAGTTTGAATTTATCAATGATTTCTTTAACAAGCGGAGCATTGTATATAACGGCTTTGTTTTTATTCATCTTTACCGATGAGCCGTTTTCATCGGCAAAAGCAAAGATAATTTTCTGCTTGGAATCAAACGAAAAATCAACCTTTTCAGCGTTTCCGAGCATTTCGTGAATTGTTTTTGATAATTCAATTCTCTTGCCCGTTTTCGCATAAACAATAGTTAAGCAACTATTCTTTGTTGGAAATTTCGTTGATGGTTTTGCATCAAATTTCTTTGCATTTTCAAATAATAATGCATCCATAATTGGCTACTCCTTTCTCTGAAATTTTGCAGATTTAACTTGTTATCTGCGAGTAATATTATAGCAAATTCAGATAGTTGATTTCAATTTGCAAAGTGCTGAAATTGATTTTTAAGAAATTTTCATCCGAAGGTCAAGGTGTGTCAAAGTCGCTTGGCATACCTCGACCAAAACTGTAGTTTTTTAGTGTTTTTTCAAAAATGCCGTTTTTGTGCAAGTTGCCTAATTATCATACAAACGGCTGATTTTGAAGATGTAACAAGCTTGTTTTTCAGACTTTATGCTGAATCTGTATCTTTTATACAATCTGTCTTTTTCGCAATCGAGTATATTTTTTTCTTTTAATAAATTTAATAGGTTTCTTGTGTCTAATATCTTATTTTCTTTAAACACTTCATCAGCTTTACTTTTTAATATTATTATTTCAATTTCAGAATCTGTTTTAATTATCCTACCAAGCGGAGCTGACGGTGTTAAATCATAACAATTATAATCTGTTACAAATTTATTCTGATTTACTGCAACAAATTGAAGTATGCAATCAAGCAGGTATTTAGTTCTGTCAGAGTTTTCATTTATATGTTTTTCGATTGAAAGTAAATAGTCAATTAAATTGTTGTCTATCTCTATTCCGAAGCATTCATCAAAATAAGCTCCAGCTTGTAAAATGATAGCGAGTTTTGAGAATACTCTTTCAGTAAGTTCGCCTTTGCTTTTAAAAGTGTTCTTTTCTTCAAATTTAGTTATCAGAGCTTTTTGGCATAATAAATAATCTTCTTCAATTTTATCAATTTTTTCTTTCATTATAAATTCAATAAATTCATTACCTGCAAAGCCGTAGTTTTCCGTTACGGTTGATTTGATTTTAACGCTGTTTTCGGCTGATGTAGTGAAAGTATCGTTGAGTTCAAATACTCTCGCTCTGATACCGTTGGTTGAAGATTCGGGAATCAAATCAAACTCGGCAGTTGAAATTATGAAAGAGGAAAAAGAAGTGGCTTCTTTAAGCTCGCTATCCGTGTTAAGGCGTAATTTATCCCTACCTGCACAAAGAGTATATAACTGTTTGGTTACATCACTTGCTGTGCTTATAACAGCTTCATCAAGTGCTATTGTATGAGAATTGCATTTTGAAGCAAAACTCACCAAAGCATTGTTGGTTGCATTGAATGTAATCATTGTTGATTTATCAATGGCAGGATTGCCAAAAACACTTGTAGCAAGCATAGCTGCAGTTGTTTTTCCTTTACTGCTTGAATTTGAAAGATTAAAAAGTATTGAGCCAAGGTCATACTTTTCGTTTAAGAATCCAAGCAGAGGACTTGCAAAGCCAGCAAGCATAACTGTTGTTAAAGGCACATTGCCGATAACTTCGCTTTTAATCATTTCAAACCATTTATCCCTATCGCCTTTAGGTTCAAAGTCAAGAGTGCCGATATAATTACTTTTCAAACCAAAGTTTTCTGCCGAAATCAATTTGTTTGATTTAAAAACTTTCTTGCCATCGATTTCACTCCAACCGAGTTGGGTATGAAAATATTCAATGTTTGCAAATTGTTCAGAAATCAACAAATAATCCAACAATCTTTTGGGTTTATCAGTGTCATAACAAACCCCATATTGAATTAATGTTTCGATTCCGCTTTTGGTTAAGATTGAACGGTCAAATATTTTGGATATTATCTTGTCACCATTAAAAAACTCAACCTCTAATTTTACCTTTTGAGTATCAATATCTATAAACTTTTTTGTAATTCTTACATAGCTTGATATGGTGAAATATTTGTTATTCTCAAGCGATTTGCCTGTCTTTTTTATGCGGCAAACAGAATATATTTTGGGTTGTTCTAATTTGTAAGTAAAATAGGGATATGTTTTTATTTTTTCTACAATTTTTCTGTCGTTTTCGTTCAATTCATAAGTTTCTTTGAAGTTATATTTTATCATCTGTTTCACCTCCTTGTCGGTTATTTCGCCTCTATTATAATCGCACTTTTTTATAAGTCAAGACCCCTTGTTTTTGCGAATTTAGAACTATATCCTTTCACCCCTTTATCGCTTGGCGTGAAGTCACTTTTGTTGTAAAATTTTCAAAAAAATTTTTTTGGCGAGATTTTTTAGCTTTTAAAAATTCCATTTCAAATCCAAAAAAAATCAAAAACTCGGATTGTTTTTCGCCTTGTTGAAGGCTGTGAAAAGCTTGTTGTACCGAAAATCCGAAAATCCAAGGCAAAGTATGAGATTTTCAACATACTTTGCCTTGCTTCATTCAGATTTTGAGCTTTTCGATTTTCCACTCTCTCGCTTTGGGTGAAAGAGGGTGTGAAAAAGGACTCCCGTTTTTATCAATGATTGTGTAGAGCTTATCTTTGTAGTCTGAAAGCATTTCAAGCATTGAGTCTTTGTGTTCCTGATGTGCCGTGTTTCTGCCGAAAGCAACCAAGATGATGTCGGCTTCGGAGCATTCCTGCAACACAACAGAACTGTTTACTCTGTCGCATTTCGGAACTTCCGAGTTGAGTTGAGAAAAGATGTTTATGATTGAAACAGAGCCGAATCCATTCTTTATTGCTCCGTTTCTGACGAGCATTGTTGTTTGGTCAAGGATGAATTCGTCTGCCGTGCTTGGGTAGGTCATCAAAATGGCACAAGATTTCTTTTTATTATCCCATTCCATTTTAAGACAGTATCTGTGTTTTGAATCTTTGCTGAAAACAGCTGTTGTTTTTATTTCACTTGTTCTTTCAACGGTGTTATTCATTTTTACACTCCTTGTTCAAAAATCAAAAAATCCTCACGGTCAACATTTGAGAGCATATTTGCTTCAAGCTCTTTGTTGCACATACCCTCTGTGCATACAATATCAACCGCAAAATCGTTATTTAAAACAACACAGCCGAAAAGAACATTAAATTCTTCTCGGCTGTTAAAAATATGTATTTTGGTTACATTCTCAAATGTTATATCGGATGGCTTGCTGTTAATACCTGCTTCGGTCAGTTCTTCAACATCGGAAATACCCTCAATTAAAAATATTGAGCCGAAACAAGTTAAGTTGTCAGTTTTTAATGATTGGGAAAGCACACTCAACCTCTTACGCAGGTAGAATTTCATCCGTTCATCAATTCGGGGATTGTTAAGGTCTTTTAGGCTGTCAATCTTAATCATTCTTTGCCCTCTTATTCTTCGGCAGTTTAGTTCCGCAATAAAGTGACATAGCAGTACAAACACCGCTTATGAACATTTCTATTGCATAGGATGTTGCTACTGTTGTTGCGGTAGTCAAAAACGCTGTTATCATTTATCTGCCCCCTTTCTCAAAACTTTTTTGTCTGTTACGGCTATGACACTAAAGCCTATAACAAATCCCATAATAAAATATTGCATATTTCCTCCTTTGAATATAAAAATAACCCTTAACCAATTCCTTGATTAAGGGTATGTGATGTTTTATGCAGAAACTACTCCGCTACCGTGACAACGGTTGCAAGTTACATCTCCTGTGCCGTCGCAACGGTCGCATTGACCACCGTCCATATAGTCATATCCGCTACCGCCACAGCTGGGACAATCCATTTCTCCGCTACCGTTGCATTTAGGACAATCTTTGATATAATTTACATCATTACTCATAATATATCACCTTATTTCTTGCTTTTTAAAATCAAGTAGCATTTGGGACATACTGTTAATCCTTGGTGCTTTTTCTTGTGTGCAGGACAAACCCATTTGTCACAATAAGCACAAGAGTCTAATTGACCTACAAAAAACTTTTTCCTGCAAGTACCGCAAAGTCCATATCCGTTTTGGTCAAGTGTAGTGGTATTTGTTCCCATTATTTTTTCCTCATTTCTTCTTTTTCTTTGTAAACCTCATAAGCGGCTTTTCTTTCGGACAAAGTTTTTGATTCATCTTTTGCTATTGATTTCAGCTGTTGGTCATTTGTGTATTTGCCAAGTTTAGCTTTTTCAGACTCAACTCTTGATGCAAACTCCTGACTTGCGGCTCTTTTCTCTGCGGCAGTTGATTTACCCTTGTAGATATCTGAAAGTTGAGAATCCGATTTTGTTGCCATTTTTGCTTCGGCTCTATCTTGTTCTTTTTGGTATCTTTCGGTTTCTGTTACCGCAAAATCCATCGCTTTTGAAAGTATGTTGGAAAGAGTATCAAAGAATCCCATTAAATTCACCTCCTGTTGTTTTTGTTGAATGAAAATGACCTTTGGTCATATTTCGGCTGATTATTTTTTGGCTATTTCTCTTATTCTTCTCTCGGAATAGCCGTACTTTTTTGCAAGTTCTTTGCTGTTTTTACCGTTGTATTCTTTTTTGATTTTCTTTGCTATGTATTTTTTGTCAAGTAAAGTCATTGGAAATGTTATTTGCTGACCTTTGAACATTGAGTAGAATTGCAAAGTGACATCAATTCCGAATACATTTTTTAATTCATCATATATGCCGTTTAAATTGTCGAAATCAGAGTCGATAACAATCATCTCCAATACTTTTGTCATAATTATAATATAGGCGGTTGGAAATTTCATTGGAAAAAACTCTTGTAAATTTCCAAATATATCCTGATGTATAAAAAAGCACGCTCGGTGCATCAAGCAAAGAGCGTGCTTTTATTCTTATGAAAATGTTGGTAGAGGGGGGTGACATTAAATCATTTTGTTGCTGTATAATACTTCACATAGCTTAACTGTAAGGGTGGTAATATGACATATAAAAACAAATTTCAAATTACTATTTATTTTTATGACAATATATGTTATGATTAGCATTGTTGCAAAAGGAAATCGAGGTAAATTTATTTAAAATTAAAAATACAAAAGAAGGGATTATCATTAGCAACAAAATAAACAAACCCAAAAAGACATCTGCCGAACTGGTTGAAATGTTAAAAAGCGAAAAAGGCATAACATTTAACCGTATAAAAGAGGAAGATGCTGCAAAATATTTGTCTGACAAAAACAACTATTTGAGAACAGCTTCATATCGTAAAAACTATGCTAAACATATGTCTGGCGAAAACGAAGGAAAATATATCAATCTTGATTTTTCGCATTTAACAGACCTCTCTACAATTGATATGCATTTGAGATATTTATTATTAAAAATGTGTATTGATTTGGAACACGCACTTAAAGTTTCGTTAATATCCGAAATAGAACAAAACATTAACGAAGACGGTTATTCCATTGTCGATAGCTTTTTGGCTCAAAATCCAAATATTAAATCCAATATTGAGAAGAAATCTGACTCAATATTTACAGGTGAATTAATCGCTAAGTATTTTGAACTCTGTACCGTCTTTGATAAACAGACAAACGATGTTTGCACAAAAATAATGAATATAGATTGTCCTGCTTGGGTTTTAGTTGAAATTATTAGTTTCGGAGATTTAGCGAAGTTTTACAACTATTATCACTCGCTATATCCACAGTCATACACTATTGATAGTAATATTCTTAATCCTATCCGCAGTTTGAGGAATGCTTGTGCTCACAATAACTGTTTATTGAATTCTCTTGCACCTCAAGGAACTACTCCACCACCTAAAATTTCCAATTACGTGAAGACCAATCCAGACATTGGCAATGAGGAGAGAAAGAAAAAATTGTCTTGCCGACCCCTCTTTGAAATTGTTTGTTTGCTTTATGTTTACAATCAAATGGTATCGGAACAAGTTAGAAAACATCGATTAGAGGAATTCAAAACACTTATAGATGAAAGAATGTTCAGAAACATTGATTATTATTCAAACAATCATACAATTTTAACCTCTTTTAATTTTCTTAAAAAAATGGTTGACAAACTGGTCTGATTGTGTCTATAATATATAATGTAATCAAAAAGCTTCGAGCTTTTGTAAGGGTGGCGTTACTGACGTTGCCCTTATTTCTCCATTAAAAACAAATTTGTTTTTTGGGATTAGGGATTTTGACCTTAATCCCATTTTTATTTACAATATTTTTATTGTATTTAGTGTTGAAGTGAAAACGTGGATTTGAAAACCCCAAAGGCAAGTATCAAAAAACGGTGAATGCCAAAGGTGTTGGTTAACGTCCACCACATTGAAAAAATCCGAACTCTCTCCGAGTTCGGATTTTTGTTTTTATCGGAGATATATTCTTTTGAAACTGAAAAAATACGGCGGTAGTAATGCTCGGCATATATCATGATAATCTTTTCTTTGACATAACCATATTAAACTGTTATAATTAGACAAATGTGTAAATAATTTGACGAAAAGGGGTGATATTTGTTGATAAGTTTTGAAAGAGCGACTGAGATTGCAAATTTATACTATAACGACATATATCATCTTTGTCTTTCAAGACTCAAAAAGGAAGAAAATGCTGCTGATGTTACTCAGGAAGTTTTTCTTTTCTTCCAGGAAAAATACAATGAACTTGAAGATGAGTACATAAAAGCTTGGCTCTATAAAGTAGCCGACAACAAAATAAAAGAACAGTTCAGAGCTATCGCAAAGAGAGAAAAAGAGCTTATTTACGGAACGGTGTTCGGTTCACAGACAAGCACGGATATCCTTTATGAAATGGAAGAAGATAATAAGGTGACTCCGGAAGAACTCGAGGAAAAGAAGAAGAGCATTCTTTCTTCGTTAAGTGAAAAAGAGCTTGAGCTTTTTGAAATGGTTTACACCAAGCATATGGAATACAAAGAACTGGCAAAGGCTCTTGATATTTCTGAACACGCTGTCAGGGCGAGAGTTTACAGACTCAGATTGAAAATCAAGGAGAAAGCAGCCTTTATATTCATGGCAATTCTGCTTCTTTTTATGCGATTATAAAAATTTTTCAAAAAAATATAAAATTTTTGCGTGACAAAATGCAATTCCCGTCATATATACATGAAGGGAGGTATTGCATTTATCGAATCATAATTACAGGAGGTGAACAAATCCATGGAAAACAAACATGACATGACCGCTGAAAGGCAGTCTTTGAGGGACAAGCTCACGGCAATAATTCTGCTTGAAACATCGAAGGATCATAAGGAAATGGACAGCGGTCTTGTAACGGAATGCGTTGATTTTCTCATGGAGCTTGAAGGAAAACAAAGACTTACAAAAGCAGAAATCGAAAAAAGAGTGAGCGAAATACCGTTCAAGGGCAAGGTAACCGCAATCAGCTCAAACGCCAAAAAGAAAATGAGGGCGAAGAGAATTGCCGTTATTGCCGCCGTTCTTGCGGTTCTGCTTGCGATTTTCTCAATCGTTGCCATTTCTTTGGGCAGCGCAGAAGACAGTATAGTCGACCGCTATATAAAACAAATCGTTGAATTTATGAAGTGCGGCGACGGTCTGGCTTTTGAAAATATAGAATTAATCAAACCAAACGAATCAAAAACTTATTCTTCCGCAGAAGAGCTTGTCAGAGATGAAAAAATAGCGATTCTGTTCCCGACCCGTCTTCCCGATAACGGCAGGATAACAAAGTGCTGGTATTTTAATGATGTAACTAATGGAAGAAATTATGTTCTGCAATGCAAAAATCCTGATTGTGGGATTACGATATATTTAGATGCAAATATTTCAGATGAAATAAGGACAGATAATCCGATGAAGATTATCGGAGAATATTCTGTTTATATTACGGTCAAAGACGGCCTTGTTCAGGGAATGTTCGAGTATAACGGATATTTTTATTCAGTCGGAGCAACCACGGAAGAAGAGCTTTTGAATATCATAGAGAATCTAAAGGAGATAAAGTGACATGAAAAAAGTTCTTGCTCTCATTCTGGCGATAGCCTCGGTTTTTTCCCTTGCGAACTTTTCCGCCTCCGCAGAGGATGCGGCTGAAAATACGGTTGTCATCACAAGAGGTGACATTGATTTTGTTTTTGAAGCAGGCGTTTCCGAAGACCTCATGAACAGCTTCATTCATTCAGTCGAAACGGAGTGCGACGGCTGTGAAGATGCCGCAACATACGGTCTTATGTGTACCCTTTTCGGTCACAAGCTTGAAACCTCAACGGCATATACAATAACTCATAAAGCGTCAGCAACCGCTCCCCGCTGCCTTAAAAGATATTATTCCGTTGCAGCCTGCACAAGATGCGATTACACGGAAAAAGAGCTGATTCGTTCAGAATACATAAGCTGCTGCTAAACTTTAAAACGCAAAACAACTTCAAATTCCTTGCCGATGCGCCTTGCCGTGCATCGGCAATAACCTTTGGGTGAGAGAAAATGAAAGAGAAATTAACCGTCAGCCTGTTCGGTCACAGGTTTATTGATGAATATAACGCCGTCGAAAGCAAGCTCCGTGAGCTTCTGCGCATTGTTATGCAAAAAGAAAGCGGAGAGGTTGAATTCCTCGTCGGCAGAAACGGCGATTTCGATCTGATGGCGGCTTCCGTTATCAGAAAGCTGAAAAAGGAAACGGGCAACGAAAATGCTTTTCTCGCCCTTGTTCTTCCCTATGAAACCGCAGAACTCAGAAACAACACAGAGGCTTTTGAGAGCTATTACGATTCAATCGAGATCTGCGAAGCATCTGCCGAAAGCAATTTCAAATATGCAATTGTAGCGAGAAACCATGACATGATTGACCGCTCGGATATGGTCATTGTTTATGTCAAAAATGAATCGGGCGGCGCATATCAAGCCTTGAAATACGCAGAAAAAAATCAAAAACGAATCATAAATCTTTATAACGCCCAAAACGAAGAATAACCGGGACTGCTTTTCGGCAGTTCCGGTTTTGTCTGTCGATAAAATAGATTTTTTAAAACTAAACCGTGGATTGCTGTTTCGGCTCCCTCGGGAGGGAGCTGTCACGGAGTGACTGAGGGAGTTTCGGATTTTGCGTGGCACATTGATGTATAAAAGCTCTTACCGATAAACCCCTCCGTCTTTTGCTTCGCAAAATCCACCTCCCCTGCAGGGGAGGCAGCCGTTCATCCATCATATTTTATCAAAAAGGTTTTTTGTCAATCTGAACCGGGTCTGAAAAAGATCCGGTTAAATTTTTTCTCATTTTTTGCGTGACAAATCCGATTTTTCGTCATATATAGATACAGACAAAAACTGGGAGTGATATTTTGAAAGAATATAAACGCTGTCTTGCCATAATAAGAACATATCTGAATGACAAAACTTTAAAGCTTAACGCCAAAAAGCTGGATAAGATTATCAGCGAAGAACTCGAAAAACCGATAGATAAAATGGATACAAACCTGATCGACCTTTGCCTGAATGCCCTTGTTGCGTACAGAAATTACAAGTCGGAGCAAGAGAGCAAGAAATGAATGGTGCCCGACAAGGATAACAGGGCTGAAAAGCGATGCAGGCATAGCCTTTGGCAACAAAAATTTTTGCTTTGAGAACCTTATATTGTCTATTTTTCCGAATTTCGTAAAACTGCGTTTTTTGGCTTGAAAACCAAGAGCAAAAGAGTATAATTATAAATCGGAAAATATAGAAAATCAAAGAAAAACGGGGTTTTATCAATGAAAATTTTTGCTCCCAAGCTTTTCTCGCTGAAGGACAGATTCAGCAAAAAACAGCTTGTCAACGACATTGTTGCAGGCGTTATCGTTGCGATAATTGCTCTGCCTCTTTCGATCGCCCTTGCGATTGCATCGGGCGTTTCTCCCGAAAAAGGTCTTTATACCGCTATTGTTGCAGGCTTCGTGATTTCGTTCCTCGGAGGCAGTAATGTCAACATTTCGGGACCGACTGCGGCTTTTGCAACTATCGTTGCAGGCATCGTTGCCCAATTCGGAACGGGCGGACTTGTTGTTGCGACGATCATGGCGGGACTTCTGCTCGTCATCATGGGCGTTTTCAAATTCGGTTCGCTGATAAAATATATTCCTTACACCATAACCACGGGCTTCACGGCAGGTATCGCCGTGACCATCGTTATCGGTCAGATAAAGGACTTTCTCGGTCTTACCTTCCCCGAGGGCATGCCGACAGTCGAAACCGTTGAAAAGCTTCATGCCATAGCCAAATCGATCGGCACTTTTAACTGGCAGGCTCTTCTTGTCGGCGTGATCGCTCTTGCAATTCAGATCGTATGGCCGAAAATCAGCAAAAAGATTCCCGGCTCGCTGATAACGGTTATCGTCGGAGTGGTTATCGTCAAGGCGTTCAACATGGATGTCAACACAGTAGGCGATCTCTATACCATTTCCAGAGAGCTTCCCAAGCTCAGCCTTCCCGAATTCAGCTTTGAATCTGTCGGTCAGCTTTTGCCGAGCGCATTCACGATCGCCATTCTTGCAGGCATCGAATCCCTGCTTTCCTGCGTTGTTTCCGACGGCATGATAAAGGACAAGCATAATTCCAACACGGAGCTTATCGCTCAGGGCGTCGGCAATATCTGTTCGGGTCTTTTCGGAGGCATTCCCGCAACGGGTGCAATTGCAAGAACGGCGGCAAATGTCAAGAACGGCGGCAGAACACCGATCGCAGGCATTGTTCATGCGGCGGTTCTTCTTCTGATTCTCGTTGTTCTCATGCCCTATGCGGCTTGGATCCCCATGCCTGTTATTGCGGCGATCCTTTTCATGGTTGCATATAACATGAGCGAGTGGAGAAGATTTGTCAAGATCTGCAAAACCGCTCCCAAGAGCGACATTCTCGTTCTTGTTGCGACCTTTGTTCTGACGGTTGTTTTCGATCTCGTTGTTGCCATCGAGGTCGGTATGATTCTCAGCCTTGTTCTTTTCATGAAGAGAATGAGCGATGTTGCGAGAATCAGAACCTGGAGCGATGCAGGCGAGGATACCCCCGACAGCGAAAGGCTCAAGGCTATCCCTGCCAATACAGAGGTCGTTGAGTTTGAGGGCCCGATGTTCTTTGCTTCAAGTGAAAAGTTCAATTCTGTTCCCATCAAGGACGGCGTGACGACGGTTATTCTCAGGATGAGAAATGTTCCTGCTCTTGATGCAACGGCGATGCGTGCGCTCAATGAAATTTATTCGACCTGCAACGGCAAGGGACTCACGCTTGTTCTTTCCCATACCAACGAACAGCCTCTTTCGGTAATGAAAAAATCAGGCTTTTATGATAAGGTCGGCGCAGAGAACTTCCTGCCGAATATCGACGAAGCTCTCGAATATGCCGAAAGCCTTAATAAATAAGAAACTGCCCGATACGCTAAGCTGTCGGGCAGAAATTTTTCACCGAATAATATTTTCCTCTTTAAAGCGGGTCGGGTTTGTGATAGAATAAACTGAAAAAGCGAAAGGGGAGAGCTCGTGTGATTGGCAAAGGTGTCGGACTGATTGAATATTCGCATAAGGTCGATGCGGCAAACTGCGTTACGCATGCCGTCGGAGCTGTTGCTGCGGCGGTCGGACTTGTATTTCTTGCCGTGAAAGCGAGCGGAGCCAGAAGCGTAGTGTCTGCCGTTGTTTTCGGATTGTCGCTTGTGGCGGTCTATACGGCTTCGGCGGTTTATCACGGGCTTCCTGCGGGCGAAGCAAAGCGAACGGCGAGGCTGGTTGATCATTCAACGGTTCCCGTTCTTTTTGCGGGAACGGCGACGCCCTGCGCTTTGATAACGCTGTGGAATATCAGCCCCAAGCATTGTGCCGTTGTTCTTGCCCTCGGCTGGGGCTGTACCATTTTTGGCGTGATTTCAAAGCTCTTTTTCTTTGAGAAACTGAAAAATATAACCGTTGCGGTTTATATCGTTTCGGGGATTGCCATGCTTGCGACTGCTGTTCCGCTTCTCGGAGAAATCAACGGGGATGCTTTTGGCGGTCTTCTTATAGGAAATGCGTTCTATCTCATCGGCGGACTCTTCTGCGCCGTCGGAAGAAAAAGACCTGCGATGCATGTTGTTTTTCATATGCTTACCGTTATCGGCAGTGCGGTTCATTATTATGTTATTTATTCCTATGTGATATAGTTTGCGGACTGACAGAATATTTTAATATTTTTTTCAAAATAGGGTTGATTTTTTTGAAAGGATATGTTAATATACTTTGGCAATCGAAACTCGGTTGAAAAATCGAATATGCGCTGCTAGCTCAGCTGGATAGAGTGTTTGGCTACGAACCAAAAGGTCAGGGGTTCGAATCCCTTGCAGCGCGCCATACCGAAACTCCTTGTATATCAAGGAGTTTCGGCTTTTTTATGTCCTTTATGAAAAGTGTGAAAAACGCTGTTTTTCTAACAAAATTCTAACAAGAGGTCCTTCCGGCTCAAGCTACACAACGTTTTTGAAGCCTATAGAATTTCCGATAGTGTTGCCGAGATCCTTTTTTCTTTTCATATCAAGGTGACCGTAAAACTTGGCGGTGATGTTTACATCCGAATGCCCGAGCCATTCAGAAACGTCATAAAGCTCACGGCCCTCAGACAAAAGCAAGGCTGCACAGCTGTGACGCAAATCGTGAAATCTGATACGTTTCAAATCATTCTTTTTCAAAAGTTTTTTGAAGCGTTTTGATATATAGTCAGGGTCATAGGTCTTGCCGTTGGGCCATTTGAAAATATAATCGTTTTCAATATAGTCT
>JAFSFB010000001.1 GCA_017435385.1 Clostridia bacterium | reverse complement strand
GGGTGAGATTATGAAAGAACAAACAGTAACCTTTTTCGGTCACAGAGATACCCCAAAAGAAACAGAGCCAGCCTTGCGACTGACTCTGATAGACTTGATTGAAAATAAAAATGCGACTGTGTTTTATGTCGGCAACCACGGCAATTTTGATGCTATGGTACGCCGTCAGCTTGAGGATTTGTCAAAGACTTATCCCATAAAATATTATGTTGTCCTTGCCTATATGCCGAACAAGAATGACACTCCCGACGAGCACTCAATTCTCCCCGAAGGAATAGAAGCCGTTCCCCGCCGCTTCGCCATCAACTACCGCAATAAATGGATGCTCAATAAATCCGACATCGTCGTAACCTATGTCACACGAAATTTCGGCGGTGCGTGGGAGTTTAAGCAGATGGCGGAGAAAAGCCATAAGGAAGTGTTCGATTTATTTCATAAATAACGGAATATTTTTATTGCAGATACTACCGTTCTGTCTTGCTGTTTTCGGCTGCATATGCTACTATAAACTCAAACAAACAGAAAGCAGGTTTTCGTATGAATATAGTTCAATGGTTTCAATCTGTATTGGTTATCTTTTCTCTGCTGTTCACGTCAATAACGGGCTTTTTTAACGGCACAAATAAAGACGCTCAATTGCTTCAGGAAAAGACGGGCGGATACATGTACGGAGTCTGCCACCCTGACGAAAATTATGAACGCATAGATGAACTTGGTCTTGGCTGGGTGCGTTTTGATATTCCTTATCCGTATAATGCAGACGGCAGCATAAGCAACTCATATACCGAGTTTAAAAACAGAGCAAGGGGCTACGCCGATCAGGGAATCAAGGTTCTTGCAATCACACCTTACCCGAGATCATATTTTGACATTGGCGGTTTTGACCCGTCAACTGACGAAAATGCTGAGCGCACAAAAGAAATTGCTGTATTTCTTTGCAATGACCTGCGCGATATTATAAGCGGAATACAGATAACAAACGAGATGGGCGTTACCAATTTCACATATCCGCTGACAATGGAGCAGGCGGCAAAGTTTATCGGTATTCAGGCAGAGGCTCTCAGCGAAGTCAAGGGCGATCTGATAATCGGTTATAACTCCGCAGGCGTGATGGAAGAGCTGCACTATCTTATGAAACCTTATCTGCAGTATATGGATTACGTCGGCGTTGACCTTTATTACGGTACGTGGTACGGCGGCGAACTGCACGATTATGTATCTGCAGTCCGCAAGGTAAATCGGATAACTAAAAAGCCAATCATTGTGGCGGAATTCGGCTATATCAGCGCAGGCGAACCCAAAAGTGATGCAGAGCGTGCCGAAATCCTTGCACGCTACGGATATGATTCCGAAGCTGCAGCACGTGCGGATATTGAGAATTTTGTTGCAAAACTGCCCGATGCGCTGAAATCACACGTCTATGAGGAATTCCCCGACCCTGCAACGTGGGGAGATGCAGTTTTCGAGGCTATGGATAAGCATTTCTACTGCTATCTAGATGAATCACTTACAGGTATAGCCCATACACCCGAGGGTCAGGCGGAGTTTTACAGCCAACTTTTGCCGAATCTGAAAAAGATAGACTGTCTTGCAGGATTTTTCATTTTCTGTTGGAGAGATTCACCTACCTGCTGGTACTGCGGACAGTCGGATTGCCCCTATGAAACCGCGTGGGGAATAACAGATGTCAACGGAAATCCCAAGCCTGCATTTTATGCGATAAAAGATGCAATGGCTGCTTTCAAAGAATAATTTATTTAAATAACAACACCGCAGTCGGTACGAAATGTATCAACTGCGGTGTTGTTTATGCATTGGTAATTGCTGTTTTTATTATCATATTATTTCACTTTTTTTCAAAGCTTTAAGCGTAACAACAGTTGCACCGATTACTCCGAGACCAAGTGCGAGAAGCACAAACGGAGTTATGGCAAAAGTTGTTGCGGATGCGATATATCCGTATGCAAACTGGATTGCAAAACCGATGCCGTATGCACCGCTCATATGGTAACCTGTGATGTCGGCCGAATATTCTGCGCCGAATCTTGCAGGCACGCTGTGAAGCACGCTCGGAAATACGGGACCGTAACCCATACCGATTAAAAGCAAACCGACAAGTGCGGTTTTACCGATTGGCAGAAGAAGCATAACCATTCCGACTGCCGCAAGTGCCATACCGCCCGTTACAAGAGTATCATCAGAGAGTTTCTCGGAAAGGAAACCCGCAATTATTCGGCTTGCCATAATTCCGCCAAAGTAGAGTGAAATCCATTTTGCGGCTTCGCCGGGCGAAACGGCAAGCACGTTGACAGCATACGTTGCACCCCAAGTGCCTATTGTGAATTCGCCTGCACAGTAAAGCCCGAGCGAGAGAATGCTTGTTACCATTCCTTTTTCTTTCAGCAAATCGAAAAAGCTTTTCTTGGGTAATTCCTTTTGTACTGTTTCGGCTTCGGCAGACTTTTTCGGTTGGATGTTCCACTTTTTAAGAGAAGCCAGGATAATCAGCGCAATCGCAAACTGCAGAATCGCAATAACTCTGTATCCGTTTCTCCAGGTGCCGTTACCGCCGAGAAATGCGGACATTACTATCGGGCTGATTGTAACACCGAGACCCCAGCAACAATGAAGCCAGTTCATATGCTTTGCCTTGTAGTGAAGCGAAACAAAATTGTTCAGACCTGTATCAATCGCACCTGCACCGTAACCCATAATAACGGTGCAAATCATCATCACAACGATGTTCGGCGAAAAACTGATGCCGATAAGTCCGAGTGCGGTGAGGAGAGTTGAGAAAAATGTTACTTTGCCTGTACCGAATTTTCGCAGAAGCGGACCTGCAATAAAAGCAACACCGCCCGTGCAGACACCTGTTATGATGCTGTAAAGGGATGCAAAACTTTCGGGAGTGCCGAATTCAACGTGAACAACGGGCCACGAAACGCCGAAAAGCGAATCGGGAAACCCGAGCGAAACAAACGCTATGTAGATAACAATAAGTAATGCTGTCATATTAATACTCCGTCACAATGGTCAACCTCATGCTGAATTATTTGTGCAGGGAAACCTGTAAATGTTTTTATTCGGGTCTGGAATTCAGCAGTCTGCCATTGCACTTTTATAGTCTGATAACGCTTACATTTTCGGGATCCTCCGAGCAGAGAAAGACAGCCTTCTTCTGCATCGTATGGTCCCGATTTTTTTATGATTTCGGGATTGAACATAACCATATATGTGCCATCGTTATCAAAAGCAATAATGCGTTTTTGCACACCGATCATATTCGCCGCCATACCCACACAACCGTCTTTGTGGGCGGTGAGTGTATCAAGCAAATCCTGTGCCGCCTGCAAATCTTCTTTTGTTGCAACCTCCGATTTCCTCGCAAGCAAAATCGGGTCGTGGATTAATTCTTTAATCATAGCAAACTCCGTTATCTTAAGGTATAAATTTATTGTATCACACTTGCATAATGTTGGCAATTAACAATTTGACTGTTGACCGTATTTTCTGTATAATCAAATTATAATCAACAGACAAGGAGAATGATTATGTCTCTGCGACTTTCAAAATCAAAATACTGCAATGCCGTTCAGTGCCCGAAAATGCTCTGGCTTCACAGAAACAAGCCCGAAGAATTTGACGATTCCGTTATGAATGAGGCGGTACTTGAAACGGGTAATATGGTTGGTGACCTTGCGATGGGTCTTTTCGGAGATTTCACAGAAGTTCCGTTCGGTGATTTAGGCGAAATGCTTGAAGAAACTCAAAGGCTTATCGATGCAGGCACGCCCGTTATCGCAGAGGCATCTTTTGCCCTTGACGGACTTTTCTGCAGTGTCGATATCCTCAGAAACAAGGGCAACGGTCACGTTGAAATCTATGAAGTCAAAAGCTCAACCGCAGTGAGTGAAATCTATCTTCACGATACCGCTTATCAGCAGTATGTGCTGGGCGGTCTGGGCTACAAGGTTGACGGCGTTTACCTTGTTCATATCAATCCCTGCTATGTCCGTCACGGTGAAATCGACCTTGACGAACTGTTTGTGATTGAAGATGTGAAGTATCACACCGATTGTATGCAGACAGGCATCAGGGATTTTCTCCTCGAACTTGAAAGAATAATGTCAAGCGATTATGAGCCTCACAGAGAGGTTGGTTGCCACTGCAACAAACCTTACACCTGCGGATATTTTGACTACTGCACGGGCAGACTTTTGCACCCGAATGTTTTCGATATCAGCAGACTTAAATTCGATACAAAAGTAAAGCTTTTCAATGAGGGAGACTATGATTTTGAAAGCCTTGTAAAGCGAAAAGAAATCAAAGGTAATCAGCGTTTGCAGGTTGAATCGCATCTTAATAATATCGGTAAAATCGATGCAAAGGGAATCCGTGAAACCGTTGACTCGCTTTCGTTTCCGCTTTATTTCCTCGATTTTGAAACTTTTCAGGAGGCTGTTCCGCCGTTTGATTTTACCTCACCCTATGAGCAGATTCCGTTTCAGTATTCACTCCATTGGCTTGAAAGTGAAAACGGTGAACTCCACCACACGGAATTCCTTGCCGAAGCAGGCACAGACCCCCGACGTGCACTCGCAGAAAAACTCTGCAACGATATTCCGATGAATGTCTGCACAACGGCATACAATATGGGCTTTGAGAAGAATGTCATCAAGAAACTTGCAGAGGTTTATCCCGACCTTGCCGACCATCTGATGAACATTCACGATAACATAAATGACCTGATGACACCGTTTTCAAAGAAGCATTATTATCTCCCCGCAATGCAGGGTTCGTATTCGATAAAATATGTTCTCCCCGCGCTTTATCCCGATGAATCTTCGCTTGATTATCACAATCTTGAGGGAATACAGAAAGGCGACCAGGCATCAAATGCTTTCAAAAATATGAAGTCGATGCCCTCCGAAGAAATCGCCGAAACAAGAAAAAATCTTCTTGCTTACTGCAAACTTGATACCTACGCAATGGTAAAAGTCTGGCAGAAGCTGGTTGAGAATTCATAATTGAATAAATTCCTGAAAAGTCGGAAAATTGCCGTAAAAAAGCGATTTTCCGGCTTTTTTCTGTTTGCAAGTCCGTTTTATAGGACACATAACACATTATAATACAGTCAAGATAAAAAACACGGCACCGCCGAAAAGGAGAATAATCATGAACACAGAAAAAACAATCTTCGTAATCAAGGGAAGCTCAGAATTCCACGAAAGACTCACTTTCACCAATCCTGTGCCCACAGAAACAGCACATAACATTCAGTCATACTGCAACGAACTTGTTACCCGTATCAATAACCACGAAGAAGATGAGGACATCAGAGCTGATGCTTATCTTATCATCGACGGTGTCCGTACCGATATAACAGAAGCTGAGGTTTTTCTTTCGGCGACAGAAAAAATCCATGATGCTCAATCTTTTGAGTTTGATGTTTATCTTAATGCTCATTACAACTCATCTGTTTTCATTGCGGACACTGAAGACAATGAAAACGGCAACGGAACAGACAAATTTATAACATGGTTTGACTGCGGACTTCATCCGTATCTTGACACCGTTAAAGATACCGTGAATTTCGAATACAAAAAAATCGCATTTCATCCCAACAGCGGTGAATTTTCTTATTGCAAAATCAAAGACGGAGAATATGTTGATATCGACAGTCTTGCCAATAAAGATTTTCCCCTTACCGTCAAGGATACTTCTCCCTGGTATTCATACAGCCTCAGCCTTGTTTATGACACCGACAGCATAACCGACGGTCAGACCGAAAAGATCCATGAAATCGTGAATAAATATCTTCCCGATGACCAGGTTGGTATCTGCGAAGAATACTGGGAAGAAGATGAAAATCATATTGTTCTCTGCGATGTTCAGTGGAACCCGGAAAGTTTCGCAAAAGTTTCGGAATTCCTTGAAGAACTCAATGCGGTTGTTGAAATTCCCGAAGACAAAATCCGTCAGTATCCTCTTGCAGCAACTGCCCGAAACGGATGGTTTGACATGAAGAACTTCGGCATCATTTTCATGGAAGAAGTCAACGGTAAATTCGTTCTTCTCGGCACGGATTTCTGATAATCAGAGTTTGACTGAAAATGAATTTCTTTGTATAATAGAAATATCAAAACAAAAAGGAGTCGCGCTATAATGGCAGAAAAAGATTTTGTTATCAACCACGGCTTGTTGGAGAAATACACAGGTAACAGTGAAGATGTTATTATTCCTGATGGTGTTACCGAAATCGGAGCACGTTCGTTCGAGTATTGTAATCCTATCAAAAACATTATAATACCTGACGGCGTAACAAGCATAGGCGACAAGGCATTTTATTCGTGCAAAAATCTTGTAAGCGTTGATATTCCCGACAGCGTGATAAGTATCGGCGAATCAGCGTTTCATCATTGTACCGCTCTGACAAAAATCACCATTCCCGACAGCATAACATGCATAAACCACGCTACGTTTTATAATTGTGCCCGTCTGACAAGCATAAATATCCCAGACGGCGTAACAAGCATAGGTCGCTCTGCTTTTTGCGGTTGTACCAAGCTTAAAAACATAAATATTCCAGACAGTGTAACAAACATAGGTGACAACGCATTTGGTAACACAGCCATTTATAATGACCCCAAAAAATGGGAAAATTCTGTGCTTTATATCGGAAAATATCTGGTTAAAGTCAAAGAATCCCTTTCCGGTGATTATTCAATAAAAGAAGGAACAAGGATAATAACCGACTGGGCGTTCAACTCTTGCAACGGTCTGACAAGCATAACAATACCTGACAGTGTTACCGAAATTGCACCCTACACATTTGCAAATTGTCAAAACCTTATTTCTGTCACTCTTCCTCACGGCGTTGTCAGAATAGGCAGCAATGCATTCTATGGATGCAAGAAACTTGAAAACATTGTTCTTCCTGACAGCATTAAAGAAATAGGTGAAAATGCATTCACGTTTTGTGAAAGCCTTGAATCAATAACAATACCCGAAGGGGTTTCGGTAATCCCGGAAGACGCATTCAGACTTTGCAGAAAGCTCAAATCGGTCTCAATTTCCGAAGGCGTTACCGAAATCGGTCCCGGCGCATTCGGTATTTGCGAAAGTCTTGAATCAATTATAATTCCGGAAAGCGTTACAGAAATCGGATCTTATGCCTTTTGCGAGTGTAAAAGCCTCAGATCTGTCAGCATCAAAAACAAAGAAACAAAGTTGAACGGATATCCGTTTGATGTTAATGAAAATCTTGCTGACGAAAACGGTATGATTATTTTTAACAATTATTTCTGCGGATGTGTTGATAAGAAAATAAAAAGTATAACCATACCGGAAAATATAACGGTTATATGTGACAGAGCATTCAACCGTTATTCTCAACTTGAATCGGTAATTATTCCTGAAGGAGTTACAAAAATCGGCGATTACGTATTCTCCGGTTGCTCAGCCCTTAAGTCAATTGATATTCCCGACAGTGTAACGGAAATCGGTAATCATGCATTTGAAATGTGTCTGAAACTCAAATCAATAAAACTTCCCGACGGACTCATCAAAATAGGCAACTGCGCATTTTCAGGAATCTCCTCTTGTCTGCACCTTCCGTCAGGTGTCAAAGAAATCGGAAGCGGTGCATTTCAGGGATGTGATAAACTGAAATCGATTGTAATTCCCGAAGGAGTAACAGAGATTGAATCCAAACTGTTTTTTAATTGCGATAAACTTGAATCCGTTACACTTCCTGACACCTTGACCCGAATCGGAAACAATGCCTTCAGTGGATGCGTAAGCCTTACCTCAATAAGAATTCCTGACAGTGTTACCGAAATTGAACTCGAGGCGTTTGAATTCTGTTATGACCTTACAGAAATCAATATTCCGAAAAATATTACAGAGATAGACAATACAATTTTTTCTCGTTGTGACAGTTTGAGTGTCATAAAGCTTCCGGAAAATATTGAAGGTTTTGAAGGAACAGTTCTTGAAACCGTATGGAACGCTTTTGTCGATACAGATTTCAAGCTGCCGATAATGTGTTCTTTGGTGAAACAGTACCTAAATACAATTCTTGAAACGGAATCCATCCTGAAAAAAATAAAATCAAACAAAAGAATAATTGCAAATCAGGCAATTAACAGAGACGATGTCTCGTTACTTAAAAATCTTTTTTCGCTTTACAAAAAGATTTCTGCCGCAGATATTGAAGAATATAAAAACGACGCAATCCGGAAACCGGCTGTTTCGGCATTCCTTGCAGACTATAATTCAAAATAGTGTTCGGAAAATATTAATATAAAAAGGAGAATTGTTATGAGCAACCAGGATTTTATAATCGTTGACGGTTTACTTAAAAAGTACAGAGGTAACGATACTGTTGTAGAAATTCCCGAAGGTGTATGGGGGATTGGTAATTACGCATTCTGTTATGTTCTGGAAAAAGACAATAAAAACCCTCCCTCTGAAAAGATTGAAAAAGTAGTTATTCCAAACGGTGTTAAATTCATCGGGAAAAGTGCATTTGACAGATGCAAAAAGCTTAAGGAAATCAATATTCCCGACAGCGTAACATCTATCGAAGAATGCGCATTCCTTTATTGTGAAAGTCTGAAAGAGATTTTTATTCCCGACTCTGTAAAAACAATAGAGGATTCTGCTTTTTCAAATTGCAAATCTCTTGAAAAAATCATACTTCCCAAAGGTCTTACAGAAATTCCGGGCAGAATGTTTGCAGGTAACAAATCACTTGCGGAAATTGAAATTCCCGAAAAAGTCAAGAAGATTGGTGGGTGTGCATTCAGCAGCTGTTCATCTCTCAAAAAAATAAATATACCTAAAGGTCTGAAAAAATTAGAGGGATATGTATTTTCAGACTGCGGATTTGAAGAACTTGATATTCCCGCCAATGTAACAACACTTGAAGGCTCCGTATTATCTCCGGTTCTCAAAAGACTGATTATCAGAGCCGAATCCGCTAAAGTATCAAAAGAACTGTTCTATAAAGAGTGGCAAAAGGAGTTTAAAGAAGTTCCTCCCGTTGAGATTTACTGCACACCTGTTACAAAGGCAAAAATGCCGAAAAATTTCCAGCCTGCCTGCAAAGATA
This sequence comes from Clostridia bacterium, assembly GCA_017435385.1. Classification (GTDB taxonomy): domain Bacteria; phylum Bacillota; class Clostridia; order Oscillospirales; family Acutalibacteraceae; genus CAG-177. The sequence continues at coordinate 290,981 of JAFSFB010000001.1, read as the reverse complement.
TTGCTAAACTCGGAGCTTCATCGGAAGATGATGTTCAGGAAATAATCAATATCTATAAAATTGATGACAAGTTCCTCGCAGACCAGATAATCGGCAGTGAAAACCTTGACGATGCATTTGATTCATACGAGCCTCCCAAGAATAAGATTTTCAAGGTAAAAGACGGAGCAAAAGAGTTTAAAGTTAAAACCAAATTCGGCAATTCTCTCAAAAAAGCAAAAGATGAAATTGATGATGCATGGAGCCTTTACGATATGTATGTTGCCGAAGAACATCTGCTTTCAAAAGAAGAGGTTCTTGAAAGAATAGACAGAGAAGACCCCAACAGACGCTCCGACGCATTCATGTATGCGGCACCCGAAATTGATGAAAACACGCCAAGACTTGATGAGAAATCTGCAAAACGCCGCTTTCTTATTATGGCGCATATAGCAGAAAAACTGCTTGATGATGCAGTAATTAAAAAACTTGTGGATGAAATGCCCAGAAAGAAAGACGGTACCTTTGCAAAAAACAAAATCCTTCGCATTGCTTCTTCAAGAATTACAAAATCTCCTTGTGATATTCTTGAAATATTTGCAAAAGCGGATACCGATACCAGCTTTGCCGTAACTGCGGAATTCAGAAAATTCAGCAGCGAAGAAGTTTCTCTTCTTGAAATTGACTTTATTTCACGAAACAGCAATATTCTCGGTCTTAAATTTGAATAATCGGTTGCATAAAAAGGCTGCCTCACTTTATCGGTGAGACAGCCTTTTGCTTTTAACGTATATTATTTTTCAAGACCGCAGGCACGGCAGATTGCTTTCGCCTGCAACGAACCCGAATATCCGCATTTTACACGGACCATTTTCTGCAGTTTATTCAGACTGTCCTGACTGCACATCTGAATAAACGAGATTTGTCCGCATACAGTATTACACAGCTCTGTTTTCTCTTCAATATCTCCGTTAAAATTCATCAAATCAGAAAAACCCTTGCTAGTTTCTCTGATATAACGGTCACTGACTGTGATTCGGTTTTCTTCGTTTTCGGTTTTTACGAGATTAACGCCAAGCAGATGTATTGCATCTCCTGCCTGTTTCAATGTGCGTATATATGTCTTTTTTGTGTTGAGAAACAAACCTTGTTTACCGAGATCGTCACTCAGAGTTTCACGCACTTCATCCAATACGGAAACGCTGTTTTCTCCTCTTGCAGAAATGATAAAATCGTCTGCATAGCGGGTATAAAGTATATCTTTTCTTTTGCTGTATTTTCTGTCCAGTGCCACAAGGAATATATCGGATATAACGGGTGACGATACAAAACCGAGAGGCAAACGTCCGTTATAAAAACATGCCTTCAGAAGAATACCCATGCTGTCTGAATTTTTCTGATATGTTTTGTGTCTGTTCAGAACACGTTCTGCACCTTCAAAAGTAATTGAATTAAAATACGAATGAATATCTGTCTTTAAAAACACGTCCGAACGGATGTGGACTTTTATACAGTCGATTATATTTTTCCCTTTGGCATAAGCAAACGAAGCATTTGACTGCTGATAGAGTCTTCGGATAAAGCTTGCCATATATGTGTGAAGTTCACGCAATGCATTGCCGTTTTCGCTGTTGGCGTAGGTAGCTAATTTTCTGCGCTTGCCGTTGATAACCACTACGAAATGTCTTATATATGCATCTTCGTTTGCTATATATCCTTCCGCAACACGGATAAGTTTATCAATTTTCTTCATTGTCAGCTTTCCCTCCCGAATTAATTTCCGATCAAATATTTTGATACGGTTTTGTTCGCCAATATATAAAGAAGTGTTTTGGCACGTGTCATGCCCACGTAAAGCAAATGCTTCTGGGATTCACGGTCAAGAGATTCAATATCAGTTAAAATTATAACGGGACTTTCCAGCCCTTTGAATGCCTGTATTGTACTGAAAAATATATGTTTATCGCTTCGTGATGCAGAAATAACCGAATCCAACTGCATTGCAACGGAGTTTTTAAAAGTGAGCGGAGAAAGAATTGTTATTTCGGATTTTGAAACACCTTCTCTCTCCAGAGTGCGCAGAAGTTTTTCAAGCTCTTCGCCCTGCTCCAGAGTTTTTTTATAGGTTTTTATTTCTACATCCGCACCGCGTTCATCTGCAGAACGGTGCTTTGTTTTTGTGCCGAAGACAGCATCCAGTTTTTCGATAATTGCAACAGAATTTCGGCAGTTATCAGTCAAAGACGAAACAGTAAAAAATGATTTTCTGTTTTTCAGCATTGATTTTATATCTTCAAAAGTCATTGAAGCGTGATAAAGATTCTGTTTTTCGGCATCAAGGAAGAAATACCAACTGCCTTCGTTAATTCCGCCTTCCAGAATTATATCAAACACATCAAGATAAGTTTCGGTCATAAGATCCTGGGCTTCATCAAGAATCAGAACTTCAAACGGAGGAATTTCAAGATCTATAAATGCCTCTGTAAACAGCTGAGGCAATGTTTCACGGTAATAAAAAGTATCTTTTTCGGATGCCTCGGGAACATCTTTTCCGCCCTGAAGCGCAATGCTCTCCATATATTCCGTAAAACTTCCGCATACGATATCGGGATATCCTTTATTCTCGTTAAGATAAGAGGCAAGCTGACGGTTATAGCAAAACAACGCAACTCTGTGTCCCCCGTCGCAGAGACGGCGTGCATGTTCCAGCGCAATAACGGTTTTTCCCGTGCCTGCGCTTCCTTTTATAACACAGCGTTCGTTCTCTGTTATTGTATCAAAGCATGATTGCTGATTGTCTGTCAGAGTAATCAATTGCTGTTCAACAGTACGGATTTGAGATGCAAGAGTCATTCTGCCCACAAAATCGGGACGTAACAGGTTAACGATTTCTTTTGCGTGTGATGCGTCAGGTGTTATCTGTGAAGAATTTCGTTTTTTCCAGAAATGAGCCAAACGGAGCAGATATTCTTTAAAATTCTCCGCATTACCGCAGTCATCGCAATCGGCAATCTGTTCATCTGCCACATCAGGAAAAACCAGCTGACCGTGAACGGTAATACTCGGAAAAACAACACCGAATCCGAATACGGTTTTACCGATATCTTTGATTTCGCTTTCTGTAATTAAATAATCTTTAAGCGAATGCATTGCCGTATTTGCTTCTTCGTACGGATTTTTTATAACATGCTTAATGTCATTTCTGTCAACGGAAAACCATGTTCCGTTTTCCTGAGAGATGCCTCCGCCTTTTACCTCTAACACGAAAGTTCCGACTGAAGGAATTACAACAACAAAATCTGCTTCTCCCTGAGTCTGTTTCACATGCTTCGCAATACCGACCGAGTGCAATACTGTCCAGTCATCGGTATCAGGCATATTTTTCAAAACAGAAAAAAGACGTTTTTCTGCTGAACTTTCGGTAAATTCGCTCCACTGAGGAGGTAAAATTTTAGGCATTTCTGCACCTCTTTTCAATAAAAAAAGAAGTGAGCTACTAAGGAAAACCCTGTACGTCCTAATCTCTGCAAGAGTTTGGACGTGCACCAACAGCTTGCGCTATCTCCATCTTTGATGAAAAACTAACTCACTTCAGTTTTATTTTAATCTATTTAGTTTGGTTCGTCAAGTATAACAAAAAATTCACGGATATAAAGATTTCAATAAAAAAAGAAGTGAGCTACTAAGGAAACCAAAGACATCTCACTCTGCAAGAGTTAGATGTCTACCTAACAGCTTGCGCTATCTCCATCTTTGATGAAAAACTAACTCACTTCAGTTTTATTTTAACCTATTTGGTTTGGTTCGTCAAGTATATCAAAAAATCCGCAGATATAAAGATTTCAAAAAAGAAAGCGAGTCACTAAGGAAAACCCAAGACGTCTCACTCTGCAGGAGTTAGACGTCTGCCCAACAGCTTGCACTATCTCCATCTTTGATGAAAAACTAACTCGCTTCGATGCCTATTTTATCCTATTCTTCTGCGTTCGTCAAGAGTTATTCCGTGCAAACATTGCTTTATTGCAAAAGAAAAAAGCAACCCAAACTGTTGTTTTCGCCCCAATAATCTCATTGCCTTTTTTCAATAAACGAGCAGGGAAACCGACTTTTTACCGTCTCAAGTCCGTTTTATTGGACTGTTACTATGTTAGACTATAGTCATAACAGTGAAAGAGGTGTCATAAATGTACCGCTACTACTACAACATAAACAGTAGCAAAAAGGTTCTTCATTTATATGGATGTCATTATTTAACCAATTCAAAAAAGAAAGAATACGGTGAAAAACACAGTCTCAAAAAAGCTTTGAATAAAGGCTTCACATTATGTAAGCACTGCTTCGCTCTTCAGAACAGATTTTTCAATGAAGATAAACGCATCAGCACTTATCTTATCAGATACAATTATTCTTGCAGCTGTCAGAAAGACTGCGTTGAAATCACAACAGGAAACGGACGTTGGAAAATAGTGTACGCTGAAAATAAACAGAGTCTTGAGCTTTATCACGAGAATAAACAGATAAGAAGCACCGACAGTTTAAGCCGTATACAAGGATATCATGATCAGAAAGTCAGCGAGTATGAACTGAATGATATTTTGCACTACATATATGTTCATGACGGCAAGCGGAAACTACCTCCTGCAAAAGGCACAAAGCGATATAAAAAGTTGCAGAAAAAACAGGAATTTAAAGCAAGAAAAGAGTCTATTAACAATGTACTTAATTTAATAGATAATCTGCATATCAATTCATCGGCAATATAGAAGGAGAGATGAAAAATGGACAATTACACTGCAATAATGAAAATGAGCAAAAAGCAGCTTGAAATGTTTCTTGATGATGTTTACTGCACAGGGCTCAACAACGGTATGTATGCATCTGAACATCCCGAAAATGACGATATTCTTGCTGATTTTCCGTTTGATGAAAAGTGGCTTTCTGCCGATGCCGAACCTGCAACGCTTTGTCCGGAAGGTGAAGACGGTGACGGATATCTCACGGAATTTTTCGCACACTCCGCTATACGACATGCAGGAATAGATATTTCGGAGTCCGTAAATGAAACCGAGAACACAAAAAATATCAGCGTAACAATCAAAAAGAAGTAAAAAGTATTTGTAATTTATTTTCAGGAGGATATATACGATGTTTGATAACGGTTTATTCGGCGGTATGTTTGATTTCAACGGAGACGGCAAGCTGGATTCGTTTGAAAAAGCAGCAGAGTTTTCTTTCTTTATGGAAATGATGTCGGAATCAAAGAAGTCAACAGATAACACGTCAGATGTTTCTTCTGACAGCTCTGATTCAACAGACCTTGAAGATGCTCTTGACGATGCAGGTATTGATATGCTTGATTTTGAACTCATGGACGACGATGAACGTGCCGAAGCTCTCGCTGATGCAGGCTATGATATCGACGATTTTGATTTCTGATAAATTCAGGTGAAGAATATGACAAACAACGGAAAAGCTGAATTGCTGAAAATAAAACCATCGCAACCTTGTTGTCTGGCAGATTATTATCAGAATCTTCTTGAAAAAATCGGTGGGCTGAAACGTCAGTATTATGACTATATGATAACCGAGCCTATAAATGTTGATGAAGAATTAAAGCGTGTTGAAACAGCAGATTTCGATTTGTGTGGTGCACTGCTGACCTTACTTCTTCGCGAAGATCATTTTGCACAGTATGGTTGTTTTGAGCGCAGATGCGAAAAAGGCGATGTTCAGAGAATCATCGACAGAATGATATATGTTCTTGAAGACAGAGAATCTGAAATCAGAAGAAAACTTCAATGCAGAGCTGCGGAATATCTGATGTTTATTGATGATTAAAAAACAAGGCGGCGGAATTTAATCCGTCGCCAAAGTTTTTGTTTTTTCTGCAAATTCTCTTGTATATTTATATATATTATGATATATTATATTATGTATAATTATGTATAGAAACAAGCAGAGGTTTATTGCAAAAAAGCTTGCGAGAGCACTAGATAGAGGTTTAGTATGATTACTTATACATGTAAAAATTGCGAAAAATCGTTTCATTCGAACGACACAAATGCATGCGGTGAAAGCACATGTCCTTTTTGTGGAAAACGCGCAGATGAAATAAAGAGTGAATTGTTTTGGTGCGAAAATTGTAATGTTCCAATTTATGAAAATATTTGTTCTTGTGGATGCGAAGGAAACCCTTTTACATCTGATGCTCGTCCAGTGTTCCCTGAAGAGAGACTTCTTATTGAGATCTTGCTAAAAAAACCACTTGCCTTTATTAATGATTCTGTTTGGAATGGTGCTGGAAATCACTATTTTGTTAACGGTAAACGTATTTCTTTTTCCGTTTCGAAATTAAAAGATCTAGATCCGGATCAAGTTAGAGTCGAACTGGCGAAATACACCTCTGAAAATAACAGTGTAGCATTTGACGCAATGATAAAAAAATGGGTTTCCGCAAACACAAATTGGTATAATCATATCACTGATGAAGCTCGTCAATATATTAGAAAAAAATCTGCATCATTCCTTAACGACGAATCATGTGCAATGTTTGTTTCTTTTTCGGGAGGAAAAGATTCAACGGTTGTCAGTGACTTGGTTCGAAAAGCTTTGAGTAAACCGGATATTATTCATGTTTTCGGAAATACAACACTTGAATTTCCTGAAACCTATGATTATATCCAAAGGTTTAAAAAAGAAAATCGAAAAACACCTATGCTTCGAGCCGAAAACAAGGAACAGGATTTCTTTTCTCTCTGTGAAAGTTTTGGCCCTCCAAGTCGCGCTTTGCGTTGGTGTTGTACAATTTTCAAAACCGGTTTTATTGGAGAAAAAATAAAACGAACTTTTGGCGACAAAAAATCTGTACTTACTTTTTATGGTATTCGTCGTAATGAGTCTACAAGCCGCAGTTCCTATGAAAGATCTTCTACCGGGCGAAAGATTAGCCAACAATTAGTAGCATCTCCTATTATTGATTGGATTGACTATGACATATGGCTGTATCTTATGACGACCGGAATTGATTTTAATTCAGCATACCGTTACGGATATACGCGTGTGGGTTGTTGGTGTTGTCCTAACAACAGTCAATGGTCCCAATTCCTTTCTAGCATTTATATGCCTGAACAATTTAAGCGATTCAATGATATTCTTTTAGATTTTGCGAAAAAAATGAAAAAAAATGATCCTGAAGAATATGTAAAAAGCGGTGGATGGAAAGCACGCCAAGGCGGTGCTGGAATGGAACTTAGCAAAAATGTTGCGATTGAGTTTAAACCCTGTGCTACAGATGCAAAAAGCTTTAATTATTCACTTAATAAACCTATTACACCTGATTTGTATGAATTTTTCAAGCCTTTTGGCACATTGAATTTCGATATGGGCAAAGCTAGACTAGGTGAAGTATATATTCTTGATAGTAAAACTAATCAACCAATCATAAAACTTCAAGGTAGAATAGGAAGCACTGAGTTAAAAATCACTATTCTGAACACACCTATCGCAGGAAGAAAAAAGACTGTAGAAATCGAGTTGAAATTCAAATGCCAAATCACAAAATTTCAACTTTGTGCAGGTTGTCACGCTTGTGAAAACGCATGTAAACATAGTGCAATACGACTTATTAAAAATGGTGATTCTGACACCGATTATCGATATGAAATTGATGAAACAAAATGCATTCATTGTTTTGAATGTATCAATCATTATCCGGGCGGATGCTACATGAGACGTGTGTTGCTCCCTCGAGGGAAAGGATATTCTGAAAAATGATAACGAGAATAAAAAAAGTTAAGCTCAAAGGTAATGAATCGTTTAACTTCAGAGAAGGTTGGCTCCGCAAAGGAATGCGTTGCGTAGAAGAGGATGAAACTCTCTTTTCTCAGGATAATGTTATGGAACGTTTGGGTGTCGGTAGCAAAATGGTAAAATCTATCCGATTCTGGTTACAAGCAACAGGTTTATGCGAGGAACAGTATCGAAACGGAGGAAGATCGAGAGCACAAGTTATCACCCAAAATTTTGGCGAAATAATAAAAGAAAACGATCCTTATTTTGATGATATTTTTACTTTGTTTTTATTGCATTATCACATTGTTTCTAACGACGCTTTGTGTATGCCGTGGTATATATTTTTTAATGAATTTGACGGACAAGATTTCACTAAAGATAACATGGTTTCAACATGCAAAGAACTCCTGGTCAAAAAGATGGAAGAAGGATTCACTTTTTCAGATAAATCTTTTGAAGACGACTGTTCTAGCGTCATTCGTATGTATATGAACAACACAAACATTGAAGATCCCGAAGAAAGTTTGGCTTGTCCTCTTGCTGGGTTAGGATTACTTCAAAAAAGCTCAAAAAACAAAAACGCGTATACTAAAGCTATGCCTTCAAAAGATACACTTGATAAGCTAGCGGTGTTGTACGTAATAACCTGCAATTTGTCCGAAGAGAAAAATTCGGTTAGCATTGATGACCTTCTAAATGCACCAAACAATATCGGAAGAGTGTTCAATCTTAGCCGTGTTGCTATCAATGATTATCTTGATCAACTTAGGATTTCCGGATATTTGACAATTAACCGAACCGCAGGTTTGGATATGGTTTATGTAGAATCTATGCTCACACCCCAGAATATTATGAGCAAATACTATGCGAAGGCACAGGTGCAGTAAAATGAAATACAGTAAACTGATTGAGGTTAACGAAGGTTTTCAAACCTCTGTAAATCTCGAGTATGACCTGAATAAAATTAGTAAAATACGTAGCTATATTCCAACTGAACAGTCGGTAAAAGTTTTAGGTTCCTTTTTGCGTTCCTACTACTACAATTCTGAGCCTCAAGGTCGAGCCACTGTTCTGATTGGGCCATATGGTCGTGGTAAATCTCATCTTCTTCTCGTTCTTTCCGCACTAACATCCTTAGATTTGCGTGTTTCAAGCGTTGAGGAAAAGGTAGAGGCAAAGAAGATTCAGTATGAATTGTGTGAAAAAATTGCGCTCGTTAACGAAGAAGTTGGTGCACTGGCAAAAGCTGTTGTGGACTCTGAAATTAGAACGCTTCCAGTTATAATTAACAGCAATTCTAATGATATTAATCAATCATTTTTGATTGCAATTAACGATGCTCTTCGCAACTCAAATTTACAAAACCTACTACCTAACACTTATTTTGATTCGGCTATCTCCGTTATTGAAAAATGGAGAGAATCATTTCCAGAAGCCTATAAAAAATTGACAGAAGAGCTCAAAAAAAGCAAAAAGACAGTAGATGGGCTTTGCGTTTCTCTCAAACAATATAATCAGAAAGCATATTTACTGTTTTGTAATTGTTATCCCCGTATTGCTGCCGGTACAGAGTTTAATCCACTTACCAATATGGATGTTGTCAAGCTCTATCTTGCAGTATCTAATGCACTTTGTGAGCAAACCGCTTATAGGGGAATTACGATTATTTTTGATGAATTTAGCAAGTTTTTGGAAGCCAATCTTGATAAAAGCAAAATGCTTAACTTTAAGATTATACAAGACATGGCTGAAGCATCAACTAGAAGTGGTTCATCTCAACTTCATTTCACATGTATTACTCACAAGGACATATTGGATTACTCCTCTAGCGATAGTTTCAAGACTGTTGAGGGAAGGTTTAGAAAGTTAAGATTTGTTTCTTCTTCAGAGCAAAGCTATGAACTAATTGCAAATGCAATTATTAAACGAGAAAAGTTTGAAGATTTCAAGTTGAATCACAAAAATGACTTTGAACATGTTGCTTCTTCATCTGCAATTACAAACGTATTCTCTGATTTGACTGAAGAATCATATCAAGAAAAACTAGTTTATGGATGTTTTCCGCTCACACCTTTGAGTGCGTTCTCGCTTCTTCATGTAAGTGAGCTTGTTGGTCAAAACGAAAGAACTTTATTCACCTTTCTTGCCCAAGATGATCAACATACCCTTCGATCATTTATCAATAAAGATGTAAATGAATTTACAACCATAACAATTGATTATATTTATGATTATTTTGAGGAGTTATTCAAAAAAGAAGTATTTAATGCGGCTGTTCATAGTGTTTGGGCAAAGACAGACTCCGCTCTTCGTCAAGTATCAGATGATACACAGCGTAATATCCTTAAAGCGATTGCAGTTATCAATATAATTGGCGACGAGAGACTCAAGCCAACCCCCTCACATATCAAATCCGCCTTAATGCTTAACGAAGATAAGTTTGCTGCAGGCATAAAAAACCTCTTAAAGCTTCATATTTTATCTCAGCGTGACTCGTCAGAATATGTTCTCTTGACCGCAAATGGTGTTGATGTTCAAAAAGCCGTAGATGCTTATGTGAAAACACAATTACCTAGAATTTCCGAATGCACGGTGCTGGAAAAGGCATATAAGCTGGGATATGTTCTTCCTAGAGAATACAACGACAAGTACGGCATGACACGATGCTTCAAGAGCATTTATATGGATGCGGCTGTATTTGTACAGTACAAAAATTCTCAACAACTTTTAACTCAATATCCGTATGATGGACTCATTATTCATATTGTTTGTTTAAAAGAAGAACTGCGCGAAAAAGTCATGAAAAAAATCCAATCGTTCGCAGGAACTCCTCAGATTGTTTTGTGCATGACTCAGCAACCTTTTATACACAACTTATTATTAAAACAGTTTGAGGCAGTTGAACATCTGTTAGCAAAAAATGAGCTTAATGGAGATCCACATTTTATTGAAGAACTAGAAATCTATGGTGAGGATCTGCAGAAAAGAATACAGAATGCAGTCTATACTATGTATTCTCCTGCTAGTGAAGACAGTATCTTTCTTAATTGCGACGGATCTCTGTCTGTAAGCAAACAAGCTGAACTAAACAAAGAGATTTCAAGAATTTGCAACAATCATTACAATTTGACCCCTGTTGTAAACAACGAAATGGTTAACAAGCGTATCTTGAATACGCAAAACACTAAGGCACGAGACTTGGTTGTAAGTTGGATTCTTCAGCACGCAGAAGATACAAGTATTCCTTGTATGGAAGGATCTGGTCCAGAAGTTAGTATTTTTAAATCTGCATTTAAACATACTGGCCTAGATACTTCATGCAAAGTAAAAGACCTTGGAATGAATGCTGTTCTTAAAAAAATCACAGCTTTTGTTGAAGGTTGTGAAACATCAAAGAAGAATTTTGAAACTCTTTATCAAACTTTGTGTTCCGCACCATTCGGCATGAGAAAAGGCATTATTCCGCTCTATATAGCTTATGTATTAAGGCAATATAAAGAAAGTATTGTTCTCTATTTTAAAGGCAAAGAAATTGAACTTTCTGCCGCTACACTAAGCCATCTCAATGACAATCCTGAAAATTATAAAATCTTAATTGAAACAGGAACCGCCGATAAAAACCAGTATTTAGATGATTTACAAGCACTGTTTGAAAAATATACAGATGCCAGAACGCCTAGTATTAACCGTATTTACACAATAGTAAAAAACATGCAAAACTGGATGCGTTCTCTGCCAGAATACACAAAAAAATATAAAAAATACTTGGAAAACGGCGAGGTAAAAGTTGTTGATGAGTCTATTGATAGCATTCGTTCTGAACTTATGAAGTTTGAAATTAATTCTCGCGAACTTCTTTTTGGAACTTGGGTTTTAAAATTGAGTGCTCAAGAAAATTTACGTGAATGCTTTGCAGAAGTAGCAAGGGTAAAAGGTGTTCTGGATGATCACCTACCTAAGCACAGAAACGAATTAATCAAAAAACTTACAGCTATGTTTATGCCTGGATACCAAGGAGGATTATCAAACTCTGTTATTTCTTGGTATAAAAAATTATCTGATACAACAAAGCAACATATTTTTGATGCAAACGCAAATGCTTTGTTGTCTATTGCAAGCAATCTTGCAACATATGATGATAATAGTTTGTTGGATGATTTAGTTTTTGCTTTTGTTTCAATTGCTATTGAGGATTGGAATGATTCTACAGCAGATGCATTTATCAAAGCTATTTCTGATTCAATTGCCAAGATAAATGAATATATCGAAACAAAAATCAATAGTGAGCAAGATGGACGTTTAACAATTGCTATTGATGGAGCTGTTGTTGATAAAACCTTTGCAACGGATGCTATTACGCCGCTTGGAAAGACGGCATACAATAATTTGAAATCTGTATTTGAAGAGTATAATGATGCTCTTGAGCCTGATGAACAACTGGCTATTATTGCCAAACTTATCGGCGAAATAATCCATTAAGGAGTAATTCTATGATTTATCTGGATAACGCAGCAACCACATTTCCGAAACCGGAATGCGTTTACAACAAAGTTAATAGTGTACAACGAACAATAGCTGTAAATGTTGGGCGTGGTAGTTATAGTGTTGCATCTGAAGCTATGAGAATAGTTGATGAAACAAGACGTCTTCTTGCTACTTTTGTTGGTGCTGCAGGTCCAGATTCAGTTGTTATAACTCCCTCTGCGACACTTGCATCCAACGAGATAATCCTTGGATTGGAATGGGACTCATTTAAAAATGTGTATGTAACCCCTTTTGAACACAACGCAATCGCCCGTCCACTCTTTAAAAAGTGTACAGAACACGGAATAGACTTGCAAATAATCCCATTTGATCCCGATACGCATACGCTTGATGAAGAAGAACTTATCAGAATGTTTGCCGCCAATCCACCTGATTATGTTTTTTTAAATCACGTGAGCAATGTTACCGGAACTGTTATTCCAATTGATAAGATCGCACAATTAAGTAAAATTTATAATGCGCTTGTAATTGTTGATGGTTCCCAGTCTGTCGGCCTCATACCCATAAATTTATCAAATTCTAATATCGACTATCTCATTTTTGCAGGACACAAAAACTTATATGCATCTTGGGGAATCGGAGGCTTTATATGTAATTCAAGCTATCCGTTGAAACCGGTTTTGGCTGGCGGAACAGGCTCTGATTCTCTAAACTTGGAAATGTCTGAAATCACACCAATGGGATTTGAATTTGCAAGTTCCAATATTATTGCTATTTCGAGTTTGAACACTTCGCTAAAGTGGCTTGAAGAGGTGTCTGTTTCAAAAATCGCTGAGCATAAAGAAATCTTGATGCAAAAGATTATTGATGGACTTACTGATTGTGGAGTTCAACTGTATGTTCCAACAGATAAATCTGTACACACAAGTGTTTTATCTTTTAATATCCCAGACTATGACTCCGATGAAATTGGAGTGATTCTAAACGAAGATTTTGATATTGCGGTGCGAACTGGATATCATTGCGCTCCGTATGTTCACAATTTTCTTAATACAATTGAGACCAAAGGCACAGTGCGTGTCAGCCTTAGCTATTTCAATACAGTAAATGACGTTGAGGCGCTTATTGCTGCAGTAGCAGATATTGTGGGAGGATAAGTATGAACGATTTTATCAATTATCTAAATTCAACAAACAATGTTGGAGGTAACTCCACGGGTTCTCTTGCTGAATCCCAGGTGAAAAGTAGCTACTATGATTCAGTAAAAGTAGATCGTAGACTGGGGTCGTATATTGCTGAATGTGTAAATTCTGGAGATAATAAAGCGTTTATACTTACCGGTCATGCTGGTGATGGAAAAACGAGTATATTAGTTCAGGTTCTTAAAACTTTAGGTTATTTACAAAACGATTCCGGTCTTTCTGTCGAAGAAGAGTTTGAAAATTTTCTGTACATTAAAGACATGAGTGAAATTCCTTCTGGTAAACAAGATAAGGCTCTTGAAAAAGCTTTGCTTGCACCGAGCAATCAAAAGACCAGTCTGCTCATTAGCAACACTGGTCCTCTTCTTAAAACTTTTGAGATTCTTGTAGAAAAACAAGTAAAAGCAAATGGCGGAGAATTCACTGATAAAGACAAAATGGCTTTACAATCCAAATTGCTTACACAGCTGGACAGCAATAACGATGAACCTATTACAGTTGGAGATTATTCTTTTATTCTCGTAAATATTGCTAGAGTTGATAACGTTCCTTTTGCCGCCAAAATATTAAAAAACATTTTGAACGATAATCTTTGGAGTCCCTGTAATACCTGTCCTTGTGCAGACAGGTGTCCTATCAAGAGTAATCGCAATATTGTTGTCGAGCAATTTGACCGTGTAGCTGCTTTTGTTGAAAACTATTACCGTTTTCTTTATGAAAACGATAAACGTATGACAATTCGTCAAATGATAGGACAGATAAGCTATGCACTAACAGGTAATTTAACATGTAGCGAAATTATGTCGAAACATTTGAAGGAACCATTCTTTAATTATAATTTTGCAAATTTATTCTTTGGATACATTGGACTTAAGGCAGCCAAAGATACTACTCAGATTAAAGGTATTGAGCAAATAAGAAATTTTGAGCTTGATAGAATTGCTCTTGATGTCGATTATAAGCTGTTTGTCAGCCAAGATTACAGTTGCTTTACGCCGTTTATTCAAAGTGAGTTAAAAGCACTATCTACAAAACATCGAAAACATTATCAAATCACAAATGAAGATCAGATTCTTGATGAGAAAAAACATGAAAAGGAGCTTCAGCTTCGCAGAGCAATTCGTAGATTTTATCTAATGTTTAGTCTTGTAGAAGATTTTGCTGAAATAGATCACATAATGAATCAGGTTTTTGGCTCCCTTTATACAGAATATCGCACTTTGATTTCTTCAAAACAGAGCAAACATGTTTTGAATAAGATGAGAGCTACGATTTTCGATGCTTTATATATAAAAAACACTGGGTTCCTTCCCAACGGTAAAACTGAATTACCTTTAACTCTTCGTAGAGAAGATGATGTATTCCAAAATGTTATGATTGTTCTAGGAGAAGTTAATCGTTCTGATTTTAGTGTTATACAGATTAAATCATCCAGTAACTTCGAAGATATTGATAATAAACATGAACTTTTTTTGCAAATGGATGACAAGGATTTCCGATTGACTCTTCCTATGATAAACTATTTCGACAAGCTGATTAATGGTGCTATTGCATCAAATAACAATCCTGCATTATCACACGGTATTGCTCAGCTGGATGCTCTTCTTTTGGAACAATACGGAGAAGGAAAACCAGACTGCGAAGAAGACTGTGAGCTAACAGTAATTATTAATACAACAAAAGGTCAAGAAATTGAAAGATTTTCTTTTGATGGAAATCGACTTAATATTTCGTAAGGAGGATAACAAGATATGAAAATGTATCCTGATGTAGACGTTAAAAAGAAAAATTATCCTCTCCAAAGTTTATTATTTGGACATCGAATCCAGCCCAGTCAAACAAAATATGAGTATCTTATTGAATTTTTACAAGTTGCAATTGCCAAAAAGGAAGGCGGAAGTAAAGATGATCCCTCTTTCTCTACTTCAGCAATGTTTCCAATCGAAGAGGCCCCTGATGGCAACTTTAGATATATTCCCAAACTGGGAATAGGATTAAAAAGATTCATATTTCTTCCCAAAAGCAAGATAGATGGAAAAGCTAAAGTTGACGAAGAGGCTTACCGTCAGCTCATAAAAGAATTGGAAGAACATATGACAGGTGGTAATACAATCAAGAAAAGAAACAGTATTACAATTATTCAGAACCTGTTGAATGGATTTAGTGCTGTTAATCAGAGTCGCTCTTGGTTTGACCAAAATGTTTTACCTATATGTCCAGAGGTGATTCTCCCAGAAGGGATGGGAATAAAAAAGTGGCGTCAAGATATGAGTTTTTCTCATGATGAAGCTGATGTTGACGGAAAGTTTGATTATCACAAATATACATACATGTGTCGAGGTGGGGAAGTTTATTATCTTCACCTGCTTAATGCACTTGTTGAACACCCTGAATACAAAGATGAAATAGAGTCGAGACTCAATGAAATGATCTCTAGTTTTCCTCAATTTTCTTATCTGTGTAATTTTATTAAAGGAACTTGGGAAGAATACTATACTGCAAGTGGCCAAGTGCCTAATGTCATTAAAGAGCTCGGCGCAATACCGCTTTCTTTTTCTCAAAGAAACGACTATACCTTAAATGAACTAAAGAATTTTCTTAGCAGTAAAGCTCATCCTTTTGAAAAGATGGAGACCCTTGCAAACGGTATAATTCTTCAACTTTTGAGAATGATGTATCTTGCGGCATCAACAGAAACAGACAGTAACTGTTGGGTTATTGATGTGAATTGTTCAGGGCATGAAAACATAGAAGCAAAGAAAAGTGCAATTGCTTCTTTTAAACATAACGAAGAAGTTATAAGTACATATCTATATCAAGGTTTGGCTAATTACCGAGACCTTCTTTCCGATAAAAAAGATGACCAGACTTTGATAAAAGATGCTGCAAATGATTCTTATCGTTTATTCCGAAAACTCGGAAAAATGATAGGCATTATAATTCCCTTTACCGGCAAAGGCATGAGATTTACTTTGTCGGAAGAAATTATTAAGTTTTTAGTTCTTGCAATTATTCCGCCAAAACAGATGATAACTCTTGATGCTTTTGTATCAGAATTATATAGACATTTTGGTATGGTAATTGGTCCAGAACAGTATAAAACTGAAATGCAAAAAGGTTCCGTTGCAGAGGTTGGTGATTTTTCTTTCCTTGAAGCAAATTTGGATGCATTTGCCCAAAAACTAAAAGACTGTGGATTCTTACGTGACTTATCCGATGCTACATCAATTGTTGAAAACCCCTATGATTTGGAGGAGGTTAACGAATGAAACAGCTGATTTCTGTTATAACCAGCCAAATACTCAACCAGATTAAACCAAATGAAATAAATATGGTTCGACTCGAGAGCTTTGATAGCCCTATTATATATAAATCAGTTTGTGAGAACCTTTGCCACTATGACCATATTTACAAGTTCATTCCTAAAATAACACTTGAGAAATACACACAATTTCAAAATGAAAATAAGCCTAATTGGACTCAAGCACTTGTGTATCTTCACAAGGGAAAAAACCCCGCTTACTCTTCATCCATAGATGCGCTATAT
Source organism: Clostridia bacterium (assembly GCA_017435385.1). Lineage (GTDB taxonomy): Bacteria > Bacillota > Clostridia > Oscillospirales > Acutalibacteraceae > CAG-177. The sequence goes on along the minus strand of JAFSFB010000001.1, from coordinate 273,977 downwards.
TCTAATCAGAGCTATGTGGATTTCGATAAAGCTATAACAAAATGGAGAAACGAATCTCCTAATATGCCTTCAGGGAAAACCTCTTTAATTCTGCTCATGGGTACTGAAGCGGCACCTGATGATGCTGGAAGCTTGAAAGACACTACTTTTGTGATTTCTCCGCGTGAAATTATAAAGTGGCTTGGAAACGACTACAGTGAGTGGTTTACTGGTGTATTAGAAGCTAATTCTATTCTTAGTGAAGAATCTAGAAAAGCAATCCGCACTTTGTACAGAACAATATTTGCGAGTGTTAACGTAAATGTTTTTAAATTTAGTGATTTTGTTGATAGTCTTGATGCAATGCAGTTTTCAACATGTCAGGAGCTTATCAGCTATATTTGTGAAACCTTAAACACAACATGGAGAATTCCCAGTATTGTTAGCAGCAAAGCTGTTCCAAAAGTACAAAGGCTAATTCAAGGTCATTTAAGTGATGCAAAAATTATAACAAATGGTATCCGATTTATTGAACGAGCCGATGATATTCCTTCTGCGTCTGCTTTAAACAAGTTGAGAGAAAAATTCAAAAAATATGCAGAAGACAACGAGATAGATGTAGGTGCTCCTTTCCCTGAAGACACTGCACAGTTTGACAGTTATAACTCGTTTGAGCAGTGTGTCGTTGACTTTATGTGTGGAATTAATCTTACAATCAATCGCGAAGAGCTCCTTAAAATCGATTATGCTATAATTGACCAGATTATAGGTACAAAACTACCTAAAAAACAATCGCAAAAAGCACCAACAGTTACCGGTAAACCGATGGAAGCATATTCTAAGATTTTCTTGGGTATTGCAAACGATTTTCATCGAGAATACAACTCCTATCCGACCAACTATATGATTAGAGTTGATAGAATATCTTTGCCTGATTGCATAGACGATAAAAAAGAAGAGGCTTTTATGAGTCTGTGTAATTTTATGGGTGGTATTATTGGTTTTTTCAACAGTGCTGGAATAGAGTGCGCTGGCGAAACTTTGGAGTTTTCTTATGAGAATGGTATAGATCCCTTTGATTTCGCAAATTATGAAGCTTTTGAAGACTGTGTCCGTAGCACTGGCAAGTGGGGAGACCCGTGTAAAATTCAGTTTAAAATCAAAGCATCAAATGCAGATAAGACTCACAGTTATGAGTATAAGTGGGCATTTTCTCCATATAGCCCATGGCTTAATGCCTTTACCTTCCTCGGCGTTGCTCTTTTTAAAGATCCTAATAGCTATTCATTGCCCACAATGACTGTTTGTAAAAACATTCAAGATTACCTTCGCTGTGAAAGTGAAGACGAGTTTTATGCACAGTTAAGTCAACTTGATGCTGAAGTCTTATATCACAAGCACATTAAAGAGGTTCAGCGTTATTTTTCATCCAATGAAAGCTATGGTATGTTTACTGTTCTGTGCGATTCGTTTAGAAAATTCGCACTTGATTTGACTGGGCATGGTTTATACTCAGCTTTAGGAGAATTAAGAAACGTAGTCTCTGCTTATACTTCCATGTTGAATTATATTCAGAACAACTACACTTCCTTTACAGATGTACAACGAGAAAAAATCGCATTATTGATTAACAGTTTTGTTATTTCTTCAAATGAAAACGTTGTTGAAAACTGTAATATGGGTGAAGTATTGTTGCCCGCTTATCACCCGGTTATTTTGGAAAAAATTGACGCTCAACAAATTTTCCTGAGAGATGGATTTGCAGAGATATTCTCTTCCTGTATGGAAAAAGGTATTCCTGCAGAAAAAATGAAAACAAAACTGGATAGTTTGGTTCAACTCTCATCAATTACTCAGGGGGTTGACACAATCATTAAAAAGCCGTCGACCTATTTGACTTGCAAAAGCATGTGGGAATATTATGGTGTTTATTTTGATGTAGATGGTGCAAACGACCTTATTTCCGGGAATGCTTTTGGTAATGCTATTGTTACAGATGACGAGGATGCTTCGGCAATGTTGCACATCACCCCTATGTCAAATGTTGTTGTTCGTAACATTATGGACTATATAAGAACATTCCCCGCTAGGATTGACGGTCTCAATGTTGCGTTTATTGCACCAACAGATATGCAGCATATCGTTGCCGCCATTCATTTGATTGCTAAAGAATTAGAAAAGACCGAATCTATTGCAACAATCAATCTTAAAATAATCTGTCTTAATAGCAAGAAAAATTCTGCATCTTATCTCAAACGTTGGTTGGATAGTTATTTTGATGATGAGCGAAACGTTAAGGTTAATACTTATCTTCGAAATGTTACCATTGGTTCAGATAAATCTGATGCAGATTGTTTTGCTGAACTTTTGAACAACTGTGACTTGTGCTTTAATTATGATATTCTTGAGACCGCCGGAGTTCAGCACGATAAAACAGGTGATGAAATCATTGACAAAGAACAAGCTAAATTCCCGATGACATTCACGCCAGATACAATTGCGGCAACACACGGAAAGGCTCGTAAAGTTAGTATTTCTCAGTTTCAGTTTTTAGCCGCAAAAAGCCACACTCAAGCAACTTACGTAATCAGCAATCCTCATAGCACACAAGGTATTTACAGAACATTCAAGACACTTGAGCTGACTGAAATTCAGAATCATATTATCGAAATGTCTCATAACGCTTGTAAATGGGTTGTATGCGTAGATCCCGCAATTGATAGGAGAATGCTTGAATCTGACAACAGCAGAATTATCGGATTTACAACTGGCGAAGGATGTTATGGTGAGCTTAACGTTACTGTATCAGCTCGCAAAGATATTCTAACCGACATTAAATCTATGTTAACTAAAAGAATTCGTGAAAAATTCTCTAACTGGGATCAAACACGTTTACAAAAGGCCGCTGCTTTTTGCGTCGATGAAATGTCGAAGCATATGGATGGTAGCCGAATTCTTAAAGCGCTGAATCCTTATGACTATGAAATTCATAGTTTCCTTGCTTATATTCTTACTTTACAAATGCTTGGTCTTTCTCAACCCAATGATAATTATGCAGTTAGGGCGTTAATTAGCTTGGATTCCTATAAACATTGGTTTGCTGAAGATGACGAGTTAAGCAAAGATAATAAGCGACCTGATTTTATGCTTATAGAAATTCCCAAAAGCGAGGATAATCTTGATCCAGACAAAAAGCTAAAAATCCAAATTAAAATTATTGAATGCAAAATGGGTTTCCAGAACGACGGTCACATTATAAAAGCTCAATCACAGCTTGAAAAGGGACTTCGTACGATGAGTGCGAACTGGAATCCTGATAACACAAGCATTATGCATCGATATTGGTTAAATCAGCTATACCGAGCAATTATCTTTTCTCCTCTTAATTTGGATAATACTTCTGAAGAGTATAACACCATAAGAAACAAAATCTACGGCATTCTTAGTGGTAAATATCAAATCGATTGGACCGGAGATGTTTTTGCTTTCTGGCTTGATTCTAATGCAGATATTCCATATAAATATGTTCTTGAATCTACACTTCCCAGCGAATTAAGCGACGAGGACATATCTTTGGAAGATCTCGTTTGTCATAGCTGTGGACAGTTGTTTATACAGAAAATGCTTGTTCCACCGGAAGAACGTTCCTCAACATTTAATCATAACACGATTATTAATCCTGAAGATCAAGATATGACTGAAGATGAGGAAGATGAAAACGACGTCGGTGTAGTTGATGAACCGATTGTTGTAGCTATCGATATCGAAGAAAACGTATCCCAAACTAAAATGGATTCAAATGCTTCTCATGAATTAAGAAGCAATAATTTACCCATCCAAAAGTCTGTAGAGAATTATCAAGAACCAAATATAAAACCTGAGTCTCAGACAACAATTGTTGAAGGCGAGTTCGATAATGTAGAATCCCAAAACAACGACCGTATAGAATCAATAGCGAAACCTGTTTCTTCAGAAAAGCAACCTCTTGAATCTGTACGTATGCTTTTAGGTGAAGATCTGCGCACAAGAGAAAAGTATTATTGGGAATTCGGCAACAAGAGTTTAAATAACCGACATCTTCTTATCAACGGAAACTCTGGTTGCGGCAAAACGTATTGTATCCAAGCACTTCTTATGGAAGCATCTATGCAAGATTTGTCAAGTATCATTTTTGACTATACTGGAGGTTTTGCTCCTTCCAAATTAGATTCTGTCTTCAAGGATAAATTGGGAGAAAAGATTGTACAACGTTTTGTTCGTAAGGATAAAATCCCCGTTAATCCCTTCAAGAAACAATTAATTCAAATGGATGAAGATTTCTCATATCCTGAGGAAGATGCCGATGTTGCTAGAAAAGTAGCAGATGTTTTTAGGTCGGTTTATAAAACATTTGGTGATCAACAGTTTGCATGTATGTATGATGCCATTCTTTCAGGACTTAAGACACACGGCGATAACATGAATTTCGATGTTATGGTGTCTGAGCTTGAAAAGCTTGATAGTGCACGAGCAAACTCTGTTCTCAGCAAATTAAGACCATTTACCGATTTAAAATGTTTCGTGCAAGATGATTCTTTCTCTTGGGAAAAAATAAGATCCGCAAACGGAGAGGTTTATATTTTCCAACTTGCAAGTTATGATAGAGACACCCAGATTCTTTTGACAGAATTTTTGCTGTGGGATATTTGGAATTACTGCACACAATTTGGCGATGAATCCAGACCCCTTATTGTTGTTATGGATGAAGCGCAAAATTTAAGCCATCAAGAAAACACGCCCAGCGGAATGATTTTGACCGAAGGAAGAAAGTTTGGTGTATCAGGTTGGTATGCAACACAGTTTATGAAACCTCAATTGGATGATGCAGAAATCCAAAGATTACAACAAGCTGGACAAAAGCTCTATTTCTGCCCTCCCGATGAAGGTGTAATGACTGTTGCTAAAAATATTGATATTTCTTCACAGGGCGCAAAAGATTGGGCAGAGAAGCTCAAAAAGCTCAAAAAAGGCGAATGTGTTACCTGTGGCAATATGGTTCGAAATGACAAGTGGACTAAGTATGAACCGAAAATTATTAAAGTAACAAGCTTGCCAGAGAGGTTAATCAATGATTAAAAGTAGTACACTAGAATTCCATGAAACCTTTCAACCTGAGATGCCTTATATAGCTAAAATTTTGAGATTAGCTTCCGAAAATTATTCCGGAACCAAATTCGAAATAAGTGATTGTACAGGTATTCCAACGGGAAAACAGAAAGGTAAAGTAGAGCCTCATATTCGTTATGCAAAGTGTATGGGATTAGTAGATTATTCAATAGATAAGGGTGTATATTCTCTTCAACTAACTCCGTTGGGAGAAGAGGTCTTCGTGCAAGATTCATACTTGCACGAAGACTTGACTTGTTGGTTATGTCATTATGGCATGACAAAAAAGGGTAGTTTTGCTCCTCAATGGGAATATATTACACATTCAGCACATCCCGGATTTGGGGAAAAAATCAGTCAAGAAAGACTGTTTTCCTTATCAAGTACATGGTGTGATGTGTCTCAGGAAAATCTGTTAAAAAAAGTTTTTAGTGTAGTAAAAAACAGTTATACAGAAGGTTGTTTCCAACGCTTGAACTTTTTGAGTTGGGATGGAATTATTGAGTTTCGTGAGCATCCTGAAAAATTTGATCTGGTTTTTGTGTATGCCTATGCTTTATTAGATAGTTGGGAACGAATTTATCCAGATAAGCAAGAGATAACTGATTTAGAACTAAAAAACGAAATTGGATTCAACCGAATTTTTGGCCTCAATGAGGATGAGTGTAATTATGTAATAGATTCACTCGCATATGAGGGGTTTATAACGGTTAACCGACAGTTGTATCCCGCTACAATCATCCGTTTATCAAATTCAACAAATGTTATATCTCAAATGTACAGCAGATTACTATAATCTGGAGGATACAGTATGAAAGTAAGTCAAATTGTAAGTTTTAGCAAAGAGAGCTTCTTTAACGGAGCCGTGCAAACTGAATGGTTTTATGATGACAGTAAGGTTGGCGCTATTGCTGAGAGCTATGTTTTTCATGGACCAAAGTATTATGGTGTCTCTGATACCGATGTTTCCGCAGGTGCGCACCGATTGCTTGATACAGCCTCTTTCGCAAAAAACCTCGCTGACAAGCTTTATAGCTCTAAACCAGATAACAGCTTTGTTATGACTATCGCCGGATACGGAACGGGAAAATCCCATTTGGCAGTTTGTCTTGGGGCTTTGTTTTCTGGCAAAAGCGATTTGTCAGAAAAGGTAATTCGAAATATTTCTTCAGTGGATGCAGAAATTGGTCAGTACATAAAAGATATAAACACAAGTAAAAATCTTGTAATCGTATTAAATGGAATGAACAATTTCAATCTTGATGCTGAAATTCTTCGCTGTGCTAGGTTGTCTTTGTCTCGATTTGGTATAAGTGATAAGCTCCTCCAAAAGCTCACAAAATCATATGATATTGCCAAACGTTTTGTCGAAAATATGTTTTCGCTTTTTGAAGACAAATTCAATTCTGCAGCCACTAGGAATGGATTGAATTTAACAGGAGTTGCTTTAAAAAATTATTTGTTATCTCATGCTGAATCGGATAGCAACGTACTTGAAATTATAAATGTTGTATATGAATCTGTTAACGGCGACAGAATTGCTTGGGATCGAGGTCTTTCTGCTGGAGATGTATTATTGGTTTTGCAGGAAGAACTTTGCGGAGAAGGAAAACCGTTTAATAAAATTTTACTTTTATTTGATGAGTTCGGAAGATATATTGAATATACAGCCGCAAACCCTGCCATTGCTGGAGATGCAGCATTACAGCAAATCTTCGAAGCGATACAAACCGCTAATGGAAAAATTATTTTTGCTGGATTCATTCAAAATGAATTAAAGGCATATTTAAATCGTATTGAAAAAGCTGCTAACGTAACAAGATATATAGATCGTTATCGAACTGCATGTGAAAACTTATTCCTATCTTCTAATTTTGAAACAATCCTTGCTAATATTCTCAAAAAGAATGTTGTGGATTTTGATAGAGTGGTAGATGGCGCTATAAGTCGTTACAGCAATTATCATTCTAAAATCCGTTCTGTCCTTTCACGTTGGGATAAATCTGCTGTTAAAAAAAGTGTCTGGACTAATTCAGATTTATATAACTCAATTATTTTGAAAGGTTGCTATCCTCTGCATCCTATTACCGTCTGGTTGTTATCCAGTTCACATCAGTGGATGCAACAGCGTTCAACCTTAGCATTTGTGGCAGAAATGTTTGAGCAAATTTCTTCATCATATATTGAAGGAACTTGGCTTCCTTATATTTACCCTGTTCAGTTAATTGATTCAGGTATTTTTAATGAGATGCTTAACTCTGAAGAAAAAGGGTTGGTATCAAGCCAATATTGTATGTTGTATCGCGATATTCTTGTGAAAATCGGAGATAAGTTAACTGCTCTAGAAAAAACAGTTCTTCAGGCTGTACTGGTAATCAACATAGGTCGCATGTCTTTTTGGGACAAAGAAGATGCTATTACAGCTATTCGTTACTGCTCTAACTTAGCTGAAGATGAGATTAAATTTGCACTTAAATCTTTAGAGGAAATGCACGGTGTTGTAGCATTTGATAATCATGCCAAAACCTTCGATCTCATTGCAGAAGCAAATGGATTTAATGAATTTAAGCGCGTTTTTGCTAGACATCGTATGGGCGTTAGATCAACTATTGATGATTTGGATGAAGATATTCTTATTCAAATGAATCTCACAACACCTGTTGAAACATCATTCGGACAAAATAATCAAATCTCTTCTACAGAATGGGGATTTACGAAACAACTTATCGATTCTAATAACATTTCTGAAAGTTTCTTGCGTAGTGCTATTAGAAGCACAATGGAAAACTGTGATGGAGAAAAGCTTCGTGGAGTTTTGGTTTATGCTTATTGTCATGAAAATGCAGAAAGCGAAATTGCTCGCATATCATCATTATATAAATCTTTAAGTGCAAACAATTATCCTGTTATCATACTGTTTTTGAACGATAGTGACGGGGAAATTCTTTCTGCATTGACCATCAAAAAAGCTCTTCAAAAGTTTTCTATAGCAGATAGAGAAAGGTTTAAAAAGCACATTGCAGATCAACAGCATTCACAAAACAATAAAATCATACGCAAATTCACAAACTGTGTTTCTCAAAAGACGATGATTTGTGATACAGGAATCGAAACATATTCTGTAAGAATAAATGCCTTATGTACCCAGTGCTTCTCCAAACTGTACAAAAAAGTGGTTCCATTTCCTTTTGATGGTTTTGAGACGAAGATTAAGTTTCAGGCAAAAGGAACACTGGTTTCAATTTGCGTAGGATTATTAAATCAGACTCTTACGAACGCGCAAGTTTATAGTTCTCTCACTCCAAAAGACAAAAATCGTGTTGCAGCGGTTATGTCCACAAAATCTACTCATTCGTGGAAAGTTTTTGATGATAACTGTCAGCTAGTAGAATCCGGTCATCCGATAATACGTAGCATTGTAAATGAAGTTACAGAAAAACTTGAAAGCGGTGAGCCGATATATGTTTATATGCTTTTTGGACAATATTTACAGGCTCCTTATGGATTAAACGAGAACTCATTGTCGTTATTGGTGTCATATTTTATCGCTTATTATGGCAACAAATATTTGTACACTATTGCAAATGAACGTCTTTCTGAACGACATTGGACTGACCCAAAAGGCAAATTAAAACTTCCTGAAATCAAAAAGATTCGCATAGAAAAAAACAAAAACATTAATGTAGATTTAGTTGGCGAATTATGTAAAAAAATTCTAAAAACTACTTTCGTTGAACAATGTGCGGATTTGAAGAATGAACTTGAAAACATGATTCTTCAGGAAGGAGAAACAGAACAAAATAAATTCCTCGTTGCACAAGCAAAAGTACACGTTGATGAGGGAATCAGGCTGAATAACATAATATACGAAAAGATTTCTAAAATTCAATTAATCATTTCTGAAACAAAACAAAAGTTTTCAATTTCAAAAATATTAAAAGCACTAGAAACCGTGCCTCAAATAACACCACTTATTGAAGAAGGAAGTATTTTCGTATATAGCAATGATTACATCAAAATCCTTTTTCAACTGCATAACGATCTAAAAAAACTACTTGAACAATCGTATGCTTCTGTTATAAAAAAAGCTAAGTGTGATATTACCGAGCTATCGCAGTTCAAAAACATTTACTCGAAATATGCAAAAACATTAAGAGAAAATGGATTTGAAGAGTTTGCCATTATTACAGAAAACAGAATTCGAGAGCTTGAAACAGAACTGCTTGCCAAACAGCGTTATGAAAGCTCTCTTGTGGAATGCGAAAAAGATCTAACACTTGGTTTTTCTGTTGTAAAGTTGCGTGAATGCGAAGAATTGAAAAGCAGACTGATTGGATGGTTATCTTTTCTTGATGGCGCAAAAGATCTTCCTGCATCCATTTCTGCACCTCTAAAAGAAAGAATAGCCGAGGCTCTTGCAATAATCGATAAAAGAATAAGAGATATAACTGAAGAGTATCATACAATTATTTCTTCTGTCGCAAACGCCAAAACAGTTTCGGAATTACGTTATATCGATAGCAATCTAAATAGATTGTCGCAACAACAATTACCTGAAAAATGGGAGCATCATATTTTTGCTTTAAGAGATGCAATCAGCAATGCAATTATTTTCATAGACGGATTACCTCGAGAATTAGACGCACTCGAGTTAGCAATTAGCCAAATTTTGATAAAGGACAATCCTTATTGTATCGAAGCAATAACAAACTGCGCCCAAACAATAAGAAGTAATCTTGAAAAAGAAGAACATGCTTGGATGGAAAAATATGTTTTTGCCGCAGAGAAATCATATCAGACAATGTCTCCTCAAGAGTGTACTTCATGGCTTGAAAAAACAAAATCTCTTCCAGGTTGTCTGGGATCTAGATCTAAGCAACGCTACAGAACAGTGAAAGAATTAATTGAACGTCAATTACATGCTGCTCGCGTAGAAGGATTGCTTTCAATGTATGATGCACTAACCCAACAAGAAAAGGATGAATTCAAGAAGTTGTTGGCTAGAAGATAGAATTAAAAAGGACAATCTCTTAAACGGTTGAACAAATTAAAAGTCCGAAAAAACCTTTGAAAGACAGAAAAGGTTTTTCGGACTTTTTTCATTTTTTGAGGCGTATAAAATTTTTGTTTTTATGAAAAAGTTGTTGCAGACTTGCCGAGAAAAATGAAGGTGACGGTTGGTTTTTTGCGGGTGTGGTTTTTCAAAAAATTCAAAGTGTGTACACACAACAACCGGCACAAGTGGGTATCCAAAGGGAGAAAATCTCCTTTTGGCACACGATTTTGCGGCACGCAAAGTCTAGTGTGTTATACCTTTGTTCCGTCGGCGGTGAAAAGGATGTCTGTCGCCCTACATGACAGCAGACTTTTCATCGACGCAGAGCAGGCAGATAAGTTCAGGGAAGAACGGGAAAAATTTGTTTTTTCTGACTGCTCGGAAAAGGAACAAACGGTATATATAAATCCCTGCCGCAGCGAAAAAACGCTTGAATCGACTACACAGAATTTGAGAGTCTGTTCACAAAATAAGACCTTATCAAATTGATTTTTACGTGATATAATCACAACAGAAGCTTCGAGAAAAAATTGAAAAAGGTGAAAATGATGAACAATATTTTCAGCGACAATCTCAAAAAATTCCGTCTTGCAAAAGGCTTGACCCAAGAGCAGGTTGCAGAAAAACTGAACGTAAATTCTCAGACGGTTTCACGTTGGGAGTGCTCAGCAACTCTGCCTGACGTTCTGACCTTGCCCGAACTTGCAAGGCTCTATGAAGTAACTGTTGATGATTTCTACAAAAAGAACACCGTTGCATACGATAACTATGCACAGCGTTTGGCTTCTGTTTATGAGAAATCACGTGACCCTGAGGACTTTATGCGTTGCCGTATCGAATACGAAAAGCTTATAAAGAAGGGCGAGATGTCAACCGAGGATAAGTGGCTCTACGGTTGGATTCACATGTATATGATGAATTATTGCAGAGACGTTGCCGTTGAGTGGTATGACAAAGCGGTCAGCGATGACCCGAATGATGACCCTGAAAATTATCAGCTCGCCTGCATGCAGAGAATATGGATGTTCTTTCTTCTGAAAAAAGAAGATGAAATAATTTCAGAACTTGAAGAAAAGATAAAAGCCGATCCCGATAATCCGAGAGAAACAGACAACCTCTTGATTGCCCTTATCTGGGCAGAAAAATTTGATGAAGCTTACAGTATTTTTAAAGAGACCATCAAAAAATTCCCCGATGATTGGCGGATATATATTCACGGCGGTGACATCGCAAAGGAACTTAAAAAATATGATGAGGCACTAGAATACTACAACAAAGCAGGTGAAATCGGAACATACTTCTGCGATGAAATGGATTGCAAAGTCGGTCTGTATGAAGAAATGGGAGAATATGAAAAGGCTTATAATGAATGCATAAAAATGGCAGATATCTACCGCAGCAGAGGTTACGATGTTGAGGCTGATATAGCAGAAATAAGAGCCCAAGAGGTTAAAAACAAATCAAAGAATAAAACAGCTAAATAAAATTTTTCCGTATAAACCGCAAATTCTGACAAACAATAACAGGGCAACCAAAATATAAGGAGAAAGATATAAAATGAAAGCCACAGGTATTGTCAGAAGAATCGACGACCTCGGAAGGGTCGTCATCCCCAAAGAAATCCGCCGCACCATGCGTATCCGTGAAGGCGACCCGTTGGAGATTTATACAGACTCGGACGGCGAGGTTATTTTCAAGAAGTATTCGCCTATCGGTGAGCTGTCGTCGATCACGGCGCAGTATGCGGATGTTCTTTTCAGAGGCACGGGACTGCCCGTTATCGTCACAGACCGTGACAGCGTTATCGCCGCCGCAGGCATGAGCAAAAAAGAAGTGCTCGACCGCAGGGTCAGCCGCAGCCTTGAAGCCGTTATGGAGAAGCGTGAAAACTATGTCTGCGTTATTGACGGCGAGAGAATGAAGCCCGTCGAGGGACTCGACAAAGAGGCAGCCGTTGCCTTCCCCATCATCGGCGGCGGCGATGTTTCGGGCGCATTGGTCATGCTCATGCATGAAAACGGCTCCTGCCCCACCCAGACCGAAACCAAGCTCGCTCAGATTGCCGCATCCTTCCTCGGCAAACAGATGGAGGAATAATTTTTGAATTTCTCCTCATCCGCCGCTATGCGACACCTTCTCCTCAAGGAGAAGGCAGGAATGTGCGTTATATTAAAAACGGGCGGATAATATCCGCCCCTACACCACCAGAAAAGCCATATAGGTTGACACAAAATCAACTTATATGGCTTTTCTGTATGGTATTTATTCTGCTGTTATGGTTTCAACACCGATTTCTTCAAATTGAACAAGATCATCTTCTGATGTTTCGCTATCGGTGATAATGTAATTGAGTTTGTTGGCAGGGCAAATGCTGATTATAGAATCAAATCCGATTTTCTCAACAGGATATAAACCAAAAACTGTTTTCGAGTTATTAATGATAGCATTGGTCAGTTCAACACTTCTTGACTTTTGAATTGAAAGACCGAACTTTGCCGAAACACAAGCAGATGTTATAAAGCACTTATCAAAACGAAGTCTGTTGATTAAAGATAATGCAAAGCTGTCATAGAAACAACCGTTTGCCTGCATTTCACCGCCTGCAAGAATAACTGTTATGTTTTCCTTTTTGCGAAGTTCTTCAGCAATTGCAATTGAGTTTGTAACAACGGTACAATTTACATCGCCTATGTTTTGTGCCATAAGATAGCCAACGCTTGCGTTTGTGATGTAAATAACATCATTATCTTCGATTGTTTTAACAGCTTCTTTTGCTATTGCAAGATAGTTTTCCTTGACTTCAACAACACGCTCATCGGGTGAAAGATTTTTAATTACATTTCCGCCAATCTGTCTTGCGGGAATAGCACCGCCGTGTGTTCTTTTCAGAAGTCCCTGTTCTTCAAGAAGTCTTAAATCTCTTTTTGCCGAATCATAGCTGATTTGAAATGTTTCCTGAATTTCCGCATTTGATATTCTTCCTTTTTCTGATAATATTCTGAGAATTTCCTGATGTCTTTCTTCAATAAACATAAATTTTGCCCCTTTCATTAACGGTTATTAACAGTATCGCCGTAGTTACAAGTATAAAATAGCACAATCGTTAATGTTTGTCAAGTAGTATCGTGAAAATGTTTGCGCATTCATGAATGTTCGTGAATTCTCTTTTTTCACTTGACAAATCTTGTCTAACGTGTTAGACTGAGGTCGTCTAACAGATTAGACAAGGAGGTTTTGATATGTCTGTTCCCAAAATTTTTGAAAGCGAATACCGTTTCTGTCTCATTCTCTGGGAGAATGAGCCGATCGCCAGCGCAAAGCTTGCCGCTCTCTGCAAGGAAAAGCTCGGCTGGTCAAGAACAACTACATACACCGTTATCAAACGACTTTCCGACAGAGGCGTTGTCAGAAACGAAAGCTCAACCGTCACCTCCCTCGTTTCAAAAGACGAGGTTCAGGCTTCGGAAATCGACGAGCTTGTCGAAAAAACCTTTGAGGGCTCGCTTCCCTCCTTCATAGCCGCATTCGCAAAGCATAAGAAGCTCTCCGAAAATGAGATAGAACAGCTCCGCAATATGATCGACTCCGCAGGAGGTGAATGATATGGCTGATTTATTCAACGGCATTCTGAACATGAGCATCACCGCAGGCTGGATTATCCTTGCAGTTATGCTGTTGAGGCTGATATTTCACAAGGCTCCGAAATGGATCCGCTGCGCCATGTGGGGAATGGTCGGGTTGCGGCTTATTCTTCCGTTTTCTCTTGAAAGCGCACTCAGCCTCATTCCGAGCGCAGAACCCATTCCGCAGGAACTTGTTCATTCCGGCACTCCCGACAACCTCAGCACAGCGGAAATTCTGAGCTATGTCGGCAACAATTCCGTTTCATACGAATTGGGTATTCAGGACGGCAGCATATTTTTTAACGAAATATGCGCTCCCGACTGCGATACCGTGAATCCCCTGCTGCTTAACCTGACCGTTGCATCAGTTTTGTGGCTTGTCGGAATTGCGGCTCTGCTGATTTATGCCTGCGTCAGTTACATAAAACTGAGAAGCAAGGTCGCAACGGCGGTTCTGCTCAGGGAGAACATTTATCAGAGCGAAAATGTCGACTCGCCCTTTATACTCGGAATTATCAAACCTAAAATATATATTCCGTTCGGCATGAACGACGATGCTGTCGGGTATGTCACCGCTCATGAAAACGCTCATCTGCGCCGCCGTGACCATATCTCAAAACCGCTCGCTTTTCTCGTTCTCTGTTTGCATTGGTTCAATCCGCTTGTGTGGGCCGCATACAGCCTTTTCAGCAAGGATATCGAGCTTGCATGCGACGAAAAGGTTATCCGTGAAATGAATCTTGACGAGCGGAAATCCTACGCAACCGCTATTCTCGACTGCGGAATCAGCCGCCGCAGAATTGCCGCCTGTCCCCTTGCATTCGGCGAAACGAGCATAAAAGAGCGTGTTAAAAATGCTCTCAGCTATAAAAAACCGATGCTGTGGGTCATCATCATCGCCTTTATCGCTTGCGTTGCGGTTGCCGTCGGTTTCATGACAAATCCGTCAAAGCCCGACGAGAATAACCCCTCCTTTACACCGACCGATCACGGCTCTTCAATCGTCGGAGTCAACATGACGGTTACGGATATAGACCTTGACAGCGACAGACCGACAATAACTGTTCTCTGGTCAAACAATCTTGAAAACACGGTTCTGTACGGCGAGCCGTTCGGCGTTGAATATTACGAAAACGGAAAATGGGAAAGCTGTCAGAAGCCCGACACGGAAAATATTTTTACCTTGCCCGCTTATATTCTTGAGCCGAACAGCACGAGAGAAAAGGTCTATCATGTGGACAATTATGACTTCTCGAGATCGGGAAATTACAGAATCACCGCAACCTATGACCTCGATATTTACGAGGGGATGTCGCTTTCAAGAGTGCTCGGTGCATATGCGGGATTTGCGATAAGCGAGGTTGCGGTTGCAAATCAAGGGGTGACAGAAAATTTCCTTGAGCCCGAAAGCGTGACGCCCAACAACGAATTTGTCGGCATTCAGTCGGCAAGCATCCCCTACTCAAATGTCAGAAGCGAGAAATATATGATTCCCGACGGATATGACGATACACCGATCTATGCGGGCGCATCGAACCGCCACAAGCTTTATCAGAGCCATCTCCGTCATCTGCCGACCCGTGCAATCAGAAGCGTTGAAGAGCTTGATGAATACAAGAAAATGACTCTCGGCGGCACGGCATACATGGAATACACCTTGTTCAACGAATATGACAATGAGTTTTTCAGGGACAATCTTCTGATTATTATAAATACTCTCGAGCCCAACGACCGTTTCTCCTATAAACTGCTTGGCGTATACTCCTCGGGAAGCGATGTCTGGGCATTGATCGAAACAACGCACTCGAAGGAATATGAAAACGGCGACAGGGCTTACGGCACCAATATCGCCATAGAGGTCAGAAAGGATCATATTCCGAAAGGACAGACCTTTGATTCATGGGTGGAGAAAGATGTTCTTGCAGATTAATTTTACCGCTGAATAATTTTTCCTTGATTAATCCTGATTAATACAGTATTATATTTATTGTATCAATCATCCGAAAGGAGAATTCCATGAACAAGGTTTCATTCGGCAGAAAGGTCGGCTACGGCGTGGGTGCCGTCGGTCTTGACCTGAGCTACGGTATGTTCTATTCATACCTTTCGATCTATCTCACAAACGCTCTGGGTATCAGCCCCGTTTTCCTGCTCATTCTCGCTCCTCTTGCAAGAATATGGGACGGCATCAACGACCCGATGATGGGCATGATCGTTGACAAGACAAAGACAAAAATGGGCAAATACCGCCCCTGGATCCTCATGGGTGCGATGATGAACGCCGTTGTTCTCTGCCTGCTGTTCAACAATCCCGGCTTCGCTTCGGGTTCGACGGGACTTTATGTTTATGCCGCAATACTCTATGTTTTCTGGGGCATGACGAACACTCTCGCCGACATCCCCTTCTGGTCAATGGTTCCTTCGTTTGCAAGCGAGGAAAAGGACAGAAATCTTGTTTCTACAATCGCAAGAGCCTTTTCGGGACTCGGTCAGGGCATAATTTCGATCTTCACTCCCATGGCGGTTGCATATTTCGGCGGCGTTGCGGGAAGCAAGCTCGATGCCATGACCTCCGACACGCTCAGCAAGGGCTTCGGAAAATGGTCGGTCATCACATCCGTCGGTCTTGTCCTTTTTGCATTGATCTGCGTTCTCTCGACAAAAGAAAAGAACGTTGTTGCAAACCCCGAGAAATTCTCGTTCAAAGCAGCTCTGAATGTTATAAAGAGCAACGACCAGCTTCTCGTTTTCATGCTCTTCGCCATGATCTCCAATGCAGGCTTCTATATGACCTCGGGCATCAGCAGCTATTATTTCACATCGGTTCTCGGCGATCTCACCCTTCAGTCGAAATTCAATCTGATGGGCACGGTCGGCTCGGTGCTTGCGATTCTCGTTGTCCCCGTCTGCACAAACTTCATGAACAACCGCTCGATCTATAAGCTTTCGCTCAGCATGGCAATTGCAGGATATGTCGGAATGGCAGTCATGGGCTACTGCTTCAGCGGCAATGTCACCGCCCTCGGCGTTTGCTATATCCTCACCTCTCTCGGCACGGGCAGCATGTTCGTCAATCAGACGGTCATGCTCGCCGACTGCGTTGACTACGGCGAATATAAAACGGGCAACCGCAACCAGAGCCTCACCTTCTCGATGAAAGGCTTCCTGCAGAAAATGGCATATACCGTTCAGGCAATCATCATGTACGCCGCATTCAGCGTGACGGGCTATGACGGTCAGGCGGCGGTTCAAACTCCTGCCGCAAAGAGCGCAATTTCGTTCCTGATGTTTATCGTTCCGCCCGTGATGATGGTTCTTTCTCTGATCATCTTCTCGAAGAAATATAAGATCCACGGCGACTTCAAGCAGGAGGTTCTCCGTTCGGTAAGCGAAAAACAGTAAAAAATTCAACCGGCTTGCTTTACGGCAGGCCGGTTGTTTGTTTATCTGTCCTTTATCTTGTTTACAATTACGCCGAGTCGGGTGTTTCCGAAAGCCTTTTTGCGTCTTTCCTTTGAGGTGAGAAGATCGGGTCCCTTTGCTTTGAGAACAAGGCTGTCCATGTTTCCTGCGTCGCAGACAAAAGCCTGAGTCATGCAGATTCCGCCCTCGCCCTTGAGCTGACAGCGGACATAGCAGCTGATCTCCTTTTCGTGGTCTGCAAGTGAAATGACCGAGGTCATTTCTCCGTCTTTCTCGGCGGTAACGCTCTCGATGATCTCGCCGTCTGCGATCCATTCGATCGCCTTGCAGTTTTTGCCCGAAACGGTTATCGTCTGCGCCGTTTCGTCAACGGAAATTGCAGTCACAACGGGATATGCTCCCTTGCCGACGAAGGTTTCGCCGAGCTCGTTTTTGGCATATCTTGCGATTGCGAAGAAATGACCGTTTTCCATGGCGTTGCGCAGCGTTCCGAGAGAATACTCGGGAAGAATGAAATCCATGAAGGCGGTGTCAATCTCTCTGACTCTGTGAGCATCGCTGTTGCCGAAGCCCCAGACATTTCTGCCCTCGGGAATGAGCGTTCTGAGAAGCCCGTCCCAGAGGATTCGGTCGCTGCGGTTGGGACCGTCATACATGTTGAGAACCTCGATTCCCATGCAGGAACGGTATCTGCGCAGAAGGTCTGCGAAAAAAGCAACATTTTCGGGAACCCTTGCGCACTCGGGATCCTTATATGCGCCGAGCCAGTCCGAGGGATGGTTGATATGCGAAATGCCGCCGCTCTCTTCGATGAGCTTCATCGGAATTTCAAAATCGTTCTCAATGCCGTATTTGCCCTCGTAGACATTGGTGAAATAACCGTTGACATGGTTTTTCATCAGAGTGAACATGTTGGTTTCAATCGCATCGGGAACGCACTGCAGACCTCTTTTTTTCGTGCGAAGACCTTTTGCGGTTTTGTATGTTCCGTCGACAACGGCACGGTACATCCCGGTCGTGGGATGATTACGCTTGCCGTGCCAGAGAAGCTGGAAAAAGAAAAGAGGAATTATCGTGGGTTCCTTATCCCATTCCTTGCCGACGATTCCGTGCTCCGCAAAAGCGAGGATATCGAAATCGTTGTCATAGAAGCCCTCGACCATTTCCGTCATGGTGTTGTTTGCATCGCTGTATGTCGAGTGGGTATGGAGATTGGTTTTATAATGATTATCGGGGTTTCTGATAAGCTCCGAAACATTCTGATAAGGATTTGTAATTTTAAAAGCCATGATTTACCTCCGATTTTAATAAACAATAAAAATATTATATCATATAAAATTCCTTATTTCAATAAATCTTGTCGGTCTGTGTAAAAATAATTACCGCTTGACTCCGAAAATCAACCGAACGGTAGAAACCGCTTGAAAGCCCGTAATTTTCGCTGTAAGATGATATTGTGTTCCGGAACACATTTTTGAAACAGGAGTGATTCAATGAAGCTGAAAATATTTATCGGCAAAACGGACGAAGAGGAAATCATAATCCGTGCCCGTGAAAAAACACCGCTCATCGAAGCAATCGAGCGGCTCGTTTCAGAGGCAGACATGGACATTATCGGCTACGGCAACAAGGAAGCCGTAAAGCTCGATGTTTCGGAAATATGCTGTTTCTCGGTCAATGACGGCAAGGTTTTCGCTCACGCTCTTTCGGGAAAATACAGATTGAAGCAAAGACTTTTTCAGCTTGAAGAAAAGCTGCCCGACAGCTTCATAAAAATCAATCAGTCCTGCCTTGCAAACATCAGAATGATCGAACGGTTCGACGCTTCGTTTTCGGGTTCGCTGCTCGTCAGATTCAAAGACGGCAGCACCGACTATGTTTCGAGGCGGCAGATGAAATCGGTCAAAGAAAGGTTTGGTATTTAATATGAATAAATATGTCAAAGAGTTTTTTCACAGAGGACTGATGTTCGGCGGCTTCGGTCCTGTCATTATCGGAATAATCTATTGGATTCTGTCCGAATGCACAGACAATTTTGAAATCAGCGGCTTTGAGATCTTTCTCGGCATAGCTTCAACCTATCTGCTTGCCTTCGTTCAGGCAGGAGCATCGGTTTTCAATCAGATCGAGCATTGGCCCTTGCCCAAATCAACGCTGATTCATTTTCTGACGCTTTTCGCCGCATATTCCGTTTGCTATATCGGCAACACATGGATTCCCTTTGATCCGAAGGTTCTGCTGATTTTCGCCGCAGTTTTCGTTTCGGTTTATTTCGTCGTCTGGACAACGGTATACTTTTCGGTCAGAGCGGCAAGCAAAAAGCTGAATGTAAGAATAAAATAAACCCTTGGCTGAAAAATTCATTCGTCGGTTGAAATAAGCTCGAGCAATAAGTTATTGTATTTTTCCGAAAAATGGATTATTATTGAAGCAAGCTGATCAGTTAATTTTGATAAGGCGGTAAACAATAATGATTAATATCGGAGAAAACATCAGGCGTTTAAGACGGGAAAGAGGTCTGACTCAGGAAACTCTTGCCGAATTTCTCGGCGTAACCTTTCAGAGCGTGAGCAAATGGGAAAGAGGCGACAGCTGTCCCGACATCTCGCTTCTGCCTTCGATTGCTTCATTTTTCGGAGTAACTGCAGACGAGCTGCTCGGCATGCACGAAAAAGAAAAAGAGAAGAAGATCAGACAGTATATCGATGAATATAACGACCTGCGCATGAAAAACACTCCCTATGTTTTTGAGCAGATAAGCAAAGCGGTCAGAGAATTCCCCGGAGATTACGATCTGCTTGTGCGTTATCTCGAAATACTTATTTCGGAGAAATCAGCCTCGGATTCCGACGGAGAAAAGATTCTTGACGAGGTTGAAGCAATTTATGATAAAATCCTGCGCTACTGCACCGATGACCAGATAAGGATTCAGGCAAAAAGACTGGTCTGCATGTATTACAACACGCTCAGCCACACAGCTGACGAAGAAAAATTCAACCGCAAAAAGATGGAAATTGCCGATGAGATGCCGAATATGATTAACAGCAAAGAATATCTCATGACGGTTATGAATCTGCCCGTGCAGGAACATTTTCTGGCTTGCAAAAACGCTCTCGAGTGTGAAATGCTGCTGCTTCTTTCAACAGTAAACAATCTTGTCAACTATAAAAAAGAGTTTCCGGTTGAAAGAAAAATCGAATCTGTTGAAAGGATTCTCGGAATTTTTGATATATTTTACGACGACGGAAATTACGGACAATGCTACCGCTCGGTAATTTTTGCTCTCGGGGACCTCGGCAGATGCTGTTTTGAAAACGGGAACGAAGAAAAAGCTCTGTTTTATCTCAGAAAATGTGCGGAAACAGCAAAAAAGCACGATAATCTTCCTCCCGAAAACGAGCATCATTCTTTGCTCATGGACGGAGCGGTTTACAAAAAAACGAAATACGGAAAGACGATGTGCGAAAGAATGAAAAACAATTTTATTGACAGATATTCTTTTTCCGACAGCTTTAAAGCAAGCAAAGAGTTTTCCGAAATTCTTGAAATTCTCGGTTAAGGTGGCGGAGGTATAACCATGAAAATTCAGAAGAAACCGCAATATAACTATGATGCCGACGGGATAACCGAGGAAAACGGCTATACGAAATGGTATCATTGGGAAAAGGTCAGAATGCCGGCAAGGGTTATCGGAATTGCGCTCGTTGCCCTGATATTTGTTGCTTCGAGGGTTTTCAAGGAGGAGCTTGCGGCTTACGGAAAAATGAATCAGGTCATAATTGCTCTCTCTGCACTTGCAACGCTGATAATCGTTGTTGTTCCGCTTCATGAAATTCTGCATCTGCTTGTCATGTCAAAGGGAAAGCTCGACGACAGATGCGTCATAACGGCAGGAGGCGGAGCGGTTTCGGCTCTCTTTAACGGACATCTGTCGAGAAGCCGTCAGATAATCTGCTTCATTGTTCCGTGCGCGGTTTTTGCTGTTATATTTTCAGCGGCGGCGGCTTTCTCGGGCGGACTTCTCAGTCTTTATTTTATCTATCTTCTCATCATGTCCTGCATATCGAGCTATACGGATATCTTCATGGTTTTCTACACTCTGAAGCATGTCGGCAAGAACGAAACAATCTACGGAATTTATAAAAAAGAAATGTAAAGCAAAAAGCAGAGAGCGGTAAGCTCTCTGCTTGATTTTTTATTCATGCTCTCTGACGAGCTGTTTGAAATGGTTTCCCTTATGCTCAAAGTCCTTATAAACATTGTAGCTCGATGCGGCGGGCGACATCAGACAGCTTTTGCCCTTTTCCGTGAATCTGAATGCGGCATCGACCGCTTCCTCAAGGTCCTGAGCGAGAACGATATTCTTCGGGCATCCGATGTCGATCAAAGCCTTGCAGATTTCGATGCCCGTGTCGGGAGTGCCGATGAGGTTGCGGACACGGCATTTCTGAAGATAACGCTTGAAGCCCGAATAATCGATGCCTCTGTCCATGCCGCCGAAGATGAGAGTGTCAACATCTCCGATGGCTTCGATTGCACATTCGACCGCATGGGGAATCGTCGCTATCGAATCGTTATAGAATTTTATGCCGCCGTATTCACCGACGGGCTCCATTCGGTTTTCGATTCCCGCAAAGCCTTTGACCGCTTCGAGAATATCCTCTTCGCTGATGCCGAGGCAGCGGGCAACCGTTGCGGCAACGCAGACATTCTGACGGTTATGAATGCCCTTGAGCCGTTCGTTTTCGCCTGCGGCGGCGATGATATCCTCGTCGCCGAGTCCGCCGTTGATTCCGACTCTGATAACCGACGGCTTTGCGTTCGCAAAGTCAAAATAGCGGTCAAAATCCTGCTCGGCGTTGCAGATGAAATAGTCGCTTCCCGTCTGATGGCGGATAATGTTCATTTTTGCGGCAACATAGCCGCCGAAGCCGTTATAATGGTCGAGATGCTCGGGATAGATATTCGTCATGACCGCAACATGGGGCGAAGCGGTCGTGAATTCAAGCTGATGCGACGACATTTCGATGACCGCAACATCAACCTTCTCGTTTTCAAGGCTGTCAAGCACGGGCACACCGATATTGCCGATGAGGCAGGCTTTCTTGCCCGACTGCTTTACCATGCCGTAGATAAGAGTCGAGGTTGTTGTTTTGCCCTTTGTTCCCGTGACACCGACGCAGGTGCAGTCCGCAAAGCGCAGGAAAAGGTCGGTCTGGCAGGTGACCTCAACGCCGTCGGGCACATAGACATCCCTGAAGGACATGCCGGGAGTTTTGATAACGGTATCATATTCCTTGATCGCATCGAGATAATCGGGTCCGCAATGGAGAGTTACATTATCGTCAAAAACCTCGACCTCACGCATATCTGCGATACCGATATGCTTATCGGGAAGGTTATGGCGGATTATGTCATAGGTTGACCTGCCCTCTCTGCCGAAGCCGAGAACAAGCACCTTGCGGCTTGCAAAATATTCGATAAGCTGCTGAAACATGTTGATGCATCTCCTTGGGTATTTAGTGAAGAGTTAAGGGTGGACTCTGTCCACACCTGATTATATTTTGCAGGGGCGATTCACGAATCGCCCGAAAAATCAGCTTAAAAATAATTATACCATTATTAAATCCCATATTCAAGAAAAAAAGCGTTTATTTTGCGACGGCATAAAAATTCCGCCCCGACACCGAGTCGGAGCGGAAAAATTATTTTATATTGCTCTGATAAGCTTCATGAATTTTCCGATAAGGCTGAAAATGAAGTTGAGCGGTTTCCAGATAAGCTTGATATTGAGCTTTGAGAGAATCGAGGTCAGAATGCTGTCGAGAGCATCGATGCCCGTTCCGCTCGAACCGTCGCTTTCGATTGAGAACGAATCAACGCAGACCGCTTCGCCGTCAACGACCTGATAGGCGTTGTAATAGAGTCTGTCGCCGTCAACCGTTATTGCGGTGAACATCGAATATTCGCTTTCAACGATCGCCTCCGCTCTCGGGAATGAGCCGTCGGTTGCGGTGACATCCACCGTGTCATAAACCTTGACGCCCGAGGTTCCGCAGATCGAATAGACCGTTCCCTTGGGATTGATCTTCATCTCATAATCCTGACCGTTATATGTTACGGTTTCGGTCTTGCAGGGAACAACTGCGTTTGCGTTGAGAGCATCTGTACGCAGGTAAACATGGTCATGTCCCTGAACAACAAGGTCAACTCCGAGATGGGGAAGAAGAGCGCTGAGCTGACTTCTGATACCCTCAACATCGCCGTCCTCGAAGTGGGAGCCGTTGGAATAGGGAGCTTTGTGAAGAACAACAATGTTGAATTTTGCGTTGCTGTTCTTTATGTCATTCGTGAGCCAGTCAATCTGAGCGTCGCTGAGCTTGTCGTCCTCATCATCGTTCGTGTTGAGAACCGTGAAATGGACTCCGTTATACTCGTATGAATAGAACACGCCCGAATCGAGATCCTGCTCGGGAACATTCGGAAGCTCAAAAATTCCCGTAAGAACCGCACCGTCCTTTTCGTGGTTGCCCGTTGTCGGCATAAAGGGAAGGTTCATGAACTCATCGGTCGAATTGAGGAAATAGTTCCAATGCTTGTTGTTGCCGCCCATATCGACCTGATCGCCTGCGGAAACAACAAATCTTGCATCGGGATAAAGCTCGTGTGCAGTTTCGATCGTTTCGGCATATCTGTCATAATGGTCGGGACGCTGAGCCTGAGGATCGGTCACCGTAATGAAGGTGAATGCATCGTCATCGCCGCCTGCGGTCTGAATAACGCCTGCCTCGCTCCACCAGCCCTTTTCAGCATCGCCGATTCTGTAGGAATACTTTGTGTTCGGCTCAAGACCCGTAAGCTTAACGGTATGGTGAACATATTCCGTTTCGTAGGGCAGAAGCACGAGGAGAAGACCTATATCCGCACCGGGATAGCTTCTGATAACGGTTTCGCTTGAAGCATCGATTCTTGAATCAACCGTCGGCTTTCCCGTGAAAACGGGGTTTTCGCTGTAAGGAATCAGCTCAATATCCGAAGCTGTAAGGCTGTATTTGGTGAGCCACGTGATGTTTGCCTCTGTCGAAGAATCTTCGCCGAGGGTGACGGTGATCTGAGAGGGAGCTCTGTAATTCTCCTTTGAAACATCAACTTCAACAGCACCCGAATAAGGAAGAGAAACATTGAGATCCTTTTTCTCCTCGGGATTTTCGTCAATGAAGAACGAGCCGAGCATCCATGAAATGGTGTAGCCCCATGACTCAAACTGGCTGAAGGTCAGATATTTGCCTGCGAGATTATCGATAATGGCATCGAGCGAAGAATATTCTTCGGGAACAACGGGCAGACCGAGAACTGAGTCAACAATGTTGAGCAGACTTGTGTCGCCGCCGAGAAGAGCCTCGGTTATTCCCTGAAGCACTCTGCCGAGAAGAGCAAACAATGTTTTAGGCGGGAAGAGTGCGCCGGGATTGAGATCGATATTGGCAAGAACCTCATTCTTGACAAGGTCGTCAACAACAACCTCAAGAAGAAGATTGAAGAATTTTTCGGTCAGAACGCCGCTGTCAAAGCCCTCGAGAATGTCCTCAACATATGGATAGTTCTCAAGGTTTTCGTTGCCGTCATAATATGTGAGCATAACGGTCGTTGCAAGCTGACCGACTGTGCAGCCGCCGCTGACCTCATAGCCGAGCATATCGTTGAGATATGTTGCAGGCATGTCGGTAAGCTCGAACGAAAGAAGCTTATCAAGGATCGTGTCGATCTTTTCGAGAGTCAGCTCGGGCTGATCGATATAAACGCTGTCGATCTGAGAGCCGATATCGTTGATAAGTCCCATGAGGTTAGTGCTGACGGTAAGAATATCAACATTGCCGATGGCAAGACCGTTTGTGCCGAGAGCATCGGTGATTATCTGCTGAAGGTCAAGACCGCTTGCGGCAAGATAATTGACAAGACCGCCAACCTCTGAAATATCCGCAAAAAGACCTGAAATAAACGGGTGGATTATTCCTTCAAGAAGGTCCTTGACGCCGCCCTTTCCATAGGTGCGCTCAAAGGAATAGGTAAGTCTGAACGGCTTCTCATAGACCGTTCCGTCATCGCCGACAACATTCCGGTATTCGTCAACATCGAGCGTTTTCATATCGAAATCGATGTTTGTTCCGTCGGAAACAAAATCAACGATCTTATAGTAGTTGGGATAGCCCGTGAGAGTGGGCGTGAGGATATCGTAAACGGTTTCGCCGTTATCTGAAACATGAGCGGAAACATCGTTTGCATGAAGATGTCCCGTGAAAACATAGTGCATGCCCGAGTCGGCATATGCATCGGCAATCTGAACCCAGTCCTGAACAACGAAGGGCCAGAAGGTGGCTTCTTCGATGGTCATGTGGGGAATGAGATTATGGTGCTGCATGCCGATGATCGTCAGACCTCTTTCTTCGGCATCCTCGCATTCATCGACGATCCATTCGAGCAGGTCGTCGCCGATTCTGCCGTCGGTCATGTGCTCGTTATCCTCTGCGCCGTTATCCTCGCTGTACATACAGCTGTCAATGGCGATGAGCTTATATCCGCCGAGAACCTTTGTGTAGGAAAGCATGCCGCCCTTGTCGCCCTCGTCGGGAACAAAAACGGAGTCTGCCTCGTCATAACCGAAATCCGCATATATCTCACGGAAAGCCTCGGGAGAGGTTTTTTCTGCAGGCTCTTCATAACCGTTTTCAAAGGTTATCGCTTTTGAATTGTTGATGTCGTGGTTGCCGGGAACAACATAAACGGGAATGCCTGTTTCGTTTTCAAAAGCGGCAAGCTTTTCGGCAAGAGCCTTATGGCTTTCTTTTGCGCCGTCTTTTGTAAGGTCGCCGGGAATAAGAACATATGTTGCGCCGTCATCGGCGGCGTTGCGAAGAACGCCGTCGAGCGCATTTGACAGAAGCGAATCCGCTTCGTCATATTCCTTGTGCTTGTTATAGAGCCATTCCTTATATTCTTCGCTGTAATCGCCCTTGAGCGAATTCGCAAAATAATGAATATCGGAAATGACACCGAATCTTATTGCCGAGCTTTCCGCACTGACCGAGAACGGAACGCTCACAAGGACTATTGCAAGGGCAAGCAGAACGCTTATCACCTTGCGGATATTCTTCCTGTTACTCATTTTCTTTTCTCCTGATTTTAGATGTTCTTGAGAAGAGGACCTACACCTGCGATCGCCTTGGGAATGCCCTTGAGGATCATGCGGATGCCGCCCTTTTCACCGCTGAGAAGTCTGACAAGTCCTTCAGCCATCTGCTCGCTGAATACGCCGCCGCTCATGCTGATGAAATCACGGAACGGAGTCTGAAGAGCGATCGCCTGAGCAAAGCCTGCAGGAACGAGAGTCTTGAGAAGCTTATACATTCTCTTGCCGTTCTTTGTATGGCTGCAGCTTTCAAAGGTGTCAACAATGCCGAGCTTTCTGTCGGGAGCATAGTCGGAGGGAGGAAGCTCTCTGCCGAGGACTGCAACGAACTGCTCTGCGGGCATGTTCTGAACCTCACCTGTGTAATAGAGAGGAGCTGTCTGACGGTAATCGGGAATATCTGCTTCGGAAGCGGAAACATTGACGGTTGCGCTGAGCTTGATGTCTGCGCTCGATGCGCCGACGAGGATGTCGAATTCGCCGCTTTCAACGCACCAGTCATTGATGTTTACATTATAGAAAGCAAAGGCTCTCTTTGAAAGCTGAATTGTGATCTCCTTGCTTTCGCCTGCCTCGAGCCATACCTTCTTGAAGCCCTTGAGCTCCTTGACGGGTCTGTAGATCGTGCTTTCCTTGTCAGCAACATAGAGCTGAGCTGTTTCATAGCCTGCAACCGAGCCTGTATTCTTGACGGTGAACGAAACGGCAAGAGTGTCGTTTTCGTCCATCTCGGTCTTATCGAGTTTAAGGTTGCTGTATTCAAAGGTAGTATATGAAAGACCGAAGCCGAAGGGATAGCGGACCTTTCTTTCAACCTTGTCATAGTATCTGTAGCCGATATAAACGCTTTCTCTGTATTCAACGGAAGCAGGGTTGCCGGGGAAGAAGTTCTTGGCGGGAGTGCAGTTATAGCACATGGGATATGTTTCGGGAAGCTTACCGCTGGGATTGACATCGCCGCAAAGGATATCGGCAACCGCACCTGCACCTGCCTGACCGCCGAGATATGAATGAAGAACTGCGTTTACGCCGTCGTTCCAGGGCATTTCAACGGGTGAACCGCCTGCGAGAACAACAACAACATTCTTGTTGACCTTGAGAACCTCTTCAACGAGCTTGTCGTGAGCATCGGGAAGAGTCATGATCTGTCTGTCGAAGCCTTCTGCTTCATAATCGTCGGTAAGACCGATGAAGAGAACGACCTTTTCGCTCTTCTTTGCAAGCTCAACGGCTTCTGCAATATGAGCGGCGTTCTTCTTCGCCTTCTTTGCCTTGAGCTCATAGCCCTGAGCAAACTCAACCTCGAAGCCCGAAGCCTTCAGCTCATCAAGAGCGTTGTCGAGCTTTGTGGGGTTGATATGTGATGAGCCTGCACCTTGATATCTGGGAGTTCTTGCGAGCTCACCGATAACAGCGATCTTGCTGCCCTTTTTGAGGGGAAGAATGCCGTCGTTCTTAAGAAGAACCATCGACTGAGCGGCGATCTTTCTTGCAAGAGGCTGATCGTCGATATCGTTATATGCATAGTTTTCCTTTGAACCGTCAACAGCCTTCTTGATGAGGTTGAGCATGTTGAGAGCTCTTTCGTTGAGAACTGCCTCGTCGAGCTCACCGCTCTTGACGGCATCAACGATCTTCTTTGCGCCCGAGCCGCCCGAGGAAGGCATTTCGAGGTCGTTGCCGTTCTTGAAGCCGAGAACACGGTTGTTGACTGCGCCCCAGTCGCTGACAACAACGCCGTTGAAGCCCCATTCGTCACGGAGAATTTCAATCTGAGTGTGTCTGTTTTCGGAGCCGTGAGCGCCGTTGATCTTGTTATAGGAGTTCATGACCGTCCAGGGCTGAGCCTTCTTGACGGCAATTTCAAAAGCTGTGAGATAGATTTCTCTGAGAGCTCTTTCGTCAACAACGGAATCGCAGGTCATTCTGCGTGTTTCCTGGCTGTTTGCGCAGAAATGCTTGAGAGATGTGCCGACACCCATGGACTGAACGCCGTTGATGAAGCTTGCGGCAAGCTCACCCGCAAGGATGGGATCCTCTGAGAAATATTCAAAGTTTCTGCCGCAGAGAGGAGAACGCTTCATGTTGATGCCGGGGCCGAGGAGCACGCCGACCTTTTCCTTGAGGCACTTCTTACCAAGAGCAACGCCCATTTCATAGAGAAGGTCGGGATCCCATGAGCAAGCGGTTGTTGCGGCCGTGGGATAGCTGATTGCGGGAACGCTGTTGCTCAGGCTGTCGCCCTTTTTCTCGTAGTCCTTTTTGCGAAGTCCGTGAGGGCCGTCGCAGACCATGATTGACGGAATGCCGTACTTTTCCATTGCTTTGAGGTTCCAGAAGTTTTCGCCGTCGCAGATTGCGGCCTTTTCTTCAAGGGACATCAAAGCGAGAATTTCTTTGGGATCTTTCATTATTGGTTCCTCCTTATGTATCTGAGTTATTATTTTCTTCCAAACCTAATATTTCATCGGCGTTCATGCCGTCGATTTCTTCAACCTTTTTGAGCTTTTTGCGGATGACCTCGTTGCGGTGGTCGGCTTCCTCGAGGGATTTGCCTGCTTCGGCAATTTTCTGCTTCGCCTTCTGAAGAACAACTCCGAACTTGTCATACTGAACCTTTGCCGCCGCAAGAAGCAGACGGACCTCGTTCGCCTTTTCGTTAATGGCAACCGCTCTGAAGCCGAGCGAAAGGGAGTTAAGCAGGGCGGTTATCGTTGACGGACCTGCGATCATGATATTGAACTCACTGCGGATCCGTTCGCTGATACCGTTTCTCGACGAAACGACCTCGGCATAAAGACCTTCCGTTGCAAGATACATTATTGCAAAAGGCGTTGTTGTGGGAACATTGATATATTTTGCGATCGTTTTCGCTTCTCCGAGAATGCGTGCCTCGAGAGCCTTTCTCGCAGCGGCAAGAGCCTCGGCATCCGCATTGTCGGCAGCATCGCAAAGACGGATATAGTCCTCCATGGGGAACTTTGAGTCGATGGGAAGATATGTTATTCTTCCGCTGTCATCGCCCGAGGGAATACGCACGGCAAACTCGACTCTGTCCTTTGAGGCGGGATTGCAGGCGAAATTCGTTTCGTACATGGCGGGGATGGTCTGGTCAAGAATTGCTCCGAGCTGAACCTCAGCCCATGTTCCTCTTGCCTTGACATTGGTCAGCACTCTGTTGAGCGAAGCAACATTTGCGGTAACGCCGTTTGAAAGCTCCTTCATTTCGCCGAGTGATTTATAAACATTTTCAAGGCGGTCGGAAACCGTTTTGAAAGAGCTGTCGAGTCTTTGCGAAAGAGTTGCCGTCAGCTTTTCGTCAACCGTCAGACGCATCTGCTCGAGCTTCTTTTCGTTGCTCTCACGCATTCTGTCAACGGCTTCGGAGAGATTTCGGCTCTGCTTTTCGTTCTGCTCCATGTTGTTGAGCCTTATCGCCGCAAGGGAGTCGCTCATCGCTTTTGTCAGCTCTGCGCTCTGCTTCGCATTGTCGAGGCGGAGCGTTTCGAGCTTCGATTTCATATCGTCCATTGCCTGAGCGGTTTCAAGACGCATATCCCTCTGGCTTATCTGAGTTTCACGGCGGCTTCTCTCAAATTCCGTTCCGAGAGCCTTTGAGAGTCCGCTGAGCCCTTCGTTGAGAGAGTCGATCTTCTTGGCGGAGCTGTTCCTGCTCTGCCTGACAAGAAGAACAACAAGCAGAACGATTACCGCCGCAAGCAGGGCAATTATAATATAACTTTCCATAAATTTTCTCCATTTTAAATATATACAGTTATAATAACATAGCAGTTCGGATTTAGCAATATTTTATTCTGCTTTTTGGTAAAATTTAAGAATTTATTAAGTTTTCTAAGATTGACATAAACCGAGGTTAAGAATGGGTTAACGGCATTGACTCAGCTCTGAGCAAAAGATAATATTTAACCGAGGGGACAAAAAATATCCGCTAAGGAGGACAGAATATGAAAAACATCAGAAAATTACTTGCGATAATCCTCTGCTTTGCAACGGTGCTGACGGTCTGCATGCCTTTTGCGTCGGCGGAGGAATCGACCGAAGGCACAACGGAAATCACGCAGGAAAGACCCGATGAACCCGAAAAAGAAAAAAGCTACCTTGAAAAGCTGGGAGAATCTTATCGGAACGGTCTGGAAAACCTTGAAAGAGGCGGACTGACTCTTGCAAGCTTTCTTGTCAGCCCTTTAGTTATCTTTTTCCCGATGACGAGTGCCGTCGGTCTGATTCTGCTTGTCAAAGGTCTGCCGATGGGCATCGGCTGTCTGGGCGCAGGAATCGGTCAGATCATCGGTGCGCCGATAATTGCACTTTTCAAATAGTTCAAAAGGGGGACAACACATGGAATCATTGAGAAAATCTCTTGCGGTGATCCTCTGCTTTGCAACGATGCTGACGGTCTGCGTGCCTTTTGCATCGGCGGAGGAATTGACCGAAGGCACAACGGAAATCACGCAGGAAACACCCGAAACAGAAACGCCCGATGAGCCTGATGAAGAGGACACATATTTGGAATGCCTCGTGCATTGTCTGAAAGGCGGCATGCAAAATCTTTCAAACGCAGGTCTGTTTTTTGTGGGCACGTTAGCCAGCCCGATTATGTTCCTTGTTTTTCCTCCCGGGGCGATAACGGTCGGCATTGTCGGTCTGCCTTCAAGCGTGGCGAGTCTTTTCGTCGGGATCGGTGAAATAATTGCATCGCCCATTCTTGCGTTTTTCTTTGACACAAACGACTATATGGGAATATTCAACAGAGCGGAGAACAGCCGTGGGTCTGCTTCTGCCGGCATTTCCTGAAAATCAAACCTCCGTGTTGCCATTTGCCGAAAGATGTGATAGAATGTTTCGGTAAGCTTCACGGAGGTGTTTTTTATGACAGGTATTATCGGTGCAATGAAGATCGAGGTTGAAACCATAAAAACTCTTATGGAAAATAAAAAGAGCGAGGTTATCAGCGGAGTCGAATATGTGAGCGGAACTCTTCACGGCAAGGAGATTGTCACCGCCGTTTGCGGAATCGGAAAGGTTGCGGCGGCGATGTGCGCCCAGACAATGATTCTGAAATATGCTCCCGAAAGAATAATCAACACGGGAGTCGGCGGCAGTCTGAGCGAAAATCTTGCAATCGGAGATGTTGCGGTTGCCGAAAGCCTTGTTCAGCATGACATGGACACCTCGCCCCTCGGCGATCCCGTCGGTCTGATTTCGGGCATCAATGTTATCAACATTCCCTGCGACGAAAAGGTTGTCGGAACTCTTATCAATTGTGTTGAATCGCTCGGCGGAATCAAAGCTCTCAGGGGCGTTATCGCATCGGGCGACCAGTTCATCGCCGATGCGGCAAAGAAGGAATATATCAAGAGCAATTTCAATGCGGTTGTCTGCGAAATGGAAGGCGCAAGCATCGCTCAGGTATGCTATACAAACGGCGTACCCTTCGGCGTTGTCAGAGCGGTTTCCGACTGTGCCGACGGAAGCTCGCATATGGATTACGGCGAATTCCTTCCCATGGCGGCGGCAAATGCGGCGAAGCTGATCGAAAGCTTTGTTGTCAATATATAAAGCAGAAACGGGTTGCAAGTGAGATAACACCTGCAACCCGCTTTTTATTTTGAGTTCATGCGATACCAATGGAAAAGATATTGCTGAGCTATGCCCCTCACTCCGTTTGTGCATTCGGGAAGACCGTCGGGATAAAGCTCCGCCATGATGCGTTTTACCCAGACATCAACGGGAAAGGCATCAACTTTTCCGAAGCCGTAGAGCAAAGAGCATTGAGCGACCTTTTCACCGACACCCTTTATCTTTATGAGTTCATCCCTGCCCTCGTCAAGAGGAGAAACGGCGATCTTTGCGAAATCCACTTCGCCCGATGCAACCTTTTCGGCGGCATCGATAATATATTTTGCTCTGAAGCCCGCACGCAGAGGTGCAAGCGCTTCGATTCCCGAAGCGGCGATTTTTTCGGCAGAGGGAAAAGAAAACTCACCGTTGCCGAGCGGCTCTCCGAGAGCGGCGCAAAGGCGGTCGATGATCCCCTTGATTCTCGGAATATTGTTGTTCTGTGAGATAATGAACGAGCAGACAGCCTCCCACGGCTCCTGCTTCAGAATCCGTATCCCCGGAAACTCCGTCACCGCTTTTCCGAGATAAGGGTCCGTTTTCAGCCGCTCACATATGGCGGCATAATCTCTGCCGAGGTCAAAATAAGGAATCCATATTTCATTGAAATCCTCTTCGGAAACGCCGAGAAACGACACCGATTCATCACTCTGTCTGAATGTTATCGCTTTGCCGAAGGCAATTCCCCTGACCTCGTTTTCTCCGAGAGTTTTCCAGCGGAAGGACTGTCCGCAGTCAACGCTCAGAGCGGCATCAAAGCATTCTCGGGCAACGCTTATATTTTCATGCTTTTTTATGTAATCAACCGTCATGATAAGATTCTCCGATTTGTAATATTTTTTTGTCAATCCCGACGAAACGACGAAATTTAGTCAACATTTTTCGTCAAAATGTAAATTTTCCACAACCGAAAAATTGTTCTTTAAAAGAATAATAATAGTTTTCCACACTCGGAAATGTTGATAAAACAAGCTTTTCAGGGCAGGTTATCCACCTTTTCCACTCGGTTTTCCACACGAATGAGGGAAAACATGTTAATACAGACTGTATATTTTGGTTTACATTTCCTTTTGCGGAATTTGCGGAAAAAGCAAGAAAAGCTGTTCGGTACAAAAGAATAAATATCCTCGGAAAAGCCAAAAATAACAAGGTAAAAGCGGGAGTTGATCCATGAAAAATTATTCTGTACGGACTTCATCCGCAATTCTACCGTGAAGGGGATAACGAATTGATAAAAGGAATCAACAGACAGGTTGTGGAAATAACCGAAACACAATGCGAATATTTCGAGAGAGTGCTGTTTTTCATCAAGCCCGAGTTTTCGGCGGTCAGCGAGGGTGACCTCAAGGAAAGGGCAACGGCAATCGCTCAGAGCGCAGGCATGCCGCCTGCGGCACGGCTTCGGAAAAACAGACTCCGCCTTGCGCTGCATATGGGGGCTGCCGCCTTTGCGGGGGCGGCAATCAGCGGCGGCATTTTTCTTGCCGTGTCATTTATCTGAAAGGTTATATGAGCAGAAATCCCGCATTTCGCATTCGCCGCATTTCGGTCTGCCCGAGATGCAGGTATCTCTGCCGTGAAGCACGCAGCGGTGGCAGAAATCGTTACTCTCCTCGGGAGGAAGAAGCTCACGAAGCTGCATTTCGACCTTCAGCGGATCTTTCGTTGAAACAAGCCCGAGGAGATTGGATATTCTTATCAGATGAGTGTCGGCAACAACGGCAGGCTGACCGTAAACATCACCCATAATAAGGTTTGCCGTTTTTCTGCCGACTCCCGGCAGAGAGGTAAGCTCTTCGATCGTTGACGGCACCTCGCCGCCGAAATCGCTTATCATTTTCTGACACATTCCGACAATATCTTTTGCTTTCGCTCTGAAGAATCCGCAGGAATGAATTATCTTTTCAATATCCTGAACATCTGCATTCGCAAAATCCTCAACCGTTTTGTATTTCGCAAAAAGCCCGGGCGTGACGAGATTGACCCTCGCATCGGTGCATTGAGCGGAAAGCCGGGTTGCGATTATGAGCTGAAGAGGGTTATCCGCATTCAGCGAGCAGATGCTTTCGGGATATTTTTTTTTGAGAGTTTCAACAGCCAGCAGGGCTTTTTCTTTTTTTGTCATGAGAATCACTCCTCTGTCATCTCCGATTATATAATAAATTCATGCGAAAATAAATATAAATTTTTAAACAAATATGAATTTTTATCGGTAAAAACGAAAAACGGTTGATTTTGAGTTCTTTTTATGGTAGCATATCACCGTACAGAGTTTATTTTACTCTAATTATAACGGAGGAGGATTCCTATGAAAAATAAACATAACAGAGCGTTATGCATTCTCATGTGCGTCGTTCTCATCGCATCCGTTTTCACCGCTTGCGGAATCAAGGATGATGATGTAACAACAACGCTCGCTCCCGTGACTGCCGATAACTGGCAGAACGATGTTCCCGAAGACATTACATATTCCAAGGTTGTCATTGAAGGCGTTGAGCTTGCCGATATCATCAGCGGTGCTCTCGGCGAGGAATACAGAGATACAAACCTCAATGAGCTGACTGATAAGGAAAAGGATCAGCTGAAGGATTTTGCAACTGACAAGGGCTATATCGTTGAAGAGGACGAAGAAGGCAATCTCGTCATTCAGAAGCCCGTTGTTGAAGCTCCGTCAGAGGTTGTCAGCGACATCTTCAACCAGGCGGGCGTCAAGGATCCCTCGAACCTCACACCCGAGGAGATAACAAGACTTTCTCAGGTTGCCGCAAGCAACAACATGCAGGTTGTTACGGATAACAAGGGTAACGTGAATATTGTTGAACAGATCACCGTTCCCCCCACCAAGGCTCCCACAGCTCCCCCCACGCAGAAGCCGAACAATCCGGTCGTAACTGACCGTTTTACGGTCAAAGAGGAGCTTCCCTCATATAATCCCCCGACTGCAGGCGAGGCTGCTCCCATGGGAACAACTCTTCCCAAGACTAAGTTCATCAAGGCAAGCTGGCTCAAAACATACGGCGACGCCAACCATCATGTTTTCACCAACAACGCAACGACAAAAGACGGCGGCGTTGTTGCTGTCGGCGCAACGATGACGATCGACGGTCAGGGCAAATCATCGGCTTTCGCCGCTGTTGTTGCCAAATACGGCAAAGACGGAAAGCTTCAGTATCAGGATAAAATAAATTCCGACAAGATGATCCAGCTTGAAAATGTTGCCGTTCTTTCTGACGGAAGCATCGTTGCGGTCGGTTATTCAAACGGCGGCAGCGTTGACGGTCTGACCGCAGACGACTACAGAGAGAAAGCCTCGGTCGAGGGCATCATCGTCAAATATTCCGCTGACGGCAAAACAAAGCTCTTCACAAAGGTTATCGGCGGCAGCGGTGCAGATATGCTTTACGGTATAGCTCCCACCTCTGACGGCGGATTTGTCATCGGCGGAAAGTCCGACTCTGTCGATAATGATCTCAAGAATGTCGGAGCTCATAAGATCAAGGCATTTGTCATGAAGCTCGACGCAAACGGAAACATAAAATGGACCAGCGCTCTTTCGTCTGACAAGCATGCCGCAGTCAAGAATCTCGCCGTTGCACCCAACGGAACGATTTATGCAACGATCGAGTCCGTATCGGGCGAAGGTGATTTTGCTCTTGAGGGAGCAAAGAATGCTCTTGAAACAACCGTTCTCATCAAGCTCGACCAGAACGGTACTATCGGCTGGAAGAAGTGCTTCTACGGCAGCGGCAGAACTCAGCTTCACGCACTCGCCGCAACCTCTGACGGATGTGTTGTTGCAGGTCAGTATGCCGCAGGTCCCGCCGGAAACGCAGGAACCTTCAAGGATGTTTATAACGGCGGCAGCACGGGCACATTCGACGGTGCTGTTATCAAGATCGGCGCAGACGGCAAGCAGAAATGGCTCAAAACTCTTGTCGGCTTCCAGAACGACTTCATTTCAGATATCGCAGCCGTTCCCGGCGGCTTCGCTCTCTCGGGCTACACTAACTCAACCAACAGAGATTTCATGCTCAAGAACAACGGCGAACTTGACGCCTTTGTATATACGATCTCTGCCTACGGCGATCTTATGACCGCTACTTCCTTCGGCGGAAGCTCGGTCGATAACGCAAGAGCCATATGCTCAAACGGCAAGACCGTTTATGTTGCAGGCTTCACCAATTCCGCTGACGGCAGCTTCCTCAACAGCGAGGTAAAGGGCGCCGAAGGAAAGGGTGCCGCTCTCGTTTACCAGTTCAATCTGGAAACAACCTGATTTTAATTCAACAGCAAAAGCAGGGGCGTGCTCAGGCACGCCCCTTGAATTTGAGAGATATATATGGAAAAGATCAAAAATTTCTGCAAAAATGAGCCTGTTCTCATAATTTCATTTCTTCTTGCAATCGGCTCTGCCTTTGCCGTCAGACCAAGCGCCGCTTATCTCGGATATATTGATTTCCGTACCCTTGCGCTTCTGTTCTGCCTGATGGCTGTTATGGCAGGGCTCGGCAGGCTCGGAGTTTTCCGCATCCTTGCAGGAAAGCTTCTGAGCGGCGTCGGCTCAGTCAGATCTCTGACTCTCATTCTGAGTCTGCTGTGCTTCTTTTCGGCTATGCTTATAACCAACGATGTTGCGCTGATAACCTTCGTTCCGTTCACGGTTGAAGCACTGAAAATCTCGGACAAAAAGGAAAAGCTGATTCCGATCGTTGTTCTTGAAACGGTTGCCGCAAACCTCGGCAGCATGCTGACCCCCATCGGCAATCCGCAGAATCTCTATCTTTTTTCAGCGTTTGAAATGACGGTGGGCGATTTTGTTTCTGCCGTCCTGCCCTATACGGTTTTATCACTTGTTCTTGTTGTTGCATTTGCGATGTTTTCGGGCAAAGAAAAAACTCAGGCACCTGCAACGGAAGAAAACGCAGGACCCGACACTCTCAGAACGGCTGTTTATGCGGTTCTTTTTGCCGTTTCGCTTCTGACGGTCTTCAAGGTTATCCCCTATCCCGTTACGCTTGCCGTAACGGTTGCGGCGGTGCTTTTATTTGACAGAAAAACGCTCGTCGGAATCGATTACAGCCTTTTGCTCACCTTCGTTTTTCTTTTCATTTTCATCGGCAATCTCGGCAACATCCCTCCCGTCAGCAATTTCCTCAGAGGAATCGTTTCGGGGAACGAGGTGCCTGCAGGCGTTGCGGCAAGCCAGGTCTTCTCAAACGTTCCCGCCGCATTGCTTCTCTCGGGCTTTACGGAAAACGCACGGGATCTGCTCATCGGAGTCAACCTCGGCGGACTCGGCACTCTGATAGCCTCGATGGCGAGCCTGATTTCTTTCAAGCTTGCCGTTAAGGAAAACATAAAAGCAGGAAAATATCTGCTCGTTTTTACGGCGGTCAATATTCTTTTCCTCGCCGCAAATCTTATTCTCTGGATAATAATAAAATAGCAAAGCATAACGGCTTGCAAAGGTGTGAAAACCGATGCAAGCCGTTTTCAATTAATACGGATTATCAAGAAAATACTGCATGACCGTGTTTGAAACATTAACTGCGGTCTTCATGCCTGAGCCGGCATTTTCGGCAACGCAGACAACTGCAAGCGGGAGGTCATCCCTTTGGGAGTAGCCGACAAACCATGAATGGCTTGCTGCCCCCGTAATCTGAGCCGTGCCCGTTTTGCCGCACATTTCGAGGTCGGGGAAACGGTCGTCGCCGTATTCGTTTTCGATATTTGAACGCAGAAGCTCATCAAGCTTTGCGGCGGTTTCGGGATTTATTGAAACCATGACCTGCGTACCTCTCTGCGAAGAAAGAAGTCCGTTCATCTCAAAAATCCTGTCGGGAGCATATCCCTCTCCGCCGTTGGCGATCGCACCCATGATGCAGAGGAAATGGCAGGGATTGACAAGGGTCGTTGACTGCCCGATGCCTGCCCAGCCAAGCTCAAGCTTATCGCTGACGGGAGGCTTGTACCGACTCATTTTCAAAGGAACCTCTCTCGCATAAAGAGAAGCATTGAAGCCCATTGATTCTGCCGTCGCCTGAAGCTTTTTTGCTCCGAGCTCAATGGCGATCTGAGCAAAAACGGCGTTGCATGACTTGTTCATCGCCTCTTCAAAAGTCAGCCCCGTTTTATGGTTGTCGTTGCAGATGATGCCTCTCTGACCTTCCGTTACAACATATTCTCCGTTGCAGTCAAAGGTTCTGTCATAGATATCGGGAATGTTTTCTATCGCACATGCGGCTGTGATGATCTTCATAATTGAGCCGGGAGTATAAAGTCCGGATACGACCTTGTCCAGATACGCCCCGTCATAAGCGGGATTTGTGTTGACATCCTTGGGCTTGTTTACAAGATCATAGGTGGGCTTTGAAACGCTGCAGAGAAGCTGTCCCGTTTCATAGTTATAAACGGCAACGGCTCCGTTGAACTTTCCGAGTGCCTTATATGCAACCTTGCACGCCTCGGTATCGAGGTTGAGAACAAGCTCGGGTCCGACACCGTTTTGCTTGAGAGTATATATTCCGTCAACGAAGTTATAGCCCGAAAGCGTATCTCTGTAAAGGCTCTGCGTTCCCGTATAGATGAATCCGTGAGTGTCGCCGAGAACATGAAGAACCGCTTTTCTGAGCTGATCATCCTCATTATAGACCCGTTTTCCGTTCTCCGTGTCGGCGATGACCTCGCCTCTGATGTCCACGATCGGACCTGCGCTGAGAACGGCGTTCGAGCTTGAATAAAGATGTCGGTTAGCTCTTTTCGTTGCCCATTCCTCACCGTTGAGATACACGCTCGCAACGAGAAAAACAACTCCTGCAAGGAAGGCAATTATCAAAGCATAGAAAATATATGCCCTTTTAACCGTTATCTTCATTTCGGAAGACCTCCTTTCGGAGCCTTCTTTTCGGAGGGCTTTCTTTTTGCCGCATTTTCATTCTTTTTTGAAACAGGCTCTTTGACAACGATGTTATTGATCTGGCGGGCTTTTTTGTTTTTCCTGAAGCTGATGGGCATGGGTCTTGGGTCTGCGGCGGGAGGTGTGAACGGTGCGCTCGCCATGCGGATATATGCAAGAAGCCCCCATGAGCATATCATACTCGAGCCGCCTCGGCTGACAAACGGAAGGGTGACGCCCGTCAGAGGCAGAATATCCGTTATGCCGAAAACATTCAGCGCAAGCTGGAAAAGCATCATGCCTGCCGCCGAAACCGCCGCTATTGTATAGAAGGTCGAGCCTGCTGTTTTCGAGGCATGAATTGCAAAGAACGCAATTCCCGCAAAGCAGAGAAGGATCGCAATTCCGAGAATCAGACCGAATTCCTCGCAGATGAGAGCAAAGACCATGTCGGTCGATGCCGCATAGATATCACGGACATGTCCTTCTCCGATTCCGAGGCCGAAAAGTCCGCCGCTCGCAATATAGATCAACGCTCTCGCCTGCTGATATCCCGTTGAATCCATCAGCTCCCAGACATGTCTGTATGCCTGAAATCTCTCAAAAACATGCTGCTTGAAAAAGAAGATGAAGATTGCGCATATCAGCGCACCCGCACACACGAAGAAGATCGTTCTGATGTCACCCGAGCGCATGAATGCGATGAGAATGAACGTGAAGAAGAAGATCAAAGCGGTGCCGAAATCCTTCATGAGAAAAAGCGCACCGATGCAGGTTATGCAGTAAATCAGATACTTTGTCAGGCTCTTTGACGAAAGAAGCTTTTCGAGCGAAACCGCTCCGACAAAAATAAATGCAACCTTTACGAGCTCAGACGGCTGAATTGAAAAGAATCCGAGATCGATCCAGTTGAGAGTGCCGTTGATGGTTTTTGCAAGAACAAGGTTTGCCGCAAGAATGAGAATGCTTCCGATCGCAGCAACATACCGCAGCTTGCCCGCAATGTTGACATCCCTCGTGAGCAATATGACAAGAAGGTATGTGACAATGCCGAGAACGATTGCAAAGAGCTGTTTATAAGCATAAGCATCGTTGAAGCTGGCACAAACCGTCAGACCGATTCCCGAGAGAAAGAAGCCGATCGCTTCGAGCTCAAAATAATCGTGTCCCGTTATGACCGTGCCGAGTGCCATATAGATCCACTCGAGTGCAACAAATCCGAGAAAAGTATAGACCGTTATCACGCTGAGCGTATCCTGCCTGAGAACAACGCATGCACAGCAGAGAAGCTGGAAAACAGTCATCAGAAAAAGAACCGCTATCTGATTAAAGCGGTGCTGTGGTCTTTCCGCAGCCATAAAATTTCTCTCCTTTCCGAAAAACTGATATAAGGCAACTATATCACAGTTTTGTGAATAATTCAATTACAATATTGTTACAAACGGTTATTCTCCGTCGGGCATATAATGTTAGAGCAAAGACTCTTTTTCTTTGTTTAAATAATATTAATAATCTGTTATTAAAAAATTATTGCAAGAGAGGCGTTTATGGTGTATAATGTTTTAAATATGATTATAATGGGTGTAGTGCCGACAGGAGGAAAATCAATCAATGGAAGCCTATTTTGATAACAGCGCAACGACCGCTCCCTGCAGCGAGGCGGTCAATGCCGTTTCCGATGCGCTGGTTTACTGCTGGGGCAACCCCTCATCGCTCCATGCTTCGGGCAACCGTGCCAAGGAACTGCTCGATTCATCAAGAGTGGATATCGCAAAAAAACTCGGCTGTCTTCCCGAGGAGATCTATTTCACTTCGGGCGGAACCGAAACGAACAATCTCGCCGTTATCGGTGCGGCTCACAAAATGCGCCGCATGGGCAAGAGAATCGTTTCAACAAGCGTTGAGCATCCGAGCGTTGATGAAACCCTCAATCAGCTTGAGGCTGAGGGCTTTGAGGTCATAAAGCTCAAGGTTGACGGCTACGGCAGAATATGCGAAAAAGACCTTTATGCCGCAG
This sequence comes from Clostridia bacterium, assembly GCA_017435385.1. GTDB lineage: Bacteria > Bacillota > Clostridia > Oscillospirales > Acutalibacteraceae > CAG-177. The sequence continues at coordinate 233,012 of JAFSFB010000001.1, read as the reverse complement.
TTACCTCAAACACAATTCTCATCACGATGATGCTTGTCAACAACGAGGTCGGAACGATCATGCCCGTTGAGGCGGCAAAAAGAGCGGCTCTCATGGCACGCTCTCCCGCATTGATCCACTGCGATGCGGTTCAGGCTTTCGGCAAGATGCCGATAAAGCCCTCGGCTCTCGGCGTTGACCTTATGACGATAAGCTCCCACAAGATCCACGGTCCTAAGGGTGTCGGTGCTCTTTATATGCGCAAGGGTGTGAAGATCAGCCCCCGAACCTTCGGCGGCTCGCAGGAAAGCAAGCTCCGCCCCGGAACTGAAGCTATGCCCGCAATCGCAGGCTTCGCCGCCGCCGCAAGAGCCCTTCCCGATCCTAAACGGGAGCTTGAGCATATTTTCGCAATGCGTGACTATATGGTTTCAAAGCTTTCCGAGCTTGGCGACGTTGTAGTCAACTCTCCGCCCGATGCTCTGCCTTATGTCACCAACATCTCTGTCCTCGGCATCAAATCCGAGCCGATGCTCAACTTCCTTTCCGACAGAGGCATCAGCGTTTCGGCAGGCTCCGCCTGCTCAAAGGGCAAAAAGAGCCATGTGCTCTCTCAGATGGGACTTGACCGCAAAAGACTCGACAGTCCGCTGAGAATCAGCTTTTCAAGATACACAACCGTTCAGGAGATCGATGCTCTTATTCTCGGAATTGCCGAGGCAAAAAAAGTTATAAGAGCCGCAAAATAATAAAAATTTCGGAGTGCAAAATGAAAGAAATTATTCTTATAAAAAACGGAGAGCTTGCTCTCAAAGGTCTTAACAGAAGAACATTCGAGGATATGCTCGTCAAAAACATGCGCCGCAGACTCGACGGCATCGGCAAATTCAAATTCACCGTTGCTCAGTCAACGATCGTTGCGGAGCCTGAAAACGAGAGCGTAGACCTCGACGAAGCAGTTGAAAGAATCAGCAAAATTTTCGGCATCGCAGGCTTTTCGAGAGCCGCCGCAGTCGAAAAGGACATGGAAACGATTCTCAGAAGCGCTGAAGAATACCTGGCTCCCCAGCTTCTGACCGTCAGAAGCTTCAAGGTTGAAGCTAAGCGTTCCGACAAAAAGTTTCCCCTCAAATCCCCCGAGATCTGCAGAGAAACGGGCGGATATCTTCTGCGAAAATTCCCTCATCTTGAGGTTGATGTTCATAACCCCGACATCGTTGTTACCGTCGAGGTCAGAGATTCCAGCGCTTACATCCACGGCAAACAGCTCAAGGGTGCGGGCGGTATGCCCACGGGCTCGGCAGGCAGAGCCGCTCTTCTCATTTCGGGCGGCATCGACAGCCCCGTTGCAGGCTACATGATGGCAAAAAGAGGGCTCGAGCTCATGGCTGTTCATTTTGCCTCTCCCCCTTACACGAGTGAAAGAGCCGAGCAGAAGGTTCATTCCCTGTTAAAGCAGGTCAGCAAGTATTCGGGCAGAATCGCTCTTTTCGTAGTTCCCTTCACGGAAACTCAGGAGCTTATCAAGGACAACTGCCCCGAAGAGATATTCACCGTTATCATGCGCCGCATGATGATGAGAGTCGCTCAGAAAATAGCCGCAAAGGAAAATGCCGGTGCACTCATCACGGGCGAAAGTGTCGGTCAGGTTGCAAGCCAGACCATGCAGGCAATCGCATGCACCGACAGCGTTTGCGAAATACCCGTTTTCAGACCTCTCATCGGCATGGACAAGGACGAGGTTGTCGCAATTTCGAGAAAGATCGAAACCTTCGATATCTCAATCCTGCCCTATGAGGATTGCTGCACGGTATTCACACCCAAGCATCCGAGAACAAGACCGACCATCGATTATGTTGAAGAGTGCGAAAAAGCTCTCGATGTGGACAGGCTTGTCAACGAAGCCGCAGAAAATGCAAGATTCGTTCTCATAAGCGGCTATTAATTAAAAGTTTCTCAAAAAAGGAGCTGCTTTTCTTGGCAGTATGCGAAATTTTATCCGTCGGCACGGAGATCCTGCTCGGCGATATTCTCAACACAAATTCAAGATATCTCTCGGTTGAGCTTGCGAAAATCGGAATTTCCGTCCTTCGCCACACAACCGTCGGCGACAATGCCGAAAGACTCGCCGCCGCTCTCACAACCGCTCTCGGAAGAAGCGATATCGTTATCGCAACGGGCGGTCTGGGTCCGACAGCCGACGACATAACGAGAGATGTCTGCTGCGAGGTCATGGGCTTTGAAACCGTCCTTGACGGAGAAATCGCAGAGGAAATCCGCAGTTATTTCAGGGGCAGAGGGATCGATATGCCCGAAAACAACCTCAGGCAGGCATATGTGCCCGTCGGCGGAGATGTTTTCAGAAACAAAAACGGCACGGCACCCGGTCTTGGCCTGAAGAAAGACGGCAAATGCGTTGTTATTCTTCCCGGTCCGCCCTACGAAATGGCTCCGATGTTTCAGGAGTATGCCGTACCCTATCTTGCCGGATATTCCGACGGCGTTATTGTTTCAAGAACCGTCAGGACAATGGGCATCGGCGAGAGTGCCATGGCGGAGCTTGTTGCCGATTTGCTCAACGGAGAGAATCCGACGGTTGCTCCCTATGCCAAGAAGGGCGAAGCTCTTCTCAGAGTCACCGCAAAAGCGGAAACCGAAAAAGAGGCGGAAGAAATGCTTCTGCCCGTTATTGATGAAATACGCAGACGGCTCGGCAAATTCGTTTACGGAATCGACAGCGAAAGCATTGAGGAAAGAGTCGTTGAGCTTCTGAAAAAGCATTCGCTCACTCTTGCCACCGCAGAAAGCTGCACGGCAGGATATATTCCCAAAAGAATAACCGATATTGCAGGAGCAAGCTCGGTTTTTGAATATGGTGCCATAACCTATTCAAACGATATAAAGGAAAAAATTCTCGGAGTCAGTCACGAAACGCTTCTCGCTCACGGAGCGGTCAGCAAAGAAACTGCAACCGAAATGGCGGCAGGCATCCGAAGAGTTTCGGGTGCGGACATCGGAATTTCCGTCACGGGAATCGCAGGCCCCGGCAGCGACGGCACAAACAAGCCCGTCGGTCTTTGCTATATTGCGATCGACACCGAAGACTATAAGGCATGCGAAAAAATCGAAACGGGAAGAAATGACAGAGAATATAACCGCTATGTCAATGCATCCCGTGCGTTGAATCTGGTGAGAAGATATATTGAGGAAAAGGAAGGTAAGTAAGATGAATTCAAAGAAGATCCTTTCCGCCGTCTGCGCTGTTCTGGCAGTCACAACGGTCGTTTTCGGCGGAATGACAATATCAAACCTTTTGAAAGACAATAAAAATGACGGCTCTCAGCCCGTTATCAACGAGCAGGCGGCACAGTTCAGAATCGAAGGCAATATCGAGTATGATGCAGGTGCGGCAAAGCTTGACGCCGTCAAGTCAAACAACTATAAATCCGCCGAGTTTCCTCAGGGTATCACCGAGGATATGAAGCAGGCATATTCGATCAACAACAATCTCGTCGGCAGGCTCAGCATTCCCGGAACGGAGCTTGACACGGTCGTCATTCAGGGAAGCGACAACGACCGTTATCTCAAATACGATTTCTACGAGAGATATACGACCGAAACGACATCAACCAACTACGGCAACATCTATCTAGACTACCGTTGCTCGAACACCGCCGACCTTTCAAAAAACATGGTCATTCACGGTCACACAACGGGCAGAGCAAGCGGCGTTCCCAAGCAGGCGTTCCGTTCTCTCTACGATTTCAGGGATAAAGAGCATTTCATCGAAAATCCCATCATCAAATATCAGACCCTTTACGGAGAGCATACCTACAAGATCTGTGCCGTTTTCCTTTCAACAACCCAGAGAGCAGACGATAACGGCTACATGTTCAACTACATTTATCCCGACATGAGCGACAGCAACATGGTCGGCTACATCAATCAGGTCAAGCAGAGAATGCTTTATGAAACGGGCGTTTCTCTCGAGCCGACGGACAAGGTCATCACTCTTTCAACCTGCATTTATGACTACGGAAAAAATGTTGACACCCGTCTTGTTATTGTCGGCAGACTCCTTCACGAGGGTGAAAGCGAAGCGATCGATGCTTCCCTTGTCAAGGACAATCCCGACTACCGCAGGCCTCAGGTATGGTATAACAGCAAGGGCGTTCAGAATCCCTATAAGAACACCGAAGCATGGGTTCCCAGCGCTAACTGATTTTCGGAGGATTTAAACATATGGAAAACAAAAAGAACAACGAAAACACAAACGAAAAAATAAACTATATTGCCGACGAGGATGCGCTCAAGGAAATCGACTTCGGAAGCTTCCTCGACGAATCCTCAAAGGATGCTCCCGCCTTTGAAGGCTTTCATGACGATATTGAAAAAACCGAAAAGGCTCTCGAAAACGAGCTTCAGAGCCTCTATGACGACATTGTCAACAGCGGTCCCGCAACGATCGTGCCCAAGCCTCTTTCCGTTATAACCTCGGAAAACGGCGACGGCGAAAAATCGGCGGAAAGCGGTCTTGAGGAGCTCTGGATGAGTCCCGAGGAGTATTTTGAAATCGACATTCCCGTTGTTTCTCTCGACGGCTCAGACAATTCCGATGACGGTGACGGTGCGGTTTCCGAAGATGCTCTCTTCAAGCCCGAGCCTGCCGATGCTGACAAAGAAAAGAAAACTCCCTCCGCCGACGATGTCAAAAACGACATTTTCGGTCTTATCGACAGCATGAAGAGCGAAACCGAAAGCGACAAGGGCTTCGGAGATATTCTTGCGGAGATCGAATCGAACTCGGAAATCACTCCCGTTTCAGACGATTTTGATTCCATAGCAGGCTTCCTTGACACTCTCCCTGCCGCCGATGCCGACAACGGTGCTTCAGACGAAGCTTCGGCTGAAGAAGACAATTCCTCTGACAGCACCTCTGATGAAGCACAGTCAGACGGTGACTTCGTTGTGGTCATTCCCGACGACGGTAACGATTATTCATTCGCAGACACGCAGGATGAAAATGAGTCTGACGGCTCAAAACAGCCTCAGATCGTTTTCGGCACAGACACGGATGAAACCTATGACCGTCCTCTTATTGAGCAGACGGAAAGAGTTATCGGCGACTTTGAAGCGGCGCAGAAGGCGGCTCTTGAAGCAAGCGTCGAAGAAACAAAGGAAGAAAAGAAGGCAAGAAAGCAGAGAGAAAAAGAAGAAAAGAAAAACGGCGAAAAGCAGCCCGTCGGAGCAGGCGAGATCATCAGAAGAATCGTTCTCGCTCTTTCCGTTCTCGTTATCATCGCAAGCGGCGTTATCCTTGCCAACACATATATCATTCAGCCCAATATCGCCAAAAAGCTCATCAACGATACCGTCAGCAACCTCGCAGACGGCGTAAAGGAGCACGGCGATGCGGTTATCGATCAGAGCATCAGAGGTCAGTATGACGTTACCTTCCCCGACGGTATGCTCGCAAAATACGCTCCCCTCTACGCCACCAACACCGACCTCAGGGGCTGGATCTCGATTCCCGCCTTTGAGATCAACCTTCCCGTCGTTCAGGGATCGGACAACGATTATTACCTCAAGAGAAACATCTATAAGAAATGGACCGAATACGGCGTTCCTTTCTTTGATTACAGAATCGCCGAAAATCAATTTGACACACTTCCCAGAAACACCGTTATCTACGGTCACAACATGAGAAGCGACGATCTGATCTTCGGCATGCTCGAAGAATACAGAGATATTGACGGCTTCAAGAGAGCACCCGTCATCGAGTGCAACACTATTTACGGCGACAACCTCTGGCTCGTTTGCGGCGTTTTCATTTCAAACAGCAAGGCAGAGCAGGATAACGGCTATGTTTTCCCCTATAACTTCATCGACTGCAGCGATCAGAAGTTTGCAGAGTATATTGTTGAGCTTGAAAAAAGAAGCTTCTATGACACGGGCGTTGACCTTGCCGTGACCGACAAGATCCTCACTCTTTCAACCTGCTGCTATGACTTCGAGGATGCAAGACTCGTTGTTGTTGCAAGACTTCTCAGGGACGGCGAAAGCGTAAGTGTCGACACCTCGAAGGCTGTCAAGAATCCCAATCCCAAGGGACCGCAGGCATGGTATGACTCGCTCGGCAAGGCGAACAACTATGCTTACGATGCACGCTGGTAATTATTCCGAAAAGAAGGGACAGTGAAAATCCATGATTGACAAAACGGGAATATTTCTTCCGCAGTCCGGGCTGAACAGCGATGCGGCTCAGATGCTCATTCAGAGCATCGAAGGAGCGGAAGAAGCCCATATCATAGATTTCAAAGCGCCGTCGCAGCTCGCTTCGGTGCTCAGGCGGTCTGATTTCGGCACCGCCGTTGTTGCTGCTCCCGAAGAAATATTTCTCAAAACAAAGGTTGCTCTTCTGAAAGCCATCGGAGCTCAGACTGTCCGAAGCAGCGCAGTCACCGTTGCAATCGGCGAGGAATGCGAGCTGGGTGAAAAGGAAATTGAAATCCACTCCGCCATTCCCGTCGGGGCAAAAAGCATCATCACGCATGACGGTCTGTTTTCGGCTTTCATTTATGAAGAAAAGGACAGAAAAATAATTTTTCTTCCCCTTATTGAAAGCAGGCTTGCGGAGCTTCTCGGTCAGATCTTCGACAGCTCCGATGACAGAAAAGCGGCGGCAGGCTTCAGAAAAAGTCTGTCGGCGATAATCAGCTCCGAAAAAACTCTCGGCGTTGCCCCCGAAGGTCTTTCGGGTGCGCTCATGGCGGTTGTTTCAAGCGTTGAGGGCGGCGAAGAAGCCTTCACGCTCTCCCCTCTTCCGTGTCAGACACAGGGCGAAAACGCCGATGCCGAATATGCAAGATCAGCAAAAGAAAACACGGGGGCGGATTATGGAGTTTCCGTTTCCGACATTTGTGCAGATTCCGAAACGGACGGAAAATTCATTACCGTCTGCGTTGCGGACTCCGAAAGAGCAAGGCTTGCAAAGGTCTTTGCCGAGGACGGCGAGGACACGAAGCATCTTGCGGGAGCGGCAATAACCAAGCTGTGCGAAATGCTCGAAGAGCTTGCAGGTGCGGGGGCACTTATAAATCCGGATCCCCCTGCGAAAACCGAACCGAAAAAAAATCCGATCCTGCCGATCATCATTGCGGCGATCGGAATTGCGGCGGCGGTTATCATTTCTCTTCTTGTCGCTATGTTCGCAGGCGGAAATGACGAAACGCAGCATACCGTTGCAGGCAACGCATACATAGATAAACAGAATGCGGCTGTCTATGCCGCAGGAACAGAACCCGAAACCCAACTGACCGAGCCTCTGACCGAAGAGGATTTCGGCTTCAGAGGCGAAAGCGGCATTCTCGATGAAATCGGGCTTCCCGATATTCCGACCGATGCCGTGACCGAGGAAGCATCGACCGCAGGGCAGACCGCAACCGATGCTCCGACTCAGACGGCAACAAAGCCTGCCGTTTCGGTTACCGAAAAAACGACGGCGGCAAAAACAACGAAAGCTCCCCAAACCGCCGCACCGACAAAGCCCGTCACTCAGAAGCCGACCGCTTCGGCAACGGCTCAGCCCGTCAAGCCCGATTCTCAGAGCGGAACCTTCGTTTTCACGGTTTACGGCTGGGGACACGGTGTCGGCATGAGTCAGGAGGGCGCAATCTCCATGGCAAAAAGCGGCAAGGATTATAAACAGATTCTCGCCCATTACTATCCCGGCACAACGCTGAAAACCGACTCCTCCGTTCCCGAATCCGTCAGATACGGCGGCACGGATTACGGCCTTGTTGAATATCTTTGCAAGACCTCTTACAGAGAAATCGGAAACAGCGCTCCGAAAGAAGCGATAAAGGCGCAGATCGTTGCTGTCTACACCTTTGCAAAAACATATAATTTCGATGTCGATTCTTCCCGCCACGCCTTTTCGGCAGGCTGGGAATACGAAAACACCGCAACCCATAAGGCTTGCCTCGAGGTTCTCGGCATGTCGGATGAGAAAGATACCCCGAAGCCCGACTATGTCGACTACAAGGGCTCTGCCGCATTCACCTGCTACTTCGCAAGCTCCGCAGGCAAAACGGTTTCGGCGAATTCCGTCTGGGGCGGAAACTATGCCTATCTTTCGGGCGGCGCATCAAGCCCCGAAACGGTTGAACAATCAACCTTTACGGTAAGCTCCGAGGACATGAAGAAAATGATCCTCGCTTATGATGAAAGCATCATCCTCGGCGACGACCCCTCTCAATGGCTGAAAATCGTTTCCCATGACGGAACGGTCAGCTCCGACACGGGTTATGTTTCTCTTATCAGAGTCGGAAACAAGGAGATGAGAGGCAACCGTTTCAGAGGCGAGGTCTGCGACTATAAAATCCGTTCGCATTGTTTTTCAATAAAATATATTCCCGATTAATATTCAGGCGGAGCGGTATATTATAATTAATGTATATATACCTTCCGCCTTTAGCTGTCGATAAAGTTGGGTCGAAGAAAACTCCATTCAGCTTCCTTTCTCAACAGCTGCTTTATTTTTAATAAATTTGTAATAATTCTGATAACCGATTGTAACTGCGGAGCTTTAAAATGAAACTGTTCCAAGGGAAAAATTCGGAGGTGTTCATATGCATACGGTTCTTGTCTGCGATGATGACAAGGCGATTCTTGATTCCGTCGAAATATATCTGAAGCTCGAGGGCTATAATGTTCTGCGTGCCGAAAACGGCAGGCAGGCCATCGAGCAGGTCAATTCCAACGAGGTTCACTGCGTTATTCTCGACATCATGATGCCGGGGCTTGACGGTCTTCAGGCAACTCTGAGGCTCAGGGAAGCGAAGAAAAACATTCCCATCATCCTTCTTTCTGCCAAAAGCGAGGATACCGACAAAATCATGGGTCTTTCCTTCGGCGCCGACGACTATGTAACGAAGCCCTTCAATCCTCTTGAGCTGATGGCAAGAGTCAAATCGCAGATCCGCCGTTTCACGGCACTCGGCTCAATGGAGGTCGCAGAGGGCGTTATCCGCACGGGCGGCCTTACTCTTGACACCCTTGCAAAAACTCTGACTCTTGACGGCGAGCCCGTTAAGCTCACCGCAACCGAATACGGAATCATGAACATCCTCATGGAAAATCTCGGCAGAGTTCTTTCAACCTCTCAGATTTATGAGGCTGTCTGGAACGAGCCTGCATATAACTCCGAAAAAACCGTGACCGTTCATATCAAGCGAATCCGTGAAAAAATCGAAATCAATCCCAAGGAACCAAAATATTTGAAGGTGGTGTGGGGAATTGGATATAAAATTGAAAAGTATAAATAAAAAAACAGGTGCAAGGATAATTGCTTTCGTGCTTGCCGTTCTTCTTTTTGCATCCTCGGGCTATTTTGCAAGCATGTTCTTCAAAAGCGAGTTTGTCTATAACTCCTTTGACAACCGACCTTTCACGCAGACAGCCGCATTCAGAGATGCTCTGAATGCCGTTGAACGGGCGGCGATCTACGAAGGTCAGGTCCATGTTCTCGGTACTATCGAAGAGTATGAGAAGACCTCTTACGGCAGAAATCTGAAAAACGAATACGATATCAAAAGGCAGACCGCCGAAAGCAGCTATGATCTGCTTGACAATTCGGACATCGGCATTTATGTGACAAAAAGCAATAAATACAGATACCGACTTGAGCATGGCGGCACGGTTTATTTCTTCACCTATGACGGCTCGATGATTACAGAGGACGAATTCAACAGCTATACCTATATCAGAAGCAACGAATCTGAAACCTTCTCAAACGGCGAGGATATCGTTGTTTCCGAGCCGACAGCGGCGGACTCCGTTCAGTCGGTCAGCTTTGAAAAGCCTGAAACCGTCAGATTAATTGCTCCCGTTGTCGAGGTTCCTTCTCAGCCTGAAGAGGTAACGAGCTTTGTTTATTCTCCCGACGATGAGATCAATCAGTTTGACGCAGACTATATCAACAAGATCAGCGATGCGCTGAATTTCATTTTTCATACAACATATAACGGCTATAACCTCAACTACGGCGAGATCTCCCGTGAAGCCTTCCTGCTCTCAATCGAGAATTCTTACCGTGAATCGCTCGAAGATTCTTATCGGACTCATAAATCGGGAGTAAACGGATATTTTGCAATCGACAGACTTCCGAGCATCCGCCATGCGGTCAAATTCAAAAGCTCGGGCAAGGTCTTCACCAACTGCGGCGTTTCTCCGTCGGACAGCAGAGAGGTTATTCTTCAGAAGCTCGGCGGCGAACTGATCGACTCTTTTGAAGGCGGAAAATATATCCCCCCTGACAGGCAGGCGGAGGACACCCGTGCTCTTCTCGCCCAGCTTTATTATGAGTTGATCGAAGGCGACAACAACTCCCCTCTCGTCTATCTCTCAACCACCGAGGGCGATGATGTCGAATGGGCATATTTCAGCTATAATCCGCTCAAGGGCGACGGCGATCTCATAACAGCAAGCGAAACTCTCTATAACGAGCATTCGGATAAAGAATTCAACCCGCCTGCTTTCTGCCTTCCCGCAGCTCTGATCCTCTTTGTTCTTGCGTGCGCAGTCGGAATATGGCTCATCGCCTCAGCAGGCAAAACCGAAGACGGCGGAGTCAGAATCTGTTTCTATGACAAAATACCGTTTGAGCTGAATCTCGCTCTCGGGACAGGAATAATGCTGCTGTGTGCTTGGGGCGTTGTGATTCTTGCAATCAACGAGCTTTACCCGTCAAACTTCATCTATAACGGCGAATTTGAGATCCGTCTTGCGGGAATTGTCGGCACGGCTTCAAGCTCCTTATCCGCCCTGCTCGCTGCGATCTTCTTCATAACTCCGACCGTTCTTCTTATGAGCGTTGCAAGAAATATCAGGGCAAGATCCTTCACGAAGCATACTCTCTGCCGATATATTTTCATGCCCGTCGGATGGCTTTTCAAAAAGCTCAGAGTATTCTTTAAGAATCTGAAATATATTTTTACCGCCGATTATTCAAAGGGCAAAACCAAAAAATTCAGAATCGTTTCCGCCGTTGCGGTAACCGCATTCTTCGTTGTCAATGCTCTTCTCGGATTTTTTGCCCTTGCTTTCGGCGGAGAAGAAGGACTCGTTCTTCTCATAATAGCGGTAATATTAGACCTTGCGGCAATATTCTATTGCGTTCTCATCATCGTTTCGGTAGACAGAATCATGCATACGGTTTCGGATATCCGCCACGGCGATATGGATGCGAAGATAAACACCGAGCGCATGCCGCTCTTCCTCAAGGAATTCAGCGAGGACATTGCCTCGATCGGCGACGGACTCAGGGATGCCGTTGACAGTGCAGTCAAGGATCAGCGCATGAAGGCGGAGCTGATAACGAATGTTTCGCACGACCTCAAAACTCCCCTGACCTCGATCGTCAGCTATGTTGACCTGCTCAGGCGGTGCAATGTTGAGGGTGAGGATGCGAACAGATATATCTCCATTCTCGACGAAAAGGCTCACCGCATGAAAAAGCTCATTGAGGACCTTGTCGAAGCCTCAAAGGCTTCATCGGGGGCGATGGAGGTTCATCCGATAAGAATTAACCTGTGCGAGTTTGCGGCGCAGGCTGTCGGCGAACACGAGGATGAGCTGAAGGCTTGCGGAATTGACATCGTTCTCAGCATCCCGAATGTTCCCGTCAATGTCATGGCGGACCCGATGAAGATCTCGAGAGTTGTTGAAAACCTTTTCTCGAATATCCGCAAATATGCCCTCGAGGGAACGAGAGTTTATGCCGATGTTTCCGAAAAAGGAGAATATGCCGTTCTGACGATAAAGAACATCTCCAGAAATGCGCTGAATGTTCCCGCTGAGGAGCTCATGCAGCGTTTCGTCAGAGGCGACAGCTCGAGAACGGGCGAAGGAAGCGGTCTGGGTCTTTCGATTGCAAAGAACCTCTGCGAGCTTCAGAAAGGAAAGTTCTCAATCAGCGTTGACGGCGATCTGTTCAAATCGGTCGTCGAGCTCCCCAAAGCATAAAATTATGCAGGTATGTTCGCAAGGGCATATCTGCATTTCTGTTATATCCGCCCGTCGGGGCGAATAGATATTGACATGAAGGGGCGTTTTTGTTTATAATGTCAGTAACAAAATCCGACAAATCCTGTCGTTTATCATAGAAAGGCGGTATTCGTTACCATGGCAAAATATTGCATGAGATGCGGTTTCAAGACCTCGGACGAAACAAAAACCTGCAGCGTCTGCGGATTCATTTTTCCGACTCCCCGACCGACCGCAAAGGATATTCTCGCAAAGCTCTCCTCTCTCAAAAAGCTCAGCCCCGATACCAAGGCAATGGCTTCGAGATTCAATAAGCTTGTTCTTCCGCTGGTTGCGGTTGCGACTCTCATTCTCGTTTTTGTTTTCGGAATCATCGTTCCCAATACGGGCGCAAAAGGTGCTCTCAGAAAATATTTCAGCGCCATTGAAAAGCAGAATGTCAAAAAATATATCGATGTTATGCCTGAAGGCGAAAAACAGATCTATGACATCGTTGAGGGAACCAAGCTCGAGGAAGAGGTTGAAGAAAAGCTCAACGAAGAAGCCGAGAAGCTCGAGGAGCTTTACGGAAACAAAGTGAAAATCGACATAAAAATCACAAAGGTCGACGACATGACAGCCAAGGAGCTCAAGCTCATCAAATCAACATATAAGCTTGACGAGGACCTTGAAAGAATCGAAATTGAAGAAGGCGTCGAAATCGACTTTGACATCGAATATAAAGGCAAGGACGACAGCGACAAGGGCGAGGGCGTCGCCTGCCTTATCAAGGAAGACGGCAAATGGAAGGTCTATGAAGTCGATACCGATATCTGAGCATAAACAAAATCCCGCAGTTTTTCTGCGGGATTATTTTCTTATGTCTGACATTTTCTTTCCTCCCCGTTATTGACAACGGGCAAAGAAAGGGTTATAATCTCAATGTAATTTTCGGGCCTGTAGCTCAGTTGGGAGAGCGTTCGGTTCGCATCCGAGAGGTCATGGGTTCGAATCCCACCAGGTCCACCAAGAAAAGTCATTACGGCATCGCCGTGATGGCTTTTTTCTTTACGGTGGGATTCGAAAGCCCGTTAAGAAAACAGTCCTGTGGACTGTTTTCAGGGCGTCAAGCCGCTAAGCGATTAAAAATCTGCAGCGATTCCCGAAAGTCGAACTCCTCGGTAAAGCAACCCTGCATTTACCCACCAGGTCCACCAAGAAAAGTCATTACGGCATCGCCGTGATGGCTTTTTTCTTTACGGTGGGATTCGCTTCTTTGATTTTACTGAGGATGCATTTCAAATTATTCTTTTCGTTGATTTTTTCGCCCTACGGGTTAGTTTTGCTAAATAAATGAGTTATTGCCTTTTGAGCTTTTTCGGGTTATTATTGGGTTGTAAACAGCGCTGTTAATTAAAACGGAGGTAAATTCATAATGATTCACATCGGAGAAACCATCAAAAAGCTCCGCAAAGAAAAAAACATCACTCAGGATGCTCTTGCAAATTTTATAGGCGTATCCTATCAGAGCGTCAGCAAATGGGAAAGACATGAAAGCTATCCCGACATAACGCTGCTTCCCTCTGTTGCTTCCTTCTTCGGTGTCACAACCGATTTTCTTCTCGGTGTTAATACCGTTGACAAAGAAAACAGAATAAAAGCCTATGAAGAAAAATACGAAGCTCTTAAATCCGAACAGAAATATGATGAAGCCTGCAATCTTATGAAGGAAGCTGCTGCCGAATTCCCCGACAATTACCTTTTCCTTGCAAACTATATGAACATGCTCATTTTACTCTATCCCTACAAGGACCCTCGCAATTTAAGCCTGAAGCCTGAGGTTGAAAGAGTTTACGGCGTAATTCAGAATTTCTGCACGAACGACCGCATCAGAGTGTGGACAAAAGGTCTTATGTGCAATTTCCTTCAGGAGCTGAGCGAAACGGAAAACAGCGGCGTTGACATATCCGAAATCGACCCCATTCTCGAAGAAATGCCCATTATGAGAAACACGAAAGATTATATGTCGATGATGCTTTATCCCGTAGGTAGCGAAAAAAGGAACATGGCGTGCGCTAAGGGACTTTCCGAAATGATTCAGCTCATAGGTGAAATCATAAACCGCAAAGCAGGCTGTATTCTTGAACGCAGACCGGACATCATTGAGGCATACCTGAATTTTGTTAATACAGCCATGCCTGACGGGGATTACGGTCAGAGCAGCTATCTTGTCATATTCAACTACGGCTATCTCGGCGTTATCAGACACCATAACGGCGACAACGAGGGTGCTCTGGAGTGCTTCAGAAAAGAGGCTGAGCTTGCGGTGAAATACGAAGCCATGCCCGACATCACAACCCATACCTCATATCTCGTCGAAGGTCTTGAATTCAACAAAGCAACGGCATTCAAAGGCGGACACGACAATATTGCCTATGCAATCAAGGATGCTCTTGCCGACGGATATCCTCTTTCGGATGAATTCAGAGCAACCGAAGAATTCAGAAAAATCATTGAATCGATCAGATAAAAACAGGGTGTACCGTTCCTGCGGTACACCCTGATTCTGTTTATTGATGCCGCCCGACATCAGTCCTTCAAATCTCTTTCGTGCTTCTTCAGTACTTTTTTGCACCAGGTACGCTTTCCGCATTCGGGACACTTTAAATAACGGGTAGTTCCCATATGCATTGCCCACAGGGCTTCCGAATAGGCAGGCACTATTTCATGACCGCAATTCCTGCACCTGTAAGCACCGACACTCACCTCAAGCTTCAATGCATAAAAACAAGGAATCAAAAACACAACACAAATTCCGAGGATCGTGACGAGTTGCCATACTCCCTCGGGAATCAAGAATGCGGCAGCAAAGATGCCTGCAAACAAGGCGATCATGCTTACGATCATAATTACCCACATAGTAGCCCAGATCGTTTTGTTTTTCCGCTCCAATTCCTTCGCCATCTCAAGCAAAAGCTTTTCGTTTTTCTGATTATTGTTTTCCATATCGATCTTCTCCCCGCTTAATAATTCATTTACGCTGATGTCAAGAGTATCACAAAGCTCAAGCATTATTGAAGAATCGGGCATCGCAATGCCTCTTTCCCACTTGGATACCGCTTTGTCGGTGATACCCAGCTTTTCTGCCAGCTGCATTTGGGTTAAATTTGCTTTTTTTCTGCAATCGGCAATAAATCTGCCGATTTTTATTTGGTCCATAAGGTGCCTCCTTTCACTTTCAGTATAGAATACATGGAACGAAAAAAACACCTACCGTTGGTTTAGTGAGGAGAAATAAACCGATGTCGGGAGATAAATCATCCGTCATATTCCGATTTCTTATGTTTATTATATCATAATCAGCAAAATATTACTACACAATATGAAATGACCCCGAATAAATTCAGTTAAAAAATTAATTGTGTAAAATATCAGACCAACCGACCGTTTCAATCGTAATAATAGTGAAAGGATTGAAACGGAGGTGTAAAATGAACAATGAAGTAAAAACAACAAGAATCTGCCTTGACGGTTTTCATTCTCTTGCCGTTGCAATTAACGAAAAGGCGAAAACCGTTGTGGCAGAGCTGATCGTCGGTGAAGAAACAACTTTCATCTATGCGGAGAAATTCGATGCTCCGTGCAATTATCTTCGCATGGCTATCAATTATAAAAGCCGCAAAGCATCCCTGCTTTGCGGCTTTCGTATGCGGACGAATCCGCAAAATTGGTCCGAGTGACAGGGATCGAACCTGCGGCCTGATGGTCCCAAACCACCCGCGCTCCCAGCTGCGCCACACCCGGATATTTATTAAATTTTTCTCAATTGTGGGATAAACTGTGGTCAAAACGATTTTTGACCGAATTTTTGATTTTTATAAATGCCCGAAACCCGCATAAATACAGGGGTTTCGAGGCTTTTAATTTTTCAGGGCATTAAATGCCCGACACGCTCCCAAAACAGGCGCGCTACCAACTATCGGTCAGAAACATTGTCGCACTGCTCGCTTGGAGCGCTTCGCATTGCTCTGTGTTTCTTCCTGCTCCGTCTTTGCCTTCACCCGCCACCGGCGGCGGCAAAGCCCGAGCCACTACACCCCGATACCGTGACGGAGAACGGCTGATATATCGTTCTCCGCTTTTTCTTTAGTTATTTTATGCTATTTTCGTTTTAAAGTCAATAAAATTTTCAAATCAGCTTGCGGCGCAGGGCTTCAATTTCGGCTTCACTAAGTCCGATTTTTCTGAAGTAACCCTCAACTCCGCCGAAATTCTCCTCGATATAGCCGAGGATATGCTCCATGTTCTCTCCGTGGGAATAAAATCTCTCATACGCTCCGTCCCAGATGAGTCCGCTGTTGTTCCTGACTTCACGCTCAACAAAAGGCTTTATATAAGTATATGAAACCTCATAGTCCGCAATGATATCCTCTTTGCAAACGCCTGCCGCACTCAGAAGAAGCGCCGCCAGCATACCCGTTCTGTCCTTGCCGCAGAAACAGTGAAACATAAAAGGCTCATCCAGAGCTGCAACGATTTTCAGCACAAGGGCAATATTTCCGCTGTATTCGCTCAGACACCGCTCATAAATCTCTGTCATGGGTGCATTGCTTCTTGCCATGGCAGGATTCGCCTCGAGAAGCGAAACATGATGATAACTGAATTCGGGATTGTTTTCAAACCACGAGGGCATGTCCGCCGCCTCTTCATCGCCTCTGAGGTCGATAACGGTTTTCACGCCGAAGCTGCGGAGATTTTCAAGGTCTTTTTCCGAAGGCTCTCTGAACACACCTGCACGCAGAGCAATGCCGTATTTCGTTACGCCGCCACGGCATGCATAACCGCCGAGGTCACGGCAGTTGACAATGTTTTCGCCTGCATAATATCTCTGCACTCAGGTTCACTCCCTTGATAAAATGGAAAAACCACCTGCTGAGCAAGTGGTTTTTATGGAGCGGATGACGAGGCTCGAACTCGCTACCTCCACCTTGGCAAGGTGGCGCTCTACCAGATGAGCTACATCCGCAACTGCAAAAGGGATTATATCAAACACATCGGCAAATGTCAAGGGGTTTTTTATATTTTTTTGATTATTTTCAATCTGCAAAAACTCTGTTTCACCGTTTATATTATGCAAAAATGTCTGAAAATATCGGATTTCAAAAAAAATTAAAAAATTTTAAAAAAAGGCTTGACAAACGCAGCTTTTAGGGATATAATCATCAAGCATTCAAGAAACGCCGTTGCGTTTTTGAGTCGGTGTTGATGACGTTGAGGGTCCACCCGTTCCCATCCCGAACACGGTAGTTAAGCTCAACAGTGCCGAAAATACTTGGCTGGAAGCGGCCCGGGAAGATAGGTCGACGCCGACACTGATTTAACCACCCAATAGGGTGGTTATTTTTTTATCTGTTCAGCACAAAAACATTGAGGGCATGCAAAGCGACTGCTTCGCATGCCCTTTTCTTTTGCTCAATTATGTAAAAACTAAAATCAGAATGCGCCTGCAAGTTTGCCTACAAGACCTGAGAAAAGGCTTGTAAGGTTGAAATAGAGAACAGGCTCTTTGAATACGCCTTCATCAACATCGGATGTTATTGCCTCGATAGCAAAAGGAAATACCTCTGCAACATCCGTTTCAACATCTTCGCCGTCTTCGTCAACGGTATTGATAACCGCATTTACAAGAGCGTCATCTTTATAGATGAACTCTCCTCTGAAGCTTTCGGCAGCCTTGATAACCTTGATGAATTCGTCTGCATCGTCCATGAGCGCAAGAATTTCTTCAAGAGTCATGTTGCTGATATCCATATCCTCGGGAACCTCAAGAGTGCCGTCTTCAACAAGACCCTTGATAACGCCTTCGACATTAACCTTGAATTCTTCGGTGTAAACCTTTCCGTAGCCTTCAAGCTCTTTTTCTCCCGACTTGGTCAGAACGAGATACTCAAGAAAATCGGACTCAAGGAATGCCATCAGCTCTTTTGCGGGTTCAAGAAGCTCTATATCCTCGCCGAGAAGCGCTGTGATATCGATCTTGCAGCGGATAAGGGGAATATAAGCATATACCTTGCCTTCAGTAACAAGAAGCTTCACCTTGAAGAAAAGAACCTTTGCGCTTGCGGCGATCTTGACATCCTCAACACCGTCTGCTTCGGTTATCTTTGCCGAAACCTCAACATTCTTGATGTTGATTATATCATTCTCAAAAGCATCGTCTTCAAAATCGATTTTGATTGACTTTGTTGTTGCAATATCATTGAGCAGCTTTTCGGTCTTCGTTACCTCTTCGGCAGACGCACCGACACAAAGGAATGAGAGCGAAAGAATAACTGCAGCCAACATAATACTGATAATTTTTTTCATAATATCAGCCTCCTTTGGCTATATTTTCTCACATTTTACACAAAAGATCAACAAATTATTCAAAATTTTATTAAATTCTTAAACAATAGGCACGCTGTGGTCATAGACGGGATACCATTTTGACGAGCCGTAATTTCTTGCTCTGAAGAGAACCTCGTCCTCATAGACCTCCATCTGGAAGCCCATACCGCCCCACGGAACGCCGTAGCGGTTGATTATCATGTAAGTGGGAAGATTGATATAGTTGACGCCGTTGATCGTTTCAACGCAGGAGAAGCCGAAAGCGTTTTCAACCAAAGGTCCGTTGATGCCCGTATGAACATGTCCGCTGATGAAGAAAACATTTTCGTATTTCTCGAGAATGGACTGAACTCTGTCGCTGCAATCGCCGAGACCGCCGTCCTCCCAGATTTTATCCTGACCGTTTACTCCCTCAACGGGAACATGGCAGATTACAAACATAGGAAGTCCTCTGTCAGCCGCCTCTGCAAGAGCATCGTCAAGGAACTGATATTGCTCCTCTGCCATATCGGGATGGTCCCATGTATCCTCGCCGTCGTCAACAAGAACAACAAAGCGGTAGCCGTTGATATCGGTCTTGTAATATGCTTTTTCGATATCAAAGGTCGGGTTGGTTTCGTTGAAGATCTCAACAAAGCGCTGTCTTGCGCCCTCCTGAGTTGTATCATCAACATGACCGACATCATGGTTACCCATAGCAACAACAAGGTTTTCGGCAGGATTCTTCTCGCCGATGATGTTGAAGAAGCTTTCCATGGAGGGACCGTCACCGTAGTTGGTGAGGTCACCCGAAACTATGAGCGCATCGATCGTATCAACGGAGCGGTTGAGATCATTCAGCCCGTTCGCCCATACCCACTCGCCTATCGGCCAGTCAACATCGATATGAACATCGGAAACGATGCTTGCGTTGAGAAGGCATTCTTCTCTCTCGGTCGCAAACTCGAGAATATCCATTCCCTTGAGAAGCTCGCTGTTGGGGAATACAGTCAATAAAAGCGAAACGATAAGCGTTATCGCAGATTTAATGATAAGCCACATAAATATAACTCCTTAGATTATTCGGCAAATGCCTTCTGAACCGCATAGTAAGCAGGCTTGGGTGTGCCGTTCTTGTCAACGAGTCCCCAGCCGGTTTCGACGGGGCATTCCGCCTGACCGCAGACATAGCAATCATCGCTGTCGCCCCAGCAGTAGATTACTGCACCGATGCAATATCCCTTCTTCATGAGCTTGGGAATGAGGTTTTCATAGAACTTAGCCTGTCCCTCGGGAGTGTGAGTATAGCCGTTAAGACCGTAGCCCTCGGGAAGCGAGGTATAAAGATGGTTCTTATATTCACCCTCGAAAAGGATCTGAGCGTATTCCTCGGCGGTATAGTCGGGATAAAGCTCAAGGATTTCTTCCTTCATATCCTCGGGAAGCCGGCTGATGAAGGTGTCCATATCTGCAGTTGCAGCCTCTTCGCTGTCGAAACCGTATTTCTGGAGAACCGCCTTTTTTTCAGCCTCGGACTTGGGTTCGCCGTAGCCGATATAACCGAATTCGCACATGATGATGGGCTTGCCCGTCACCTTTCTGACGAAGCCGAGAATAACGAGATAATGGTTGATGTCGTGAGAAATATCCTCAAATGAGCCGAGATACATGTCAAGTCCGACATAGTCGCAGTACTGATGATATTTCATCATCTTGAAGGGAAGAGTAACAACCGAAAGACCGCCAAGGTTATAGCCGATAATGATATCGCCTCTGACGGGATACATCGCCTCGAGCTGCATGCCGATGAATTCGGCAGCTTCGTCGAGAGTGAGGGGAAGCGTAAAGCGGTCAATGCCCATTTCATTCGTAACCTGAATCGCACCTACGATGCCCTCAAGGTCTTCGAGATAGAATCTGGCGATATCCTGAATACCCTCTCTTGACTCGGGATCTCTGGGATCAAGACCGTATTCGATATAGTCGTCGGGATAAGGCGTGACAGCAAAAATCCGGATTCCGTTGTCGGCATAAGCCTTCATTTCCGCTTTCCAGTCAAGATAACGCTGTCTGATCGTTCCGTCAGCATTGTAAGGGAAGGGAATGTCCTTGCGTGTCCATTCGATTCCTGCATCCTTGATGGTTTCATAGTCGGGATCCGCATGGCAGACACCCTTCATGAAGCCACCGATCTTTTCTTCAACGGCTCTGCATTCTTTATCGTAAGCCGAAAGAGGCTCCCAGTGAATGCCGAAGAGAAGAGGAGTGATAAGAGAAAGAATAAGTGCGAGAACTTTTTTAAGAACAACAAGTATTGCGCCGCTCATAATGATTCTCCTTTATTTTTTATTTTCAGATAAGTGAAACAACAAGCTCAAAAGCCTTTTTGACGATGGGAGCAAGGAATTCCGCTGTAAGCTTGACGAAGCTGAGAAGCTTTTCGCCGAACGGATATTCATTTGCGTGGATAACGAAGGTATACCATGCGGTCGTGTTGTTTTCGGCATCATAGAAATCGAGCCATTCAACGACTTCGGTTTCATATGTTGTCAGGTCCTTGACATCGAGGTCAATAATTCTTGCGCCTCTGTTGCTGTCGCCGTATGACGAGAAGCCGACACCGGGAGTGTTGACAAGGTCAATGCCCTTGTGAGGAACAACAAAGCTGTTCTTATGGTCATGACCGAAGAACATCGCAACAACATCGCCCTGATTTACCATCGCATCAAACTGACCGTTGCTGTAGTGAGGCGGACAGGGATCCTCCCAGAGCTCTCCGCCAACGCCTTCGGGAAGAGCCCACTTGCCGTTTTCGTCTTTGGCAAGGGCATCATAGATCTCGGGAACGATGATATGCTGGAATGCCATTGAGGGAACGGGCTTGCCGCCGTTTGCTTCTTTAAGCTCGTTCGACTTGTTTACATACCAGTCGATCTGATCCTTATGAACGCATGCATAGCCTTCAAGATCGTTTTCATAATATGCAACGTCTTTTTCGTCCTCGGGATGACGGTTATATGTAAGAGAGTCGATCATCCAGAGGTTATAGAGCATGTTTTCGCCCTTTGCGTCGTAGATGGGAAGATTATAGTTGCCGCAGCCCGTAAGATCTTCGCCTTCACAGCCGATAAAGCAGTCGAAGCTTTCGTACATAGCCATCTGGTCCTCTTTGGTTGCAGGACCTTCGCTGTCGTGATTACCGAAAACCATGGCAACGGGAACGCCTGCTTTTTCAAAAATGCTCATGAATCTTGAAATGGCAAGCTTTGCAAGAGTCTTTGTGGGTGAACCGCCGCCCGAGATGTTGTCGCCCGTAAGAACAACAAGGTCAGGATCGATCTCTTCAACAGAATCTCTGATGAACTGATAGGTTGCATACTCAAGGAACGCATTGTCCTGAATGTCCGCAAACTGAAGGATGCGGAATTTGCCGTCATCGCCGAAACGAAGCTGCTTTTCTTCCTCGGCGGAAGCGGGCATGACTGCAAGGCTCAGAACGAGCATTACAGCAAGAAAAACCGAAACAATCTTTCTCATAAAAAGACCTCCTTAAAAGATACATAGTCATTATAATATTTAAAAGAAATTTTTTCAAGAATAATCCTTTATTTTTTTGAAACTGTTGCAAATGATATTGATAATCGACAATTTATGTTATATAATAAGCTGAATCAAAATGATAAATAACGGAGAAACAGATATGTTAAAGCTTGAAAATATTTCTTTCAGCGTGGATGTTGACGGCAAGGGACTCGGAATTATCGACAACATTTCTCTCGAAATTCCCGACGGCGCATTTACCGTCATTACGGGCCCCAACGGCGGCGGCAAATCCACTCTTGCAAGGCTTATCATGGGCATCGAAAAACCCACGGCAGGCAGAATTTTATATAACGGAACAGATATCACAGACATGTCAGTCACCGAAAGAGCAAAGCTCGGAATCGGCTTTGCTTTCCAGCACCCCCCGAGATTCAAGGGGCTGACGGTCCGCCGTCTGCTTTCGCTTGCGGCAGGCTATGAGCTTCCCGAGGACGAATGCTGCAGCTATCTGACGAGCGTCGGTCTTTGCTCCAAGGACTATCTCAACAGAGAGATGGATAATTCTCTCTCGGGCGGCGAGGCAAAGCGCATCGAAATCGCAACCCTCATGGCGAGAAAGCTCGGCGTTGCAATTTTCGACGAACCCGAGGCAGGCATCGACCTCTGGAGCTTCTCCATGCTCGTTGAGAGCTTCAAGGCGATGAGCAGCGGAAATCATAACAGCGTTATCGTTATCTCTCATCAGGAGAGAATCATGCAGCTTGCAGACACAATGATAGTTATCGCTGACGGCAAGGTCAGAACAATGGGCTCAAAGGACGAGGTTTTCCCCGCTCTCATGGGCGAATTCAGCGAAAACTGCGGCTTCAGAGGAAAGGAGGCAGGCGGTAATGAATAAGACAGACATGAATCTTCTCGAGGCAATTGCTGACCTGCACGAAATTCCCGCAGGCGCATATAATCTCAGAATCAACGGCGGCGGTCATTCAAGAAACTCAACCGCAAACATTGAAATCGTTCCGAAAGAGGACAAACCGGGCATCGATATCATCGTTGCGCCCGACACGAAGAACGAAAGCGTGCATATTCCCGTTATCATTACCGAATCGGGAATTGATGACCTTGTATATAACGACTTCTACATCGGCGATAATGCAGAGGTCCTTATCGTTGCGGGCTGCGGAATCCATAACAGCGGCGACGAGAAATCTCAGCATGACGGTATTCACACCTTCCACATCGGCAAAAACGCAAAGATAAAGTATGTTGAAAAGCATTACGGCGAAGGCGACGGAAAGGGCGAGAGAATCCTCAATCCCGTGACCGTTATCGAGCAGGACGAAGGCTCCGTCTGCGAAATGGAAATGGTTCAGATAAAGGGCGTTGACTCAACCGTCAGGGATTCCAAGGCTTATCTCAAGGCGGGCGCAAAGCTCATCATCACCGAAAGACTCCTCACCCACGGCGAGCAGTATGCCCGCTCGGACATGGATGTCTACCTTGAGGGCGAAGATGCATCCGCTCAGATCATATCCCGTTCGGTCGCAAAGGACAAGTCCAAGCAGATTTTCCATCCCAACGCAATCGGCAACGCAAGGTGCAGAGCCCATGTTCAGTGCGATTCAATCATTATGGATGAGGCTAACGTCAGCTCAATTCCTGCCATAACGGCAAACTCCGCCGATGCTCAGATCGTTCACGAAGCGGCTATCGGCAGAATCAATAACGACCAGCTCATCAAGCTGATGACCTTCGGAATGAACGAGGAAGAAGCCGAAGAGGTCATTATCAGCGGCTTCCTTAAATAATATGATTAAAAAGAATGACAGAATAAAGCTAAATATTGAAAGCTGTTCTTCCAACGGAAGCGGCGTAGGTCACCATGAGGGAATGGCGGTTTTTGTTCCTGCAACGGCTGCAGGCGACGAAATAACCGCCCACATCCTCAAGGTGAAAAAGACCTATGCCTTCGCCAAGGTTGAAAGCATTATCACACCGTCGCCCGACAGGATCGAAGCGGATTGCCCCGTTTATCTCAAGTGCGGCGGCTGTGTTTTTTCTCATATGAATTACAAAGCGGAGGCAGAGCTAAAAGCGGCTCATGTTGCGGAATGCTTTAAAAGAATCGGCGGAGTCGAGCCCGAGTTTGAGCCCGTTATTGCCGCCGGATCCGACAGAAGATACCGAAACAAAGCTCAGTTTCCCGTTTTGATCGAAAACGGCGAGCTGAAAGCAGGCTTCTATTCCTCCCACAGCCATCGGGTTGTCCATTGTTCCGACTGTCTGCTCCAGCCCGAGGAATTTGAAGATATTCTCTCGGTATTCTCGGAATATGTCAGAGAAAACGCCGTTACCTCCTATGACGAAACGGCACATAAAGGACTGCTCAGGCATATTTATCTCAGAAAAGGCACAAAAAGCGGTGAGATAATGGTCTGCGCCGTTATCAACGGCAACCGTCTTCCCGACGAGGAGGGTCTTGTTTCAAAGCTCAGAAAAGCCGTGCCTGCAGTCAAAAGCATAATCGTTAATGTAAATAAAGAAAAGACGAATGTAATTCTCGGAAAATTCTGCCGCACCCTCTGGGGTGAAGATTATATCACCGACATTCTCTGCGGACTGACCTTCCGCATCTCTCCCCTCTCGTTTTATCAGGTCAACCGTGACCAGGCGGAAAAGCTCTACGGCAAAGCGGCGGAATACGCTTCTCTGAGCGGAAACGAAACCGTGCTTGATCTTTACTGCGGAGCGGGAACGATCGGTCTTTCCATGGCAAAAAACGCAAGAGAGATCATCGGCGTTGAAATCGTTCCCGAAGCGATTGAGGATGCAAAGCTGAACGCTCAGATCAACGGAATTTCCAATGCCCGTTTCATCTGCGGCGATGCGGCGCAGGCGGCAGAGGTTCTGAAAAACGAGGGCATCCGCCCCGATGTCATCATTCTCGATCCGCCGAGAAAAGGCTGTTCTCCCGACATGATAT
This sequence comes from Clostridia bacterium, assembly GCA_017435385.1. GTDB lineage: Bacteria > Bacillota > Clostridia > Oscillospirales > Acutalibacteraceae > CAG-177. The sequence continues at coordinate 208,117 of JAFSFB010000001.1, read as the reverse complement.
CCACCGCCGTGCAGATGCAGCCCGACAGAATCGTTTATGTTTCCTGCGATCCCGCAACTCTGGCAAGGGACTGCGGCATCTTCGCAGACCTCGGCTATACCGCCGTAAAAGCCACCCCCGTTGATATGTTTCCCAGAACGGGACATATAGAATGTGCCTGTTTGCTTGAACAAAACAAAAGGAACCGTCGCTGACGGTTCCTTTTTTGTTATCCTGATTTATTTGAGCCCGTACATCTGCCTGCGTTCCTCAACATACGGCTCCATAATCTCATAGGCATGCTTCCATGCATCCGAAATGCTCTTTTTGCTTGCCCTTTCGGCGTTGAAATCCTTCTGAACCCTTTCCGAGAAAGCCTTGTCGTAAGCTTCCATGCCGAGAGAAGCTCTCGCCGCCCTTATCCAGTCATAATCCTCAGGGTTTTCATGAAGATAATAAATGAAATATGAGCCGTCGGTGTTATCGATTCTCACATAGTCCCCTTCTTTTCTCGAGGAGTCGAACACCCACTTATCGATTTCGATGCCGTAATCGGAAATTGAAACAGCCTTGTCCTCAAAATATCCTTCATCGATGATATCCTGCAGAGCTTCCTTCGTTTTTCCGTTGTCAACATAATGTGCCTGAACAAGGTCTGCATTCTTCTTGTTGTCTTCTATCGTTGCCTCGTCGGCATTGTAATCATTGGGGTATTCGCAGATGAGAACCTGATGAGTTGCGGTTTCGTAAGCGGGAGTGTCGATATAAACAAGACAATTATAGAGAGTACCCTGAACAAGCGCAACCTCTCCCTTGACCCTCGATTTGTCAAAAGCCCATTCGCCGACTGCTTCGCCGAATTTTGAGGAAACCGTGTTACGGTCAACCCACCAGAATTCTGTCACGGTTTTAGCATCATAGCCTTCACCGTAGACATTCGTTTTCTGAGCATAATCGAGAAAAGTTGCCTCATCTTTAACCTTCGCAAGCTCTTTTTCATCATACTCCTCGGTTTCGATCGGATAGATCCTGATCTTTGCGAGCTTGAGATCGGTTTCGTTTTTCTTGTGATAATCTTCTATCTGAGCCTGCGTGACCGCCTGCTTATATTTTTCCATCTCGGTTTCCTGAAACTCAGCGGCATAATATTTCATGATTCCGTGAGCGGCATACATTTCATAAGTCACATGCTCACCGACCCCCGCAAAAAGATATTCGTCGAGAGTTATGCCCTTGCTCTCAGCTCCGGTTTTGATATCCTCATATTCATAGATCATTCTCTGGAAATCGGATTCCTCCAAACGGATCTTATTTTCAACAGCATACTCGAATGCGGCATAATAATACTGCAAATCCTGAAGAGCAAGATCCGTAAATCTGTCAGACCATTTATATTCCTGATCGTCGCTGCCGGGATATCTCTGCTCTTCGGGAGAAAGGTTGTAATCGAAGCCCGAGGTGTTCATCTGGCCCGTTCTGTCATAATAAATGCTCTCGCTGACCTTTTCGGCATATACATAGTTATAGTGCATTTCAAATTTCGGGCGGGATATCTGATAGCTTCCGACCGTTGCGGCAACGCCGTATTTCTCGCATGCCTCAGCGTTGTCGATTTCCGCCTGATTGAGAATTTCCGCAACCTGCTTGGGCATACGCAGACCTCTGTATTCAACATACTCGTATTTTTCGCCCTGCTGAGGATCAACCGTGTTTATACCGTGAGTAACGGGAGGCTTCGGCTGATACTTTCTCTCTCGTACCCAAGGAGCAATAACAAAAACGGAAAGCAGCACGACTGCCGCAACGATCGCCGCCGCAACGGCAACGATAACCGCCGTCTTTTTCTTCTTTTGCTTTTCAGTATAGACGCTCATCTTCCCCTGCTTTTTAAAATCTTCTTTTTTGCTCATTGTTATTCCTCCGTGAAATCAGTTCTGTTTTCTGACAACCTTATATTCGTCATAAGGCGTAAAATACGGGCATTCAAAGGAGCCGCCCTGCATGAATCTGTAGAGCTCGTCCTCATCAAGATTGACTCCGCATTCGTAGCACTCATATTCTTCGTTATAGTCATAATAAGCGCAGTTATCGCAGATGGTCGATGACATGCAAATCACCTCTTAATAGATCGGAATGATAATTTCTTTTTCGATTTTGCGGACACCGTTCATGCCGATATCCCTCAGATGCGGGCCGAAAAAGAGTCCCGGAGCTCTTCCCGAGGGATAGAGCTCAAGAAGCGGAGCCATGACAAATGCCCGCTCGAGGATTCTCGGATGCGGAACGGTCAGCTCAAAGCTTTCGCTCCTGAAATTTTCATAAAGAATCAGGTCGAGGTCGATGATTCTCGGCTCATTCTTTTTTGTGCGGTGTCTGCCCATAGCGGCTTCAATTCCGAGGCACTCCCCGAGAAGAAGCGCAGGCGAAGCGTTCGTTTCAACAAGAATCGCCGCATTGTAATATTTTTCGTCGCTGTCGCAGTCCACAGGCTCGGTTTCATAGACCGACGACGCCTTGATTATCTTCACCTCGGACAATCGGGCGATCGCTCTGACGGCTGCATTTATGTTTTCGATTCTGTTGCCGAGGTTTGAACCCAGTGCAATAACTGCTTCAGACATTTTTCTCCTCACGCTTTCTGTTGATTTCAACTCCGACCCAAGCGAAATCCGCATCAATGGGAGCCTCGGGCTTGCGAAGAAGAATGCGAAGCTGTGAAATATTCTCAAACTCTTCAAACAAACCGTCGGCAACTCTTTGCGCCGCTCTTTCGATGAGGTCGTCTTTCTGCGAGGTGAACACCTTGGTTATACACTCAACCATGAGGGCATAATTGACGGTGTCCGCCACATCATCGCTTTTGCACGGCTTGGAAATATCGACATAAGCATCGATGTCGAAAAAGAAATACTGTCCGTTTTCCTTTTCTTTATCGAGAACACCGTGGTAAGCGAATAATTTCAGATCTCTGATTAATATTTTATCCATTTTCATTCTCCGGATCTTCTGAAAATTGCATCGGCAACCCTTGCCGCCTGAACAGCACCTGCAACATCATGCACTCTGATCATATCGGCACCTGCCGCAATCGCCGCAGTATGGGCGGCAACCGTTCCCGCATCACGAAGCGAGCTGTTTTCCTCTCCGCTTGCGATGCCGATGAACCTTTTTCTTGATGCCGCAACAAGGAGCGGCACTCCCTTGAATTTCAGCCACTCAAGGTTTCTGAGAATTTCGAGATTGTCTTCATAACTCTTGCTGAAGCCCAGACCGACATCGAAGCACAGCTGCTCTTTTGCAAGTCCGCTTTCGGAAGCAAGCCGAAGCGCATCGAGAAAAACGCTTCTGATATGGCTGACAACGCCGTCTTTATACTCCTGAACAACATCTGCTCCGCAGGGATTATGCATGACAACATAGCCTGCCCCGAATTCCTTTGCAAGAGCCGCCATATCGGCATTGAATTCGCCGCTGACATCGTTGATTATGCTTGCGCCTGCTTCAAGCGCCGCCCTTGCAACCGAGGGATAGAACGTATCCACCGAAAGCGGAACGCTGAGCCTGTCTTTCAGCACCTCGAGGGCGGGAGCGATTCTTTCCAGCTCTTCGGAGGCTGTCAGGATCTGTGCTCCGGGTCTTGTGGAATTTGCCCCGAGGTCAATTATATCGGCTCCCTGCTCCTGCATTCTGAGCGCATGGCTCAGAGCCTGCTCGGGAGAATTGAACTTTCCGCCGTCGGAAAATGAGTCGGGCGTATAGTTCAGGATACCCATTATATATGTTTTATTGCCGAGCGGCAAAGAAAAGCTTCGTGCCTTAAACATCACGTCTGCCTCCTGTCAGAAGCGAAATTGCCTCTGCTCTCGTTCTTGCATCGGAACGCATAACACCTCTGAGGGCGGAGGTTCTCGTTTCCGCTCCCGAAGCCCTTGCGCCTCTCATAGTCATGCAAAGATGCTCCGCCTCAACAACGACCGCAACGCCTCTGGGATTGAGATTGTCAAAAAGGAAGTCGGCGATCTGAGCGGTCAGACGCTCCTGAAGCTGAGGTCTTTTTGCAAAGCTTTCGGTTATTCTGGCAAGCTTTGAAAGTCCGATAACCTTTCCGTCTGTCGGGATATAGGCGATATGAGCCTTTCCCATGAACGGGATCAGGTGATGCTCGCACATGGAATAGAGCGGAATATCCCTGACAATAACCATCTCTTCGTTTCCCTGCTCGTTGAACAGCTTGAGATGGCGTGAGGGATCATCCTCAAGCCCCGAGAAGATCTCCTCATACATCCTCGCAACTCTTGCGGGAGTTTCGAGAAGCCCCTCTCTGTCGGGATCCTCTCCGATTGCGATAAGAATTTCTCTGACTGCTGCTTCTATTCTCGGTTTATCCATGAAAATCTTCCTCTCAGTTTCGGGTTTTTGGTTCAAGGGCAAAAATCAGACGGTCTTCGTCAACGAAATATCCGATCTCATTAGTTAAAAATGCGGTTTCTGAGCCTTCCCTTGCAAGCTCGAGAACGCTGTAAATTCTTTCATTCGTTATCAGCTCTTTTACGGCAGAGTCAAACGCCTCCCTGTCGGCAAAACGCACGCAGACGGTTTCCGTTCCCGTCATGATTTCCCGCCTGATGATTCCGGCAAGCCTTGCCTCGTCGGAACGCTGATAATTCTCAAAATATGCTCCCGTTTTTACAAAATAGTTTTCCTTCAGAGAATCGCACCCGAGTTCCTTTGAAAAGTCGGAATGCGTCTTTGAGAGCATTTCATCATCAACATTGAAATGAATACGGCTTTTCGACTGCTTTCCGTTTTCATCAACGGGGTCGTCCCATGTGCAGTCAAGATGATACCAGTCATCACCAAGCTTCACGGCATTCCACATATGCGGTCCGCTCTGTCCTTTTTCGCTTTCGGAAATTCCCGTGATGACGGTATTCTCAAAGCCCGCCGCATCCAGAAGAAGCTTCGCCGCCTTCGAATATCCCTCGCATGCCGCCCTGCCGTTGACAAGAGCTCCGTAAGCGGAGGAATCAATCGCCGTGTTTTCTTCCGAATATGTGCAGTTGTCAATGATATAATCATGAATTTCGAGCTCAGTCTGCCATCTGTCGGAGCTGTCGGTGAGCGATCCGATAACCTCTTCGCAAGCTGCATCAAGCTCTTTTTTCATCCGTGCATAGTCTTCTTTGCCGATAAGATAATCTATCGAAAACCATGTCCTCGCCCCCGCCGTTCTGACCGTGCATTTTCTGCCCACGAAAAACAGATCGGGGTTGTCACTCATCAGAGCATAAAATACCTCGTCGAGAGTTTCGGAATCAACACGGTTGATTTCGATTTCCTCGGGCATGGAATAGATCGAGCTGAGTATCAGATTGTAAGCATGCTTTCCTTCATTGCTAAGTCCCGAAAACCACAGCTTGTATTTTCCGCCGATATCGGTTATTTCAACGGCTTCAACACTTGTGTCTGCAACGGGGCGGTTGTTTCCGCTGATGCTGAGCACCGCCGTTATCACCGCCGCAACCAGAACGGCAAGCACAGCCGCACCGAAAAGGCGCAAGAAAAATTTTTTCATATCTGTTCCTCTTCTCAGCCGATCTCCTCGGGATAATCGACCGTTTCGGGCTGAAGTATCCCGTTCTGCATGAGCAGAACGATTCCGTTTTCTTCCTGTGAAAAATCAACTATTGACATATCCGTCATCATGTTGTTCGTTATCTGAGAAAATATTCTGCTTCGTCTGTTCAGATTTCCTTGGCTGAAAACTCCGCCGAGAATCTCAAGCATCGCCGCAGACTGCCTGCGCTTTCCTTCAGAGCCGAGAGAATTGAGGTAACACATATATTTGAACATTGTGTCACCCTTGAGATTCTGGTTGCCCTTGATAAGAACAAGGCTCATTTCGGAGGTCTTGTAATCAATCTGCTCGGGAACGGTTATCTTCATACCGCCGAAATAATTGATGAATGTTTTGAAATCCGTTTCATCCGTTCCTACATATCGGTCAATATCGATTCCGTAAGCCCTTTCAATCGAAGAAACGAGAGCTCTTTCGCCCGATTTGACAAAAACCGATGCAGCGGTTTCGCTTCCGCTTTCGGTCGTTTCAAGAACGGAATAGGGATCGACGGCGCAGACCGTTACCCTGCATTCGGGAAGCTCTGTTCTGACAAGGCTCATAAAATTGATCTTCTGTTTGTCGCTGTCCGTGCAGAAAAGCAGAAAATATCTCTCCGCCTCAAAAACGTCCGTCTGCACCTCATCGGGCTCCTCGGTCGTTTCGGTTTCTTTTTCAAAGCCGAACGCCGCATTTATATCATAATCATTATTTTTAAGTATCAACGCCACGGAAACGAGAAGCACGGCAAGCACGCTGACAGTCAGAATAATCCAGAATTTGCGTGCGTTGCCTCTGTCGCTTCGGCTCTGCGTTTCAAAAACAAGGTTCTTTTTCCTTGCCATTCGTATCACCGCTCAATTTAATTCTTGATAATAATTGCCGCAGTTTTCGCTTCAAGGTGAAGCTCTCTGCCCGTGACGGTGCCGCCCGTCAGAGCAACAAATCCCTCCTCGGGAAGCAGATAGACTATCGGATGGCTGTTGCGGTTTGCAACGGTCATGATTCTCTCGCCCCTGCCCGAACGCTCATAGGCGACGCAGCCCAACGCATCCGAAACGGGAACAAAATCTCCGTCTTTGAACACCTCATGCTCTTTTCGTATTTTGCCGAGAAGCCTGAAATGCTCCGTCAGCTCCTCATCCTCTTTTCCCCACGGGAAGCAGCCTCTGTTGAACGGGTCCTCGCCGCCGTCGGTTCCTGCCTCGTCGCCGTAATAGATGCACGGAACGCCGGGGAGGGTAAACTGCATGACGGAAATCAGTTTGAGAAGATCCTTTCCCTCGGCTTTTTCTTCCTCGCTCAGACCGCCGCAATATCTGTTGAGGTGGTCCGAATAATATCTGCCGCCCGTTCCCAGACGGTTAAGCACACGGCAGGTATCATGCGTTCCGATATGGTTCATCAGGCAGTCAAGTGCAGGCTTGGGATAATTTTCGCATATCTCGGAAATTCTCGCATTGAAGCCTTCGGCTCTGCCCGATATCGCAAAGCCGATCAGCAGATCCGCAAAGGGATAATTCATGACCGAGTCAAGCTGAGCTCCCTGAAGATATCTTCGGCGCTCGCCGTAGCTGATCTTGTTCGATGCATCCTCCCAGACCTCGCCGAGAATATATGCATCCTTTTTCTCCGCCTTGACCGCTTTCCGCAGAGCATCGAGAAACTTATCGGGCAATTCATCGGCAACATCAAGACGCCAGCCGCTTGCCCCAAGACGGAGCCACTTTCTGAGAATGCCGTTTTCGCCTGCGATATATCGGATATATCCGTCGTTCTCCTCGCTGATCTCGGGAAGAATATCCACATTCCACCAGCATTCATAATCATCGGGATATTTTTTGAATTTATACCATTCATAATACGGGGAGTCGGGGCTGTTATATGCACCCTCGCCTGCGTATCTTTTTTCTCGGTTGAAATATCTGCTGTCTGCTCCCGTATGGCTGAAAACACCGTCGAGAACGATTTTTATGCCGTGCTTCTCCGCTTCGGCGCAAAGAGATTCAAAATCCTTTTCGTCGCCGAGAAGCATGTCGGTTTTCTCATAGTCCGCCGTGTCATAACGGTGATTGGAGTGAGCCTCAAAAACAGGATTGAGATAGATGCATCCGACTCCGAGCGATTCAAGATAGCCGAGCTTCTGCTCAATGCCCTTGAAATCTCCGCCGAAATAGTCATACTGCGAGATCCTGCCCTCTGCATCGGGCATCCACATCGGCTTTCCGCCCCAATCCGAACGCATGATCCTGTCATCGGGAATATTCTTTTTCTCCTCCCCCGAAAAACAGAATCTGTCGGGGAATATCTGATATATGACCGAGCCCTTTATCCATTCGGGAGTTTCAAAGTCCTTTGAATAGACCGTAAGCTGAAACGCATCTCCCTCGGAGGATATCCTGCCCGTTGAGTTTTCAGATCTTGTTATCATTGCGCCGCCGTCTTTCAAAGACAAGGAAAAGCGGTACCAATAAAGTCCCTGCTTTTCGGCGGTGAAGCTGACTGTCCACCATTCCTCGCTCTCACCCTCCATGCACTCCCATTTCATCGGATATGCACGGACTTCTCCGCCGTCGGATTCGAGAATGAGCTGAGCCTCCGTGCAGCCGCAGCTTCGGGGCAAAACGATTCTCACCGTTACCTCTTCGCCCTCTCGCACCGCTCCGAACGGAGTTTTATGATATGTCAGCCTTGAATTATAAGGAATAAAATCCATCGTGTTTTTTCCTCTATATGCCATACGGTATTTCTGTTATGCGGACAAGGACATCCGTCAGGAAAAATCCGACCGCAACCAGAGCAACAATGCCGAGTGCCGTCAGCACGGCATTGATGATCTTTCTTTTTTTGACCTTTTCTTCATAACTCGGCTCAGAGCCGAAATGCGCCGAAAATTCCGTTATGCTCTCTCGCTGAGAGGGCTTCAACGCTTTTTCGATAACGCCTTTATTTTTATTCTTTGCCATAATTTCACCCTGAAATAAAGAATTAAGCCTTTCAAACCCGAAATCCCGAAAAGCGCTGAAAAGACTTGCTTTCAGGCAGGTTCGGATTATACTCGTTACCCTAAGCAAACAGAGTCGAGTCCGCAAATCCCGCAAAAGCAAGCGAGAGAAGTCCGACATAGATCAGCATTGACGGAGTTCCTCTGAATGCCTCGGGAATGCTCTCGTTTCGTTCGAGTGCTTCCGAGCCCTTGCTGATAAGAGCCGCCGCAAGAACAAACGCTATGCCTGCTCCGATGCCCGAGCCGATCGCATCCGCAAACGAATACGCCGCCGATTCATTGATGAACGGAACGGCAAAAACAAGCGTGTTCAGCGCCGCAATTCCGAAGGTTCCCAGAAGCTTATCCGATGCCCTGAAAACGATCTTCATAATCAGAGCGGCAATGATATAAACTCCTGCGAGAACACCTGCATAAACCGCCGCCTTGCCCGCAAAAGGAAGTGAGGCAAAGCCCGAAACGGTATTGATAAGACTGCATATAACGCTCGTCACAACAGAAAAGCCCGAAATCATCAGAGCAAATCTTCCGAAGGTTCCCGGTCTTGTCGAAACTCTGATCGCCTCGCTCATACCGAGTCCCGAGCTCAGAACAAGATTCTGGATAAACACCGTAAAAAGAGCCGTTATGAGAAGATCGGATATCATTTTCATTTCTTTCCGTCCTCCTCTGCAGGTATTTCTATGCCGAGAGTTTTCAGAAACTCGTCAAGGTCTGATGAAGCAAATTCTTCTGCCGTCGGAACGGGGTTTGTTTCCGGCACTTCCTCTGCCGCCGTTGCTTCAGCGGCCTCTTCTTTTTCTTCTCTAACGGGGAAATACTTTGCCGTAAAAGCTTTCAGCCCTGCCGCAAGGAAGCCGAGAAGGATCAGACAGCCGAACGGCAGAGTCATTCCCCTGAGCGTTACGGGAATATTGACCGCAAAGCCTGCAAAGGTTGCGTTGCCGAGAATTTCTCTGACCGCCCCCGTTATCAGGAAAATAACCGAAACTCCGATGCCGCTTGCCGCCGCATCGTAAAGAGCAAGTCTGACGCTGTTTTTGACCGCAAACTGCTCGCAGTGAACCGCAACAACGGAATTGATTGCCGTGAGCGGAATATAGATCTTCATGCCAAGGCTGATATTAATAAGCGAATAGGTTTCAAAATAATAAAGCACGGGGCAGACAAACATGATTCCGATAAGGAAATAAACAGGAACTCTCATCCATCTCGGGATGTTTCTGAGAAATGCCGAAGCCGCAAAGCACGCAACGAAAAGCTCGATGCACATCGCAACGGAAAGCGCCGCCGCCTGAACGAAGGTCGTCGATGCCGCAACAACGGGACACAGACCGACAAGCTGAACAAGAACGGGGTTATAGATCAGCGCTCCTTTTTTCAGAATATCCTTAAAAGAGGGGTTCTTATTCATGCGGCTTCACCTCCTTTTCGGGGGCTTTTTTCATCGTTTTCGGCATGTTGCTGATTGCCGAATCGAAAACGGGACGCACGGCATTGGCAAGAAGAACGGCAAAGCATACCGTTTCTTCATATGCACCCATATACCGCATTCCCATGCAGAAAATGCCGCACACCGCACCGTAAATAACTCTGTTGAGATTCTTTTTGGGAAGAGTTGCCTCATCGGTTATGAGGAAAACCGCCGCAAACATCAGCGAACCCGAGCAAAGCTCACAGATAAGATTGGTTATATATGATGCTCTGACTCTCGGAAAAATGAGAATCATCACCGCACAGGCGGCAATAAATCCTGCCGATGAGAGAAGAGCCTTCGGTCTTCTGATAAGAAGGTAAACAGCACATGCGAGCATGAGAATGATGCATCCCGTGCCCATAGGTCCCGCAACGTTGCCGACAAGCAGGTCGAATGCGTTTGCCGTTCCGACTCTGACTGCGCTTCCTCTCAGAAGCATCGAGCCGAGCGATTCCGCTCCGAAAACCTTATCCTCTGAGCCGTAAGCATAGGTGAAAACCTGCTCCTTGAAGCAGACGCTCACGAACGCAAAGCCTGCCGCCGCAGGAACAAACGGGAGCTTTTCGCTTTTGCCGAACGGGAATTTCGCAACCGCAACCGCAAAAACCGATGCGAAAACGGGAACATATTCCGGCACTCCCGCAGGCATCATCAGCGCAACCGCTGCGCCCGTAAAAACGCTGCAAAGGTCTTTTATGTCAGCTTTTCTGCTAACGGCAAGTCCGCCCAGAGCATCTGTTATGACCGCCGCCGCAACGCTCGCCGCAAGAACGAGCAGACTGCGTGCTCCGTAAAAACGGAATGCAACAAAGCACGGTGCCGCAAGCATGATCAGATAATCCCCGAAAATGCTCTTTGCGTTGCCGATATTCTGTTTGACAGCACCGTTTGACAAACCGTTCACCTCTTAGTTTCCATTATTTATTCATTGCATCCTTTGAGCGCAGAACATATTATATTAATAGCAGCAGCCAAAGGAGGTTATGCGCCATGCAAATTAATTCCCCTGCCGAAAACCGCATCGTTGTCGAGCTTTCGCCGCAGGACATGATCGAGCTGGATATTACATATGAAGATATGGACTATTCCGCCATTGAAACAAGGCGGGTCATCTGGACTCTGCTCGATGCCGCAGGAAAATATCTCGGCAGAGAGCTTGATCCTTCCCGAAAAATGATAATCGAAGCCATGCCGTTAAGCTCGGGCGGATGCATTCTCTGCTTCACGATGCTCGACACCGCCGTGAGAGCGAAGCGTTCAACGCTGATAAAGCAGGCATCGAATCTTCTCTGCGAATTCAAAAGCCTTGACGGGCTTTATAAAGCCGCCGAGGAATGCTCCCTTCCGTTCGACTGCGCCGTCAGCAGTCTTTACGAAAACGACGGCATTTTCAGGCTGATTATCAGCTCACCGTTTGACCTGAATCTTTTTCAGCGGCATTTCTGCGAATTTGCGGAATGCAGAAAATGCGAAAACCTTGAAGCGGACTATACCCGTGAGCATTGGAATCTGATTGCGGAAAACGACGCAGTCGGAATAATTAAAAATCAGTTATAGGCTCTTTCCGCCTTATCTCTGAGCATTCCGATGATTTCTGCAGGATTTTCAGCCCCGAAAACCGCACTGCCCGCAACGAAAACATTTGCTCCCGCCGCAGCCGCAATCTCAACGGTTTCGGCGTTGATTCCGCCGTCAACCTGAATATCGGTGTCAAGACCTCTGCGCAGGATCTCCTTGCGCAGGGTTTTTACTTTTTCCATGGTTTCATGCATGAACGACTGTCCGCCGAAGCCGGGCTCGACCGTCATGACAAGCACCATCGAAAGCTTGTCGAGATAAGGGAAAACATCTTCTGCCGCCGTTGCAGGCTTGATGCTGATGCCTGCCTTGCAGCCGCAGTCAAGAATTTTATCAACCGTTTCCCCGACGGGCGACGAGCTTTCAAGATGAAAAGTGATTATATCCGCACCCGCTTTTTTAAAATCTTCAATATATTTCAGCGGATTCTGAATCATCAGATGCACATCGAAAACGAGGTCGGTCTTGTTTCTCAGGCTTTTGATAACGGGTGCTCCGAACGAGATGTTCGGAACGAAGCATCCGTCCATGACATCGAGATGCAGCCAGTCCGCACCGCCTTTTTCAACCCTGACAGCTTCTGCGCCGAGGGCGGAAAAATCGCTTGCAAGAACAGAGGGAGAAATTTTTATCATAGAAACCAACCTTTCTGATTAGTGAAGAATGAAGAGTGCAGAGTGCAGAGTTTCGGGTGGGCTTCGCCCACGCCCGATTATCAGTAAAAAGTGATCGTGCAGGGCGGAGGCATGCTCCCGCCGTTGTTTTGCAGGAGCGGTTCATGAACCGCCCGAAATCCGACCTGAGGCAATACTTCCGGCATTATAATCTGTAACATTATAACAGTTTTATTTTATAAGGTCAATAATTACAGAAATAAGTTTACATTTTATTTTATTCATTTAAATCTTTACAAAACCAAAATTTTGTTACATAATATAGAGTGATATATTATCAGGTTAAACCAAAAGGAAAGAAAAATAAAAATGAAAGAAAAAAGCAAAAACACGGCAAAGAAAAACATGTCGCTCATGCGCCGCTTTTTCCCTTATCTGAAAAAGCATCTCGGCACCGAGCTGATCGTTCTTCTCTGTGCCGCAACCTCAGCCGCCTGCGAGATCATGCTGCCCCTCATCGTCAGAAAGATAACCGACGAGGGCGTTGAAAATCCTGCGGGGCTGACAACAACTCTCATCCTCACCATCGCCGCCGTTTATATTGCTCTCAGATGTCTGGACAGCCTCGCAAGCTTCTGCCAGTCATACTGGGGACACAAGATGGGAACCAAAATCGAAAACTCCATGAGAGAGGACATGTTTGACCATCTTCAGACGCTCTCGTTCACCTTTTTCGATAACACGAAGGTCGGTCAGCTCATGAGCCGCATGACCTCCGACCTGTTTGATGTTGCCGAATGGGCGCATCATTTCCCTGAAATGATTCTAATGACGGTCGTTAAATTTATTGCAAGCTTCTTTATTTTTGCAACGATGGATTTCCGCTTTGCGATCGCAATCTTCATTCTCATGCCCTTCATGATTATTCTCACCAAAAAATCGAGAACACGCATGAGAGAAACCTTCAAGCAGGGCAGACACCAGATCGGCGAGATCAACGCCCGAATCGAAGACAGTCTTCTCGGTGTGAGAGTTGTCCGCTCCTTCACCAATGAGGAAACCGAAAGAGAAAAATTCTCAAAGGGCAACGAGCAATATGTCGTTATCAGGAACAAGAGCCATAAATATATGTCGCAGTTCCATGCGACCGTCAAGCTCATCGACGGAATAACATATATCTGCGTTATCTGCATGGGTGCGTTTCTTATGAAAAGCGGCATCACCTCGGCAGGCGATTTTGCCGCAAGCCTTCTTCTTATCTCGACTCTTCTCGGCTCTATCCGCACGATCGTTGATTTCAGCGAGCAGTTCAGCCGGGGCATAACGGGCGTTGAACGCTTTGCCGAAATCATGGACGAAGAGCCCGATATCACCGATTCCGAAACCGCCGAAGACATCGAAAATGTTCAGGGCGAGATCGAGTTCAGAGATGTCTGCTTCAGTTATGTCAAGGGCGAAAAAGAGATTCTGCACAATCTCAATCTCCGCCTTGAAAAGGGCGAAAACCTTGCCCTCGTCGGTCCCAGCGGCGGCGGAAAAACAACTCTCTGCAACCTCATCCCCCGATTCTATGAACCCGAAAGCGGCGATATTTTCATCGACGGCAAGAACATAAAGGATATCACCCTGCATTCTCTCCGCTCCAATATCGGCGTTGTCGCTCAGGATGTTTACCTCTTCTCGGGAACGATCTATGACAACCTTATCTACGGCAAGGCGGATGCGACGATGGACGAAATCATCGAAGCCGCAAAGCAGGCAGGTGCTCACGATTTTATCAGCGCACTCCCCGACGGATATAACACCTATGTCGGCGAAAGAGGAGTCAAGCTCTCGGGCGGTCAGAAGCAGAGAATATCGATCGCAAGAGTATTTCTCAAGAATCCGCCGATTCTTCTTCTCGACGAAGCAACCTCGGCTCTCGACAACGAAAGCGAAAAGCTCGTTCAGGAATCTCTCGAGCGTCTTGCCGAGGGCAGAACGACTCTCACGATCGCCCACCGTCTGACGACAATCCGCAATGCCGACAAGATCATCGTTCTGACGGAAGACGGCATTGCCGAGCAGGGCTCTCATTCCGAGCTGATGCAAAAAGGCGGAATTTATTCCAATATGTATAACATGTATGCGATAATGTAATTTTGAGTGAATAGTTAATAGTGAATAATGAATAGTTTCGGGTGGGCTGCGCCCACACCCGAATTAATATTAGGAGTTTTTCAGTTGAATAAAGGACCTCTATCAAATCAGTCCATACAATTCTCAATAGATATCGTAAACTACTATAAGTGGCTTGTTTCGGAGAAAAATGAATTTGTTTTGTCAAAACAGATTTTAAGAAGCGGAACCGGTATAGGTGCCAACATCCATGAAGCCGATTATGCTGTCAGCAAAGCTGATTTTATCTCAAAAATGCAAATTGCGCTCAAAGAAACCTCCGAGACAGAGTATTGGTTGATTGTTCTGGAACAAACTGATTTTCTGCCCGAAGAATTTTCCTTTTTAAAAGAAAGCTGCATAAGTCTGAAAAAAATGCTTGTTGCAACCCTGAACACAAGTAAAAACAATTAACTCTTCATTATTCACTAAAAACAGGTGTGGAAGGAGTCCACCATTAACTCTTCACTGTTCATTCTTCATTCTTAACTATAAATCGGGTGCGGGCAGAGCCCGCCCTCAACTCTTCACTATTCATTCTTCACTATTCACTAATCAAGACTTTTAATGGAAAGGAAATATAACCATGCTTAAAAACATTTCACCCATCATCTCCCCCGAGCTTCTCAAAATTCTCATGGAAATGGGCCACGGCGACGAAATCGTTATCGGCGACGGCAACTTCCCTGCCGCTTCGATCGCTCAGCGTCTTGTCCGCCTTGACGGTCACGGTGTCAACGAAATTCTCGACGCTGTCCTCAAGCTCATGCCCCTCGATACATATGTCGAAGCTCCCGTTGCTCTCATGGACAACGGCGACGCATCCAATCCCCCTCCCATCTGGGCGGAATACAAAAAAACCGTAACCGCAGAGGAAGGCGACAAGAATTTCGAGCTCGTTGAGCGCTTCGCTTTCTACGACAGAGCGAAGAAGGCTTATGCCGTTATCGCAACGGGCGAAACTGCTATCTATGCAAACATCATCCTCAAAAAAGGCGTTGTTATTCAGTAATTGTTCAAGTGAATAATTAATAGTGAACAGTGAACAGTTAAGGGGCTTCGCCGATTTTAATCGGGTACGGGCAGAGCCCGTCCGAAACTCTTCACTATTCATTCTTCGCTATTCACTTCAGAAAGGAGTCATAATGAACAAACGAGTTCTTGCCATAGACTTCGGTGCTTCGAGCGGCAGAGCCATTCTCGGCACCTTTGACGGCAAAAAAATCACTCTCGAAGAAGTTCACCGCTTCTCAAACGATCCCGTTAAAGTCGGCGACACCATGTATTGGGATGTTCTCCGCCTCTTCCACGAAATCAAGCAGGGCATTGTCAAAGCCAAGCTTGCAGGCGGTTTCGACAGCGTCGGCATTGACACATGGGGCGTTGACTTCGGTCTTATCGACGAGTTCGGATGTCTTCTCGAAAACCCGATCCACTACCGTGACGAACGCACGAAAGGGCTTATCGAAGAATGCGCCGAAACCGTTCCGAACGACGAATTTTACGGCACAACGGGCATTCAGTTCATGGAGCTCAACACGGTTTATCAGCTCTATGCCCTGAAAAAATACCGCCCTCATATTCTTGAAAGAGCGGATAAGCTTCTCTTTATGCCCGACCTTTTCGGCTATATGCTCACGGGCAAAATGACAACCGAATATTCAATCGCAACGACCTCGCAGATGATCGATCTGAAAACAAAGAAATGGGCAACTCCGCTTCTCGAAAGACTCGGAATCCCTTCAGGACTTCTTTGTGACATCGCTCCGTCGGGCTCGGTTCTCGGCAAGATCAGAGCCGACATCTGCGCCGAATGCGGCATTCCCGAGGTCGATGTTATCAGCGTATGCGGTCATGACACTCAGAGCGCAATCACCGCCGTTCCCTGCACCGAGGGCGACTTTGCCTTCCTTTCGAGCGGAACATGGTCGCTCTTCGGAACGGAGCTTGATGAGCCCATCGTTGACGAAAAATCGATCGCCATGAATGTCACCAACGAAGGCGGCTACAACGAAAAAGTCGGCTTCCTCAAGAACATCATCGGTCTTTGGCTGATTCAGGAAAGCCGCCGCCATTGGAACAGACACGGCAGCGACTATTCCTACGCAGACCTTGAAAAGCTCGCTCTTGAGGCTGAGCCCTTCAAGTGCTTCATCGATCCCGATGCTCCCGAGTTTGTGCCTCACGGCAACATTCCCGAGCGTGTGCGTGAATACTGCCGCAAAACCGGTCAGGCAGTTCCCGAAACTGTCGGCGAGGTCATGCGCTGCATCTATGAAAGCCTTGCGATGAAATACCGTCTGACCCTTGAAAAGCTTGAGGAATGCACCGAAAAGACCTATCCCGCAATCCATGTTATCGGCGGCGGAACGAAGGACACTCTTCTTTGCAGAATGACCGCCTGCTCCTGTGGCAGAAAGGTCGTTGCAGGCCCGATTGAAGCAACGGTTCTCGGCAATATCCTCGTTCAGCTTCTTTCCTGCGGCGCAATCGCAGACATCGATGAGGCGAGAAAGATCGTTCGTGAAAGCGAAAACACCGTCGAATATCTCCCCGAGGATACCGCAGAATGGACAGCGGCATATGAGAAATTCAAAGCTGTGGTTAATAACTGAGTTTAAAAGCGAGCGTTGCCTTCCTTTTAAGAGAGGGGGACTGCTTGCGGTGGAGGGATTTTTCTCTTTCAGAGCAATTATCCAAAACTCCCTCAGTCCTACGGACAGCTCCCTCTTGAGGGAGCCCGAACAGTCAGCTTCTGCTTCGCTGAAAGCTGGATTTCGCTTCTGCCTCCCCTGCAGGGGAGGTGCCGAGCTGAGCGAGGCGGAGGGGTTTCAAAAGGAGGTTTATGTTTGATTCCGTATAAACATTCAAATGTAACTCTTGCCCGCAATCTGCGAAAAAACATGACTCCGTGGGAACGCAAACTCTGGTATGAGTTTCTTCGTGATTATCCCGTCAGATTTCAACGGCAGAAACCCATCGGAAGCTACATTGTTGATTTTTACTGTGCAAAAGCCCGTTTGGTTATTGAACTTGACGGCTCACAGCATTATAATGAACATAAATGTTTGAAGGATAAAATCAGAACCGAAAAGCTTGAAGGATTTGAACTGACAGTTATTCGCATACCAAACAACGAGATTGATGAAAACTTCGCGGGCGTGTGTGAATATATAGACGATTATGTAAAGGGAAGTCTTTGCAAATAGGTTCTTATGAGGCTGTTTCACTTGCCTCCCTCTGATGAGGGAGGTGGGTTTTGCGAAAGCAAAACTCGGAGGGAGAGAAAAGCTGAAAACCCAATGAAATCAACGGCTTTTCGCAAAACCAATCTCTCCCTCAGTCACTCCGTGACAGCTCCCTCGTCAGAGGGAGCCGAAGAAATCAGGCTGTTAAACAAATTTAAAAAATATAAATTTCATCTCTATAGAAAGGATTTGATCAACATGGCAAAAAACAGATTAATCGGCGATTATCCCGTAATCGGCATTCGCCCCATCATTGACGGCAGAAGAGGTCCTCTCAATGTCAGAGGCTCACTCGAAGAGCAGACAATGAACATGGCTAAGACTGCAAAGGCTCTCTTTGAAGAAAACCTTCGCTATTCCAACGGCGAACCCGTTAAGGTCGTTATCGCTGACACAACAATCGGCAGAGTTGCCGAGGCAGCAGCATGCGCAGCAAAGTTCAAGAAGGAAGGCGTTGACATCACTCTTTCCGTTACTCCCTGCTGGTGCTACGGCTCCGAAACAATGGACATGGATCCCACAACAATCAAGGGCGTATGGGGCTTCAACGCTACCGAAAGACCCGGTGCGGTTTACCTTGCATCCGTTCTTGCAGCACATGCTCAGAAGGGTCTCCCCGCTTTCGGCATCTACGGCAAGGACGTTCAGGACGCTGACGACGCTTCCGTTCCCGACGACGTTAAGGAAAAGCTTCTCCGCTTTGCACGCTCCGCTGTTGCAGTTGCAACAATGAGAGGCAAGAGCTATCTTCAGATCGGCTCAATCTGCATGGGTATTGCGGGTTCATCAATCGATCCCGACTTCATCGAAGAATATCTCGGCATGAGAGTTGAATCCGTTGACGAGGTTGAAATCATCCGTCGAATGTCCGAAGGCATCTATGACGAGGCTGAATATCAGAAGGCCCTCGCATGGACAAAGGCAAAGTGCAAGGAAGGCTTCGACAAGAACCCCGAATTCGTAAAGAAGAGCGACGAACAGAAGGAAAAGGACTGGGAGTTCGTTGTCAAGATGATGTGCATCATCAAGGACCTCATGAACGGCAATGAAAATCTTCCCGAGGGCTGCGAAGAAGAAATGGTCGGCCACAACGCTATCGCAGCAGGCTTCCAGGGACAAAGACAATGGACAGACTTCTATCCCAACTGCGACTTTGCAGAAGCTCTTCTCAACACCTCATTTGACTGGGAAGGTACAAGAGAGCCCTATATCCTCGCTACCGAAAACGATGTTCTCAACGGTATCGGCATGCTCTTCATGAAATTACTTACAAACAGACCTCAGATGTTTGCAGACGTTCGTACTCACTGGAGCGCAGACGCTGTCAAGAGAGTTACAGGCTATGACATCGAAGGTAAGGCAAAGGATGCAGGCGGATTTATCCACCTTATCAACTCCGGCGCATGCTGCCTTGACGCCTGCGGCGAGGTCAAGGACGAAAACGGCAACGGCGTTATCAAAGAATGGTACAATGTTACCGCAGAGGATGCTGACAAGATCCTTGAAGCAACAACATGGAACGCAGCCGACAACGGCTATTTCAGAGGCGGCGGATATTCCTCACGCTTCCTTACCAGAGCAGAAATGCCCGCAACCATGATCCGTCTTAACCTTGTCAAGGGTCTCGGCCCCGTTCTTCAGATCGTTGAAGGCTGGACAGTCAACCTTCCCGACGAGGTTTCCGACATCATCTGGAAGAGAACTGACTACACATGGCCCTGCACATGGTTCGCACCCAGATGCACAGGCGAAGGCGCATTCAAGTCGGCTTACGACCTCATGAACAACTGGGGCGCAAACCACGGCGCTATCTCCTACGGCCACATCGGCGCAGATATCATCACAATGGCATCAATGCTCCGCATTCCCGTTGCTCTCCACAATGTTCCCGACGAGAAGATCTTCCGTCCCGCTTGCTGGGGTGCATTCGGCACAAAGGACCTCGAGGGTGCTGATTTCAGAGCCTGCGAAAACTACGGTCCTCTCTATAAATAATCTCATAAAAGCAAGAAGGTGTGTCTTTACGGCACACCTTCTTTTTGTTTAGTGAAGATTGATCATGCAGGGCGGGGGCAAGCCCCCGCCGTTGTTTTTGTAGGGGCGATTCACGAATCGCCCGTTTTCAATTCTGCACGGTTTTACGGGCGGACTACGATCCCTCAAATAATTTTTTCATTTTTGTTCACAAAATATTTAAC
Organism: Clostridia bacterium; assembly: GCA_017435385.1. Lineage (GTDB taxonomy): Bacteria > Bacillota > Clostridia > Oscillospirales > Acutalibacteraceae > CAG-177. The sequence continues at coordinate 188,242 of JAFSFB010000001.1, read as the reverse complement.
TTAAATATAAATTTTCGCAAAATTGGTCTTTTATTTTATAATAACAAGTGATATAATATATCCGATTATGGATAAATATCTCAAAAACATAAAAATATTTTCACAGGAGGCATAGAAGTGTCTGAAATTATCAGCGTAAAAAATCTCAGGAAGTCTTACGGATCCAATCAGGTTCTGAGCGGCATCTCCTTCGGACTCGAGGAAGGTCAGATCATCGGTCTGCTCGGTCCCAACGGCTGCGGTAAAACTTCACTCATCAAAATCCTCACCGGTCTTATCAACGATTACAGCGGCGAGGTTCTCATCGACGGCGAAAAACCCGGCAAATCGAGCAAGGCTAAGGTTGCCTTCCTCCCCGAAAAAACATATCTTCCCACATGGATGGTTGCCGACGATGCCGTCAACTATATCGCCGATTTCTATGACGATTTCGACAAGGCGAAGGCTATGCACATGATGGACGTTTTCCAGCTCAATCATAAGCAGAAGGTCAAGACCATGTCGAAGGGTCAGCAGGAAAAGCTTCAGCTTCTCCTCGTCATGTGCCGCAACGCTAAAATATATATTCTCGACGAGCCCATGGGCGGCGTCGACCCTGCGGCAAGAGATTTCATTCTCGAAACCATTCTCAAAAACCGTCCCGAGGGCTCAACGATTCTCATGTCCACCCATCTCATTCAGGATGTTGAAGAAATCTTTGACTCCATCCTCATGATCCGTCAGGGCGAGATCCGCATTCAGGACTCCGTCGAAAACCTTACCAAGGACGGCAAAACAATTAATGATCTGTTTAAGGAGGTGTTCAGCGTTGACTGGAACTTCTAAGTTTAAAAACAAGTTCGGCATGCTCCTCAAAAACGATTTCCTTGCAAGCGCAAGAGTTATCAGCCTTTTCTATATTGCCGAGCTTCTCATTCTTGCCGTTTTTGCAATCGGTGCATTCTTCAACAAGCAGGGCGGCGATCAGAGCGAATTCGTCACAAAGCTCATAACCGCCAGCAACGTTGCTCTCGTTCTCGCAATTCTCGTTGCGTTCCTCATGATCTTCGTAACCTTCTTCTTCGTTGTTTACGATTTCAACAAATCGCTCTTCAGCCCTCAGGGTTATCTGAGCTTCACTCTCCCCGTTTCAAGCAATCAGCTTCTCGGCTCCAAGCTCATCGTTTACGGCGGCTGGATGGTTCTCAGCTATGTTGTTTTCCTGCTGACAGCCCTCTATCTCATCTCATACGGCGAAACCTATATCATCGGCGAAGAAAAGGTTGACACTCTCGAGATGATGCTCGTTCAGTTCATGGATTTCCCCTCAAAGTCGCAGATCGTTGCATACGGAATCTATTTCATTCTTCAGTTCTTTGCAATGATGCTCACATTTGTGACGGTTATCTATTTCTCAATTTCACTCTCTCATATCAGAGTTTTCCAGAAGCATTCGCTAATTTTTGCGGTCATCATCTTCTTCGTTGTTTCGGCCCTTCTCGCATGGCTTGCTTCAAAGCCCTCCGATTTCTTCCGCACGGTGCTTCAGTTCAGAAGCGACGGAAGCCTCGGCTTCGGCGTCGTCGGTGAGGACTATGTTTTTGCAAAGGGAACAATGGCGTTCGACATCAACAGCATCGTTATGAGCTTTATCGAAAGCATTGCCCTCTTCTTTGCAACCTCTCACATCATGCATAAAAGAGTAAACATTAAATAAGGAGCGATTCCTATCAAGATCGGTATTTTCGGTGGAACCTTCAACCCTCCGCATGAAGGACATACCCGCCTGCTGAAAACGGTTTCGGATGCTCTCGGACTTGAAAAGCTGATAGTCATTCCCTCGTGCATTCCTCCGCATAAGCTTGCAGGAAAGCTTGCGAGCGGCGAACAGCGGCTCGAAATGTGCCGCCTTGCATTCAGGGACATGAATTGCGAAATTTCAGATATCGAGCTGAAAAGAGGCGACAAGAGCTATACCGTTGACACTCTGAGGGAAATCAGAAATATCTTTCCCGACGATGAGCTTTTCTTCATCATCGGCTCGGATATGCTCAGCACCTTCCGTCAATGGTACCGCTGGGAGGACATCCTCTCCATGGCAAAGATCTGCGCTGCCTCAAGGGAAAACGGCTTTGAGCCTGACTGGAACGGTTATTCTCCCGAGCAGCGTGAAAGATTCGTTTTTGTTGAAACCGAGCCTCTCGAGGTCAGCTCGACGGAGCTTCGCAGCGGAGATAAGCCCGAGCTTCTCGACAGCGAGGTTGCCCGATATATAAAGGATAACGGACTCTATGATGACGGTCTTTCGGAATACAGAAAGCTTCTTAAAGAAAAGCTCGACGATTACAGACTCGACCACAGCGAATGCGTCAGCGAGTGCGCCGCAGTTCTTGCGGAGAAATACGGCGCAGACCCCGAAAAGGCAAGGCTTGCGGGACTCCTGCACGATGTCATGAAAAACGCTTCCGACGCAGAGCATTTTCTCTATATGGATAACATCTCGTCGATCGAGCTTCACAACCGCAAGGTCTGGCATCAGATCTCGGGCGAAGGCTTTCTGAGAGAAAAAGGAATCATCTCCGACGAAGAGATCCTCGGTGCCGTCAGATGGCACACGACCGGCAGAGCAGGAATGACTCTGCTCGAAAAAATCGTCTATGTTGCGGATTTCATTTCCGCTGACAGAAAATATAAAGACGTCGATGTCGTGAGAAGGCTCGCTCAGCTCAGCCTCGAGCATGCCATTCTCTACACCTCACGCTACACAATCGAAAAACTGGCGGGAAGCGACATGCTTATTCATCCCGCAACCGTGGAATGCTATAATGACATGGTTTCGCATTTCAGGAAAGGTCAGGTAAAATAAATGGAATCCAATATTCTTGTTAAAGAAATAGCAAAGGTTCTCGACGAAAAAAAGGCGGTTGACATCACCGCCATCAAAACCGAAGAAATAACTATCGTTTCGGATTATTTCATCATCGCTTCGGGTACATCGAACACCCACGCAAAGTCGCTTGCAGACGATGTTGAATATGAGATCAAAACCCGTTTCGGCATCGACCCCGAGCATATCGAGGGCAGAGCAACGGGCTGGATACTCCTCGATTACGGCACGGTACTTGTCCACATCTTCACGCAGGACAACAGAGAATATTATAATCTCGAACGCCTCTGGGCAGACGCAAGCGTTGTTGACCTGAGCGATGTTGTCACCGAGGACTGATTTGTCCGAGTGAATAGTGAAGATTGAATAATGAATAGTTAAGGAAGGGCTCCGCCCTTACCCGTTATATTCGCAGGGGCGATTCACGAATCGCCCGATTTCAATTAAGAATTGAGGAAGGGAGTTATCCCTTACACTATTTAAAAACAATTGCGGATCACGCATTACGAATTACGAATTGTGAAAGGAAGTTGAGCAAAATGGCTCAGTACGATTTTAAAAGCGTAGAAAAAAAGTGGCAGGACATATGGGATAAGGAAAAGACCTTTGAATGCACAGAGGACTATTCCAAGAAAAAGTTCTATGCTCTCGTTGAATTCCCCTATCCCAGCGGCGCAGGCATGCATGTAGGTCATATCAAGGCTTACAGCGGTCTTGAGGTCGTTTCAAGAAAGAGAAGGCTTGAGGGCTATAATGTTCTCTTCCCCATCGGCTTCGACGCTTTCGGTCTTCCCACCGAAAACTATGCCATCAAGACGGGTCTTCACCCCAGAGTTGTTACCGACAACAACATCGAAAAGTTCACAAGCCAGCTCCGCAGAGTCGGCTTCTCCTTCGACTGGTCGAAGGTTGTTGACACAACTCAGGAGGATTACTATAAATGGACTCAGTGGATCTTCCTCAAGATGTTCGACAACGGTCTTGTTTTCAGAGATAAGACTCTCATCAACTATTGCCCGAGCTGCAAGGTCGTTCTTTCAAACGAGGACTCGCAGGGCGGCAAGTGCGACATCTGCCACAGCGATATCGTTCAGAAGTCCAAGGATGTATGGTATCTCCGCATCACGGAATACGCCGACAAGCTCCTTGAAGGACTCAAGGAAGTCGATTATCTTCCCAACATAAAGCTCCAGCAGGAAAACTGGATCGGCAAGTCAACGGGTGCATTCGTCAACTTCTCCGTAAACGGTACCGACGAAAAGCTGAAGATCTACACCACCAGACCCGACACTCTCTTCGGCGTAACCTTCATGGTTATGGCTCCCGAGCATCCCCTCATCGACAAATATGCTTCAATGATCGGCAACATGGCTGATGTTGAGGCTTACAGAGATATGTGCAGCAAGAAGTCCGCTTTCGAGAGAACTCAGCTCGTCAAGGACAAGACGGGCGTTAAGCTCGACGGCTTCACCGCAACCAACCCCGTCAACGGCAAGGAAATCCCCATCTATATTTCCGACTATGTTATGATGGGCTACGGCACGGGTGCGATCATGGCTGTTCCCGCTCACGACCAGAGAGACTACGAATTCGCAAAGAAATTCGGCATCGACATCATCGAGGTCATCAAGGGCGGCGACATGGATGTTGAGGCTTACACGGGCGACGGCGAAATGGTCAACTCGGGCTTCCTCAACGGTCTGACAAACAAGAAGGATTCCATCGAAAAGATGGCTGAATTCCTTGCAGAAAAGGGTATCGGCGAAAAGGGCGTTCAGTATAAGATGAATGACTGGGCATTCAACCGTCAGAGATATTGGGGCGAGCCCATTCCGATCGTTCACTGCCCCGATTGCGGAATCGTTCCCGTTCCTTACAGCGAGCTTCCCCTCAGACTGCCCAAGGTTGACAACTTCGAGCCCGGCACAGACGGCGAAAGCCCGCTCGCAAAGATCGACTCCTTCGTCAACTGCTCCTGCCCCAAGTGCGGCAAGGCTGCAAAGAGAGAAACCGACACCATGCCTCAGTGGGCAGGCTCATCATGGTATTTCCTGCGCTATATCGATCCTCACAACGGTGAGAGATTTGCCGACAGCGAGAAGCTGAAATACTGGATGCCCGTTGACTGGTACAACGGCGGCATGGAGCATGTTACAAGACACCTTATCTATTCAAGATTCTGGTATAAATTCCTCTATGATCTCGGCGAGGTCCCCGTTTCCGAGCCTTACGCAAAGAGAACAGCTCAGGGACTCATCCTCGGCCCCGACGGCGAAAAGATGTCCAAGTCCAAGGGCAACGTTGTCGATCCCAACGAGGTTGTTGACCAGTTCGGCGCAGATGTTCTCAGAGCATATGTCCTCTTCATGGGTGACTATGAAAAGGCCGCTCCCTGGAGCGATACGGCGGTTAAGGGCTGCAAGAGATTCATCGACAGAATCTGGGGTCTGACCGAAATGATAACCGAGGGTGACAGCTATTCCAAGGAGCTCGAAAGCCTCATGCACAAGACCGTCAAGAAGGTCACAAGCGACATCGAAAACCTCAAATACAACACGGCTATTGCCGCTCTCATGACTCTCACAAACGAGATCTATAACAAGGGCGCAATCAACAAGGCTGAGCTTAAAACATATATTACCCTGCTCAACCCCTTCGTTCCTCATGTTACCGAGGAGATCTGGCAGGTTGCAGGCTTCGAGGGTATGCTCAATCAGACAAGCTGGCCGACCTATGACGAAGCCAAGTGCGTTGATAACGAAATCGAGATCGCTGTTCAGATCAACGGCAAGGTCAGAGAGAAGCTCGTTGTTGCCGCTGATGCAGAATCCGATGCAGTTATCGCCGCCGCAAAGGCTCTCGAAAAGGTTGCCGCCGCCATTGACGGCATGACGATCGTCAAGGAGCTTTATGTCAAGGGCAGACTCGTCAACATCGTTGTCAAGCCGTAATTTTGACTCAAAACCGCCCGAACTGACAAAATTCACTTAAAAATATCTTATTTTGGTGGTTGACAACTCGGGGCAAGCTATTGTATAATACAGATTAAGTTATTATTTAATATTAACAAATACCCTGTAACATCTGAGGGGAGGGAATATAAATGAGTCAGGTAAAAGTTAAGGAAGGCGAGTCACTCGAAAACGCACTCAGAAGATTCAAGAGACAGACTTCAAGAGACGGCGTTATTCAGGAAGTCCGCAAGAGAGAACATTACGAGAAGCCCTCTGTAAAGAGAAAGAAGAAGTCTGAAGCTGCTCGTAAGCGTAAGTTTAAATAATTAAATTTACAAAACCAAAAGGCACACCATGCGGTGTGCCTTTTTTGTTTTTATTCTTCGCTTTTATTATAATCGGGTGCGGACAGAGTCCGCCCTTAACTATTCACTATTCATTATTCACTTAAATTTTCCGTCATTCAATGAGAACGGCGGTTTTGACTCCCTTTGAATATGGCAGCTCTCTGTCATTATATGACATGCTCAGACCGCCGGGGTTGCAGGTGATCGTGTTTCCGATGATACTGCCGTGAATATCAAAATCACCCGAAGCGAGAGCAACATTTCCTTCAGGCGCATAGACGATTCCCCAGAGGTCGAATCCCCCCTGCTGGGAATAGAGGGTTATGTCACCCTTTCTCGAATAGAGAGAGAGCGTTGCCCCTGCTTCGTTATAAGTGTGCGTACTGCCGCCGATTTTGATGTCATTCTCGGCAATCATGCATCCGCTGAGAGTTATTCCGCTCGAGCCCTGATTCGTCGAAAGATTACCGCCGCTGTAAACGATACCCTTCATCAGATATGTTCCCTGACCCGAAAGATTCAGGTTGCCTTTGCGGCTTATCAGATCGCCGTTGAGGGTGAACGGGCCGCTGATATTCGTCACCTCGTCATCGGACAAACAGTTCTTTCCGTAAACATAAACATCGCCGTCAACGACCGTTCCGCCGCTTTCAAACCTGAGCGTTTCGAGAGCATAGACATTTCCCTTGACGCTCATGTATACGCTGCCCTGCTTTTTGAAATTGCCGTTGCAATAAACCGAGCCGTTGAACTCCGTTTTGCCGTTAAGAGTTATATCTCCCTTCACATATGTTTCGCATTCGCATTTCAGATAATGGTTGGAGCCTCTGTCAAGATTGCCTCCGACATAGAAATATTCTCCGTAGACGCCCGTGTTACCCTGAAGATTTGCGTTTCCTTCAACATAACAATTGCCGCCGACCTTGAAATCCCTGCTCCACGGTGTTGTCAGATTGCCGCCGACATAAACGTTTCCCGTCACATAAACGGGGCATTGGGGAGCAAAATTCCCCGCAACATACAAATCGCCGTAAACCGTCAGAAGCTCAGAGCTGTAGCCCGTCGAGAAATCTCCCGGGCAACAGGTGCTTCCGTTGATTGCAATAAAAGTGTTCAGCGTTGTTCCCGCAGGATATCTGTAAAGATAAAATGCGTTCGGTCCGATATGGGGGTAGGTCTTTGTGAACATCCCCTCTTCGACCGTCGGAACGACCGCCATTATCGTTTCGTCAAAGTCGGGCATCTTCTGGCTGTTGACATAGCTTTCAAGCTGACCGACCGAAACGCTGTACTGATTATGCATCGCCTGACCTGCGGCAAAAACTGTTCCCGTGACCTTGCTGCCAGCACCGCCGTCGGCTTTGACGGTTCCGTTGCCGAAAATGCTTCCGCCGATGTTATAATGACCGCCGAGGTTGAACGGGGAACTGTCGCCGTGGAACATCAGATAATCGAAGTTGATCGCCATGTTCTTATCGACAAATCTCGCCGCCGCCTTAGCATTGATTTTCACAGAATCTATGTCAAAAAGCGAAGCGAAAATCGTTTTGCCCTCGACCGAATCCGAAACCCTGACGATCTCATCGTTCGGAAATTCGACAACAACGCTGTCCTTTGAATAGCCGTTCTTTTCGACATATTCGAGAGCAACTGTTCTCGCCTTTTCTTTATCGGGCATATATCTCACGGCGGCAAGTGCGGCGGAGTCCATAGCGCTCTGAAGCTTGCTCTTCTGGTGATATTTGAGTCCCATATCGGTAACGAGAGAGGCAACCGACAGAAACGCAACAAGGCTGAGCGCAGCAATAATCATCGCCGCACCCTCCTCCGCTCTGAAAAATCCATTCAGCCGTGAGGTTTTTTTCTTTTTATAAAACATCTTCCGCACTCCTTCCCCAAGGTAATGCCGGTTATTCCTCAGCCTGTGTGCCGAGTGACTGTCTTATCTGCTCGATCTGCTTTGTAAGCTCGGAGAGAGTCAGCTCTGCACGGCCGACATAGTATTCTCTGAGCTGAGCCTCCTTCTGAGCAGCAACCCTGAATTTTGCCTGCTCGTTTTCGATCTCACTTATCTTTTCTGCGCTTTCATGAGCCTGAGTTATATTTTCCTCTCTCAGCCGCTCAACAAGCTCCTGAGTTTCGGTAACCTGACGGCTCAGAACGCCGTTTCTGACCTCAAGCTCTGCCGACCTCTTTGCGATTTCGCCGTTTTCGGCATAGAGCGATTTTATTTCTTCGGTTTTCTTGATAACCTCTTCTCTGAGTCCGTCTGCTTCGGCATTCTTTGCCTCAAGCTCCGAACCGAGCTGCTCCGCCCTGTTCATCAGAGCCGAATATTCTTCATAAAGGCTGTCATATCTCTGCACAGAGGCGGCAAGCTCTCCGTTTTCCCGTCTGATAGCTTCGAGCTGAACCGAAAGCTCACGGTTTTCCGCTTCAAGATCGGCGAATTTTCCGTTGCTGATAAGAGCATCGTTTCCGATCTCCTCCGTAAGACGGTAATTTTCTTCCTTCGCAAGCTCAAGCTCTTCCCTGAGCTTTGCGATAACCGCCTCATATTCCGAAATTTTGCCGTCATCGGATGTCTTTTCTTCGGGCGTGCCGAGCTTCGACCTGAGCTTTTTAAGCTCTCTGCCGTTATAATCCCTCTCTCTGTTTGAAAGAATAAGCTCCTCTTTGAGAGATGAAAGCTTGCTCTCATGGATCCTTGCGGAATTCTCATGAGCCTCTCTCAGTTCGGAAATAAACGCAGTAACCTCATCGGGATCAAAGCCGTAAAGCACCTTTTTGAAGCTCAGCTCACCGTCAGTCTTTTCTGAGCCTCTTATTTTATCGGCTGTGCGGATGTTTGCATTTTCTTCCGCTGCAGCTTCATTTTTATTCTTCTTCATAGTTAATCCCTCACTCTGCGGTTATTTTAAGCGTATCGCCCCGTTTGATACCGTATCTTCCTGCGGCAAAGCATTTCATTTCAACAACGCTTTTTGCCTCTCTGACCGTTTTGCATATTTTCCCGACGGGAACATTCTCGTCAACCCTGACAACCTCACCCGCTTCGGAAAGATAGATAACATCGATCGGGAAGCGCATGTTCAGCATATGTATCTGATTGCAGGGCAGGATATGAAGCGCATAGTCATCCGCAATTTCCCTGCGGAACATCAGCCCCATAAACCGTCTGAAAAACGAATCCGCTATCTCGGCATTTGCCGTTATAAGCTCACCGTTTTTATATATCTTTGCTTTTTTCATTTCAGCCTCACCCACCGAATTGCTCGATAATATTCATGACCGTCGGACCCATGAGGATGATGAAGACAACGGGGAAAATGAACAGAAGCATCGGAACAAGCATTTTGATCGATGCCTTCATGCCCTTTTCCTTTGCCTGCTGGCTTCTTTCGATTCTGAGCTGTTCGGACTGAGCCCTCATAACGTTGTTGATCGGAATACCGAGCTGCTCCGCCTGAACGAGAGCCGAAGCAAATGTTTTAAGCTCGTCGAGATTGGTCGCTTCGCAGAGATTCTGCAGAGCTTCTCTTCGGGTTCTGCCCATCTGAATTTCTCTGTAAACTATCAGCAGCTCATCGATGAACGGTCCCTTGAGCTTCTGCGAAACCTTGAGCAGAGCAGCATCGAAGCTCAGCCCCGCCTCAATGCATACGCAGAGCAGATCCATCGCATCGGGAAGCTGCTTACGGATTCCCGACTGATGTCCCGAAACTCTCGAGCGGAGATAATATGTCGGGCCCATAACTCCGATAAGCAGGCCGATAACGAGAACAAGCAGCATTATCAGCGGCTCCATGTCGACTGCGATTATTATGATGAGCGTAACAAACACCGTTCCGATAAGCACCGCATATTTTATGAACTGGAAATCCGCAGGGTCCATAAACGAGCCCGCATAGCGAAGCTGCTTACGGATCGCCTCGAGGGTTTTCGTCTTGTTTGCGTTTTTCTTTTTCGGAAGAAACTTGCCGAGCCTTTCGGACAGCTTCTTTATGCCCTTTCCGATGAACCGGTCATAGAACGAAAGCTCAAGCTCCTTGAATATCGGCTGACCGGCGGAGTTGTTTATCCTGTCGATCCTGCTCTGCTTTCTGTCCATCTTTTTTCCAATGGGAGATGCTATGAGAACAACGAGAATGAAAGCAAGAAGCGAGTAAGCAATAACAAGAAATTCCAAAAAGCTCACCTCCGTTTTAATATTCTATGGTTACGACCTTTCTGATTGCGAAGAATCCGAGAATCTCCATAACGATCGAAACGGCAAGCATAATGTTTCCTGCCGAGGTCGTGAAGAATGTTTCCATATATTCGGGATTGACGACCATCAGCACCGCCGCTATGCATACGGGAAGAGCACCGATAATCATGCCCGACATTCTGCCCTGAGCCGTTATGGAATTAATTTCGCCCTTGATCTTGATTCTGTCCCTGATCGTCTGGGATATCGTTGTCAGGATTTCCGAAAGATTGCCGCCCGTTGTTCTCTGAATGAGAACCGCCGAAACAACAAGCATCAGGTCGGGGCTTTTGACTCTTTCGGACATATTGTTCAGCGCTTCCTCCATCGTTGCGCCGTATCGTATCTCGTTGCATACCCGTCCGAATTCAATGCCTATCGGAGCAGGCATATCGCTCGCAACATTTTCCATCGCCTGCTGAAATGAAAATCCCGAGCGCAGACCGTTACACATCATGATGAGCGTATCGCCGAGCTGAGCCTCGAACGCTTTGATGCGGTTGCCCTTCTTGATCTTTATGAAAAGGATCGGCAGAAACGCACCTATCGCCGCAAGCGTTACGGAAGGCATCATGCCTGCCTGAAACAGAGCGGCAAGCCCTGCGGGAACAAAGGTCAGAAGAAGCCAGATAATGCAGAATTCCTCGGGCTTCATCATTATATCGGCAAGAATCAGCTCGTTGAAGATCGTGTCCATGAGCTTCTTTTTCTGAACGGACTGTCTGCCCGTGCCGTCGGTTGCCCTTCTGAGAATCGAGCTTCTGCGCTTTTTCTGCTTTTCCTGAATCTGAAGCGTCAGTCCGCTTTTCTTGTTTGACAGTCTGCCGACTCTTTTTTCAACATCCCGTCTGTCCTTGGTAACGGTTCCTGCAATGCTGACGAAAAGAATGAATCCGAAAAGTCCGAAGGCAACGGATAGAATTATTATGCTAATCTGCAAACCATTCATTATTGATTGCCACTCCGTTTCCTCTGATTTTTTCAAGGCAGTTCGGTCTGACACCCGTGGCACGGAATTTTCCTATGAATTTGCCCGAGGCATCAACCCTGCCGTCGGTTTCGTAAACAAAAATATCCTGCATGCTCACAACATCGCCCTCCATGCCGACGACCTCGGTGATGGAGGTTATTTTTCTTGTTCCGTCCCTCAGTCGGCTCTGCTGAACGATGAGGTCGATTGCCGACGAAACCTGATCTCTTATCGCCTTGAGCGGAAGCTCCATGCCGCTCATGAGAACCATCGTTTCAAGTCTTGAAACGGTATCTCTCGGGGAGTTTGCGTGAGTTGTTGTGAGCGAGCCGTCATGACCTGTGTTCATCGCCTGAAGCATATCGAGCGTTTCCTCTGAACGGACCTCACCGACGATGATTCTGTCAGGTCGCATACGCAGGGCATTCTTGACAAGATTTCTGATTGTGACCGCACCCTTGCCCTCCAGATTCGCAGGTCGTGCTTCGAGAGTTATGACATGCTCCTGCTTTAGCTGAACTTCGGCGGCGTCTTCAATCGTAACGATTCTTTCGTCCTCGGGAATATACGACGAAAGAACATTCAGCAGCGTTGTTTTTCCGCTGCCCGTTCCGCCTGCAACAACGATATTCAGCTTGCCTTTAACGCATGCTTCGAGAAACTGAAGCATATTCGGAGTCAGCGAGCCGAACTGAAGAAGCTGCTGGGCGGTTATCGGTTTTTTGCCGAACTTTCGGATCGTCAGAACAGGTCCGACAAGCGAAAGCGGCGGAATGATCGCATTGACTCGGGAGCCGTCGGAAAGACGGGCATCGACCATCGGGCTTGCCTCGTCAACATGACGGCCGACATTTGAAACAATGCGGTTGATAATATTCATAAGATGCTCTTCGTCTCTGAATTTCAGATCAGTGAGCTTCAGCTTGCCCTTATCTTCGACATAGATCTTATCGGGGCCGTTGACCATGATCTCGCTGTAATTCGGATTCTGAACGAGCTCTTCGATCGGACCGTAGCCCATGATATCGTTGAAAAGCTCGATTGCGACCTTGACTCTGTCGATTCTCGGAATCATGAACTCATCCTCGTTGACCCGATCGTCAACGATCTTATACATCTGCTCACGGTCGGTTATGACCTTACCGCTCTTGTTCATCTCGTCAATGATCGCAGAATGAATCTTGCGTTTAACATCAAGATAAGGATCTTCTTTTATTTCTTCGGTTTCAGCCTTCGCCGCAGCCTCTTCAACCTCGGAGATGCTTTCCGCTTTCTGGGTCTGCAGCTTTTTCTGACCGTCAATTCTGTCTAAAAGTCCCATGTCCAAAGCCTCTCAATGCTTATTTTTTTGATTTGAACAAGCCCTTCTTCTTCGTCTTTTCTTCGATGGGAACAATGCCCGTATGGATCTCGATTATCTTGTCCGCTATCTCGGAAATACCCTTTGACAACGCCGATTTCGGATGGGATACCGTTACGGCAGCTCCCTTGTTGATGCTTGCAAGAGCGGCGGAATAGTCCGCAGGCACAACGGCAAACATCTTGCGCTGAAACATCTCTTCAAAATCCTCGGTTCTGACAAGCCCTTTTTCAAACTTGTTTATGATGAAACGGATCTTGTCGCTCTGATGAAGCTGGTCAAGGATAGAATAGACGACCTTTGCGTTTCTCAGAGAGAGCATCTCATTGTTATAAACAAGGAATATTTCCTCGCAGTTTTCGCATGCCGTTATCGTTGTATCGTTGAACGATGCAGGCAGATCAATGATTATGTATTCATAGTAGGGACGCATGATATCGATTATTTTCTCGACATGTCCCGCCTCGACAAACTCGGCAAATTCCGAGCTTTTCGGAGCGCAGAGAACGCTCATTCCCGTTGCATGCTCAACAGCAAAGCCGTTGATGTTTTCAATCGTTATTCCGCCTCTGTCCTGAACGAGGTCAACAATCGAATTCTTCGTGTCAATATCCAGAGCCATCGAAACATCGCCGAACTGAAGGTCAAGGTCAAGAAGCATGACCCTCTTGCCCGCCTTTGCAAGCTGAGCGGCAACTCCGATCGCAAGAGTCGTTTTTCCCGTTCCGCCCTTGCCGCCGAAAAATCCCAGCGCCTTACAGCGGACCTTTTTGCCCTCGTTCGTATCGAGAGCTCTCTGCTGTTCGAGCCTGAATACCGTTTCAATGTTCTGCGAAAATTCATCGATTCCGATTCCGTCGATCGGAAGAACCTTTCGGATTCCGTACTGCGCCGCCTTGTTGACAAGCTCAACGGAAATGTTGTCGTTGACAAGAATGACTATCGTTCCCCTGATTGCCGCAAGAAGGTCCTGAACGAAAACGAAAACCGAATCGGGAACCTCTCCGTTGACTGCGCAGAGCACAACCTCGGGAAATTTATTGACAATTTTTGTTTTTCCTTCTGCCGAAAATCCCGAATAACCGCTGATTGCAAAAAGCTCATCGCTGACGAGATTTTTGACCTTTATCCGCAAATCGAGATCATCGGACAAAACAAGCAGATTAATTCTTTCCATATCCGTTACCTCTCAGACGATTTTTATTCGGTTACCGGCGGTGAGGTCGTTATCTCACCCATGCCGAAATTTGTCTGCGGCTCAATGCTCTGCCCCGTCGGAGCGGATGCCTTCAGAATATCGTCGGCAAGACCGTGTCCCTCTTCGTAGGACACAAGTGCGAGCCTGTAAGAATTCTGAACCTCGAAGAACTTGGGAATCTGCTCCTTTGTCAGACCGATCGTTATCAAGCCGTAGGTCTGGATCTCAACGCCTGCATCCTGCTGCTTGTTGGCGGCATAGTCGCCGATCTTCAGAACGGGGATATTTTCGAGTGCAGGAGCAGCCGACGGAACTGCGCTGTTATAAATGTTTATCCTGTCGCCTTCCTTGATGAAATATCCCATGCTGTTCACGGCATCGACCGCTAAAGTATAAGCATACATTCCGTTTGAAAGCTGATAAGAAAGCCTTCCCTTTGCATCATCTCTGCTGATGGCTCCGACCTTTCTCGCCATGAGCTGTTCGCCTGCAAGAATGTTATCCGTTGCCATGAAGCCGATAACATCGTTGATATTGCTGACCGTTCCGAAGGAAACGGCAGTTTCGGGAAGCTTTACCGCCTGGAACATTTCCTTTGTCAGAATCGTATCCTTGTCGATATCGTCAATCGCAACAAGCACCGTCGCCTCGTTGACTCCCGTCACGATCTTGCTCGTTTTCAGCTCCGATGCGAAGAAATAGGTTGCGAAGCCTGCAACAAGGGCGATGACCGCCGCTATCAGATATATCTTTTTCATAACAGACTTTACCTCTCTATGACTCAACCTTCATGATGACGGTTGAGGTTATTGTTTTCTCTTTTCCCATAACCGTGCTCAGAACGGGAGTGAAAAACGATATTTCCGCTTCAAGCGTAACTTTGATGTCGCCCGAGGTCGGATCGTTCGGAGCGGTATAGATTATTTCAATATCAACCCCGTCGTTTGCAAAAACGGTTGTTGTCGAATTTTCAATGTGATTGATTATCGCCTGCGTGCTTGCGTCCTCAGCGGTATTGACAACCGCATATCTTGCGCCCTCTCTGCAGGCATTGTTCAGCGAAAGCTGATTATAGAACAGCCAGCCGAAATCGATGATTCCGCACAGAATCAGAAGAAAGATCGGAAGAATCAGCGCAAATTCAACCATCGCCTGACCGTCTTCCCGCTTATCCTTTTCCGGCTTACGGTGTATTTTCATCTTTCCGTCACCTCCGTGGGTGATTGTTATCTCTTTAAAACAGAGAAGGGTAAGCTCGCTCAGCGAGCGAACTTACCCATCGGGTTACTTAATATTTATTTGAGGGATTATTTTTCAGACTTTATCAGGTTCCTGCGTTGGTTGCAGCGGGAGTTGATGCTGCCTTGTCGAGTTCATCGTTTACCTGATCGAACATATCACGGATCTTCGGTCCGAGTGCAACGAGGGCAACGATAACAACAACTGCGATGAGGCCGATGATCAGACCGTATTCAACCATGCCCTGACCTTCTTCGTCTTTAAACCATTTTCTTAACATAATGTTTACCTCCCTTTTATTTTCCATTTGATTTTTTATTTTCTCTGAATTTTTTTATTTTTCTCTTTTCCCTATAGGATTAAAGGGTTGGTAAGCTTTTATCAGGTTGCTGCGTTGGTTGCCGCAGGAGTTGATGCTGCCTTGTCGAGTTCGTCGTTTACCTGATCGAACATATCACGGATCTTCGGTCCGAGTGCAACGAGAGCAACGATAACGACAACTGCGATCAATCCGATGATCAGACCGTATTCAACCATGCCCTGACCTTCTTCGTCTTTAAACCATTTTCTTAACATTTTCTTTTCCTCCCTTTTTATTTTTCCTTTATCATTTTTTATGTTTGTTCTATTCTTTGTTTTCTCTTTCTTTCCCCTTTGATAAAGGAGCGGGAGTCATCAGGTTGCGGCGTTTGTTGCTGCGGGAGTTGATGCAGCCTTATCCAGTTCGTCATTCACCTGATCGAACATGTCGCGGATCTTCGGTCCAAGTGCAACGAGGGCTACGATTACAACAACTGCAATCAGACCGATGATGAGACCGTACTCAACCATGCCTTGGCCTTCTTCGTCTTTGAACCATTTTCTTAACATACTAAAACCTCCATTTTTATTTTTTGCTCCTTTGCGGAGCTTTTTCCCCAATTAGAATAACGATGAGAACACCGTTTCTGAAAGTTCCCCGAACATCGGGAACAAGACCGTAACGATAACTCCGAGGGAGAGATAAGGTCCCATCGGGCTTTTCGTTTTCAGCGAACCCTTCTTGGTCGCTATGAGATAAACGAGATAAACCAGAAGTCCCACAGCCATAACCAGCGCCGCCTGGAGATAGCCGAATGCACCTAAGCAATATCCGATCGCCGCACTGTATTTGACATCGCCCGTTCCTATCGGGATTCCGAAAAACAGCGGAATCTGATAGAGAATGAAGCCGCCTGCAAGACCGACGAGGGAAGGAATCAGCGTTTCCTTCAGCGGTGCACCGCTTACGATCACATAAACAAGAGCAACCGTTCTGATAATCAGAAGAGCAAGCACCGAGGAGTTCGGAATCTTCTTGATGTCGAGGTCAACAACTGCGATTGAGAGCGCAACCGATATGTAAGCGATCGATTCGAGCCTTGCCGCCGTGTTATCCGTCATCGCAAAGACTGCCGCGAAAAGGAGCCCCGAGATCAGAACCCAGATAACAACCGTTGCCGTGTTTCCGACGGCTTCGATCTTTGAAGTTTCGTCGGTTCTGCGTTTTATCTGGAAAACCGAAATCCGATTAAATGCCAACGCAGCTATCATTCCGAGAACGCCGCCGTAAAGAGCATCAATCATAGACCCTCGCCTCCGTTTCAGCTTTTGGAAGGATTTGAAATCTTCTTCCTTTCCGCAACTTCATCATAGCACCACGTTTTGACAAAGTCAATAGTAGTTTTCCACATCAGATATGTTCTATTAAGCATTTTGCACAAATACCCTACTAATGGTGGTTTTTCCTTAAAAATCAAGGGTTTGTCATCAATACGGAGTGCAGTCTGTTTTGAATTTTTGCAAAAAACAAACTTTTCTCCACATTTTGTTAAAAAAATTTTCACATTTTTACCAAATAATTGTTAAGATTTTATTAATTTGGGTAAAATATTCATTTTTTGAGTGAATATATACATTTTCTTATTTTTATTATAATATAGTATCGATGCATATGAATTCGGAATATTTCCGAACTATAGTACGGACTACGGTCGGTTTTTTAAAAATCATTTTGTATTTTTTAATTTTTTCTCCGGATAAAAAACAAAAAACCGCTTCAGTTTTAATTCTGAAACGGTTTGATTTCAATATGATTCTGTTGTTTTGTTACTCCACAAGCTCCGCTCTGTCGATAACCTTGCAGACATACATATCGGTTTCGGCATAGACCTTGCTTCCGAGATTGATGAATCTCTCGTCGCCTGCCCTGTCGCAGAGCATCGCATAGTTTTTGCCGATCTCCTCCTCGATATCCTCCTGCTTGCGTACAGATAAATAATAAAATGTAAAAGAGGAACCGTCAGAAATGTTCGAGAAAACTCCGGGAGAGGTTTCGCTGAGCTTCGTGAACATCGAGTTGACCGCCTGAGAGGCGAGCATCGAATGCGGCATATATTTCTGCAAAGCGATCTGGGCTGCAAAGCTCATCAGCGCACGGAGCTGCATGAGCTCCTTGTTGTTCAGCCTTGCGGTATCCTCGGGAAAAGCCTCCTCGGGAATAATTCCTGCGAGCTTTTCGCCGATGTCCGCCGCCTTCTGCATATTACCGTTGCGTCGGTATTCATCGGTCAGAGCCGCCAGACGCATCAGCTCTCCGCCTGCGCCGTCAGCCATTCGGGGATGAAAAATCTTCATGTCGTCATCGTTTCTTCTCATTTTTTCTTCCCCCTTCATATGTATTTATTTTGCGTCTTTTTCGGCATTTTCCGCCGCCTTACGCTTTTTCATTTTTGCTTTATAGCTCATCAATGCCTTGACTGCGGCATCGGGAGTTTCATAAGCTCCGAGAGAAACCGCCTGCTTGGAATACATTCCCATAAACTCGGATCCGCCGATTGAAAGAAGGCTTGCTTTTTTGGCTATATCAGTCAGGATTCCCTTCTGCTGATCGGAAATTGAGGGATGCCAAACCTCTATGCCGTCAAGACCTTTTTCCGCAAGCTCTCTGACGATCTCAACATCCTCTTCAGTCGAGGGATGAGCGTAAACGGCAATACCGCCTGCTTCATGAATCGCCTCGATAACCTCGGCAGGCTCGGGATAATTCGCCTTAACGAGAACGTTCTCGGGACTTTCGGGTGAGAAAAGCTCAAAATATAAGTCGCCGTAGAGTCTGTCTGTCAGACCGCATTCCATAAGAGCGTGCATGATATGCTGCTCAAAAACCGCCGTTGATCCCGTTGCGCACTTGAGAACGAGCTCGGGCGTGATGGGATATTTGCGGGCAATTTTGAGAGTCATAAGCTGGCTTGCTTTCTTTCTTGCGACAATGTTTCTGTGGCACAGACCTTCGAGTCTGTCGGGGCTGTCGCTCAGATAGCAGAGCATATCGACATATTTTTCTCTTTTTGAATCGTAGCAGGAAATCTCAACGCCGGGGATAACGGTTATGCCTCTGCGCTCACCGATAATCTTTCCCCTGACCGTACCTGCCTGGCAGTCACGGTCGGTTATGGCAATTGTGTTGATTCCTCTTTTCTGAGCAAGCACAATAAGGTCATCAATGCCCAAAGAGCTGTCAGAAAGTTTTGTGTGACAATGCAGATCTCCGCCCATACTCAATTAACCTCTTTCAAAATTTAAGCAGTTTCAACGTCTTCCGATAGTCTGAAATCAAATTTTCTGAATTTGAGTGCAAATTATCTCAATATACACCAATTATATATCAAACTGCAAAAATCTTCAAGTGTTTTTTGAATATTACTTTTCAGAACTGTGCATATTTATGCTTAAAACCGCCGTTTTTCGGTTAGTTTTTCTGTTTTATAATTTTATTTATGAATTTTTAATTATTTTGGTATTTACAAAATATCCTTGCTTCGGCTATTGGAAATCTTTATTATATATGGTATAATATAAAGAAGATCATATTTGTATTAATCGGAGGTGATTTTTTGAAAAAGATTGCTGTCGGTCTCAGCGGCGGCGTTGACAGCGCCGTTGCGGCACATCTGCTTTTGCAGCAGGGCTGCGATGTTACGGGAATAATTCTTCGCCTCAAGCCCGACGACGGTGCAGACGGCGACATATCCGACGCTCAGCGGATCGCAGACAAGCTCGGAATCGGGCTCAGCGTTCTCGACCGCAGAGAAATCTTTTCCAAAAAGGTCATCTCTCCGTTCATTGACGAATATCTCGGCGGAAGAACTCCCAACCCCTGCATCGAATGCAACAAAGAAATCAAGTTCGGAGTCATGCTTGAGCATGCTCTCGAAATCGGATGCGACGGCATAGCCACGGGGCATTATGCAAGAATTGAAGAGTCTGACGGCAGATATCTTCTCAAACGCTCACAAAGCCCCAAGGACCAGAGCTATTTTCTTTTCAGACTCTCTCAGGAACAGCTTGCAAAAACCGTTTTTCCTCTTGAGGGACTTTCAAAGGATGAAATAAGAGAAACGGCACGCAGGGCAGAGCTTCCCGTTGCCGAAAAGGGCGACAGTCAGGAGATCTGCTTCGTGCCGAATGATGACTATATATCTTTTCTCTCTTCAAAAGGTATTTCTTCGCCAAAAGGGAATTTCGTTGACTCCGAGGGAAATATTCTCGGAACTCATAACGGCATAATCAACTACACCGTCGGTCAGCGGAAAGGGCTCGGCGCCTTCGGAAAGCCGATGTTTGTCAATTCAATAAACGCCGGAAACAACACCGTCGTTATAGGTGAAAACGGAACGCAGTACAGCCGAGGACTTATCGCAGACAGACTCAATTTCATCGCTTTTGACAAGCTCACCGAACCGATGCGTGCCGAGGTCAAGATCCGTTTCCGTGCCAAGGAACAGCCTGCGCTGATAACTCCCCTCGACGGCGGAAAAATATCCGTCGTTTTCGACGAGCCTCAGCGTTCGGTCACTCCGGGTCAGAGTGCGGTCATTTATCTGGGCGACACGGTTATCGGCGGCGGCAGAATCATCAGTCAGCTTCCGTAAAAACCGTTTCGATCAGCTTTTCGCTCTCTTCGGGAGAATAGGTCCAGCGGTCAATATGTCCGCTGTCAACAAAATATTTCAGAGGCTGAGCAGGATAATCCGCATCGAACGAATCAACGATAATCAGCTTCACCTTCATTTTTGACGGAATGATGCTTTTTATATAAACGCTCGCATGGCTTCCCGCTTCAACTCCGCCCGAATACTCCGCAAGCCCTGCAAGATTCGGCGCAAGCTCAACGAAAATACCGTATTTTTCAACCGAGCGGACAATTCCGGGCACGGTTTCTCCGACGCTCAGACTGCCCGCATTCTGCTCCCATGTGCCGAGAAGCTCTTTATGGCTGAGAGTTATTCTTCCGTTTTCGTCGATGCTTTTCACAACGGCAAAAATACGGTTGCCTGCCGAAAATCTTACTCCTGGATGAGGAATTCTTGAAACCGAAATGCTGTCGATCGGCATAAGAGCGCTGATTCCGCATCCGATATCGCAGAAAACGCCGAAGCCCTCCATATGGGTTACGGTTGCGGGAATAACATCGCCTGCGGTCAGACGGGAAATATAATTCTTCATGCATTCCTGCTGAACCTTTCTTCGGCTGAGAAGCGCATATGTTTCTCCGTTTTCGCCGATTTCAAATCCCGTTATAAAAAACGCAACGGGCTTGTTGACTCTTGAAATGAGAGCGATATCCCTGACGGAGCCGTCCTCGATACCGAGTGCCCCCTCGTTTCTGGGAATAATGCCTTTCATGCATCCGAGGTCGACATGAAGATTATGCTCGGCATCGCAGCGCATAACTCTCGCTTCCATAATCTCTCCGCAATGAAAAGCCTCACGCAGAGCGCATGCTCCCGAGAGATATCTTTTGTTTTCTTCCGTCGCAAGAATGCGCCCTTCGGGTTTATAATTTTTCATTTTTATTGACCACCGTTCCGCCTTGTTGCGGCAAAAGCAGATTTACTTTTCCGCAAACGGCATTTTTTATTAAACTATATGCTCGGAAATTGCCGCATATTTCAGTTTTTTTACTTCCGCATGCATTTCTTTTTTATTTATGGTATAATCTGTTGTTATATAAATCAGGTGCGGACAGAGTCCGCCCATAACTATTCACTATTCACCATTCATTATTCACTAAAATCGGGGTGTTTCCATGGATGTCAGAGTCGGCGACAAGCTTCAGATGAAAAAAAGCCATCCCTGCGGCGGCAATATTTTCGATGTTCTGCGAATCGGTGCGGATTTCCGCATCCGTTGCAGCAAATGCGGCAGAGAGGTTATGCTCGAAAGAGTCAAGGTTGAAAAAAACATCAAAAAAATTATTCGGGAAGAAGAGGATTGATCCATGCTCGATAAGCTCAGAAAAGTCGAAGAACGCTTCGAGGATATAAACGAAAGACTCTGTCAGAGCGATGTTGTCGCTGACATGGCTCAATATAAAAAGCTTATGCAGGAGCTGAAGGTTTTAACCCCGATCGTTGAAAAATACCGTCAGCTCAAAGCGGCGGAGGATTCGATGACCGAGGCAAAGGCGATGCTTGATGCAGGCGGTCTTGATCCCGAATTCCGTGAACTCTGTCAGGAAGAATTTGAGGAATCGAGAGAAAAAACCGCCGTTTATGCCGAGGAACTGAAAATCCTGCTCCTTCCCCGTGACCCGAACGATGACAAGAATGTTATCGTTGAGATACGAGGCGGTGCGGGCGGCGAAGAGGCATCGCTCTTTGCAGGAGTTCTTTACAGAATGTATTCCATGTACGGCGAAACGAAGGGCTGGAAAGCCGAAATTCTCAACTCCAATCCGACTGAGCTCGGCGGATATAAGGAAATCAGCTTCATGATCGAGGGTGAGGGAGCATATTCCCGACTCAAATTTGAAAGCGGCGTTCACAGAGTCCAGCGAGTTCCCGAAACGGAAAGTCAGGGAAGAATTCACACCTCGACCGTTACCGTTGCGGTTCTTCCCGAGGCGGAAGAGGTTGACGTTGAGATCAATCCTGCCGACCTGCAGATCGACACCTACCGTTCGGGCGGTGCAGGCGGACAGCATGTCAACAAAACCGAAAGCGCAATCCGCATAACCCACCTGCCGACGGGTACGGTTGTCGAATGTCAGGACGAGCGCAGTCAGCATAAAAACAAGGACAGAGCGATGAAGATACTTCGCTCGAAAATCCTTGAAGCGGAAAGAGAAAAACAGCACGATGCAATTGCAGGCGAACGCAGGGCGCAGGTCGGAACGGGCGACAGAAGCGAAAGAATCCGAACCTATAACTACCCTCAGGGCAGAGTCAGCGACCACCGCATCAACCTCACACTCTATAAAATAGAGGCAATTCTCAACGGCGATCTTGATGAGATTATTGACGCATTGATCACCGCTGATACAGCCGAAAAACTCAAAAGCGAAGAATAAACTATGAAAACACTCAAACTTAATTCAAAAATACACACCGACCTCGAAACGGCTGCCGAAATCCTCGGAAACGGCGGTCTTGTTGCCATACCGACGGAAACGGTATACGGTCTTGCGGCAAACGCTCTCGACGCAGAAGCGGTTAAAAAAATATTCGTCGCAAAGGGCAGACCGAACGACAATCCGCTGATCGTTCATGTTTCTTCTCTTGAAGAAATCCCCCCTCTCGTGGAAACGGTTGACGAAAGACTTTATCCCCTTGCGGAAAAGTTCTGGCCGGGCCCGCTGACGGTCATCATGAAAAAGTCGCCTGCCGTTCCCGATGCGGTCAGCCCCAACCTCGACACGGTTGCGATCCGCATGCCGTCGCATCCCGATGCAAGGGAGATCATCCGTCTTTCGGGAGTGCCGCTTGCCGCCCCGAGCGCAAATGCTTCGGGAAAACCAAGTCCGACAAGCGTTTCCCATGTTGTTGACGACCTCGACGGAAAGATCGATGCCGTTGTTGACGGCGGAATATGCTCGGTCGGCGTTGAATCAACGGTTGTTACGCTCGCAACCGAGCCTCCGACTCTTCTCAGACCCGGCGGAGTTACGGTTGAAGAGCTCGAATCCGTTCTCGGAAAAATTGCGATCTCGCCTGCCGTTCTCGAAAAGCTGAAGGACGGAGAAAAAGCGGAGTCCCCGGGAATGAAGTATAAGCATTACGCCCCGAAGGCACGGGTTACGGTTGTAAAGGGCAGCTTTGAGAAATATAAGAAATTTCTGCTGGCTCAGAAAGAAGCGGCTTGCGCCGTCTGCTTTGAGGGCGAGGGCAGATATTTTGAAAATGCAATTGAATACGGAAAAGAAAACGACGGAGCTTCTCAGGCACACGGTCTTTTCGAGGCTCTCAGAGAGGTTGACGAAAGCGGCTGCGGCTCGGCATTTGTCCGCTGTCCGATGATTGACGGAGTCGGTCTTGCGGTCTATAACCGACTTATCCGCTCCGCCGCATTCAGGGTTATCGACCTCGACATTTCAATACCCGTCATCGGTCTGACAGGTCAGACGGGAGCAGGAAAGTCAACGGTTTCGGGGCTTCTTGCCGAAAACGGAGTTTACTGCATCGATGCGGATATTCTTGCCCGAAAAGCGGTTGAAAATCCCGAGGTTATTTCCGCTCTTGCGGAGTATTTCGGAAACGATATCATCGTTGACGGTTCGCTTGACAGACATGAGCTTGCACGAAGAGCTTTTTCGGATGCCGAAAAACAGCGCATGCTCAACGCAACCGTTCATCCCGAGGTCACACGCCTTGCCGTTGAGGAGATACATAAGGCGGAAAAATCGGGTGCAAATGCCGCTCTTATCGATGCCGCCCTGCTCTTTGAAAGCGACCTGACGGCAATCTGCTCGTTCACGGTGACGGTAATTGCCGAAAAAGAAACACGGCTCGAAAGAATCATGAAGCGTGATTCCATCAGCCGTGAGGATGCTCTCATCCGCATGAATGCGCAGAAGGATGAGGAATATTATATCGGAAAAGCGGATATCGTCATCAATAACAACGGCGGAAACCTCGCCGAAGAAATCAGGAAGATATTAAGCAAAATATGAAAACAGATAATCGCAACAAAAAATTACCCGTCAGAAAAAACACTCGGCTTATTAATTGGGACTATTCTTCTTCGGGTGCATATTTTGTTACATTTTGTTCCCGTTTTCATAAGAATATATTTTCCCGTGTTGTCGTAGGGGCGATTCACGAATCGCCCGAAGAATATCAGGCTTTTTTATATGATTATTCAGAAACATATCTTACTGACTGCGGAAAAACCGTTCAGTATTTCATCAACCGTGTCCCTGAAAGATTTAATGTTTACATAAGCGATTTTGTTATCATGCCGAACCATATTCACATGGTAATATGGATAAATGAACGGGCGATTCGTGAATCGCCCCTACAAAGCCGCTCTGTTATTTCAAACATTGTCGGCTATATCAAAATGAATTCATCAAAAGAAATTCATAAGACATTCCCCGAAATGTCTGTTTGGCAAAGAAACTATCACGACCATATAATCCGAGATGAAAAAGAATATTTAAGGATTGCCGAATATATTTTTAATAATCCGGGAAAATGGAACGAAGACTGTTTTTTTAATTCTGATAACGGATAAACTATTTAATATTATATAAACCGAAAGGATGGTTAAAATGTGCGAAAAAAATCCTGCTGAGCTTCTTAAAGAACAGCTTTTTTATTCACCCGAGCATGCCTCCTATTTCTGCTCTGACGACGAAATAAAGGCTGCCGACGATTTCTGCGTCGGATACGCCGAATTTCTCGATAAATGCAAGACCGAGCGTGAGGCTGTTGCTTTCACAAAAGCTCTTGCCGAAAAAGAAGGCTTCGTTCCCTTCGATCCTGCCGCTTCTTATAAAGCAGGCGACAAGGTATATTACGAAAACCGCAAAAAGGCTCTCATTCTCTGCGTTTTCGGCTCGGAAAGTCTTGCAAAGGGTGCGAAAATCGTTGCCTCTCATGTTGACTCTCCCCGTCTTGACCTCAAGCCCAATCCGCTCTATGAGGATAACGAGCTAGCCATGTTAAAGACTCACTATTACGGCGGAATCAAAAAATATCAGTGGACTGCGATTCCCCTTGCTCTTCACGGCGTAATCTGCAAGAAAAACGGAGAGGTCGTTAATGTCTGCCTTGGAGAAGACGACGGCGATCCGAAATTCGTTGTGACCGACCTTCTCCCCCATCTCGACAAAAAGCAGGCATCCAAGCCCCTCGAGGAAGCTATTCTCGGTGAGAATCTCAATGTTCTCATCGGCAGCCGCCCCTTCGGAAAGGATAAGGGCAGCGAAGCGGTCAAGCTCAACATCATGAAGCTTCTCAACGAAAAATACGGCATTGTCGAAGCAGATTTTCTCTCCGCAGAGCTCGAGGTTGTTCCTGCCTTCAAATCATGCGATATCGGTCTTGACCGCAGCATGATCGGCTCCTACGGTCACGATGACAGAGTCTGCGCATACCCCTCTGTTATGGCTGCATTTGCCGCAGAAAACCCCGTTTACACAACAGTCACCGTTATCACCGACAAGGAAGAAACGGGCTCAGACGGCAACACGGGGCTCAATTCCGCATATCTTGAGCAGTTCATCGCAGACATTGCAAAAACTCAGGGACTCGAGAGCAGAGATGTTCTCAGAGCCTCGGAATGTCTGTCGGCGGATGTCAACGCAGGCTTTGATCCGATCTATCCTTCGGTTCATGACAAGCTCAATGCCGCATTCATCAACAAGGGCATTGTTGTCACAAAATATACGGGCTCCAGAGGCAAGAGCAGCACGAACGATGCCCATGCCGAATTCATGGCAAAGATCCGCAATATCTTCGATTCCGCTTCTGTCGCATGGCAGACGGGCGAGCTCGGCAAAGTTGACGAGGGCGGCGGCGGAACGGTTGCAAAATATATCGCAAACCTCGGCGTTGAGGTCGTGGATGTCGGCGTTCCCGTTCTTTCGATGCACGCTCCCTTTGAGGTTGTTTCAAAGCTCGATGTTTACATGGCATTCAAGGGCTTCAAAGCTTTCCTCGAACAGAAATAAATACGGTTTTTTAAAAAGCTTCGGAATAAAAATCCAAGGTGTCAGAAGAAAAAATGTGTCTTTTTTTTGAAATGTTTACAATTTGTTCACATTTCAACAACAAGAACGGCACATCAATCCAATATTATACAAATGTACCTTGTACTTGTTTTATTTTGACATCTTCTTTTTTCATTTTTATTTTCTCTTTCCCCAAGCAAAGCCGAATGCTGCACACATTCGGCTTTGCCTTTTTTTATTCAAACATGCAGGGCGGGATGAGGGTAAGCCGCCCTACGGCTCTCATTGTTCAATAAACAAAATCGGGTAAGGGCGAAGCCCTTCCGAAATTATTCACTCTTCATTATTCACTATTCACTTAAAAAGGTGTAAACATGAACATCAAAAATCTTCAAAATACTCTTTCTTCGGGAGAAGCATATCTTATCGTTTCGCCCGAAAACCGCCGCTATCTGACGGGCTTCAACTCTTCCGACGGTTATCTGCTCATAACGGAAAAAGAAGCGGTTTTTCTGACCGACAGCAGATATATCGAGGCGGCTGAAAAAACCGTTTCGGGCTGTTCGGAAGTTTCTCAGCTCAATTCTCTCTCCGCTCAGCTTCCCGAATATATTGGAAAGCTCGGCATTTCAAAAATATTCACGGAATCGGAGCGACTTACCGTTTCGGAATTCAATCGCATTTGCAGTCTTGCTCCATGCGAGGTTTTTTCGGAAAAAGCGGATGATGAAATCATTTCTCTTCGCAGGGTCAAGACCGAGGAAGAAAAGCTCTGCATTCTCAGGGCTCAGGCTATCGCCGAAAAGGCGTTTGACCATATTCTCGGCTTCATTTCAACCGATAAGACCGAAAAGGATATTGCTCTCGAGCTTGATTTCTTCATGCTGAAAAACGGTGCTGAGGCTGTTTCCTTTGAAACGATTGCCGTCAGCGGAAAAAATTCCTCCATGCCCCACGGAGTACCCTCGGACAAAA
Organism: Clostridia bacterium; assembly: GCA_017435385.1. Taxonomy (GTDB): domain Bacteria; phylum Bacillota; class Clostridia; order Oscillospirales; family Acutalibacteraceae; genus CAG-177. Next base: position 161,109 of record JAFSFB010000001.1, on the reverse strand, counting down.
AAATCGGAAACGGCGATTTCATAACCATGGATTTCGGTGCAGTCGTCAACGGATATCACAGCGACATGACGAGAACGGTTGCTGTCGGCTCGGTTTCGGATAAGCAGGCTCATGTCTATGAAACCGTTCTGAACGCTCAGCTTGCTTCCCTTGCAACTCTCAAAGCGGGAGTCAGCGGCTTTGATGCGGACAAAGCGGCAAGGGATATCATTGAAAATGCAGGCTACGGCTCTTTTTTCGGTCACGGAACAGGTCACGGAGTCGGCATCGAGATTCACGAGGAACCCCGTCTTTCTCCGAAAAGCAAAAAAATTCTTCAGACGGGAGATGTTGTCACGGTCGAGCCCGGCATTTATCTGCCCGATAATTTCGGCGTGCGTATCGAGGACATGGCGTTTATAACCGAAAACGGCTGTGAAAACCTCACCAAATCCCCGAAAAACCTTATAATTATATAGTATATATAGTTTTATTAATAAAAAAGACTTGAAAAATCACATGGAATAGTATAAAATAACTGTGAAAACATATAAACAATAATAAGGAGATTTTTTTATGGTATCAGCAGGCGATTTCAGAAACGGCGTAACTTTCGAAATGGAAGGCCAGGTTTATCAGATCATCGAATTCCAGCATGTTAAGCCCGGCAAAGGCGCTGCTTTCGTAAGAACAAAGATCAGAAACGTTATCGGCGGCGCTGTTGTTGAGCGTACATTCAACCCCACCGATAAGTTCCCCACCGCTTATATCGAGCGCAAGGAAATGGAATATTCATATGAAGACGGCGGTCTTTACTATTTCATGGACCCCGAAACATATGACATGGTTCCCATCGGTCAGGATACTCTTCCCGAAAACTTCAAGTTCGTTAAGGAAAACGAAACCTGCCGTGTCCTTTCCTATAAGGGCAACGTTTTCGGCGTTGAACCCCCCACAACCGTTACTCTTCAGGTAACAAAGACCGATCCCGGCTTCGCAGGCAACACAGCTACAAACGCTACAAAGCCCGCAACAGTTGAAACCGGCGCTGAGGTTAAGGTTCCTCTCTTCATCGACGAGGGCGAAATGATCATGATCGACACCCGTACCGGCGAATATCTCAGCCGTGCATAAATAATTTTTTTGGAGGACAAAGAAATGACTCTGACTGAAAAAGTTGCTTATCTCAAAGGTCTTGCAGAAGGTCTTGCTCTCGACGAAAGCAAACCCGAAATCAAGGTTATCAAAACAATGATGGACATTCTCGATGATCTCGCTCTCACAGTTGCAGACCTCGAGGACGGCATGGATCTTATCTCCGAGCAGCTTGACGCTGTTGACGAGGATCTCGATGAGCTTGAAGGCTTCGTTTATGAAGAACTCGATGACGACGATTGCTGCTGCGACGATTGCTACGATGACGACGACGAATTCTACGATGTAGAATGCCCAGCTTGCCACGAGGTTATCGGCATTGACGCCGACACTCTCGAGGAAGGAAGCATCGAATGCCCCAACTGCGGCGAGCTTCTCGAATTCGAGTGCGATTGCGACTGCGACGATTGCTGCGAAGACTAATTAAAAAAATTAACGGGTGGATTCGTTCCACCCGTTTTTTTATTGTATCGGATTTTTATTTTCGTCAAGAGCAACGGGAAATCCGTTGATATTATACGTATATGGAATAATAAATATATCCAGCACCGTGCTGTCGTTTACGGAGCAGATATATTCCGTCTGACCGTTGACAAAAGAATAATATTTCACATTTTCGGGAATTTTTCCTGCACAAAATATCAGCACCGCTTCCTGTTTCGGACTCCCGTAATTCCAGCTTGCTATTTTCCCTTCTGAAATGCTTTTTTTACCGCCGCCGGCAATCCATCTGTTTCGGAAGATCTTGTTTTCATCAAAAACACACATACAATAATTATTTGAAGAATCGACAAGCAGTGCGGCAAGATAATCTCCCTTCCGTGCTGTTTTTATTATTGACAAATCATTATATCCCAAATATTTCTCTGCCTGTTTTTCCATTCTCTGCGTATCATTAGCCGAAACAGAAGAAAACCAACTGAAAATTAAAAAAGAAGAAATTATTGCAACCGCAAAAATGAATACAAACAATATATGTTTTAAAACACATATATATTTATTTTTCTCTACAATAACATTTTCTGCTTTCTCCGTTTTAAAATAATCCTCGCCAACACCAAAAAAATTAATTAAAGCAATATATAAGTCCTTGCTCGGATATCCCAACCCGTTTTCCCATTTTGCTATTGCACTTCGGCTGACATAAATCTTATCTGCCAATTCCTGCTGTGACATTCCTTTTTCCAAGCGAAGATTTTTCAGTTTATCTTTGAATTCCAAAAATAATCACCTCTCATAACAATAATAACATAACTAAATAAAATATGTTGTTACTTTGTTGTTACTTAACTGTTTTTGATAAAAAAAGGGCGGATAATATCCACCCATGCAAAATACATTATTAACTGATTAAAGATTACTGATACTGTCAACATATCCCGTTCTCTTTTGAAGCGTAGTTGACGAGATCTGAGCGATATAAACCTTGTCCTCGCCTTTTTTGTTGCGGCAGACAATGAACGATTTCGGAAGATCATAGCAGACATTTTCAACGATGCCTGATTTTTCCGCTTTCGCAAGATAGTTTCTCGTATTTTTTGAAACCGTTGTTGTATCAAGGTCAAAAATTCCGATAATATCGTCAAAATTTATAACCTTATCCATTCCGAGATGAAGATACATATTTTACTCCATTTCATTTATTTTTCCGTCTTTGACTTCAAACGCTTTTCCCTTTTTCGAGCGGAGAAGTGTTGACGGATCGCAGCAGGTTATGAAAACCTGCCAGTTATCAAGATAATTGAGAATGAAGGTCTGACGCCCCTCATCGAGCTCGCTCATCACATCGTCGAGAAGAACCACGGGACATTCACCCGTTATTTTTTCAATGATCGATGCCTCGCCGAGCTTGAGAGCAAGAGCGCATGACCTCTGCTGTCCCTGAGAGCCGAATATCCTCGCATCCCGTGCGTCAAGAGTGAGAACGATATCGTCTGTATGCGGACCTGCATTTGTATAAAATCTTTTGAAATCGGCATCTCTCGATTTAAGAATATTATCCTTGAGCTTTTCTTTTATTTCGCTTTCGGAGATATTTTCCTTTGAAAAATCATAATAAAACGAAAATTCTTCTCTGCCTGAGCTGATTCCTTTATATATCTCTGCCGAAAGCTCACGGAGCTTTTCGACATAATCGAGTCTGTATTTTATGATTTTTGCGCCGAGAGAAGCAAGCTCCTCGTCCCACGGCTCAAAATACATCAAATCGAATTTCTTTTCGGCATATTTTTTCAGAAGAGCGTTCCTCTGGTCAAGCACACGCAGATATCTCGACATGATAACGGCATAATTCGGTTTTATCAGGCTCAGAGCAATATCGAGCATTTTTCTTCTTTCCGAAGGTCCGTCCTGAACGATTCCGAGAGTATTCGGAGAAAAGACGACTGCAAAAAATTTACCCATCATAACTCTCGGAGATTCCTCTTTGACTCCGTTGAGTTCGATTTCCTTGCGCTTATTGATTTTCATGACGGCGTTTTGTTCACGCTGCTGTGAATAAAACAAGGTTTCAATCTCAGCTTCTTCGCTGCCCTGCTGAATCAGCTGGGCATTTTTTCTTGCCCTGAAGCTGTAAAAGCCCGTCATCATCCATATGCTTTCAATGATATTCGTTTTTCCCTGACCGTTTTCGCCGTAAATGACATTCATTTCGGGATGCGGCGTGAATTCGACAAAATCAAGATTTCTGAATTTTTTTGCGGAATGGAAATTAATTATCATATTCTGTTACCATTCCTTTCAAAAAATCTAATACGGGCGATTAAAATAATAACCGCCCGATATATTATTCAACAATATAAATAACTCTTTCAAATTCGGCGGTGTCACCCTTGCGGAGCTTTTTTCCCCTCATTGTGCAGACCTCGCCGTTGACCTTGACCTCACCCTCCTGAATGACGATTTTTGCATGTCCGCCCGACTGCACGGCATCGTTCATTTTCAGAAAAGCATCGAGTCTGATAAAATCGGTGTCAATCTTCTTTGATATTTTCTGTTTTTCGGCAACTTTAACTTTAATTTTCATTTTTCAGCCTCACGGGAAGAATAAGGAATACGAACGAATCACCCTCGGGAGGAACAATGAGGATCGGAGAGATTGCGCCGTTGAGCATGATTCTGACCTCATCCGTGTCGCAGACCTTGAGAGCATCGAGCATATACTTATTATTGAATCCGATTGTGCATTCGTCGCCGGTAATCTTTGCGGGAATCTTATCGTTTGCCGTACCGAGAGAGGTTATGCTCGAGATCCTGACCGTATTATCTCCGAAAACACACTTGACGGGACTCTTGATCTTATCGGTAATGATAAGAGAAGTTCTGTCTATACTGTCGATGAAGCTCTTTGTATCAACATTGATAACTGTCTTCGTTGCCGAAGGAATCGCCGCCTTATAGTTAAGGAATTCGCCGTCAAGAAGACGGGAAATAACGCTGTAGCCGTTTACACCGAAAATGATGTGTCTTTTGCCGACCTCGATCGTAACGGGATCCTCATTTGAATTCATGAGCTTGACGACCTCGGAAAGAGTCTTTGCGGGAACAACGAAAGAAAGATTTTCGCCCGCATATTCGATCGGCTCGTTTCTGATTGCAAGACGCACACCGTCAACGGCAATAAGTCTGATATGGTTTTCTTCAATTTCAAACTTGATACCCGTATGTACGATTTTGCTGTCCTTGATTGCGGCGGAGAAGATAGTCTTTCTGACCATATCTTTGAGGATATTTTCATCGATATCGATATGATAACCGCCCGAAACTGAAGGAAGCTCGGGATATTCCTCAGAAGAGATTCCGATAAGAGTCGATTCAAATTCGCCGCTCGAGATGGAGGCAATGTGTCTTGAATCGCTGTCGATGCTGACAGTGCTTTCAGGAAGCTTACGGAGAGTTTCGCTGAACATGTGAGCATTGATGACAAGCTCACCTTCTTCTTCAACTCTTGCCGCAATAACGGTCTTGATACCCATTTCAAGGTCATAGCCCGTCAGCGTAAGAGTTCCGTCTTTAGCAACCATAAGAATACCTTCGATTGCGGGAATAGCCGTTTTTGTTGAAGCCGCTCTTGAAACATTCTGGCAAGCTTCGGAAAGCTCAAGAGAATTACATATAACTTTCATTTTCTGCCTCCTCAGAGTTTTGCACGCAGGTTTTCAAAACCTCTGCGCATTTTTGGAAATTTCGTTTTTTTCTTTATTATATAATGCGTATCATATCTTAATTAATAGTAGTAATAGTAGTGTGCGTTAAAATATGGTATAACTTCCGCAGGCGTTGATATTAAAAGAATTCAGAATAAAAATTGTTATTAACGCCCTGTGGAAAACTTCGGGTTATCAACCTGTCATTTTCTGACAAAGTTAATATGTGGAAAACCCGCATGTGGAAAAGTATAAATATGTGGAAAAGTCTGTTTGAGTCACATCCGATTTTAATAATATAATCGGTCAAAGGCGTAGCCTTTCCTTGACTCTTCATTATTCACTAAAAAGATCAAAGCTGTTTTCTGCCTTCCATGGCTCTGATGAGAGTGAATTCGTCGGCATATTCAAGGTCTGCTCCGACGGGTACGCCGTAAGCAAGACGGCTCACGCTGACTCCGAGAGGCTTGATGAGCTTTGAAATATACATCGACGTTGCTTCGCCCTCAACGGTCGGATTGGTTGCCATGATGACCTCCTTGACGGTATCGTCGCCGAGCCTCATTATCAGCTCCTTGATGCAGATATCCTCGGGATTGACATCGTTCATCGGAGAAATGACTCCGTGAAGAACATGATAGAGCCCGTTATATTCGTGAGTTCTTTCAATTGCGATAACATCTCTCGCATCCTCGACAACGCAGATAACCGATTTATCTCTCGACTGCGAAGAGCAGACGGAGCATATATCTGAGTCGGTGAGGTTACAGCATATCTTACAGCGTTTGATCGAGCTTCTCGCTTTTTCAATGGTCTGAGTGAAGGCATTGGCTTCCGCATCGGTCATTGAAAGAACGTGAAAAGCCAGCCTCTGAGCGCTTTTTTTGCCGACAGATGGGAGCTTTGCAAACTGCTCGATAAGTCTGTCAAGCGACGGAGTGAACCCGCTCATTAAAACAGACCGGGAATGGAAAGACCGCCCTTAGCGCTTTCCATGCCTTTTTCCATAGCTTCGTTAGCCTTGCGGATGCTTTCATTGAAAGCGGAGATGATGAGGTCCTGAAGCATTTCGATATCCTCGGGGTCAACGATCTCGGGCTTGAGATTAACTGCCGTAACCTCATGAGCACCGTTGACGACAACCTCAACTGCGCCGCCGCCTACGGAAGAAGAAAACTCGGTTGCTTCGACTTCCTGCTGGATTCTCTGCATATTTTCCTGCATTTCCTGAATTTTTTTCATCATGTTGCCGCCCTGAGGAGCGCCGGGAATTCTTGCTTTCATGTTTTTTCCTCCGTAATATCAGTTATTGTTGAAATTATTTATTTTGTTTTTTAAATCCTCGAGAGGACTCGTTGCCGCCTTGGCTTTTTCGGTATTTGAAACGGCAATCTTCATCTTCTGACCGAGAACATCATATATGGCTCTCGAAAGCTCTCTCGAATGAGTGTCGCTGCAGATGAAATCGAAAAGAGTCGGATTTTCCGAATTGATTATGACTCTGCCGTTTTTGATAACAGCGGTAGAGGTTGCCATAATTCCGTAAAGCGGAATATCATATTTTTTAAGTGCCTCGAGAACATCCGACCAGTTATAGAAAGGACCGTCGTCAACGATCGTTTCCGCAGTCGGAGCGGGAGCATCCTTCTTTTCTTCGGGAGTATCGGTCTTTTCTTCAGCCTTGGTATTTTCTTCTGCCGGTTTTTCGGTTTTTGTTTCCGTAACGGCGGGAGAAGCAGGCATGCTTTTTTCGGGAGCAACGGCTTTTCCTGCCGAAAGAAGATTTATTTTTTCTTCGAGAGAAGCAATTCTTTCTTCAAGCTCCTCGTTTATGTTAGCCGATGAAGCGGGAGAACACATTTTGATGACCGCAGCCTCAAGCTGGATTTTTTTGTTGACGGCGTTCTTGATATTTGCTGCCGCTTTTTCAAGAATCTCAATGCAGGAAAGGATCTTTGAAAGCTTGATTTCAGCTGCTCTTGATTTGATCTTTTCAAGCTCGTCCTTTGAGCAGACGATCAGACCTTCGCATTCCTTAACGGTTTTTGCAACCATGAGATTTCTGAAATGAAGGGTCAGCTCCGTGCAGAGCGAATCAATGTCGCACGATTCGTTATGAAGCCTTGAAACAAGCTTCAATGCTTCTGTAAAGTTGCCCTTTGCGATAAATTCCGAGAACGAGAAAAGATGAACCGTTCCCGCAATGCCTGCCGCCGAGCTGACTGCATCCTCGTCGATATAATTGCCCATGGCAAAGCATCTGTCGAGAAGAGAAAGAGCATCTCTCATTCCGCCGTCTGCGATTCTTGCAATCAGAGCCGCCGCATTTTCGGTCAGAGTCACGTTTTCTTTTTCGGAAACATAAACAAGTCTTGCGGTTATATCCTCGGGAGAAATTCTCTTGAAATCAAATCTCTGACAGCGGGAAAGAATTGTTGCGGGCAATTTATGAATTTCCGTTGTAGCGAGGATAAAAATAACATGTGAGGGGGGCTCTTCGAGAGTTTTGAGAAGAGCGTTGAATGCGCCGATGGAGAGCATATGAACCTCGTCGATTATATATACTCTGTATTTCGCATTGACGGGAGTAAAATTAGCTTCCTCACGAAGGTCACGGATATTGTCAACGCCGTTGTTGCTCGCTGCGTCGATTTCGATAACATCGAGAATCGAGCCGTTGTCAATGCCCTTGCAGATTTCACATTCGTTGCAGGGATTGCCGTCAACGGGATTCAGACAGTTGACCGCTTTTGAAAGAATCTTTGCGCAGGTCGTTTTACCCGTGCCTCTTGAACCCGTGAAAAGATAGGCATGAGAAATTCTTCCGCTTTCAAGCTGACTCTGAAGAGTTCTTGTAACATGAGGCTGACCGTAAACATCGCTGAAGGTTTTCGGTCTCCATTTTCTGTATAAAGCCTGATACATTTTTTCACTCCCCCGATTTTTAATAAAAAGAGAGCTTTGCCTTGGTCATATGGCGGCAGGCAGACTGTGGCGCACAAAACTGTCCGCTTAATGCTGCTCGGTTCACCCGCCTGACATGGTTCACGGTATCCTGTCGCACAGGACCCACACGCCACATGACCAAAATAAAGCTCTGCTTAGATATATTATATATTATAATTATAATAATATCAAGTGTAAATTTTATTTTTAGCAGGTATTTTTAAAAAAACATTATAAAAAAATAATCATTTTTTTCACATTTATCCCTCTTGCGGAATATCCTGCTAATAACGGCACCAAAGGAGGTTACCCGATGAATCAGTCATATTTTCTCGGTTCAAGCAGTAGAAACGGATTTTTTTCTCTTTTTGACCGTCTTGTTCCGAAAAATGAAGGACAGTATACCTATCTGATAAAAGGCGGTCCCGGAACGGGAAAATCGTTCTTTATGAGAAAAATTGCCGATGAAATAGAAAAGAAAGATATCGAATGCGAAAGAATATTCTGCTCGTCCGACCCCGATTCGCTTGACGGAGTTATTATTCCGTCGCTGAGAGTCTGCATCGCCGATGCGACCGCTCCGCATACGATGGACCCCGAATATCCTGCGGCGACGGGCGAAATCATCAATCTCGGAGAATATTGGGACAAAGAGGCTCTGAGAAACGACAGCAAAAAAATAATCGAGCTGACCGATAAAAACAAAGCCTGCCATAAGAGAAGCAGGAGATTCATTGATTCGGCATTTTCAATTTACGGTGACGGTGAAAGAATAAGCCGTGAAAGCCTTGACAGAAGACGGCTCGAGAGATATGCGGCAAGGATTGCGGCGAGAAATTTCAAAAAGCCCTCGGGAAAGATCGGGCTTGAAAAAACAAGACTGCTGGATGCGATAACTCCTGAGGGATACTTTTTCTTTAACAGCACGGCCGATGCTCTTTGCAACAGAAAAACCGTTTTCGAGGACGATTTCGGAGTTGCCGCATCGATCGTTATCGGAGAGATACGCACCTACGCCCTTGCGTCGGGATTTTCGGTAATTTCAAGTCCGTTTATTGCAAACGAGAAGAAGATACGCCATATAATCATCCCTCAGCTCGGACTCGGATTCTTTACGAAAGATAAATTATGCTCGCCGTCGCCCGAGGGAGCAAAGTATGTTTCTCTGAAAAGGTTTTACGATTCCGATGCTCTCAGAAACAGCAGAGCAAAGCTGAATTTTGCCAAAAAAGCATCAAAAGAGCTGATCGATGAGGCAGTTTCCGCTCTGAGAAATGCAAAGGAAGTCCATGACGAGCTTGAAAGCATATATATCCGAGCCATGGATTTCAGCAGAGTTGAAGAAAAGCGAAAAGAGGTTTCAAAAAGAATATGGGAGAGCGAATGGTGGCCCGAGGAATAGCTGCAGGAAAAAACCCGTGTGATTTTGTCACACGGGTGAAATTTTATTAAATGTTCTTCTTTGTAAAATTGAATACTGCGCTGACTGCGGTGAGTCCGATGACGGTTATTATCGTTTCAATCAGCATGTATGAGCCGTTATAAACAAGAGAATAAACGCTGACAAGCATGTTTTCGGGTGTATAGCCTGCCCAGATTGTAACTCCGCTTATGAAATGACAAAGAAATCTGATGAAACAGACAACGATTCCGCCCGTTACAAGCTCTGCGGTCTGATTTTTGAATTTGCCCTTGAACATTCCGCCGAGTCCCAGACAGCCGAATGCAATCAGATAATCTGCAAAAGCGACGATAAGCCAGGCGGCAATTCCGTTTACATAGCTGAAATTCTTGAAGCCCATGAGCATTTCAAAAAGAGCGAGAGCGGTTGAAGCCGCAAGACCGTTTCTGATGCCGTGACGGTAGGAAACGATGATTATCGGCACCTGACCGAAAAGAGAGAAGCCGCCGCCGTAAAGAAAAGGCCACGGAATTGCGTCGGAAACCGCAAAGAGGGCAATTGAAAGAGCTATCATGACGGCGCTTTCTGCAACACTCTGTGTTTTTTTAAATCCGGTTGACATCAGATATTCTTCCTTTCTCGCTGTGTGACAAACAAAAACGCCCAACGAATGAACGTTGAGCGTAAAAACTGCAATTATGCTTTTTCCTACGCCCGCATTATCGGGATCAGGTCTGAGGGTATGATCTCAGCCGACTTTTCAGTCAGCACCCCTGAACTAATTTCAGTTATTGTTATTATTTTCAAGCTCAGCCTTACCCTCGGGAGTATCACGGTAAAACTGCGTCTTGGGGTTCGGATGCTTTGTTGAATTCCAGAGCTCCTCTGCAACGGGCTTCCATGCGGCGGCGAACTTATCGCATCTCGAGCAGAGAGTTTCTGCGCTTTCGGGAGCGATGAGATCGGTCGATTCTGCACCCGTTTCGGAAATTATCTTCCGCAGACAGTCGGGATTTTCAAGCATCGGACAAGGTCTGAGGTGGTTATCGTTAAAGGGCTGGTTGCGGTAATAAGCCTGAAAAAGGGGTCTTTTGAGCGCTTCCAGCAGAGTATGAGTTTTGATATTTGAGTCGGAATAATGAATGAAAACGCAGGGCTCCATATCTCCTTCGGAGTTGATGTGGAAATAGTTTCTGCCGCCTGCGATGCATCCGCCGACATATTCGGCATCGTTCTGAAAATCCATAACAAAGATGGGCTTGCCCGTTTTGCTGTTACGGACCTGACGGAGCCATTTATACATATGAACTCTGTCGTCAGGCTGAGGAATCAGCTCGGGAACGGCATCGTGACCGACAGGCATATATGCAAAGTACAGAGCGTATTTTGCTCCCTTTTCAACCATGAGATCCATGAATTCGTCACTCGTGACAGAAGGAACATTCTTGCTTGTATAGCAGATAGAAATGCCGAAGAAAAGACCGTTTTCTTTCAGAAGGTCCATGGCGGCAATTGTTTTTGAATATGAGCCGTCGCCTCTTCTGAAATCGTTGCTTGCTTCGTTGCCTTCGATGCTCAGAGCAAGAGAAAGGTTTCCGACTTCCTTCATATCGTCGCAAAATTTCTGATCAATGAGGGTTGCGTTTGTATAGGCAAGAAATGCACAGTCGGGATTTTCACGGCAGAGAGTCAGAACATCGTCCTTGCGGATGAGGGGCTCGCCGCCCGTGAGCATATAAAGATGAGTTCCGAGCTCGGTTCCCTGACTGACAATGCTTCTCATTTCATCGAGAGAAAGATTGGATTTGTGACCGTATTCCGCCGACCAGCAGCCCTTGCAGTGAAGGTTGCATGCGCTTGTGGGGTCAAAGAGAAGGATAAAAGGAACGTTACACTTATATTTTTCTCTGTTTTCACGCACAGCCTTTGTTCCGTTGACGCCTGCGCCGAGACCGAGAGCAAGAAGCATTTTTTTGAGAACATCCTGATCGATGTCGTTGATAATGCTCATTGCAAAACGGTTCCAGACATTGTTTTCATCCTGAACGGCGTTGCGGAAAGCTTCAAAATTCTTGGCGGGGAATGCTCCGCCCATAAGCTTTTCGGAAAGATTGATGAGCTTTATAAGATTTTCTGCAGGATTCTTTTTGACATATTTATAAATGCCGTCGAAGGCTACGGAAGCAGAGGCTCGCTGGAGCTTTTCTTTAGCAGTCATCATTATCAATCCCTCCTTTATTTATCGTACATACTAAATCAGTATATCACACGAAATGATTTGTGTCTATAAAAAAATTGTTAATTATTTTATTTTATTGTATTATTTTTCTTGCTTAATTCTATAATATGGGTTATGATAAACGGGTGAATCAACTGCGGAGGAATCAAATGGAAGAAAAAAAACTCAGAATTAAAAATATACTCGGTCTGGCTGCCAGAATTGCGGTTTCGTTTGTTATTATTGCCGTTATTTTCTGGAAATATGATGAGCTGAAAAATATTGATGTCAGAGCGTTGGTCGATGCTTCGGAGAGCTTTGCCGTTGCGGTTATAAGCATTCTCGGAGTCTATCTTCTGAAATCCGTGACCTTTGTCGTTCCCGCATCGATCGTTTATATTGCCGTCGGCATGGCGTTTGACTGGTGGGTTGCTCTGATGATCAACACGGTCGGAATCGCTCTCGAGGTTATCGCAACCTATTTCTTTGGCAGGATCATGGGCGGCAAAAAAGTTGTGGAAAAAGTGGAAAAAACCAAATACGGCGAAAAGCTTCTGAAAATGCAGAGCAAGAATAAGGTTTCTGCCCTGCTTGCGATCCGTTTTCTGCCCGTTTTCCCGATTGATATAGTCAGCCTTCTTCTCGGTGCGATGAGAACGGGCTTCGGTCAGTATATGGCGGTTTCGCTTATCGGAATCCTGCCGAGAGTTTTTCTTTTTACTATCCTCGGCGACGGACTGTATAAATATATCCCGATGCAGAAGCTTGTTATTTTTGCCGTTATTCTTGTGCCCGTTGCGCTTGCGGTATGGGTTATAAGGTATGTTGTCAAAACCGTGAAAAGCAAAAAAGAAGAGGAATGATATTCAGAGTGCAATCAGCGGTTGCACTCTTTTTTTGTTTTTTCTTATAATGTAAACATAAGTTGATAGAAAAATATCTCCCAAAATGATAGAATATATTCACCCTCGCAAGAGAGGTATAAAACGAAGGGAGATCAATATGAAAAACAGAAAAACACTCAGAAAGATCCTTGCCGTAATTTTTGCAATGCTGATGGTTTCGTCGGCATGCATGCCTGCATTTGCGGCGGGCGTCATCTATGTCAATGCAGGCGTAAACAGCATCTATAACCCCTATGAGGATATCTACGGCGGATATTTCAAAACTGTCGGCGGTATGGCTCAGCCTGCAACTGAAAACGACTGGAACATCCATTATGATCCGACGACCGAAGTCCTCACTCTCAGGGATGCCGAGCTTATCATGCCGCTGCGTATTCTCGGCAGTGCAGATATCGTTCTTCTCGGGGAGAGCATCATCAATTGCACTCAGGCACCTGCTCTCCAGAGCGATGTCAATCAGAAATTCTCGGGAAGCGGAAGTCTGACTCTTATCTGCGACACATACTTTGCGATAAACAGCAGGGTTCAGACGAGGTTCGGAAGAGATGTTACGGTTACGGCGAGCGTCAATGCAGACGGAAGCGGCGCAGAAGAATTCGATTCCGACAAAGTAACGGAATATAAATGGGTTTGCATTCAGGGCAACGACGACGGTTCGGATGAGCCTGCTCAGAAGCTTACCTTATGGCAGAAAATAGCCAATTTCTTCAGAAGCATTTTCGATTTTCTTTTTGGCTGGATAGGTTAAGATAAGACGGGATTAACGGGTGGTGTTTTTCATCACCCGTTTTTTCTTGTATTTTTCTTTCAGGTATTGTATACTTAAATGGTCACCAAAGAGTTTTCGGGTAGGGCGGGATGCCCTCATCCCGCCTTGCGGCGGCTTGCAGGCAAGCCGACCTACAATATAAACTTTAATTTATAATATCTGAAGAAAAGGAGAGTTCTGCTTTGAAAAGAATAGTTTCAATCATGCTTGCGGCGGTGATGATGCTTTCCGTCGGGGCATGCTCAAAACCCGTTGATACAGACGAAACAACGACCGAACCGACATCGGCTCAGGAGATTACGCAGGCAATTCAGGAAACGGAGCCGACGGATAAAATTGCTCAGCGATTTGAACCGATTTACGATATTGCCCAAGCGGAGTCCGTCAAGGAGCTTATTAAAGAGTGGGCAACCAACGGCGGCGACAAGCTCAGCAGTCCGGATATCACGAACATTCTTCTTGTCGGAGAAGACGATGTTGACGGCTCGAGCCGTTCGGATGCCGCAATTCTCATGAGCATCGACAGAAAAGCGAAAAAAATAACCCTGACCTCATTCCTCAGAGATTCATATACATATATGAACATAAAAGGTCAGGACAGATATGACAAAACGAACCATACCTATTCATGGAGCGGTCCCGAAAAGCTCGCCGAGGTTTTGTCTGACAATTATAAAATAAGAATTGACCGCTATGTTACCGTCGACTATGAAGCCTTCATCAAGGCGGTTGATGTTATCGGCGGAATCAGAGTTGAGGTTACCGAAGCAGAGGCGGACTATATGAACCGCACGAGCGGCGGAAATTCCTACAGAAGCGGACAGAGCGTTCTTCTCGACGGAGAGCAGGCTCTGTATTTCGCAAGGATCAGAAAGCTTGACGGCGAAGCCGAAAGAACGGAGCGTCAGAGAAGAATCATCAAGGCTTATATGACAAAGCTCAGAAGCTCCTCGCAGGAAGAGATTCAGAACGCTCTCGGAACTCTCCTGCCCTATATCACAACGAACTATACCGAGCTCGAGCTTCTTTCTCTTGCAGGCGAAGCGATGTCGGGCGAATGGCTCGGCTTTGATATTGTCAGTCAGGTCGCACCTGCCGACGAATACCGCAGAGGCTTCAGCGGATATAAAACGCATACGGGCAACCTCGATGTCTGGATAGTTGACTATATTGCGGCGGCAAGAGAGGTTCAGCTTTCGGTTTACGGCGAAACGAACATTATTCTTGATGACGGAAGAATATCCGCAATCGACCTTGCAAAAAACGGAAAATACTAAAAGGAAAATCCCAAGAGAACGAAATCTCTTGGGATTGATTTTTTATTTCTTTTTTGTTTTTGCCTCTTCTTCCTTGTCACCGATTTCGATGAGGGCGAATGCTCCCGTCCAGACGAGAATGCATACGAAGACGATGATTATTCCGGAATGGAATCCGCCGAGCATGAGAGTGTCAATTCCGACGAAGCCGAGAAGCAGACTCGAAAGCCAACCGGTATCAAAGAGAGAGCTTATGCTGATTTCGCCGCTGACGAGAACGCTTGCCGCAGAGTTGAAGCAGCTTATCATGATAATTGCCGAAATAATGCCGCCGACTGCCGCAATGACAACGGGAAGCTTTTTGCTGCTGCAGATCGACCAGACGATGATGAAAATTGCAATTGCGACGCAGAGCACGAGGAAAACCGCAAAAGCGATGAGTCTTCCGTTGATGGGAGCAAAAGCTTCAGGCCACTCGAAGGGACCCTTTGCGCCCATGCTGTCAAACAGACCGGAATATATATGCTCGCCTCTTGCAATCTGAATCATGTCGAAGATCGAAAGAGATTCTTCGATACCGACTCCGGGAGTTCCGGGACTGATCTGCTCGAAAAGGGGCTGCGCATTCTCATTCGTTCCGAGCTGGATAAAGATAAAGTCAAGGAAAAGAATAACGGGGAATATGGCTGCCGCAATAACGGCATTGACTGTTTTCATTAAGTATTTCATTGAAAAAATCCTTTCTCTGCGATTATTTCCATGAAGTGTTGAGAGCTACCGTACGGTTGAAGACGGGCTTACCGTCGGCCGAGGTCTTGTCAACGCAGAAATAACCCTGACGCAGGAACTGGAATGTGTCGCCGCATTTTGCATCTGCGATTGAGCCTTCGACAAGACAGTTTTCAAGTATTTCAAGGGAATTGGGGTTAAGATGGTTAAGATAATTCTCTTTTCCGTCAACAAAGGGGTTTTCCGCAGCGAAAAGACGGTCATAAAGACGGATCTCGCAGGGAGTGCAGTCTGATGCGCTTACCCAATGAATCGTACCCTTGACCTTTCTGCCGTCGGGAGCGTTGCCGCCCTTTGTTTCGGGGTCGTAGGTGCAGTGGAGGCAGGTGACCTCACCGTTTTCGTCGGTTTCATAGCCTGTGCAGGTTACGAAATATGCGCTTTTAAGACGAACCTCGTTGCCGGGATAGAGTCTGAAATATTTCTTGACGGGCTCAGCCATGAAGTCATCTCTCTCAACGAAGATCTCTCTTGAGAACTGAACCGTTCTTGTGCCGAGTTCGGGCTTGAGGGGATTGATCTCAACCTCAATTTCTTCGGTCTGTCCCTCGGGATAGTTGTCGATGATAACCTTCAGGGGGCGGAGAACAGCCATCGCTCTGGGAGAATTTTCGTTAAGCTCATCTCTGACGCATGCTTCGATCAGACCGTAGTCAACAACGCTGTCTGCCTTTGAAACGCCGATGCGGTTGATGAACTCACGGATCGCCGCTGCAGGATAGCCTCTTCTTCTCATGCCGCAGAGAGTAATCATTCTGGGGTCATCCCAGCCGTCAACGATGCCCTTCTGCACCATTTCAAGGCAGTATCTCTTGCTTGTTACGCAGTAGTTGAGGTTAAGGCGGGCGAACTCGATCTGTCTGGGGGGTTCTTCAAAGCCTATCTCCTTGATGAACCAGTCATAAAGAGGTCTGTGATTTTCAAACTCGAGGGAGCAGAGAGAATAGGTTACGCCTTCTCTTGCGTCCGAAAGAGGATGAGCAAAGTCATACATGGGATAAACGCACCACTTGTCGCCCGTCTGATGATGGGAAACATGGGCGATTCTGTAGATAACGGGATCTCGCATGTTGATGTTGGGAGAAGCCATATCTATTTTTGCTCTGAGGGTTCTTTCGCCGTCGGCAAATTCGCCGTTTGTCATTCTCTCGAAGAGCTCGAGATTTTCTTCGACGGAACGCTCTCTGTAGGGGCTGTTCTTGCCGGGCTCGGTGAGAGTTCCTCTGTATTCTCTTATCTCATCGGCTGAAAGGTCGCAGACATATGCCTTGCCCTTCTTGATGAGCTTGATGGCGCATTCATAGATGAAATCGAAATAGCTTGAAGCATAGAGAACCTTGTTCCACTTGAAGCCGAGCCATTCGATATCTTCCTTGATAGCCTCAACATATTCGACATCCTCTTTTGAGGGGTTGGTGTCGTCAAGGCGGAGATTGCATTCGCCGCCGTATTTCTCAGCGGTGCTGAAGTCGATGCAGATAGCCTTTGCATGACCGATATGAAGATATCCGTTGGGTTCGGGAGGAAAACGGGTCTGAATTCTCGTGTTCACTCCGTTTGCGAGATCTTCGTCGATGAAGTCATATATAAAGTTGGAATTTGAAGAGGTGATGATTTCGTCCATAGTCTTTTTCCTTTCTTGAGGTGATTATCTGAAGCTTGCGATTGCTTCGGAGAGTCTTGCTTTGATTTCATCCTCGCCGAGAAGCTGCATTATTGAATAAAGGTCGGGGGTGTTCTTGCGGGATGTCAGAGCAATTCTGATAACCGTTGAAACGTCGCCGACGTGCCCCTTGAATGCTTCGGGATTCTTCTTATATTCCTTGACGTTGGGAGTGAAGCCGAGAGGCTCACACATATCCTTGATTCTTGCGAACCATTGGTCCTTGTCATCGGCAAGACTGAATTCGGAAAGATATTTTTCCGCAATTTCCGCCGCATCTGCTTTTGAAATGTTTTCGGGCAGAGAATAATCGGGCTGATAGAGAGGCTTGAAGAAATATGAAACATAGTCCTTTACCTCGCTCCACTTTGCGATATCCTTGCGGGGCTTGGGGTTTTCGCGGTCGATGTTCATGACTGCGGTTGAGAAGTCTGCATCGGCGGTGAAAATGTTATAGAATTCGGAATCATATACCTTTGCCCATGCGGCGATATTGTCATAAACCTCTTTTGCGCTCATGACGGAGATAACATTCTTGCTGACATCGTTGAGCTTAACGAGGTCAAACAGACAGCCGCTCGAGCTCATCTTCTTGAGATTGAAGGGGAACTTTGAAATATCCTCCTTCGGGTTGGCTCTGCGCCAATCCTCAAAGTTCGAGTTGATGAGAGTGAGCAGATATTCGAGAACGCTCTCCTTAGGGAAGCCGCCTTCAACGAAATATCCGACTGCTGCCTCGGGGTCCTTTCTCTTTGAAAGCTTACGCTTATCGCCCGTTTCCTCGTCGGTCTTGAGGACCTGAGGAGTGTGGGCGTATTTTGGAACCTTATATCCGCATGCCTTGAAAAGCTCGATATGCTTGGGAACGGAGGAGATCCACTCCTCGCCTCTGATGACATGCGTCGTTCTCATGAAATGGTCGTCGCATGCGTGGGCGAAATGGTAGGTCGGGATTCCGTCGGACTTGAGGAGAACCTCATCGATTATGTTTGCAGGCATTTCGATCTTGCCTCTGATAACATCTTCAAAAATAATCTTTTTCTCTTCGTCGCCTTCGGAACGAAGACGCAGAACCCAGGGCTTGCCCTCGGCAAGTTTCTTTTCGATATCCTCAATTGTCAGCTCACGGCACTTTGCCCATTTGCCGAAATATCCTCTGATAAGAGCTCCGCCGCTTTCCTGCTGTTCACGGATTTCCGAGATCTCATCTGCCGTGCAGAAGCAGGGATATGCAAGACCCTTTTCGACAAGGCTCTTTGCAATCGTCTGATAGATCTCGGCACGCTGACTCTGGGTATAGGGACCGTAAGCACCTTTTTCCGTGCCGAAGCCCGTGACGCCCTCGTTGAACTCAACGCCGAAATAGTCAAAGCCGTTGATGATAGCCGAAACGCCGTCGTCAATTTCACGCTTTTTATCCGTATCCTCGATTCTCAGGTAAGCAACGCCGCCCGTTGACTGAGCGGTCAGAACATCGACGAGGGCACCGAAGAGACCGCCGATGTGGAGATATCCCGTGGGAGAGGGGGCGAATCTTGTTACCCTTGCGCCCTCTGCAAGACCTCTGTCGGGATAAAGCTCTTCATAGTAATCGGGAGTTTTATCGATATGAGGAAACAAAAGCTGAGCAAGTTTTTTGTTATCCAAAAGAACACACTTCCAGTCTATTTATAATTATACCCTATTATTATGACAGAAAAAGGGACAAGTATCAAGAGATATTTTCAAAAAAATATCGTGTCTTTGCAAATAATTTTCGGTTTTCATTACTCTGCGGAATAATATCAGAAAATCATCCCAAAATATCCGTGAGAATATTAAAGGAGCGGATACAATGAAAGCTAAAATTAAAAATTCAAATATTTATGCGGCACTCGGCATATGCGGTCTTGCGGTTGCGGCTGCGGCGGTTATCAGCTTCTCGGCGGACAGCAAGCCGACAGTTGAAGATCCCGGATTTTCGAGATTTACCGTCAGATGGAGCGACAGCTTTGAAGAGGAAACTTCTCCCGAAACGCATGCCGTTGACATCGGAGTGACGGGCATTCCCGATGAGAGAGAAACCGAGGCACAGACGGAGAAAAAGACCGAAAGCTTTGCCCTTCCCATGGGTAACGATATAATCAAGGATTACAGCGGCGGAGAAATGGTTTTCAGCAAAACGATGGGTGACTGGAGAGTGCATGACGGTGTTGATTTCGGCGGTGCGGCAGGCAATACCGTCGATGCTGTTGCCGACGGCAGGATCACGAGGATCTACGACGACATTTTCTGGGGTACGGTTGTCGAGATCGACCACGGGAATTCGATGACGGTCAGATACTGCGGTCTGAAAAAAGGAACTACCCTTCCCGAGGGGGCGCTCGTCAAGAAAAGCGAAAAGATCGGAACGCTCGGCAGCATTCCGATCGAATCCGCAGAGGGCGGACATCTTCATCTCGAGGTTACGGTTGACGGCATAACCGTCGATCCTCTCGAAGCTCTCAACAAGGTAAGAACAGAGGAATGAACAAAAAGAAGCGGCCTGCAGACTGCAAGCCGCTTTATTGTTTTTACTTGTTGACATGCAGAGCCGAAGGGACAAAATCCTCGGCTGTTTTGTTTTTTGACTGAACATAGAGAAGCTCAAAGGCATGAACCGTTGCGATCGAGCAGATAACAGACATCCAGACATATCCGGGCATGAACTGCATGGCAAGCGGAAGAACAAAGACTGCGCCGCCGAAGATCTTGCCGAGATAAGTATGGGGCAGATAGAGCTTGCCGAATCTGCGCTTTGAAATCAGAGCACCGACTCCGAAAAGAACGCCTGCGCTGAGGATCCATGCAAGAATCCAGCCTGCAACGAGCTTTTTGATGATCAGAACCTTTGTCAGAGCGAGATATGTCGCAACATCGCCGACCGTGTCAAGCGTTGCTCCGAGAGGGCTTGTGCTGTTTGTTTTTCTGGCTATCGGACCGTCGATGAGGTCCGTTATTCCGCAGAGAACATAGATGATCAGAAACGCTGTCGAAATATCGTTGAAGAAAAACAGAGCGATTGCGCCTGCAACTCGGCTCAGACTTATTATGTTTGCAAGATGTTTTTTCATAAAATAACCTTCTTAACTGATGTTGCGTTACATTATATCATGAAGTGTAACGGATATCAAGAAGAAACGACAAATATATACATAAACACCGAAAAATATCTATTATTCGAGTGCCGAGAGAATATTTGCGATTCTCGCAAGATCGTCTTTGTCAAAGAAAGCAATTTCGAGCGTGCCGCACTCCTTGCCCTCCTTGGTGATGACCTTTGCTTTTCTGCCGAGGGAATTATTGAGCGAAAGCTCGACCTCGTCAAAGAAGGTGTGCCTTGACTTTGAGGGCTTCTTCGCCTTCTTTTCGGCGGTCAGAGCCTTGACCATCTTCTCGGTTTCTCTGACGGAAAGACCTTTTTCGATAACTGTTTCAGCAGCAAACAGAGCGGTCTTTTCGTCGTCGATTGCGGCGATTGCTCTTGCGTGGCCTGCGGAGAGCTTGTTTTCTCTCACATAGTCAAGCACCTTCTCGGGAAGCTTGAGAAGACGCAGGGCATTCGCAACGGCAGGACGGGACTTGCCGACCTTTTTCGCCGCCTCCTCCTGAGTCAGACTGAAATCCTTGATAAGACTTGCAAAGCCGAGAGCTTCTTCAACGGGGTTGAGGTCCTCACGCTGTAAATTTTCGATCAAAGAAATAACAGCAGCCTCTTCATCGGAAAGCTCCTTGATGATTGCAGGGACTTGAGTCAGACCTGCAAGACGGCTTGCCCGCCATCTTCTTTCGCCTGCGATGAGCTGATAGCCTCCGCCGAAGATCGGACGGACGAGCAGAGGCTGAAGCACGCCGTGCTGAGCGATTGAATCGGCAAGCTCGGAAAGAGCCGCATCGTCAAACTGCTTTCTTGCCTGCTCCTTGTTGGGTTCGATATCGAGGATGTTGAGTTTAACCGCCTGAGAAGCGTTATTTTCTTCTATGGAATTATCAATCAGCAGAGAATCAATACCTCTGCCCAGACCGCCTTTTTTCGGTGCCATATTATTTCTCCTTATAATTTTCTTTACTATAAATGAGTTATCTTTTTTCTGAATCTGATTTATTATCTTTTAAAGCAAGTGATTTAAGGTATGTTTTTAACGAATTCATAGCCTTTTCAGATGTGCTGTTATTTACACCGTATAGCTTAATGAGATTTGGCAAATATGTGTTATGCAGACCGGTAAACCATAGTTTTTTTGTAGGGTCAAATCCACAGTGGGTGGCTTTTGCAAAGCCCCTTGCATTATAAGAAACATTTAAATAGATTCGTTCATCTTCAAGTAATTCGGGAAGAGGGTCAGTTAAGATTTTATTTATGTATCTTTTGTTATATATTGCCATATGTTTATAAACTCCAAATTACTTATTTAATTTGATAAATTCGTCTGCAAGGTCGAGATAAGCGTTGCTGCCCTTGGATGATTTGTCATAATACATAACGGGCTGACCGTAGCTCGGAGCTTCGGAAAGACGGACATTACGGGGAATAACGGTCGAATAAACCTTTTTCGGAAAGCATTTTTTGACTTCCTCAACAACCTGCTGAGTGAGGTTGAGCCTGCCGTCATACATGGTCAGAAGAACGCCTTCGATTTCGATATAGGGGTTATAAAGGCGTTTGACTGTTCTGACGGTTGCGATGAGTTGGGTCAGACCTTCGAGTGCATAGAATTCGCACTGAATCGGAACCATGAGAGTGTCTGCCGCACAGAGTCCGTTGAGGGTTATCAGACCGAGAGAGGGCGGACAGTCAAGAAAAATGAAATCATAGTTGTCCTTGACGGTTGCCAGAGCGTTGCGCAGCTTCGATTCTCTCTTCTGAATCTCGACCAGCTCGAGCTCTGCGCCTGCGAGGTCCATGCTCGAGGGCATGACGGAAACATTCTTATACGGAGTCTGAACGATTGCTTTTTCTGCGGAGCAGGAGCCGATGATTACGCTGTAAGACGAAAGCTCAAGCCCTTTTTTGTTGATTCCGAGTCCGCTCGTCGAGTTGCCCTGAGGATCGATGTCGACAAGCAGAACCTTATATCCCTTGCTGCCGAGAGCGGCGGTAAGGTTAACGGCGGTCGTCGTCTTGCCGACTCCGCCTTTCTGATTAACGATTGCAACGGTTTTTCCCAAGATTATCTCTCCTATATTTATTACATTATATAATCGATAATATATTCAGTATATCATAACAAGGCGGAAAATGGAACATGTTTTGAAAATTTTT
Organism: Clostridia bacterium; assembly: GCA_017435385.1. GTDB lineage: Bacteria > Bacillota > Clostridia > Oscillospirales > Acutalibacteraceae > CAG-177. The sequence continues at coordinate 138,601 of JAFSFB010000001.1, read as the reverse complement.
ATGTTTCACGTGAAACAACGGTTATGTTTCAGCACCTTTATCGGTTGAAAAAAGCGAAAAGAGCAGGCATTTCTGCCTGCTCCCTCCGCTGTGGATGTGGGTGTGAAAGAGAAAGATATGGTAATTGGAAGAACTCATATTAATTGGCATTAAGCCGAGTTTTGCTTAGCACGAATCACGCAGCCCTTGCTTTTCGGAATGCGGACTATGTATTCAATATACTCCTCGGTTTCGCTCTTGGCGGAGTCAGCCTCGATTCCCGCTCTGCGCATCGTATCGACTGCATGGTTAAGCGTGTTGACAAATATTCTGACATCCTTGAAAAGCTTGACGGGCGGCTGTCTTTTGCCCGAATCGTTGGTCAGTATCTGCGTTATAAGCTTTTCGCTTTCCGAAACCGTCAGGCGTTTTTCTGCAATAATCGAAATGGCTCTCTCCATCTGGCTGAAGGTTGTCAGCCTGAGTAATGCCCTTGCGTGTCTTTCGGTCAGATTTTCCTGCGTTATCCTGTGACGGATATCCTCGGGAATGCGGAGCAGTCGAAGCTTGTTCGAGATCGTTGTCGGAGCTTTTCCGAGCTTTCTGCAGATATCCTCACGGCTCATTCCGAAATCGGTTATCAGCTTCTCGATTGCAACCGCTTCTTCAAAAAACTCAAGATCGCATCTCTGAACATTTTCAATAAGCGAAAACAGAGCCGATTTTTCATCGTTTGCATCCATAATAATACATGGCAGACGGGTTATGCCGACGAGTCTTGATGCACGAAGCCGCCTCTCGCCCGAAACGAGCTCATATTTCCCCTGCCCGTTGACTCTGACCGCTATCGGCTGGATAATGCCGTTTTGCCTGATACTTTGTGCAAGACCTTCAAGCTCATCGAAATCGAACCGTCTTCGGTGCTGATTCGGATTTGGGTATATATCCTCCTGCGGAATGAGAATGATCTGTCCGCCGATTTTATATTTTCCGTTCTTCAAAAAATCCCCCCGTTCGGTGTTCACGTTTTCTTGACTCAAGAATAGCACCAAACGGAGGGTTTGTCCAATCAATTCGGTCGGCATCGTTTTCCGAAAACCGACATAAAATATTAAATTAAAGAGGCTTTTTTGAAATCTGAGCGGAAACTCTGGGATATTTTGCCGAAGTCTGCGAAATCTTTTTGATGACGATAAGCGTTCTTTCGCCGCCGTCGGAAAGAGTGAATGTCTTTTTATCGACGATTTTTCCGCCGAGAATGCCGATCGCCTTCTTTGCGGCGGCAATTTCTTCTTCAGCCTTTGCGCTTTTCATGGCAACGAATACTCCGCCAACCTTCACAAACGGCAGACAGTATTCGCTCAGAACATTAAGAGCGGCAACGGCTCTTGAACAGACGATGTCATACTGTTCTCTGTATTCGGGTTTTTTGCCTGCTTCCTCTGCTCTTGCATGAAGAACCTCGGCATCAAGTCCGAGCTTTTCGACCGTGTCGGCAACATAGCGAAGCTTTTTCGCTGTCGAATCAACCATTGTCAGACGGATATCGGGACGGGTTATCAGAAGCGGTATGCCGGGAAAGCCTGCTCCCGTGCCGAGGTCAAGAATTTTTGCATTTTCCTCGGGAGAAACGGCGGAAAGAAGCGATATGCTGTCCGCAAAATGCTTTATAACAACCTCATCGGGCTCGGTTATTGCCGTCAGATTCATGGTTTTGTTCTGCTCAATGAGAAGCTCTGCAAGAGTGTCAAACTTTCCGAGAGCCCCGTCGCTCAGCTCAATTCCGAGCGAAGCAGCATTTGATTTAAGTAATTCTTTATTAATTAACATTAATACCGTTCCTCTCAAGGTAAATCAGTAAAACGGAGATGTCTGCAGGTGAAACGCCCGATATTCTCGATGCCTGACCGACGGTTTCGGGGCGGATTTTTGAAAGCTTTTCGATTGCTTCGAGGCGGAGCCCCGTTATATCATTATAATCAAGGCTTTCGGGCAGACGCTTGACCTCAAGGCGGTGAAGCTCGTTTATCTGCTGCTGCTGACGCTTGATATAACCCTCATATTTGATATCGATCTCAACCTGCTCGAAAACCTCATATGGCAGGTCAGGTCTGGTTTTGTCAAAAGGAGCGAGAGCATCATAATTGATCTGCGGTCTGCGCAGAAGATCGATCATTTTAACGCCCTTTTCAAGAGCGGATGTTTCACGTGAAACAAGCATCGCATCGATTTCGGGCGTTTTCGGGATCGAGAGATTTTCAACCCTTTCCCTCTCCTGCTCAATGAGTCTGAGCTTTTCGCAGAAACGGTCATATCTCTCCTGCGAAACAAGCCCTGCCTTATAGCCGATTTCTGTCAGACGGCGGTCGGCGTTGTCCTGACGGAGTATCAGACGGTATTCCGAGCGGGAGGTCATCATTCTGTAAGGATCGGAGCAGCCCTTCGTCACAAGATCGTCGATGAGAGTTCCGATGTAAGAGGTCGTGCGGTCAAGAATAACAGGCTCCTTGCCCTGAATTTTCAGAGCGGCATTCAGACCTGCAACGAGTCCCTGAGCGGCGGCTTCTTCATATCCGCTCGAGCCGTTGAACTGTCCTGCGCCGTAAAGACCGCTGAAATCCTTGAATTCAAGAGTCTGTTTGAGCGAAAGCGGATCAACGCAGTCATATTCAATGGCGTATGCCGTGCGGAGAAACTCCGCTTTTTCAAGACCGGGTATGCTTCTGACGATACGAAGCTGAACATCTTCGGGCAGCGATGATGAAACGCCCTGAAGATACATTTCGTCGGTGTTTGCGCCGCAGGGCTCAACGAATATCTGATGGCGTTCTTTTTCGGAGAAACGCACGATCTTGTCTTCAATGCTCGGGCAGTAACGGGGACCGACGCCGTCGATCTTGCCCGAATAGAGCGGTGAGCGGTGCAGATTGTCGAGAATAACCTGCTTCGTTTCCGCACCCGTATATGTTATGTAGCAAGGCTCGGTGTTGCGCACCTCTACATCGCTGACATATGAGAATCTGACGATTCTTTCGTCGCCGTACTGAGGCTCGAGCGAAGCAATATCAACGCTTCTGCGGTTGATTCTCGGAGGAGTTCCCGTTTTGAAGCGTCTTGTCATAACTCCGATTCTTTTCAATGCGGCGGCAAGCTCGTTCGACGGAAACATACCGTCGGGGCCGCTGTCATAGACAACATCGCCGATATAAACCTTGCCTGCAAGGAAGGTTCCCGTTGCGATTATGACAGCTTTTGCTCTGTGCAGCGCTTCGAGTCGGGTTTTGAGGATCCATTCGTCGCCGTCTTTCTTCAGGTCGACGATCTCCGCCTGACGGAGCCAGAGATTTTCCTGCCTCTCCATGACCGCTTTCATATAGTCGGAATAAAGGCGGCGGTCGATCTGGGCACGCAGAGAGTGCACCGCAGGACCCTTGCCGAGATTCAGCATACGGCTCTGCAGAGTGTTATGGTCGGCGGCAATACCCATTTCACCACCGAGGGCATCGATCTCACGAACGAGATGTCCCTTGGAGGTTCCGCCGATTGACGGGTTGCAGGGCATGTTGCCCACCCAGTCGAGGTTAATTGTAAAAACTGCCGTTCTGCATCCGAGCCTTGCGGCGGCAAGACCTGCTTCGATGCCTGCGTGTCCTGCGCCGATAACGGCAACATCATAGTTTTCGGAAATATACTCCATATTGTCACCAAAGAAAAATAAAGTCGTAAAATATGCCGTTATTATTCTATATCGGAATAATAAACGCCGATTCCCGTTTACAGCCGATAGAAAATTTCAAAACGATGCCGAGTTAAATCGGGTGACCGTAATCGGCTGAAATCGGGAGGGGAAAATGCGGAAAAGTCTGTTTGAATGAATAATGAAAAATGAGTGGTGAAGAGCTAAGGAAAGGCTCCGCCTTTGACCGATTATATTTTTGGTTTCATTAAAAATCAGGTGCGGACATAGTCCGCCCGAAACTATTCACTGATCAATAGGTATGGTCGCAGATCTCTTTTATCTTGCGCTGAAGAGCGAGAAAGTCCTCGAGTGCGTCGGGCTTCTGATTGGGATTTCTCAGCAGAGCGGCAGGATGGAAGGTTCCCATGAAAAGGATACCCCCCTTTTCGATGAACTGACCGTGCTGCTTGGTTACTCTGAAATCCTTGTCGATAAGACGCTGAGCGGAAATTCTGCCGAGGCAGACGATGATCTTCGGTCTGATGAGCCGTGTCTGCTCACGCAGCCATTGGATGCATGCCTCCTGCTCTTCGGGCTTCGGATCTCTGTTCTGAGGCGGACGGCATTTGACCATGTTGGCGATGTAGATATTTTTTCTGCGGTCGAGGTCGATCGCCTCGAGATATTTGTCGAGAAGCTTGCCGCCTCTGCCGACAAAGGGCTCACCCTGCAGGTCCTCGTTTTCGCCGGGACCTTCGCCGATGAAAAGCACCTCGGCATTTTCGTTGCCGACTCCGAACACGAGATTCGTTCTCGTTTCGCACAGAGAGCATTTTCTGCACTGCATGCAGTCTGCCTTTAACTGTTCCCAATTTTCATACATAGCCGCTCACCTCGTTTTTTTATAAATTTCCTCGGATGCTTCGGCATCAAGTCTGATTTGTGAGCCGAGATTTTCCATGGAATCGAATTTAATTTCTCCCCGCAGATACATCATCAGTCTGACCTCGATATCTTTGCCGTAGAGGTCGCCGCTGAAGCCGAGAATGCAGGTTTCGCTGCGCAGGTCCTCATTTTCAAAGGACGGGCGCAGTCCGATATTCGTGACCGACGGATATTCCTTTCCGTCAACAACGGTCACGGATGCATAAACTCCCTTTTTGGGAATAACAAAATTGCTTGAAAAATGCTGGTTGATCGTCGGCGCACCCATGAGTCTGCCCCGTTTGTCGCCGCTGACAACCGTATATTTATAACGGAATTCCCTGCCGAGCATTTCGTTTGCAAGGGGAATATCTCCGTTTTCGACCGCCTGCCTGATTCGGGTCGAGCTCACGGGCAGGGAGTCAAAGGTTATTTCGGGGCTGATTTTCAGCATAACTCCGAATTCTTCGCAAAGAGCGGAAAGCTCATCGGTGCCGCCCGAGGCGTTTTTGCCGAAGCGGTAATTCGTGCCGCAGCAGACTGCGCCTGCATTGAGCTTTTTGAGAAGGATCTCGGTAAAAAATTCACGGCAGGAGAGGTCTTTTATTTCCTCAAAGGAAATAAAAGCTTTTCCGACTCCCCTTTCGGCAAGAATTTCGTCACGCAATTCGGGCTGAAGAATTTCGGCGGGAGCCTTGCCGCAAAGGCTTTTCAGCGGATGAGAATCAAAAAGCATGACAAGCGGCAGAAGCCCGCACTCCTTGAAGGAAAGAGCGCAGGCGATGACCGACATATGACCTTTGTGAAGACCGTCGAAGCTTCCGAGAGCGACGGCAGTTTTGTTTTCAGACAACATCGGAAAAATCCTCGGGAATTATTTTTTTCTGAACTGCTGCTTCATGCGGAGTTCTTTTGAAAGAATACGCTTGCGGAGTCTGAGCGATTCGGGAGTGACCTCGAGAAGCTCGTCGTCCTTTATGAATTCCATGCACTGTTCAAGGCTGAGAACGCTGTGAGGCACAAGGCGCAGAGCGTCGTCGGAGCCTGAGGCACGGGTGTTTGTCAGATGCTTTGTTTTGCAGACATTGCAGACGATATCCTCGTTTTTGGCGCATTCGCCGACGATCATGCCCTCATAGACATCAACGCCTGCAGGAATGAAGAGTCTGCCTCTGTCCTGAGTGTTGAACAGACCGTAAGCCGTGCTTACGCCCGTTTCGTGGACAACGATCGAGCCTCTTTCTCTCGTCTGGATATCGCCCTTATAAGGAGCATAACCGTCAAAGAGCTGGTTCATGATACCGTTGCCGTTTGTATCGGTGAGGAATTCAGCTCTGTAGCCGATAAGACCTCTTGAAGGAATTTTGAATTCGAGATGGGTCGAACCGCCTTCACGGGCACCCATGTTTTCAAGCTCACCCTTGCGTGAGCCGAGCTTTTCGATAACTGCGCCGACATACTGCTCGGGAACCTCAACGATAAGAAGCTCCATGGGCTCGAGAAGCTGTCCGTTCTGCTCTTTAAAAATAACCTTGGGTCTGGAAACCTGGAATTCATAGCCCTGGCGGCGCATGGTTTCAATGAGAATGGAGAGATGAAGCTCGCCTCTGCCCGAAACCTTGAAGGTGTCGGTGCTTTCAGTTTCTTCAACTCGCATGCTGACATTCGTTTCGACCTCTTTGAAAAGGCGGTCACGCACATTTCTTGAAGTGACGAACTTGCCCTCCTTGCCTGCAAAGGGGCTGTCGTTGACGATGAAGTTCATCGAAATGGTGGGCTCGTCTATCTTTATGAAGGGAAGCGGCTCGACATGCTCGGGATCGCAGGCGGTTTCGCCGATATTGATTCCCTCAATGCCCGAAACGCAGATGATATCGCCTGCTTCGGCTTCTTCGCATTCGACTCTTGCGAGTCCCTCAAACTGATAAAGGCGGGAAACCTTGACATTCTGGCGGCTTCCGTCATCCTTGCAGAGAGTGACCTGCTGATTTTTTCTGATTCGTCCCCTCTCGACTCTGCCGACACCGATTCTGCCGACATAATCGTCATAGTCAAGGCTTGAGAAAAGAACCTGCAGAGGACCGTCGGGGTCACCTGAGGGTGCGTCGATATTTTCAAGAATAGCATCGAAAAGAGGCTGCATGTTGCCTTCTCTGACATTGGGGTCAAGGCTCGAATAGCCGTCCCTTGCACTTGCGTAAACAACGGGGAATTCAAGCTGGTCTTCGTCGGCACCGAGATCGATGAAAAGATCGAGAACCTCGTCGACAACCTCGTAAGGTCTTGCGTTGGGACGGTCGACCTTGTTGATGACAACGAGAACCTTTTTCTTCAGACCGAGAGCCTTTTTGAGAACGAATCTTGTCTGAGGCATGCATCCCTCAAACGCATCAACGAGAAGCAGAACGCCGTCGACCATCATGAGTATGCGCTCAACCTCGCCGCCGAAATCGGCATGACCGGGAGTGTCAACGATGTTGATTTTTGTGTTTTTATAGTGAATTGAGGTGTTTTTTGAAAGAATCGTGATGCCTCTTTCACGCTCGAGGTCGTTCGAGTCCATGACTCTGTCGGCAACCTGCTCGTTATCTCTGAAAGTACCGCTCTGCTTGAGCATTTCGTCAACCATTGTGGTCTTGCCGTGGTCAACATGAGCGATAATGGCAATATTTCTCAAATCTTTTTTCTGTGACAAGGGAATCTCCTCCGTGGAATTTGATATTTATATAAATTGAAATTGTTTTCGTATTAAGACGGCGTTTGCCCGAATATCGGGGCAGGTGCCGTGACCCGCCCCGACGGATGAAAGTATTATTCTGTAACGACGAAGCCTTCTTTTTCTCTCTTCGCCTTGAGCTGAGCAAGCATATTTTCTTTTTCTTTGCCTGCGATCTTATAGAAGAACATGGGAATTGCGCAAAGGAGCATGCTGATACCGGGGATAAGTGAAACGAGCAGGAACATCGAGAATCTCTGATCCATGGCGATGTCGAAAGCGAACTTGATCGTTTCGGTTGAGAGCATATCCTTGGGGTTCATGCCGATAACCATGTAGAGAACGATGATGCCCGAGGTGGCAAATGCGTTGCCGATCTTGTTGATGAAGCCCTGGCAGGCGGAGCCGAGACCGTTTTCTCTGTGACCGGTTGTAAGCTCCATGTAATCAAGGCTGTCGCAGATCATTGCATAGGAAACAACATTGATAACTCCGAGCGGAATTGACTGAACAATGATGAACGGAGCGAGAATATAGATGCTCGAAAGCTGAGTGAAATAGCCGATGACCGTTGTCATAACGCTTGCGGCAAAGCCTGCAAGGCAAGTGACGATAACAAGCTTTTTATAGTCAAACTTTCTCATAAGCTTGGGCATGAAGAGCGTTGTTCCGAACATGCCGACAACCGTGCAGATGAGGAAGATCGTGTTGACCAGACCGATGCTCTTTTCATATGCAGCGGTTTTCTCAGCAAGGGTCATTGCGTCTGTGATTTCGGGACCGATATAGAAGGAATAGCGTGCAACATGAGCTGCCGCAGCCTGAACAAGATATCTGCCGCTCGAGAGAACGCCCATGATAACGACGAGCATGAGGGGCTTGCACTTGAAAATTCTCGAAAGACTGCCGGGCTGACCGGGAACCTTCTTTTTGTCGGGAAGAACAACTTTTTCCTTGATATGGAAATAGCTGTTAATATAAAGGACACCGCCGATAACGACCGTCAGAATGGCAATGATGAGATATTTCATCTTGCCGAATGCGATGGGGTCTGTATCCTGGCTGATGAAAAGACCGACAACGATGGGAACAACTGCAAAGAAAATTTCGGGGAAAGCCGAGCCGATGCTGTTGATGATCTTCGTGAACGAGATAACATCGCTTCGTTCCTTCGAGTTGGGAGTGAGAACATTGGGAAGACTCCAGAAGGGAACGTCGGCAAGGGTATATGCCATGCCCCAGAGAACATAAACGACCGCCGTGAAGATCATGAGCGGAACGGGTTCAAGGTTGGGGCTGAGGAACATGAGAATAGTCAGAACGGAAATGATCGGGGTTGCGATGATGATATAAGGTTTCATTCTGCCCGTTTTGAGCGAGTGTCTGTCAACGATCATGCCCATCAGCGGGTCATTGATGGCGTCCCAGATTCTCGCTGCAAGCATGAGAACAAGAACGAACATGAGGTCGAGCTGGAGAACATTGGTGTAGTAGTCGCTGATCTTGCCTGACATCGAGGCATAGATCATGCCCTGACCGCCTGCACCGAGAGCGTACATCCACAGCTCTTTTTTGCTGACATATTTTTTGTCTTGCATAAAAATCTCCCTTTATTTATTTTCGGCAATTTTTTTTGCCCATTCTTCTTCAAATCTGACTTTGATGCCCTCGTAGATTTCTGCGGGAACATCGGGGTTGCCTTTTGAATAGCTGGGAACCAGCATATCGCCCGCAACCTTTGCGACCGTGCATTCGGTATCGTTTTTCCACTTTTCTCTCTCTTCGGGGTTGCGAAGGTCGGGAATATCAAGCGGAATACCGCCCTGAAGCACCGAACGGTAAGCGAACATACCGGGCAGGAACATATCCATAGCCTCGTAAACATCGATAACATCCATGTTTTTTCTGCCTCTGACGGTTTCAACAACATTATGCATAACATACCAGTCCGAGCCGCCGTGACCTGAAGGTGCGGCAAGGCGGGAGAAGCAGTCCCCTGTTGATCTGAGAACGGGTTCGTTTTTGTTCTCGCCCTCAAATTCGTCAAGGTTTGTATAAAGAACATTGACATGACCCTCTTCGCAGGCATCCTCACGGGCGCATTCCATTCTGCCCTTTGAACCGTAGATGCTGTACCAGACGGAGTTTCTGGAGGGTCCGACGCCGTGAATGCTCTTGAGAACTGCGCCGTTTTCGAGAGTAATCATTTCAATGCCCGTGTGACCTGCCTTTGCGCCCATTCTTGCCATTCTTGCATTGAAGGGAAGCTCGAAGCCGGTTACCTTGACGGGCTTCAGACCCGTGATATGGATGAGCGGACCGATCGAATGCGTGCAGTAATAGCAGGCATGCATCGTGTTTCTCCAATGGTCGGGGTCGCCGAAGGTGATGTTGTGCCAGATGCTTTCGCAGTTGTGGAGATATTCACCTTCGCCGTATTCAAATTCGCCGAGCTCGCCTTCACGGTAAAGCTCTCTCATCTTTTTGGGAGCACCCATATAGCAGTAGTTTTCGGCATAGAAATATTTTTTGCCTGTTCTCTCGACAGCTTCAATGAGTTCAACCGCTTCCTTCATTGTCTGAACGGGAAGAACCTCGCTGAGAACATGGAAGCCTTTTTCAAGAGCTTTTACGGCAAACGGAGCGTGCTCGGTTGCAAAGTTTGCAAGAACAACAACATCCATATCGTGGTTGAGGAAATCCTCGTAGTTGTCATAGAAAGTGATATCTCTGTCGGCATAGTCTTTTTTTGCCTTGTCGAGAAGAATATCGTAATTGTCGCAGATAGCAACGGTTTTTGCGCCTCTGACATTTTCGCAGTGATTAATCATCGTTCTGCCTCTGCCTACGCCGACAACGCCGATTCGGATAACGGGAGCTTTTTCGAGCTTTCTGCAGAAGGAGCAGTCTTCATAGACCATATCAACGCTGTCAACGCCGAGCTCGCAGAGCATCCATTCCCAGCGGCCCTTCATATCCTCTTCTTCTTCATATTCAACGGGAATGAAGCCTGCGGAAAGATAGCTCTTGACCGCACCCTTTCTCCATTCGTCGGTTGTGAGGAAGATATAATCCGAGCCCTGCTCAGCAAGCTTTCTGACAGCAACATTGTTGATATATTTGCCCAGACCCTTGCCTCTGAATTCGGTTTTGATGCCGACCATATGAACCTGACCGTAGTTGCCTTCGGGATGATAGATAGCGGCGATTGTGCCGATATGCTCTCCTTCATAATCGAGGAAGAAAAGATCATTATAAACATCGATGTCGTCTGTTCCGAGGATGCAGTCGTCGAAAACCGATTCGTCCGCATCGTCGCCGACGAGACCGTTTTTGCAGCATTCGATCCATGCCATTTTGTCGGCTTCGTCTCTGTAGTTTACGATCGAGTAGCCCTCGGGCAGAGTGAGTTCTGCAACGGGAGTACCCTTGAGCCAGTACATTTTAAGCTGTGCCATATTGTTTCACCTTTTAGTATGAGCTAAATTTCTTTTATATAAATTTCGCAATGTAAAAACGGAAAAAGGGAGCTGTCGGGAAACAGCTCCTTTTTTAGTTTGTTTTATTCGCCCTTCATTTCGAGGAGCTTGACCTTGCCGTCATATGCAGCCTGGCTGACCTTGATCGAGTCGGTAATGGCAGCAACGATGTCGTCTTCTGTTGCGCCGAGCTCGAGAGAATATTTTCTGTCGATGAAGAGGTTGATGTCCATGATATCTGCAAGTCCGTCAACATCAATGCCGCTTTCAATGCCCTTTGCGGCGTATTCCTTCTTAACACCGCCGAGGCCCATTCTCATCATCCAGGGAGCAACGCTGATAACCTTTCTGTTTTCGCCCATGCCTCTTGCGGCGTAAACGATCTTGAGGAATTCCTTCCATGTCTGGTTATACATGCTGATGGGCCATGCCTTTGCGCCCTTTGACTTTTCAGCCGCACCGACGATAACCTCGCCGACCTGACGGACTGTGAGCATAGCTGTGCCGCCGCCGGGATACATGGTGAAGGGAAGCTTATCCATCATCTTGATCTGCTCGATGAGGATAACCCAGACGGGCTTTCTGCCGGGCTGAGTGCCGAAGATATAGGGAAGCTCGAGAACGGCAACATCGAAGTTTTCGTCAGCAAATGAGAAGGCAACCTCTTCCTGAGCGATACGGCTTCTGATATAGGGATGTTTCTCTGTGAGCTTCATGTCGGGACGCTCTTTTGCGAGATAGGCAAAGTAAGAACCGAGGACAACTGCGTTCTTCATGCCTACTTCCTTGCAGAGGGGAAGGATTCTTTCGAGAGGAGCGATGTTATACTTGTAGTATGCATCGTAAACGGGAGCGGGGAATTCAACTCTTTCGTCAATGCCTGCAGCAAAAACGAAGCAGTCATAGCCCTGCATCATGGCCTTGATCTCATCATCCGACTTTTCGTAGATGTTGCAGAATTCAAGCTCCATGGCTTCGGGGATGGGTGCACCTTCGGGAAGAGGGGGAAGAGCAACGCTCTTGACTTCATGACCTCTTTCGATGAAGATGCGGGCTGCTTCACAGCCGAGAAGACCTGTGCCGCCAATCATAAATACTTTCATTTCAATATTCCTCCTTGAATATGTATAAAACAATACACATATAATATAAATCTTTTATAATCAATAGTCAAGATTTTTTTATAATAACATATCAAATCGGACAAAACACGGTCAAAGCATATAATTTCCGCAAAAAAATTCTTATTAACCGAAAATTAACCGTTTTGTAACCATTTGTAATTGCGAAACGGAAAATCTTGTGATATAATTCGTATCATAGAGTGGAAAAGTATCATCTATAAATATATTTCTTCATGACGGAGGGAAGATATGAGCGTTCCGAATATTCAGTTCAAAAGAAAGTCAAGAATCCCGAAAGCGCCGATAATTGTGCTGGCGGTTGTTGCGGCGGCGGTTATCGTTGCGGCGGCGGTGCTTCTGATAAAGCATTTTGCCAAGGAAAAACAGCCGAGCATTGATCTCGGAAGCTGCACATGGTCCGAAGAGGGCTTTGAGAATGTTTCCGAGGCGAAGACCTTTGCGGAAACGATGATCGTTTTCACGGATTCGGAAAGCGGCAAAAAGGGACTTATGACTCTCGGCGGCAAGGTTACCGAGGAGGCAAATCACGATGAATTTTTCGTTGCAAGCGATGCATGGAGAAGCAGGAAGCTTCTTGCGAAAAGTGCGGCTTTGTCGGAATATCTTCTTCTTGTCGATGCAGAAACCTGCACCGTTACGACAAGGCAGTATCACGGACTCACCGAGCCCGGAAATATGCCTTATTGGGAAGAGCAGTATAAGCACTTCGCATGGCACGATGCCAAGGGATATATGGGAAAAGTAAAGGTGACCGATGTTTCTCTCGGCGACAGCCTTTATCCCGTTTCGTGTCCCCCGTCCGACGGCTCAAAATGGGGCTATGTGGACAGCAATCTCAGGCTCGAGATCATGCTTGCCTATGAAAAAGCCATGGATTTCAGCGGCAACTATGCGGCTGTCAGCAAGGACGGCAAGTGGGGCTATATCAGCAAGGGCGGAGTGACGGTTATCGGATTTAATTTCGATTCCGTTGCCGAAACCGATGTTATGGGTGAAAACACCGCATATTCCTTCCGCAACGGACTCGCTCCCGTCAAGAAGGAAGGAAAATACGGAATTATCAATACCTCGGGAGAGGCAGTTGTAAACTTTGTTTTTGATGCGATCCTTCAGGGAGAAAACGGAGTTTATGTTGCAAAAAGAGAAGGAAAATGGGGCATCATAACGGTTGCGAAGGAGCAGATGACCGAAAAGCAGACGCTCTCACACACCCAGGCAGGAGCGACTGACGGCACGGCGGTAACGGTCGGCTACTATGCCGTCAAGACCTCGGGAAGCCACCTCAATCTCAGAGCTGAGGCAAGCCCGGAAGCAACGAAGATCGCACAGATTCCCAACGGTACGGTTATCAGCGTTTCAAAGTCCGTAGGCGGCTGGGCTTATGTAAAATATAACAATCTTCAGGGCTGGGTAAGCTCGGAATATCTTGTCAAGTCGGAAGCTCCCACTCAGGCACCCTCTCAGGCACCGACTCAGGTTCCGACCGCAGGACAGCCGGTAATCCTGCCGTCGGCATCGGCTGCGGCGCAGTAATTTCCGAAAAATTAACAGATTAAGAAAAATTTAATCGGGTTTTCAAAAATAACTATTGACCTTTTGAAAAAAAGCGGTTATACTCTTTATGTACGGCGATGAACCGTATATCTGCATTAGTGAGCAACAATGTCAGAGCCATCCGATAAAAGACGGAGAACGATTTTTGCGTTCTCCGTCTTTTATCATTTATTCATGAAATCAATAAGTCCGTGCCAGTCGTCACGGCTGAAATAATGCGTGCCCTCACGGGTGCAAAGACCGATGCTTCCTTCATGAAGATATTTCGGCTTGAGGAAGTCGGAATCGTTGAAAACAAAGCCTTTTTTACCGTAGAGCTCATAAACCTCGGATGCTGCCGCACAGCAGAGGAACTGAAGATTCGGACCTGCCCAGATGTCCTCGAGCGCAGACGAAACATGAACCCTTCTCGGAGCGATAAGAGCATGCAGAAAATGCTGCTCAAACGGCGTTTCGCTGTCCCTGTTTCTGAAGTTTTTATAGTTTTCGCAGAACCAATAATCGAAGCGGTCGAGAATGTCGCCGATGAACTCATTTCCCTCGGTTTTTCCCCTGTTGAGAGAGTCGCCGCTGCAGCCTGCGCAGTTGGAATGCGCAAGCGAAAAACGGGTGTCGGCTGCCGCCGTGAGGAGAGCTGTTTTGCCGAGTCGGGAGTGACCTGCAACGCAGATGTTTTCCTTGTCGACCTCATCCCTCGTCTGAAGAAAATCCATGACTCTCATTGCCGCCCATGCCCACATGGCGATCTTTCCGCAAGAATATTCCGAACGCCCGGAATCCTTGTATATCAAGCCTGCAAGCCCGTTCGAGAAGTCGCCGTCGTCGCTCGTCACATCCTTATAGCAGAAGGAAGCGCAGCCGAAACCGTTGTCAACGATCTCCTCGGTCGGAATGTATTTATCGGGGATATCGGGTCTGAAATTGATGACAACAAAGGTCTTGAATTTCTCTCCCCTGCTCGGGTAAACATAGGAGAACGGAAAAGAAAATTTTTCGCCGTTGACCGTGCACGAAGCCTCAACCGTCAGATAGATCGCCTTGCTTGCACAAAAACGGTTGTTTTCGTTGACCGTGATACTGAATCTGAGGTCCTTGGGCTCTTCGGGGAGATATCCGTATTCGCTTTCAAGCATCGTTTTCAGAACGAGAGGTCTGAGCTCTTCCCATTCTTTCACGGTCTGTACCCTTCTGTCTCCAACTTCAAGCGGAGAGGGTATTTTAAGTTCTTTCAGCATGCTGTTTATCATAGAAATTTTCCTTTCATAAATAACGGTGAGATGAAGAAATCCTACCCTATGGTTCTTCAAAAAAATTCTAATTCCGTTTGTGCCGTTTGTCAATAGCTGTCGCAAACTAAAAAATATTCACATACTTTTAACATAAAAAATATAAATATCCTCTTGTAATTCTCTTTAAAAGTAATTATAATAGCATCATAATAGGATAATAGGGCTATATTATCCGAAAAATGAAAGGACTGATAAAATGTCGGTTCAGGCGGTCAGAGAGCATCTCGGTAAATACGGATATGCCGACAGGATCACCGAATTCAGCGAGTCAACCGCAACGGTTGAGCTTGCGGCGGCGGTTGTCGGGGTTATTCCTGCGAGAATTGCGAAAACCCTTTCTTTCAGGGTGAACGAAAAGGTCATTCTCGTTGTTGCGGCGGGAGATGCGAAAATCGATAACCGCAAATACAAAGACAAATTCGGAGCGAAGGCGAAAATGCTTACCGCTCAGGAGGCGATCGACCTTGTCGGCCATCCCGTCGGCGGAGTTTGTCCCTTTGCGGTAAAGGAAGGCGTTGAGGTCTATCTCGACGAATCGCTTAAACGCTTTGAAACGGTATTTCCTGCGGCAGGCAGTGCAGGAAGCGCCGTCAGGCTGAGCTGCGACGAGCTTTTTGAAAGCTCTCAGGCGGCGGAGTGGGTTGATGTATGCAAGATTCCAGAGGTGTTGTGAACTCAGTGAAAAGTGAATAATGAAAAGTGAAGAGTTAAGGATAGGCTCTGCCTATGACCGTTTAATTTATTTGGGTGTGGGCTTTGCCCACCCGAAACTATTCACTATTCACTTTTAATTCTTCATTAAATTAACGGTTTCAAGGAGGAAAATATGAGCAAAAAGTATGTTATTTCCTATGATATAGGAACAACGGGTGTTAAGAGCTGTCTTTTTGAAATTGAAAAAACGATAAAGCTTGTCGGTGCGGCGATGGAGGGCTATAAGCTCTATATTCTGCCCGACGGCGGAGCTGAGCAGGACCCCGACGAGTGGTGGGCTGCTATCTGCTCAACAACAAAAACCATTTTTGAAAATTGCGAAATAAAGCCTGAGCAGGTTGAAGGTATTTCCTTCTGCTCTCAGATGCAGGGGCTTGTTCTTGTTGATAAAGACGGCGTTCCCGTTCACAGAGCATTCAGCTATATGGATCAGCGTGCCAAAAAGCAGATCAAAGAGGGTATTGCAAACGGCATTCAGATCGCAGGCGCAAATGTTTTCAAGCTTCTCCCCTCTCTCATGATTACGGGTGCGGTTTCCGCAAGCGTAAAGGATCCCGTCTGGAAATATAATTGGGTCAAGGATAACGAGCCCGAGAATTTCAAGAGAGTTCATAAGTGGCTCGATGTCAAAGAATACATAATCAGCCGCATGACGGGCGAATTCGTTATGACGAGGGATTCAGCCTTCGGCACTCTTCTTTATGATATCCGCAAGGGACATGAAAACTGGAGCCCGACGATCTGCAAGCTTCTCGGAGTCAATCCCGACCATCTTGCAAGAATCATCGACTGCACGGAAAAAGCAGGCGGTCTGACCGCAAAGGCGGCTTCCGAGCTCGGTCTGAAAGAGGGCACGGCGGTGTTCGGCGGCGGCGGTGACGCTTCTCTCATCGGTGTCGGTGCAGGCAGCGTTGAGCTTGGCGATACCCACGCTTATTCGGGAACATCGGGCTGGGTTTCAACCGTTGTCGACAAGAGCGTTGTCGATGCTTCGGCTATGATTGCGGCTATCGTTGGCGCACAGAAGGGCAAGTTCAACTATTTTGCGGAGCTTGAAACCGCAGGCAAGTGCCTCGAATGGGTAAGAGATCATCTTGCTCTTGACGAAATCGGTATTTTCATGCAGAAGATAGATGTTGCCGAATCCGAGGAAACAGTTTATACGAGTCTTTATGATTACATGTCAAAGGTCGTTTCCGAAATTCCCGCAGGCAGCGGCGGAGTTATCTTTACTCCTTGGCTTCACGGCAACCGCTGTCCGTTTGAAGATCCCAACGCAAGAGGCATGTTCTTCAATGTAAGCCTTGAAACGGGCAAGACCGAGCTTATCCGCTCCGTGCTCGAGGGTGTTTGCATGCATCTTCGCTGGTTCATTGAAACTCAGGATAAGAAGATCAAGACATCTCCCGTTATCAGATTTGTCGGCGGCGGAGCTCTTTCCGATGTGACCTGTCAGATCCTTGCCGATGTTACGGGCAGAACGGTTGAAACCGTTGACAGCCCCCAGAATGTCGGTGCAGTCGGTGCGGCAGTCATCATGGCTGTCGGTCTGGGAATGATCGATAGCGTTTCCGATGCAAAGAAGCTCATCCCTGCAAGCAAGGTCTTCAAGCCCAATGCGGAAAACAGAGAGGTTTATGACCGCAACTATGAGGTTTATAAGACTCTTTATGCCAATAATAAGAAGGCATATAAAACGCTTAACGGGTGATTGAAAATGAAAAGAATTATTGCGCTGCTGTCAGCGGTAACGGTTGTTGCTCTTGTTTTTGCATCGTGCGCCAAGAAACCGCCTGAGCAGCTGCCGTCGGTAACGGAAGCTCCGACCGAACCGATAACTGCGGTAACAAACGTGTCGGGAGAGGGGATATTCCCCGTGACCGACGAAAACGGAGATGCCGTGCGTAACGGAGAAAGCGTTGCGGTCTATGTAACGGATGCAAACGGGAATCCCGTTGCTGACAAAACGGAATGGCATTCTCTTGAAAATGCATTTGCAATAGGCAAAAAAATCGAGATGCCGTCCTTCCGCATAACCGTTCCCGAGGGCTGGTCGGATGCCAGAAGCTCCGTTCAGGTCAATATCGGAAACGCAGAAACGCTCGATATGGTTTCCGTTTCGGTCGTTACGGATATGACGCTCGGAGAAAAGCGGGATGAAATTGCATCTCAGCTTTCGGCTCTTGAAAAAAAGCACTCCTCGGCGGTTGTCAAAACCGAAACCGTTGTTATCGGCGGAGAGGAAGCCGAGTTCAGCTCGGGCCTCATCAAAACAGAGGGCGCAGCGGTCTGGCTCGGATATATAACCTTTTCTCATGCAGATGAGATTTACGACTGCCGTCTGTCGGCAGACAGGGATCTCTCTCAGGAGGAAATCAATAAAATGGTCGATATTCTCAGATCAATTGAGTTTGTCAGATAAATAAAAATCCAAAGCATGAAAGGATAAAACGATATGAAAAAAACAATTGTCTTACTCATCACCTTTATGGTCGTTCTGACCTGCTTCTCTTCCTGCAAGAGAACGGGAGTCATCAAGGGCGGCGTTCTTGCAACCGACTTCAAGGGCAACGGCGTTGCGGCTGTTGTAACAAAGGAAGACGGCGGAATCATCCGTGACGATGCAGGAAACGTTATCGTTCTCGCAACCGACAAAAACGGAAACACCTATAAAGAAAAAGGCGAATATGTGACTCAGGCTGTTGCCGTTGAGCATGCAATCATCTTTGATAAGCATGTTGAAATGCCCGATTTTGCAATGGATATTCCCAACGGCTGGTCAGATGAAAAGAGCTACGATATGCTCAACATCTCCAAAGACGGCGCAGACACAATGATTACCATTATGACAGACAGAAACGCAAAGCTTACCGATATTTCCAAGAACCATGCAACAATGGTTGATATGGCGGCAACGGGCAATGCCGTTCATACGACTCAGACTGTTGCAGGTCAGGAAGCTATCGTAACCTATGTCTATTCAACACTTTCCGGCAGCGGTATTTTTATCGGATATATCGATTTTATGTATCAGGGTACCGTTTTCACCGTTCAGGTTTCTGACACGAAGGATATTTCATCCTCATGGAACGATATCGTTAAGATCGTTGATACGATCGATTTTGTTCACTAATTGAGTTCGGGAGGGAAAGAAAATGTTATTTACACAGGATATCGGTATCGACCTCGGTACCGCCAACACTCTTGTATTTGTAAAAGGCAAGGGTATCGTTATCAGAGAGCCCTCAGTTGTTGCGGTTGACCAGAAGAGCAATCCGCCCCGAGTTGTTGCCGTGGGCAGCGAAGCAAAGGAAATGATAGGCAGAACTCCCGGTTCGATTATCGCAGTCCGTCCTCTTAAAGACGGCGTTATTGCGGACTTTGAAATCACCGCCGAAATGATTGCTTCTTTCATCAAGAGAACAACAAAACGCACTCCTTTCTCACGCATCAGAGTTCTTATCTGCATTCCCTCGGGCGTTACCGAGGTTGAGAGAAAGGCTGTTTACGATGCCGCAAAGGCAGCGAACGCAAAGTATGTAAGCCTCATCGAGGAGCCCATGGCTGCGGCTATCGGCGCAGGTCTTCCCGTCAGCGAAGCAACGGGCAGCATGGTCGTTGATATCGGCGGCGGCACCTCCGAGGTTGCCGTTATTTCTCTCGGCGGCGTTGTTACCGCAAATTCATGCAGAGTTGCGGGCGATAACTTCGACGAAGCTATCATAGCTTATATCAAGAAGAAATATAATCTTCTTATCGGCGAAAGAACCGCTGAGGATATCAAGATCAAGATCGGCTCGGCTTATCCCTATGAGGGCGAAGGCACGATGAACATAAAGGGCAGAAACCTCATGGACGGTCTGCCGAAGAATGTTGACATCACATCCGAGGAGATCAGAGAGGCTATGGCTGACACGGTTGCTCAGATCGTTGATGCCGTCAAGTCAACGCTTGAAAAGACTCCTCCCGAGCTTGCTGCGGATATCATTGACCACGGCATTATGATGACGGGCGGCGGAGCTCTTCTCAGAGGTCTTGACAAGCTCATTTCAGCCGAAACCAAGATTCCCGTTCTTGTTGCAACGAATCCGCTTGACTGCGTTGCCGACGGCACGGGCATCTGCCTTGAAAACGATAACCTCAATGTTATCAGCAACAAGAAATATATCTGATTTTGATTTGTAAGGAGCAGTACGATGATCCGCTTTTTCAAGAGCACGGCATTTAAAATATTTGCGGTTATTGCCGCCGCTTTGACAGCAGGCTCGATTTTTGCGCTTGCAACGAGAAGCGGCTCATCGCCTCTGACGAGCGCCGTAAGCTTTGTTTTCAGTCCGATAACAAGGCTTTCATCCTATGTTGCGGCGGAGTTTGAGAATCTGCCGATTTCGTTCAGGTCGTCCTCGGCTCTTGCCGCAAGGGTCGAAGAGCTCGAAAAGCAGGTCGACTCGCTGACCGAACAGCTTGTTGACTATGAGCAGGCGAAGAACAAGAATAAATTCTATCAGGAGTTCCTCGGACTCAAGGAGGAACACAGCGATTATCAGTTTGCCGAAGCGGCGGTTATCGGAAGGGATGCCGCCGACAGCCTCGGCAATTTCACGCTCAACAAGGGCTCGCTCAGCGGAATCAGCGTCAATGATCCCGTTGTTTACGGCGAATATCTTGTCGGCGTTGTTGAGAGCGTTGCTCCCAACCAGTGTACGGTCAGCACGATTCTTAACCCCAAGGTCAATGTCAGCGCATATGAGGTCAGAACCCGTGACCTCGGATTCGTCAATTCGAGCGTTGAGCTTGCCCGTGAGGGCTATTGCTTCATGCCCGGTCTTTCGTCGTCGACGGCGGTAACGGCAGGCGGAATCGTATGCACCTCGGGCGTCGGCGGAATTTTCCCGAGAGATCTTATTATCGGCACGATCGTTGATGTTGTTGACGGAACGGTTGATATTTCCGCAAGCGCAATTATTCAGCCGTCGGTCGATTTTTCCGAAATTACAGATGTTCTGATTATAACCGCATTCGACGGTCAGACCGCTGCGGAGTGATTTTTTCATGACACTTGAAACCGAACGCAAAAAGTTAATATTGCGACGGGGCAGCCTTGCTTTGATTCTGTTGGTGCTTTCGGTGTTGCAGAATACCGACGGCTTCTTTCCGCAGATTTTCGGAGTCAGGGCTTTGTTGCTTATTCCCGCCGTTGTGTGCATAGCGATGTTTGAGCGTGACATGGCAGGAATGTTCTTCGGTCTGTTTGCCGGCGCACTCTGGGACATGAATGCAGGGGGAGCGAGCTTCAATGCGCTTTACCTCATGGCGGTCGGCTTTATCTGCGGAACGCTTATCAACACGATAATGCGCAACAATATCGTGACTGCGCTTTTGCTCTCGATGGTGTTCATTCCCGTTTATGTTGTCGGATATTGGTTTTTCCACTATATTGTCGGCGGACTCGATACGGCAGGCTTCATGTTCCTGCGGTATTATCTGCCGGGCATATTCTATTCGGCGGCGTTCCTGCCCGTGATGTTCATCGGGGTGCGTGCCATAGAAAAAAATTATTCTGAGGAGTAAGCAACGAATCATTTCTTAAACTTTACTTTGAAAGGGGATGCAGACCGTGCATGTTAAAATAACAAAAGGCAGACGCATAGCTTCAGTCTGCATTGTTCTGTTTTTCTTTGCTTTTTTTGCGCTGGACCTTGTGAAGATTCAGCTTATTGACGGCGAAGAATATGATGCCGCAAGCACTGCGGTTTCCGAAAGAACATCCACGATTTCCGCCGCAAGAGGCGAGATCGTTGACTGCAACGGAACTCCGCTTATATATAATACTCAGGGATATACGGTTATTTTTGACGCCGCATATTTTCCTGCAGGTGATGAGAATGCCGAGAGAAACTCGATCATTCTCAGTCTGATAAAGCTTTTTGAAGAAAAATCTCTCGAATGGATCGACATTCTTCCCCTTGTTTTTGACGAAAACGGAAATATAGTTTATAAAGAGGACTCGGATTCCCTTATAAAAGAGATGAAGAGTGCGGACATGCTAAAGCTCAACGAATATGCAACCGCTCAGAACTGCTTCGACGCTCTCGTTGACCGTTTTGAGCTTCAGAATTACAGCCTGTCCGATGCAAGAAAGATCGCTTCCGTGCGTTACGGCATGATGCGGATATATTTCAAAATCGGAACTCCCTATGTTTTTGCCGAAAATGTTCCCGACGAAACGGTTTCGCTTGTCAAGGAAAACAGCGGCTTCTATAAGGGTGTCGATGTCCGTGTTGATCCTGTGCGTAATTATACCGACGGAACGCTCGCTCCGCATATTCTCGGAAGAGTCGGTGCGATCGATGCCGAGGAATATGCCGAGAAAAAGTCGCTCGGCTATAAAATAACCGATCAGATAGGCAAGAGCGGAATCGAATCCGCCATGGAGGAATATCTGAAGGGCAAGGACGGAACCGAAACTGTCTATACCGACAGCGAGGGCAACCGTTCTTCAGTCGTAACAACGCCTCCCGTTCAGGGCAACAATGTTGTTCTGACGATCAACGCTCCTCTCCAGAAGGTTACGCAGGATGCTCTTGAAAAAGCGCTTCTCGACTATGCCGGCTCGAAGGGCAATATGGTTGAAAACGCAGGTGCCGCAGTTGTTATCGACTGTCGGACGGGAGCAATTCTTGCGAGCGCAACCTATCCGACCTATGATATTTCGACCTATGCCGAAAACGCCGCCGCACTGAACACGGCGGCAGGTTCACCCCTCTGGAACAGAGCCCTTCTTTCAACCTATGCGACGGGCTCGACGATGAAGCCCTCGGTTGCGATTGCGGCTCTCGAAGAGGGTGCGATTACTGAGGATACGACAATCTACTGCTCGGGAAGCTACGAATATCTCGGTCAGCACTTCAAATGCGAGCAGGATCATGACACAAGGCATGTCAATGTTGTCAATGCTATCGATGAATCCTGCAACACCTTCTTCTATGAGGTAGGCAAAAATATCGGCATTGAAAAGATGAACGAATACAGAATCCTTTTCGGTCTCGGCTCGAAAACGGGCTGTGAGCTCGGCGAGGCATCGGGTGTTCTCGACAGCCCCGAATACCGCTCATCTCTCGGTCAGACATGGCTCCCCGGCTATACCGTTCAGTCGGCTATCGGTCAGGCGGGCAACCTTTTCTCACCCATTCAGCTTGCAAATTACTGTGCCACGATTGCAAACGGCGGCACAAGATATAAAACCCATTTTGTAAAAAGCGTAAAAAGCCATGACTATTCGCAGACGGTCTTTGAAACGAAGCCCGAGGTTGTTGCGGAAACGGGGATTTCCGCTCAGACGCTCGATATCGTCAAAAGAGGTATGCTGAAGGTCGGAACGACGGGCTATTGCGCCGAATATTTCAGAGGTCTGCCCGTTCAGGTTGCGTGTAAAACGGGAACCTCGCAGGAAATCCGTCAGATCGACGGCGTATCCGTAAAGATCAACAACGGTTTCCTGATTGCTTTTGCACCCTACGACAATCCCGAAATCGCAATTGCCGCTGTCGGCGAAGGCATGACCTCGGGTGTTTTTGTTGCACCCGTTGTCCGTGCGGTCTGCGATTATTATTTCGGACAGAGCGGAACCTTTGAAGAGCTCAGCCCCGAAAACACATTTATTCCCTAAGAGAAAGGAGCCGTTTTATGGCAGAAATAATTCTTGTTTCATCGGGCAAGGGCGGCTCGGGAAAAAGCTCTTTTACGGCGGGAGTCAGCAGAGCGCTGGCATTCGCCGGCAAAAAAGTGCTTGATGTTGACTGCGACATCGGTCTGCGCTCGCTCGACCTTCTTCTCGGAGCGAGTGACAAGGTCGTTTTTGACTGGGGAGATGTTCTGCTCGGCAGATGCACTGCAGAGCAGGCAGTCATAAAGGGAGAGATCGACCTGCTTGCCGCACCCTCAAGGTTTGATTCCGCTTTTGAGCCCGAGGCTCTGGCGAAACTCGTTAAATCCCTGAAATCTTCCTATGATTATATTTTCATCGATTCTCCTGCAGGCATTGACAAGGGCTTTCAGATTGCGGCGGCATGCGCCGAGAAAGCGATCGTTGTCACAACGCCCGACAGCATATGTGTCAGAAGCTGTGCAAGAGCGTTCGATGAGCTTGACAGACTCGGAGTGAAGGATGTCCGCCTTGTTATAAACATGTTCGAGGTCAAGCCCGTCTGCAAGCATAAGCTTCTCAACATTGACCAATGCATTGACGAAACAGGCGTTCAGCTCATCGGCGTTGTGCCCAGAGATGCAAACCTCGGTTATTGCTCGGTAACGGGAGCTTCTCCCTCTGAGTTTTCGCCGTCAACGCTTGCTTTTTCGAGAATCGCAAAAAGAATAACGGGCAAAAGAGTTCCTCTTGTTTGCGAATGAAAGGAAAAACCCTATGAGCAACAGAACTATTGCGGCAATCGCAACCCCGAACGCACCCGGCGGAATCGGAACGGTTCGCCTCTCGGGGGAGAGAGCGGTTGAAATCGCAACGAAAGTGTTCAGACCCGTCAGCGGAAAAAATCTCTGCGATTTAAAGGGATATACAGCCGCTTTCGGCGGAGTCTACGATAATGACGAAAAAATTGACGAGGCGGTCTGCCTCGTTTTTCGTGCGCCCAAAAGCTATACGGGCGAGGATGTCTGCGAGATAAGCTGTCACGGCGGATTATACATAACCAAAAGAACCCTCAGAGCCGTTCTCGATGCAGGTGCAGAGCCTGCCGAAGCAGGGGAGTTCACGAAGAGGGCTTTCCTCAACGGAAAAATCGACCTTGCAGGCAGCGAAAGCGTTATGGCGCTTATCGGCGCATCGGGCAAGCAGGCGGCAGCCGCCGCACTCAACACGCTTGACGGAAATCTGAGCAAGAAGATAAGAGAGTGTGCCGACGGTATAATCGGGGTCTGCGCTTCTCTTGCGGCATGGGTCGACTATCCCGACGAGGATATTGAGGATATCAGCTCAGCGCAGATGCTTCCCGTTTTTGAAAAAACAAAAAAAGAGCTTTCGGAAATCGTTCGCCGCTATGACTGCGGCAGGGCGGTGACCGACGGAATTGACACGGTCATCGTCGGCAAACCGAATGTCGGCAAATCCACGCTCATGAATATGCTCACGGGCTTTGAGCGTTCGATAGTAACTGATATTGCGGGAACAACGAGAGATGTTGTCGAGGAACGCATAATGCTCGGCGAAATTATTCTCCGCATAGCCGATACGGCAGGAATCAGAGAAACCGAAAATGTTGTTGAAAGCATGGGTGTCAGCATTGCGAAACGCCGCCTTGAAAGGGCAGAGCTTGTTCTTGCGGTTTTCGACACAAGCGTGCCTCTGAATTCCGATGACCTTGATATCATTGAACAATGCAGAGCGAAGAAAAGCGTTGCGATTCTCAACAAAGCCGATCTGCCTGCCGCCGCAGACAGAGAGATTATCGAAAAAGCCTTTGCTTTCACCGTTGAGCTTTCGGCTTCGACGGGTGCAGGCAGAGAAAAGCTTGAGCAGGCGGTTGCTGAAATCATGATGACGAATGAATTCGACCCTGCCGCCGCATGTCTGACGAGCGAAAGACAAAGACAATGCTGCATCAGAGCGATGGGGCATATCGACGAGGCGGTTGCGGCAATTCAGGGCGGAGTTACGCTCGATGCGGTCAATGTCTGTGCCGACTGCGCCATCGATGCTCTTCTCGAGCTGACGGGCGAGAAGGCAACGGCGGCTGTTGTTGACGAAGTATTCTCAAGATTTTGTGTCGGCAAATAAAATACAGCAAACAAAAAACGGCAGGATTTCTCCTGCCGTTAATTTTTTATTATCTGCTGCTCAGAAGAGCTTTGCAAGCTCGCCGAAGAGAGTCCAGAGCTTTGTGCCCTTGATGAAATTGAAGATGTTTGTAAGAAGAGCGGGAAGACCTGTTACGGGCTGATATTCAAGAGGCTCGCTGCCGTCGTCGATAACGAATGCCTGAGAGCAGCAAAGACCGCCGTCGCCGAAAAGCTCAGCTCTGATATAAGCGAAATCCTCTGCGCCATCGATATCGTCGAGGTTGAGAGTGTAGGAGCCGCCGTTTGAGAGGTCAACGGTCTTGATGACCTTGCCGTTAGCGATCCACTGAAGAGTCTTTGCGTCGGATGCTGAAACAGAAACGCTGTGACCGTCAACGGCGATGTTTGTGAACATGGGATGAGAAGCCTCGGAATCGATGCAGTCGATTTCAACAGCGGGACCGATTTCATTGAGGGTGTTTGCGCGGAGTCTTCTTGTAACAGCAAAGAATGCGCCGCTCTGCATGGTTTCCTTGATGTTATCGGAGGTGTTCTCTTCCATCATGAAAACGCTGTAGGAAGAATTGATTGTATCAGGCCAATGGGTGTCGTTGTTGCTGAAAGCGATAACGTTCTTGCCATAGGGAAGAGTGTACATCAGAAGGTTATCCCAGAGAACTCTGTCGTAGCCGGTTGTGCCGTTTCTTTCGTTGAGGATCTCAATGCCAAGACAGCTGTCATATTTGAGGATAAGGTTGCCGAAGAAGCTGACGCTGTAGTCATCGTTTACGATAGCGGGGTTGTCGTTGCTTGCAAGCCAGTCGCCGGGGTGGTTGATGTAGGAAAGACCGCCGTGCTCGTCGATATAGCCGAGAGCGCCGTCATAGCCCTGCTCGTTTTCCATGCCGGGGTAAGCGTTGCCTTCGTTGGCTTTAAGGAAGTGACCGTTGACATGATTCTTGGTCAGAGAGAGGTTGTTGAATTCGTTTGCACCGAGAACGGGAGTCATGCCGTAGCCTCTGTTGTTATATGTGCCGTTCTGAATTGCTTCGTACTCCTCAGTTGTGAGGTGCTTGAATTCGTTGCCGAGAATGGGCTGATAGAAATAGAGCGGATGTCTGTAGGGAGCCTTATCCCAATCAACGCCCGTTACGCCGTGGTCGGAAACAGCAAGGAAATCAAAGTCTCTTGCATAATGCTCCTTGACCATAACTTCAAGAGAATAGTCGGCGTCGCTGTAGGTTGTGTGTGAATGGAGGGAGCCTTTGTATGCGCCCCATGCGTTTTCGCCTTCCCAGATAACGTCTTTATAGGGGTTGACGATTGTGTAGTCTGAGGCAGTTTCGCCTGCAGCGAAGCCGAGCGAGGTGAACTGCATGCAGAGAACAACGCTCAGAACGATGCATAATGCTTTCTTGAAATTTTTCATGATTTGACCTCCTTGAGAGAACAGTAATAAATATATTAAAACAATTTAACCGAATAAAGTCAAGAAAAATTTTCTTTCATCACTTTATATTTTTCATTTTTTTCAGAACGATTGCGGTCCTGCTCGGCAGATAGCATTTGAAGCCGACCCATCCGTGCGGAGTGGTAATGGTTTTGTATCTGACAGAGGAGTCGACCCTTGAAAAGCCTCCGAATTCTGCATCGTCTGAGGAGAGAGCAACTCTGTATGTGCCCTCTTTGCCGACGGGAACAAAATATCCGTCAAAGGATTTTGTCGGATGGAAATTGAAAATGAAAACGGTGTCTTCTTTGGTATAGATGAGAATTTTGTCTTCCTGATGAAGCCATCTGTTTTCAGCGGGCAGGGACAGCAGATCCTCTTCCTTGAGCAGTTTTATCATGGCCTTGTCAAAACTGCAGAGCTCTCTGTATCTGAGGTCGGGGTTGTCAACAAGGCTCCACTGTCTGCGGCAATAGTGATAGCTCCAGCCGTTGCCTTCACGGGGGAAGTCTATCCACTCGGGATGACCGAACTCGTTGCCCATGAAGTTTAGATATCCCTCACCTGCCAGAGAGGCGGTGACAAGGCGGATCATTTTATGCAGGGCAATTCCACGGTCTATCACAAGGTTGTTGCCGAATTTGCTCATGCCGGTATACATTTCGGCATCGCAAAGCCTGAACATTATCGTTTTGTCGCCGACAAGAGCCTGATCGTGGGATTCGCAGTAGCCGATGTTCTTCTCCTGCGGACGGCGTGACGTAAGCTCGTACCAGAGCTTGACGATATCCCAGCTTTCGTCGGTGCATTCTTTTATGGTTTTTATCCACAGGTCGGGAACGCCCATGGACAGGCGGTAGTCAAAGCCCAGACCGCCGTCTTTTATCGGAATGCACATGCCCGGCATGCCCGACATATCCTCCGCTATCGTGATTGCTTTGGGGTTTATCTCGTGAATCAGCTCGTTTGCAAGCTGCAGATATGTAACGGCATCCGTGTCGGTGTTCAAGGAAAAATACATGCCGTAGTTTGTGAATGCGCTTCCGAGACCGTGGTCGTGATAAAGCATGGAGGTTACGCCGTCAAAGCGGAAACCGTCAAAATGGAAAACCTCCATCCAGTATTTAAGGTTTGAAAGCAGGAAATGCAGAACCTCGTTTTTGCCGTAGTTAAAGAGCTTTGTTCCCCATGCGCTGTGGTTGCCTTTTTCGCCCTCATGGAAAAACTGGTAAACCGTGCCGTCGAACTCGTTGAGCCCTTCGTTGGTGTTCTTTACCGCATGGGAATGAACAACATCAAGCAGAACGGCAATTCCCATTCCGTGAGCGGTGTTTATCAGCTCTTTCAGATCACGGCTGCTGCCGTAACGGGAAGAGGCAGCGAAAAAGTTGGAAACCTGATATCCGAACGAGCCGTAATACGGATGCTCCATGATCGCCATTATCTGAATGGTGTTATATCCCAGATCCCTGATTCTCGGCAGGATGTTTTCGGTGAACTCCTTATATGTGCCGACTGCTCCTTTTTCCTGCGCCATGCCGATATGGCATTCGTAGATAAAGGGCGTTTTTTCGGGCACAAAGCCGCTGTCGGTCCAGAGGAATTTTTCATGGGGATCCTCGATCTCGGCGCACCATGAATAGGTGACGGGATCCTGCACAACACGGGTTGCATAGAGCGGAATGCGGCGCAGAATTCTGCCGGAGTTTATTATAATCGCCTGCACCTTCTGACCTGCCCTAAGAGCATTTTTTCCTTTGAGATGCACCTCGAAAATGCCGTTTTCAAGCTTTTCCATCGGACATTCTTCGAGATTCCAGCCGTTGAAATCACCCGTCAGATACATCGCTTCGGCGGCAGGAGCCCACTCTCTGTAGACCCAGCCTGTTCGGGTGCGGTGAAAGCCGAAATAGTTGTGTCCGTCGGCAAAGCCCTTCAGCTTTTTGCGGTTGCCGACAAGAGCCTTTTTTTTGCTTAAAAAAAGCTCGGTTCTCAGATCAATATCTTTTTCAAAGGGTGCGAGATACGGGTCGATATTGAGAATTCCGCTTTTGGTGAATGAACTCATTTGATCCCTCATTTCTTAACCGATAACCCTGAAACAACAATAATTCCGAATTCTGTATATAAACATTATAAATCTTACGGTTCGCAAAATCAATATATAAGTAAATATTTGTAAGATGCGGCTGTGCAGCTCAGGCAGCCGCATATAAAAAAGACAGAAAACAAAGAAGCTGCAGAAAACTTTCGTTTTTTACAGCTCCTCGATTTATAATATTCGGTTAAGTTGATGTCGGATGAATACCGTCTTACCGTCGGGACAACGACACGACGCATTCGCTCGTAACTGCGGTAATCTATTCTGTCTGCAAGTTGTTTTTCTTCAAACTTTTCGTTGCACATTCTTGCCCGTTCCGAACGCCAATGTTCAAGAGTTTCGGTTTTGCCCCAATCGGTTGTCGGCACGGCAGAGTAGATGTAATTTCCGTTATGGTCGGTTGCTCTGTCACCGTTTTCATCAATCGGTCTTATCGGACACATCATATGAACGTGCGGATTTGCTATGCCGTTTGTTTCGGGAGAATGAATTGCGAAGTCTGCAATCATTCCTCTTTCAACAAACTGCTCTTTTATGATTTTTTGGCAAGCTCGATGTTTTCTTCCATCGTAAATTCATTCTGCAATGCAAAATCAAAGCTGTATGCAAGCTGAGCCTTTTTGCCTTTTTCAATTTTCTCAACTTCGTTCCACAGAGTTTCTCTGTCGGCATATTCTTTCGGTACATACTCAGGCAACATTATTGTCTCATTTCTGAAATCCTCCTTTAGGGCATCAAAAAACAGCCACGAAATCAATCGTGACTGTCTTTGTCTGCTTGTTTATTTTTCTTCTTTTTCTTTGAGTGGATGTCGAGAAATTCTCCGTACTTCTTTGAAACAAAATCTTCATATGATGTTGCGATTTTCTGTATGCGTTTGTAAACTGCGCTCGGTGTTTTGTATCCCGCAAATTTTGCAATCTGTTCAAGGGTACATCCGTCCATTCGCATCTGCAAAATCCGTTTGTCTTTTCCGTCGAGCGTTTCAAAGAATGCTTCGACTTTGTGTTTCGAAAGAATTCTTGTTTCAAAATCTTCACGGGGTGACGGTAACTGAAAAAGCAATTCTTCGCTGATTTCTTCGCCTGATTTGATTGCCTCATCCAGAAAAATCGGACTTTTCTTTTTGTTCCACGAGCAATACCACTTGTTGATGAAATCTCTTTTGTATGTGCTTTTACGTTCGCTGTAATCTTCCATCTGACGGTTTTTCCATATTTCATCAATCATCGGTTGCCAGTTCTGTTCTTCAACAATCATATCCGTAAGATTGCCGATGAGATTACTGAACTGCTGATATGTAAGCCACGGGATTTGCATTTCCTTCGGCATCATAAACAGCTTCTGAAAACTCCATTCCATTGCATTTTCAAATTTGCTTCGGAAGTAGTTCTGAGTAACAAAGCACAACCGCCACAGAGGAAAGTCGCCCGAATAATCTGTCCACTTGCCGGGAATATTGCCGTAACCGTCACGGCGGGGAACCTGAATGAATTGCCACACCGACCAAGCATACGATTCCCATATCAGCTGAAGAAAAACATCGTCGTTAATCAGATAATTATATTTATCCGTGTAGAGAACTTCATACGGGCTTCTCGGGATTTCAAGATAATCCTTCCGTTTTATTACAAGCTCTTTGGGCAGAGCGTAAAACAACGGAAGCCACGCAAGATGACTGTCCTGCGGAATGGTAATAACCTGATTCGGAACTTTTACAATGTAACTGAAATTAGGGTTGTCCGATATAATTGCATCACCTCACTACGAAGAATTTTTATCCTCCCACTTATAAAGGAGTGAAACAGAACAAATTTTTCCTGAATTTTCAAAAAGTAAAAAATATTTGCTTTCACTTATTATGGAGTGAAAATGCAAAAATTTTTCCCGAAAAATGACGAAAAATAAAAAACATTTTAATTTTATAACAAACAAATGTTCGCCGATATTTTATATCAGTTTTTCGGCGGTGTCAAGGATAAATCACTGAATTTTCTAAACTACCAAAATCAAAAAAGCTTTACACTTTAAATGCTTTCAAAACAGATAAACGAGCCATTGAATTGTAAACAACAAATTGATTATTGAACTATCTGTTGAGTGCCGTTATAATGAAATCGAAACAAAACAACGGAGGGATGCACCGTGAATATAAAAATAGGCAATATAATCCGTGAACTTCGACGCAGGGATTCAAGAAAGCAGGAAGATTTGGCAAATGCACTCGGCGTTACCTGTCAGGCGGTTTCACGCTGGGAGGCAAACAAAGGGTATCCCGATATCGAGATGATTCCCGCAATCGCAAATTTCTTTCACGTTTCCATTGACGAGCTTTTCGGCTATGACGGAGACCGTGAAGAAAAAATCAGAAATATTATTGAGAAATCTGAAAGAGCCATTAATGCAAACGAAGACTTGACTGAGTGCGTTGAGATGCTCCGTGATGCGGTTGACGAATTCCCGACGGAATACCGTCTTCTTGTTAACCTCGGCTTCGCACTACATACACACGGTTGGAAAATGCACGGTCTTAAAAGTCAAATAAAAGAGGATTCCGACTACGGTGCAATTGACACTGAGCACGCTTCAAATAACAATTATTGGCAGGAAGCTATGAGAGTTTTTGAAAAACTTCTTAAAATGAAAGACGCTTTCCCAGAAAAAGATGCCGTGATACTCATTATGGTTGCGGATTACTCAAAAATGGGTCAGTTTGAAAAGGCAAAGGCACTTGCCGAAAAACAGAATTCAATTTTCGTCAGCCGTGAATGCCTTATGATCCACGCAACTACCGACGAGGAGCGTGACAGATATCTCGGTGAAGCGATAATATCTGTTCTAAATGAACTCAAAAAGCTCATTGAAACATCTGTTGCAACCAAAAAATCTTTGGTCAGAAGCGGTGTAAGCGTTCAGAAATTGACAGCCCTCGCAGAATTTTATGAAAAGCTGTTTGATGACGGCAGGTTTGGCATTGCCCACACAAATATGCGTGACCTTTATATCTGCTGTTCAATATTTGAAGCTAAATTCGGAGACCTTGAAAAAGCTATGGAATACTTCGACAAAGGCTTTGACCACCATCAAACATATAAAGAAATCCTTAAGATTGATGAATACAGCTATTCATCGCCGCTTTTTTCAAAGGTAATTTCCCACGGAAGTTTTCCGAAAATATCTGAGGACGGACTTCGGGATTATCTTTCGCCTTCCGCACCTAAAAATCTCCGTAATGAGATATTGAGAAACGAAAAATACTCGGAATGCTTTGAATACTTAAAAAATCAGGAGGGTTAAATATGAAATACTCAAAGAATGCGAAATATGATTATGAAATCAACGGTATAAACGAAGAAAACGGTTACACAAAGTGGTATAACAAAGAAATCACAGGCAAAAAGCTCCGTCTTGCAGGCACATATTCGCAGGCATTTATGATTGCTGCAATGATTGCGGCGGCAAGACTTTTTAAAGATGATATCAAAGATTTCGGTATTTCGGAAACTATCGGACTTCTTATTATTAATGTAATTATTCTTTTGCTTATTGTTGCTCCGATGCGTGAGATCCTTCACCTTCTTCCCGTTTCAAAAGGCAGGCTTGACGAAAAATGTATCATGTCATTCAAAAATCATTTTTCGGTTTATAACGGCTGTGTAAACCGCATTCAAATACTTATCAGTCTTGCTTTACCTTTGCTTGTTTTTATTTCAGGTTTCGGATTGTCCGCGGTCTTTACAAGCGGAATAGTAAGATTTTTCGCATTGTTTATACTTGTTGAATCGTGCTTTATGTGCCATTCAGATATTTATATGCTCTTTTTCTGCATCAAGAATATCGGTAAAAACGATACCGTTTTCGGTGAATACAAGAAAGCAAAAAAATAATTCAAAAATATTCCAACCTTTTTTCGGAATGCATCACTATATAATCAAAAAACACAAAAACTTTACAATAATGTCAATTTGGAATATAATTGAATTATATGGTTTCGGAGGTTGCTATGGACAGGATATCAGTTAACGGAAAACGATTTGTTGATGAATATGGCAGACACAGAATTTTTAACGGTGTCAACTATACTGACAAAAACGTGAAATATTGCTATATAAATGCCAATGAGTACACAGAACTCAGTCTGCGTAAGCTGAGCGAATGCGGTTTTAATGTTATAAGGCTCGGTGTTACATGGGAAGCAATCGAACCCGAACCGTGCAAATACAATGAGGAATATATCGACAAAATTGTGAATTTTATGGATGTGTGCCATAAATACGGTATGTATGTTTTTATTGATATGCATCAGGATTTGTACGGACCCGTCGGCGGATCGGACGGCGCACCCGAATGGGCATCTCTGACTGACGGCGCAAAGCTGAAAAAGAACAAGCTTGTATGGGCAACGGGATATTTCTGGGGCAAGGTTGTTCACAATTGTTTTGACAACTTCTGGGCAAACAAAGAGGTAAACGGAGTCGGTTTGCAGACATATTTCATAAATATGTGGAAGCATGTTGCAGAAAGAGTCAAAGACCATCCTGCGCTTTTTGGCTTTGACCTTTTCAACGAACCCTTTCCCGGAAGCGATGGCGGCAAGATGTTCAGAACGCTTATTATGAGTCTTGCCAAAACAATTATAACAGACAAACGCTGCCCGAAAATGGAAATGCTTAAGTGCCTGCTCAAAAAAGATATGTCGGGCGTTCTTGAGCCGTTTGATGACCCCGACCTTTTCAGAAAAGTCACAAGAGCGGGTCTTCCGCTTGAAAAGAAGTTCGACGAGGGCGTTTATTCTGATTTTATCAACAGACTATCAAAGAGCATAAGAGAGATTACCGATAACGGTATCATCATCGTTGAAAGCTCCTATTATACCAACATCAGCATTCCGTTCAGCATGCCTGCCGTAAACTATGACGGCAAGCGTGAAGAAAAGCTTTGCTATTCGCCTCACGGATACGATCTTATGGTTGATACTCCTGCATATGATTATCCGAGCGATGCGAGAGTGCAGACAATTTTTGATGAAAAGAAAAACACTCAGGAAGCATGGAATGTTCCGATCCTTGTTGGTGAATGGGGTTCCATTGCCGAAAGCGAGGATTATTTTAAACATATTGATTTTCTTCTTGATTATTTTGACAAAAATCAATGGAGTCAGGCGTTTTACACATTCTTTATGACTATGTATGTGTACGACTTGCCGTTTCTTGATCATCTTACAAGACCATTTCCTGTTGCTGTTTGCGGCGATATCGTAAAATACCGTCACGACAGAGAGAACAACAGTTTTATGCTTGAATTCAATCAGGATAAAGAATATGATGTTCCTACTGTTGTTTTTGCTCATAAAGAGATTGAAAGCATTGAAACCGACGGTGAATATAAGATAATTCCTCTCGGAGAAACAGGCAGAAGCCATATCGAAATCAAAACAGGCACAGGTAACCATAAAATCACAGTGAAATTCAAGTGAAAGATTTAATCGGGGCTGCTTCTTGTTTGGAGCAGCTCCTTTGTTTTTTCTTATAATGAAAAACATTGCTTTTGATTATCATATCTTGTAAAATATATTCAGAAAAGTTTTTTATATTTTTTCCAACCTTTTTTCAAGCGGTGTCACTATATATTCGAAAACGCTCAGAGAGGATGCGTAAAATGGAAAAATCAAGAGCCGACAAAATCATCACCGAATACTATAAAAAGCTTTACGGCTTTGCTCTTTCAAAAATTACAGACATCGATAAAGCAGAGGAGCTTGCTTCAAGAATAACCCTTGAGGTTTATTCATCTTTGCTTAAGGCAGACGAAATAGCAAACATCAACGGCTATATCTACCGCATTGCTTGCAATGTTTTTGCAAGATATATCGGTGAACGCAAGGAGAGTGCACACCTTGCAATTGATTCGGTGTTTCTGCCTGACAGCGTTGATTATGAAAAGAATTTAATCGATGCAGAAGAAGCGAAAAATCTCAGACGTGAGATTGCTTATCTTTCGGAAACTCAGCGCAGAATCGTTGTCATGCATTATTATGATAATCTGAAGCTCGGCGATATTGCGGAAAAGCTTTCCATCCCTCTCGGAACGGTCAAATGGCATCTTTATGAAGCAAAAAACAGCTTGAAAGAAGGTATTGAAATGAAAAGAACTCCCGGCACACTCGGAATTAATCCTGTTAAATTTATAAATATGGGTCACAACGGCTGCCCCGGCAGTAAAGGAGACACATCCGATTTCCTTCACAACAGTCTTACTCAGAATATCGCTTATGCAGCATATTATTCACCCAAAACCGTCAAAGAAATAGCAGAAGAGCTTGGTGTTTCACCTATATTCATTGAAGATGAAGTCAGAACTCTTGAGGAATACGGCTTCATGGATAAACTCGGCGGCGGAAAATACAGAACAAATATATATATAACCGAAACAACGGATGAAATCGACAGAAAAAAGCAGCTCCTCAATGAAGAGTATGCAAGAATTCTCTGCGAAGAATATATTCCTTCTGTTTTTGAAGCGGTTAAAAAGCTTGATATGAGCAAAATTTTCATTCCCGATAATGACATGAACCTTCTTCTTTGGTCTGCAGTTATCCTTGCTGTCGGCAAAAAGTCAATGGATATCGAAATGTGGAGAGAACTTGAAAAATACAGTGTCAAAAGAAAAGACGGCGGAATTTACAGTGCATTTGCAGAAGTTGAACCTGATTTTGATTTGAGCCGCAACAAACAATATAATACCTGCGGAGATATGACAAGAACAAATGAAAGATATTCAACCGTTGCCTGGCAGTGTGATACATATTATGACAGCCGTACAGGCGGATGGCGTGACAGTCTTGAAAGCGATTTTGACAGCCTGTATGAACATATTTCAGGCAGAATCAGCAAGGATGAAGTTTCTCTTGAAAAATATCAGCGCCTTTATGAAAAGGGTTATCTTGTAAAAGACGGTGACAAAGATAAGGTAACAATGATTGTTTCCACCTATGGTGGCGATGAATTGATGAGTCTTATTCCCGACCCCGATGAAAAGCTTGAAAAGAAGCTTGAAAAATACTGCAAAGAATATTATGAACTCACAAAAGACTGCGTTGCTGACCATATGCACAATCTTCACAAAATAGCTTGTAAACTGAAGTGGACAAACGGCAGAATGAGACTGACCGTTATTGAACAGCTTCTCAAATCGGGTGTTATTACTCTGCCCACTGAAGAGCAGAAAGCAGCGCTCACAACTATACTTTTCTGTGATACACTTCCCGTATAAAACTTTTTCAAAAAATTACAGACTAAATCGGTTTTTCCGTCGTCTTACAGATGAAAGGGTAAGGTGAAAGATATGAAGCAAAATAAAACACAATTTATATTAAATATTTTCTGCTGTGTTCTGCATTTTATAAATTTCGTAATAATGACCTATATTGCGGTTTCATCGAAAAATTATGTCTATCTTCTTCCTGCCGCTCTGTTTTTGCTGTGTTTTGTTTTATACATATTGAATACCGTGAAAAGCTATAAGAAAGTCAAGGCAGGAAACATCGAAAAGCTCAGGAAAGAGCAGTCAACCAACGGTTGATACCCCGAAAACAACCATTAGTTTATCGGCTTCAACGTTTCGTTTGTTGACTCAACCGAAGGAATTTGCAACAATGAAATCGGCGAAAGCAAGCCGAATCAAAATTTGAAGGAGAATGAATCATGAATCTCGGAAACAATATTTCAGAAAAAAGAAAAGCAAAAGGAATGACTCAGGAGGAACTTGCAGCGAACCTTGGAGTATCACCTCAGGCTGTATCGAAATGGGAAAATAATTTATCCTGCCCCGATATTTCACTTTTGCCCGCAATTGCAAAGATTTTCGGAATGAGCGTTGATGAATTGCTCGGCGCCGCTCCCGCAACCGAAAATGTTGGAGAGGAAAAAACATTTGCCGAACCCGAAACTGCATATGAGGAACCTGTTTTTACCGGCAAGAAGGCAACAACCTTGCTTATCACAACCGATAAAAACGGTAAAGTTTCAAACGTCAGAATACCGCTTACCGTTATGCGTTTCGGTCTGAATTTAGGCAGTGCATTCGGCGGCATTACAGGCGCTCAGGCAAACACAATCGAAAACGCTGTCAAAACGGGGCTTTCAGGAGAAATCCTTTCCGTTGACGGCGAAAACGGAGAAAAGGTTACAATCAGCCTTGTTTAATATCTGAAAGAAGGGATACCCAATGCCCATATTTACTATATCGTTCTGTGCGGTTATAATTTTAGTATACATTCTCGATAATTTTATTTTAATTCCAAAAACAGCAACCGTAACACTGAAAGAAAAGCTGTGGACAGGGCACAACAAAGGTTACATAAACCATGCTTTGCATTTGTCTGAGAAGAAAATAAAAAAGGGAGAAGTGTGGAGACTCGTTTCCTCTGCGCTTCTCCATGTGGGAACATGGCATATTATCTCAAACGTAGCCGCAACACTTATTGTAGGTTATGCCGTTGAGACACAGCTTGGCACAGCAAGAACACTTGCTTGCTATGTCGGTTCAGCGTTTGTTTCGGGACTTTATATGGCGTTTGTATATAAACTCCACGAAGGCGAAGGCGCATCAACGGGAATTTACGGTTTGATTGCCGTGTTTGTTATGCTTGCAATAAAGAACGGTACTGTTATGTTTTCTGAATTGCCTGCTTATGCTATTATTGTTCTTGCTATATATACAGTAGGCGGAATGTTTGTGGGCAAAGCCACCGCATGGGAGCATATCTCCGGTTTTGCAGGCGGTTTGATAATGGGATTTTTGTTGATTTAAGGTGATGTTATGCAATCTCTGACCTCAAAAATATTTATGTCAACATTGCGTTTGATTTTTCATTCGCCGTTATCCGACAGCTCAAAGCTGTCCGACAATGCGGCAAAGCTGACGAAGGATAAAAAATCAAAATACAAGCCCTCAAAAAACTTTACATACTCAAAACACACAACCGAAGGCGTAAAATATGAAAAGCTCATAAACCGCAATTGCAAAACAGAAAAAGTTATACTTATGATTCACGGCGGCGGATTCAAAATCGAACTGAACGATTTTTACCGCAGGCTTGCCGAAAAATACAGCAAAATGTTCTGCGGTGCAACGGTTATAAATGTTGATTACGGAAGATTTCCCGAGCATCAGCTCCCGTCTCAGATGCATGATGTTGTAAAAGTTTATCTTCATCTGCTCGATGAAGGTGTCAATAATTCCGAAATTGTTATTATTGGCGACAGCGCCGGTGCAACTCTTGCAATGACATCTTCCTTGTGGCTTCGTGATAACGGTTATCCCATGCCGAATCACATTGTCTGTTTTTCGCTGTGGGCGGATGCAACATCAAGCGGTGATTCAAAAATCAAAAATGCATACACAGACCCGTTTTACGGAATAGCAAAACATAAGAAAATCGAAGATAACCTTCACTTGCTCAGAAGAATCTCGAAATATGTTCTGAATGTTGACAGAACCGACCCGTATATTTCGCCTTTGTTCGGCAACTTTGAAAATTTTCCGAAGGTCACTCTGATATGCGGAACTGCAGAACTTGATGAAAGCGACAGCGACAGAGTTTATGAAAAGCTGAAATCTGCAGGTGCAGATGCCGAGCTTCATAAATTTGAGGGAATGTGCCATTGTTTTCAGCTGTTTTCGTTTTTACCCGAAAGCAAAACCGCATACCAAATTGTTAAAAGAAGAATAGCGGAGGAATAACAATGAAAATTCTCGATAACGGCAACAAACATATATTGCCGATAATACCTGAACTCGTTTCTGAAAAAATCGACAAGAAAGTTTCGGATATTAAATTTATCGGCGGAGGAAGTTACGGAAGAGTTTATAAAACAATCCTTTCAAACGGAGAAACAATCGCTGTCAAAGCATACAGGATTCCAGGCTCGCAGTACGAAGAGGCTCAGCAGCTCAATATCCTCTCTGCAAACACAAGTGTAGAAATGCCGAAAGTTCTTTTTACTTACGAAGATGATGAAACGGCAATTTTAGCTATGACCTTTGTTGCTGGACAGAATGCATTAAATCCGATGTTTTTATTGAAAAGCAAGAGTCAGAAACAAAAATTTGCCGATGATGTTGTTTCGGGTATGCTCCAATGGCACAGCGTTACAAACGATAAATTCGGCGCATTGTCAGATCCCGTTTATGACACTTGGCTTGAATACTATAAAAAAGAAAAGCAGGAGCCTTGGCTCACTGCTCTGAAAGAATTATCCGAAAACGGAAAGTTCGGCAAGAAAAAACTGAAACTTCTTTATGATGCAACAGAAATTTTCAACTCACTCCCAGAAGAAAAAACAAAGCCCGTACTCATACACGGCGACCTTAATATAATGAACATAATGGCTGACCCCAAAACTTTAGAACTCACAGCTTTTATTGACCCCTGCGGCAGCCTTTGGGCAGACAGAGAATATGATTTGTTCCAGCTTCGCAATATGTGGGGCGATGCCTACTGTCTGTATGAAACATACAAACAGAAATGCAAATTATCGGAATATGCGGATTTCAGGGTTGCTTATTACGCTTCCATGCACGAAGCAGCAATGAGACTCAAAGGCGGCTTGATTATGCCGCTGTGGGAAGATTTAAATAATGCCCGGCTGAAAAAAGAAATGAAAAAGCTGAAAGAAAAAACATTATAAATACAAAAAGCAGGTAACACCGTATCACATTGATGTTACCTGCTGACTTTTATATAATTCCAAATACTGAAATTATATTGTGCTGTTCGCAAGAAAACAAAAATCAAATTGATGGCAAAAAATGATGAGAAATATTTTTTGTTAAATAGCAGACCGAATCCAAAAAACTTTCGTCTTATTAGTGAAAACAAAACTACGGAGGGTTCGTTATGAAAGATAATAACAAAAGACTTGACGAGCTTGCAAAAAAAGTAAAAAAGGGCGACAAGAAAGCTTTTGAGGAACTGTATAAGCTGACGAGTTCAAGAGCGTATTTTTCGGCGCTTCAGATTTGCGGTGACAATCAAGAGGCTGAAGACATTGTTCAGGAAAGTTATATTACTGCCCTCAATAAGATTTCTTCACTTGAAAGGACAGAAAGTTTTATGGGTTGGTTTAACAGAATTATTGTGAATAAAAGCAAGGATTTTCTGAGAAAGAAAAATCCGAAATTGCTTTCTGAAGAAGATGAGTGGCTTCTTGAGGGGCAGACTGATGAAAATGTTAAGTTTAATCCCGAAGAAAAAGTTGACAAGGAAGAATTGAAATCCGTTGTAATGGATGCCGTTAAAGAGCTTAATGTTGAAAAACGCACCTGCGTTATGATGAAATATTTCAATGATATGAGCGTCAATGAAATTGCGCAGGCAATGGAAGTTCCCGTAAGCACGGTCAAAAACAGACTTTTTG
Source organism: Clostridia bacterium (assembly GCA_017435385.1). GTDB lineage: Bacteria > Bacillota > Clostridia > Oscillospirales > Acutalibacteraceae > CAG-177. The sequence continues at coordinate 98,359 of JAFSFB010000001.1, read as the reverse complement.
ATGCACGCAAAGAGCTCAAAAACTTATTTGAAAAGAAGGGCCTAACCGCAGCTTACAGTTTTGCGCCCTTTAGTGTTGTAGGCTGGGCATACAATGCAGCATTTGAAAATATTGCGCAGACATTCGAAGGCAGTGCGGCAGCGGCAAAAATCTTTTCGGGTATTGCGGTTGCGGGAACGGCAGCCTCCGCCGCAACCGCAGGTTCCGCCGCGGCGGGAACGGGAATATTTGCAAAAGCAACTGCCGCATCAACGGTGCAGAAGGTTGTTTCGGGTCTTGTTGTTGCAGGTGTTGTGACAGGTTCGACTGTCGGTATTACATCAATAGTCAACAACAAAAAAGATGTTGACGATTTCCCTTCAAACTCATATATCGAAACAGCCGATTTTTCTTTACCCGATAATGATGAGAATCCGGTTATAAATGTTATTCAGCCCGCTTCTCCCGAGGAAGAAAAAGAACATGTCGACAAGGTTATTGACTATAATATTCCGGATAATATGCCCCACGAGGTCGGCTACAAAGGAACAATGAAACTCGGCAAAAACCATATTGCCTTTGATGACGGTGTTGATTTATATTATGTTGATTTTGAAGCTGAAGAATCGGGTTATTACCTGTTTGAGTGTGATTATGTTGACGAATATAACAACCTCTATGTTGTTCTGCCCGAAGACCCGCAGAGTGAAAGGATAAGCGGCTTTACCTATGATGAGGCAAATATCCGCAACGGAATTCAGCTTTATTATGTTGAAAAAGGTGTTAACACCGTTCTTGTTTCAAGAAGTCACGGCTTTGATTCAACTGATATTGAGGTCGAATATCTCGGCAAAGATATATCCGATATCATTATTAATCAGGAAGATCTTGATAATGTAGTGCTCGGTTATAACGAATATCTTGATGAACAGAATGTTGTCAGTCAGAATCAGAGCATTATGGGTGAAGGCAATTATGCAAATCTTTTCAGAACAAAAATCGTTTTCTCATCGGGCAAAGTTTATGATATGGGCGATACGCAGTTGGTTTATACCGTCATAGAAGGCGAGCTCCGAGAAGGCAAAAACACGGCTGTTTTCAATATTTTCGGAAAGGAAATTGAGCAAGAAATAACCCTTCACAAGATAACCGATTACGTAAAGGATATTGAAATTAACGGTCTTGAGCAATTCACCTTCGCAAAGATTAACGAAGAGGGGTTTGTTTATGAAGCCCCCGAAAACTATGAAATAACCGTAACCTACGGTGACGGAAGCAAAGAAACTTTTGACGGCACAACCTGGGATAAAACTTTAAAATTCGATAACGGGATTGAACTCAGAGTTGATATGCTGACAACAGGTCTGCGCGACAGAGAGCCCCTCAGATTTATAGTTGCCATCGGTGAACAGGTATATATTGACCGTGTTTGTGTTGTTAATGAGTTTGATGTTATAGGTTACAGAAAGGCTCTGGATAAAAACAATCTTGAAACCGCAAAGGAATATTACAAATTCATTGAAGAATTTTACGAGCGTGCTCAAAACAGCGGAGATACCCCTGCCGAACGCCTCGGATTTACTGCGGAAGCCGCAAAAACATCAACCCACTATTCACTTAAGCTTGTCAGGAAACTCACAGGGTTTGAACTTGACTATGCAATCACTACCTACAAAATCTTAACCGAAAACGAGTTCGATTTGTTTGGCAGAAAATAATTATACATCCGTTTCGGTGTAAAAAGGAGATATATTAAAATGAAAAAAACTTTGGTTAAAACAACAGCAGTTCTTCTTTCGTTAATAATGCTTTTCAGTGCTTTTGCGTCTGTTGCATCAGCGGAAGGAAACAACACTTACGGAAATCTTTATTTTTCAACAGACGGTAACGAAGTAACGATTCTCGGCGGTATAAACTTATCAGGTAAAATTGAAATTCCATCAAGCATAAACGGCAATCCTGTTGTTGCCATTGCCGATGAGGCTTTCGAGGGCAGAGAGGATATTACGGAGATTGTTCTGCCTTCGGGTATTGAAATGATAGGTAACAACGCTTTTAAAAACTGCATTCGTATGGAAAAAATCAATTTGCCCGACACTCTCAGAATTATCGGTGAATATGCTTTTGCCTGGTGCTTCAGATTAAAGAAAATAAACATCCCTTCCTCTGTAGAGGATATCAGAGACCGTGCTTTCTGGGACTGCGAAGAACTCTCCGCAATCAGCTTTGACACCAAAAATCTAAAGCATCTTGGCGGCTTTGTTTTCGGTGCAACGGCATACAGTGAAGATGAAAACAACATTGAAAACGGCGTTGTATATATCGAAAATCAGATAGTTGATACAGACCCTGCAAAAGTAAGAGGAAGCATAGCGGTAAGGGACGGCTCGGTAATTCTTCCCGATTATTCTTTCTATTATTGCACTGCGGTTACTGAAGTTGTTATCCCCGACAGCGTATGTTATATTGGAAGCAGCTCATTCGCTGGCTGTAACCGTCTTGTTAAGCTGACTGTCGGGAAAAATGCAAATAACGTTTATGGTATTTCGGGTGTTACAAGAATTTTTGTTGATAAAGACAACCCTTATTATACAAATGACAAATACGGTAATCTCTACAGCAAGGATAAAAGTACCCTCTGCCACTTTGCTTCGGGTGGTTATGACTCAACCAGCTTCACCGTTGCTTCAACTGTAAAAACAATAGCTCCGGGTGCGTTTATGTGTTGCGATTCCCTTGAATATGTTACCATAGGCGACAGTGTTGAAGAAATCGGCTTCGCCGCATTTGAATTTTGCAGCAATCTCAAAAGAGTAATTCTGGGAAGAAATATAAAGACTGTGGATAAGCAGGCGTTTCATATTTCCTATGAAGCAAATCCCGAGGTTTATTATTCGGGCACTCAGGAGGAATGGGAATGTATATCCTGGGGAAGTTTCAACGAAAAAATAAACAATGAAAACGTTAATCTGAATTTTGATATAAACTCTATTGGCAAAAACACAAAGATTTCGGTTGACAGCTTTGACGGCAAAACATCCGTTGATTACAACAAAACCGCAACAATAATTGCAGACGTGAGCGATATGCCCGACGGCGCATACATTAAATGGTCCGTAAACGGAGATGCACTTGAATTAAGCGACGAAAACAGCGGTTATTGTGGATATGTCAAGGCGGTAAACGGCGGTACGGCTACGGTTAAGGCTCAGGTGTATACACAGAATGATGAGCCTGTTGAGAATGCCTGCGCTGAAATCACCATTACGGTAAACGACGGTATATTCCAAAGAATTGCGGCGTTTTTTGAAAACATTATTTCACAAATTCTCGCATTATTTAACTTTTAATGTTAAAAAGCCCTCTGGAAATCATCGAATTTTCAGAGGGCTTTAGTTTATTATATCATGCCAAAGTGCTTTAATGCTTCCTTGATTGCTTTTTCTTTATTCGGAGGACATTTGGGCTGTCTTGCATCGTTGAACTTTGGCTTATTGTAACAATCACGCTCGATGAGATGTGATTTGTCAAGGGTGTTTTCTGCAAACGAAAAAAATTAATCTTTTTAAAAATAATTTTTACATTGTTTGCGTATTGTTTTTTATGTACCTAATATAACGCAAAAAGAACGGACTTTATAAAATAAGCCCGTTCTTTTTTTATTTGTTGAATTATGTTGTTGAATAAGGTGTATTGATTTTAAAAAAGCAATTATTAAGTGCAGTTATTTTTGTTAAACAATTATGTTACCGTTATCCCAATTAAAAGTATCAATCCAAATACGTTTTCCTTTAAACAATAACCTTTCAGTATTAACTCCATAAACATTGTGTTTGTATTCCACATCAAATTCAAGATATATTGTTATGCCATTCCATTTTGCTTTTTGAGTTCCTTTTATGGGTTTTATTTCAGATATTTCGTCTAACAAGTCAGCACTTTCGTAAAAATTGTTAGCCAATTTATTGCTATATTTATCAAAAACAAAAGTAGTATAACCAGTATTACAAGCACCAGAATCAACATTTATTGAAATGAATCCTATAACTGTTATCCCAAAAACAATAATAAGTAAAGAGGAAATCAACACAAAAAGTTTGTTTATCTTCATAAGCACTCCGAAACAGAACAATATCGTTGTTTTATGATTATAGAGTTAGCTAAAGGCGAGCAGGCAAAAGTAAAAGATAATACAAATGCCAATATGGATATAAATTTTTTTGAAAAAGTTTTTTTATTCATTATTGACTCTCCTTTTTGTGAATTTCATAATTTTAGAACTTAAAACAAAGAAGATGAATCCAGTAAAAACACCTGTCAAATTAATCATAAAATCGTCAATATCCGCTGCTCTACCAATAAAATACTGAATTACTTCTATTCCTATAATAAACACACTTGATGCTAACAAAGTTAATAAAAAAGATTTGAATCTGTTATTTAAAAGAGGAAGAATAAAACCCAAAGGTAAAAACAATAAAAAGTTACCCAGCAAATTTGTTGTTTTTATTATATTCCAATCTCTTATTGCATAATTGGTGTTTTGGGGAGCAAAGAAATATTCAGAAATGGTTTTAAAAGGCATCAAATTTATAACATTATATATTTCATTATTTTTAAAATAGGATAGTCCATTTTTGGAAATATGAACTGAATTACCGGTAGAAAAAAACAGATTAACAATTAATTCTTTATCATAATCAATTCTGACATTAGGGAAAACAGTCATCGAAAAAACGCCAATGATATAGCAAATAAATACAGCCAATAAAATTTCACGCCACAAAACCACATTTGTTTTTCTGATTTTTAAAAAGATGATTCTCATTGGCGTATATACCGCAAGAGTTATAAGCATATATATAGTCATTTTTCCAACAAAACTCAATATGTAACTCATTATTTTTCCCTTTCTGTTTGCTTACGAGTTAAATTTTTTCGAAAAACTATTTATATTTTCATTATATAACCTTCAAAATCAGATGGTGCATAAAACTTTAACATGTAGGTAGAATCTTCGTCCAAAGTAACATCCCACGTTCTGTATCCGTTAGCAGCAATATTTTCAGTGGAGACTGACCAATCAATATCAAAAGCAGTTTGTTTAAGCAGTTTAACTTTTAAGGTTTCAGTGCTATGATTGTTTTTTACATATATTCGTACTTTTGAAACATCGGTAAACAGATAATTTGAATACAAGTTGGACATTTCCGCAGAACCGCTAAAATTATATTGTTCGTTTGATAAATCCCAATATAAATTGGGCTTGTTTAATGTATACGGCGAGATATTCTCGTCAGAAGCAGATGCAGAAGAAGATAAAACCGAAGAAAACATAAGTGTAAAAACAAGTATAACGCTAAAGATTATTTTAATATTTTTGTTCATTTTCTCATCTCCATTTTAAGATTTTAAAAAATCATTTTTACAAATTTGTTCCTGTTTAATAATACGCACAATAAATGTTGCTGCGTATTTCTTTTTGTATAATATTCAGCTAAACCATTGGTATCACCCCTCAGTTGTTTTTAAAACAATAATTGCCCTGCATAAATATAGTCTTTTAATATGAGATTTCTTACAAAAAAACATTCACAAAATTTATATAATAATTTTGTCAAACATAAACAAAACACATCTACACGTTATGGAAAGAAGGTTTTCGTTTATGTTATGAATCTTAATAATCGTTGATAAATATTTAAATGAGTATTTCAAGCAAAAGTTCTTCGGAATGCAAATCAATAACGAAGAATAATACAGAAAACGGAGTCTGCACCACGCAGGCTCCGTAAATCTTTACATATTTAATTTTTAAAACTTTTATCAGACAATTAATATCACCAAAAATTTAAATTGTATTTGGCTCAATACTATTCTTTTTGATTTAATGTCTCTATAATCTTGTTTTGTCTTTCGATATTTTTGCGTAACAAACTGATTATTTCACCTGTTGCTACTAAAAAGAGTCCAACCAGAAAACACACTAATGTACCTATAATAAAATACATATAATCAGAGTAATCTAATCCGACAATGAGTGAAACGAATAAGCCAATAACAAATAAAAACAAACCAGTTGTTTTGAGCATTACTTCAATAATTTTTTCTTTCATCGGATATACCTTCAATCTATTTTTTACTATAAAGTTAAAGCATAATATCTTTAAATAATATTTATATATGTTTTGTGAAAAACAAGTAGTTTGTTATAATATTTGTGTGGTTGTTTATTCAGTAATTATAAACAACAGGAACATTATAGTATCCTGTATAGTATCGATATTGATTGTTTGTTCCATATGATACTACAGCCTGAAAATCAACATCAATTTGTGCACTCTTTCCAGTTGAAGCCCAAGTAGCACTACAAGTTGAAATGGTATCAGAAATACTCTTTGGGAATAATGTGCGTGGTGTCATAATCCACTGAACTGTATCAGCCGTGTAATTTGCTGTCTTAGTAATGTTGGGTTTTGTATCAGATAAATCCATCTGATAAGCAATCTGACCCGATGCTCCATCGCCATATCCAACCGCCACTTCAAGTGTACCAATATTTGTATCTGTATCCGGACCACATTCCATAAGTTCATCAGAAGCTTTTGGGAAACTGTATTTTGTTTCTACCTGCTTTATTGTTTTATCGCCAGTTGGGTCAGTACACCATGTGTTTGTTTTTATTCCAAAATAATCGTAAGTAGAATCAGACTCGTTTGTGTTACGATATAAGCTATAATCCATATTCAACACATATAAATAAGCACCGAGTTCAAAGTATAATCTAAAATTAAATTGACTCTTTACAATTGTATGCGAACGTTCTCCTACAGAAGTTGATGATTCGTTAATATCATTTATGATCGCCTTCAAAAAAGGAGTAGTATTATCTGAAGAAATCTTACACAACAGCGGTGAAGCATCGTAACATATCAAATTAAAAATTTCATTTGTTTCATATTCGTTTGAAAGTTTTTGTTTAGGAATCTCATTATTTTCAACAATATCTGAGTCAATGAAAATGGAAAAATCATTTAATCCAACCGCATCCTTATAATTGTTTATTGTTAATTCACCATACAAATAAATTTTATGTTCTGCAAATAAATGCTTCAATTGAACATTTTGAACTGATGAAAAGGGGTATGCAATAGCAGTATAATCTGATGCTTTTTTTACAGAAAACTCATTAAGAGATATAAAGTCAACATCAATTTTATTTGCTTCTGTGTTTATATAGTTTTTAGCTTCATCCCAATTGTTATTATCATAAACAAACAACAGATTATCGGAATTTTCGTTTGCAACCGCATTTGTCTGAATTATTGTGGACATCAACATAATTGTAAAAATCATAACAAAGCAAAAAATAGACTTGAAGGTTTTATAATAACGACATTTCTCAGTATATTTCATTTTTTACACTCCTTTTAAAATTAACAAATGTTCTTATAGATATAAACTAACCAAAACATTGGACTCACCCTTTCAGCATTTAACAATCAATAATTGTCTTACATAAATATAGTCTTTAAAAATCTAATTTCTTACACAAAAATAACTAACAAATTTTCAAAGTAACATTTGTTAAATTTCGACAATTGTTTTGAAAACAAAAACACACCTTAAACCAATCAATTAGTTTAAGGCGTGTTTTATCTGCTGATATCAGAAAGTGTTGCTTGGAACTTTTATTTAAAATATTAATGACGATGTTTCATTATAGCTTGTTTCTTCCGATGTAAAAATCAGAAGTGTCTTTTTTGCAGCATAATGTTCAGCAATTACACGATAGGTATAACCGGAAGGAGGTGTGATTGTTTTAGCAAATGAATATGTGGCTGAATCTGAATACAGATCAGAGTAACAGTATGTTGAGTAATCAGTCCAACTACCATTAACAAGTCTCTGTAATTTTATGTAAGTGAAGCCGCATTTATCAACTTCATCAGAGCCTTTCGTCTTTGCAGATATAATAAGTTGTGTACCGGTTTTTGAAAGTGTAAGTGTTTTCTGACTTATTAATCCCGTCGCCCTTGCGTTAGCACTTGTGTTATAGATACCTTCTGCTTCTTCAATTATTGTTTCGCCTGTTAAAATAATTGAAGAAGTTCCTGCTCCTTTGCTTTCTGTAGCAAATACAGAAAGATTAAACAAAGAGAATATAAATACAAACGAACAAATTATACAAATAATTTTTTTCAAATTAATCATCTCCTATTTAATTGTTTTTGCAAATTCTATTGCCTGCTCAACATTCATAGACGAAATAATAGTATATTCTGTTTGTCCGTCCTTGAATGTTATTGTTCCTTTTCTGTTTTGTTCAAAAACATGAACTTGGATTCCGTTGATATCAATTGTTGTTTCATATTTGGCATTGGGGAACTCTGACTTTCCACTCTCAACAATTGGGTCATAATGATCAATTGAAACAAAGCCTTTTTCGCTTTTATAACTAAAACTAATGGTCACAGAAGTAAGAACATCCCAAAACTGATATTCAATTTCAGTTATTTTCGATTCATCACTTAATAGTGCTTCCGGTAAAAGCACAGGATAAATACCGTTCTCTTTTAATTCCGCCGCAAGTTCCGTGCCAAGCAATTCATAATCATCTGCTTTATCATCGCTTTTATCAAACCTGACAACAATATATTTGTTATAAAGTTCAACCAATCCATCAAGAATGCTTACATCGGAAACTGCCGCAAAAACAGAAAGGGAACCAATTGCAACAATTGCTACAGCGGCGGCTGCGACAAAAATCTTTTTAAACGGTTTATATATTATCTTATCTTTTGAATCACTTGTCCTTTCTGCTTTGATTTCAACTGAGTCATTTCTTTCAAGTTCGTTAAGAGCATCAAGGCAATACTCAATTAAATCTGCATCCATTTCATTTTCGGGTTTCTCTAATTCTTCTTCGATAATCTGTTCAAGTTTCTCTTTTGATAAGTCAAGTGATTTATCATTGAGAAACTCTAAAAAATTCTTATCGCTTATCATTAATTATCCTCCCTCATCTATATAGTCTGTTAAAATCAAAAATCTTACAAAAAAATATTGCATAAATTATTGGTTCTTTTTTTGTTAGTATTGCTGTTCCAGATAATCTCTTATTAGCTTTCTACATTTACTTCTCAATCTGAACAGTTTTTGATAAATGTTATTCTCCGTCGTGTTATACCTTCGTGCAATCAATGCAATGCTTAATTTTTGTTCGAATCTCTCATTTAATAACCGCTGTTCATCTTCATTAAGCATTTGAATTATTTCTTCCTTAACACTCAAAATCTGTTCTTCGCTTATATTTGAGTTTTCAGATCCTGTATCATTCCAAAAATAATTGTCGTCAATCAAATCCTTTTCGGATAATGATATAACCTTATCGGAAGTTTTAGAAGCGAGGCTATAAATATCCTTTATCATATTATTCGCAACCGTAGTTAGCCAAGTTTTCGGATATTCTATTTTCGTTCCTTTATGTATCGCTTCAACCAAACCAATAAACACATCCTGAACACAATCATCAATATATTCTTTGTGTCTGTTCAGTTTGTAATTACACAGTTTGCGAATGTACGGCTCATATTCTCGCCACAGCTTGTCCGCTAACTGCATATCCCTTTCTCTTTCGTTTATATCCAATGTTATGATACTCCCTTTCCAAGCATATAAGAGAATGTTATTTTCGAGTACACTCTCCCAATATATATAACGCATGAGAACTGACTTTTCAGTACAAAATTCAACAAAAAATTTTGTGAAACGCAAATGCCGAAAAATCCCCATATATACATATGACGAAAAACGGCAAATGTTACGCTGGATTTTCGAGAATTTACAAAAAATTCATATTTAAAACGGATATTATCAAATTAATTAATTATACCACAACAATATTGCTTTTTCTACCTATTAAGCAACATTGCGGTTTTAGGATGCATAATCGTTAGGTTTTAATATAAAAAATAAGCTAAAATGCAAAAAACGGTCACAATCTTCTTGAGTGATGATTGTGACCGTTAGTGTAAATTTTTTCGTTAATAGAAATTGTTACTGGGATTATCTTTCATCTCTGCCGTGTTTGATATTTTTCTTTCGTCTTGGAGTTGATTTGGCTTGTGCGAGTCTTTGTGATACTGAACGGGAATCGTTCTGTTCACCGAGGAAGTAATTGACATCACGAATGCTGTAATTAAATCTTGAAGTGACAAGCTCCTTTCCGTTACTGCGAATTATCTGACTGCTCTGTACTTCTTTATCGTAGCGAAGTTTAAGCTGTTCCTCACGAAGCTCGGCAGGGTCAAAGTCAGTTGCACTTTCTTTCATTTCTTTGTACTCTGCAACAGCCTTTTCAATTTCTTCAGAATATTTTTGCTCTTGCTTTGAAATAAGATCAAGCTTCTTTTCTAAAGCAGCAACATAAGACTTTACATTCTCAATAGTGTAAGTTTCGGTGCAATAAAGGTTATTTAATATAATTTTCTTTTCGGTTTGCAGTTCTTCAAGCTTTTCGGTAAGTTCGGATATTCTCTTTGCAAATTCACGGTGCTTCAAAATCATAATCACGGGAATTGATTGCTTTTCTTTAATCAAGGCTTTTCGCTCAGATGTCTTTTTCTTAATTTCGTCAACAATATCCTTGTAGCTTTCAAGTTCAGGGGTTATGTTTCTTAATGTTCGTATTATCTCATTATGCTCAACAAATCCCGAAAGAACCTTGTAGCGTAAAACAATGAGATTCATTCGTATGCTTTCCAATGCTTCTGCCACAGCGGGAAGTGTGTTTGCAACAGCTTTCTTTAATTTTGCAAACTCGTATTTAAGAGTTCTCAATAATCGGTTGTCAGCTTTTATCTGTCTGTTAAGTTCGCACCTTTCGGAAATTATGCCCTTTTCTTCAAGCCTTCTCGCAATTACTCCTTCATGAACGGTAGGCTGTTCATCAAGACCTCTTTCAGAATGACTGCGGGAATCAATATGGTTTTGGGGTTCAAGATATTTGTTTACTTCGTCTGCCCACGATTTACGCCATAATATTAGCTGCTCATCGCTGTTCCATCGCTCGGAGATGGGATTCTGCCTGCCATATTTTGTGCTTTTGGGATATTTTGATGCTCTTTCGTAACCTTCCGCTTGTGACGGCGGAAGGTATTTCTTTTTGCCGTTTACAATATACGGATACTGTTTCTCCCAACCATCCGTAACGGCTTTTGCATATTCGGATGAAGTAAACCCTTTTTCTTCTCCGTTTCGTATGCAGAGATATTCTTTTTCGGTTTTGTGCTGCCACGTTCCGTTTTCGTTAAGCGGTCTGACGGTAAGCATAATATGTGCGTGAGGATTGTGTCCGTCTGTGTTGTGGATTGCAACATCGGCACACATTCCGTCTGCAACAAAATTCTGCCGGATAAAATCAGTCAGTATCTTTTGCCAACCGTTTTTATCAAGCTCAACGGGAAGTGCAACAACAAATTCACGGGCAAGTCGGCTGTCTTTTGTCTTTTCGGTTTCTTCTACTGCGTTCCAAAGAACGGCTCTGTCAATCCATTCTCTCGGTGCGTAGTCGGGAAGAAACACCTGCCGCCACACTAAGCCTTGTTTTCGTGTGTAATCGTGATTGATGCCATCATAATCATTGAGTATCTGAGAACAGCTCATATATGCCGAAGCAGCAACCGCACTTCGTCCCGTACCTCTGCTTATTACCTTCGCTTCAAGGTGGTATATTGCCAATAAATATCATCATCCTCTCTGTTTTTGTTTCTTTTCGCAAAAAGAAAATGAGTGTCGCATAAACGATACTCATAGCTGCGATAAAACTGCCGGTGGCAGATTTTCGCAGACAGACGGTGTGCAAGGTGAAACAACCGTCTGTGCGGACAATGACAGCGATTCCAAATAAATGCTCATTGTCCGTAGGCTTCCGCAGAAGCTTTATCCGCCTCGCAGAGCGCACGACCACCGCTTGCCGTTCGGCAAGTGGTGAGTAAGTGCGCCCTTCGGGATAAAAAAGAATGAGCGTCCCGGTTTCCCGAAACGCTCTGAAGATTATACTGGTTTTAATATGTTGCACAGATAGCTCTCCAACTCGTCAAGGCTCGTTGAAGCTGACTGAGGAAAAGCCTTTTCAAGAATCGCACCTTCCTGAATAAGCCTTCGTGTTCGTGCTTTGCGTTCCTTTACTCTGTCTCTTGCCTGTGCTTCTTCAAGTCTGTGCTTTGCCTGCAACAGTTCTTTCTCATTTTCGTTCATTTCGTACTCCTTTACACTAAAAATTTGATTGTTTGGTATCAACTGTATCGGTTTTGATATCGAAAAAGCTGAAAAGCAGTACCGCTTTATGTTTTTCTCTTTGTAGTGGGAGAAAACAGCAGCGGATACTGCTTGTTTTGGTATCATAATAAATTTTTCGGTATCATTTTTAGGTCTTATCGGTATTAAAAGCTGTCGGCAAAATCCAATGCTGCATCGCTTACCGAGGATTCGGATTTTTCTTCTTGTTCCGTTTTTGTTTGCGGTTGCTGTAACAGCTGAATAAGACTGCCGAGTGATGCTGAAGAAGAATTTTTGCATAATCCCGTTTCTATCGTTTGCAGTATCCTGTTCAAAAAAGCATCTTCTTTTTCACGGGTTTCAAGATAGGGGTCATTGGCTGATTTCTGTTCTCGCTCAAAATATTCGCACAACGCACAGATAACGGCTTTGCTGTATGATTTGTATTTCTTTCTGTCCATACTTTGAAGATACTCCCAAGCCTTTCTGTCTGCCTCGTTTTTGAGGTTAAACCGTATATTGGTGCTTACCGTTTTATTCATAAAGTATCACCGCTTCTGCGAAGTTTTTTCAGAGATAACTGCTCATATCCTTTTGCGGTTGCACAGATGTCATCGTTGATTATCACTCGGTTTTTATCGTAATCGGTAAAGTTCTTGATTATGCACCCGCCGCCACCGACAACAAACAGCCTCATAAGTTCGGGATCGTATTCGTGTTCACGGAGTATTCTGAAAATACCCTGTGCATATTCTTCCGCTGTGCTTCGGATTGCGGATAAATATTTTTCGGCAATGTCTGCTGTTCCGGTTCTCAAAACTCTTTCAATAACTGCATCATCTAATCTCACACCGAATTGCCTCATAATGTTTTCTCTGATTGCGAGAGAGCATTGGTTTGTTCCGTATTTCTCTGTGAAACACTTTTTCTCTGTCGGCTGACACTCGTTGATATACATAACGTTCATTGTGCCGTTGCCGATATCCGCAAGCATATTTGTTCCTTTGAAGCAATGTAGCTTGTCGGAAACAGCGGCAAAGCCTTGAGGGAATATGTCTGCACCTGCAAATTCAATGTGGTAATCAACATTGCGAAAACTGAAATCCGCAAATTTGTTTTGGAGCAGATATTTCTTAAATTCTTCCTTTTGCTCTCCAACCCAAGTCAGAGGCAAACCTGCCGCAATGTGAACAGTCGCAAAGGTTTTGTTTCGCACTTTCAGTTCTCTTGCAATAGCAGCAAGTGTCAGAACATAATAATCTTCATCCGCCATCTTGTCGGATTTGAATTCCTTATGTTCTTCACCGATGATATAGTATTTGCCGTCATAGATTAACAGATTGTTTTTAAAGGTCGGTTCTTTGTCATAAACCGCAACTCCCGTTTTGAAACAACTGTGTGCTGTTTTGATGTTTCCGTATCCGTGGTCGATTCCTATTACTGTAATTTCATTTCCTGATAAATTCATAATTTAAAATTCCTTCCTTAATTAAAATTTTGACATAAAAAAGCGAGCCGAAATCGTGTCGGCTCGCTGTAATAATTACTATTCGTTATTCGATTTTTCTTTGTTTCTCTTGGCTTCATTTCGTATCCGCTGTCCTTTGAGATGTCCTTCATATCGGCACTCGTCGCAGCAGTACTTTGCATCAGACCTTGTTGCGGTGAATGTTTTACCGCAGTTTCCGCAAGGAATTTCACGGCTTCGTTTCTTTGCTGCTTCCTGCCTGTAATATGTTGCTCTGCAATTTGGATTGCAAAACAATGCATATGAGCGTGTAGTTTCAAAGGTTTCTCCACAGCATTTACAAGTTATTTCAAAAAGCTGTCCCTTAACACGGGTTCCTTCTTTGAGTTGCTTGTATCTTTCACGGTTTTTAATACGGTGTCTGCGTAGTGTTTCCTGCCGCTTTATTTCTTCAGGTGTAAGTTCAGGCTCGGGTAACTCAAAATGTCCGATGAAATTCAGATAAATCTCAACTTCCTGCGTTCGTTCTCCGTCAACTCTTTCGGGTGCGTGAACAATGATTTTGTCAATAAACTCGTTTATCATCATTGTTGTAAGTTCGGAAAAGTCCGTGTATTTTTTTGCCAATGCAATAAACTTCTCGGCTCTGTCGGTATCTTCATTGAAAGAAGAAAGCAGTTTATCCGCTTCATCAACAGAGACTTGGAGAGATTTCTGCTCGGCTTCATATTCTGCCATCAGGCTGTCAAAGCGTTCTTCCGATATTTTACCCGTTGCAAAAGATTCATAAAGTTTTTTGATAATATTATCAAGTTCTGCAATTCGCTTGCGTTCCTTGTTCAGTTTTCTTTTGATTTCCTTTGCCGCTTCTGCCTGACGAAGCTGAGAAGCATTTCGTACCTTTTCAATAAATTCATCCTGATTACTGATTGCAAGCGTGCTTACGGTTCGTATGGTGTCGAGAATAAGGGTGCGTAAGTTTTTGGTGGTTATATAGTGTCCCGTACAGGCTTTGTATCTCTTTTGTCGGGAAAGTGTATATGTTGAACAGTCAAAGAAATCTGAAGGGTAGAAGTTGTTTTCTTTACCGCCTCGGGAACGGTGGTTATACATCTTTTCCCCGCAATCGGCACAGAACACAAGTCCCGTAAGAGGATTTGCTTCTCCGAAGGTATCAATGCGTCTCGGTGTTTTCCTTAATTTCTGTGCAAGTTCCCAAGTTTCTTTATCAACAATAGCCTCGTGTGTGTTTTCAAATATCAGCCAATTTTCTTCCGGGTTTTTAACGGTGTGTTTGTCCTTGTATGAAAGCTTATGGTAACGGAAATTTACTGTGTGTCCCATATATTCGGGCTTTGAAATTATTTGACCTACAATAAAGCCACTCCAGTTATATGGGTTCGGAAATTCTTCTTTGCTTTTCCACAAACCTATTTTTCTCTTGGCAAAATAGACGGCAGGGGTTTCAACCTTATCTTCAAACAGAATACGGGCGATTTCGTAAGGTCCGAACCCGTCAATGGTTAATCTGAAAATTCTGCGGACAACTTCCGCCGCTTCTTCGTCAATCAGCCAATGATATTTATCGTTCGGGTCTTTCTTGTATCCGTATATCGCACTGTTTGATGTCGGTTTACCCGATTCACCCTTGACCTTTATAGCTGCACGTTGTTTTTTACTCAAATCCCTCAGATACCATTCATTCATAATATTGAGGAACGGGGCGAATTCATTGCTGTTAAGGTCATCGCTGTCAACATTGTTTGCAACTGCAACAAAGTGAACTCCGTATTGTCTGAACATAACTTCGGTGTAAAAACCCGTTTGCAGATAATCTCTGCCTATTCGTGACATATCCTTAACGATAATGTGAGCAATCTTTCCTGCTTCAACATCGGCAATCAGCCTTTTCCAAGCAGGTCGCTCAAAGTTACCGCCCGAATATCCGTCATCCGTATAGTGGATGCAATTATCGTACCCTTGCTGCTGTGCATAGCCTTCGAGGTACTTTTTTTGATTCACAATCGAGTTGCTGTCACCGGTCAACTCGTCATCACGGGAAAGTCTTTCGTACAACGCCGTGATTTTTCCATCAGTCTGTTTCAATGCCATAGTCAGGCACTCCTTTCAGACTGTCGGCTCATTTGCGGTAATTCTATTATACCACACTTTTCGCCGTTTTCCAGTACTTCATTGCGAACAATTCGTAAAATTTTATCTTCCATAGTTTCGTTACCCGTATCGTTATACACAACCTTAACTTTAAATGTTGTTGCACCGATACGGCGGGTTATATATGAATAATTATTGTCTGCTTTGGTTTTATCCAAATTAAATTTACCTCCTATTGCGATTTTTATTGATATAGAGTATAATGCGGTTAGTTCCGTTTGCTGTAATCTGCTGTCAGATATATCAGCGGTTATTATTCAGATGTCTTATTTAAAAGAATTCAGCCTCCGAAAAGCAAGGCTAATCAAAGGCTGATTCGTTGTGTTGTCTTAAATTAATGTGTCTTACGATTGATTGATACAATGGCATCACTTCTCCTTTCTTCAGTATTGAGAGTAATATACAAAACGGCAAAATATATTACCCCCTCACTTATAGGAGAAAATCGGTATGTTTAGCGGAACTGTTTTTATGAATTTACTTTAAACTTTGTTTTAACTTTCTGTTAAGGAGGCGACAAGCGATGATTTCGGAAGATTACGAATATGACGAAAGCCGTATAACCGAAGATGAATCCGGTGATTCAGACGAACAGATACGCCGAAGGCTTGTCGAAGAACAGACCTTGGTGGAAGAGCTTGAAGCGGAGGCGGAAGAAAATCCGTTTGAGGAAGATGAAGAAGAAAGCGAAGAACACGAACGGAAGAAGCTGAAACGGGAAATACAGGCAGAAGCACTTGCCCGACTTGAATCGGCAGCAAGAACGGTCAGCGATTTTGAAAATATTATCGCTTGGTGGGACAGACTTGATGCAAACCGTGAACGAAAGGAACGGTATCACGAATTAAGCAGAAGCGGTGACGATATACCATTTGACTACGGTGCTTCGATAAACGAACTGTTCTTTCCCGACACATTGAATAATGTTTTGGAAAAGCAGCTTCGCAAGGGCGATTTTATTGACGATATATTTTACTGCCCGTATGACATACACGAGCTTGTAACGGAAGAATATTTATCTAAAATATTTTACGGTTTGAAAGAAGAACAGAAAGAATTGCTGTTTCTGTGTGCGGTAAGGTTATTCAGTTCGGTAAGAATTGCCGCAATAAGGGGACAAACAGACAGAAACATACGCAAAGTCCGTGCAACAATGCTTCGAAAGATAAGGAAAGAAATGTATACGGCACTTCTGAAAAAAGAAGTCAAAAAGAAGGACAGTCTGACATTACTTGAAAAAGAGTTTATGAAAGACTATGTAAATGAATTGGAGAAAAAACAATGAAGAAACTAATAGAAAACGCAAGTTCCGTTTGGGTAAAATACAGCGAATATGAATGGAAGAAAGCAGAAAACGGAAAACTGTATCTGACACCGACAAAAACGGCAAAACCTTCGATTTACGACCCGCTAAAGGAATACCGTCAGTTTGTTCTTGAAGCGATAAACATAGGTCGGATGGGTATGAGCAAGAAACCCGATGAAGATATACAGAAAGCAATTAAAGAGTTTGCAACAAAATACGGCTTGTTCGGACTTATGACGGCATTGCCTACAACACCTGATTTTATGGAATACAATGCAGTATATTTACCGAAAAACCAATTCATAAAAGAAGAAACAATGTCAACCGAGGATTATCTTGCTATATTCTTTCCGTTTGATGAATTGGATATTATCAAGCGTGGAGTTGAATCAATATGGAATATTGCGAATGACCGTGAAATGATGGCATTGGCTATGACTATGACAGACAAGCCTATGGCGGTCAGTATGAGTTTTCAGAGGGAGTATGCAGAGCCTTACGAATGGATGAAACAGCAGTTTACAAGCTGGGCATTTACCTATGTCACGAGTATGCTTTATTACGAGGATTATGACAGATTAAATCAAGAAACCCGTATGATAATGCAACAGAGCATTTCAGCATTCGGCGGTAATCCTCCGACATACCGCATTGCCTTACTTGACAAGCCTACCGTTATATGGGATTTCCATTCGCTTCTGCTTGTAACACAGTTGATGTTCAGCTTTATGCTGACAGATACGGAAAAACCGATACGCTTATGCAAACATTGCACAAAGGCTTTTGTTGCCAACAGAGCCGATGCCGTATTCTGTTCACCGCAATGCAAAAACAAATTCAATGTTTACAAGAGCAGGGCAAAGAACGGTGAAAATGAATAACAACTGATTTGAGCATAAAAAAACGCCGTGCTTTTCAGACACGGCGTTAACTATATTAAATTGTATAAACAAGCTCATTTAAGACAATTTCTTCTGCTCGGTTATGTATGTTATTCATACGGCAAACCCATTCCATTTGGTCGGAGGCCTTTAATTCTTCCGTAACACCTTCCTGTTCTACCATTGCATTGCAGAGAAGTTCCATTCTTTCGTTACAGCATTTGTCTGTTTCGGCAAGGTGTTCGTTCAGTTTGCCGTTCATCACCAGTTTTGTATAGATAACATTATGGTGGTTTTTCAAAAATGTTTGGCGAATACGCCCGTATTTGCCTATTGGATAGTTTGTTGATTTGGGTAACACAAGGTTGGGGATGAAATAATCTCCGACTCGGCGGTATGTTCCGCCCATTTCTTCAAAATGTGATTTCACAAGTATCAGCTCCTTTTTATGTTGATATATAAGCGGTTATGCGGATTTTTTACTCCTTTCCTATAACTGCTTTTCTATTCACCACAAATGAGCCGCAGTCATATATGTATTAGATGGTAGAAACCACCCTTTACATATTAACTCTTGATACCGCATTTTTGTTTTATCTGTGCGATATACAAACCACTGACTTTCAGACCGCTGTGTTCAAGCACATAATCCTTGATTTCCTGATAGGTAGCTTTCTTCTCCGCATTGGTCAAATCAAGTTCATCCATATCCAGATCAATCTCGATATGATGCTTTGTGTTAAGTTTGGACAAAAGACATACCGTCTCAAGCGTCGTTTCATTGTCCCAACTCAGGCCAATAATTTCTTCCCCTTCGTAGAAAAGGGGAAATCTGAAATGAATGCTTTTCAATATTCTGCCATTGGGAAGCTCTCTCGGATAAACTTCAATCCGTTCAATGAAACTTGCCAGAAACGTTTTCTTTTCCATATCTGTAAATTTATCATAAAGCTTGTCAAAATACAAGAGATACTTGTAAACATTATCGCTTGAAATTTTCTGTTCAATAAGAAAATCTATTCTTGACTGAAGTTCTGCAATATTATCATTCGTTTCGTCAATTTTATCATAGAGTTCTTCAAGCCTTGTCTGCATATCCTCATATTTTTTATCGTAATGCTTGTCCGTTATGTCAAGCATATCCATTTCTCTTCCGAGTTTGTCTTTTGCACCGTTGTATTGTCTGATGACTTTTTGCAGATTTTCCATTTCCGCATCCAATGCCGATGTGTCAACACGGGAATCAATTTTCTTTCTTAGTGCCGCTTCAAACTCAGGGTTTCTGACAACCCTTCTGATTGTTTCTTCAACTGCACCGTTAATTGTTTCTTCGTTCCATTGCTTGTCATAATAGCAACGCACACCATCAATCTTTTTTCTATGTTTGCAGGCATAGAAAAAGTAGTCTTTGTAGTATGTTCCGTCTTCTTTTTTCTTTTTACGGTTTACGTTGCCATAAAGATTAGCTCCGCAAACAGGGCATTTAAGAATTCCGGACAGCAGATGCTCATGCTCCAGTTTGTGTTTTTTATCGCTTTTATGACCGGTTTTCTTTCTCTTTTTCTGTGCCTGAATCCACAAATCTTCAGAAATAATCGCTTCGTGGATTCCGTCATAAATAGGAAAATCGGATTTGTTAACAATATGATATTCTTCATGTTTGCCTGCAATTTTTTCAGTTTTTCTTCTCTGAAAAGCTATTTTTCCGCAATACACGGGATTGTCAAGAACCTTTTTAATAAATGGAGGGGTAAAGTAATCCAATGTGTTATTTTGACGCTTTTTCTTTATAAATCCGTTATTATTCAGATAATTTGCTATTCCGTTAATGCCAATAGTTGTGTTGACAAATTTATCAAAAATAATACGGATAACCTCAACCTCATCTTCGGCAATTTCAAGTTTGCCTTCAACGAGTTTGTACCCATAAGGAGCAAAGCCGCCGTTCCACTTGCCCTCACGGGCTTTTTGGAGTCTTCCCTCCATAGTCTGAACACGGATATTGTCTCTTTCAAGCTCGGCAACTGCCGAAAGAATCTGAATCATCAGTTTTCCTGTGCCGTGGGAACTGTCAAGTCCATCTTCGGCACAGATAAGATTAACTCCGTAATCTTGTAATTTCTGCAAAGAAGTAAGCACATCTGCGGCATTTCTGCCAAATCGCGAAAGTTTGAATACAAGAACAAACGAAATCTTGTCTTTGCCATTTTCAATATCCTTCAACATCTGCTGAAACTCGGGGCGGCCTTTGATATTCTTGCCCGAACGGCCCTTGTCGGAATATTCGCCGACCACCTCGAGTTCTTTATAATCAGCAAATTTAAGCAAGCGTGTTCTCTGCGCTTCAAGACTGAAGCCTTCTACCTGCATAGCAGTGGAAACTCTTGTATAAATATAGCATTTTTGCTTCATGCAAAGCCTCCTTTGTTTACTTGAATGGTTGTTGTTTTGTGTCCCAACTTGATTGTAGCGCGCATTAAACAAAGAGTCAAGGCCCACTTTTATTCAGAAAAATCAATGTCTTTTCCGTATTTTTCAATCATTGTTGCAAAGAAATCAATAAATCTCTCAAATTCTGCTTCATAGACTTTTTGCTGATCAAAATTCTGCAATTTTGTGTTTGTGTTGTTTTGAATATCTTTCCTTTCTTCTGTCATTTATTTATCCTCGCAGAGTTATTTTTTGAGGATTTTCTATACTGAACTCATAGTGAGTTATTTTCATTTTCATCCTGAGAAAGCGTACTTTCGTTTATATAATATTGGGTGGAATCAAACCGCTCCCGTATCCTCAGGGTTAGTGTGATAAAAGATACGACTGCACAGTGACATTATTTCTCCAGTGTGCAAGATGGAAAATTGAAACGGCAGCCAATGCAAGATTGTTGTATTCGGTTGGTAAGCCGTATTCGATTGCCAACTGTTTGTTCTTACCTCTGGTTTTGTATGTACCTTTGATAAGTTTTTCATCAAAAGGTTTGTGAACTATTGTTCCGTCTTTAAGTCTCTTTGTGCAGTACAGTTTCCAACGCAGGCGGATTTCGTCTGCAAGCTTTTCTGCATAACCTTCTTCTGTGTTGATTCTGTTGAGGTAATACTCATAACAGCGTTTGGCGTTGTCTGCTCTGACGTGGTGATAGTCAATAGAATTGGAAAGTTCGATCGGCTGAAAGACTTTTTCTTTTTTGCCGACATTAAAATATTCGCTGACGAAAACTTCGTCTTCGGGAAGAATCCTCTGAAGTGAATCCTTGCCGCCCTTTCCGTTCTTGACAAAAACACATAAATGTCCCGATTCGTCCGTGACAAGGTCCCGACCCTCGAGTTTGGCAAGTTCGGATGCTCTTATACCCACAACCCTCTGAAACGAAACCGAGCGTTCATAATGTGGATTGTCGGGGTTGTTGTCCGCACGAATCGTTTTGCCGTTATCCGAACGGGATTTTGTATATTCGGCAGTATGGCGTATAGGCTTCGCAATCAAATCCATCGGAACATTATAGAATCCGCACACCGCCGCAAGATAGCTGTGTATGGTGGATGCACTGTACTTACCTTGCAGATAATCGGCGTAATCCTGAATGTGCATAAAACATTCGTCGTGTGTTTTGCAGTTGTGATGTTCACGGCAATACTTGATATATGCATCAAGCCATTTGCGATAGTTCTTCTGAGTACCAAAGCTTTTGGTCGATAAAAAAGCTTCTGTTTCATCACGCAGTTGTCTTGTGATGCTTTTGCCTCTGACTTTGTTTTGCTTATTTGCATTAATCAGTCCTTTCATTTTATTGAAACTTTTTTCTGTTGGTGTTTCTGCCAACCCGTTTGTTAAATCAATGGCGATGTCTCAATTTCCATACAGAAAATATATTCTGTCGCCGAGAAAAGGCCGGTTGAACAAGTTGCCGTCCTGTTCACACCAAAGCTTCTGAGCAAGAAATTCTTTCTCTTTTCGCTCAAAAAACTCTTGTTAGGTGGTTATCACGTAAAAATCACGATATTTTCGTGATAACCCCTAACGAAACAGACCGAAAAAACGGTCTGTTGTGACGCTGCGTTGTTTATTGCTTTTGTTCATAAAGATACAACTTTTCAGCAACAAACAAACGCCCCATCACAGTTCATCAGCTTTTAAAAAATTCGGCTGATGACAAGGGGCTGCGATTTTGCTTTTCGGGCATCATCCTTTCAAAAAAATGTCTGCAGCATAACATCAACAAATTTATCTCCGTTCACCTGTTGATGTATCCGCTGCGATTTAAATGCTTGCTTTTTGCGTATATCGGAGCATACACGACCACAGGCTGATTTGCCTGATGGAATTTCTCCTGTTGACTGTGTTATTCAATGGAAGTATGTAATTCAGGCAAGGTGTCCTGTTAATAGCCACAAAATTAAGCTCCCGAAATGTGAGGTGAATCACACTTCGGGAGTTGTTTTTTTTATTAAGTTTTATACCTTGCTCAAAATATATTTATTAATTTCTTTTCTTGATGCTGCGGATAAATCAAGTATGTCCGTATATTCCTTTAACCTTTCAATATTACGCTTCGGATGATTGAGATATCTTTCGGAGATATCCTCTAATGAAAAATCATCACCAAGCTTCTTTTTCAGCTTGTTTCTGCGGCTGAAGCAATCGCAGATTGTTCTTTCGAGATTATAGCCGTTAACGCCCAAATCTTTTATTTTTATCTTGCCTGTTTTAAGCAGGCGTTCATCTTCTATGTAATAGACGGAGATAGAGATGCCGTCTATTTCTTTTCTTTTGTGATGCGACAAGCTTCTCGGAACAGCGAGAGTATATGAATCAGGTCTTTTATCAATCAGCTTATACATATATAGCATAGTTGCTTCGGCAAAAACTCCGTTGGGTATTTTATTGGCGATAAGCCGCATTTTGTGAGACTTGTCGGTTTTGTTTTTCTTATATACTCCACGGGCGTATCTTACGAGAACACCTGCACGGCAAAGGCTTGTCAGCTCTCGGACATCCTTTATACCCGCTTTATATAGTTCCTGTGTGGTGGCAAAGCCTTTTGAAAAATCGGCCTTTTCAAGCACACCTTCAAGTCTTTTTATATTTGATTCGCCCATAGTTTCACTCCGTTTGCAGAATAACCGTTGCCGTGAACTCACGGTCTTTTTTATTATAATTCCAATCATAATCGCCGTTATATTTGCTCACAACTCGCCTTACGCTTTTTGTGCCGAAGCCGTGATACAGCGAATTGATTTTGCTGGTCATAAGCAAACCGTTTTTGATTTTCGGCTTACTGTCGCAGCTGTTGACAACCTTAACGAAAATATGGTCGGTCATAACAAAGCTGTTTTCCTGCCTGTAAATTGAAAGCAGAATTCTTTTGTTTTCTGATTTCTCGGCGGCTTCAACAGCATTTGTGAGCAGATTATCAAGGAGGGAGGAAACATCGCTTCTGTCCATAAATTCAAGTTTTGAGCATAACGCTTCGACTTCAAATATTAAACCGTTTTCTTTGCAATATGCGGCATAACGGTTGATTATTACATCAACAAGGTCGTTTCCGCTGTATTTGATTCGTTCTTTCAGACCGAAATCCTTGCTGATAGAATCAATATAGCCTATGACCTCCTGCGGTTGACCTTCCATAGTCAAGCCTGCAATATGCTGAAAATGGTTTTTGATATCGTGAATGAGTATTCTTGAATTTTCATATTCCTTTGACAGCAATTCATAATATTCCGTGCTTATTTCGCTGCGCTGTATTTCAAGCTGGAGCTGAGTGTTTTCATAGTTAGCTTTCTGCACCATTTCATAAATATAGAAAACAAACAGATTTGCAAACAGTAAAAGAATTGAACAAGCAGATAGAGCTGCATTAAAGTGAGAGGTATCCAATGTTTTAATTCCCCAATAAAACATAGTATAAAAAATCGCCAATGAAGTTAACGGAAGAAGTCCGAGCAAAGCAGTAAACTTATTTGCTGCCTGATTAGTGGCTCTTATCTTGAATAATTTGGAAGCAAAAAACACAACCACAAAAAATAACAGCTTGCTTAATGAAGCTTGTATAACTAATATAAGCAGGTTGGTTTCATATGCAGCCAAATCAATTTTAAGCATAAATGTTGATGTGTAGATTACAATCAGTTCTGTTATAAACATAAAAGCAGTCAGCATAAGAGTGGTAAAAATACAAGTTCTGAGTTTTGACTCATAACATATCAACGCAAGAAGGAAAACAGAAATCACAAAAGTTATTAGATTAATTGAACGGATGGAAACAAAACTCATTCCAAACTGAAATGCAAATGCTAACGCATAAGTAATAAAACAAATTATATTATTTACCTTACGATTATAGAAGTTTTCAAAAAACATAAAGCAGGCTAAAACTTCAAACAGATAAATAAAAGCATAACAAACTGCTTGTATCATTCCGATGTCCCTCCCAAGAAAGAATAATATGCTCTTTTCAGCGAAGCATAAATTCTCGATGATGCTTTAAGTTCAATTATATCACCGTTGCATTTCAGAACAACCTTGTTTTTGTTAACGCTTGTTACATATCCGAGATTGACAATATGGCTGCGGTTAATCTGATAAAAATTAGCGTCACCGAGCTGCTTTTTCCAATAATCAAGAGTTTTTGTAACCTCTATCACATCGTCACGGGTGTGAATCCAGACCTTTCTGTCCTCAAACGAAAGATAAATAATATCGCAGGAATTAACCTTTGAAATTTCATCGTTACCCTTTATTGCAATAGGTCTGTTAATGTTGAGATATTTTCTTAAAGCAGAGCCCAAATTGACCGTAAACCTTTCTCGGTCAATCGGCTTTGATATGTAGCGGTAAACAGAAAGATCCATTGCATCATCAAGGTAATGATTGAATGACGTAACAATCATTATTATCGCATAGCTGTTCTTTTCAAGCAGTTTTTTTGATAATTCAATTCCGTTAATGCCGGGCATTTCAATGTCTATAAACGCAATGTCAAACTGAACATCACGCTCAAGCAGCTCACGCCCTGAAGTGAAGGAATATAATTCATAGTCAATTCCTTTTTCGATAAAGAAATCAAACAGCAGTTTTTCAATTTGCTTAACAATAATCTTGTCATCATCACAGATTGCTATGTTCAATTTAATTCACACCTTTCATTGCAACATCGTAGGGGCGGTGTTTCGCCGCCCGCAAA
Organism: Clostridia bacterium; assembly: GCA_017435385.1. GTDB lineage: Bacteria > Bacillota > Clostridia > Oscillospirales > Acutalibacteraceae > CAG-177. The sequence continues at coordinate 73,088 of JAFSFB010000001.1, read as the reverse complement.
GAATCACAGTTGACTTGGATAGGGAACGGATAATATCCGTTCCGAATATGCAATGCACATTCACAATCCTCAGGGCTACGCCCGGCTCCTTTCAAAAGGAGCCTAAAAGGCAAGCTGCATCATAACGGTAAGCTATCTGTAGCATTAGCCTCCTTTACTAAAGGAGGTGGATTTTTGCGAAGCAAAAAGACGGAGGATTGCAGTTCTGCACTCTGCGTTCATCACTCTGCACCTAATGACGCTCTGCATTTATCTTAATTCTATCATTATTTCTAATTTCAATCAACATTTTTAACCTTCCAAAAATTTTTACTGCGTTCAAACAATAAAATGAAGCGTTTAATCAACATTTCTTTTAGGAACAATATAATGTGCTATTTTTAAATAAATGTTACCTGAATTAATTCTTGAAAGCGGTGATGTAAAAACAAACTTTATAAAGCAAATACAAGGAGGAAAAGCACAAAAACTTTCTCTGTTGAGAGAAAACCATACCCACGCACAAAAACGGTATTATTAGTACAATGATAATGCCGTTCAATCACAACAAACTCATTTATTATTTGGAGGTGTACTATTTGAAAAAGTCAACGCATATTCGTATGCCATATAAGATGTTTTCACTTGTAATGGCATTTTTAATCATTTCTTCATCAGTGCCATTTGCTTTTGCCGCTGAAACATTAAAAGCAACTAATGTTACTCAGTATCCCACAATTTCTTACAAGAATGCAGACGGCAAAATGTACTTTGGTCAAACCGAAACGGAGGGACTTATCATCAATGATGATGAAATAGTCTTAGATGCAGCTGGTAATCAAGTTGCCGGTCATTTTACATTTAAAGATGTTGATAAAATCCCCACAAACGGTACAGGTAAAAAACTTAACTTAACTTTTGTCCCCGATAACACTGATGAATATACTGGGTTTAATAAAATGTTCAGTCCCGTATTGTATGATGTTGAAACCGTAACACCCGTTTATGTGGATGAAGAAAACGATCCTGTTGTTGCTTCAGAAATAGAAGCAGGTGCAACACTTTCAACCTCCACTCTTTCAGGTGGAAAAATGACTAATCCGTATAACCCTGAAGAACCTAAGATTCTTGCTCGAACATGGGAGTGGGTAACACCCAGTACTGTTGTAAACGAAAGTGGTTACTATGAAGCTATGTTTGGCCCTGCTGGATATACTCTAACATACGCACAAGTTTATGTTCGCATCGCAGGTGAAATTCCCGAAACGACTATAACAGAAGCTCCTACAGTTCCCGTTCTTAATTATGACGGTGTTACAACTTGGGGTGATATTCCTCTTGAAGGCGGTAAAGCCGAACTGAAAGTTGAGGGAACGGCGGTAGAAGGTACTTTTGCTGTTACTGATTATTGGAAAACAAGAACAGTAAATCCCGGTTCTTATGAAATTGATGTTGTTTTCACACCCGCAGACCCCGAAGCAGCATTACCTTATTCTCTTAAAATCCCCGTAACAGTAAATAAAGGACAAATGAAATTTGTCGATGAAAGCGGCAATGAAATCGTTCCCGAAATTACCGTTGAATACGGTACAACTTTCGGCGATATTCATTATTATCTCGAATCTTATGTTGCCGGCGATGATGCCGTCAGCATAGGTATGGTTGGTATTGAAAATGCAAATAAGACTCTTTGCAAAGACGGTACATATACCGCAAGCCTTATTAACCGTACCGACAGTAACTACGAAAGAACGGAATTACCGTTTAAAATAGTTATTAAAAGAAAAACATTAACTCCCAAGCTTACGGTTGCTGTGGGTTCCGATGGTCTTATTATCAGAGACAGTTCCGGCAATTACAGCCCCAAAGGAACTTTTACTCTTGAATATACCATTGACGGTGTTCCGCAGGAGCCTATCACGGGAATTAAGTATGAAACTGCTTTTGAATTTAATTATAACAAAAGCGGTAACTATGAATACACAATAATTTACAATGAAGCTGAAGTTGACGAATACTTCATTATTGATGACTTCACAACAAGCAACCCGATATTCCTTACTTGGAAATTCAGTGCAACGGGCATGCCTGCTGTTGAAACATATAAATATGGCTCTGCGGTTAGCTATACTGCTCCCGCAATCGACGAAACCAAGTCGGACAAACCCTATTATGTGTTCAGCGAATGGAGCGAGGTTAAAGGTATCGAAATGACCGACGAGCAGAAATCCAACCCCGAAGTAAGCTTCACAATGCCCGATAATGATGTTGAATTTAAAGCTTCATATAAGTTCTCGTTCAAAGCTTTCTTCGAGTGGATTTGGGCTAAAGTTGTTCAGTTCTTCACCTTTATCTTCAACGCAGTCAGGGATTTATTCTCCCTTGCAGCTGCGTAAAACAAAACTTTTCAACAAACCCTCCTTATTGCACACAGAGAACAATGGGTGTCTTGCAGACAAAAGATACCCATTCCTCTGTGCAGAGGGTTGTTGATAAACTATTATCTCACTTTCTGTGCAATTTTCCTTCTTTAAAAAATTTGTCTGCAAAGAGCGTATCCGCTTGGGTACGCTCTTTGTGCGCTTTCACCGGCCACAGCGCCGAATCTTTGTGCGCAATACGCGTTGACGTAACAAGTTAACTCCTGGTACAATTATTCTGCAGAGGAAATATATCTTCTGTAATAAAAACACAAGGAGTTGATTGATTTGTTCAGCCTTTTTAAATATGCCGAAATCATCCTTTGTTTGAAAAGGGGGTATGATAATGCCCGGATTCATTGAAGAGTTTTACTATGGCAACATCGAGCCGCAAGAGCTTAACCGAGAATTCAGAGCTGAATTGAATCAAAAGCTCAACAAAATTCTTTGTGTTCAGAAAGAGCTTCGTGATGCATTACCTCCCGAAAGTAAAGAACTGTTAGCTGAATACGATAAATTGAATTTGGATTTGTTAACAACCTGTTCAGCAGACTCGTTTACCAGAGGGTTTAGAATCGGCTCGGAATTCACCATGGACACATTCGGCAGAACATCACGGAATAATTTATAAGGAGTGCATTGATTTGATTAAAAATCCTCAACAAAATAATAACCTCAAGAAATTTGCTACACCCGAAGACCGCCTTATCGCAGACATCATTGCCTACGGCAAAAGAGAAAGAGCAATGAAGGCAAAACTTGCAAAAATGAAAGCACAACAACTCAAAGCAAAAGGAACAGTAATTTCATAAAACACATAACATAAAGCACTGTGCGTTAAAAGATTTATTTTGCATATAATGGTATTGTAAGCGCCTGTTTTTTATGTTGACAAAATTAACAGAGTTGCTTATAATAAATGTAGCGGGTGTATCTCAGCCCTTAAATGAGAGATTTATTGAGTGAGCTTCTCTTGGCTCTATACAAGAAAGTTACAAGTGAGTGTTTCGCCACTCGTAAGTGCGAGCATAACTCAGGGGCAGGATTTTTCTTGCCCCTGTTTTGCGTGAAGGAGAAATAATGGATAACATAAAGCTTTATGAAATCAACAGTATATATATCGATTATCTTGTGCCTTTTGCTCCGCATTTGTTTCGCAACAGAAAGCAAAATCAGCAAAACGAAAGAAAATATATCGGCGTTGTCTTTCACATAAACGGTCTGGATTATTTTGCTCCGCTTTCGTCATTCAAAGCCAAGCATACACAAATGAAAGAGAGCATTGATTTCCTCAAAATAAAGAATTATGCTGTTATTAACCTCAATAATATGTTTCCCGTACCGCTGAGCGAATGCAGCTATGTTGACATAAACAAAGTCAAAGACATGCATTACAAAGCATTGCTGCTTGCAGAATACAGATACATAAAATCAATTCAGGAAAAAATCAGAAAAAATGCTGCTACCGTTTATAATCACAAAATAAAGAACGGCAACTCAACTGCCCTTGCAAAAAGATGCAACGATTTTTCAGTATTAGAAAAAGCCTGCATTGAATATAAAAAGTGATTTAAAGAGCGTATCCTAATGGATGCGCTCTTTGTTTTCTGCAAGCGAGAAGATGTTAACTATTCACGCAAAAACATACGATTTTTAAAGAATTTGTCACATTTTGGATGTATTATAGAAAAATAAACCCAAAGGAGATGCTTTTTATTTTACCCTATATTTTAATTCTTCTTGGAGCAATAATTATTTTAACTCCCTTTTATTTGGTGAATACTCCATTTACCCATGTTGATAGTGCTGTAATTGATGAAGTGAAAAAGGACGGTCTGATTCATTTCACTACTCCCGAAAATGCATCAGCAATAATGGAAAGCGGAGAGTTTATAGGTTCAACGGCTGGTTTGGTATTTCCTGCAACGGTTCTTTTAGGGAAACAGGTATGGACTTATCAGTTTAAAGGTTTTGATGATGTTGAGCAGAAGCATAATTATCTTTTGAAGAAAATAAAAGTCAAGAAAGATGCAGCGAATTTCAGCGTATGCTTAAAACTTTCGGGATTTGAAGAACGCGATTGCCAAAAAATCCGCACAAGAATACTGCGCGATAAACCCATTGTGTTCAAAACCGACAATCTCAAGCCTAAACATATAGAGATTTTGAAAGAATGGGAAGTTGATGAATAATAGAAAAAAGAGTAACCTCTATGAGTTGACTTTTAATCAGCTCATAGAGGTTGTTTCTTTATATCAAAATATTGTTTGTAAGATTTCGAGCAAAGTTCATAGTGAATTTGCACATATTGAACACTCGAATTTTGTCGAAAACAGAGAAAAGACGATTTTCACAAAAATTTTTGCGTAACATTTCGCGATTTTTGTCATATATATTTAGTTTAATGGTGTTTGTAACTATAATTTTAATAAAAGTATTGGAGGGAGCATATAATGCCATAAAATTTTAAAAATGAATTCATTTTATTACAAAATTTGGTGCAATATTATGGTTAAATTGTGAAAGAGTTTTTGATTTAATATCTTATATCTCTTTAGCTTATAAAATACAATTGCTCCAAACAATTAGTTTAAGTGAAAAGAGATGATTTTATTGTGAATACTAAAGGATTAAAAATAGGTAATGTGTGCATTAGCTCTGTATTTTCACGCGAAGCTCGGTTTAAAGATTTTCGTTATGCTGCGTATAAAGCTGCAAAGGATCTTGGGTATGAGGTTTATAGGAATCCGGAATATACTGGCGCAACACAGGAGAGCTTTGAAAAATATTTAAAAAACAAAAGACCTATATTTGTTTTACTGGTAGGAGAAACAAAATCAAATGTTGTAAAAGAAGAGTGTAGCATGGCATTATCGCTTGGCTTGCCAATAATCACTTTATTGAAAACAACAAACGGAAAAATCACACCTCAAACCCAAAAAATTATGACTTCTATCTCCAAGGCAACTTTTGAAAAGTCCTGCAGTTGTTTTTCGGATTGCGAAGATTTATATGCAGCGGTTCAACAAAGATTAGCAGAGTATGAAAATGAACGCAACATTACTACCGCTAATTTTATTCCTCAACATGCTCAAATTTATACAAGTTCTGCGGAAATAGTACAAAGTGCAAAAAAACGTGTAGTACTTTGTCAAAGAACATCTTCATTATTACTTGGACCAAGAAAAGGGGTAAGTTTTGAAAAAGAATTCTATGACAAAATATTTGAATGGATAAAAACCTCAGATGATGAAATGGAATTATTACATATTTTTTCATGTGATGAAACAAAGAAAGAATTAAAAGGCACCAACTATAATGTTAATATTGCAGAAAAAAGACTTGTGGATTTATGCAAAAAAGCAAAACTCTCTCTTGTTATAAGAGCGGTAAAACAAGAGATAATGCCTTGCGTCATATGCGACAATGATCTAATGGTTATGTTGCATTTAGGCGTTCAAGAGTACAATTTGTTACTTTCACATTATATTACTGATGGAGCGACAGTTTCAAAAGTGGTTGCAGATCTTCAGGGAATGGATGGAGAACTACTCTATTCCAGTGAATCTTTATCAACATCAGATATTGAAAATTTTTATAAATAGAATAGAGGTTTTTGTTATGGAAATCAAGCATTTGGGCATAATTCCAGATGGTAATCGTCGTTGGGCACGAGAAAATAATGTTACATATGAAAAAGCATATGATTTGTTTTCTAATCATATTTGTAATATTATTAAAGAAGTAAACAAAAATAACATTGAAATGCTTACATTTTATGTGGTAAGCAAGGAAAATTTAAAACGAAATAACAGTGATGTTTTTGATGTTCTTCAATCAGTTAAGAATATGTTGCAAAAAAAACTTCCTTCAGTAGCCAAACAGTTAAACATTCAAGTAAAATGTATAGGTATAGATTCTGTTGGAAACGATGAATTGATAGAGGCCGCAAAGTATATAGAGAGTTTTTGCAAGACAAATACAGGAATGACTGTTAATTTACTCATTGGATATAATCCTTTTGATGAAATAAACGACATAGTTTGTAAAGGGCAAAAGATATCTATACACAACCTGTCAGTGCCTAAATATGTAGATGTATTGATAAGAACGGCGGGCGGACCGGTGCGTCTAAGTAATTTCTTACCACTTCAGTGTGGTTATGCTAACATTGAGGTGATGGAAAATAAATTTCTTGATGTTAAATGCGAAGCTATTATTTCGGCTTTTAAAAAATATAAAAATGTTAATCCAAACTATGGAAAATAACTAATTATCCTATCATAAACATATATGTTTGGGGCCGATACTCTCTTGAAAATTTGTATTAAAGCATGTCTCAATTTTGGAGGTTATAAAAATACAGAGTGAACTGAATATGAACAGTAAAAGCTAAGCCCGTAGGATTTCCTGCGGGCTTCATAAATATACAGAGGTTCAATAATTATTTCATTATATTGTTTTAAATCAAGCATAAAGCACCAAATCTCTAATTAATTCTATAAGAAAGCTTTTTTCAATAGTGTAAAACATTGAGGTTATTTCTTTAGTTATAATCAAAACTTACGCTTCTTAATTCATCTGTCGGAGTATATTCATTCCCCTTTTTGGTAAAGTGTCCTTTTTCACTAAACAAGTATAAGTTTTCTTTTGCTCGAGACGAAAGAACATAAAGCAATTTTTGGGTTTCGTTATATCTTAGAGATTTCTTCTCAGGTTTAGTTATATAGTCCCAATGTGGCAATATTCCATTTAACAGCCCAAAAGCAATGACTGTTTTATATTCTTCGCCTTTGACTCCGTGAATTGTATTAACCACTATTCCGTGCTTTTCTGCAAAGCAAGCAAAAAAAGCTTCATATGATGAAGAGAGTTTGTATTTCTCTATTCTTTCATTACACTTTTCTACAAAGCTTTCAAAAAGAACCATTAATGAAGTTTCTTCTTCTATTTTTAACCCCATTGCCAAAAAAATTTCTTGAACTGCATCTTTATAAAACAGCATGCCGTTTTCTATAGTCGGAGAGCAACGATTTATAGCATTTAACAAACTATAATTGTCGAAAGAACCATCAATACAAAGTTGGAAATCATATTTTAAAATGCTTAAAACTTCTGTTGCCGTTTTCTTTCTTGAACGAACATATTTTCCGGATTTTGTAAACAACAGTTTTGCTAAAAGATAAAAAGGGTTCATGGGGTCATATTTAAAAGCACTAATCTCTGGAGCATCAAAACTAACAGTCGGTAAACTTTCTCTTAAGTTTTTGGCAACAGAAAAAATTTGATACCATTGTGGGGCTACGACACAGATCTCATTTTCTGAAATACCGTTTGCCAACTCTTTTTCAATTATATTTTTTATTCTGATTGTCAATTCTGATATTCCAATTGAAGTATCATAGTTGATAACTCCAAATGTATTTTTGTTTTTAGACAAAGAGTAAACACCAGTTTTATCAATTTCAAAATTTGTATAAAAATCAACTATGCGTTGAGTTGAACGATAACATCCCGAAAGTGTATCTTCTTTAAAGTCAACGCCAAAAAGCTCTTTTATTTCTTGAGTGTTTTTAGCGACAGCTCCAATGCCGCCAAATATAGCTTGATTTGTATCGCCAACAAAAACCACATTTATTTTGTTATTATAGTGTACAATTTCTGATAATATTTTGTACTGCAATTCATTGGTATCTTGAAATTCGTCAATATGAAAACTTCTTACAACAGCCGAAATGTTTTCTGCTATAAATGGTTTTTCTTTTAAAAGTTTCAGGGATAATGTTAGTATCGAATCGAAATCTATTTCTTTCCGTTCAATAAGTCTGTTTTGATATTTTTCTTTAATTTCAGGATATTCAAGCGGATTATCATAACCATAGTCGATACTTAATTCTTCCGCAATTTCTTTGCAATATGCTCTACTGATATATTCATCAATAACTTTGTAACCATTTTTTAGATTGTCGGAATACATTGCATATGGTCTTATTATGAAACTCATACAGAACTGATGGATAGTTCCGCTCCAAACAGATGATAAATCTATAGCCATATCATCAAGTCGGCGATATATCTCATCAGCTGCACGGTTAGTATAAGTGATTGCAATATTATACTTTCGGGAATATTTATATTTCTCTTGTAAATAGGCAAGTCTATATGTTAACAAGCGTGTTTTACCGCTTCCGGGACACGCTGTAAGCACATAATTACAATCACTCATACATATTTCACGTTGCTTATCATTCAAATGTTCTAAAAATGTAGGTTGTTCAACCATTTAAAAGTTCCCTTCGGTTTATTACTAATTGCGAAAACATATCAGAAGGATAATCTTTAACAAAATTATCTATTATCTTTGTTTTTTCTTCAAGTTCAATAGTGTGCTTAACTTGATCTCGTAATTCTTCAAATTCTGCATCTTCGTAGCAACTCAAACGATAGGAAAAAATTTTCCAAAGAATAGTGAAATTCAAAACATCTTGAGATGCAAAAACAATTGATTTTAATAAGTATTGCGGTAATATTGCATTACAATTAATTTTAGATGCCAAAAGAGTAGCATACCATCCTTTGCCAATATCTTTTGCTAAAGTTAAAACAGAGTCATATCTCTCCGCCTCACTTCCTGACAAATGAGATGTATGCTTTTCAATTGTCTTTGGTTTTTCGTAATGAGATTGTATTATTGTTTTGATAAATTCTTGGTTTTCTTGGATAGCTGCAAAGTCCACCTCAAATGTATATGGTGCATAAAACATTTCAACCCAAGGATTATCAAAAAACAAGTTGTTAAGTTTTTCTTTTCTTGTTTCCCCTCGTTTTGCAGCTTCTTCATTGCTTTTGTCAGCCCCATCCACTACGGTATCTAAATCCGTTACTATTGCACAGTACCTTCTTAACCGTTGCGGAGAAAAAATGGAGGCAATATTCTCAAATCCTACGCTTCCAACATTGATTAATCCTATTCCCAACTCATCGAGCGAAACACCAAATATATTTTTTGCTAACGCAGGCAATAGAATTTCTTCGCCGTCACCTTCAACCAGGATTACTCCTTTAGAAAACAAAAGAACAGATCTTTTTGCATCTAAATATCGCTCTAAACACAAACTCAATGGAAATTCTTTTTGTTTAAGTCTGTCAAATCCAAAATCATCTAATCCAGCACTTGGATACATTACTTCGGTTGTTGAATTATTGATTTTCAACACATTAACTTTTGTTATATCAGAAACCTCAGATATTTGATTAGAATGAGTTGTCATAATAACTTGAGTATAATCTTTAGCTACTTTTAAATTATCAAACAATGTTTTCTGAATATGTGTGTGGATATGAGCTTCTGGCTCTTCTATAATCATTATGTTGAGTATTTCATGATTTCTGTTATACTCAAACTCTACAAGTTTCAATGCAATATATAAAATATTTAAATGGCCCAAACCCAACGAATCAACATCATCTTGATTTGAAGGAGAAACAGCTAAATATTTTGCTAAAGAGTCTATACTCTCTTTTAACTTGGACTCAACCTTGATCTCCGGTGAATACACCAGTCCAGCTATTTCATTTAGTTTTCCGTTTACTTCCTTACCAATATTTGAAATCTGCGGAATAGACGAAATAATTTCGTTAAGCTCTTGTATCTTTTGAGTTATGGAGTCTTTTGATTCGTTGGCAACATCTTTTTGTATTGTGTCAAAAACTCTTCTAATAGGATTGCGTGGCTTTCTGAGTTCAGATTCAACATCTCTTAAAGCATCAATAAATACTAAAGATATATGTTGCCAAACGCTCAAAATGTCAATTCTATTACCCATAATCTCATAATCAATTTTTTCTGGATCTACATATTCGCCCTGTTCGAGATCGCCAACTAAAGCATTATAAATTTCCGGATTGGTATAATCAGCTTGTGACCGAGATGTGTAAAAGAATTCATAATCAGTTAACGAAATACCTGCTCTGATACGTTCAAATTCCTCTTTGGTTTTTGCTTTATGTAAATCGTTTCGAATTTTTTTGATTGGCCTAATGAAAAGCGTTACCGTTCCATAATTGTTGTCTTCACACCTTATGAAAGACTTTAAAAAGTTTTGGTTTTCTTCAGAAGGAATAATCTCTGCACATATCTCATTTGTTTTGTCGTCATCTGTTATTTCATCAAAAAAAGCAGATACAATAATCCAGTGTCCTCTCCAATCACCCAATGAATCAGAGAAATCACTTTCTTTTAGCCTTTTTGTATTATAAAAGAAAGTACTATCAAGTAAAATTCTAATAGCAGTCATAGCATTGCTTTTTCCAGAATCATTTTCCCCAATTATTGTGTTAGCACCCTTATCAAATTTAAAAACAGAAGATTTTAAATTCTTATAATTTACGATTTGTATGTACTTGAGATACATTGTTTATTCCCTCTAATCACATATTTTCTTTTTATCATTGTTTTCTATATAATGATATTTTCTGGAATCCAACCATTTTGCTCACAAATAAATTCATATACTCTTTTAAACGCAACTTTAATATCTGTAATATCTTTTTTCAGAGATTCAGTTCCGTAATCTACGTTTATTTCTGTTTTATGAATCATTGCGTGTCGACATTCAAACAATCGATTTATTTGTTCATACAAGGATTCTTTTCTGTTTTTGTACGGCTTCTTAAGTACTCTTCCCAAATCATATTTTTTATCAATATCCATAAAATTGGAGTTGATTTTTTTAATGTTTTGAAAAGACAATGTTCTTGCGAGTGCTTCTTCTAAAGATTTGTTACCATTACTTATATCTATCAAATCAAACGGAGATAATTTTACATTTTTAATTATTTTTTCTTTGTTTTCTGAATATTTCAAGAGCGCAACATAAGTAGAACGAAAAAAGTCTTCCATCAAAGAACAAAGATATGCTAAATAAACATTAGCATTGAAAACACTTGGTGTGGGGATTCCCCAAGAACTCATCTGTATCTCGCCTTCATTGTCGAGGGGATATTTGCTTAACGAATATAACAAGAGCGAAAAATTGTTATCTAATTTTTTAATAGCAAAACAGCAACCGCTTTCTGCTCCTTTAACCAATTTTTCAACTTTAAAATAACGATTTTTCCCCATATCTCCAACAAACCAAGCATTACAATACTTTTTAAAAGCTCTTATTGTATCGTTTTGTTTCTTTATATCATAACCACTTGCAAAGATTTGTGTTCGAACTCTATAGATCAATTCATCAGTGTTCTCATCACATTTCCATACACATACTCCCGAAAAATACTTATACTCTTCATCGTTTCCAAAATAATAAAAATCGTTACGCTTTTCAAAATCTAACATAAACAAAAGATTTTCAATGGATTTAACAGAATGATTCTTTTTATCTATGTGTACATAAGCATCATTTCCCATATATTCTCCTTATAAAAAGACAACACCTAAATTTAATTATACCATCTTAAAATACTTTAACGCATCAATGATGGCGTTTTCTTTTTCTTTCGGGCAGTTGGGTACACGGTGACCGTCTTTGCCTTTGTTATAGCATTCTCTTTCGATGATGCCGTGTTTTGCTTTAATCTGAGCTATATTCAATGTTGAAACTTTCAGTCCGAACTTATTGAGCACATATCCCTTGATTTCGTCATAGGTTGCCTTGCTTTCGGCGGCTGTAATATCCAGCTCATCAAGGTCTAAATCTATGTCGATATATGCGTCGGCCTTTCGTTGGGACAACTGGACAACCGTTTCTATATGGTTTGTGTGGGGGAACATATCAACGGGCTGGATCGCTTTGACGGCATAGCCTTTTTTGACGATCAGCTGCAGATCCCGTGCGAGGGTTTCGGGGTTGCAGGAGATATAAACAATTCTTTCGGGAGCCATTTTTGTCAGCGAGTCAATGAATTTTTTGCTGCTGCCTGCTCTGGGAGGATCCATGAAAACAACATCTGCGCTTTCACCCTCTTCGGCAAGAGCTTCCATGAAATCGCCTGCATCGGCGCAGAAGAATTTTGCGTTCTTCATTCCGTTGCGCTTGCAGTTTGAGATCGCATCCTTGACAGCATCGGGATTGAGCTCAACGCCTATGACCTCACCAGCCGTTTTTGCGGCAACGAGTCCGATCGTGCCGATTCCGCAATATGCATCAATAACTCTCGTGCTTTTGTCAAGGCAGGCAAATTCCATCGCCTTGTTATAGAGCTTTTCGGTCTGCACGGGATTTATCTGATAAAAAGATTTGGGAGAGATTCTGAAAACACAGCCGCAGAGGGTGTCCTCGATATATCCGTCGCCGTAAAGAACCTCTTCCTTGTCGCCGAGAACAAGGTTGGTGTTTTTGGAATTGATGTTGAGAACAACGGTTGTTATTTCGGGATGCATTTCAAGCAGGGCGGCGGTGAACTTTTTCTTCATCGGGAAATATCCGCTTGCACCGACGATGACAACCATGACCTCTCCGCTCGAGAAGCCTCTCTTGACGAGAACATGGCGCAGAAAGCCCGTGCCCTTGTCTTCATCATAGGTCCATATCTTGAATTTCGGAATCATGCTGCGGATATCGACGATGATCTTGTCGGCAATTTCATCCTCGGTCATGCAGGAGTCAACCGAAACGATGCGGTGACTGCCCGACTGATAGACTCCCGAAATGATTTTTCCGCTTTTTGTTCTGCCGAATGCCGCCTGAACCTTGTTGCGATAATGATACGGGTTTTCCATACCGATGATTTTTGAAACCTTGCCGAATTTTTTCAGCAGAATTTCGCATCTTGCCTGCTTCCACTTCAGCTGGCGGTCATAGGTCATGTTCTGAAGCTGACAGCCGCCGCACTTTCTGGCAAGCGGACATGCATCGGGATTGGTTTTTAGGTTTGAGGTCTGTGACATATTGCACCTCTGTTTCAATTCGTAATTCGGAATGCGTAATGCGCAATTATGTGTAGGGGCGATTCACGAATCGCCCGTTGTTTTTGTAGAATTTTATTCGTCGCCTTAGTCAAACATCGGTGTCGATAGATATCTTTCTCCGCCGTCGGGGAGAAGGACAACGACTGTTTTGCCTGCATTTTCAGGTCTTGAAGCAACGAGAGAAGCCGCATGAAGCGCCGCACCCGAGGTTATTCCGACGAGAATGCCTTCGGTTTTAACTGTTTTCTTTGAGGCGGCATATGCCTCTTCTGTTGTGACCGTTATAATTTCATCGTATATTTCCGTGTCGAGGATTTTCGGCACAAAGCCTGCACCGATACCCATGAGTCCGTGAGCTCCTGCTCTGCCTTCCGAAAGAAACGGCGAATCCGCAGGCTCGACGGCGATGATTTTTATGTCGGGATTTTTTTCTTTGAGATATCTGCCCGTGCCCGTTATCGTGCCGCCCGTGCCGACGCCTGCAACGAAAATGTCAACCTTTCCGTCGGTATCGTTCCATATTTCGGGGCCCGTTGTTTTATAGTGGGCGGCGGCGTTGTCGGGATTGTCAAACTGAGCGGGAATGAAAGCTCCTTCGGTTTCGGCGGCGATCTCCTCCGCCTTTGCAATTGCACCCGCCATACCCTTTGAGCCGTCTGTGAGCACAAGCTCTGCGCCGTATGCGGCAAGAAGCTTTCTGCGCTCAACGCTCATCGTTTCGGGCATGGTGATGATAACCTTCATGCCCTTCTGAGCAGCGAACGAAGCGATTCCGATGCCCGTGTTGCCGCTTGTCGGCTCGATAATAACGGACTTTTCGGTTATTCTCCCGTCGGCGAGAGCAGCTTCGAGCATCTCCTTGCCGACTCTGTCCTTTGTGCTTCCTGCAGGATTCATATATTCAAGCTTTGCGAGAATATCTGCGCCGCAGTCTGCGGAAAATCCCGAAAACCTGACGAGGGGAGTGTTTCCGACGAGCTCGGATGCATTGTTATATATTTTCATAAGACCATCTCCGGAAAAATATGATTAATGAATAATGAATAGTGAACAGTTAAGGGTGGACTCCGTTCACACCTGATTTATAGTGAAGAATGAAGAGTTGAGGGCGGGCTCTGCCCGCACCCGATTGCGTAGGGGCGATTTACGAATCGCCCGAATTTTTTGTGAAGAGTTAAAATTCAAGGGTGGACTCCGTTCACACCTGATTTATATTATTTACATTATATCAATGCATAAAGAAACGGTCAAGATGAAAATTGGGGCAAACAAAATCCCTGCACCCGTGGATGCAGGGGAAATATCAGTTTGATAATTTTGCCGTCTGGCGCTGAGCCATGACGAGTCTTGCGTAGATTCCGTTTTGCAGAAGAAGCTCTCTGTGAGTGCCGACCTCGGCGATCCTGCCCTTTTCGATAACAACGAGTCGGTCTGCATTCCGCAGGGTCGAGAGTCTGTGGGCAATTGCAAAGGTCGTTCTGCCCTTGACAAGCTTGGAGAGTGCTTCCTGAATCAGGCTTTCGGTTTCGGGATCGAGAGCCGATGTCGCCTCGTCAAGAATGAGGATTTCGGGGTTTCTCAGAACGGCTCTTGCGATTGAAATTCTCTGTCTTTCGCCACCCGAGAGATTATGTCCGTTTTCGCCGACGATCGTGTTATATCCGTCGGGAAGCTTCATGATGAACTCGTGAGCGTTTGCCGCCTTTGCCGCCGCAATAACCTCGCTCGGCTCGGCGTTTCGTCGGGCATAGGCGATGTTGTCATAGATCGTTCCAGCAAAGAGGAAGGTTTCCTGAAAAACAACGCCGACCTTTTCTCTGTAATCGCTCTGGCGCATCTGCTTTATGTCCTTGCCGCCGACGGTTATGCTGCCGGCATCGGTGTCATAAAGCCGCATGATAAGGTTGATGAGCGTGGATTTGCCTGCTCCCGAATGACCGACAAGACCGATCATTTCTCCCTGCTTTACGGTGAGATTGATGTCCCTGAGAACGGGCTCGTATGCCTTGTAGCCGAAGCGGACATCGCTGAAAACAATGTCGCCGTCAAGATCGGCGGAAACGGGAGAATCCGTATCCTCAACGCTCTGCTTTTCGTCGATGATCTCAAATATCTTGATAAGGCTTGTTGCAACCTCGCCGAGTCTTCTCGGAAGCGACGAGATCCAGCGCAGGGGCTGATAGATATAGGCAAGGAAGAGCGTGAATTCGAGCAGCTCGCCGACGGTTATCGTTCCGTTGACTGCCATTCTGCCGCCGAAATAGAGAACGAGGAATTCGCCAACGCCCATAAAGAACGAGAGGAAGGGGAAGACCCGTGCCCAGAGCTGTTCGTTGCTTGCCGAAATCTTGGCGAGCCGCAAACAGATGCTGTCGAATTTTTTGATCTCTCTTTCTTCGCTTCCGAAGGTTTTGACAACTCTTATGCCTCTGACGATATCGTGCAGAACGGAGTTTGACCTTGAATTGCATCTCCACTGCTTTTCATAGCGCAGATGAATGAATTTCCAGAAGCTGCGTATTGCGAAAATAACCAGCGGCACGGGAACGAAAACGAGGAAGGTCAGCAGAGGGCTGATGCTGATGAGAACAACGAGGATAACGGTGAACATTATCAGCTTTTCAATGGCATACATGCCGTGCTCCGTAAGGAAGCGGCGCACAACCTCGGTATCCTTGGTTATTCTTTTCATCAGGTCGCCCGAGGTTTTCTTTGACATGGAGGAAAGCGAGAGCCTCTGCACCTTGTCATAGACAAGAAGCCGCATATCGTTTGAAAAGCGGGAGCTGATCCGGTTTGTTCTTCTCTGGGAAACGATATAGAAAATTCTGCTGAGAATCTGCGTGAACGCCATTAAAAGCACGAGAATAACGATGCCCTTTGTTTTTTCATTCATTGAAAGAGCGGAGTTTGTCAGATAGCCGTCAAGCAGCTCTGCGTTGAGAACGGGGAGCATCGCTCCGAGAGCCGTGCAGACCGAAAGAAGGATGCCCGAAACGGCAAGACCGCCGAGATAGGGCTTTGCGAGAGAATATGCACGTCTGATTATATAGCTTTTTTCAACGCAGAAAAGGCACACATCGATTCCCTTGGGATAATGCTTGCCGCATTTGGGGCAGACTCTGAAGTCCTCACGGGAAAGCTCGGTTTCTTCGCCCGTTTTTATATAGTGGTTGACGACCTTGCAGAATTCGCCGATTTCGTTTGCCTGAGAGAGCGAGAAGCGGCAGACGGGAACGGAATTCTCCATTTCCGCACCTGCGTTTTCAGGCACAAGCTCAAGGCAGCCGCAGCCGACATAAGAGCGCTGAAGCAGTTCTCCGATTCCGTCAAGGTTATGGCTGAAAACGGTTTTTCCGTCGCAGACGGCAAGCAGAGAGCCGTTTTCAAAAATCAGCTCTCCGTTGCAGAGCTTACCGTCGGCGGTCAGGTCAAACCGCACTTTGTTTTGCATAATTTTCACCCCTTTTCGGATGTTTGGGTGTGAATATAATCAGGTGCGGACAGAGTCCGCCCTTAACTATTCACTATTCATTATTCATTCTTCACTTAATACAGATACGGCTCTAATTTGCGGCGGCTTTTTGCTTCGATCGAATCGAAATCCGTTATTCTGTAACGGTTGCCGTCGATGTCCGTAACATCGATTGCATCGCCGTGCTGGCGGATGCTTTTGGTGATATCCTTGACCGCAAAGGATTTTTTTGTTCCACCGATAACAACATCAAAATAGAAATGTCCCATTTTTTCTTTGATCGACTCAATTTTTTCGATAACGGGGCAATAATAACGCTGAGAAAGCTCGGAATTGATGAGTGCCTGCTGCTCCTCGGGAAAATCCGCAATCTTTTCGATGATGCCGACCTCGTTCTTTTCGATGTCGGAAATGCAGATATATTCATCGGGAAGAGTCAGGGGCAGGGAGCGGGTGAGAATAACTCTCTTATAAGTCTTTCCGTCGATTTCGGCGGCAAGAAAGCCGCTCGGATTCAGCGAGAATATGCAGCTTTCGGGAGTGACATATTCCGTTCTGAGGGTTTCGGGAGATATTGTGTTGGAGCTCATTTTTATTCCTCCTCCGTGTCGGCTTCGGAAACGCCGATGCCGATTGTTTTAAGCGCTTCCGCTTGTATTTTATACTGTTTATAGAATTCGCCCTTCTGCTTGAGAAGCTCCTGATATGTGCCGTATTCGATGATCTTTCCGTCGTCAATGACTGCGAGATAATCGGAATCTCTGAGCGTTGAAAGTCTGTGGGCTATGGCGAGAGTCGTTCTGCCTGCCTTGAGCTTTGTCAGCGAATTCTGGATGTTTCTTTCGGTTTCCGTATCCATGGCGGCGGTTGCCTCGTCGAGAATCAGAATTTTGGGATTCTGGATTATCGTTCTGGCAATAGAGATCCTCTGTCTTTCACCGCCCGAAAGCTTCTGACCGCCTGCGCCGACTCTCGTTTCGTAAGCGTCGGGGAGCTTCATGATGAAGTCGTGGGCGGATGCCGCCTTTGCAGCAGCGATGATTTCGCTCATGGTTGCGTCGGGCTTTGCGTAGCGGATGTTGTCGGCGATCGTGCCGATGAAAAGATAGATATCCTGCGAAACGAGACCGATGTTGCGGCGAAGCTCGGTGAGTCTGAGGTCACGCACATCGATTCCGTCGATCTTAACGCTTCCCTCCTTCGCATCGTAAAGACGGGCGATGAGGTTGGCGATCGTTGTTTTGCCTGCGCCCGTTTTGCCGACGATGCCGAGCATGTCGCCTGCCTTGACTTTAAGGCTGAGCTTGCGGATAACGGGTCTTGCGGGTTCGTATTCAAATTCGAGGTCGTTTATTTCTATATCGCCTCTGAGGCTGTCGAAGCTCACGGCGTTTTCTTTTTCAACGATATCGGGTTCGGCGTCGCAGATCTCGAAAACTCTCTGAGCGGAGTCGGCACATCTCGACCACCAGTTGGAAACCCATGAGAGGAAATCGAACGGACCTCTGAGCATTTCGAGATAGACGATATATGTCAGCAGAGTGCCTGCGGTCATTTCGCCTTTTGCAACGAGAACGCCGCCGACGCCGAGAACGACCGTTGAAAGCAGAAGGATGAAAACCTCGAGAATCGGGAAAAGAGTTGCTTCGGAAACGGTGAGCTTTATTTCCGAATTCATCAGGTCCTCACTTGCCTTGCTGAAGCGGTCATATTCGTCGTCTTCCTTGGCGAAAGCCTTGATAACACGCTGTCCGTTGATGTTGTCGCTGACCATAGCCGAAACTCTTGCGCCGAAGAGCCAGTTTCTGTGGTGAAGACCTCTGAAAAATTTGTCACCGAGGACAAGGGCTCCGAGAATCAGCGGTAAAGCAAGAATAACGATGAGAGAGAGCTTCCAGCTCATGGCAAACATCAGAGCCGTAACGCCGATGACCGTTGCAATGTCAATGATAACACTCGGAACACCGTCAACAAAAAACCAGTAAATATTGTTTGAATCGCTCACGACTCTTTCCATCAGAGAGCCCGTCTGCTTTGATGAATAAAAACCGACGGAAAGACGCTGCATAGCCTTGAAGATCTTGACTCTGATGTCATAGATTACCATAGGCATTATACCGCCCGTGAGGTATTGCTGAATGACTGTCAGCAGAGTGTTGAGCAGCTTGACTCCGAAAATCGAAGCAACAAGAACTCCCAATGCCTTGAGAAGCTCGGTTGCGGGCAGACCGTCGGGGTTTGCGAGAACCTCGTCAAAGAGCGCACGGGTGCTTATCTGCGGAATAAAAACCGAAACCGCAGAGCCGAGGAGCATGGTTGCGATTATGGCAACGATCTGCGGAACATATCCGCCGAAAAATTTGAAAAGACGGATCGCAACGGCGGAATTCTTTCCGCATTTTTTGCAGAAGTCCTTTCCTTCGGGGCAGGGCTTGCCGCACTTCTTACATTTTTTCTCCTCGGGCTCGGCTGAGGAGGGGATCTCCGCCTCGCCTTTTTCTTTAAAAGAATTGAATGCTTTCGTGAGATTGTCAAACTGACCGAGCTTGCCGACCGAGAAGCGGACAAGGCTTGTCTGCTCGCCGTCCTTGACTGCAACGAGTCTGCCCGTTGAAACGTATCGTTCCGTTTCAAGAGAATCTATATCCTCAAGGGGAATCGATATGATCTTTTCAACCGTATATTTTGTTTCAACATGCTTTTTCCGTTTTACCTTAACAAGCTCCTCCGTGCCGAAAGCGATATAGAATCCCTTTTCGTCGAAGCTGAGCCACGCATTTCTGTAGCAGGCATCGTTGTCCATGTCGCCCGAGCAGCAGAAAATCAGGTTTTTTGTGTCGAGCCCCGCTTCTTCGAGCTTCATGAGCAGAGCATCGGGAAAACGGTGCTTGTTTTTCTGCGGATGAGCAGAATTTTTTCTTCTTTCCTTTTTCATTATTTCACCTCTTTATAAACAAAAAACAGCACTTCTGCCATCAGAAGCGCTGTGAAACGGCAAGATATCCGCAAAATTATTCGGCAAGCGGACACAACTCTTTTTCTGATGAGCAGGTAAGTTTTCTGAGATTTCTGTTTGTCATTGAGTCCGCCTCCTTTCTTTAAATTTCTTTTTAGAGTATAACCCCGCAATATGCGGTTTGTCAAGCCGTTTTTTTCCAATTCGGGAAAAATTTTTCGGCAAGACTAACAAAATTTAACGAGTTTTTTAGGTTAAAATGTTGTCTTTAAAATCCATATCAAAGATGATATAATATCCGTGTCCGCAGAATAACGGCATTTTTAAAACGGACAGACTCACAGCTAAGGAGAAATATTTATGGAAAACACCTTCTTCTGTGCGAGAGAAAACGGTAAGCTTCACCGCCCGAGAACGATTCTCACGGGCTTCGGCTTCATGGCTTCTTCGATCGCATGGGCAATCTATGATCCCTACATCACAAAAATTCTTGAAAGACTTCTTAATGCTTCCGAAACCGTAACTCAGTGGAGCATCAAGCTTAACGAAATGTTCCCTGTTCTTGCAAAGTTTGCGGAAACTCAGGGTCAGGATGTCAATACCGTCGGCGGAGGAATTACTCTCGTTCCGCTCTTTATCGGTATCATCATGACATTCGATAATATATTCGGCGTTATCTTCCAGCCGACCTTCGGCAAGCTTTCCGACCGCTGCCATTCAAAGCTCGGCAAGCGCCGCCCCTTCATTGTTTTCGGTGCTCCCGTTTCGGCATTCCTCTTTGCGGTCATTCCGTGGATTGCTCTGAGCGGTTCTCTTCCGATGACAATGCTGTTCATCATTCTGTTCGTTTTCTCGATGTCGCTCTGGAGAGCTCCCGTTGTTGCTCTCATGCCTGCGCTGACTCCTCCCGCACTCCGAAGCGAGGGTAACGCAATCATCAACCTCATGGGCGGTGTCGGTTCCGCAATCGGCATGTTCGCAGGAACGATCGTCGGTGCGATCTATACTCTTATCACGGGCGTCAAGCTCACAACCGAAAACGAAAACCTTGCATTCCCCTATGTTTTCCTTACGGGCGCAATCGTTATGGTTATCGGTATGCTTGTCATTCTCTTCTTTGTCAAGGAGCCTTCAAGCAAGCTCGAAGCAGTTGCGGCTCAGAATCAGGCTATGGATGCCGCCGCAAGAGCAAAGGCTGAAAAGGAAGCAAAGAAAGCAGAAAAAGCTGCAAGAAAAGCTCAGAAGCTCTCAAAGAGTGAGAGAACAAGCCTTATCTTCATGCTTGCAGGTCTGTTCTTCCTCTTCTGCGGCACAAACGCTATCACGACATTCTTCGCTCTTTTTGCAGCGGAGGTTCTCGGCAAAACAACCGCAGAAGCAACCATCATGACAACTCTCTTTGCCGTCTGCTCAGCAGTTGCCGCAATCCCTGCAGGCTACATGGGCAAGAAGCTCGGCAGAAAGAAGACCATTCTTATCGGTCTTGCACTCTTCATGGCAGTTTTCGGCGTTTATGTTGTTACAAGAAGCATGGCTCTTATCTGGGTTGCTCTTGTATTCGGCGGCTTCGCAAACATGCTTATCACGGTTAATACTCTTCCCCTTGTTCTCGAGATCGGCGGTAACGATAAGGTCGGCACATTTACGGGTTATTATTATACCGCAACCTTCTCGGCTCAGATCGCTTCTCCCATCGTTTACGGTATTGTCCGTATGCTTTCGGGCACATATATGTCGCTGTTTGTTTACAGCCCGATCATGTTTGCCCTCAGCCTTCTCTGCATTCTTGTTGTCAGACACGGCGAAGCGGTTACCGACGAGGTTATCAAGGCGGCAAAGGAAGCCGGCGAGGATTAATCAGCTTTCTTCTGCCGGAACGGCTTGCGGAGCTTCCGCAACTCTGCGGGCTTTCCGGTCAAATCATACATCCTTCTATAAAAGCCAAGGGCATCGGGAAACCGGTGCCCTCGGCTTTTTAAATTCTTAAATTATTATAAATAATTTTAAAAACTATTTATTTCTGAATTTGCTCCTGCTATAATAAAACAAAAACGGAATTTCTATTATAAAGAGGAAAAGGTATGTATAATATTCTCATATGCGATGACGAGGCTGATATCCGTTCTGCGCTGAAAATATATCTCAACGGTGACGGCTATGCCGTTTTTGAAGCCGAGAACGGACTTCAGGCTCTTGAAATAATCGAAAAGCAGGAGATCCATCTGCTGATAATGGACATCATGATGCCCGTTATGGACGGTATAAGTGCGCTGACAAGGCTCAGGGATTTTTCAAACATTCCCGTTATCCTTCTGACGGCGAAAACTCAGGATATGGATAAGATACTCGGTCTGAACGCAGGAGCTGACGATTATATCATCAAGCCCTTCAATCCGATCGAGGTCACGGCAAGAGTCAAGTCACAGCTTCGCAGATATATGCGTCTTGGCGGATCCTCATCCCAGAATCCGATGGGCGGAATTATCTGCAACGGCGGTATCGAGCTTGATGTGAAGTCAAAGACGGTTATCATTGACGGAGATCCCGTCAGCCTTACTCCGACGGAATATCAGCTTCTCAAATTTTTTATGGAAAACACCGACCAGGTCTTCTCCCCGAAGGAGATTTACCGCAATGTCTGGAACGACGATCCTCTCGGCGCTGAAAACACGGTTACGGTCCATATCCGCCACCTCAGGGAAAAGATCGAGATCAATCCTGCCAGCCCCGATTATCTCAAGGTCGTCTGGGGTCACGGCTATAAAATGGAAAAAAAGCCTGACGGCAAAAGAAAGTAAAATAACGGGAGGGGTACCGTGGGAAGCAATATGCGTTCCGAAACCGACCGCACATCTGCAATAATCATTCTTATCTGCATGGCGATGGTTGCGGTAGGCTGTGTTCTCGGCATATCGTATCTTGTTGAATATAATTTCTATGAAAAAGGCGACGAGGGTAAAACCGCAAAAACGATCGCCTTTCAGATTTATTCTCTCGATGACCTTGAACATGCTCAGGACTATTACAGCTGTTACTATGAGGACAAAGACAGCTACAGACTTAACTATTATATGGATAAGTTTTCGACCTCACGAACGAATTTCATGTTTTATGTCACGGATAACAGTAATGTTGTCTATTATACAAATTCCGACAGCGGCGTATCGGGCGTAGCGGCGGAATTCGTTCAGGCGGAATACAGAGGCAGCTCGAGCTGTTTCATTTATGACGAAGAGGGCGAAACGATTCCGCTGAGGATAAACTATTATATTCCCGAGATAAACTCCGATTCCGTGCGGGATAAATATTCCAGCGCATTTCAGTGGATCGAAATTGCGGACACGCTGAAATATGTTCTGTTCTTTGCGCTCGGAATTGCGGCGATCATCATTATCATCATGCTTTCGCAGATAACCATTAACGCAGGTATTAAAGAAAACGAAACGGGCGAGGTGGAGCCCGGATTCATCGACAGAATACCGTTCGACATCTGTCTGCTTTTCCTGCTGGTCGTTTTTGCGGCATCGTGGATAATCATGGGGCTGACTATGGCGGGCGACGTCGACATGGTTCTTAACAATGTTATCATCATGATTCTGTTCGTTGCCGTTATCCTTGTCCTGATGACCTTCCTGACAACGCTTTCCGTGCGAGTCAAAATGGGCAAGCTTTATAAAAACACGGTGATTTACAGAATCATACGAAGCTTCAAAAGAAAGACTCCCAGAAAGATCCGCCGCCGTATCTTCAAGGAGCTGAGCTTCTTCAAGAAGATATGCATCGGCGTAACGCTCTATATAATTTCCGAGGCGGCGATTCTTTTCACGATGACCTATCTCGGAATTATCGGAGAGGTCTTTGAGCCGATGAGCGTTTTCGGTATGTTCCTTGTCATATGGGCTCTTTCAAGACTCATCATGATTCCCATTATCACAATGGTTGCCATCAATCTCAACTATATCCGAGAAGAGGGACAAAGACTTGCCGAGGGTGTTCTCGGCGACGAGATTGCCACCAAGCTGACGATTGCCAGCTTCAGGGCTCACGGTAAAAATCTCGACCAGATAAAGAAAGAAATCAACAAAGCGATGGAGCAGGAGATAAAGAGCGAAAGGCTCAAGACCGAGCTCATCACGAATGTTTCTCACGATATCAAAACTCCTCTGACTTCGATCGTCAGCTATGTCGACCTTCTCGGCAGGGCGGAAACGACCGAAGAGGAGAGAGCGAAATATCTGGATATCCTTGACCGCCACACGAAAAATCTCAACAATCTTCTCGACGAGCTTATCGAGGCCTCGAAAATCAGCTCGGGCAACATTGAGATCGAGCTTTCGAGAATCAGTCTGAATATCATCATCGGACAGACCGTTGAGGAGTTTGCGGACAAGTTTGAAAAGTTTTATCTTCTTCCCAGAATCATGATTCCCGAGGAAGATGTTTATATTATGGGCGACGGCAGATGGATATGGCGCATTCTTGCAAATCTGCTCAACAACGCCTGCAAATATTCCGCACCCGAAACCGATGTTGAGATACGCCTTGAAACGGATAACGGCAAAGCAATTCTGAGCATATCGAACAATATCAGAGAGGAAATCAACATCGATGCGCAGGAGCTTACCGAGAGATTTGTCAGAGGCGACAGCTCCCGTCATACCGAGGGAAGCGGGCTCGGTCTTTCGATAACCAAGATTCTTGCCGAGCTTCAGGATGCTCAGC
This sequence comes from Clostridia bacterium, assembly GCA_017435385.1. Classification (GTDB taxonomy): domain Bacteria; phylum Bacillota; class Clostridia; order Oscillospirales; family Acutalibacteraceae; genus CAG-177. The sequence goes on along the minus strand of JAFSFB010000001.1, from coordinate 48,621 downwards.
TAGAGGTAGGGGTTGAAGAAGGTCGCTTTACGGCGAAGCTGGTATTCGATATCGCAGTCGATAAGGTGCAGACCAAGAAGAAAAAGAGCAGGTCAACGGAGGGGAAAACGAATTGAAGGCAAAACTGATTGCGGCGGCGCTGCTGATTGCTTCGGCATCGCTTCTCACAGCATGCTCGGATAAAAAAGAAGAGGTCCCGACAACAACGGCAGCCGATGTGCAGGCGGTTGCGACTGTTTCGCAGACTCAGACCGAAACCGTGACGGAAACAACAGCCGCTCCGACAACGATGCTCACCACTCTGCTGACAACGCAGAGGGAGGAGCAGGCAACAACGGAAAAAGCAACGAAGCCCGTAACGACAAAAAAACCTGAGGTCGGCTCAACCGTCAGCGGCAGGAAATACAAGGACACCGTTATTGAAAAACAGAAGCTGAAATACGGCGTAATCGTTCATAAGTACAAAACAATATATTATCAGATGGTTGACGGTGAGAAGGTTATTTATGACAGCGAATATACGGAAAGCCGTTATATCCGTCGGGATTACAGCGCAAGCTATAAAGAGCTTCTGCCTGCGGCAAGGGAAAACAGGGAAACCTACCGCAGCTATATCAATCAGATTTTGAAAATAATCAACGGCTACAGAGCAGAAAAGGGCGTTGCTCCTCTGAAGCTTCACGAAGGGCTGACGGTTATGTCATGCGCCCGTTCGGAGGAAATAGCGTGGTCGGGTGTGCGTGAGCATACAAGACCCGACGGAAGAAAATGCTTCACGATCTTCAAAGAAGCGGGCTTTGAAACCGGAACGGCAGGCGAAAATCTCGGCTACGGCTTTGACTATCCCGAGGATGTCTGTCAGGCGTGGAAGGAATCGAGAACGCATTATAACAACATAATGAACAAGAAATTCACCAAGGTCGGAATCGGCGTTGCCGCAGATCCCGACAAAAACGGAAAGCTTATCTTTTCGCTCCATTTTCTGAGTGAAAGCTGATAAAAGCAAACAAAAAAGACGGAAACTGAAGTTCAGCTTCCGTCTTTCTGTTTTTAATTATTCATATAAGGGATGGCGGCTGCAGATTTCGTTTACGCCATCTCTGATTTTTTCCTTGCTGTTTTCAAAATCGACAGCGCAGAGATAAATGAATTCTGCAATTTTATCCATGTCCGCTTCGTCAAGACCTCTTGAGGTTGCGGCGGCGGTTCCGAGTCTGAGACCGCTTGTTACGAACGGCTTTTCGGGATCGTTGGGAATCGCATTCTTGTTGGCGGTGATATAAACCTCGTCGAGTCTGTGCTCGAGCTCCTTGCCCGTGATGCCGAGAGAGCGAAGGTCAACGAGAATGAGATGGTTGTCCGTTCCGCCCGAAACCAGATTAACGCCTCTCGAGGTGAGGCCCTTTGCGAGAGCGGCGCAGTTGGAAATGATCTTCTTCTGATATTCCTTGAATTCGGGCTTGAGAGCTTCGCCGAAGCAGACAGCCTTTGCAGCAATAACATGCATGAGAGGTCCGCCCTGGTTGCCGGGGAAGATAGCCTTGTTGATTGCCGCTTCAAGCTCTGCCTTGCAGAGGATCAGACCGCCTCTGGGACCTCTGAGGGTTTTGTGAGTTGTTGTTGTAACGATGTCCGCATAGGGAACGGGTGAGGGATGAAGGCCTGCGGCAACAAGACCTGCGATATGAGCCATGTCGACCATGAAATATGCGCCGACCGATTTAGCGATTTTGGAAATGCGTTCAAAGTCGATCGTTCTTGCGTATGCCGATGCGCCTGCAACGATGAGGCGGGGCTTTGTTTCATTTGCAACCTTTTCAAGCTCGTCATAGTCGATGAAGCCGTCTTCGCCGACGCCGTAGGGAACGAACTTATAAAGCTTGCCGCTCGCATTGACGGGTGAGCCGTGAGTGAGGTGGCCGCCGTGAGCGAGATTCATGCCCATGACAACATCGCCGGGCTGAAGAATTGCGGAATAAGCCGCCATGTTTGCCTGAGCACCCGAGTGGGGCTGAACATTTGCAGCTTCTGCGCCGAAGAGTTTCTTTGCTCTGTCAATAGCAAGCTGCTCAACAACGTCAACGCATTCGCAGCCGCCGTAATATCTTTTTCCGGGATAACCCTCGGCATATTTATTTGTCAGAACGCTTCCCATCGCCGCCATAACTGCGGGGGAAACGATGTTTTCGGATGCGATAAGCTCGATGTTTCTTCTCTGTCTGACGAGCTCGGATGCCATTGCATCTCCGATCTCCTTGTCATATTTTGCGACAAAGCTTATGGTGTCAAGATAATCTGAAAACATAGTGAAACCCTCCTGAAGTACATATTTTCCTATTATAATGAAATAATACCACGGATTCCGACATTTTGTCAAATTGCATTCTTAACAAAAAATACTTGTATTATTGTTTTAAATAGGTTATACTGTATGAGAATATTATTAAGGAGATGAACCCATGGATCCTATCAAGGTTGATTTTTCAAGAAAAGACGGCGGCAGAAAGACCGACATCGTCGTTCCGCCCGAAAGAGCCGTTCTTAAAACTATACTCAGCATAGTCTGCACCCTCGTTTTTGCGGCGGTTGCATTCTATGTCATGCTCCCCGCAGTCAATTTCAAGTCCTATGATTTCTATATTTATCTCGGACTTGTTGCCGCTTCGTTCGTTGTTTTCAGCGCTGTTTTCACGAATGCGCTCTCAAAGCCCGAATATATGCCTTATGTCAAGAAGCAGGCAACCGTTCCGCTTATAGTCATAGCTCTTCTTGTTGCGGTTGTCGGCGTGGGCTATGTTATTTCGTGCCAGTTCTTCAGAGCAGAGGCTTACAGCAAGATCATCACCGTTGACGATTCGAAAACCTTTGCAGAGGATGTTGAGGCTCAGAGCGCAGAATCCTTCAAGGTTATTCCCAAGCTTGACAGCGATTCCGCAAATCAGCTTGCAACGAGAGCACTCGGCGACCTTGCAAAGATCAACCTCGAATCGCAGTTCAAGGTTTCCGCCGAAAACAACACTCAGATCAATTATAACGGCAACCCCACAAGAGTTGTTCCTCTTGAATATGACACGGTCATCAAATGGTTCTATAATACAAGAGAGGGTCTTCCCGGCTTTATCAAGATCGATATGGCAAGCGAAAAGACAGAATTTGTCAAGCTTGACAAGAATATCAGATATTCGACTGCGGAGCACTTCAAGTATTTCCTTGACCGTCATCTCCGTTTTGAATATCCCACCTACATGTTCGGCGATGCAACCTTTGAAGTAACCGACGACAACAGCCCCTATTGGGTATGCCCCGTTCTTGACAAGACTATCGGTCTTTTCGGCGGAACGGATGTCAAGTCGATCATTCTTGTTGATGCAATCACGGGCGAATGCAAGGAATATTCTCTCGAAGAAATCAAGACAAACGCAGACCTTCAGTGGATCGACCGAGTTTACGATTCAGACCTTATTGTTGAGCAGTATAACTATTACGGAAAATACCGTCAGGGCTTCTGGAACTCCATTCTCGGTCAGAAGGAAGTTGTCACAACAACTCAGGGCTATAACTATATTGCTCAGGGCGATGACGTCTGGATGTATACGGGCGTTACCTCCGTCACGGGCGACAATTCAATCACAGGCTTCGTTCTCGTTAATCAGAGAACCAAGGAAACCAAGTATTACAGCGTAACGGGCGGTACCGAAAATTCGGCTCAGGATGCAGCTCAGGGCCGTGTCAAGGACCTTGGCTACAGCGCAACCTTCCCGCTTCTTCTCAACATCGGCGGCGAGCCCACATATTTCATGTCGCTCAAGGATGACAGCAACATCGTTCAGCAGTATGCTCTCATCAATGTCCGTCAGTATAACAACATCGGTGCAACGGGAACAGACCTTGCAAAGTGCCTTGAAAACTACCTTGCCGTTCTTGAAGAAAAGGCAGGCGTCACAACGGATATCAACCCCGACGATGTTGATACCACAAAGCCCTCCGAGGATGAGGACACAGCACCCGCACTCACCGCAGAAGGTGTTATCGCCGATATCAGAACGGCTGTAAAGGGCGGAGAGAGCTACTACTATATCAAGCTCGACTCAAATGCGGCTTATTTCTCATTTGCCGCAAAGAATAACGAAAGCGTTGTTATTCTCAATGCAGGCGACAGCGTGAAGATCACCTATAAGGGTGAGGGAGCGATCATCGCCGCTGAGTCAATCGAAATCAAGTAATCTCACAAAACCAAAGCCGCTTCTTTCCGAGGCGGCTTTTATCTTGAAAGGATATCTATGGAATTTTACGAAAATAAACAAGAGCCTGAAAAGGCGGTGCTTATCGCCGTTGACACGGGCGAATATAACTGCGAGGCATCCCTCGACGAGCTTGAGGAGCTTGCGAAAACGGCAGGCGCTCAGGTTATCGGAAGAATGTGGCAGAAGAGGGACAAGCCCGACTCCGCAACATTTCTCGGAAGCGGCAGGCTCGAGGAGCTTGCGGAATTCTGCGAAAGCAACGAAATCGACCTCGTTATTGCGGACAGCGAGCTTTCTCCCGCACAGCTTCGCAACATCGAAAAAGAGGTTGACACAAGAATCGTTGACCGCACAACGCTGATTCTCGACATTTTTGCAGACAGAGCGAGAAGCAACGAGGGTAAGCTGCAGGTTGAGCTGGCTCAGCTTAAATATTCTCTGCCCCGACTGACGGGCAAGGGAATTCAGCTTTCAAGACTCGGCGGCGGCATCGGTACAAGAGGTCCCGGCGAAACGAAGCTCGAAACCGACCGACGCCATATCCGAAGAAGGATCAAATCGCTCGAAGAGGAGCTTGAGGCTCTTGAAAAGCGCAGAGGTCTTGCCCGTGCGAGGCGTGAAAAGGACGGCGTTGAAACCGTTGTTATCGTCGGCTATACGAATGCGGGCAAATCAACTCTGATGAATGCTCTGACTGAAGCGGGAGTTCTCGCTCAGGATAAGCTTTTCGCAACTCTTGATCCGACCTCGAGGGCGCTCACTCTTCCCGACGGAAGAAAGGTCATGCTTATCGATACGGTCGGCTTTATCCGCCGACTGCCCCATAATCTTGTCGAAGCCTTCAAGTCAACGCTTGAAGAGGCGGTCTGCGCAAAGGTGATCCTCAATGTCTGCGATGCATCCGATGAAGAATGCGCCGAGCATCTCGAGGTCACAAACGAGCTTCTCAATGAGCTTGGCTGCTCAGGCAAGCCGACAATTCCCGTTTTCAACAAGTGCGATATCGATACCGCAAATGTTTTCCTTTTCAACGAGCCGAATGCCGTGCGTATTTCCGCTCTTGAAAAGAAGGGGCTTGATGAGCTTCTTGAGGCAATTTCAAAGGCTCTTCCGCCCACAAGAGCCAAGGTCAAAATGCTTATTCCGTATTCCGACGGAGCGGCGGGTGCGGTCATGCGTAAAGACGGCGTTATTTCCTTCGAGGAATACAGAGCCGACGGGCTCTATCTCGAGCTTATTGCCGATGTTTCGCTCATTGACAGATATAAGGATTATTGTGTGTGAGGTGGAGAAAACATGAAAGTTATTTCGCTTGTTCTCAGCTTTGTGCTTGCTGTTGCTCTCGGAATCTTTCCAGAAAGCTATCAGCCCGTTTCCGAAAAGGCAGACCTTGATTTTGTTGTTGTTTCGGACATTCATATGGAGGGAAACAACCCTGACCGATTCAGGGATTTTCCGAAAATTCTTCTTGATATCAACGGCTACTCACGCAAGAACGATGCCCTCGTTATGTGTGGCGACAACACGATGAACGGTCAGCATATCGAATATACTTTTCTTACTCTTTCTCTGAAACTTTTCAGCAACATAAGAAATAATCTTCTCGTTATGGGCAACCATGAAATTTTTACGGAAGAAAACGGATATGAAAAAGGACTGAAAAAGTTTCTCGCCTACGGCGGTTTTATAATGGGTGAAAAATATGAAAAGCCGTATTACAGCCGTGAGGTTGACGGATATACCTTTATCGTCATGAGCACCGAGGCGGATATGGGCGTAACCTGCTATATTTCTCCCGAGCAGATCGAATGGCTTGACGCAACCCTTGCCGAAGCAACGGAAAACGGAAAGCCTGCGTTTGTTTTCTGCCATTTCCCGATTGACGGAACGGTTGACACTCTATGGCCCGGCGGACTTATGGGTGAGCAGAGCGGTGAGGTTTTGTCCGTTCTTAAAAAACACAAAAATGTTTTCTTTTTCTCGGGACATCTTCACAATGCGGTTGATTATTCGGGCGTCAGACAGATTGACGGCGTAACCTTTATTGATGTTCCGTCCGTTCTTTCCGACCATTCCGTCGGCTCAACTCCCAGCAGAGGAACGGGCTATTGCGTTGAGATTCACGACGGAAAGGTTGAGCTTCGCCCGAGGAATTTTCTTGACGGAGATTGGTTTGAAGAACTGTTCGTGACCGTTGAGCTTGTGCAACCTTAATAAATTGTTAAAATTATGTTTGTTGACAAACAGCAAACCTTAGGTTATAATGATGCCGTAAACTCCCATAAGGAGTTGCCTGAAATTATTTTTGAAAAGGGGGATAAATCCGATGGAAATCAATACCGAAGGCATCCAGCAGCTTTTCCTTACCATCGCAAACGCAATCGCAAATCTTGACCTCAAGGCTCTTGATTTCGACTGGCTTGCAGAGCTTCTCACAAAGTACAGCGCTATCTGGAACCCCATCTGGGCAGCAGTTAACGTTTTCCTTGAGAACTGGTTCGGTTTCTAATTGAAAAGCAAAAAATTAAGCAGGAACGGTCAGCCGTTCCTGCTTTTTTATGTTTAAAATACTGCTTTGAAAATCGGGACTATTCTGTAGAAAATCATCGTATAGACCATGGAGAACAGCTCATAAAGACCGAGGTTTTTAAGAAGCTTTGTCATGCCGTCGCCGATGATGTCGTCAAACGGTGTTTTTGCCGCCGAGGAAACCGTGCCGCCTGCGTTGTCGACCGCTTCGCCGTTCATGACGGTGAAGTTCTGGGTTCTGTAGCCGAGAGGAGTCAGGGTTCCCATGGTGTAATAAACCGTTATGCTGAAAACCTTTTTGCTGACCTCGGGAATCTCTCCCGTGAACGGGACCTCAATGCTTTCGCCGGGGGCGAGGGTGACTCTTTCGAGGTCAAATTCAAGGTCAAGACCGTCAACATGGATCGCTGAGAGTCTGACATCGTTCTGCCAGCAGCAGTTGGTGATAACGAGGCTTGTTGCCTCGCCGTCGAGAATACCGGGCAGGGCGGTGTTGAAAGCGGCGTAGACCGCATGCGAGGGATTCGAGGTATCCCTGAACTGAGGATATTCGGGATCTGAATAAACATCGGTGATCTCATCGGTCAGAAGCGTTGTGAACAGCAGGCTTCTTGTATAGTAGTCCCAGAAGGTCATGCCGTGGAAAAGTCCGTCAACGAACCATGTGTTGTCGGGCAGATATGCAGTTGAAGCATCGATGTCCATGTCGGGGCTGATCTTGTTTTTGCCGCCGCAGTCGTTCTTCTGAACATATCCGTCAGCAAATCTTTCTCCGAGGGGTGCGCAGTATGCACCGGTCGAAGCGTTGGTTGTGATAATGCCGTCGGAATTTTCCATGAGTCCCGTGACAATTCTGTTGCCCGTGCCGGCGATGATGGTGATGTTCATGCCGTAGTCATCGATGCACTCCTGAAGCTTTTCGCCTATCTTCGGGAGGATCTCATAATGGAAGCGGTCGCTTTTTTCAATCAGGGCAGCGCTTTCCTTTTCGTCAAGAAGCTTTTTCTTGATGTCCTCGTATTTGTCAACGGGGCAGAAATCCCAGAGGCTTCCCCAATAGCCGAGAGTCGGGAAGATGTGAGGAATAAGCTCCTCGAGAATCTTATCAATGAATCCGAGCTGCTGAGCCTTGACGAGCCAGTTATAGTCCTCTTCGGTTCTTGTTCCGTGCTCGATAAAGCGAATGAGGCATTCTTCGTCAAAGTCAATGTCGCCGTTGAAGCAGTCATAAAGAATACCCGCGCCGCCGATTGCAGGAATTGTCAGAACGGCGTTGTCAACATCGCCGAGATGACCGTAAAGGCTGAGATATGTTGCGGTTACCTGACCGCCGTGGCTGAGGCAAAAGATGTTGACCTTTTCCTTGCCCGTGGTTCTTTTTACATCCTGAATAAACTCATGGAGAAGACCTGCGCAGTATTCGGCACCCATGCGGAAGTCACTTGTGAAATTATAAATGTTTTCCGTACCGATATATTCGGCAAGCTCGGCGGCGATGTCCTGCTCGTGGCGGTCATCGGTGTCGGTCATGTGCTCGAGCATGTATGCGCTGTTGCATTCTTCGGCAGTTACATATTTTCTTTTCACATCGTATGCACTTGTGCCGTCGGGATTGCAGCGCATTTTTTCAAAAATGCCCGAGATCTCCTCGCCGAGGGTTCTGGCGATTATCTCTGCGTTGCCGACCGTCATCGCACCCAGACCGATGCCCAGGTCAACGATTCTTGCAAGAACTCTTTCAAGGATGAGGTCCATGTTCAGACCCCATATTTTTTCGCCCGATTCAAAATCGTCGCCGACATAGAGAGTCGATGCACTGTAGCCGGGAACGATGATAACGGGGTAATCGGAAATGTTGGTTTCTTCTTTTGTGTTTGCCGCCGCACCGAAGGCGCAGGTGGCAATGAGCATGGTTACGCAAAGAATAACGGCAATTATTTTTTTCATAAAATCCGCCTTTCCGTTGATTGATAGAAATATAATAACACATTATTTTTCAAATTGCATTATAAAAATAAAAAAACGCAGGATTTTTTCCTGCGTTTTCGTTATATCCGTTATACCTTTGCGGGGGCTGTTCTGTTTTTTCTGTGGTGATGCGGCTCCTTGGGAGCGATTTCGCCTGCCTTGGTGAGTGCGATTTTCGTGAGCATCGGACCGACAAGCTCATATACAAGAACCGAGAAGAGAACGATGTTTCGGATAAGGTTACCGATCTCACCCAGCTCCATTGCCGTTACGCTCATGCCGAGGGCAACGCCTGCCTGGGGCAGAAGAGTTATGCCGAGATACTTTGTTGTTTTCTTGTCGCAATGAGAAAGCTTTGCGCTTGCATAGGCTCCGTAATATTTGCCGAGAGAACGGGAGGCAATGTATGCGACGCCGATTCCGACGATTGCAACATCCGTGAAAACGCCGAGCTCAAGCTCCGCACCGCTGAGAACAAAGAAAAGCGTAAACAGGGGGTTTGTCCATTTATCTGTTTTTTCCATGATTTCTGCAGAGAAGTCGCAGAGGTTGCAGAACATCGTTCCGAGCATCATGCAAACGAGCAGAGTTGAGAAGCCGATGTGAACTCCGCCGATCTCAAACTTGAGCATCGAAAGAGCAACGGTGAAAATAACGAAGGTGATCGAAAGGCTCAGTCGCTTGCTGTTTGAGCTGAAGAACTTTTCGCAGACGGTGAAAAGAACGCCCATGAGCGCTCCGAGACCGAGCGAGCAGACGATTTCGAGAATCGGCTCAACAATAATCGAGATAAGGCTGAACTGTCCGTGAACGAGAGCCTTTGAAATGCCGAAGGAAACAGCAAAAATAATCAGACCGACAGCGTCGTCGATAGCAACGATGGGGAGAAGAAGGTCGGTGAGCTTACCTTTTGCTTTATACTGACGGACAACCATGAGCGTTGCCGCAGGAGCGGTTGCCGCCGCAACGGCACCGAGGGTTATTGCCATGGGGAGGGGGAGCTTTTCTCCGAGGACAAAATGCAGACCGATAAGCACCGCATCAACGAAGAGCGTTGCGACAAGAGCCTGAAAAATACCGATGAAGGTTGCTTTCTTGCCGACCTGCTTGAGCTGAGAAAGTCTGAATTCGTTGCCGATTGCAAAAGCTATAAAGCCGAGGGCAACATTTGAAATGATCTCAAACTCCTTGACATTTGCGCCAGAGGTGAAGCCGAGGCCGTCGATTCCAAGTCTGCCGAGGCAATAGGGACCGACGATGATTCCCGCAACGAGATATGCGGTGACTGAAGGCAGGTTGAGAACCTTGGAAAGACGGCTCATGAAAAGACCTGCCGCAAGAGCGATTGAAAGACAAAGTAAAGTTTCCATTTTTTCGCCTGATTTCTTTTAAATTTTGTTTTAAACCTATTAAGGTATATCACAACGGAACATCAAAGTCAAGCAAATAAAAATTTTTTGTGACTTGTTCTAATTCCTGAAAGAAATAGTCAAATTAAACAATAAATTTGCTGAAAGATTGTGTCGCAATATGTCTTAAAAGGGTTTACAAAGCATTTATATAATGATAGAATATTTAAGGCAAAACCACAATTCAATATCATGGAGGTTGAAGAATGAAACTCGTTTACAACACCAACGACAAACCCAAATTCGGTCAGCTCATCATCTTCGCATTCCAGCAGCTTCTCGCCATCATGGCGGCAACTGTTGCCGTTCCGATGATCGTCGGAAACGGAATGCAGCCTTCGGCGGCTCTCTTCGGCGCAGGTGTGGGCACTCTTGTCTATGTTCTTTTCACCAAGGGTAAGAGCCCTGTTTTCCTCGGCTCATCCTTTGCGTTCCTCGGCTCGATGCCTGCCGCTTTTGCGGGTGCAGTTTCGATGGAAAAGGGCTATGCAGGTCTTATCATCGGTGCAGCTTTCGCAGGTCTTGTTTATGTCATTATCGCCGCAATCGTAAAGTTTGCAGGCGTCAAGTGGGTTGACAAGCTCATGCCCAAGCAGGTTATCGGTCCCACAGTTGCGATCATCGGTCTTTCCCTTGCAGGCAACGCTGTCGGCGATCTTCAGAAGGGCAGCTACATGGTTGAAACCGTTTCTCAGGCAATCGAAAACGGCGCAATCGTTGACGTTGTCGGCTCTGCTCCTGCTGCGAATCCTCTCATCGCAATCGTCTGCGGTCTTGTTACTCTTGCAGTAACGACCCTCTGCTCGGTCTACGGTAAAAAGGGCGTCAGGCTTGTTCCCTTTATCATCGGTATCGTTTCGGGCTATGCTCTTGCCGCAATATTCACCGTTATCGGCATTTCGACAGGCAACGATGCTCTGAGAATCATCAACTTTGACCTCTTCAAGGATATGGGCGCATTTACGGTTCCCGAATTTACTTTCCTCAAAGGCATCAAGGGCTTCAAGGAAATTGACGGAGCGTTTATTGCTTCTCTTGCTGCGGCATATGTTCCCGTTGCATTCGTTGTTTTTGCGGAGCATATCGCTGACCATAAAAACATTTCCTCAATCATCGAGAAGGATCTTCTCAAGGAGCCCGGACTTCACAGAACTCTTCTCGGCGACGGCGTAGGCTCAATGGTCGGCGCATTCTTCGGCGGCTGCCCCAACACCACCTACGGCGAATCCGTTGCCTGCGTTGCTATCACGAGAAACGCATCGGTTGCAACGATCATCACGACTGCAATTCTTGCCATGGCAATTTCGTTCGTTTCCCCGTTCGTGCTCTTCCTTAACTCCATTCCCTCATGTGTAATGGGCGGTGTCTGCATGGCTCTTTACGGCTTCATCGCAGTCAGCGGTCTTAAAATGGTTCAGAAGGTTGACCTTGAGGATAACAAAAATCTCTTCGTTGTTTCGGTTATTCTTATTGCAGGTATCGGCGGACTCGTTCTCGATTTCGGCGCAATCAAGATCACCTCAATTGCAACCGCTCTTATCCTCGGCATTCTCATGAACATCATGCTTTCAAAGAAGAAGAAGGCATAAGATAAATTATAAACAACAAGGACATCGGTTTTCACCGATGTCCTTTATTTTTTATGCTGTTGTTGCTTCGGTAAACAGCTCTTCGGGAGAAGAGATAAGACCGAGAGGATATGCCCAGGACCAATCAAGAAGATATTCATAGATTCCCGAGGTTGCGCCGAGGCCGCTGATAACAGAGCTCTTGTTGAACACGAAAGTTATGCCGCTGTCGGAGAACCAGAAATTGACGGGATCAAATGCCGAGTCGAGTTCTGCGAGTTGCTCGTCTGTAAGAGGAGCGTCGGTGAAGCCGGTTTTTGCATCGTCCTTAATGCAGAGAAGAACATTTTCCTTTGCAGAGTTGTCGGTTCCGTTCAGAAGTCGGTCGAAGCTGATGACCGAGCCTTCACGCAGGTCGAATGTTCTTGCTTCGATAACGGAGCTTGCCTTGGAGTAAGAGGTTTTGAAAACGACGCTGAGAACATCGTTGGTTCTGTATTTTATTTCATGAGTCAGCGTTATTTTCCGGGGCTCTTTTTCCTCGCTCCTGAAATTCTGAACATTGATTTCCGCAAAATTAAAAGCGGGGCTGAGATAGAATTCGTTGATATAGTCGTTTATGAATTTTGCCGCAAACTCGCTGCAGATGTCGGTTGTCAGATCAGGGATACTGTATTCAACCTGATAAGCAACCCTGCCTTCGGCATTTTTGAATTCTCTGACCTCATCGGCGGTTTTGATTTCGGGAAGAGAATTATCACCGGGAGAACCTTCCGAAGGCTTTTTGCATGCCGCAAGCAGAGAAAGCGAAAGAGTAAGAGCAAGAATTACTGAGATGATTTTTTTCATTTTTAAAATCCTTTCATATGCGGGTTGTACTAAGTCATTTTAGCAGATTAATAAAAATTATTCAATACCTATTTTCTATTGCTTTTTCGGAGCCGATGATATAGAATTGAAGCATACCCCAAAAGGAGGAATGTTATGAAAAACATCAAATCGGCAAAATGGATAAAACATCCTGAGGTTTATGTCGATCAGGCGATTGAATTCGGCAAATCCTTCGTGATAAAGGGAGAGATCGCATCTGCGTCGCTTGAAATAACCTCGCTTGGTGTTTACGAAGCGAAAATCAACGGAAAAAGAGTCGGTGACTTCATTTTTGCTCCCGGCTGGACATCATATAATAAGCGTTTGCAGGTTGACACCTATGATGTTACTGCGCTTGTCAGAAAGAATAATCAGATAACCGTCGGCGTTGCGCCCGGCTGGAGAGGCAACTATATGGCGGCTCCTTTCCACTATGCAGGGAACTTCATCGGCGCAAAAGAGGTTGCTCTTATCTGTGCACTTGAGATCACATATAAAAACGGCGAAACCGAAGTGATTTACAGCGGAAAGGACTGGCGTGCCCGTCAGTCGAAGGTGCGCTATTCCAACATATACAACGGATATGTTTATGACAGCGAATATTTTGACACAAAGCCGAAGTCTGCCGTTGAATTTCCGCATCCGACGGAAATTCTCATCGACCGTGTCGGAGAAAAGGCGGTTGAGGTCGAGCGGGTTGAGGCGAAAGAGCTTATCATAACCCCCAAGGGCGAAAAGGTTATTGATTTCGGTCAGAATCTGACGGGATATGTCGAGTTTACCGTCAAAGGGAATTCGGGTGAAATGGTGACTATCCGCCACGCCGAGGTGCTTGATGCCGAGGGCAATTTCTATACGGATAATCTCAGAGGCGCAAAGGCGGAGGCTGTTTTCATCTGCGACGGCAAGAAGCAGACCTATAAGCCGCCCTTCAACTTCTACGGCTTCAGATATATCTGCCTTGACGGCTTCACCGATGAGATCGAGCTCAAAAATTTCACCGCAATCGTCGTTCACTCCGAAATGAAGAGAACGGGACATTTTGAATGCTCGGACAGCAGAATAAACAAGCTGTTCTCAAACATCGTCTGGGGACAGAGAGGCAACTTCCTCGATGTGCCTACCGACTGCCCTCAGCGTGACGAAAGACTCGGATGGACGGGCGATGCACAGGTGTTCATCAAAACGGCGGCATATAACTACGATGTTGAGCGTTTCTTCATAAAGTGGCTCGGTGATCTCAGAGCCGACCAGACCGGCTGGGGAACGGTTCCTCATGTTATTCCCGATGTTTTCGGGGTTGACGATGAATGCTCCTCCGCATGGGCGGATGCGGCAACGGTTTGCCCGTGGCAGTTATATCTTTCATACGATAACGAGCAGATACTCAGAGATTCTCTGGATTCGATGAAGGACTATATTGATTATATCAGAACAAGGCTCGTTGACGGAATCTGGGTTCAGCATTGGCATTTCGGCGACTGGCTCAACCTCGACGGCAGCAGTGCGGAGGACTGCAGCAAGGGTACGGATAAACAGCTCATCGCAACCGCATTCTTCATTTACTCGAGCGAAATATTTATCAAGACAATGAAGGTTCTCGGCGAGGACAGCGAGGAATATGAAGAGCTGCGCAGCAAATCGATCGAAGCTTTCCGCCGCAGATATATGAAAGACGGCAGGATCGCTCCCGAATATGAAACTCAGACGGCGTGTGCTCTTGCGGTTCAGTTCGGAATTTCCGATAATATTGCCGAAACCGCCGCTCAGCTCAATGAGCTTGTGACCGGGTGCGGACACATCAAAACGGGCTTCGTCGGAACGCCCTATATTCTTCATGCACTCAGCGACAACGGCTATGTCAAAACTGCATATGACCTTGTTCTCCGTGAGGAATATCCCTCATGGCTGTTCTCCGTTAAGATGGGCGCAACGACTATCTGGGAGCATTGGGACAGCGTTCGTGAGGACGGCTCAATGTGGAGCACCTCGATGAACTCGTTCAATCACTATGCTTACGGCTGTGTGGGCGACTGGCTCTACGGCGATGCGGCAGGCATCAACGCCGACGAGAGCAAGCCCGGCTATGCCAACATAATCTTCCGTCCCCTCACCGATGAAAGACTCGATTATGTCAAGGCGTCGGTTGAAACCCGAAAGGGGCTTGTCAAGTCCGAGTGGAAGCGTGAAAACGGCAAGGTTACATACACCTTTGTTGTTCCCGAGGAAAGCACGGCAACCGCATATATCGGCGGAAAGGAATATGTTCTCAAAGCGGGAGTCAATGAAATAACAGAATAAAATTAAACGGAGCAGGGAGAGATCCCTGCTCCGTTTTTGGTATATGCACGGGCGATTTGTGAATAACCGAAACAAAATCGGGTGCGGGCAACGCCCGCCCTTAACTCTTCACTTTTCATTCTTCATTTTTCACTGCATAAAAAAACCCCGTATCCGAAGATACGGGGCGAACCGTTTATTATGTTAGATTAATAAGCGATGTTTGTGAAAGCACCTGTTGTCTTGGCTGAGCCTGAGCCGTTAACGTTACCGACAAGGATCTTGAGTGAAAGAGTTGCAGCGAAGTTATACTGATATGTAATCTCAGCAACCTTATTGTCAACAACCTTAACTGTAACCTTGATGTTTGTGTACTTAACGTCTGTTTCCTTGAGAGTGATGAGGCTGCCTGCTGCATCCTTGATTCCTTCGTCAACTTCTTCGTGAGTGATGAAGTCGTTCATGAATCTTGAGATGGGAGTAGCATTTGTCTTCTTGGGGTTGTTAGCGTTAGCGAGCGTGAAGCTGTATGTGCCTGTAGCTGCATCGTACTTGAAGTTCTGAAGGTCAGCTTCTGTGAGCTTTGCAGCCTTGATCTGATAGTCGTCATCAGGATCATCCTTGGGGAAGTTACCTGTCTTGTTACCGATTCCGAGGAAACCGCCGACAACGGAGTTGAGGTCGGAGTTCTCGTCAACCATCTTGATAACCTTGTTGAGAGCGTTTGTCATGTCACCGACGTTGATGGGGTTGACATATGTGCAGGTTCTGTTGTACTTGTAGGAGCCCTTTGCTGCCTTAGCTGATTCAGCGTTGTAGAAAGCAACGAACTGAGCTGCTGTCATTTCGCCTGCGGGAGCAACTGCTGAGGGATCTGCTGCCGAAGGATCAGCAACTGAAGGATCTGCAGCTGAGGGATCAGCTACGGAAGGATCAGCAACTGAGGGATCTGCAACTGAGGGATCTGCAACTGAGGGAGCATCTGTTGCGGGTGCTTCTGTTGCATCGTCAACGACGGGAGCTGTTGTGGTTTCGGGTTCTTCGTTTCCGCCGCAAGCTGCGAATGCGAAGAGCATTGCAAATGCGAGGAGAACTGCGAGAATTTTTTTCATGATTTTTCCTCCAAAAAATATAGTTTCGGCAGAATGCACAGAGATATGCATTCCGCACATCCGCTTATAATAAAAATACTACATAATATAATGTTTGTCAAGATGGATTTTGATTTCTTAATATTTATGATTATTTACATTTTATTAAATATTTAATGGTGACAGAACCGAAAACTTGTGGTATAATACAGATAATTATACTGGAGGATTATGTGCATGGCGATAAAAAAGTTTGTTTCATGGAATGTCAACGGAATAAGAGCCTGCCTCGGAAAGGAATTCTATGAGAGCTTTGCGGCTCTTGATGCGGATATTTTCTGCCTGCAGGAAACCAAGATGCAGGAGGGTCAGGCGGAGCTTGTTCTTGACGGATATCACCAGTATTGGAACTATGCCGAGAAAAAAGGCTATTCGGGCACGGCTGTTTTCTCTAAGGAAGAGCCGCTCGCCGTTTTTTACGGACTCGGAATTCCCGAGCATGACACGGAGGGCAGGGTCATCACCCTCGAATTTGAGAATTATTATTTCATAACCGTATATGTCCCCAACGCAAGGGACGGTCTTGTGCGTCTTGATTACCGCATGGAGTGGGAGGATGCATTCAGAGCGTATATTAAAAAGCTCGATGAGAAAAAGCCCGTCATTTTCTGCGGCGATCTCAATGTTGCCCATAAGGAGATCGACCTGAAGAATCCGAAATCCAACCGCCGCAATCCCGGCTTCACCGATGAGGAGAGAGGCAAGTTTACCGAGCTTCTCGAAAGCGGATTTGTTGACACCTTCAGATATTTCTATCCCGACCTCGAAGGGGTCTACAGCTGGTGGAGCTACAGATTTTCCGCCAGAGCAAAGAATGCGGGATGGAGAATCGATTATTTCGTGGCTTCCGAAAGACTCAGCGACAGCCTCAAGGATGCAAAGATTCATAATGAAATTTTCGGCTCGGACCATTGTCCCGTTGAGCTGACAATAGAACTGTGAGGAGATAAAAATGAAAGATAAAGCGTTAAAGATAATCGCCGCCGTGCTTGCGGTGACGACCGTTGCTTCCGCCGCCGCATTCTTCCTGACAAGAGGTGATGACGGCATATCCGTCGGCAATCCCTCAAAGGATGCCGTTGTTTATTCCTATGAAAACAGCGAGCTCACAAAATCCGTTTCTGTCAAGGGAACAAACGGCGAGGTTTACCTGCCGACCGATTTTGAGAACATTTATTTTACAGCCGATCTGAACAACAAGGTTGCCTTTTATGAATATGCCAACGGTGCTTTTTCGGCGAGTGCTCTGCCCGTAAAGCAGGCGAAAGCCAATCTTTCCGCAACCTATGAAACGATTCCCGTTTCAGTAAACTATATCGAAAAAGACGGCAGGATATTCGGTGTCGGCGTTTTCACATCGGATATGGATTCCTCGGTCGAGGTATATTCCTATGCGTTTGTCAAACTCACGAACAAGCCCTCGGGCTACGGCTCGGGCTACCTTCTTCTTGCCGATTTCGAGAAGGAGAACTTCTATAAAGCGGACAAAACATATTCCGAAATCTATAATTTCGACCTTGCAAGCGGCAAGGCAAGCACCTATGTTTCAAACAACACCCGTCTTATCGATAAAAACGGCGCTTTCAGAAGCGACTGGACAATGCTGACCGACGATTTCATCGCAAACCTCGGCGGAGCAAAATATTTCTTCTCGTCGAGATATTATACATCCGAAGAAAAGGGCACGAGAGCGGATGTCATGATTCTCTCAAATGCCTATAAGCCCGAGATCGTTGCCGAGGACATTCTCGGAACATGGTTCGTCAACGATGCGAACGGCATGCATTATCTCCGCAAAACCGACAAGGGCTTCAACAATGTCATCAATCAGAGCAAAGCCGAAAAGGTTCTCACCGAGTTTGAGGGCGATTATTTTACAGATTACCTTCAGGACGGCAAATGGCTGATAAACAAAAAGAGCCTCGTTGTCACCGACCTTATGACCGGTGCAACAAAGACTCTTAAAGATATCGATATCAACGGATTTGACACCGTTTATGTTTCGCCCGACGGAACAAACTTCGTTTTCACAAAGAACGGCATCACGAACGAAAACGGTGCAGTTGTTCAGCAGGCTGTTTTCTGCTCTGCCGACGGCGAAAAAGCACCCGCCGATTTCTGCGAGCCCCTTCTCTTTGCGGAAAGCTCGGATTTCGTCTGGCTTGATAACTCAAACGCCATGTTCGTCAGAGCGACTCGTGCAGACGGTTCATCGGCAGGCAGCGTTGTTTATTCCTTCTGATCAAACATTTTCGGCTCTGAAATCGAGCTTGATCTCATCGTGGTCGAGAGTAAGGGCGGTATATTTCACGCCTGCAGAGTCAAACATTCTTTTGGAAGCTCTGACGCCGAAGGTGTCGGCATATTTGTCCGAGAGATAGAAAACCTCTTTGATTCCGCACTGGATGATTGCCTTTGCGCACTCGTTGCAGGGGAAGAGGGCAACATAGATCTTGCATCCTTCAAGGCTTGAGCCGCCGCTGTTGAGAATTGCGTTGAGCTCAGCGTGGCAGACATAGGGATACTTGGTGTCATATGCCTCGCCCGTGCGCTCCCAGGGAAATTCGTCGTCGCAGCAGCCTCTGGGGAAGCCGTTATATCCGACCGACATTATCTTGTTATGGTCATTGACGATGCATGCGCCGACCTGAGTGCTGGGGTCCTTGCTGCGGCGTGCGGAAAGCATGGCGATACCCATGAAATATTCGTCCCATGAAATATAGTCTTCTCTTTTAGGCATTGTTATCCGCTCCTTTGTTTTTATCTTCAACTGAGATTTTAGCATATAAAAACGAATAATACAACATCAAACATAAATAAATTGCGAAACAAGCATTTCAAAACTAACCTACGAGGTGATTCAAATGGGCTTTTTAACCAAGATTTTCGGCGACTATTCGACGAAAGAGATCAAGCGCATCAAGCCGCTTTGCAATAAGGTTCTTGACCTTGAGGAGGAATTTTCAAAGCTGACCGATGAACAGCTTCAGGCAAAAACTCCCGAGTTCAAACAGCGCCTTGCAAACGGAGAAACGCTCGACGATATTCTTCCCGAGGCTTTTGCGGCTTGCCGTGAGGCATCGTGGCGAGTTATCGGCATGAAGCATTTCCCCGTTCAGATCATCGGCGGAATTATTCTTCATCAGGGCAGAATTGCCGAAATGAGAACGGGCGAAGGTAAAACGCTCGTTGCGACTCTTCCCGCATACCTCAACGCTCTCACGGGCGAAGGCGTTCATATCGTTACGGTCAACGATTATCTTGCACGCCGTGACAGCGAATGGATGGGCAAGGTTTACCGTTTCATGGGTCTTACCGTCGGTCTGATCGTTCATGAAAAAGAAAATCCCGAGCGCAAGGAAGCCTATGCCGCAGATATTACCTACGGCACGAACAACGAAATGGGCTTCGACTATCTGCGTGACAATATGGTTGTATATAAAGAGCATAAGGTTCAGAGAGGTCACAGCTTCGCCGTTGTCGACGAGGTTGACTCGATTCTTATTGACGAAGCAAGAACACCTCTTATCATTTCGGGCAGAGGTGAAAAGTCGACCGACCTTTACAAAATGGCGAACCGTTTTGCGCTTTCCCTTAAATGCACGAGGATCAAGGAGGTCAATTCCAAGGAGAATATAGAAGACCTTGTTGACGAGAGCTGCGATTATGTTGTTGACGAAAAGGCAAAGACCGCAACGCTCACGAAAGCAGGCGTTGCCAAGGCGGAGTCTTTCTTTAACCTCGAAAATCTCATGGATGCCGAAAACATGACGATTCAGCACCATATCAATCAGGCTATCAAGGCTATCGGCGTTATGAAGCGTGATGTTGACTACGTTGTCAAGGATAATCAGGTTCTCATCGTTGACGAATTCACGGGCAGAATCATGCTCGGCAGACGCTATAACGAAGGTCTGCATCAGGCTATCGAAGCCAAGGAAGGCGTAAATGTTGAGCACGAGAGCAAAACTCTTGCAACCATCACCTTCCAGAACTATTTCCGTCTTTATAAAAAGCTTTCGGGCATGACGGGTACTGCGATGACGGAGGAAGCCGAATTCAATCAGATTTACGGTCTTGATGTTATCGAGATCCCCACCAACAAGCCCATGATAAGAAACGATATGCCCGATGTTGTATATAAGACCGAAAAGGCGAAGTTCCTTGCCGTTATTGACACGATCGAGGAATGCCACGCCAAGGGACAGCCCGTGCTTGTCGGTACGGTATCGATCGAAAAGTCTGAGCTTCTCAGCCTTCTTCTCAAAAGAAAGGGCATCAAGCACGAAGTCCTCAATGCAAAGCACCATGAAAAGGAAGCCGAAATCGTTGCTCAGGCGGGCAAGTTCGGCTCCGTAACGATCGCAACCAATATGGCAGGCCGAGGAACCGACATCAAGCTCGGCGGTAATGCCGAATATCTTGCAAAATCCGAGATGCGCCGCATGGGCTGCACCGAAGAGCTTATTGCCGAGGCAACGGGCTTTGCGGAAACCGATAATCAGGAGATTCTCGATGCAAGAGCTCTCTATACTTCTCTCGAAAAGAAATACGATTCCGAAATTGCTCCCGAAGCCGAAAAGGTCAGGGATGCGGGCGGACTTTTCATCGTCGGCACGGAACGCCACGAATCCAGACGAATCGATAATCAGCTCCGAGGCCGAGCAGGCCGTCAGGGCGATCCAGGCGCAAGCCGTTTCTTCCTTTCGACAGAGGATGATCTCATGCGTCTTTTCGGCGGTGAGAGAATCAATTCGATCATGAACACTCTCAAGACACCCGAGGATATGCCCATCGAGGCGAAGATGATCTCCAACACGATCGAAAGCGCTCAGAAGAAGATCGAGGGCAGAAACTTCGCAATCAGAAAGAGCGTTCTTCAGTATGACGATGTCATGAACCGTCAGAGAGAGCTTATCTATAAGCAGAGAAATCAGGTGCTTGACGGCGAGGAGCTCAAGCCCGTTATCACCCGAATGATTGAAAACAGCATCAACGAGGCGGTCGACATGTTCTGCTCCGATCAGGCTTCAAAGAAGGACTGGAACTTTGACGGTCTTAAAGATAAATTCAAGGGCTGGGGACTTGTTTCCGACGGCGATTTCGAGGATGTGACCGACAAGGAAGAGATCCGTGAGGCGCTTCTCGAAAAGGCAAGCTCAAGATATGCCGAAAGAGAAGAGCTTTTCGGCACGAACGAAAACGGCGAGCCCGTTATGCGTGATATCGAAAAGATGGTTCTTCTCAGAAATGTTGACAGCAAGTGGATGGATCATATCGATGCCATGGATCAGCTCCGCAGAGGAATCGGTCTGCGTGCTTACGGTCAGACCGACCCCGTTGTTGCTTACCGTCAGGTAGGCTCGGATATGTTTGACGGCATGAACGAGGAGATCCGTGAGGATACCGCAAGACAGATCCTTACAGTCATGATAAGAAATAAAGAAGAAACCAAGCGTGAGCAGACCGCAAAGATCACGGGAACAAGCGGCGCATCCGACGGAAGCGAAAAGGGCAGAACCGTAAAGAAAAAAGAAAAGGTTGCCCCCAACGATCCGTGTCCCTGCGGCAGCGGCAAGAAATATAAGAAGTGCTGCGGCGATGTTTCTAAAAATTCAGCGCCGTAAAAGGCGAACCGAACGTTTTTTCTCGTTCGGCGTATAACTGGATACGCCGTCACTCAAAGAAAACGCCCGTTTCATCCTTTTCCGTCTGCTGAACAAACACGAAAGGCGAACCGAACGATTTTTCTCGTTCGGCGTATAACTGATACGCTGTTACTCAAAGAAAACGCCCGTTTCATCCTTTTCCGTCTGCTGAATAAACACAAAAGGCGAACCGAGCATTTCTCTCAATTAAAACACTGAACAAAACAACCGCACTGTTTTACGCAGTGCGGTTGCTGTTTATATTTGATTATTCTGAAATCCTTCTGCCGTTTTTGAGCTTGACCTTGCCGAACATGGGAACCTTGATATAACCGTCGAAGGTATCTTCGTCAATCGTGACAACGATAACAATGTCCTTGCCCTCGAGCAGACTCGTCTGAACGGTTGCCGTAATTGTGTCGTCATCCTCTTCAACATCAACAACCTTGATGTCGGGGATTTTTATGTTGGGAATGTTGAGATTGAAGCCGTATTCACCGTTATTATCAAAAATTTCAAAATCAACGTCACCCGAGAAAAACATTGTATTTACGCTGCATGCCCATTTTCCTAAGCCTATCATAGTCAAAAACTCCTTTCATAGCTTACTTGCCTATTCTATCATAAAAAATTGTGTTTATCAATATGTAAGCACCATTTTTATTCTGACCACATGATGTTGTATATCCTCGGAATATGTCAACAATTATATTACTATACCTTTTATATATATGCATTTCCCGCAGAGATGCACTCTGTTCCGTTAAAGCGCAAAAGCCTTGATATCATTGGGATTGAGGCTCCTGAAGACTCAAAAAATTTTTTAAAAAAACTATTGACAAGCTTGACTCCATATGATATTATATTCGAGCATGCTCAAGGATTAGGGGCAAATTATGCCCAAAACCCATCCTGTTGCATGCATGATATGCGATGATGCGGGAGGTGGCTGCCCTCTGAGGCAGGAAATTTCCGCGGAGTATGTCCGATTTTAAACCGGGCGATTTGTGTCCTTGCGAAGGTCTGCCATTCCCGGGCGGCCTTGCTGCGGGATACCCATGTGCAAATGAGCGAAAGCCAACCCGGAAATATGTTTTTCCGGTTTTTAAATCGGACGGGTTGAAACACCCGGGACAGTTTTCACAAAGTTTGCAGTTCTAAGCCCGCCAAATTTTAAGGAGGCGTTCCAAATGGCAGTAAAGGGAAAAATCAGAATCAGGCTCAAGGGCTATGATCACAGCGTTGTCGACAAGGCTTCGGAAAAGATCGTAGAAACAGCTAAGAGAACAGGCGCTCAGGTTTCGGGTCCCGTTCCCCTTCCCACAGAGAAGGAAGTTGTTACAATTCTTCGTGCGGTCCATAAGTATAAGGACAGCCGTGAACAGTTTGAGCAGAGAACTCACAAAAGGCTTATCGACATTATCAGACCTTCAGCAAAGACAGTTGAAGCTCTGACAGGTCTTGAGCTTCCCGCAGGCGTTGAAATCGAAATCAAGCTTTAATTTCAACAAATGCAGGTCATGTTGGCCCGAGAGGTCAACCAATAACCTAAAGGAGGAAAGCATAAAATGCAGAAAGCAATCATCGGCAAGAAAATCGGTATGACTCAGATTTTCGACGAAAAGGGAAATGTTATTCCCGTAACAGTTGTTGAAGCCGGCCCCTGCAACGTCGTTATGAAGAAGACAATCGAAAACGACGGTTACGAAGCAGTTCAGCTCGGTTACGGCGACGTAAAGGTTCAGCGTGTGAACAAGCCCATGATGGGCCACTTCAAGAAGGCTGACGTTGCTCCCAAGAAGACTCTCAAGGAGTTCAAGCTTGACGATATGGCAAGCATCAATGTGGGCGACACAATCAAGGCAGACATCTTTGCAGTCGGCGAAAAGGTAGACGTAGTCGGCACAAGCAAGGGTAAGGGTACTGCCGGTGCTATCAAGAGATGGAACTTCTCCAGACTCAAGGAATCCCACGGTACAGGTCCCGTTGCAAGACATGCCGGTTCTCTGGGCGCCTGCTCCGATCCCTCAAGAGTTTATAAGGGAAAGAAGCTTGCAGGTCACCTTGGCTGCGAAAGAGTAACAATCCAGAATCTCGTAGTTGCAAAGATTGACGCAGAGAACAACCTTCTCGCAATCAAGGGTGCCATCCCCGGCCCCAAGGGCGGAATCGTTGTTGTCCGTGACTCAGTTAAGAAAGCTTAAGGAAAGGAGTAGAAAAGAATGCCTACAGTATCAGTTTTCGACATGACAGGTAAAAAGGTTTCCGACATGGAGCTTAACGAAAGCATCTTTGGAATCGAACCCAGCATTCCTGCTATGCACCTTTGCGTAGTAGCATATCTGGCAAATCAGCGTCAGGGCACACAGTCTACCCTTACCAGATCAGAAGTAAGCGGCGGCGGTAAGAAGCCCTGGAGACAGAAGGGAACCGGCCGCGCAAGACAGGGTTCGACAAGAGCTCCCCAGTGGTATCACGGCGGTATCTCTCACGGCCCCAAGCCCAGAAAGTATCACAAGGATGTTAACAAGAAGGTCAGAAGACTTGCTATCAAGTCTGCTCTTTCCGCTAAGGTTGCTGACAGCGAGCTCATCGTTCTCGACGATATCAAGCTTGACGCAATCAAGACAAAGGAAATGGCTAAGGTTGTTAACGCACTTGAAACAGGCAAGAAGGTTCTCTTCGTTCTTCCCGAGAAGAATGATGTTGTTTACCGCTCAGCAAGAAACATTGCAGGCGTAAGCACAACTCTTGCCACCACACTCAACGTTTACGATATCCTTAACTGCGACACAGTTGTAGTTCTCAAGGATGCCGTAAGCAAGATCGAGGAGGTTTACGCATGAGCAAGTTAGCACAGGATATTATCCTCCGCCCCATCATCACTGAAAACAGCATGGACGGCATCGCAGACAGAAAGTACACCTTTGAAGTTGCAAAGGATGCAAACAAGGTTGAAATCAAGGCTGCTGTCGAAAAGCTCTTTGATGTTAAGGTAGCAAAGGTTAACACAATCAATGTTGACGGTAAGCTCAGAAGATACGGTCGCTACGAGGGCTACACAGCTTCTCGCAAGAAGGCAATCGTTACTCTTACCGAAGACTCCAAAACAATCGAATTCTTTGACGGAATGATGTAATCCGATTACTTAACGGTAATCAAAGGACAAGGTTCCTATTAAATCCGGCGGTAAGGTATGGAGAATGACATTGCTCCGCAAAGCCGCTATAAGGAGAGTGTAGAAAAATGTCTATTAAGCTTTACAAGCCGACAAGTAACGCAAGACGTAACATGTCGACTACAGATTATTCCGAGCTTTCAAAGGTTGCTCCCGAAAGAAGCCTGCTTGTTTCTCTCAAGAAGAACAGCGGCCGCAACAGCTACGGAAGAATCACGGTTCGTCATCGTGGTGGCGGACAGAGAAGAAAGTATCGTGTTATCGACTTCAAGAGAGATAAGTTCGATATTCCCGCACAGGTAGCAAGCGTTGAGTACGATCCCAACCGCTCTGCTTTCATCGCTCTTCTTCAGTATGAAGACGGCGAAAAGAGATACATCCTTCAGCCCGCAGGTCTGAAGGTAGGCGATACCGTTGTTGCCGGCGCAAGCGCTGACATCAAGCCCGGTAACGCACTTCCCCTCACCAACATCCCCGTTGGTACAGTTATTCACAACGTTGAGCTCTACCCCGGCAGAGGCGGCCAGCTTGCAAGAGCAGCAGGTAACTCCGCTCAGCTCATGGCTAAAGAAGGCGTTTACGCTCTTCTCCGTCTTCCCTCAGGCGAGCTTCGCAACGTTCCCGTTTCCTGCATGGCTACAATCGGCCAGGTAGGCAACCTCGACCATGAAAACGTTAAGGTTGGTAAGGCCGGCCGTAAGCGTCACATGGGTTGGAGACCTACAGTTCGTGGTTCAGTCATGAACCCCTGCGATCACCCCCACGGCGGTGGTGAAGGTAAGGCTCCCATCGGCAGATCCGGTCCTGTTACACCTTGGGGCAAGCCCGCTCTCGGTTACAAGACCAGAAAGACAAAGAAAACGTCCGACAAGCTTATCATAAAGCGTCGTAACGACAAATAAGTGAAAGGAGCAGATAATAATGGGCAGAAGCGTTAAAAAAGGACCTTTTGTGCAGCCTAAACTGCTCGAAAGAGTTCAGAAGATGAACGAAGCAGGCGAGAAGCAGGTTCTTAAGACCTGGAGCCGCTCATCCACAATCTTCCCCGACTTTGTCGGCCACACATTTGCAGTTCACGACGGACGCAAGCATGTTCCTGTTTATGTAACAGAAGATATGGTAGGTCACAAGCTCGGCGAATTTGCGCCTACAAGAACCTTCAGAGGTCATGCAGGCTCAAAAACATCAAATAACGGTAAATAATCGGCGAAAGGAGTGTATTAACAATGTCAGATATGGCAATGCAGAGTGTGCCCACAGCAACAGCTAAAGCCACTTATATTCGTATTGCGCCTCGCAAGGTTCAGATTGTGCTTGACTTAATCCGCAATCAGCCCGCAGATAAGGCAATGGCAATTCTCAAGTACACGCCCAAGGCCGCGTGTGAACCCTTGATGAAGCTTTTAAAGTCAGCAATGGCTAATGCTGAAAACAACAACAACATGGACGTCAGCCGCCTTTACGTTGCAGAGTGCAGCGTAAGCCAGGGCCCCACTCTCAAGAGAGTCCGCCCCAGAGCTCAGGGCAGAGCGTTCCGCATCAATAAGAAGACATCTCACATCACCCTTGTTCTCAAGGAAATGGAATAAGCGAGGAGGAGGTTAAACAATGGGACAGAAAATTAATCCTACCGGTTTAAGAATCGGTGTTATTAAGAACTGGGAATCCCGCTGGTATGCGGCTCCCGAAAAGTTCGGCGATACTCTCGTTGAGGACTACAATCTTCGTGAGTACCTTCTTGAGAAGCTTGCTCCCGCAGGAGTTCCCAAGGTTGAGATTGAGCGTGACGCAAAGAGAGTTTACGTCAACATCCACTGTGCAAAGCCCGGTATGGTTATCGGCAGACAGGGCGCAGAGATCGAAAAGCTCAAGAAGATCTGTGAGAAGAAGCTCGGCGGCAAAGAGGTTTCGCTGAACATCATCGAAATCAAGCAGCCCGACCTCAATGCACAGCTTGTTGCTGAAAGCATTGCTTCACAGCTCGAAAGAAGAATTTCTTACCGTCGTGCTCTCAAGCAGGCTATCGGCCGTGCTATGAAGCTCGGCGCAAAGGGCATCAAGACTCAGGTTTCAGGCCGTGTTGGCGGTGCAGAAATTGCACGTTCCGAAACTTACAAAGAGGGAACAATTCCCCTTCAGACCATCAGAGCCGACATCGACTACGGCTTTGCAGAAGCTAAGACAACCTACGGCCGTATCGGCGTTAAGGTTTGGCTTTACAGAGGCGAGGTTCTGCACGAAAGCAGAAACAGCTCCCGCCCCAGAAGACGCAGAGAAGGAGGTAACAAGTAATGCTTTTACCTAAGCGCGTTAAGTACCGCAGAGTACAGAGAGGCAGACTTAAGGGTAAGGCTACAAGAGGTAACACAGTTACTTACGGTCAGTACGGCCTTGTAGCTCTTGAACCCGCTTGGATTACCTCAAACCAGATTGAGGCAGCCCGTATCGCTATGACAAGATATATCAAGCGTGGCGGTCAGGTTTGGATCAAGATCTTCCCCGACAAGCCCATCACAGAGAAGCCCGCTGAAACACGAATGGGTTCAGGTAAAGGTTCTCCCGAGTATTGGGTTGCAGTTGTTAAGCCCGGCAGAGTTATGTTTGAAATCGCCGGCGTTGACAGAGAGCTTGCTGCAGAAGCTATGCGTCTTGCAGCTAACAAGCTTCCTATTAAATGTAAATTTGTTACTAAAGAAGAATTGGGTGGTGAGCAATAATGAAAGCCAGTGAAATCAGAAAACTTTCCGCCGCAGAGCTGGATGCTAAGCTTCTTGAGCTGAAGGATGAGCTGTTCAAACTGCGCTTCCAGCAAGCCGTAAACCAGCTCGACAACCCGATGCGAATCAGTGCCGTTAAAAAGGATATCGCTCGTATTAAGACAGTACAGAGAGATATCGAACTTCACGGCACCAAGGCGTAAGGAAAGGGAGGTTAAAATTCAATGAGCGAAAGAAACCTCAGAAAAACTCGCGTTGGTATCGTTACCAGCGACAAGATGGATAAGACTGTTGTCGTATCCGTTAAGGACAGGGTAAGACACCCTCTCTACAAGAAGATCGTTAACAACACATACAAGCTCAAGGCACACGACGAAACAAACATGTGCGGCATGGGCGACAGAGTGCTTGTTATGGAAACCCGTCCCCTGTCAAAGGACAAGAGATGGCGTGTAGTTGAAATCATTGAGAAGGCTAAGTAATTTAGCCGATATGTAAGGAGGAAAACACTGTGATACAGCAGCAGAGTTACCTCAAGGTTGCCGACAACACCGGCGCGAAGGAAATCATGTGCATTCGCGTTCTCGGCGGTTCCGGCAGGAGGTATGCCAATATTGGCGACGTCGTTGTTGCTTCTGTTAAAAAGGCAACACCCGG
The DNA here is from genome assembly GCA_017435385.1 of Clostridia bacterium. Taxonomy (GTDB): domain Bacteria; phylum Bacillota; class Clostridia; order Oscillospirales; family Acutalibacteraceae; genus CAG-177. The sequence goes on along the minus strand of JAFSFB010000001.1, from coordinate 20,402 downwards.
TGGCGTAGTAAAAAAAGGCGATGTTGTAAAAGCGGTAGTAGTACGCACCGCAAGCGGCCTTCGCCGTGACGACGGAACTTACATTCGCTTCGATGAGAATGCAGCCGTCATCATTAAGGAAGATAAGAACCCCAAGGGCACTCGTATCTTTGGACCCGTAGCAAGAGAGCTCCGTGAAAAGGATTACACAAAGATCCTTTCACTCGCTCCCGAAGTACTTTAATCGGAGGTGCGAATGATGAATAAGGTTCATGTTAAAACAGGCGATGAAGTCGTTGTTATCAACGGTAAGTACAGAGGCAAGAGAGGCAAGGTCATGCAGGTCAGCCCCTCAGAAGGCAAAGTAATCGTTGAAGGCGTTAACATCGTTACAAAACACGTTAAGCCCCGCAAGATGGGTGAGCCCGGCGGCCTTATCAAGGCTGAGAGCGCACTCTATGCTGACAAGGTTCAGCTTATCTGCCCCAAGTGCGGCAGACCCACAAGAGTTGGCCACAAGATCGACGCAAACGGCAAGAAGGTTCGCACTTGCAAGAAGAGCGACTGCCTTGCAGAATTTTAATTAAGGGAGGAAACAACAAATGGCAGCAAGATTAAAAGAAATGTATGTCAAAGAAGTTGCACCTGCTCTTATGAAGAAATTCGAGTACAAGAGCGTTATGCAGATTCCCAAGCTTGATAAGATCGTTATCAACGTTGGCTGCGGCGAAGCAATTACCAACTCAAAGGCAATTGACGCTGTAGTTTCAGACCTCAAGCAGATCACAGGTCAGACACCTGTTGTTTGCAAGGCAAAGAAGTCCGTTGCTAACTTCAAGCTTCGTGAAGGCATGGTCATCGGTGCTAAAGTTACTCTCAGAGGCGACAGAATGTATGAGTTCCTTGACAGACTCTTCAACCTCGCTCTCCCCAGAGTTCGTGACTTCAGAGGCATTAACCCCAACTCATTCGACGGAAGAGGCAACTATTCCATGGGTATCAAGGAACAGCTCATCTTCCCCGAAATCGACTACGATAAGATTGACAAGGTAAGAGGCATGGACATCTGCTTTGTCACAACAGCTAAATCCGACGAAGAGGCTCGTGAGCTCCTTGCTCTTATGGGCGCTCCGTTCGCAAGATAAGGAGGGATTACCGTGGCAAAAACATCAATGAAAATCAAGCAGGCTCGCCCCGCTAAGTATTCAACAAGAGCCTATAACAGATGTAAGATCTGCGGAAGACCTCACGCTTATCTTCGCAAGTACGGCGTTTGCCGTATCTGCTTCAGAGAGCTGGCTCACGCAGGTCAGATCCCCGGCGTTAAGAAAGCAAGTTGGTAATTGAGCAATTGCAAAGGAGGTAAACAGTATGCAAATTACTGATTCCATCGCTGATATGCTGACTCGTATCCGCAATGCGAATGCGGCTAAGCATGATACAGTGAAAGTTCCCGCATCCAACATGAAGAAAGCGATTGCTCAGATTCTTGTTGACGAGGGATACATTAAGGGATACAAGGTTGAGGACGACGGTAAGCAGGGCATGATCGAAATCGCTCTTAAATACGGTCCCAACAAGACTCAGGTTATCACCGGTCTTCGCAGAGTTTCAAAGCCCGGTCTGAGAATTTACACAAACTGTGAGGATATGCCCAAGGTTATGAAGGGCATCGGCATTGCCATCCTCTCAACATCAAAAGGCGTTATGACTGACAAGGACGCTCGCAAGGCCAACGTTGGCGGCGAAGTTCTTGCATTCATCTGGTAAGGAGGTGCCGTAACATGTCACGTATAGGTAAGAAGCCTATCGCAATCCCTGCGGGTGTTGAAGTGAAGCTTGACGGCACAGTAATTACCGTTAAGGGTGCAAAAGGCACTCTCACAAGAGAACTCCACCCCAACATCACTGTTGAAATCGACGGCGCTGTTATCAACGTAAGCCGTCCCAACGATGAGAAGCTCAACAGATCTCTCCACGGTCTTACAAGAACTCTCATCAGCAACATGGTTATCGGCGTCAGCGAAGGCTACAAGAAGGAACTTGAAGTCAACGGCGTTGGTTACCGTGCAGAAGTTAAGGGCAAGGATCTTGTTCTTAAAATCGGTTATTCCCACGATGTCATCATGACAGCACCCGAAGGAATCACCGTTGAAACTCCCAACCCCAACAAGGTTGTAGTTTCAGGTCCCGACAAGCAGGTTGTCGGACAGTTTGCCGCAAATATTCGTGAAAAGAGACCCCCCGAACCCTATAAGGGCAAAGGTATCAAGTATGTTGACGAATATATCCGCCGCAAGGAAGGTAAAGCCGGTAAGGGCGGCAAATAAGTCTATATTAAGGAGTGAAAATTTATGGTTAACAGACCGGACAGCAATAAGGCCAGACAGGTTCGTCACACCAGAGTCCGTGCTAAGATCTCCGGCACTGCTGAGTGCCCCCGCCTTAATGTATTCCGTTCCCTCCAGAATATCTACGCTCAGTTAATAGACGACGTTAAGGGTGAAACCCTTGTGTCCGCATCAACTGTCGAGAAGGAATTTACGGAATACGGCGGAAACAAAACCGCTGCTCACAAAGTGGGCGAATTGTTAGCAAAACGCGCTGCAGATAAGGGAATAACAAATGTTGTTTTCGATCGTGGCGGTTACATTTATCACGGCCGTGTTAAGGAACTGGCCGAAGGCGCCCGTGAGGGTGGCCTCAAGTTCTAAGAAGGGGAGGAATACAAGTTGGCTAAGATTGATGCATCGGCATATGAGCTCACTGAGCGCGTAGTAGCCATTAACCGTGTTTCCAAAACCGTAAAGGGCGGTCGTATTTATAAGTTCGCTGCACTCGTTGTAGTCGGCGACGGTAACGGCATCATCGGTTTCGGACTTGGCAAATCAGGCGAAGTTCCCGACGCTATCCGCAAGGGTATCGAAGATGCTAAGAAGAATCTCATGAAGGTTGCTCTCAAGGGCACAACTATCCCTCATGAAATTACCGGTAAATTCGGCGCAGGCGTTGTTCTGCTCAAGCCCGCAGCACCCGGTACCGGCGTTATCGCAGGTGGCCCCGTTCGTGCGGTTGTTGAAACAGTAGGTATCAAGGATATCCGTACAAAGGCTCTTCGTTCAAACAATCCTTGCAACGTTGTAAGAGCTACAATTGACGGTCTTTCAAAGCTTCGCAATGTTGAAGAAGTTGCTGCTATCCGTGGCAAGACCGCTAAAGAAATTTTAGGTTAAGGAGGGCGGATTAAATGGCAGATATTCAGGTAAAGCTCGTTAAGAGCCTTATTGGAAGCACCAAGCCCCAGATTGCAACCGCCCATGCTCTTGGTCTTCATAAGATTGGCGACGTTTCCGTTCAGCCGGATAACGCCGCAACTCAGGGCAAGGTCAGAAAGATTTCTCACCTTATCGCAGTAAGCGAAGCCAAGCAAGGAGGTGCAAACTAATGAAGTTGCACGATCTCTCACCCGCAGCTGGTTCCGCAAAGGAGCGTAAGCGTATCGGCCGTGGCCCCGCATCAGGTCAGGGTAAAACAGCCGGTAAGGGTCATAAAGGTCAGAAGGCACGTGCAGGCAGAGGTATGCGTGCCGGCTTTGAAGGCGGTCAGATGCCCCTTCAGAGAAGAATCCCCAAGAGAGGATTCAACAACATCTTTGCAACAGAGATGGCAATAGCAAACATTGCTACTCTTGATAAGTATTTCGAAGACGGTGCAACCGTTACCGTTGATGCTCTTATTGAGAAAGGCATTATCAAAAAGACTATGGACGGCGTTAAGATCTTAGGTCAAGGCGAATTAACGAAAAAGCTCACCGTTCAGGCAAATGCTTTTTCAGATAGCGCAAAGTCAAAGATCGAAGCTGCCGGAGGAAAGGCAGAGGTGATCTGAAGTGCTTAAAACACTTGTTAACGCATGGAAGATCGCTGACCTTCGTAAGAAGCTGCTCTTCACAGCTCTTATCGTTCTGATCTTCAGAATCGGTTCAGCTATCCCCGTGCCCTTCACTAACATCGGCTCGGAAGGTATCATCGCAAACGCAAACGGCTCAACCTTCATGAACTATCTGACAATGATGACAGGTGATGCGTTCAATTACGGAACAATCTTCGCAATGTCCATCACCCCCTACATCAACAGCTCGATTATCATGCAGTTGCTCGCTGTTGCGATCCCCGCTCTTGAAAGACTCCAGAAGGAAGGCGAGGAAGGCCGCAAGAAGATTGCAACCATCACTCGTTTCGTAACCATCGCTCTCGGTCTTCTCCAGAGTACTGCTTACTACTTCTATCTCAGAAGCGGCGGAGTAAGCGCTGACACATTCCTTGTCACAAACCCCGCAACAGGCGAAAACTATACAGGCTTCTTCGGATTCTTCCAGGCGCTTGTAATTATCCTCTGCTTCACCGCAGGTACAGCTCTTATCATGTGGCTCGGTGAACAGATCAACGACAAGGGAATCGGCAACGGTATTTCGATCATCCTTTTCGCAGGTATCGTTTCCAGAATCCCCACTCTCATCACTCAGATTATCGGTTACATGCAGTCGGGCGGTCCCTACTATGCACTGTCCCCCATCGTTCTTGTAATCCTCGTTCTCATGATCGCATTCATCGTTTGGATGGATAATGCTGAGAGAAGAGTTCCTGTCCAGTATGCAAAGAGAGTTGTCGGCAGAAAGATGTACGGCGGCCAGAGCACACATATTCCGATCAAGGTCAATATGTCAGGTGTTATGCCCGTTATCTTCGCTTCCTCAATCCTTTCGCTTCCTCCCACAATCCAGATGTTTGTCGGTGAGGTTGATAGCAAGTTCTGGAACGGTTTCTTTAACCTGTTCAGCCAGACTCACTGGGCATATGCGATTATCTATTTCGTATTCATAATCGCTTTTGCATACTTCTATGCAAGCATTCAGTACAACCCCATCGAAATGTCCAAGAATATCCGTGACAACGGCGGTTCAATCCCCGGCATCCGTCCCGGCGAGCCCACATCAAGATATATCGGCAAGATCATCAACAGAATCGTTCTTCTCGGTGCTCTTCTTCTGAGCGTTGTTGCTCTCTTCCCGATCGTATTCTCACAGATCACTTCCTTCATTCTTGCGAAGGTCGGCTATGAGCAGGGCATGAACATTTCACTCGGCGGTACATCGATCATCATTCTTGTAGGTGTTGCACTCGAAACAGTCAAGCAGCTCGAGAGCCAGATGATGATGCGCCACTACAAGGGCTTCCTTGATTAAGCCCTAAACGGAGGATCAGCATGATAGTGCTCAAAACAACAAGAGAACTCGGGCTTATGAAAGAAGCCTGCGTTATCGCTGCAGGAGCATTAAAGGCAGCGGGCGCAGCGGTTGAACCCGGCATTTCGACCGAGGAGATTGACCGCATCGCTCATAACTTCATAACGAAGAACGGAGCGATCCCGACCTTCAAAGGTTATAACGGTTATCCTGCTGCCACATGCATTTCCATAAACGATGAGGTCATTCACGGCATCCCGAGCAAAAAACGCATCATCAGAGCGGGCGATATCGTCAGCATTGATGTCGGCGCAACCTTTAACGGCTATGTCGGCGATAATGCCGCCACTTTTGCGGCGGGAGATATCTCTCCCGAAGCTCAGCGGCTGTGCGACACGACCAGAGAGAGCCTTTACGAAGGCATCAGAATGGCTGTCGCAGGCGGCAGAATAGGCGACATCGGCTCAACAATCCAGAGGTATTGCGAGGAAAGAGGCTTTTCGGTGGTCAGGGAATTTACCGGCCACGGAGTCGGAAAGCAGATGCATGAAGACCCCAGCGTACCGAATTTCGGCACACCCGGCAGAGGTGTGCGCCTGCTCCCCGGCATGACAATTGCCATCGAGCCCATGATCAATCAGGGCGGTGCAGGCATCAGGCAGTTGCCTGACGGTTGGACTATCAAGACAAAGGACGGCGCACTCTCAGCGCATTTCGAGCATACCGTGGCCATAACTTCAAACGGCCCCGTTATCCTCACTCAGATTTAAGGTGAGCTTATGCTTGAGAGAGGCAGAGTTGTGAGATCCCTTGCAGGCAGAGATAAGGGCTATCTTCTTGCGGTCATGCAGGAAGATAAAGACCGGATTCTTGTCTGCGACGGAAAAGAGCGTCCGGTTGACAGACCGAAAAGCAAGAATATTCGTCATGTTGAAATAACTCAGGCTTTGCTCAGCGAAGAGGAGCTTTCAACTAACAGAGCTCTCAGAAAAGCTCTCAGACGATTAAATGCAGAAAATAACGGCAACACTTAGGAGGTTACTATGTCTAAGCAGGACATGATCGAGATTGAAGGTACGGTAGTAGAATCATTGCCCAACGCAACCTTTCAGGTTGAGTTGGAAAACGGACACAGAATATTGGCTCACATCTCCGGCAAGCTTCGCATGAATTATATCAAGATTCTTCCCGGCGATAAGGTGACGGTCGAAATGTCGCCATACGACCTCACAAAGGGCCGCATCACATGGCGTTCTAAGTAAGTTCAAGGAGGTATTCTAATATGAAAGTCAGACCTTCTGTCAAGAAAATTTGCGAAAAGTGCAAAATCATTAAGCGCAAGGGAAAAGTAATGGTTATCTGTGAAAATCCCAAGCACAAGCAGCGTCAGGGTTAATCCCGACGAATACCAATTTAATTTGGAGGTGCAACTGACAAATGGCGCGTATATCAGGTGTTGACCTGCCCAGAGAAAAGAGAGTTGAAATCGCTCTTACTTATATCTACGGCATCGGTCGTAAAACCGCTAGCGACATTATCGCAGCAACCGGCGTTGATCCCGACCTTAGAGTCAAGGACATGACCGAAGACGATGTTTCAAAGCTTCGTGAATATATTGACCACAATCTCAAGGTTGAAGGTGATCTTCGCAGAGAAACAGCTTTCGATATCAAAAGACTTATCGAAATCCAGTGCTACCGTGGCGTTCGTCACCGCAAGGGTCTCCCCGTAAGAGGCCAGCGTTCAAAGACAAACGCACGCACACGCAAAGGTCCCAAGAAGACTATTGCGAATAAGAAGAAATAATCTAGGAGGGATATTATGGCTAAAGCAGCATCTAAAAAGACAACAGGCACACGCAGACGCCGTGAGCGCAAGAATATCGAGCGTGGCGCAGCCCATATCCAATCCACCTTTAACAACACTATCGTTACAATTACCGATACTCAGGGCAACGCAGTTTCATGGGCAAGTGCAGGCGAAATGGGCTTCAGAGGCTCAAAGAAATCAACTCCCTTTGCTGCTCAGACCGCTGCTGAAACAGCTGCCAAGGCTGCTATCGAGCACGGCATGAAGACTGTTGAGGTTTATGTTAAGGGACCCGGCCAGGGACGTGAAGCTGCAATCAGAGCTTTGCAGACAGCCGGTCTGGAGGTAAACATGATTAAGGATGTTACCCCCATTCCTCATAACGGATGCCGTCCGCCTAAGAGAAGGCGCGTGTAACCAGAATTATTTGGAGGTGTAACACAATATGGCAAGATATACCGGTGCGGTATGTAAACTCTGCCGCCGTGAAGGCAAGAAGCTCTATCTTAAGGGCGAACGCTGCTATACCGGCAAGTGCGCAATCGAGCGCAGAGCATATGCTCCCGGCCAGCACGGTCAGAGCCGCAAAAAGGCAACTGAATACGGTCTTCAGCTTCGCGCAAAGCAGCAGGCTAAGCGTTACTACGGTATTCAGGAAGGCCAGTTCTACAAGTATTTCCTCATGGCTGAGCGTAAGCAGGGCGTAACAGGTGAAAACCTTCTCCGTATCTGCGAAAGCCGCCTTGACAACGTTGTTTATCTTCTCGGCTGGGCTAACTCCAGAGCAGAAGCAAGACAGCTTGTAACTCACGGTCACTATAAAGTAAACGGCAAGAAGGTCAACGTTCCTTCATATCTCCTTAAAGCAGGCGATGAAATCGCTATTAAGGACAAGAGCAAGGAAAGCACAAAGATTCAGGCAACTCTCGAAGCAAACGCTTCAAGACCTGTTCCCCAGTGGCTTGACCTCAATGCAGAAGCTCAGACAGCTAAGGTTCTCGCTCTGCCCACTCGTGAGCAGATCATGGTTCCCGTTGAAGAGCATCTCATCGTTGAACTTTATTCTAAGTAATAACCTGAGTGAAACGCCCGCATTATGGGCGTTCATCAGGCGGTTGCTTGGATACCAGAGCGTTTTTGAATGCATTTTGAGCAGGTTAATGCCTGCCGTCTTATAAGGAGGGTTTTGAATGATTGGTATTGAAAAGCCCAGAATTGAAACTGCAGAAATTTCCGCTGACGGAAAATACGGTCGTTTTGTTGTAGAGCCCCTTGAAAGAGGCTACGGAACAACCTTAGGCAACAGCCTTAGAAGAGTTCTTCTTTCCTCTCTCCCCGGCTATGCAATCACATCCGTTAAGATCGACGGCGTTCTGCATGAATTCACAACGATTCCCGGAGTCAAGGAAGATGTTACGGAGATTGTCCTCAATCTCAAGAACGTTATCCTCAAGATTCACGGCGAAGGTCCCAAAACAATTTATATCGATGCTAACGGCGACGATGAAATCACCGCAGGTAGCATCAAGACCGATTCAGAGGTTGAAATTCTCAACCCCGAGCTTCACATCGCAACTCTCAACTCCGATGCTCATGTCAGCATGGAGCTGACCTGTGACAAGGGCAGAGGATATGTTTCCGCTGAGAGAAACAAGCAGATGATGCAGCCCATTATCGGCGTTATAGCAATTGACTCAATTTACACACCCGTGTTAAAGGTTAACTACACAGTCGAGAACACACGTGTCGGTCAGATCACTGACTATGACAAGCTCACTCTTGAAGTGTGGACCAACGGCACCATCAATGCGATGGAAGCTGTTTCTCTCGGCGCCAAGATCCTCAACGAGCACCTCAACCTCTTCGGCGACCTCTCAGGCGAGGCTTACGACACAGAGGTTATGGTTGTCAAGAATGACAACGGCAAGGAAAAAGTGCTGGAGATGACCATTGAGGAACTTGACCTGTCTGTGCGTTCGTTCAATTGCTTGAAGCGTGCTCAGATAAATACGGTTGAAGATTTGATCAACAGAACCGAGGAGGACATGATGAAGGTCCGTAACCTCGGCAGAAAATCTCTTGACGAAGTTGTTGCAAAGCTCAATTCTCTTGGCTTTGACCTTCGCAGAGATGAGGAATGATTACCCCGATAAACGGTAAAGGAGTGTGAACTAAATGCCCGGTACCAGAAAGCTTGGCCGCACAAGTGACCATCGCAAGTCGATGCTCAGAGGCCTTGTTACCTATCTTTTGGAAAACGGCAGAATTGAAACCACCGTTACTAGGGCTCAGGAGGTTCGTGCAATGGCTGAGAAAATGATCACCATTGCTAAGGACGACTCCCTTCACTCAAAGCGCAAGGTTCTTGCTTACGTCACAAAGGAAGACGTTGTCAAGAAGCTCTTTGATGAAATTGCCCCCAAATATAAGGAAGTTAACGGCGGTTATTGCCGCATAATCAAAACAGGTCCCCGCAGAGGCGACGCAGCTGAGATGTGCATCATCGAGCTTGTTTGATTATAAGATAGCTTTTTAAAAATGAGAACGCATTACCGAGTTCGTCTTGGTAATGCGTTTTTGTTATATATAAAAACTGCTTACGGTAAGCCCGTAAGCAGTTACTTTTTTATTTTCCGTTTTCGTTGAGAAGGCGGTGTTTCTCATCCCAGAGAGCCTGAGAAAGGTCAACATAATAGTTATGCGGATTCTCGAATCTCGTGACCTCATCCCAGAGCGTGTCAACCTGCGCTGTGCAGTAATCCTTGATCTCCTGAATCGTTTTGGGCTGATATACGCATTCGCCCTTGACAAATATCGGCTCGAGAAGCTCTCTTGCGGTGAAGTCGGTTATTGTTTTACGCTTCCATGTGAAGTCGGGATCGAAAAGGTCATAGGGCTGAGAGCAATCAATGACCTCGTCTGCGAGGGTGATGAGGTCAGCGGCAGCCTTGCCCGTTTCGTTGTCATAAAGGCGGTAAACTCTCTTGTTACAGGGAGTTGTGATTTTCTGAACATTTTCGCTGAGCTTGATCTTAGGAACATCCACGCCGTCTTTTTTGACGGCAACCAGCTTGTAAACGCCGCCGAGAACGGGGCTGGAGGAGGAGGTGATGAGTCTTTCGCCGACGCCGAAGGAGGTGACCTGAGCTCCCTGAGCCATCATGTCCTTGATGATATACTCGTCAAGCGAGTTTGAAGCAACGATTCCGCAGTCGGGATAGCCTGCTTCGTCGAGCATCTTTCTTGCCTTGCGTGAAAGATAAGCGATGTCACCGCTGTCGATGCGGATACCCTTGGGGCGTTTGCCGAGAGGCTTGAGCACCTCGTCGAAAACCTTTATGGCGTTGGGAACGCCCGACTTGAGAACATTATAGGTGTCAACAAGGAGAGTGCAGGAGTCGGGATATTCTTTTGCATATGCGGTGAATGCATCGAGCTCGCTGTCAAAAAGCTGAACCCAGCTGTGTGCCATTGTGCCGAGTGCGGGAACGCCGAATTTTTCATCGGATATTGTGCATGCTGTTCCGGCGCAGCCGCCGATATATGCGGCTCTTGCACCGTAAATCGCACCGTCAAAGCCCTGAGCTCTTCTTGAGCCGAACTCCATGACAGCTCTGCCTTTTGCTGCTCTGCATATGCGGTTTGCCTTGGTAGCAATAAGGCTCTGATGGTTTATGCAAAGAAGGACCATGGTTTCAATGAACTGAGCCTGAATGACGGGACCTTTGACCTTGATGATCGGTTCGCCGGGGAAAATCGGCGTGCCTTCGGGGATTGCCCAGACATCGCAGCAGAATTTAAAATTGCGCAGATAATCGAGAAATTCCTCGCCGAAGCCTTTTGAACGCAGATAATCAATATCCTCGTCGGTAAAGGTAAGATTTTTCAGATATTCGACAAGCTGTTCAACGCCTGCCATGATGACGAATCCGCCGCCGTCAGGGACTTTTCTGAAAAACATATCGAAATAGGCAACGGTATCCTTGAAATCATTCTTGAAGTAACCGTTAGCCATCGTGATTTCATAGAAGTCGGTGAGCATTGTGAGATTGCGGTTGAGTTCCATTAAAATCCCTTCTTTTTAGTGATAATGTTACTAAGTATTATGCAGCATTTCTGTTTATAAATCAATAGCAAAAATGTATAAAAATAATTTCAATTAAAAAATATAAGGTGTAAATACAGTTTGTTATTTTTTCATACAGGAAAAATACAGACAACTTGAAGTAAACGCCCAAAAATATGTTAACAACCGGTTAATTTTGCGAAATTGTCGTATATTTTTTAAGAAAACAACTTGCTTTTTTTAAATAGATATGTTAAAATGCAACCGCACAAAACAGAAAGAATGTATAAAAACAAAGTTGAGCAAAATCAAGTTATACAGAATGTATAATCTTTGAACATAAAACGGAGGAAGAAATTATGAGAATCAGAAAGCAGGCTCTCGGTGAGAGAAACATTGTCGGCGCAAAAATTGAAGCCAGACGCAAGGAAATCAACATGAAGCAGAAGGATCTTCTCACTCAGCTTCAGATCAAGGGAGTTGATCTTAACGCATCGGGACTTTCAAAGATGGAAGGTCAGCTCAGATATGTAACCGATTTTGAGCTCAAAGCTCTTTCTGAGGTTCTCAGCATTTCCGTTGCAGAGCTTCTCGGAATCGAAGAATAATTCAGACCACTACTTACCCTCTTATATACAACTCCTCACGAAGCCTCACCTCTCCACAGGGTGAGGCTTCACCCCTTTTAAAAAGAAAGCAAGGCGGCCCCGATGCAGGGACAGCCTTGCTTTTTGTTTTGTGTTAAAGCGGCAGCTTATTTTGCATAAACTTTCAGAATTTCGCCGATATATACTTTGTGATAATCTCCCGAAGAATAATTTTTTTCTATATCCTTATCCTCAAAGCCTGCGGGATCGATGAACTGAGAAGCCATCTTGCGGCATACGAGAGTGTATTCAGCCTCCTCAAAGGTAACGCCGCCGTCGGTGAAAACGGGAGTGAGTCCCGTTGCGGCGATTTTGTCAATATCTCTTCCGCTTTTTGATCCGCAGATTTTCAGCGCATCCTTATATTCCTCAGAAAAGAATGCAAGGGTGAAAACTTCCTCTTTTTCAATAAATTCAAAGGTATATCTCTGCGGTCTGATAAAAACGAAAGCGGCATCCTTGCCCCAGATTTCTCCGAGAGCACCCCAGCTGACGGTCATTGTGTTGAACTTTTCTTCGGTTCCTGCCGTAACAAGTCCCCAGCCGTCTGATATGAGCTCCACCGCACTCTTTCTGATCTCTCTGATGTTGATTTCTTTCATGATAAAGCCTCCCAAATATTAATCGTTTGTAAAATTACGGTTTCAGCAGCCATTATTCTGAAATCGCAAAAAGCGACACACTCCGTATTGTATAATTATAACATAAGCTGTTATAAAATGGAAGCCGGTGCAGCGACGATTATTTAACAGCATTAAATTTACGGGAGAATAAAAATGGAAAACAAAAATGTTCCGCAGGTCACGGGCTATCTGCGTGACTTCATGCTGACCGTTCCTCAGGAAATATATTCCTGCTCGGGAATAAAAATTCACGGAAGGCGAATCAAATCGGTGCTTTTTTCGACCGATGCGAGCATAATCAGAAACACAAATGCCGATGCGGTAATTGCGGTCTATCCCTTCACGCCCCAGCCGATAATCACTCAGGCTGTTATGACTGCGGCGGAGGTACCCGTTTTTGTAGGAGTCGGAGGCGGCTTGACAAAGGGGCCGAGAGTTGTCAACCTTGCTCTGCACGCCGAATATCAGGGAGCGATCGGGGTTGTTGTCAATGCCCCGACCTCGGATGAAACGATAAGAGAGCTGAAAAAATCGGTTGACATCCCCGTTGTTGTGACGGTTATCTCGGAAAACGATGATATCGATTCGAGAATTGCGGCGGGAGCGGATATTTTCAATGTTTCTGCGGCGGCAAACACCCCTGCCGTCGTTGAGAAAATAAAGAAAAAATACCCCGACTTTCCCGTAATTGCGACGGGCGGACAGACCGCAGAGTCAATAATGAAAACGATCGATGCGGGCGCAAATGCAATAACCTGGACTCCGCCGTCAAATGCGGAGGTGTTCAGAGAGATCATGGCGGCATACAGAGAAGGACTTCCTCATCCGTAATATTATGTTGAAATAATGCAAAAAAAGTGATAGAATAAAACGAAATGCAAAAACAAATGAAGTCAGGAGGATTTCTTTTGGATAATAACGAAAAGCTTGAAAAAGAAATAATCGGAACAGAGGATGTTCCGACGGAAAAGGAAGAGGCAGAAATCCTTGCAGAGGGTGTTGCGGCGGAAGAGGAAGCTTTGCTTGAGGAGCAGGCAGAGCCGTGCATCCGCTGCGGAGAAAAAGAGAGTCTTGAAGGCAGCGAATTCTGCGAGGACTGTCTTAACGGAATGCTTAACACAAAAATTCCCCTTATTGCGTGGATGGCGGCAGCGGCATCGGTAATTGTCGGAATCGTTGCGGCAGCAACCGTATTTTTCCTTGCGGCGCCGACCTTTCTCGGTATGAGTGCAGAAACGGCGGCGAGAGATAACCGTTGGAGCGATGCATATTATTACTATAATCAGATGGACACAACGGTTTCCGATTTTCAGTCACTGATCGACTGGAAGGAAGGCAAGAGCGAGCCCGTTCTGCGCCGTCTTTTCAGTATGGGAACAGAGGCGAAGGCGAGAAAAATCGAGGCATATGCAAAGGCATATAACCCGATGGAGGCGATCAGCAAGCTTGTCATCGACGGTTATACAAGCTATGATGCGGTAGTTGAGAATGAGGGTAAGCTCCTTGAAAACAAAAGAGTTGAACCCTATTGGGAGCTGTTTTCCGGAATACTTTATACGGAAGAGCTCATGAATTATTCCGAGGAATATCCCGAGGAAGAAAACTATGAAAACCTGCTTGAATTCTATAATCTCATAGAAAAGCAGAAGGGTGCCGATCCCGTTTATGTGGCGTATATGAAATATGCTCTTGCGGATATTTACGACAGGACCGATGACGAAAAAATAGCGTGTCTGCAGACATGCGACAAGCTTTCGATAGAGTCGGGAAGAGATTATAAGTGGCTTTATTACTATGAATATGCGGACCTTCTTGCAAAGACGGGAAGAACCGACGAGGCAATTGCACTTCTCGATATGCTTGCATCCGAGAACAAGAACAACTTCGATGCTTATCTTGCAAAGAACCGCATTCTTCTTGCGGCAGGCAGAACGGACGACGCCGAAAAGCTTATTGAAGACCTGAAAGAAAGCTACGGAAACTACGGCGAGCTTTACGAAATGGAAGTGACCCTTCTCCGTTATAAGGGCGATTATCAGAGAGCGAAGGAGCTTGCCGAAACGGCTGTTTCCGAGAATGATATTTTCCCCGAAGTCCGCCGTCAGCTTGCTCTGATATATCTGGCAGAGGGAAATTATAAGAACGCATTTGCGCAGGTCGAAACGGCTTATGCCAATGCATATAACTACTATGCCCAGTTCGGTGCTGATGCTCCGAGCGAGGAGCTTGCGAAGACTTATTATGTCTGTGCAAAGCTCTATGAATCAACGGGTGCATACACTCAGGAAGAGGCTAACTCTATCGGAATGGCATATGAAATGTTCGGAGAAGATTTTGAGCCTCAGGGAGATATGAAAGCGATTATCAGCGGCGAAAAGACCGTAAAGGAAATTCTGACGGAAGGGGACTGCGATCTGATATGAGAATAATTTATGTAATCGGAAAATATATCACTTTCCCCGGTGCATTTCTCAGAGGCTTCTGGGAGCATCTGACCTGTCTTCTTCTCGGTCTTCCCGTTGAACACAGCGGCTATCTCCGAGCCGACGAGATGTGCGGTCATATCGAGCATATTCTTCCGAAAAAAGCAACGGCGGCGTTTGTTTCGGCAACCGCACCCGGCATCATGGGTGTTCTGACGGGCTTGCCGACCGTTGTTATGGGGCTTGCAAATATCAGGGTGATGGGCGTTACCTTTGCGGATTCTCCCGTGCTGTTTGTTCTTTATATCCTGATGATCTATGTCGGCGCATCGGTGATGTGCTGTCTGCATCCTCAGTTCGAGGTTGCTCAGAATCTCTGGGACATAACCCTCGACAAGCTTCGCTCGGGAAACGGCAGATCCGTTGCAGGCGGCGTTTTCATGCTGATTCCCGCTCTGTGGACATATATCGGAGCCGTTCTTGAAAGATTCTCCGTTCCCGTGATTCTGTGGGCGGCAGGCACAGCGGCAATTTTTCTGATTTGATTTCTGATTCCCGTAACACGAATTGTTGCGGGATTTTTTCTTTTTCTGATACTTGAAAATATTCAAAGATATGATAAAATTAATCTGTAATACTGTATCCGGGAGGTTTTTGGATTGGCAAAAGAATTTATGGGCAGGGATTTTCTGCTCGACAATGAACCTGCAATCAAAATGTTTGAGGCGGCGGACAAAATGCCGATTTTTGACTGGCACTGCCACCTTTCACCGAAGGAGATCTATGAAAACGCTCAGCCTGAGGACATCGCATGGCTCTGGCTTGCAGGCGACCATTATAAATGGCGTGCCATGCGTTCGTGCGGCGTTGACGAAAAATATATAACGGGCGAAGCAAGCGGATATGAAAAATTCAAAGCGTTTGCTGATATCATGCCCAACCTTATCGGAAACCCGATGTATCATTGGTGCCACCTCGAGCTTCGCAGATATTTCGGAATCAACGATATTCTCTGCGCCGAAACAGCCGACGATATCTGGAACAGAGCCAATGCCGCAATCAAAGCCGGCGGCTTCACTCCCAGAGAGCTTATCGAAAAATCGAATGTTTCCCATCTTTGCACGACCGACGATCCTGCGGACAACCTCGAATATCATGTTCTTCTTGCAAAGGAGGCAGATTTCAGATGTAAGGTTCTTCCTGCCTTCCGCCCCGACAAGGCTCTCGGCATCGATCTTCCTGCATGGAAGCTGTGGCTCGATTCAATGGAGAAATGCGTAGGCAGAAGCATTGACGGATTTGATGCTCTTTGCGATGCTCTGAACGAAAGAATCGAATTTTTTGCAACCCTCGGCTGCTGTGCGAGTGACCATGCATTTGCATATGTTCCCTATGAAACCGCAACGGCTGAGGAGCTTGACGGAATTTTTGCAAAGGTTAAGAACGGCGGCGAAGCAAGCGTTACCGAAGCCGACAAATTCAAGACCGCTCTTCTCGGCTTCCTTGCCGAAAGATATGCCGAAAAGGGCTGGGTTATGGAGCTTCATATCGGTCCCATGAGAAACAATAACACTCTTATGTTTAACAGAGTCGGCCCCGATGCAGGCTTCGATTCGATCGACGACAGAGAGATCGCAGGCAAGCTTTCAAGATTCCTCGACAGTCTTGCAGTCAGGGAGAAGCTTCCCAAAACGGTTCTCTTTACCCTCAACCCCAAGGACAACTATGTTCTCGGAACGATGCTCGGAAACTTCCAGAACTCCGATGCGGAGAGCAAGATTCAGTTCGGCTCCGCATGGTGGTTCAACGACAATATCGACGGCATGCGTGAGCAGATGAAGGCTCTGGGCAATCTCGGAGCTCTTGGTAAATTCGTTGGAATGGTAACGGATTCCCGCTCCTTCCTTTCTTATCCCAGACACGAATATTTCCGCAGAATCATGTGCGGACTTCTCGGAGATATGGTCGAAAACGGTCTTTATCCCTATGACGAAAAAGCAATCTGCAAAATAGCGGAAGATATCTCATATAATAATGCCGCAAAGTATTTCGGCATATGATGACGAAAGGGTGAATTCAATGGCAAAATATGTTCTTGCTCTCGATCAGGGTACAACAAGCTCAAGGGCTATCATTTTCGATAAAAAGGGAAACATTGTCAGCAAGGCTCAGAACGAGTTCGAGCAGATCTATCCCAAGGCAGGATGGGTTGAGCATGATCCGCTTGCCATTCTTTACAGCCAGTTTCAGGCGGTTGCCAACTGCATTATCTCGGGCGGAGTCAGCCCGAGCGAAATTGCAGGCATCGGCATAACGAATCAGCGTGAAACAACGATCCTCTGGGACAGACAGACGGGCAAGCCCGTTTATAACGCCATCGTCTGGCAGTGCCGCAGGACCGCCGAGCTCTGCGAGGAGCTTAAAGTGAGAGGCCTTGAAGATTATGTCAAGGAAAAAACAGGGCTTCTTATCGATGCCTATTTCTCGGGCACGAAGATCAAATGGATTCTCGACAATGTTCCCGAAGCGAGAAAGCTTGCCGACGAGGGCAGACTTCTTTTCGGAACGGTTGAAACATGGCTCATCTGGAATCTGACGGGCGGAAGCGTTCATGTTACGGACTATTCAAACGCATCGAGAACGATGCTTTTCGATGTTGATAAGCTCTGCTGGGACAAATATCTCTGCGACCAGCTCGGAATTCCGATGTCGATCCTTCCCGAGCCCGTGCCCTCAAGCAAGGTTTACGGAAGAGTTTCCAAGGGTATCCTCGGTCTTGAGGCTCTTGAGGGAATTCCGATCTGCGGAGCGATCGGCGACCAGCCTGCCGCTCTTTTCGGTCAGGGCTGCTTTGAGGCAGGTCAGGCAAAGAATACATACGGCACGGGTTGCTTCCTTCTGATGAACACGGGCAAAACCCGAGTAAAATCAAAAAATAACCTTGTAACGGGCGTTGCATGGGGTATCGGTGACAAGGTTGAATATGCGATCGAGGGCTCGGCGTTCAATGCGGGCTCGGTCATCAAGTGGCTTCGTGACGAGCTTCATATGATAGACACGGCAAAGCGCTGCGACGAGCTTGCCGAAAGCGTACCCGATGCAAACGGAATTTATTTCGTTCCCGCATTCACGGGACTCGGTGCGCCTTATTGGGATATGTATGCCCGTGGCTGCGTTGTTGGTCTGACCAGAGGCGTCAACAGAGCTCATGTTGCCCGCTCCGTTCTTGAGGCAATTGCATATCAGGTGACAGACCTTCTCGAAGCGATGAAGTCCGATTCCGACATTGAGTTTACGGAGCTTCGTGTTGACGGCGGTGCGAGCGTGAGCAACATCATGATGCAGATTCAGGCGGATATGATAAGATGCAATGTAAACAGACCTAAGAATGTTGAAACGACCGCTCTCGGTGCGGCCTATCTTGCAGGCCTTGCTGTCGGAGTCTGGGAAAGCACTGACGAAATTCAGAACAACCGCTCAGTTGAAAAGGTGTTTGAGCCGCAGATGGAAATTGAGCGCAGAAACGAGCTTTATGACGGATGGAAGAAGGCTGTTAAATGCTCGATGGGATGGGCAAAATAATTCGTAATGCGCAATGCGCAATGCGTAATTTTGTCAGAGGTCAGGCAAGCGTATATAATTTGTTCGACATATGAAAGGATTGTGTTCTAATGAAAGATTATAAAGTTCTTGAAGTGAAAATAAAAGATGCTGAAGAAAAGATGAATGATATGGCAAAAGAAGGCTGGGAGGTCATCAGTACTGATATCCATATCGGTGGAATGGCATTTACAACAGGCGGAACTCCTATGATTATTACTTTTTGCAAGGAAATCTGAGAAATTGGATATGAGGCGGTGATAGCCTGATGTTCATAATTATTTGGAGATGTTTAAATGGATTATTTGAAGGAGTCGTTAAGGCTTCATTATGAATGGAAGGGCAAGCTTGAAACAAAGTCAAGAACAAAAGCGTCAAACAAAGAGGAGCTTTCGCTCGCCTACACTCCCGGCGTTGCGGCTCCCTGCCTTGAAATTCAGAAGGATATAAATAAAAGCTACGAGCTTACAAGAAGATGGAACACCGTTGCCGTCATAACCGACGGCACGGCTGTTCTCGGTCTCGGAGATATCGGTCCCGAGGCAGGCATGCCCGTTATGGAAGGCAAGTGCCTGCTTTTCAAGGAGTTTGCGGATATCGATGCGATCCCTCTCTGTATCCGCTCAAAGGATACGGATGAGATCGTCAACACGGTTGCACTCCTTGCGGGAAGCTTCGGCGGCATAAACCTTGAGGATATTGCCGCTCCGAGATGCTTTGAAATTGAAAGAAAGCTCAAGGAAAGATGCGATATTCCCGTTTTCCACGATGACCAGCACGGAACGGCGGTCGTTGTTCTTGCGGCGGTGCTGAATGCTCTGCGCTGCGTCGGCAAAAAAATCGAAAACTGTACGGTTGCGATGAGCGGAGCGGGCTCGGCAGGCTCGGCGATTGCAAGGCTGCTTCATGCGTGCGGCGCAGGAAACATAATCATGAGCGACAAGCAGGGAATCATCTGCAAGGGCGACGAGCTTCCGCCTGCATTTGAATCGCTTGCTGAATTCACCAACAAGAACCGCATAAGAGGCACTCTTGCCGATGCGATGAAGGGTGCGGATGTTTTCGTCGGCGTTTCTGCGGCGGGAATCGTCAGCGAGGAAATGGTTGCTTCCATGGCAGAGGGCGCAGTTGTCATGGCTATGGCGAATCCGACGCCTGAGATAATGCCCGACCTTGCGAAAAAAGCAGGCGCCGCCGTTGTCGGCACGGGCAGAAGCGATTATCCCAATCAGATCAATAATGTTCTTGCTTTTCCGGGTATCTTCAGAGGTGCGCTCGATGTCAGAGCCTCCGACATAACAGAGGAAATGAAGCTTGCGGCGGCTTATGCGATTGCGGAGCTTGTTCCCGAAGATAAACTCAGCCCCGACTATATTATCCCCGAAGCCTTCGACGAAAGAGTCGGCCCTGCAGTTGCGGCGGCGGTTGCCAAGGCGGCAAGGGATGGTAATGTTGCACGAATCTGATGTCACGCAAATGTGCAACATTCATAAATTAATAAAAGATTAAAAAAGTTTTTTAT
This sequence comes from Clostridia bacterium, assembly GCA_017435385.1. Lineage (GTDB taxonomy): Bacteria > Bacillota > Clostridia > Oscillospirales > Acutalibacteraceae > CAG-177. The sequence goes on along the minus strand of JAFSFB010000001.1, from coordinate 488 downwards.
AAAGGCTATTGCTTTATTTTAAAACTTATGTCATAATGACTAAGTATATTGGGTTGAAGCGCTTTGCTTCGACCGGCATTTATTATTCAGGTCACCGTTTATGAGCGGGGACCTCAACAACAAGAAGGAGGAAAAAAGAATGTCAACATTCAAAAAGGTTGTCAGCCTTGTTCTCTGCTTTGTGATGCTTCTGGGAATCGCCGTTCCCGCCGCTATCGCTGCAGATAATACAGCTGAAACCACTGAAACCTCGCACACAGGCTCAGAGTCGGTTATTGATTCTCTTGCCACACTCGATGCCCGTGACGGACACTATGTGTATTTCGGTATGGATTTCTATGAAAAGGATGCCGATGGAGAATACACACTTACCGACCACTATGTAGAACCCGGACAGACTCTCAGAGCAGAGTTTTTCCTCAAGTCGTCTCTGTATTTCGGATCAGGTAATATCTACCTTATCTTTGACAGAAACTTCTTTGATATTT
>JAFSFB010000008.1 GCA_017435385.1 Clostridia bacterium | reverse complement strand
GACCAATGGATAAGAACGCCCGAAATATGGGATGAGGATATGCGTCTGATGAAGCTTGCCCATATCAACAGTGCAACGGTCGGCGTATTTTCATGGGCAACACTTGAACCTGAAGAAGGCGTTTATAATTTTGAATGGCTTGATACTATACTTGATAAAATGCATCGGAATGGTATTGCCGCAATCCTTGCCACTCCGTCGGGCGCGCGGCCTGCATGGCTTGCCGAAAAATATCCCGAAGTTTTAAGAAAAGACGAAAACGGGATACGCCGCAAATTCGGTGACAGACACAATCATTGTCTCACTTCTCCGGTTTACAGAGAAAAAGTCCGCAGCATCAACAGAATACTTGCGGAAAGATACAAAAACCATCCTGCCCTGAAAATGTGGCATATTTCAAATGAATACAGCGGAGAATGCCGCTGTGAGCTTTGCTGCGAGACTTTCAGAAAATGGCTCAGAGAATATTATAACAACGATATCGATGAGCTGAATTTCAAATGGTGGAATGCATTCTGGTCGCATTCCTTCAACGATTTCGACCAGATTAATCCGCCCGAAAAAAACGGAGAAGACAGCGCATCGGCTCTTAATCTTGCATGGCAGCGTTTTATAACCGACAGCCACATTTCTTTTTTTGAAAACGAAATTGCACCTCTGCGGGAAATTACACCGGATATTCCCGTAACCACCAACTTTATGAAAAGATATAACGGAATTGATTATCAAAAGTTCGCAAATTATGTTGATCTTGTATCTTGGGACAGTTATCCTGCCTGGGACAAGGGTAAAAATCTCGATGAGGCACTTGAAACAGCGTTTTTACACGATTTTTTCCGTTCATTAAAAAACGGTCAGCCGTTTTTCCTTATGGAAAGCACACCGTCATTAGTAAACTGGCAGGATGTCAACAAGCTCCCAAAATCGGGCATACATGAGCTTGCATCAATCCAGGCTGTTGCACACGGTGCGGACAGCATACAGTATTTCCAATGGAGAAAAAGCAGAGGCGGAGACGAAAAATTTCAGGGTGCGGTTATTGACCATTGCGGACACGAAAACACAAGAGTTTTCAGAAACGTAAAAAGGCTTGGAGAAACACTTGAAAAATTGAATTCCGCTGTCGGAAGCGAAACCGAAAGCAGAGTTGCGGTTATATATGACTGGGAAAACGGCTGGGCAGTCAATGTTTTCCGGGGTTATAACAACATCCGCAGAGATTATGTGAAAGAATGTATAAAATGGTATGCTCCGTTTTATAAGAGAGGCATCAGCGTTGATGTTATTTCCATGCAGGATGATTATTCAAAATATGATATTGTTATCGCACCGTTTCTCTATATGCTTAAGAACGGCACGGAAAAACGGATTGAGGAATATGTTGAAAACGGCGGTAATTTTGTTGCAACGTATCTCTTAGGCATTGTTGATTCGGATGACCTTTGTCATCTTGGCGGTTTTCCCACAGCAAATCTGAAAGAGGTTTTCGGTATATGGTGCGAGGAAACTGACTCTCTCCCTGAAGATATGCCGGGCAAAGCCGAATTCAACGGCAAAACTTACGAAGTGAACCACATCTGCGACATCATCCATTCGAACGGAGCAAAAACTCTGGGCGAATATAAAAGCGATTTCTACTGCGGAATGCCCAGCGTTACAGAAAATGCATTCGGAAAAGGTAAAGCATACTACGCCGCCTTCAGAAACGACGGGATTTTTGCCGATGATTTCTGCGAAATGCTTATTGCCGAAAATGCTGTTGCTGCCGATGCGGACATAAAACTCAGTGACGGAGTTTTCTCAAGAAAGCGTGGCGACATAATTTTTATTATGAACTTTGCAGATGAAGAACGAATAATCGTTCTTGATAAAGAGTATACAGATACACTTAAAAACGAAAGCGTTTCCGGCAAAATAATACTGCCTGTCTGCGGATATCTTATCATAAAAGCACATTAATAGGAGTTGACCTTATGAATAAATCACCTGAAAAAAGAGCAGAAGAACTTCTGAAAAAGCTGTCCCTTGAAGAAAAGATCTGTCAGCTTTCTTGTCAGATGCTCTATCCTATACGCAAGGATTACGAAGAAAGGCGAGAATATCGTTTCGGTAATTTCCGTAATCCCGGACATTTTATGCACGAGCAGCGAGGAGAACCTGTTTCTCCTGCGGAAGTTGCTGATGAAATTAACCGAGATATACGTCGTAGTATGGAGTGCAATTCGCTGTCTGTTCCGCCCATTGAACACGCAGAGGCTCTTCACGGAGCACAGTGGGGTATGGCAACCTGCTTCCCACAACCGATAGGTATGGCATCGATGTTTGATAAGGATTTAGTTGAACGGATAGGCGACGTTATAGGAAAGGAGTGTGCCGTTGTAGGTGTAAGGCAGGCTCTTACTCCGGTAGTAAATGTTGTTAGGGATTGTCGTTGGGGGAGAACAATTGAAAGCTTTGGTGAAGATGTGCTCCTGAACGGAGATATGGGTGCTGCAATTTGCAGAGGATTACAGAAAAATGGTGTTATCGCCACACCAAAGCATTATGCAGATAACTATTCTTATGGAGGAAGAGACTCCAATGTTTCCGATACAAGTGAAAGGACTATGCGAGAAGTTTATCTTAAGCCTTTTGAAAAGTGTATCAAGCAAGGCGGAGCAATGTCTGTTATGGCTGCATATAACAGTTGGGACGGTGTTCCTTGCACCTGTAACGAAAAGCTCCTAACCGATATTTTGCGTAACGAGTGGGGCTTTAAAGGCTTTGTTGTTTCTGATTACAATTCGGTTGAGGGTGTTTGGGAAGCACACAGACTTTTTGATACAGAATGGAAGGCTCAGGCAGCGAGCCTCAAAGCAGGTCTGGATGTTGATTTGCCACAAAACTCTTATGATGATTTGATGATTGCTTACAAAGAAGGTTGGATTGATGAATCTGATATTGACCGTGCACTTCTGCGTGTGTTGACCGCAAAGTTCAGCATCGGTCTTATGGACAAGCCTTTTGCAGACAGAAATGAGGCTCAGAGCCTTGTGCGCTGTGACGAGCATAAGCAACTGGCGCTTGAAGCAGCCCGCAGATCAATGGTGCTCTTGAAGAATGAAGGCGTTTTGCCTTTTAATAAGAAAAAAATGAAGAAGCTGGCTGTGTTCGGTATGGGTGCGGATGTTTTCCCGGTCGGAGAAAACTATTCCGGTCCTTTCGAAGTCAAATGGACGGCTGAGGATGCAAAAACACCGTTACAGTATCTCAGAGAATATCTTGACGGAGCCGTTGAGGTTGTTTTCGCGGAGGATGCTTACATCGAAGAGGTTGCCGCCGAGTGTGATGCAGCAATATATATGACTGCACTTGTTGAAGGTGAAGGACTTGACCGTTCGGATATCCGTCTTCCCGGTATTACGCGTACGGAACAAAAAGATAACAGTGCGGTTATTGTGGGCAAAATTGAGTTCACCGTCAAAACGGATCAGGAGGAAAGTATACGCAGAATGACTGCGGCAAATTCAAATTCAGCAGTTGTGCTTCTTAATGGTTCACCTGTAGATATGACTGCGTGGCTGGACGGCTGTGGTGCTGTTTTAGAAGCATGGTTCCCGGGTGAACAGGGTGCACAAGCTATATGTGAAATTCTTTTCGGAGAGATTTCTCCGAGTGGAAAGCTTCCCATAACATTCCCGAAAACTGTCGGACAGCTTCCTCTTTTCTATTCGATGAAGCCGTCAGGAAGAGGATACGGCTATATTGAAAATGACGGAGCTCCGCTTTATCCGTTCGGCTTCGGACTGAGCTATACAGACTTTAAACTTGATAATTTTGAATGTATCAATCTGGCGGACAGTCTTAAGATAAATCTTACGGTTGAGAATACCGGTGACTTTGATGGTGCGGAGGTTATTCAGACTTACCTGACGGGGATTAACTGTGATGTTGTAATGCCCCTGAAGGAGCTGAAAGCATATGCGCGTGTTGAGATTAAAAAGGGAGAAAAAACTCAAATCAGTATACCTGTTTCCAACGAAGCCTTCTGCTACTATGACCGCCGTATGGTTTTAGGTATGCATAACGGTGATTACACGGTTTCTGTCGGAACTTCTTGTGTCGATATTCATAAAACCTTCAAAATCAAAGTACGTGACGGAAAAATAAGTCAGCTCTCAGACAACAGATAGAACTACGATTTTGATTATTTCCCTATAAAAGCACCGCATGTAAATTTAGCATCAAGCCTGAAGCTTGATACAAAACCTAACATATTACTTTTTTCCGTAATATAAATCTTCAATGATATTTGACATTATGTATTCCTCCGTATCTGAGATAATATATTAGAGTACGAAATATAGAATATGTATTGCTAGAGAACTACTTGTGTTATGAATATCCGCACCACTCAAAAAGCCTTATGTATCAACGGATGATCCGTTTTTACATAAGGCTTTATTTTTTATGGGTGACTATAAAGTGACTAATAAAAATTGCATCATAATTCGTTACTTATTTTTTGAACCTTCTTTTTGGTTATCTTTGAATTTTATTTAATCAATATAGTAAGTCGTGTATACAAGCTTTCTACACAAACAAACCGCCATCCTGAAATTGTTGCTTCAAGGATGGCGGTACTACTTTGTCATATTATATTCAGATAAACTCTTTAATTAATTCGGGGATATGGCGAAGGTCTGAAAGTATCATGATAAGATCATGCAAGATCCTTTTAATGCGATAAAGAAAACTGTTTTTTGAGGCTTGAATTATTTGAAGTTTCTGCGTGTTCTCAACGAAGTCCGATGTTTTTATGAAGGTAAAATCACATTCTGCCGAGGAGTGGTCAGAAACTGATTTTCCGTTTTCGTCGCATACTTCGACGAATCTGAAATCGCTTACAACAATATCAACTCCGCCGCCGGATTTATACATGAATCGTTCAACCGAGTCCCAGTTGCCCCAGGCCGGAAGCCCCGTTATATGCCATTTATAAAGATTGAAATAATCGCCGTTGTTGTGGTGCTCTATCCATGCATCTTTAAGTCCGCATTCAAGATAAAGAGTTTTGTAAAGAGCACCGTCATCCTCATGAACATGCATATAGTTGTTGAAATCTCCCGTAACGATAACGGGTCTGTCGTTTTCGGATGAACGTGCTTTTATGAATTCGGCAAGCTGCTTATATTGGCTTGTTCTTGCGGCTATCGAACCTTCTCCGCCGTATGCATCAGCATGTAAATTGTAGAAATCTACATAGATACCGTTGCCGACATCGATAACCGAATAGACAAAGCCTTTCGGAGTGAGTCTGTCTGAGCCGTCAGAGAGAATGCCGCTCGCTTCGTTCCAGCCGACTCTCGTTTCATTGTAAATGGTCATGTTTTGGGTGAAGATATTAAGTCCGTCACCGAATGGAATGCTGCCGGAATGGTTGGTCATATATTTGAAACCGCTAATGCTGTTGACAAGATGCTTATGATATCCGAAATCCTCCTGAACGGCAACAATGTCGAAATCATTCTGCGAAAGATATTCGGCGGCAGCCTTTTGATTGGCGATTACATTCTCACCGTTTAAATATCCGAAAGGAAGACCTGCAACATTGAAATTGACTGTTTTGACCGTATGCTTCTCGGCTTTATCATAGTCGTAAAGCTTTATATCAAAGTAATCCGTGATTTCTTCTCCGTTGCATATGAAGCTGAGCTTCCAATAGATTTTTTCATAGTCCCTGAAGCCCTCAACATCACTGTCTTTGAGATAATCTCTGTATAAAAGTCCGTATTCGTCACGCTCGGCGAGTATTTCGTCACGCCTGAAGGTCAGGGGCTGAGTGTAATCGATATTGCCGTCTTCGTCCTTTACCCAGTAATTCGGGTTATCAGTGCTGTTGACGGTAAAGCCCCGCCAATCGGTTTCACCGTTGAGGGATACCATGCATTCTATTTTTGTTGTTCCGGCAGGAAAAACAAAGGTATAGGAGAGATCGTTGAGCTCCCGTGATATTGCATAATCACCGACGTTGCTTTTCTCTTTGATTTCATAGGACTGACGGCTCGGGAATTCCATCTGATAAAGAGTTGACTTATAAAGAAAGTGTGAAATCTCAACATGAACATCGTTTTCGGTAAAAAAGCTTTCGGCGTGAGCTGTTATTCCTGATGAAAGGGGAGCGAACGGGTTGGTAAAGCAGAAAGAGCTCAGAATAATCATGAAAGTGAGAATTACGCAGAAGGTCTTTTTCATATTATCGCCACCTTTGAATTGATACATTTAATTCTATATTAGCATATATTACAGCTAAATTATTATCAAACTGTGAACAAATTTGTGTTTTCTTGGTTTTATTATATTAATCAATCGGTTATTTCTGCGAACTGTGCAGATACTATTTCGGGTGATTGATTTGGAATCTTTATGGAACGGTATACAGAAAATGCCTTCGTTTCCCGCTCTCAGCGGTGACACTCAGACCGATGTGCTGATTGTCGGCGGAGGTATGGCAGGAATTTTGACGGCGTATATGCTCGGCAAAAGCGGAACGGATTATCTTCTTATTGAAGCCGATGAGATATGCAGGGGAGTTACGGGAAACACAACTGCAAAAATAACATCGCAGCACGGTCTGATTTACGGAAAGCTGATCGATATTTTCGGCTCGGAATATGCACGGCTTTATTGGAAAGCGAACGAAGAGGCGATTGAAAAATACCGTGATTTATGCGGAAATATCCTCTGCGATTTTGAAGATAAGAACAATTTTATTTATTCCGTCAACGGTGCGGATTCTCTGTTTAAAGAGCTCGATGCTCTGAAAAATCTTGACATTCCCGCAACCTATGTCAGAAAAACATCTCTTCCTTTTGAAACATCGGGAGCGATCAGGTTCGGCAATCAGGCTCAGTTCAATCCGCTCGGTTTTGTTGCCGAAATTGCTCCGAAAATGAATATCCGTGAGCATACAAAAGCAACGGAATTCAGGGGGACAACGGTTGTCACGGACAGAGGAATTATCAGAGCAAAAAAAATAATTGTTGCAACGCATTTCCCGATCATCAACAAGCACGGCGGATATTTTCTCAAAATGTATCAGAACCGTTCGTATGTTATCGCTCTTGAAAATGCCCAGCAGGTTGACGGCATGTATCTCGATGAAGCCGAAGGAGGTTTTTCGTTCAGGAACTGCGGTGATCTGCTGCTTCTCGGAGGCGGTTCTCACAGAACGGGAAAGCAGGGGAGCGGATGGGAAAACCTTGAGAGATTTGCAGAAAAATACTATCCCGATTCGCATATACAGTATCGCTGGGCGGCGCAGGACTGCATCACGCTTGACGGCTCGGCATATATCGGCAGATACGGCAAAAATACTCCCGATTTGCTTGTTGCAACGGGTTTCAATAAATGGGGAATGACCTTCTCAATGATTTCTGCGATGATACTTTGCGATGCCGTTCACGGCAACGAAAACAAATATGCAAGGCTGTTTGATCCGTCGAGAAAGCTTTATCTTCCTCAGCTTGCGGAAAATATTATTGAATCTGCGGCAAATATTTTTACCTTTTCCGCACCACGCTGTCCACACCTCGGTTGTGCGCTGAAATGGAACAGATATGAGCATTCGTGGGATTGTCCGTGTCACGGCTCGAGGTTTTCGCAAAACGGAAAGCTCCTTGATAATCCCGCAACCGACGATGCGGATTTTTCGTGATGAGAATTATCAAAACCTCTGTTGTATTTATCGGATATATATGATAGAATAATAAAAAAAGCAAAAGAGGTGCATCATGAAAACTGCACAGATGACTCCCGAAAAGATCGCCAAACAGCAGTTAAAGCGTGAAAAAGAGCTTTCCCGATGGGAGAAGGAAAGGGCGAAGCCGAAAAGAAATCTCTATTTTATCTATCTTGTTTTCATAATTGCTCTTATTTATGCAACCGATGAAATCGCCTCGCAGATAGGAATGCTGATGAAGAGCGAAATTGCTGCCGATCTTTTCGCAAAGCATGGCGACAGCTCTGTCGGTATGCTTGATCTTGTTTCGGCACTTGCGATTCCGTTTCAGGCAGTCGGGCTTTTATACCGCCCTCTGGCAGACCGTTGGGGCAGAAAGAAGTTTCTGATTATCAACACCTTCGGTATGAGTCTTGCGCTGCTTGTGATTTTTCTCTCAAATAATCTTGTTCTGTATTTCCTCGGCGCTTGCCTTGTTCAGTTTTTTATTCCGCATGATATGCATGTTGTCTATATCATGGAATCCTCGCCTTCCAAGCACAGAGCACGGATTTATTCGGTTATCAAATTCTTTGCGAACATGGGCGTTATGCTTGTGCCTCTTCTCAGGAGATGGCTTATCAGCGCAGCGGGTGATTCATACGGCTGGAGAATGGTTTATTTCATTCCTGCGCTTGTCGGGCTCGTTGTCAGCTTTGTTGCGCTTCTCGGAGCACGGGAAACTCCGTCGTTCGTTGAGTCAAGGCTCAGCTTTCTTCGTATGTCTGAAGAAGAAAGGCTTGCGCTTGAAAACAGCAAGAGGGCTGAAAGTAAGCAGGGCGGTCTGATTCCTGCTCTGAAATTTGCGGTTTCGCATAAACAGCTCCGCTGGTTATATGTTGTTTCCGCTCTTGCAAACATCGGCTTCTATGCAAGCATCAACTTTGAGCCGATCCTTACATACGGCTATGAGGGAAGCGGAATAGCTTCGCCTGCCGATGCGGCAACAACGGCTCTCGTTCTTTTCCCGATCGGTTCTGCGATTGCGCAGGTTCTCATGGGCTTTATTTCCGACTGGAAGGGAAGGAAAACGGCGGCGATAATTACCGCATTCAATTGCCTTGTCGGCTTCCTCGGATTTACGATCGGTGCCAAAAACGGTCTGAATCCTTCCGTTGCAGGCTTCCTTTGCGGCGTTTTTGTAGGCAGCTATTATTCGATCAACGATGTTCTTATTATGATGATAGGTGAGTCTGCACCGACAAACCTGCGTTCATCGGCGATTTCGGCGCAGTATATCGTCACGGCTGTCGGTTACGGAATCTCGCTCGGTGTCGGAACAGTATGTGCGATAAAACTCGGCAACAGCCTTATCGGTACGGCAACCCTCTGCATGCTTGTTCCCGGTTTTGTTTCCGCACTTATTGTTCTTTTCAGAAATGTCGGCGAAACCAAAGGCATCAACATGGATACCGTTACGGGAACCGAATGGGACTGAGAATTTAGATTATAAAAATAACCGACTCGTCGCTGAGATGAGTCGGTTGATTTTATTACAGTGCATGTGTGCTGATAAGCTTGCAGACTTTAGTGACATCGGTATGTCCCGAAAATTCGAGGAGAACCTTTCCGAGTCCGCTGAACCAGAGCTCGAGCTCCGTATCGAGATCGAAAACTCCCGAGGTTTCGATTGAAAAGGTCTGGATCTTGCGATAAGGCAGGGAGGTAATGTTTTTCTTTTTGCCGGTCATACCCTGAACGCTTATGATTATCATTCTTTTGTTCGTGAAAACAACTCCGTCACGCACCGATTTGTAGCAAGCGGCAATTTCTTCTCCGTCAACAAGGATCGGGCCGATCTCCTTTGAAAAATCGTCTTTTGTTTCATGAAGTCTGATATATTCGGGATTCTGAAAGTCAAGCATTTTTATCTCCTCCGTAAAATTTTTTGCATCTTTATTATATCACTCACGGGTCATTAAATCAACAATAAATGTTTCTCAAAAAATTCATGGATAATTTAAAAAATATAACATTGATATTGTAAGAAAAGCATGATATAATTACTCTGTTATAAAAGGGCTTTGTGAGCCCGATGCCAATAATCCGTTCAGGAGGAGAAGCTTATGAAAATGTCATTCCGCTGGTATGGCGAATCCGATCCGATCTCACTTGAATATATTCGTCAGATTCCCAATATGCACAGCATTGTCAGCGCAGTTTATGATGTCAAGCCCGGCGAGGTCTGGCCTGAGGAAAGCATTGCGAAGATGAAGAAGCAGTGCGAAGAAAACGGCCTTGTTTTCGATGTTGTTGAATCGATTCCCGTTCATGAGGATATCAAGCTCGGCAGAGGCGAGGTTGAACATCTGATTGATGTATATTGCGAAAATATCCGCCGCTGTGCAAAATACGGCGTAAAATGCGTTACCTATAACTTCATGCCTGTTTTTGACTGGACACGCACACAGCTCGATAAAAAAGCTCCCGACGGCTCAACAAGCCTTGTTATGTATTGGGAGCAGATGAAGGGACTCGATCCTCTCAAGGACGATATCCACCTTCCCGGATGGGATTCGAGCTATACTCAGGAGGAGGTCAGAGAGCTCATCTCGGCATACGGCGAAATCGGCGAGGAGGGTCTTTGGGCAAATCTTGAAAAGTTCCTCAAAAAGGTCATCCCCGTTGCAGAGGAATGCGGCGTGAGAATGGCTATCCACCCCGATGATCCGCCCTATCCCATTTTCGGTCTTCCGAGAATAATCACCTGTGAAGAGAATCTTGACAGAATGCTTGCAATAGTTGATTCTCCTGCAAACAGCCTTTGCCTTTGCACGGGTTCACTCGGCTGCGCCGCATCAAACGATACGGTTGCCATGGTTCGTAAATACAGCGCTATGGACAGAATCGCTTTCATGCATATGAGAAATGTTCTCATTCTTCCCGACGGAAGCTTCGAGGAGCAGGGACATCTTTCATCCTGCGGCAGCATTGATATGTACGAGGTTACAAAGGCTCTCGTTGAAACGGGCTTTGACGGCTATGTCAGACCTGACCATGGCAGAATGATCTGGGGAGAAACAGGCAAGCCCGGCTACGGTCTTTATGACAGAGCCCTCGGCGCAACCTATATCAACGGTCTTTTTGAAGCATGCGAAAAAGCAATTCGCAATGCGTAATGCATAGTTCGCAATTAAATTCGTAGGGGCGATTCACGAATCGCCCGTTGATTAAACGCATAAATAAGGAGAATAATATGAATCAGATTTCAGAAAAAATAATGTCGATCGGCGTTGTGCCGGTTATAAAGCTCAATAACCCCGAAAGAGATTCCGTTGCTCTCGCAAAGGCTCTTGTTGAAGGCGGAGTTCCGGTTGCTGAGGTAACCTTCAGAGCGGCAGGTGCGGCAACAGCCATTAAGCTTATGAGCGAAAATGTTCCTGAAATGCTCGTAGGTGCAGGAACCGTTCTTTCAACATCTCAGGTTGACGAAGCAATCGAAGCGGGTGCAAAGTTTATCGTTACTCCCGGTCTTGACGAGGAGATCGTAAAATACTGTCAGAGCAAGAACATTCCCATCTATGCAGGCTGCACAACTCCTACGGATTATCATACTGCATACAGACTCGGTCTTGATGTCCTTAAATTCTTCCCTGCAGAGCAGTCGGGCGGACTTGCAAAGATCAAGGCAATGAGTGCTCCTTTCCCGATGTTCAAGGTTATGCCCACGGGCGGAATTTCCCTCAAGAACCTCGGCGAATATCTTTCATGTCCCGTTATTGCGGCATGCGGCGGCTCATACATGGTAACCGCCGATCTAATCGACAATCAGAAGTGGGACGAAATTACCGACCTTTGCAAAAAATCAGTTGAAATCGTCAAGGAGGCAAGAGGATAATGGCAAGAGTTATAACCTTCGGCGAAATCATGCTTCGCCTTGCACCCAACGGATATTACCGTTTCTTTCAGGATGACCAGCTTCAGGCAACCTTCGGCGGCGGTGAAGCCAATGTTTCCGTGTCGCTTGCAAACTTTGGCATGGATTCCGTCTATGTAACAAAGCTTCCCGAGCATGCTATCGGTCAGGCGGCGGTCGATTCGCTCCGTTATTTCGGCGTTGACACAAGCAAGATCGTCAGAGGCGGCGACAGAGTAGGTATCTATTTCCTTGAAAAGGGAGCATCCCAGAGAGGTTCCGTATGTATTTATGACAGAGCTCATTCCGCAATTCAGGAGGCTCAGCCCTCGGATTTCGATTGGGATTCGATTTTTGAGGGTGCGGACTGGTTCCATTTTACGGGCATAACTCCCGCTCTCGGTTCAAACCTTGTTGAGATCTGCAAGCAGGCATGCGTTGCAGCTAAGGCAAAGGGCGTTAAGATCTCCTGCGACCTTAACTACAGAGGCAAGCTCTGGACAAGGGCTGAGGCAAGAGAAGCCATGACCGAGCTTTGCAAATATGTTGATGTCTGCATTTCAAATGAAGAGGATGCAAAGGATGTTTTCGGTATCGAAGCCGAGAATACCGATATCTACGGCGGAAAGCTCAACAAGGACGGTTACAAGTCAGTTGCAAAGCAGCTCGCCGATAAGTTCGGGTTTGAAAAGGTAGCCATTACTCTGCGCTCATCGATTTCAGCTAACGATAATGACTGGGCGGCGATGCTTTATGACGGTGAGAATTATTGCTTCTCGAAGGAATATCATCTTCATATCGTTGACAGAGTCGGCGGCGGCGACAGCTTCGGAGGCGGTCTTATCTACGCTCTTCTCAGCGGAAAGGATTCGCAGTCTGCAATTGAATTTGCCGTTGCGGCTTCCGCACTCAAGCATTCGATTGAGGGTGACTTCAACAGAGTCAGCGTAAAGGAAGTTGAAAAGCTTGCCGGCGGCGACGGCTCAGGCAGAGTTCAGAGATAAAGATTAAGGGGTTGCGTTAGCAACCCCTTTTTTAGTGAATAGTGAAGAGTGAATAATGAATAGTTAAGGGTGGGCAAGCCCACACCCGATTTTTAGTGAAAAGTGAATGTGTAAGGCGGGGCTCACTCATGCCGTTGATTTTATAATATATTCCGCAGGGGCAATTCACGAATCGCCCGAAAATAAAAAAAGAGGAACTGCTGTAACAGTCCCTCTTTTGCTTTTATAATCAGAACTTGAGTCCTTCTTCAATGATGCCCTTGACAGTTTCGATAACCTTTTCGGTTTCGACCTTGAGGCTGATTTTCTTATCTCTTGTGACAACCTCGCAAACGCCTTCCTTGAGGTTTCTGGGGCTGACAATGACTCTGACGGGAACGCCGAGAAGGTCAGCGTCGGAGAACATTGCGCCGGGACGGATGTTTCTGTCGTCATAGATAACTTCCATTCTGTCATCAAGCATCTGCTGATAGAGCGAGTCGGAAACGCCCTTGCATTCCTCGTCGTCTGCTCTGAGGCAACAGATCTGAACGTGCCAGGGAGCGATGCTCATGGGCCAGATGGGACCGTATTCGTCGTGATGAGCTTCGCAGACAGAAGCAGCGAGTCTGCCGACGCCGATGCCGTAGCAGCCCATGATGGGGTACTGAAGGTTACCCTCGCTGTCGAGATACTGCATGCCCATTGACTTTGTGTATTTTGTGCCGAGCTGGAAGATGTTTCCGACCTCAATGCCTCTTGAAATCGTGATCGAGGGCTTGCCGCACTTGGGGCAGATGCCGCCTTCCTTGATTTTTGCAAGGTCAATATATTCAACCTCGCCGATATCTCTGCTGATGCAAAGACCCGTGTAATGGTGATCGAGCTTGTTTGCACCGCAGGAGAGATTGTGGGTGTTCATGAGTGATTTATCATAAAGAACGGTGAACTTTTCCGTGTCCATACCGACGGGACCGATGAAGCCTGCGAAAAGACCGCAGTCCTCGGTGATAACGGCAGGATGAACAGCTTCGCCGAGATAGTTTGTGAGCTTTGTTTCGTTGATATCGAGATCGCCTCTGACAAAAATGACAACATATTCGTCAGTCATGTTCTTCTGATAAACAACAGCCTTGCAGGATTCTTCAAGAGGAGTCTTGAGGAAGTTGCAGATGTCCTCGATCGTGTGGATATCGGGAGTGTATACAAGCTCGAGAGCCTTTGTTTCGCCGCTGATTTCGTTGTTGATGATGCTTTCTGCAGCTTCCATATTTGCTCTGTAATCGCATTCGGAGCAAACGGCGATCGAGTCTTCGCCGACGGGGGAAAGAAGCATATATTCGTGCGAAACGCTTCCGCCCATCATGCCGCTGTCAGATGCAACGGTGATAACCTCGGGAATGCCTGCTCTTGCAAAGATGCGCTCATATGCCTTATAGCAGATATCGTAATATCTTTCAAGGTCCTCCTGAGAAGTGTGGAATGAGTATGCATCCTTCATTGTGAATTCACGGACTCTGATAAGACCGCCTCTTGGTCTTGCCTCGTCACGGAATTTCGTCTGAACCTGATAGATCATGAAGGGATATCTTGTGTATGTGTTGGCGTATTCACGAACAAGCTGAACTGCCGCTTCTTCATGAGTCATGCCGAGAACCATGGGAGCATCGTTTCTGTCCTTGAATCTCATGAGCTCGCTGCCGATGCTTTCGTATCTGCCGCTTTCGTTCCAGAGAGAAGCAGGCATAACAACGGGGAACTGAACCTCCTGACCGTCAATTGCATCCATTTCTTCTCTGATTATATTTTCGATTTTTCTTGTGATTCGTCTGAGGGGCATGAACGAGGAATAAATGCCGTTTGCAACGCCCTTCATATAGCCGCCTCTGAGCATAAGAGCGTGGCTGTCAATGACGCAATCCGAGGGCTTTTCTTTGAATCTTTCGCCGCAAAGCTTGTCAATTTTCATGGGTAAAACCTCTTTATAAGTTAATTTTAAACATAGGTATTTTACACCATGGTATAAAAAAAGTCAATGTATAATAAACATAAAGAAACACGGTAACAATTTTGTAATTTGACAAATTTTTCAGAAAATGGTAAAATTTAAATAAATCTTTAATATTTTCATTTTGAAAAGGGGACAAAAATGGAAAAGAAACTTAACGTGGTAACCGGCGGCAAAGGCTATGTCGGCTTTGCTCTGGTTAAGGAACTTGAAGCGAGAGGCGAAAAAATGCGTTTGCTTCTCAGGACTGACAGCCCTTATTTCGACGGCATTGACTGCGAGAAATTCATGGGAGATGTCACAGATCCCGAACAGCTCGAGCAGGCTTTTGAAGGAGCTGATACTGTTTATCATATTGCCGGTGTTGTTGACATCACGGGCACTAAGGATAGGCAGGTCTGGAATGTCAACTATGAGGGAACAAAAAATGTTGTTGCCGCCTGCAAAAAATGCGACGTCAAAACGCTGATTTTCTGTTCTTCGGTTGATGCGATTCCTACGAGCGAAGAAATGAATGTTATCAGAGAGATCAGATCGTTCGATCCCGACCTTCTTGAAGGCGCATACGCAAAGTCCAAGGCATCCGCAACGCAGTATGTTCTTGACTCGGCAGATGAGAGCCTCAGGGTCTGCGTTGTTCATCCGAGCTGCTGCATCGGTCCTTATGACAATAACAATTCCTCGAGCGTCGGAACAATGCTTGATCTTTATATTAAAGGTCTTTTTCCTGTTTCGATGGATTTCGGCGGTTATAATTTCGTCGATGTCAGAGATGTTGCAAAAGGAATGGTTGCCGCTGCCGAAAAAGGCAGAAACGGTGAATGCTACATACTCAGCGGATATGCTCATACTATTGATGAATTTATCAGAACGCTTGCTTATGTATGCGATAAGAAGCCGCCTGTTTTCAAGCTTCGCAAGAGCATGATCGTGAAGCTTCTTCCCGAAATTGAAAAGGTGTTTGATGCTCTGAAGCTTCCGCCGCTTCTGAATGAATATTCGATCCGTAAGCTTTGCGAAAACTGCAATTTTTCCTGCTTCAAGGCTAAGGTCGAACTCGGGTATGATCCGATGACTCTTGAAGAATCTCTCAGAGATACCGTTGCCTGGATGAAAGCCAGGGAGGAAGATGAGAAGCAGCGTGAAGAGCAGAAGGAAGCTTTTGCAAAGTTTACCGAAGAACTTGAACAGCTCGAAGCCAAGCTTCAGAAGGAGCAGGAAAAGGTTCAGGAAAAGTTTTCCAAAAAAATTGAAAAGATTGAAGAGAAAGCCAGAAAAGAGCTTGAAAAGCTTAAAAAAGACTGAAAAATTGACCGATACCGTTTTTGCGGTATCGGTCAGCTTTGTTTTATTGCTTATTCAGCTTTCTTGCTGTCAAGAAAGCCGTAAACAAGAGCGGCAAGAACGCCGCCGACAAGCGGAGCAACGATGAATACCCATACGCAGCTCAGAGCATCGCCGCCCATGAAGAGAGCGGGACCGAAGCTTCTTGCAGGGTTTACCGATGTGCCTGTGAAAAAGATGCCGAGAATGTGAACAAGAGTGAGTGTCAGTCCGATAACGATGCCTGCTACCGAACCGTTTTCAATCTTTGATGTAACGCCGAGAATTGCGATAACAAAGACGAAGGTGAGAATGACCTCAATGATGAGGGATTTAACAACATCACCCTGATAGAGAGCGTTGGTGCCGAGTCCCATATCCTTGCCGATAACGCCCATGAGAGCTGCTGCGCCTGCGATTGCGCCGATGAACTGAGCAATAATGTAGCCGATGAAATCAACAACGCTCAGCTTTTTGCTGACAAGCATTGCAATTGAAACGGCGGGGTTGATATGGCAGCCCGAAACATTGCCGATCGAATAAGCCATCGCAACGATAACAAGACCGAATGCAAGAGCTGTCATGAAATAAGCAGCGTTGATCTCACCGCTTTTGCAGCCCGTAACGGCTGCGGTTCCGCATGCGAAGAACACAAGCACAAAGGTGCCGATGAATTCCGCAACATACTTTTTAACTGATGCCATGGAAAAAACCTCCTGTAATTTATTGTTATAATTATATACAACAAATTTGTTTTTTTCAACTGTTTGGAAAATAATTCTGAAATAAATTTCTGATCTGATAATAAAAATCTGATCTGATTTGCTTGAAATAATGGCGGTTTTATTATACAATAAATCTGTATTTATTTTGAAAACGGAGGATATTATGAGAAATATCAAAAACATCAATATCGCCTGGCTTTTTTCAATGAAAGCAAAATCCGCACCCGATTCCGTTCCGAGCGGATGGGACGAGATCGATCTTCCTTATACATGGAACGGAAAGGACGGTCAGGACGGCGGAAACGATTATTACAGAGGTATCTGTTGGTTTGCAAAGAAGCTGAATTCCGACGAGCTTCCCGAGGGCGAATATATCTATGTTCAGTTTGACGGTGTTAATTCATCCTGCGAGGTTTTCTGGAACGGTAAGAAAATTGCTGAGCATGACGGCGGTTATTCAACCTTCAGAGCAAAGATCAAGGATATCAAAGATGAAAATATTCTTGCCGTTGCCGTTGATAATTCACCCAATAACAAGGTCTATCCGCAGAATGCCGATTTTACCTTCTACGGCGGAATTTACCGAGATGTGACTCTCATAGGCGTTCCCGAGAATCATTTTGACCTTGATTATTACGGTTCGCCTTCGATTATGGTCACACCCGAAATCAAGGGCAAGGATGCTCATGTCGAGATAAAAACGTTCATTGAAGACGATGATGACTGCCTTGTCAGATATGTGGTAACCGATGCAGAGGGAAATGTTGTTGCTTCGGCTGAAAAGGAAGAGGATGACGTAGCCGAGATCGTTATCGAAAATGTTCATCTCTGGAACGGCAGAAAGGATCCCTATCTGTATACCGCAACGGCAACTCTTATCTGCAACGGAGTTGAGCTTGATGAAGTCTCAACCCGCTTCGGTTGCCGTACTTTTGAGATCGATCCCGAGAGAGGATTTATTCTCAACGGCGAGGAGTATCCTCTCCGAGGCGTTTCAAGACATCAGGACAGACCCGGAATCGGAAATGCACTTCTTCCCGAGCACCATAAGGAAGATCTTGACCTTATTCTTGAGGTTGGCGCAACGACCATCCGTTTGGCTCATTATCAGCATTCTCAGGTTTTCTATGATCTGTGCGACGAAGCAGGTCTTGTTCTCTGGGCGGAAATTCCTTATATTTCAAAGCATATGCCCGACGGCTATGATAATACGGTTTCTCAGATGAAGGAGCTTATCGTTCAGAATTATAATCATCCTTCAATCGTTGTATGGGGTCTTTCAAATGAGATTACGATTGCCGGTGCCACAGACCCCGACCTTATCAGAAATCATAAGAAGCTCAACGAATTATGCCATGAGATGGATAAAACCCGTCTGACGACCGTTGCGTCCGTAACGATGTGTCCCATCGATGCTGAATATGTTCATATCAGTGATGTGCTTTCCTATAACCACTATTTCGGATGGTACGGCGGAACAACCGACATGAACGGTCCTTGGTTTGACGAGTTCCATAAGAAATATCCGAAAAAGCCCATCGGAATCAGCGAATACGGCTGCGAAGCTCTCGATTGGCACACCTCCAATCCCGTTCAGGGCGATTATACCGAGGAATACCAGTCATATTATCATGAAGAGCTTATCAAGCAGATTGCCGAAAGACCTTATCTCTGGGCAACTCATGTGTGGAACATGTTCGATTTTGCTGCCGATGCCCGTGCTGAGGGCGGAGAAAACGGCATGAATCATAAAGGTCTTGTTACCTTCGACAGAAAATATAAAAAGGATTCCTTCTATGCCTATAAAGCATGGCTCAATCCCGAGCCCATGGTTCATATCTGCTCCAAGAAATATGTTGACAGAGTTGAGGATAAAACGAAGGTTACCGTTTATTCAAATCAGCCCGAGGTTGAGCTTTTTGCAAACGGAGTCAGCGTCGGCAAACAGAAGAAGGGCAAATACCCGTTCTTCCGTTTTGAAGTCAAGAACGAGGGCGAAACCGATCTTGTTGCCAGAGCAGGGGAGCTTGAGGATTCATCGGTTATCCGCAAGGTCGATAAGCCCAACGAAGCCTATATCATGAAAGAGGAAGGCGCCGTCATCAACTGGTTTGATATCACGATGCCCGAGGGCAGATATTCGATCAACGATACTATCGGCGACATTATGTCAACCTTCAAGGGCAAGATTACAATGGTCAGGATTCTTCTTAATATCAAAAACGCCATGTCGCAGGGTAAGAACGGCAAAAAAGGCGGCGGTCTTGAGGTAGCAGGTTTTCAGATGAGTCCCGGTATGCTCAAAAATGTTTATTCCATGGCTAAGGGCTTCACCGTTAAGCGTGTTTTCTCAATGCTCGGCGGAAAGTTCACAAAGGAACAGATTCTTGAGATCAACGCTATGCTCAATAAGGTCAAAAAAGCTTCAAAATAAAAATGTGAGGGAATAATATGACAAAGAGATTTATTTCATTAATTACCGTATTTCTTCTTATTGCTTCAATGCTTGTTTAGTCGGGCTGTGTTTCGGAAAACAATACTGACGAGATAACAACCGATGCTTCGGTTCAGTCTGTTACCGATCTCACAGACAGCTCAGATGCCGCAGCTTCGTCAGAAAACGCAGTTTCCGAACTTCAGACGGAGAATGACCTCGGCATATCGGAAGCGGTTTCCGACGGATTGACAGATCCTCAGACTGTTCCCGAGATAGTTGAGCTCTTCAATAAGGCAGCCAACCGAATCAAGCCCGAGGCATCAAAGGTTGTCAAAAACTATGAGAGAAGAATAGTTGATGAGGAAAAGCTTGTTGTTCCCAAGGTCCTTGAGCAAACAGCAAAAACGCTGATGACAACCTTCATGAAGGATGACACCGATCCCATTGTCTATTCGACGAGAGAGGAAATTACCAACGAATATATCGTTCCCAATCAGAACTATGTCAGCAGACTTACCGCAGACAGCGTCAAGGATGCGTCGTTTACCGATAAGGGAGATGAATATGTCATTCTTATAAAAGTCAAGGATGAGATCAACCCCGTAACGGGAAAAGGTGTCGGTTCTGTATGCGATATCATTGAGTCAAACGAGGTTGCCGATAAGGCTCCGTTTATTGAAAAGTTTACTGCGGAATATCATAACTGCTCGGTTGAGATAACTGTTGACAAGGCGACGGGCAGAGTGACTCATTCGAAATACAGCGTTTCCGTTGTTCTCGGAGTGACCGTCAATCTTTTCGGAACTCACAGCGGAAATGTCGGTCTGACTTTCATCAAGGATTATTCAATAACATATTAATTTTCCAAACGGTCTGTTGTTTATCTTCAGACCGTTTTTCTTTTATAAAATTATTGTTGAGTTCAAATATGTTGTATGTTATAGTAGTATAAAGGGGTGATTGCGTGAAAATAGAACTGAAAAGAGAAAAAACATTTCAGACCTACGAAGGCATCGGTGCAAGCGGTGCATGGTGGGCTCAGATAGTCGGCGGATGGGATAACAAAGACGAAAACGGAGAAGAAATCCGAAACGTTGTTTCCCGTTTGCTTTATAATAAAATAAAAGGAATCGGTATGAATATTTATCGATATAATATCGGTGCAGGCTCCGCTCACAGCGGAAACGGCGAATATTCCGATTTTGCCCGAAGAACAGAAAGCTTCGGCAAGGGAGACGGTAAATACGATTTCGGCAGAGACAAGAATGCGGTTTATATGATGGAGCAGGCAGTCAGAGACGGAGCGGAAGAGGTTGTTCTTTTTGTAAACTCTCCCGTTGAAGAACTGACGAAAAACGGTTGGGCTCATCTGAAAAAGCATCAGATTTTCAGAACTAATCTTGCAAAGAAGAATTACAGCTCGTTTGCCGAATATTGCCTTGACGTAACGGAGCATTTTGTTACGAAGGGGTTGCCTGTCAGGTATCTTTCTCCGATTAACGAGCCCTTCTGGATTTGGAACGGAGGGCAGGAGGGTTGCCATTATTCTCCCCGTCAGGCGGGTAAGGTTATGCGCTGCTTTGCAAAAGAAATGCAAAATAGAAAAGCACTTTCAGGAGTCAGGCTTGCGGGCGTTGAAAATGGTGATATCCGTTGGTTCAACAAGTCCTATACCCGAAACCTTGTTAAATATCCCGAGGTCAGGAAACTTATTGATTCGGTTGATATTCATTCCTATTTTCTTCATCAGCCTCTTCCTTTTTTTAATGACAGAATCAAATTTCTTAAACGCTACAGAAGATGGATGGATAAGCATTATCCGGATATGCCGATAAAAATGAGCGAATGGACTCATATGGTCGGCGGCAAGGATGCGGAAATGGATTCTGCTCTTGAGACGGCAAAGGTCATGATTGAGGATTTTACTCTTCTCAACGTGACATCGTGGCAGCATTGGATTGCTTGCTCTCATTATGATTATCATGACGGTCTTATTTACCTGGACCTTGAAAACAAGAGTATAGAAACGACAAAGCGCCTTTATGTCACGGGTAATTTTTCAAAATATATTCCTCTCGGCGCAAAGAGAATCGAAGCTGCCTGCGATGATAATGATATTATGCTTGTTGCTTTTGAAAAGAACGGCTCCGTTATCGTTGTTCTCCGTAATTCGGGTAAGACAGAAAAGAAATACGTTCTGCCTTGTGATGCTCTGGTTTCCGTAACCGACAGAGAGCGTTCTCTCGCAGAAAGACGTTTCTCGAAGAACGAAGAAATTATCATAGCTGCCGAGTCTGTTACAACTCTGATTTTTGATTGAGGAGAAGAATAATGACTATAAAAGAAAAAATATCCGGGTTTCTGAAATCAGCTAAAACATATTGGAAAACTCCGCCCAAGGGAAGATACATGACTTATAAGGAAATTGCTTCTCTTGCGGGCGGAGGAATCGGTGTTCGCATAATTGTTTACTGTTTTCAGCAGATGACGATTTCAACGGGTAACACCTTGCTTGGTAATACCATCGGCATTGACCCCATGGCTTTGCAGGTGATTTATATTATCAGTCTTTTGACCTCTTTTCCGCTGACGGCAATCAGAGCGCATATGATTGACAACACGAGAAGCATGAAAGGCAAATACCGCCCCTATATCATATCAATGGGTCTTCCGACGGTGATTCTCGGATCGGCATTCATCTGGATGCCTTATGAGAACATGAGCCTTTTTGCAAAATGCGCCGTTGTTCTTGCTTTCAATATCGCATTCCAGTTTTTCTACAGCTTTTTCAACGATTCCTATGAGAGCCTTATCAACGTTCTTTCGCCGAACAGCATTGAACGCTCCGATGTTCTTTCAATCCGATATGTCGTTGAAAATCTTTCTCCGTCGATTGTCGGCATTATCTTCCCGATTCTTGCGAAGCTTGTGACAGGAACGGATACACTTTATGATATCAGAATTTACCGATATCTTTATCCGCCGATGCTTTTTGCGGGCTTCCTTGTGTCGATGATAATTTACGTCAATACGAGTGAGAAAATCGTTCAGCCCAAAACAAGAAGAATGCCGATAAAATTCTTTGATGCATTCAGAGCGGTTGCGCGAAACAAATATTTCTGGGTTGTTTCTCTTGCGGGATGGATAGGTTTTCTTGAAGTCGGTTTTCATAACATCATGCAGTGGATGTATAATTATCAGCAGGCTTGCTCTGCCGAGCAGTATGCGGTTATAACAGCTATTGCGGGCAATGCTTCTTTCTGGCCGAATCTCGTAGGTCCCGTGCTTATCCGAAAATACGGAAAGAAAAAAATTCTGATCATTACAAATGCGTTGAGCATTGTTTTTATTCTTGCAATGCTTCCCGTTATCCGTCAGGCAGGCAAGCCCGAAGCAATCTGGATTCTTCTTGTTTTCACTTTTATCAATCAGTTCATAACCTCTCTCGGTCATCTTCTCGGTCCGAGCTGTAATGCGGATATAAGAGATTACCAGCATTATATAACGGGGGAGAGAATTGACGGAATGTTTGCAACTGTCGGTCTCATCGGTAATGCAATAACGATGGTAACAGGGCTTGTTCTGCCCGCAATTTATGAAAGAACGGGTCTTAATAAAGAAACCGCAATGTCGCTCGGATATGATGGTTCGATTGTTTATGAGGTCCTTAATGACAGAGGGTATTTTATAAGCATTTGTTCAGTTTTGATTATCGCTTCTGCAATCGGTGCGGCGCTGAACGTTATCCCTTATTTCTTCTATGATTTCACCGAAACAAAACAGAAAGCAATTATCCGTGTTCTTAAAATCCGGGCTATGTTTGAGGATTATTCTCAGAGCCGTCAGATTACCGATTCAGTCAGAGAAGCGGTTGAAATCATCAGAGAATCCGAAAGCCTTGCCAAGGCAAAATCTTTTGACCTTGCGGCAGAGAAAAGGGCAGGGGCAAGCAGAAAAGAACTTTCTGAAAAGAAGAGGCTCAACGAAGATATGGCGATTGCCGCTTTTGTCATGGAGGAACTTGAAAAATTTGAATCAATCGAAGGTATTGCCCAGCTTGAAGAAGCAAGAATGCTTGTCAAAAACGGTCCTGAAAGCTTTATGAGTGCCGCTCTTCCGACGAAGAGCGAAATCAAGGCATTTCCGATGTCTACTCAGACACAGGTAAACCGTCGCAGAGATGCTCTTATCCGTCTTGAAAATATTAAAGCGGCAAAGCGCACGATGAAGAAGCATTATAAAAACGGTGTTGAGGAGTTTGACGTCAACGAACTCAACGGTCTTTATGAAGCTGAAAACAGAGCACAGGCTTCGCTTCTTGAAATTTCACGAAAAATCAAGTCGGCAAAAGATTCAGGCTCAAAAGAAACGCTTAAATCTTTGAATTCATCCCTTAAAGAAGTGAAAGAAGAAAAGGCTGTTATCGCTCATAAAATCAAGGTTGCAGAAAGCAGATATACGGTTTATTGCCGTGCGGTCAAGCCTTATATTCAGGCGCAGAGAGTTATTGCTCAGGCAGAAAGCTATTCTTTACTTGATGAAATCAAATCACTTGTATAAACAAAAAGGTTGTCTTTCAAACCGAAAGACAACCTTTTTAAATTAATCTCTGATTTCAATCATCTGATGAATGTCAACCTTGGGAACCGTGAATACGGCTCTGCCGCCCCTGAATTCAAAGTCAAGCTTTTCTCCCGTCGGAACAAGCAGGATTTCCGAAGGCTTTGATGAGCATCTGACCGAGCATCTGACATTGTAAAGAGGAACCGTGTCTTCAATTACCTCGGTGTTTCTGCCTCTGACGGTTGTGTGAGCATAAAGAAGATGAAGAATGCTCCTGTGCTCCTTCTCCTGCCTTGCGAGAGTGACGACCGCTTTGTCGGGAATGTCTGCGCTGACAGTCAGCTCTCCGCACATCAGCTCATCGAAAATATGGGTGAAAAGCTCCTTGAAGAAAAGATGCCCGTGAGTTGCATATGCGGTGAAAATGTTCCATGAAATATAAGCAACATTGTTTTTGACTACCGCAGCGGGGAAAGACTTTTCAGGATTGTTCGGGGCGTGCATGTGCGAGCAGAAATGCTCCGCCGTTCTGTTGAAATAGGGATTCTGCATATATGCGAGGACCTTGCCGTCGGTAACATCGATGAGATGCGAGTCGCACCGCATGACATATTCCGTTTTGCCGTTGACGGTTTCCTTGCAGGGAATATAATATGTCGGGCTGAATTCGTTTCTGCCTTTATATTCCGCACCGAAATCGAGGAAGAATTTTCCGTCTTTGACGGGTGCTTCGCCGCTTGCGATGACCTTTCCGCCGTTTCTGACATAGCTTCGGATTTTCTCGGTCATATCGTCGTCAAGCCCTGCAACATCGGGAAGAATGAGGAGCTTGTATTTTGAAAAATCCATGCTTGTGTCGATAAAATTATACAGACAGTTGTTTTCGAGAAGCATTCGGTTTGCACCGATATCGGCATAAGCATCTCTGTTGCCGGTTACGGCTTCTTCGCTCAGAACCGCAATATCGGCAACATTGATCGCACCGTTCAGCCACGGCTCTTTTTCTTCAATTAGAGAATATGCCTTGCCGATGAGATTATAGGTCGACATGTTCATTTCGCCGAGAGAATGCATCTGGTCGCCGATCGAACAGCCGGCACCGTTTGCGACGCTCAGAGCTGTTTCATATATGAGAGCGTTGGGATGCTTGAAGCCTCCGAATTCGCCCCAGCTCTGATGGAATTTTCCCGTCATGCCGAGAAACTCCTTGTTGCCGAGCGAGCGTACATATGCGGCGGAAAGCGGAAAATGGTCATAACCCCAGCCGCCCGTAGGAAGGCTCTCGAGCTCGAGATGGGTGTTGCTGTCAATGAAATCATAGTTGCCTTTGAAAATGTGACCGCTGTTGTGGAATATCGTAGCGGTGTCGCTGTACTTTCTGACGGCAGCATTTGTTGCCTGAGTGTATTTGTTGAAGACTATTTCTGAAAACTTTTTGCGGTTATCCTCGCTGCAGATATCCATTCCGAGCTTTTCCATATCCTCAACGCATTTTTTGCAGTAACAGATCTTCGGGGAAATGATATCGAGGAAAATTCCGCAGGGATTATATTTCTGCATGACCTCTTCAATCTGACGGCAGAGGAAATCGAGATATTCCGTGTTGAAGCAGAGATTGTGGAAATGAACCTCTTTTTCATATTTCTCCTGATCGGCTTTTGCGGGGGAGTGCCACCAACGCCATTCGGGATGCTTCTCGTATTCTTTTTCGTCTAAGCCCGCCGAGATATAAACAGGAGCGTTGACTCCGATCTCTTTGCAGGCTTCGAGCTGAGCTCCGAGCAGATCAAAGTCAAGGCAAGGGTGCATATCGCCGATTTCCGTCGGGTGATATGACCAACCGTGATGGCATTTTGAAAAAACGGTTATCGAATCAATATGTCCTGCTTTCAGAGCCTGCTGAAACTGTTCTTTTGAGAAGTTTTTGCCTACGGGCAAGGTTCCGTTTGTATGAAAATCAAGATGAACCTGTCTTTTTCTGAGCATAATCGTAACTCCGTTTCTGATAATAAGCTGCTGTTGTGTTATAGGTTATTAAAATCAATTATCTGTCTGAGCTTCATTGTTTTCCGCAGGGGAGATCTCATTCATTTGCTTTATAATGCTCCGACGGCGTTCTGCAAGCTCCTGATACATTATTTCTTTCTTTTCGCCCGAAAGGTCATAGAAGAATTTGGGGATGAGTCCGAAAACGCTTGTAACGGTGGGCAGGAGAGTGCACATCATAAAGAGCAGATATTCGGTTTTTTCGGACTGATTTCCGTAGCCCGCACCTTCAACATAACCGATCTTGCTGAGGATATATGCCTTGATTGAAGCTCCGAGAGTTCCGACGAGCTTTCTTGCAAGATCCTTTGCAACTCCCGTCATGCCTTCGGTACGATATCCGTTTTTCCATTCGCCGTAGTCAATGGTTTCGTTACGCATTTCTTCGGGGATAACGTTCATGAGTCCCCAGCATGTCATCCATATTGTTTCTCTTATCATGAATGCGGGAATCATGACGGCAAGCTTTTTATAGTTTTTATTGATCGATCCGATCAGATAAACGAAGATCATGAGGAAGTCGCCGAAATGCGAGCTGAGGATCCATAAGAATCTTGTTGAAAACCTTTCTCTTGCTTTTGTAACGAATGCATAGCTTGTCGGCGAAACAAATGCACCGGGAATGCCGACGATCGTTGTCATTGATGCGAAGCCGAGAACATTTATGTAATAATAGTTGACACCGGAGTTCATGCCGAACGCCGTGAGGAAATCCGTGATCGTGAGAATAAGAAGCGGTTTGTTGTTGAGAATCGACTTGATGCCCTGAATAACACTCGGCTTTTCGATTCGCTGAGCAACTCTTTCCTTTGCCGTGAAAACGAAATAAAGACCCATGATGCTGACTGCGGTCGAGGTGAAAATACCTGCCGAAACATACAGCCCCTTCATCGGGATTTTAAGCTTTCCGTGGTTAATGAGGTCGATAAGAAGTCCCATGAATATCTCGGGCCATTTTTCAATGAAGCCCGAAAAAAGACTCGCCTGAGTGATCAGCCTTGTTCGTTCAATAACATTGGGTGTGATCGTTGAAAGCATGCCTGTTCTTGAAATGTTGCAGAGCGACCCGTTCAGGTTGCTGATAAGCTGGAATATCATATAAAACGCCAGCTTGCCTGCATTATATGGGCTGGTTCCCGCAAAAATGATCGGAAGGAGCCAATAGACAAGCGATAAAAGATAACCCGGACCCGAGCAGATGAACAGCCACGGTCTGAATTTTCCGAAACGGGTTCTTGTTTTGTCAACGATAGCGGCAAGAAAGACATCGTTGATAACGTCCCATATACCTATTACGAATGTTACGATCGTCTGGAAGCTCAGACCGATCTGAACAACGTCTGTGATAAAGATATCCTGATATTTGTTAATGTTAAAGCTCTGCGATATGTCATAAATCACATAAGCCGCTGATTCCTTTGAACCGACATATCTTCTGCTATTTGAAAGCATACTGTTGCTTTTGTTATTTGCCTGGGCAGGATTCTGATTGATTGCAAAAGCTTCGCTCATCGGATAAACCTCCATTTATCTTTTGATTTCTTTTTTTAGTGTAACATAATATCAACAAGAATTCAATGCTCGTATTCCGTCAGTCAATGCGTTTTTTCGGAGTCAGTTCATTCAGGAGAGTGAATCCGAGAATCAGAGCTCCGCCGATGATCTGCATAACCGTCATCGGTTCACCGAGAACAGCAACGGAAATGAAGACCGCAATCAGAGGATCGATATAGCTGAGAATGGCAACCTTTTGACCGGACAGCTCTTTCAGCGATGAAAAATAAAGGCAATATGTAATTCCCGTATGAACCAGTCCGACAACAAGGAGGTTGACCCAACCGACGCCGTCGAGCTTTCCAAGCGTCACTCCGTCGGTGAACAGAACGTACGGCAACAAAACCGTTATTGCCGAAACAAACTGAAGAAAGGTTCTGTGGATTCCGTCAACATTCTTTATGAATTTGTTGAGCAGAATTACCGATGCATAAAAAACTGCCGCACCCAGACCGAACAGAATTCCGATAATGTTATTATCTCCCGTTCCGCCGATTCCCGTAATAAGAACAAGACCTGAGGTTGACATCAGAAAACAGAATATCTGTTTGAAAGTCAGCTTTTCCTTAAAGATGATCGGACAAACAGCGGTTACGATGACGGGTGCGAAATAATAGCTGAGGGTTGCAACCGAAACGCTTGTATATTTATATGCCTCGAAAAGGAGGATCCAGTTGATGCCTATTGCGATTCCCGAAACGAGAAGCAGGGGGATCTCCCTGCGTATTTTTTTGAACGGGATCTTCTGCTTTGTGATCAACAATAATATTCCGATGAGAAAAGAAGCCATGACGGCACGGTACAACGCAAGCTCAGCCGAAGAAACCGGGATGTTACGGACAAACGGAGCCAATGTTCCGAATACCGCCATTGAAATGATAAACATCGTTTTCGGACTTTTAAACTTTTTGATAAGCATCCCTCACATTTCTGCTGAATAATTCAGTCATTAATAATTACAGCTCAAAATTGAACATCGCCTTGTTTTTTGAGACATCAAGCTTTCCGGAAAGCAGACTGCTGAAATTTTCAACGGTTATTTCCTCAGGGGTAACAACGGGATATTCAGCGATGTAAGAATCGGAGCTGTGCTTAGGATTGACCTTAGTAAACAGATAACTTCTTCCGATTCTGTGGACATATAAGCCGTCAACAGAAATCTTTCGGGGCAGATAGCAGGTGTAACCGAAATCGTGGTCCTCTGAGTTTTCTGCCTTGACGATGTGGCTTGATAAACCCGTAGGATAGAATTTGCAGTTGCGGATGATAAGCTCTCCGTTCCATGTTGAGCCGTAATCGGAACGGAAATCAACGAAATCTTCCGCCAAAACGGTCGTGTTTTCTATAAGAGCAGTACCGCTGCCGATAAGCTTTATTCCGTGATGACCGAGAACGGAGTTGATGACCGTTGCGTTGAAAACGCCCTGATGAGCGTCGAATCGGGAAAGGGCACAGCCGTCATATACAAGATTCTTGCAATAGTTTGTGCCTGCGATGCCCCAATAGCCGATGTCGGTTATATCATTTGTCTGGTTGCAGTTGATGAACCTTGCGTTGACTGCCGAGGCGGCTCCTATATCGTATGTGCCCATTGTTACCGATGTGCCTGCAGAACCCGTTGTTACATATTTTTTATGACCCGTAAAAGTGCAGTTTTTAACCGTTACATCGGCGCAGCATGAAAGACTCACGAAGGCAGAATACGGAGCACCCGTTTTGCCCTCGTTTTTTATGTCATGATAAAGTCCGTCTATAACGGTGTTTGACCGTCTTACCTGAATGCCTCTTGCGTAATAGTTATATTCGGAAGGAGCGTTGTTGGCAAGAGTTGTGAATCTTCCGCCTTTAACGGTAAGCGTTTCGGAATCAACGGGATAGGCAACGGCATTTGTAATTGCGTTGAAATCCCAGATCAGCGAAGTGTCGGGAGAGATCATTCCGTTTTCGTCAACGAGAATAACATCCGTCTGATTGCTGCCCGAATTCTGATTTGCACCCTTGCGGATATATCTTTTGACATTTGAATCTGTCAGTATGACAAGGCTTTTGCTTCCGAGCGATGTTCCGATGTTATTTGCATCTGATTTGAGAGGGGAAACCTTATCGGTTATATTTGTCGCTCCCTGTGACGGGGCAATGTTGAAGACCCATGAGCTTCTGTTTTCGACTTTGGTGTCATCGATTATAAAGTGTGCGGTCGACCAGTCGGTGTCCGTCATGATGAATGCTGTTTTGTCAGAGCCGCCGATGTAATATTCTGCGGCTTCATCGGCAAAAACGCTCATCTCGTTTGCATTTGCATATTCATGCGTTTTCACGATTGCTTCAAGGTCATCCGTCTTGCCGTCGCCGACAGCTCCGAAATCTTCATATGTAACATAATTCTGAAATGATTTTGTGTATTCATAACCGTCTTTGAAATCAAAAGCACCTTGTGAATTGAGCAGAACTTCATCTGCAAAAGAGGTGATTCCTCTTGAAATTCCTGCGCCCGAACTGCCCGAAATATAAACATTACCTTTTTCAACATAAAGTCTGAAGGTGTTCGCATCGTTCAGATCCTTATTGATAATAAAAGCTTTTCCGTCGGCAACTTGAGCTGCTGCGGTTTTTTTGCCGCAAGCCTCGTAGATCTCATCGCAAAGTGTTTCTGCAGCTTTTGCATAAAGAACACCGTCAGGAAAAACGACAGAATACTCATCAACAGACACACCGTTTACGGTTATTTCTTCAAGCGGTCTGACGATATACGGGCTTTCGTAGCAGCCTTTTTTCAGCTCATTTTTCAGTTCCGCTTTGGTAAATGCCTGCGAAAACGGAACGGTGAAAAGAGAAATAACGGAGAGAATTGCGGCGATTGCTCTTGAAAACATTTGATCATCACCCTGTAATATATTTTGTAACGGAGGTAGTTTTTTCTATTATATCATAGTTCATGAGGAAAACACAACCGTAAACACAAAATCATCAGGCTTCAGACTATTGCTCTGCATATTTTTATGTGATATAATTCAGGAAAAGGTGTTTGCAGATCAATTATCATAACGGAAATATATTTTTATTGAAGGGTGCATTATGGAATTTGCAAAACATAAAGTTCTCTGCGGTGCTGATGCCGTCGCAAAAAACGGATTTGATTTTCAGGGAAAATGCGGACTTATCACCAACCATACGGGTGTTCTCCGTGACCTGTCATCAACTGTTGACATGCTTAAAGACAAATGCGATCTCGTTGCTCTTTTCGGTCCCGAGCACGGTGTCCGAGGTGATATCCAGGCAGGGGAGAATGTGTCATCATATACCGACAAAGGAACGGGACTTCCCGTTTACAGTCTGTTCGGCGATGATATATCCGAAAGCGAAAAGGCACTCGTAGCCCTTGATA
The DNA here is from genome assembly GCA_017435385.1 of Clostridia bacterium. Classification (GTDB taxonomy): domain Bacteria; phylum Bacillota; class Clostridia; order Oscillospirales; family Acutalibacteraceae; genus CAG-177. Next base: position 26,120 of record JAFSFB010000008.1, on the reverse strand, counting down.
CCGTAATTTTTGATATTCAGGATGTCGGTGCAAGGTTTTATACCTATGCTTATACCATGACGGATACGATGAAGCTTTGCGCAGAGCACGGCATAAGGTTTGTTGTTCTTGACAGACCGAATCCTCTGTGCGGAATTAAAGCGGAAGGGACTGTGCTTGACCGTCGTTTCTCTTCGTTTGTCGGAAGATTTCCGACTCCGACCCGCTGCGGTCTGACTGTCGGTGAATTTGCCCTTATGATGAATGAAACAGAAGGCATCGGCTGCGATCTGACCGTTGTTCCCATGGAAGGATGGAAAAGGGATATGTACTATGATGATACAGACCTTGTGTTCATCCAGTCGTCACCCAATATTCCGACCGTTGACACCGCATTTGTTTATATCGGAACCTGCATTTTTGAAGAAACAAATCTTTCCGAAGGCAGAGGCACGACCAAGCCCTTTGAGATGATCGGTGCTCCCTGGCTTGACAGCAGGGCGGTTATTGAAGCGGTCGGAAAGCAGGATGGGGTCATTCTTCGTGAATGCTCTTTTACACCGACTTTTTCCGATTATAAAGACATGTTCTGTCACGGAATTCAGCTCCATGTTACTAACCGCAATTCTTTTTCGCCGTTTGAGGTCGGGATAAGATTGTTTGATGCGATAAGAAGAATTCACAGGGAATTTGAAATTGAACCGTCATTTTCAAATCTGCTCGGAACGGATGATGTGTTCAAAACGGATTTTAATGCCGAAGATTTTATTATAAATCAGCGGCAAAAAGTTGATGAATGGCAGACTCTGTCAAAAAAATGGTATATTTACAGATAATGAAGATCCCTTATGAACCTCTGACGATTCATAAGGGATCAACTTTTTTCTGTATCTTGTTATTCAACAGAGCTTATCAGCTTATCCATAGCATCAAGAATTTTACCTGCCGCTTTGGGTCCGAGGGAATTGGTTTCCTCATAATGCTTTCTGCCCGATTCATCAACGGCGTTGTTGAAATACGGTAGCCACTCATGAAGATAAAAATCGTTTTCGGGTATTATATATCCCAATTCATCATTGCAAAGACCGAGAACAAAATTATGCTTGCAGCGTGACATCTCAGAAAGTGATCTGTAATCGACATGCGTGCCGTTTGCGGATTCATCGGCAGAAAGGAAGTTACCGCTTTCAAGCTCGGGAGAAAGCTCGCCGGGAATCATATAAACACCTATCTGCTTATTGCCAAGCTCCATATAAGATACTTCCGATATGATCGAGATATTTCTGTTCTTATCCTTGGAAATATCGTTGTTGAGTACGCCGAGAAAACGGACAAGTATCAAGGCTGTGTTATTACACGGAATTTCAACCGCTTCGGTTTTAATGTTGAGTGCTGGTTCAAGTGCAATTTCATTATTGATGCTCATAACAGCTTTGCCCGTATCCCTGCCGAATTCCTTCACGTATTCAAGACCGAGCTCAAAGTTACGAAGAACATCATCAAGCTTTTCGCAGGTGATAAGTCCTCCGATAGCTCCGTTTATGAAAACAACGTTTGCAACGCCCGTCTGCTCAACCATTTCTTTTTCCATGTATGCGGGGAAATCGGCGCTGACAACGGTTGTTCTTGCCCCAAGGCATTCGGCATGGCATGCAAAATTCACTATATACGTATCATCGGTGCCGTCTGCGGGCTGAAAACGGATCCTTGTTATTGTTGCATCGTAGTCAACGGGAGTTCTCGTATCCGTCAGCAGACCTTCGGATTCAGCCGTGCCGAAATAAAGACTGCCGTCTTTTCTTGCATTGTATGCATCAATAATGGCTTTTGCGGTCAATTCCTTGAGGCGGTTCATAAATTCTTCGTTTTTGCCGTCGGAAAGGAAATTCTTGCCCCAAAGACCTTGGGTGTCAATAGCGGAATGAGTATGGGTCGCACAGATGTTGATTGATTTGAGGTTCGGTATCTTACCGCTTTCTATAACGATTTTTCGGATATCGTTGATATCCTTGCGGCTGATTCCGACACAGTCGATCGCACATATTGCAACGCCGCCTCTGCCGCTGTTATCGTCAAGATAAACAGCCTTGGCATGCATATCGTCAAGAACCGATTGTGCGGGATTGTCGGGATTATAGCCTGCTATATAATAGGTTCCTTCCGTTATGTCATCGGGAGTCAGAACTTCTTTTGAAAAGCCGACTGTCCATTTTTCACCGGTATAAGAAAATGCTTTGTCACCCGTCAGCATGTATTCTGATGTTTCTTCAACTGTTGTGTATGTTGAAGCGGGGACATAAAGGATTATCAGAGAAAGCAGACCCGATATGATGCCTCTGACCAGTTCGGGAAGTTTAAGAAATCGCAGAAATCCCATTTAAATTACCCCCAGACTTTTAAAAGCTCGAAGAATGCCTTTGAGAATGCTGTTCCGCTTTTTGAACCTGTTGAAACGGTTTCTTCATAATGGCCTTCTTTGCCCGATGAGCTGTAATCGTTGTCGGGTACAATGTATCCGACAGCATCGTTGCAAAGACCGAAAACGAGAACTTCATCGTCTTCGTCAAAGCAGGTTGCGATTCCCTCATACGGATATTCCGTTCCGTTGAATGCTTCATCGGCTGAATAGAATCCGTCGTAGATAAGCTCGGGCAGAGCCTCGCCGGGAGCTTCAAGAATCTTTATATCTTTACCGATTTCAACATAACCGATCTCGCTTGAAAAATAGACCTTGCCGTTTTCTTTGAACGGGGTAACATTACAAAGGTCGGCGCTTGCAACAAGAAGGAAAATGAAGTTGTTCACTTCAAAATCAAGCTGAGCATGCCTGACATTAAGAATGGGTTCGACGGCTTCGCCTTTTTCTGCAAGATCATAAAGAACATCTGCAACAATACTGCTGTATTCTTTCATTTTTTCAAAAGAGGTAAGATCCTCGGGAATTCCGTTTTCAACGCCCATATCTGCGTGGATTGCACCGCCGATTGCGCCCTGAACAAAAATAAAATCGACATTCTTCTCCGTTGTTACTTCTTTTTCAAGATAATACGGATAATCGCCTGAAATTTCCGTGTTGCTCCAGCCGAGATTGATCGGATGAGCACCGAAATTGGCTATATAGATCTCCTTTTTACCGTCTGCATTGGGAACAAAACGGAAAAGGTGAATTTTATCGTCAATCGAATAAGGAGCTCTGCCATCATAGAATAATTCGGGGCATTCCTTTGATGAATAGTAAAGCGTGCCTTCGGAGCGGTTGTTATATGCTTCTCTTATTGCATCGGCGGTTTTCTGAACGACCGAGTCAATATATTTCTGGTTTCTGCCGCTTTTGGGAATATTTCCCCACAGACCCTGAGTGTCGATTGCGCTATGGTTATGAGTCGAGCCGACATCGATGCTGATGAGCTTGCCGTCGCCCGTAATGTCGCTGAGCTTCTCACGGATATCCTTGATATCGGCGTTCATGAAGCCGACGCCGTCGATCCACGCAAATGCAGTAGCACCTCTGCCCGAATTATCATCAAGCACAACTGCTCTGACGCATAAGTCGTCAACAACCCCCGTTGCTTCCTGAGCAGGGAATTTAAGAAATCCGCCGAGGAAGTATCTTGTTTCTTCTATATCCTCGGGAGTGAGAACTCTGCGTGCGTAGCCTGCCGACCAGTATTCTGCTTTTGCTTCATCGATGAATTCGGCATTTCCTTCAAGAAAATTTTCCGAAATTGCCGTGACGGGTCTTTCGTCATAACCTAATTTTGTAAGGCTCTGAAAAACTGCACCGAGAAGAGTGGGAAGACCCATGAGCACCGCCATAATTGCTGATATCCATCTGATAATAATTGCCATGCTGATTTCTCCTTTTTCTGTTTATAAATTAATAATACAATATTATTTTTGTTATTTCAATTTGCAAATTGCTATATTATATGCCTTGATTTTTGTGAGTTTTAATGATAAACTCGTTTTGGAAGTGATGAAAATGACGATTAGACCTTACAATGAAAATGACAAAGAAGATGTGCGTTTTGTTTGCCTTAACAGCGAGGGACCTTGTAAATTATCAAAAAGAGGAAGAAATTTTGCTCTTGCCGTTTACTGCGATTATTATATTGATAACGAACCCGAAAACTGTTTTGTTGCCGTTGATGAAAACGATAAGGCGATAGGGTATGTCATCTGTGCAGAAGATTTTGATAATTTCAAAGAAGTCTATATAAATGAATATTATCCGAAAATCGGAAAATGGGAATACCGCCGAAGAAGATCGGCACTCAGAGCGATTGCTTCGCAAGAAAAATACAAAGCAGATTATCCTGCACATCTTCATATAGATATTCTCCCTGAATATCAGCACATGGGCTCAGGCAGAAAGCTGATGGATGCGCTGTGCGATAATCTTCATAAGAAAGAGATAAAAGGAGTCATGTTCACCGTATGGCACAAAAATTATAACGCAATAAAATTCTATGAAAAATATGGCTTCGAGCTTATTGAAACAAAAGAAACATCCCTTGTTTACGGTCTGAAGCTTAAATAAAAATCACCGTCAAATCTCAAATTGAGGTTTGACGGTTTTTTTTGTCAGTTTTTTTCTACGGCGTTACGGATATTCCAGCCGTTTTCGTCAAGAAGCTTTTCTGCTTCGATTTCGGAACAGCCCAGAATTTCGGTAACAATTCCTATCATTCTTCTGCGAAGCTTTTTATTTGAGGGTTTAAGGTTTATCATCATGTTTTCATAGACACAGCCGCATTTAACCATTGAAGCGGTTGAAATCATATTCAGAATTATTTTTTGTGCCGTTCCAGCCTTCATTCGGGTCGAGCCCGTGATGATCTCGGGACCCGTATCGGCACAGATATCTATATCTGCAGCTTTGCCCAATTCCGTATCGGGATTGTTTGTGATCGAAAAAGCTTTTGCTCCGATGCTCTTTGCATAGTTCACCGCAGAAATAACATAAGCTGCCGAACCTGAAGCGGATATTCCTATCAGTATATCTTTATCACAGAACGCTCTGTTTTTAAGATCCTCGATTCCTGCCTTCTGGTCGTCCTCTGCATTCTCGGCGGCTTTGAACATGCATCTTTCTCCGCCTGCGATAATTCCGTTGAAAAGGTCATATGGCACGCCGAAGGTGGGCGGACATTCCGCCGCATCGCAAACGGCAAGTCTGCCCGAGGTTCCGCTTCCGATATAAAATATCCTGCCGCCTGATTTTATTGCGTTTGATACCGCATCGCATACAGCGGCAATATTAGGTAAAGCGGCATCAACAGCGGTATAAACATTGGCGTTTTCTTTGTTGATCTTCTCAAGCATTTCAAGAGTTGACATCTTATCAATGCCGTATGTGTCAGGATTTCTCATTTCGGTTTTAAGCATTTTTACACAACCTTTCAGCAAGCAGGACCGCACCGTTTACCATGGGCTCATCCGTGAAAACAAGCGGAGCAACTCCCTCGATATATTTCATAAGGAAAGGGTATAACACTTCTTTTTGCTTGCATAAGCCACCGCAGACAACGATCCTGCCGTCGGTGTTTTTGGCGGCAGCGTTGATGATCTTTGCCGCTTCATGAGCGTTGCGGTCAATGATTACGGAAGCAGAGGAATCACCGAGATCGAATGCCTCGAAAATTACCGGAGCAAAGGATGCAACGAATTCGGCACCCCCGTTGTATATTTCAGCGACGGAGGATTCAAGGCTTTTTCCGAGCTTTTTCTCAACAAGCTTCAGAATCGTTTCGCTTCCGCCTCTGCCTTCAATGAATTCAAAAGCCGAATTGAGTGCGTCGGAACCGAAATGAAATCCGCTTCCGCCCTTGTCGATCATATAGCCCCGACCGCCCGAGCGATAAAGCTTTTCGCCTGAGCGGGCATATGCTGCAATTCCCGTTCCAATTATGACCGCTGTTCCGTTTTCTCCCTTCAATGCAATTTCGAGAGCAAGCTCGGTATCGCTGCCGCATTCATATGAAGCGAATCCGAACCGTGAGAGAAAACTGTTTATAATGTTTTGATTGTTTCCGCTTTTTATGCCTGCAATTCCTGCGTATACAGCTGTTTGAGAAGCATCGAACCCTTCGAGTATTTCAGTTATTCCTGCTTTGAGTATATCTAAAGTGTTCTCAATGCTTGTGCTGTTTGGATTGGATGCCCCGAGAAACAATCTTCTGATTTCGTTTTTACCTGAATCGGCAAGAAGAAATTCCGTTTTTGTTCCTCCGCCGTCAATGCCAAGCAAATATCCGTTTTCGTTTTTCATTTGGTCAGACCTTCCGATTTGTTTTAATCTTTCGCTTTTTTCCGAACCGATAATAATATGACTCGTTGAAATTTTTGTCGGGATATGTATCAGATTTTTATCCTCAGAAGCAGTCCTTAACAGGTTCTTTTGAAAGCTCAAACTTTAATATGCCGCCGGATGTGATTTCAAAATATGACAGATAAGGTCTTTTTATCAGTTCACCGTTGAACTCAACATTTTTGATATAGGGGTATTCAAGAGGGTCTTTGTCACAAATCACGGTAAAGGTATCGGCGTTTGTGCAAGAATGATAGCTTCTGTTTAATTTAACAGTCGCTTTCCTGAATAAGGGAGTATTGATGTGATAATCCTGTTGACCGACGCATACCTGAGCAAAACCTAAGCTTGACAGAACATACCATGCAGAAAGCTGACCGACATCTTCGTTGCCGCAGAAACCGTATGCACCCGTTCTGTATGCTTCTTTCTGAACTTTACGGGTCCAGTGCTGTGTACGGTGAGGCAGACCCAAAATGTTAAAATAATGGGTGATGTTATGGCAGGGTTCATTTGAATGGTTATAATCTTCATTCCAGAGCTTTGAAAAATCGGCGTTTTCAAAGAATCTTTCCAAAAGCTCAATTGTTCTTTCTTCTCCAAAAAGCTTGCTCAAGCCGATAACATCGTAAGGCACAAACCATGACTGCTGAAAAACGTTGCTCTCAACGCATCCGTCGTCATCATATTCGTTTTCTTCAAACACAAATTCACCGTTTTCTTCCCGAGGTGCCATGAAGCCGAGCTTTTCGTTATAGTTATCGGTATATTTATTTATGCGGTTTAAAAAGAACTCTTCGTTTTCTTTATCACCTTTTTCTTTAGCAAAAAGGTACATGGTGTAATCTGCAAGTAAAAATTCCAAAGTGTCGCTCAGCTTTTCGGGAACGAAGGCGTTTTTCAGATACTGTTCACAATCGGGTCTTACCGAACGGAAAGGTCTGCCGAATAATTCTTTTTCACATTTGCTTGAAGCAAGACCTATTTTGTATGCTTTTTCCGTATTGTAATTTCTGATGTTTTTGAGGTATGCATCAGCAACAACGAGAAGTCCGGGGTCGCCGACCATGGAGTGCGTGTCAATGCCCAGAAGCTCCCATTGAGGGAAGGATGTGTTTTTTGTTTCAGCTATTTTTAAAAGTGAATTGACTTCATCGTTGACGATATCGGGACGGATAATTGCCAGAAGCGGAAATTCGCTTCTGTAAACATCCCAGCCGCTGAATACCGTTCGGTGAATATAGCTGTCATCCTTCATTGCTTTTCCGTTCAAAGAAAAGCTGCCGTCAACATCGGCGGAAACTCTTGGATCCAAAAGCGTATGATAAAGGCAGGTGTTAAAAAGCTTCAGATCCGTTTCGTTGCTCCCTTCAACATCTGCAATATTGAAAGCCTGTTCCCATAAAAGTTGAGCATTTTTTCTTTGAGCATCAAAATCAAAGTCAGGGATTTCGGTCTTCAGATTCATTCTTGCACCGTCAGGGCTTGTGTAAGAGATACCGCATTTTATCATGATCGGAGCTGTGCGGTTCTCACCGAATTCCAAGAGAAGTCCGACATCTTCGTGGCAAAATTCTTTTATATTTTCACTCTGCATTTCTTCATTTGAAAAGAACTGCATTTTTGCAGGAGCCTCGGAGAATTCGCAGGTGAAATATAAATCGTATGAAATACCCGCATGACCGTGACCGAAGCCACCGCCCTTAGGCGTGCAGATGATCTTGCCTTCAACCTTATTTTCGTTGATTATTCTTATTTCTTCAAAATCTGCCTTTCCGCCGATTCTGCGAGAAAAATTCATGATTATTTTCGCATTACCTTTTTTCGGATATGTAAATCTTAATATACCGCTGTGAACGTTCGCCGTTGCCTCCGCTGAAATATTGTAACGGTCTAATTTTACGGCGTAATAGCCTGCTTGCGTTATTTCGCTCTCGTGAGAAAACTCCGATTTCCAGCCTTTATTGCCTTTTTTGAATTCAACATGACTGTTGCTTCCGCTTCTTAAATCCGTTTCGCCCGTTACAGGCATGATCTGGATATTTCCCAGATCTCCGTACCAGCCTATGCCGCTCATATGGTTGAAGCTGAAGCCTTCTATCGTGTTGTCACAATAGTTGTAGCCGTTACCGTTGTCACCGCCCGTTACCGTATCCGGTGAAAGCTGAACCATACCGCCGGGAACAGCGGCTCCGGGATATGTTTTTCCGCCGCCGTGATAGCTTTCTGCCTGACCGTCCGCAACGGTTCCTATCATTGTATCAACATATTTTACTTTACTCATAAGTTCACTCATTATAAATCCTTTCCGAACGGGTTTTACAGACTGTTGCTGAATTTAACTGTTTCTCCTGCTGAAACCTCTGTTTTCAGGCAGTTGTTTTCGATAACATAAGGCTTATCGGCTGTGAGATTTTTTGTTCTTTCATTTAACTTGATTCTTACCGTGCAGCCGTTTTCTGCGGTTACCGCAGCTTTTTTGAGAACGGAGTTTTCCCAGGAAATATCAAATGTCAGATTTCCTCTTGCTCTGATACCTTTAACGGATCCCTTTTTCCATTCATCGGGCAAAGCGGGCAAGAGTTCGCATATTCTGTTATCGGGGGAACCGAGATGGCTCTGAAGGAGCATTTCCGTAACAGCCGCAACACCGCCGAAATTACCGTCGATCTGGAACGGGGGATGAATGTCAAAAAGATTGTTGGCGGTGCATTTTTCGAGCAAATATTTAAGATGTCTGAGAGCATTTTCACCGTCTTTAAGACGGGTGTAAAAGCAAATTGTCCATGCTCTTGACCAACCTGTTGAGCCGCCTCCGTTTTCAATACGGCGGGCAATGGTTCTTTTTGCTGCTTCGTATATTTCGGGGTTGCTTTCGTTGATTTGATCACCGGGGAAAAGTCCGAAAAGATGGGAAATATGGCGATGTCCGGGTTCTGTTTCCTCGTAATCCTTTATCCATTCACGAATCGTTCCGTAACGCTCACTTATTTCCATCGGGGGAAGCTTTTCTAAAACTTCAAGAAGAGATCTTGAAAATTCTTCGTCTTTATTAAGAATTTTGCAGGCGTGTACTGTACGGGTGAAGAGCGCATAAATGATCTGGAAGTCAATTGTTGCACCCTCTGTAAACATGCTTTCCTGCTTTACGCCGTCAGCATCGATATAATGGAATTCGTTTTCGGGAGAGTTGGAGGGGGAGGTGATAAGCTGACCCTTTTCGTTCTCGGTCAGATAGTCCTGAATAAACTCGCAGGATCCTTTTAAGATAGGATATATCTCTTCAAGATATTCAATGCTCTCGGTGTATTCATAATGCTCCCAGAGATTGAGGCAAAGCCAGGGACCTGCCATGGGGAAGAATCCGCAGTCAACGCTGTCATGAACACCCGTTCTTCCGAACGCATCGGTAGTGTGGTTAATTACCCAGCCTCTTGCTCCGAAAAGCTCCTTTGCGGTTTCGGAACCGAATGCGCTGACCATTTTCATGAAATGGATGAAAGGTGCGGAAGCTTTTGAAATATTTGCGCTTTCACCGGGCCAATAATTCATCTGAAGATTTATGTTGGTGTGGAAGTCGCTGCCCCAGGGGGGATTGAAGTCATGGCACCAGATGCCCTGAAGATTTGCGGGAAGTTTTGCGTTTTTGCCTGAGCTTTCAATTAGAAGATATCTGCCGAAATTATAGTAAAGGGCAAATAAGTCGGGATCGTATTCATCCCATCTGAGTTCTTTGAGTCTTTGATTTGTGGTTAATTTACTGAACTCGGTTTCTTCCAATTCGAGCTGAACGTTGCCGAACCATTTTTGGTGGGTCGATATATGAGCATCTATAATCTTCTCGTAATCTGTATTTATGAGGTTTTCAATTGTTTCGTATAATCTGCTTTTGAAATCGATGGTTTCGTCAATATCGTATTTGTCAACATTGTAATTTGTTTCAAAAGCGGCGTAAACAATAACATATGTCGCATCGGCAACGGTTATGGTGCTATGGTCGGCAGACAATTCACCGTCGGTTTTTATGCGGAGCTTTGCACCGAACGACATGCCTTCTCCGCCTTCGCCGTAGTAGTGGTGGGTGCTGTATGTAATTCTGCCGTTCATAATAATTGTGTCGGGATTTATGCAGGAGCTGTATGCATCCTGCTTTCTTTTGATGCTCACATTACATGAGAAGGGCTTTCCGTCGGATTCTACCTTATAAACAAATCCGTCAGGATCCTCGCTGATAAAGCATTCGCTTTTAAAATTGATTTTGCTTTTTGTCCAGAAAATACGGGCAACGGCTTCGCTCAATTCCAATTCCTTGCGATAATTTGTAACGGGGGATTTATCAAAAAAATCAATAAAGATCTCACCGAAGCTTTCATAGGAACGGACAACGGGCGGATCCGACAAGAATGTTTCACGGGCAAGCTGAGCCGCTTCTTTAAGCTTTTCTTCTCTGACAAGGCGGCGGATTTCCCTGAGTGCTTCGGGAGAAGCGTGATATTTCTCCCGTATCTGCCTGCCGCTCCAGAGGGATTCTTCGTTTATTTCGATCTGTTCACAATGCGGATTGCCGTATTGCATGGCGCCGATTCTGCCGTTACCCAAAGGCAACGCCCACATCCAATCGTTTATAAATTCATCATACCAGAGTTTTGTTGACATATATTTCACAACCTATATAGCAATTTTTATATATTATATCATTAAATTTAAAAAAAACAACTCCCGGAATAATTCTGAGAGTTGTTTAAATGAATCATTATCTGTTAAAAAAATCAGATGTTGTATTTATCTGCATCATATTTTGTGCAGGGATAGTTTGCAACGCCGTTTTCATCGGGGAAGGGTGAAAGATTATCGTTTTCATAAGCCTTTCTTTCTTCTTCGTTGGAGAAATCGGGAATCTTATATTCGGCACCGTTGTGAAGGCTGCTTCTCCAGCCGAGGATAGCAACCGCACTCATGGCCGCTGAACGGTAAGCGTTGAAATAAGGCTGTCTGCCTTCGAGAATGCAGCTGATGAATTCGTGAGCAACATAGTAGTCGCCGCCCGAGTGACCGCACTGCCTTGCTTTATCCTTGTCAAAGGGATAGCCGACAGTTGAAACCTTTTCTTTTTCAACGCCTTCGGGAATCTCCCAATCGTTATAAACAAGGCGGATCTTGCCTTCGTCGCCTCTGACGGTTTCAGCGCTGCCCTTTGCGCAGGCAAAGCGATACCAGTTGCCGTGACCGCCGAATTTTGCCCAGCCGGTAATTCTTGCAACCGCACCTCTGCTCATTGTGCAGAGCATGATTGATGCAACATCTTTTATGGGCTCACCCTCACGCTCCTGACGCATGCCGTCGGTGTAAATGCTTCTTGCATTGACGGAAACGGGAATATCGTTTGTAACTCTCATAAGGGGTGCAAATGAATGGCTCAGATAGAAGCCCGAGGGCATAAGAGCACGCCAGTGAGTGGTTGTCGGAGTGTAATGAACATATTCCTCGTGGCTCATGGGATGAACATATTCGCCTTCGCAGTAAAGAGCCTCGCCGAGAGTGCCGCTCTGATAGATTTCCGTGAGCTTGCTGACAACTGCAAAATAAGCATAGTTTTCCGCAAGCATATAGATTGCACCGCTCTTTTCGGATGCACGGCAGATAGCAACGCATTCAGCCATTGTTACTGCGGGCATTGTTTCGCTGAGAACATGAATTCCTTTTTCAAGAGCGATAATCGCATATTTTGCGTGCTGATGGAAGAAATTTGTGAGCACAACGGCATCCATTCCGCTTTCAATGAATTCATCAAAATCTTTATAATACTTTGTTTCTTCACAGCAAAACGGCTTGATATTTTCATAAGTTGACTCATCATAGTCACAAACTGCGCTGATATATGCTTTGTCGGTGAGAGTAAGACCCTGAGCAAGTCCACGACCTCTTCTTGCACCGAAAACGCCTATTTTAAGTTTCTTATCCATAACAAAGAACCTCCGTTATCATTAATAATCAGATTCTATCACTATTTAGAATATAAAACAATACGAAATACGAAAAATAATATTTAAAGTTTTCACGGATATCTGCAACATTCAGTTTGCCGGATTGGGATCGGTTTGTCATTTTATCAGCTTGTTGACGCAGCGAAGCACGGCATTTCCGTCACGGAAGAATTCAACGACTGTGACAGAAACATTTTCAAGAGCGAACCTGAATATATGCGGTTTAACTCCCAAAGCGGTCGGAATAAGATACTCGAGAAAACCGTGGTGACTGAAAACCGCAACACGCTCACCGTATGAAAATCTGTTTTTTATGTAAGAAATAACTTTTTCTGCCCGAACGACATTATCCTCAAAAGCTTCGCATCCGAATTCATAGCTTTCTGTGCCGAAAAGCTTCTCACACATTTTTGTGTTTTTATAATATCTTTGAAGATATTCTTCGCTGCAGCCGAAATATCCGGGAGTGCATCCGCATTCAACAAGCTCGGGACAGATCTCAAGCAAAGGCTTGTCGCTTCTTGCGCCGCATACTCCGACAGCGGTTTTAAAGCTGCGAAGAAGAGAGCTGGTTATAAAAGCATCTATCGGCAGTTCCTTCAGCTTTTCGCCCAAATCAACACATTGTTGTTCTCCGTTCGCAGAAAGCTCTCCGTCGCTCGGATCTCTGTCGCCGATATCGTTATAATTCGTTTCGGCATGTCTTATGAAAAGGATTTGAAGAGAGTCATTATTATTCATATTTTTACCTTCCTGATATAATCTTTATCCCGATCGGGTATGCCGGATTCATTGGTAATGTACCGTTCAACCTTCATGCTTAAATTATACTTTTCACGTAAGCTGATGATTTCTGACATCATCGGTGACTTATGATGTATGTCGAGTGCCGTCTGGTCTTTCCATGCATCAATCAGCAGAACGGTTTCATCGTCGTTCATCGGGAAAAAGTATTCATATTTCAGATTGCCTTCCTCGGCACGGATCTCATCGGCAATTCCGCCTGAGATCATTTCTTTTGCAAATTTTCTTGCGTTGCCGTTTATACCTGAATAATAAATGTTAATTGTTATTGCTATTCAATTACCTGTTGAATACAGATTTAAATAATTTAATCACGCAATTTAAGCATACCTGATTATATCATTATTACATCAAAAAATGCAACAGTTTAAAGTATTGCCGATATGCGTTCAAAGCTTCTTGAATGGCTGCTTGAAACGGCAGACAGCGTACCGAAAGATAAAGATGCCCGTTTCCCCGATGATTTCTATCTGGGAATGGTCAATGCAATGGCAGGCTTCAAAGTTTCACCGCTTATCAAAGGCGTTATGAAGCTGACTCGCAACGATTTTTCAACGCTTATCAGCAAGGCAATAAAGCTTCTGAAAATCGACACAAACGGATTTTACAATAAGAAATAATAATCAAAACCACCTCAATCGATGCAGAATTAAGCACCGATAAGAGGTGGTTTTATATATGTGTGTGATGGTCTGATAAAACGGAATTTATCGCTCGGATTTCAGCAAAGCATAATAACTTACATCACAGATACCTTGATTGTTTTTATCGGCACTGCGCAAAGTGCCTTCATATTTCATTCCGCATTTCATCATTACTTTGCCTGAATTGGGATTTCTCGTGTCGTGTCTTGATTCAATACGGTTAACACCGACAACATCAAACAAATAATCTATAACTGCTTTGAGTGCTTCGGAAGTTATACCCTTATGCCACCAATTTTTGCCGATGCAGTATCCTATATGCACCATTGAAACATCTTCGTTGATTAGCACTACATCAATTCCGCCGATGGGTTCATCGCCGTTTTCTTTCAAAACTATAGCCCAATGATAGTATTTTTTGTCGGAATACCGTTTTATAAAAAATTTGACTGCATTTTTGCTGTCTTTTACGGTTGAATGGGGCGGCCATGTCAGATATTTTGATACCTCAGGATCGGATGCCCAATTTTTATACATAGCATCAGCGTCTTTGCTGACAAATCGTCTAAGGATAAGTCTTTCGGTTTCCAGCCTTTGCGTTCCGCAGTGGTACATAAAAACTCCTCAATTCTTCTTTTTTTTAAATATAACATCTGAATAATGTTTAGTCAATATTTTGAGTAATGTATATGACAAAATAAAACACTGTTGAATAAATTTGAACAGATAAATACAAATTTCTATATTGAAAGAATAAACAAATAAATGTATAATTAATCTATAATTTAATGCGAGGTGTTCCGATGAAAAAAAGATTCTTCAAGGTTATCTCCCTGACACTTGTTTTTGTGCTTATGTTTGGCAACGTTGCATTCGCAACAAGCGGTGATGTTGATCCCGAAATCATTGCGGAAACAAAAGAAACCGCAATTCAGATTGAAAGCGAAGGAATTATTCTTCTCAAAAACGAGGATAATTTTCTTCCGCTCTCAAACAAGAAGGTCAATATCTTCGGCGCAGGCTCGGTTTGTCCGTTTTTCGGCGGAGCAGGCTCGGGAGCAATAACGACAGATGATCCCGTAACTCTTTATGAAGCGTTTGAAGCGGAAGGAATAGAATATAATTCCGAGCTTCGTGCTCTTTATGAAAAGCATTGTCTTTCAAACGAACTTCCCAAAACAGACAACACCGTTATCAACAATCTTCTTCAGGTTCTTCTTGCCAAGAATACCCTTGAAGAAATGGACCCCAAGCATCTAACGGATGAGCTTCTCGAAAATGCGGTTGCTTTTTCTGACACGGCAATAATCGTTATCAGCAGAACAAGCGCAGAGGGTACCGACCATACGGTTGAAACGCTCAGTCTTTCCGATGATGAAAAAGCGATGGTTGAAAAGGTTACTTCTGCATTTGAAAATGTAGTTGTTCTTTTCAATATCGGTAATGTAATGGAAATGGGCTGGATCGATGAGTATGAAAGCATCAAAGCTGCTGCGATTATCTGGATTCCCGGAGAATTCGGTATGACTGCCGTTCCTCAGATGCTTGACGGCAAGGTTAATCCCTCGGGCAAGCTTACTGATACCATCGCATACAGCATTGAAGATCATCCCTCAAGCGAATGTTTTGGCAGCAACGAATATAACGGCGGCAAGCATTTCGTTGAATATTATGAGGGCATCTATATCGGCTACCGTTACTTTGAAACCTTTGCAAAGGATAAGGTGCAGTATCCTTTCGGCTACGGTCTTTCATACACAAGCTTTGATAAAGAGGTTGTTTCAACCGATTTTGATTCGGAAAACATAACCGTTGAAGTCAAGGTTACCAACACGGGCGATACGGCAGGCAAAGAGGTCGTTCAGCTTTATTACAGCGCACCTTATACCGAAGGCGGAATAGAAAAGAGTGCAATCTGCCTCGGAGGTTTTGCGAAAACTGATATGCTTGCCCCTGATGAAAGCGAAACGCTCAGCGTTTCATTCAAAACAGATGATATGGCATCCTATGATTATAAGGTGAACGAAGCCTGGGTGCTCGAAAAAGGCGTATATAAAATTATTGTTTCAAACGATGTAAGGGATCATATCTCAACATATGATTACGAGATCGCAGAAACAAAGATAATCAAGAATGATTCGGCAACGGGAACGGAAATCGAAAATCTTTTTGAGGATGTTTACAGCGGATATGAAATTATGTCGAGAGCCGATGTCGACGGTACTTATCCCTCTCTGCGTGAACTTGACAAGGATGATTACCTGATCGATGTTGACAAAACTCCCGAGCCCGCAACAGAAGGCGAAGCACCCAAAATGGGCGTGAAATATGATAAAACCATCACTTTACAGGATGTTGCAAAGGATGAAAGCTTGTGGGATGCCTTCCTTGACCAGCTGACACTCGACGAAATGACGATGCTTGTTATCAACGGTGGATATGAAACTCACGGCGTTGAGCGTCTGGGAATCCCTCATACAATGGATAATGACGGCCCTTCAAGTGTCAAGGGCAGAAACGGTCTTGTTTATACAGACAGCGGCACGGCATATCCCTGCGCTACCGCAATCGGATGCACATGGAATGTTGAGCTTGCTTATGAAATGGGCAAGGGTGCAGGCAAGGAAGCCGCTGATATGGGTACCGATACCTGGTATGCTCCCGGAGCAAACATCCACCGAAATCCCAGAGGCGGCAGAAACTTTGAATATTTCTCTGAGGACCCGATCATCTCAGGTATTATGGCGGCTGAAATAATCAAAGGAGCAAATTCCGAAAGCCTTGTTACAACAATAAAGCATTTTGCCCTTAACGATCAGGAATCGCACAGAAACGGCATTTTTACCTGGTGCGACGAGCAGGCTATGCGTGAAATTTATCTCAAGGCATTTGAAATTCCCGTCAAGGAAGGCCAGCCCAAGGGGATTATGTCCGCTTATAACCGAATCGGAACAAAATGGTGCGGCTCAAGCTCTGCTCTTCTCAAAGAACTTCTCCGTGAAGAATGGGGCTTTGAAGGCTTTGTTGTTTCCGACTATTCTTCCAACTTTACGGGCAGCGGATATATGAGTCCCGTTCTTGCGGTTTATAACGGTAACGATACGATCCTTTCGGGTATGTGGGCGCTGCAGTTCATTCAGCATAAAGCGGCTGTAAAGCTTGCGTATGCAAAAGATCCCGTCGGCTTCGGCAACGCATTGCGTGAAGCCTGCAAGAATCTGTGCATTATGAAGATGGAAACAAAGGCGTTCAAAAATCCCGAAATAACCTATGATTCATCTCTTATCGGTTCACTTGATACTTTTGATGATTGGGAGTTTGAATTCCCTTATGTTTTCACGCTTGTAAGATTTGTTTTCAATAATATTTTGAATGTTATAATCTATGCTTTCAGATTTATTCTTTAATCAGTTCGGGAAAAGGAAAAAATATAATGGCAAAGATAATCTCAATTCCGTTGGCAATAATAATGAGCATCTTATCTCTTTTATTACCGTCAAAGGTTGAAACGCCCGATGCGGATCAGTGGAATACAAACTATCCCTATGTTTTTGTGCACGGACTTATGGGCTGGGGTCAATATGATGCTCATTATAAGTTAATGCCGTATTGGGGAATGTTCGGCGGCGAGCTTCTCGGTAAGCTTGAGGATAAGGGCTATGACTGTTATGCCGCTTCAGTTTCGGGTACAGCGAGTGCGTGGGACAGAGCTTGTGAACTTTATGCGCAGCTTACGGGTACGGTGGTTGACTACGGCAAAGCTCACAGCGAAAAGTGCGGTCACGAGAGATTCGGTAAGGATTTTACGGATAAAGCACTTATTGAAAAATGGGATTCCGAAAACAAGATAAACATTCTCGGCCATTCTTTCGGCGGTGCAACAATGCGTGTTTTTGCATCTCTCATGGCAAAGGGCGATGAGGCCGAAACAGCTTCAACCTCTGCGGATGAAATTTCGCTCTTGTTTACCGGAGGTAAAGCAGATTGGATCTATTCTCTGACCTCGCTTGCAGCGCCTCATAACGGCACAACCTCTTATGGGCTTGAAGATCTGATGCCCGATAATGATGATTCGGCTGCATATGACATGTTCATTGACCATGCTATGGAAATCAACAAGAATATGGTTACCGATAAGGATACCTATTATTTTTCAATTGCTTGCACGGCTTCCGTTAAAAATGATGACGGCACCTACAGAGCGGACAAAAAAAGAATGGAGTTCCTTTTTCACGGCAGTTCGGATGAGATCGGCATGCTCAAGGGTACGACCTCGGGCGGTTGTGTTGTTGACGAAAGCTGGTTTGAAAACGACGGTCTTGTGAATACCGTTTCCGCAAAAGCACCCTCGCACGCTCCGTCAAAGGATTTTGATAAAGAAAATATCACTCCCGGCATCTGGAATATAATGCCTGTTTATCAAGGCGACCATATGTCGCTTCAGGGAGGCTTTTTCAAGGTGAACTCCGATGTCGAACGCCTTTATACAGAACATTTTGATATGATAAACCGAATCTCATAAATCGGTTTTATGTAACAAAAAATCACTTCATTATGCAAAGCGCACAGTGAAGTGATTTTGTTATTCAGACCGATTCGGATTTCTTTATATAGGTTTATTTTCTGCGGTTCGGTTTATTCGTATCTGTCCTTTTTCCACCTGCCCGACAAATAGAAAATCAGACCTATAACTATTGGCATAAATCCCGCAAGAGCATCGCCGTACCAGAAGCCCTGACAGCCCATCCCGACAGCAAATCCAAGCAGAGCCGAGATGCCGACACGGCTTATTATACCGTCAATGACAGCAACGGCAAAGTTCAGCTTGGCGTTGCCCGAACCGTTCATAAGAGAAAAGGCAACGGAACGGGTGGCGGAACCGTACATGTTGAGAATTGCAGGAAGAACAACTATCGATGCTATTGCAAGTACTTCTTCGTCGCCTGTGAACATTCTGAAGATAGGTTCTGAAAAGAAAAACAGTGCGATCGCAAGAACTGTGGAGATAAGACCGCTGCTGTATAAAACAACTTTCATGATCTTGGGCACACGGTCATATTTTTTTGCTCCAAGACACTGACCCACCATTGTGCTGCCTGCTGTTGTGAACGACTGAGAAACAATGCCGATCATCATATTGATCTT
The DNA here is from genome assembly GCA_017435385.1 of Clostridia bacterium. GTDB lineage: Bacteria > Bacillota > Clostridia > Oscillospirales > Acutalibacteraceae > CAG-177. The sequence goes on along the minus strand of JAFSFB010000008.1, from coordinate 7,254 downwards.
GTTATAGAGTCCGGAGAGTGCCGAAAAGACAACGCCGTAAAGATTTATCCACGAAGTAAGAACGATTTTTGAAAGGTTAATGGCTGCAGACTGAATTGCCATCGGAACGCCGAGAGCAACCAGCTTTTTAAATGCATGGCGGTCGATTCTGAAAGAGGAGAGTTTGAAGTCAAAACCAAAGCTTTCTTTGTTTATGAATAAATAAGCAAGCGCAATAACGAAGCTTAATCCCTGAGAAATTACTGTTGCCAATGCAGCACCGAAAACCTCCATTTTTAAGCCTGCAACAAACCACAGGTCAAGCACAATGTTGACTACTGCGGCAACAGCGATGAAAACAAAAGGTCGGCGGCTGTCACCCATACCACGAAGGATTGCGCTCACGATGTTATATCCGTAAATAAAGAACAACCCGAAAATACAGGTAACCGTATAGTCCATTGTGAAAGCATATGACTCAGCGGGCGTGTTTAGCAAATCAAGCATTGAGCCTCGGATGAAGTAACAAACGACGGAAATAACAACGGATATTCCCAGAAGAAATGTGAACAAGGTGCCTATTGTCTTTCGGACAATGTCCATGCGCTTTGCGCCAACATCCTGAGAAATGAGCACCTGACCTGCGGATGAGAAGCCCATAGCGACGAATGTCAGCAGATGCAGAACATCGCCGCCGATAGAAACAGCCGACATGCCTTCTCCGCCGATATACTGCCCGACAACGATCATATCAACAATATTATATATTGCTTGAAGTGCGTTTGAAACGAACAGAGGAAATGCAAATTTAAGCAGAAGCCTTGTGACGCTTCCGTTTGTCAGATCGGTGACCATGGATGATTTTTGTTTAGACATATGCTATCCTCTTTTTTGATTAACCTGATTTAATGTGCTAATTATATCATAAATATAACAAAATTCAACTTGAATTTTAATGCTTTATGTTTTTGAAAACAACCTGATAAAATAAGCTGAAGACAAACAGATTTTCTGTGATTTACAAAATTGTTAATTACAAAGCTTGTCGGATTGCAGTCTGAATTCAGCTCAGTCGGCAGGGGAGCAGAATATAAAAAACCGCCTCAACCGATGCATAAACACCGATAAGAGGCGGAAGCGATTTTTCAAGCAATTCATTTAAAAAAGATTCTTAATATGATCATCCTTTTGCATATTCAGTAAGCAACGCATGGTCATTCATCGGCTTACAGCAAATCTCTGTTCTGACCGATGACCATTTGCGTTCGAGCTCCACGGCTGAATCATTGTTTATGTCAACAACATTATCGGGGTCATCCGAACCCATCATAAACCATTGGCTCGTTTGTCCTTTGGGACAATGCCCTTTGTATGTCCATGTCTGCCAGTTAAATGAACATTCATTGAAAAGCTTCAGTATGTATTCCCAGTCGGCAGTTCCACGGCAGGGGGAAAATTCACCAACAAGCACGGGTACATTGAAGTTTTTGCTTGCGTGGTGAAGCGTAACTCTCTTAAAGCTTTCGTTTGAATCGTCATAATAGTGATACTGATACATAACATTTTCCCATCCTCTTTCTGACGGGTGCGGTATATCATCGGGTGTCCAGATAGCCTCAAGCGTAATGATATGATCGGGGTCAATTGCTCTGACAGCATCGTAAAGCATTGAATAGACATCGTGATATTTGCTGTTGACTTTATCTTCGCCTTCATAATCGCACATAGGCTCATTCATCAGATCATAGGCGGCAACGGTTCCGTTTCCTGCAAAATGGCGGGCAATTTCGCTCCATAATTCGCAGGCAAGCGAACGGAAACGAGAACCTTCATCGGTTTCGTCATAAAGTCTGCAATGGTTCACACGGCAGCAATGATGAGCGATGCTCTGATGACCGGGAACACCGTGCATATCAAGAATGACATACATTCCTCTTTTTTCGCATTCATCAACGATCCAGTCAAGGCGTGAAAAATCAATTTCCCCGTTTTCTTTGCGCTTCCATGTTCCGTTATCATCCGTCTGAAAATTACGGTACCAGAACGGAGCTCGCACGCAGGTGAAGCCGAGCGATTGAAGATAATCAAGGTCATGTTCGGTGATATAGTTATCCTCACGGATTTTTATGAGTCGGTCTGCTTCATCCTTACCGAAACGCTTTTCAAGCGTGGTCACGATATCCCATTGAGCTTCTCCGCCTTTGAAAAATCCCTGCCATAATTCATCGAGAAGCCATCCGCCGAGATTTGTTCCTCGCAGAAAAACCTGTTTTCCTTCGGCATTGATAATTCTTTCGCCCTCACAATGAAGCATACTAAGACTCATATTACACACTTCCTTATGTTTCTGATTAATTAGTTTTTCAACAATAAAATTATATCATAAATGCAACAAAAAACAACCTGAATATTTGTGTTGTTTTTAAAAAGGATATTCTTCTGTTGCAAAGATGTCTGTCCTGCTGATAAAAAATGCCCGCAGTTGACCTGCGGGCACAGTTGTTATTTATTGCAATGCTTGTCAAATGACGGATTGAATGCGTAGAAATTCTTTTCGTTGAGCTTGTCGGTTGCAAGGCGCAGACCTTCGCCGAAACGCTGAAAATGCACGATTTCTCTTGCACGCAGGAACTTGATAGGTTCCCTTACATCGGGATCGTCAACGAGTCTGAGAATGTTGTCGTATGTCGTTCTTGCTTTCTGTTCTGCGGCAAGGTCCTCGGAAAGGTCGGTTATGATGTCGCCCTTGCTCTGAATATATGCCGCCGTGAACGGAACGCCTGCCGCCGATGAGGGATAAACACCTGCTGTATGGTCAACAAAATATGCATCAAAGCCGTGCTTCTTTATGTCCTCCTCGGAAAGGTTTCTCGTGAGCTGGTACACAATCGCACCAATCATCTCGAGATGCGAAAGCTCTTCGGTACCTACAATGGAAGTGAAATGGTCCCTTTTGCAGTTTAAATTCCACTCAATCGGCAGAGGAAAGAGCCGAACATACAAAACCACCTCAATCGATGCAGAAAGCACCGATAAGAGGTGGTTCGGTATTTTTGTGATGTTTCGCTTGATGTTAATCAAAAATGTCAATAATCAATTTGCGGATTTCTTCAATTGCTATATTAAATATCTGACGGATAAATCTTACAGCTTTTTCAAAGAAGTTTTCTGTTTCAAGTTCAGCATACTCTCCCTCGGCAGAATAACAACCAATGTTGTTGCTTGTTATTTCATTGCCGTAGAAATCTGTCATGCAACCGTCTTCAACCTTAAAACCTGCACCGATTAACGGCGAGCCTTCTGCAAGCTGATATGCTTTTATCGGGTCGTCTCCGCCCACAAAGCCGGGAAGTGTGTTTAAGGCGTCTTTATCAAAAGAGGGATTGAAAGTATTGTAATAACAGTTGTTTGCAAACACATTGTTCCATGTTTTTGCTTCTTCATTTATATGATAAAACTTATGACCGTCTTTAAAAACTATAATATTGTTTGCGAACAGCGAATCATAAATCTGAGTCATCTGGAATTCCGACGAATTGATTATGGTATTGTTATAAAAGCTGAAATTCCATTCGCCGTCGGATACGCCGATTTTGTTTCTGCCCTGATTGTCATTAACCGAGAGACAGTATCTTACCGTGTTACCTCTGTTGCCGCCTTTGGCAGGATTGTTGCACATAAAACGCATATTATCGTGAGAATAAATGTATTCGTATGTGCAGTTATAGGAGCCGTGGTCAAAATCCACAGTCATTCCGTCACCGTAGTTTTTCTGTCCTGCTATTTCGCAGTAGCTGAAAGTGCAGTTTGAGGAATAATGAGTCCACATTGCGGCGGTAAAATACAGAATCTCTCCGTTTTCATCAAGGCCGATTCCCTGACAGCAGTCTATCGCACGGCAATGTGTAACCAATGCGCCGTCGCAGCCTTCAAGAACAACGGCTTCACCGTCCATATTGTAAAATTCGCAGTTCTTTACAAGTGCATTTTTGTTCAGATCCTGTGAACCTGTGAAGAATATACCGTTGCCGACATCGTATATTTTGCAGTTCACTGCCTGAAAATCGTTGACGGGATAAGGCGAGCCTCCGTAGCGCTTGATAACTATTGCGGCTCTGCCCGAAATCGGACCTTCGGTATAATTATCACGGCAGGTTACCTTATAATTCTGCATATCGTGAAATTCGCAGTTTTCTATTCTGACGCCCTTTGATTCTTTCGTAACTCCGTCAACCCAGATACCGCCGCCGTTGTGAGCCGTGATTTCAAAGTCCGAAACGGTTACGTAGGAGCAGTCAAAAAGCTTCATAACCGCATTTCTTTCATCGGTGTTGAGGTGCGGCTTTTCGCCTTCACCGTAGGATGAAATGACAATGGGATTATCCTGAGTGCCCGAGCAGGTGAGCGTAACAGCGCAGTCATAATCGCCGCCTGCTCTGAACAGAATTTTATCACCTGCTTCAAGGGTCAAAGAAGCAATGTTAGCAACCGTTTTCCATGCAGAAGCTTTGGATAAACCCGTGTTATCGTCATTGCCCGATATGCTGTCGATATAGTAAGTCGTTCCTGCGGCAAACGCAAACGGTGTTATGCTCAGAGTGATAACAACAGCAAGAATTACCGATATGAACTTTTTCATAGCAATACCTCCATAAATTAAACGGATATTCTAAAAAACTAAACAGCATTTTACCTCGCAATATTTTCTGATATTATATCATATATGATTAAAAAATTCTACAGTATGTTTGACATAATCTTGAAAGAGAATTATAATTATTGCATCATAACATTTTATTAACAAATCGGAGATGATAAGATGAAAAAACTGTTTTCTTCGTTGCTTTGCATTTTAATTGCATTCAACACGGTTGTTCCGTGCTTTGCGGTTGGTGAAGTAAATACACCGCAGATTATTGAAACCGTGTATCCGACGGATGAGGTCATAATAGCTGATATTGTTATTGATGCCGATTCAAGCGGTGAGAGCGATGTTACTGCGATTATTCAGCAGGCTATTGATGACTGTGCGGCAAACGGCGGCGGTACGGTCTGGCTTCCTGCAGGCAGATACAGAGTAACGGGCAATATTTATATCCGCCAGTTTGTAACGCTGATGGGCGATTATCAGGACCCCGATGTCGGTGATGACTACGGAACAATTATCATCGCCGACGTTGAAAGCAGCGACAAGATGAATCCCGCTTTATTTACTGTCGGTGCAAGTGCAGGTGCAGTCGGTCTTACCGTATGGTATCCCGAACAGAATATAGACTGTGTCAAACCATATCCTTTTACCTTTTATGTTGTCGGTAATGAGGATTATATGCTCTCAACAATCAAGAACTGTACTCTTATAAATTCCTACAGAGGAATAGGTGCTAGTGCGGAATGCGAAAACGGTATTTATGAGTGCCATGAAATGCTGACGGTTGAAAACATAAAAGGAACCTGCCTTTATCAGGGCTTGAATGCTCATAATTCGGCCGATGTTGATACCGTTAAAACTCTTTATATATCAAATGAATATTGGTGCGGAGCGGGCGAGAAGTTTAATGCTCCCGAAAGGCAGAAGCTTGATGAATACACACGCAAAAACGGCTGCGGTCTTGTGATAGGCGACCTCGAATGGCCTGAATTTGCCGATGTCAGAATTTCTGATATGCTTTACGGAATGTTTGTCAAAGAAGGCACTCGGTATACCTTCAGCGGTGAGTTTACCGATTTATATATTACCGATTGCGATTACGGAATTTATATACCCGAAGGAAACATAATTTCAAGAAAAAAATCCTGGGGTACAGGCATAAGCAACGGAGTTATAGAAGGCAGCGAATGCGCAATATATGATCCCGGTGAAAACGCAACTATTCTGACAAATGTTAAAACCGAAGGCAAAATCAAGGGCAAAAATATCCGTATCTACAATGCGGATACAAGCGCATACACGCCCGATTACGAGCATAAGCACACAAAGCCTGCCGAGATTTTATATGTTGTATCAGCAGATAAAACGGGCAAAACCGATGCTTCTGTTGCAGTACAGAATAAGCTGAATGAAGCGGCAGAAACAGGCGGAATAGTTTATCTGCCTGCAGGTCTTTACCTCTTTGAAAATCCCGTAACTGTTCCTGCAGGTGTTGAATTCAGAGGCTCATCATCTGTTGCAACCCGTTGCCAGAGGGAGAACAGCAGCGGAACTCTCATTCTTTCATATTACGGGTTCGGTGAATCGGATAAACCGCTTATCACATTAGGCGGCAACGCTTCGGGCATCAGCGGTATCAGAGTTGATTATCCTCTTAACAATCCCGTTGATAACAGCGGAAAATATATGAAAACCACCCCCGTTATCTACAGCGAATATGATGATGTATATATTATCAACTGTGCATTGACCCTTGCAAGCTGCGGAATAAAGCTTCAGAATTCCGACGGTGCTTTTGTGAAAAAGGTAATCGGCTGCTGCTTTGAATCGATGTTTGATTTAACCGATTGCAATAATACTTTTATTGAGGGCTGCCTGCAAAATGCAAACACTTTGCCGAGAAACGGCTACGAAAAGCTCGGCATATCCCGTCTGACAGAGGATAAACTGTTTGATTATGTTTTTATCCCCATAACAAGAATTCATACAGACTTTATAAAGCTCAATTCTTGTAAAGATGTTACCGTGTTCAATACCTTTATTTACGGCGGAAAATCCTTTTTGAATTCGGTTGACAGCAATGCCGTATTTGTCAACACCGGTCACGACGGTTCATCAAAAACAGAGCCTGCTCTGATTTTGTCGGGCGGTGAAATCACTTTCCTAAATTCCATGCGCTCAACCTCCGACGGGCAGCAGAGTTATTATTTCTATTCAATTGAAAACGGAACAAAGTTTAAGTCCTATAACAGTCAGGCTGTTGATATGGCATATTGCGAGCATCCTGTAATTGAAAACATAAAGCTTAATGAGCTCGATAAAAGCGAATGGATCTACGCCATTCTGCAACCTTTTTACAGATTAATTGCATTCTTTGGAAAATTGTTTTAGCGGATTTATAAAATATTTTATAAAATAATGCACTGTGTTACTTTGTTAAAAGTGCAAAACTTTAAATCGGTAAAGCGAATTATTTTTTGTGAAACTTTGCAATTGACGGCAGTTTTTCACGGTGCTATAATGACAACAATTCAATAACTCATAAACGCAATGACGAGGAGCGGCAGATCAATCCCGCATCAGAGAGCCGATGGTTGGTGTGAATCGGCGGACGGATTTATCAAGGC
>JAFSFB010000007.1 GCA_017435385.1 Clostridia bacterium | reverse complement strand
GCAGCAACAGCAGATGGCACAGCAGCAGGCAGCAGCTCCTGCACAGCCTGCATCTGCAACAGCACCCGCCGACGGCTGGAAATGTGCCTGCGGAGCAACGGTAAGCGGCAACTTCTGCACGGAATGCGGAGCAAAGAAGCCCGAAGCAGAGGGCTGGACCTGTTCCTGCGGAGCAGTAAATAAAGGCAAATTCTGTCCCAACTGCGGAGCGAAGAAACCTGAAGGTGCACCGCTCTATCAATGCGACAAATGCGGCTGGAAGCCCGAAGACCCCCACAACCCTCCGAAGTTCTGCCCCGAATGCGGCGACATTTTTGACGGTAACGATGCTAAATAAATTTTAAAGGAGAATTTTACAATGGGACTTTTTGATAAGAAATATTGCGATATCTGTGGCGATAAAATAGGACTTTTGGGCAACAGAAAGCTCGAAGACGGCAATATGTGCAAGGACTGCGCAAAGAAGCTTTCACCCTTCTTCAGCGACAGAAGAAGCTCAACCGTTGAAGAAATCAAGCAGCAGCTCGCTTACAGAGAGCAGAATAAGCAGCTCCTTTCGGGCTTTTCACCGATGTTCACCTTTGGTGAGGATGACAAAATTTATATCGATCCGATGAAGCAGAGCTTTGTTGTGTCAAGGCGCAATCCCGGAAGCTGGAGCGATGAAAACCCCGATGTTATTCCGCTTTCAAGTGTTACGGGCTGTAACCTCAGAGTAGATGAGGACCGTGAGGAGCTTTATACTCAGGGCAAGGACGGCGAGGAAGTAAGCTACAATCCTCCGAGATACAAGTTTACATACGATTTTTACATTGATATCAAGGTAAACAATCCCTATTTTGATGAAATTACCGTAAGACTCAACGACAGAGATGTCGAGGGTATGGGCACTATGGAATATAACCGCTATCAGCAGACGGCACAGCAGGTTATCAACAACCTCACACAGAACGGCAACGCAGGTATGGCTATGAATAACGGATATAATCAGCCGATGAATAACGGTATGCCTATGAATCAGGGCTATGCTCCTGCAGGCGCTTACGGTCAGCCCAATCCCTATGCTCAGGCACAGCCTAACCAGTATGCACAGCAGAATCCTTACGCTCAGCCGCAGGGTAACCCTTACGCTCAGCAGAATGCTTATGCACAACAGCAGCCTAATCCCTATGCTCAGCAGAATCAGTATAATCAACCGATGAATAACGGTTATAACCAGCCTATGAATCAGGGCTACAATCAGCAGCCTGCTTACGGTCAGCAGCCCGTATCACAGGCTTGGGTATGTCCGGCTTGTAACGCAACAAACGAAAGCGGTGCATTCTGCGCTTGCTGCGGAACACCCCGACAGAGATGAGCAGGAGGCAAACCGCAGTCATTATTATTGTGATTGTTGCATTGGTTGCCGCCATTGCGGCAGGCGTTTGGTATTATAAAACCAAGTTTTATGTACCCGACAAAACGGTATGGTTTATTCTCAGACAGATACAAATAAGCAAGGAGATGATTAACCTTGTCAACAATTCTTGAACAGAAATGTCCGTGCTGCGGCGGTGCGGTTGAATTTGACGTTGGTGCACAAAGGCTGAAATGTCCGTTCTGCGACACCGAGTTTGATATTACCGCTATGCCCGAAGATACATCAAATCAGGTTGAGCAGATCAACTGGAATTCGCAGGGCGCACAATGGGGAGCAGGCGAAACAGACGGCATGAGCGTTTATGCCTGCAATTCCTGCGGCGGTGAAATTGTTGCCGACCAGACAACGGGCGCAACAAGCTGCCCCTATTGCGGCAATCAGGTCGTTATGAAGGGACAGTTTTCGGGTGCGTTGAAGCCTGACCTTGTAATTCCTTTCAAGCTCGACAAAAAAGCGGCAAAGGAAGCACTGAAAAAACATATCTCAACCAAAAAATTCGTGCCTAAATCATTTCTTGCCGACAACCGCCTTGAAGAAATCAAAGGTGTATATGTACCTCATTGGCTTTTCACCTGCGATGCAATCGGCAACGCAAACTATAAAGCAAAAAAGGTAAAGACATGGTCTGACGAAAATTACGAATACACCGAAACCTCGTATTTTGATGTTTACAGAAGCGGCAATATAGGCTTTGACAACATTCCCGTTGACGGCTCAACAAAAATGCCCGACGACCTTATGGAATCCGTTGAACCCTTTGATTTGTCGCAGGTCGTTGATTTCAATACCGCATATCTTGCGGGCTATCTTGCAGATAAATACGATGTCACAGCCGAAGAAAGTATGCCGAGAGCCAACGAAAGAATCAGACAGAGCATTATTGATTCGTTCAGGGAAACCGTAAAGGGCTATGACGAGGTTGAAAATCAGGGTGCAAATATGAATGTTGCAAACGGCATTTATAAATACGCACTCTATCCCGTATGGCTTCTCAACACAAAGTGGAACGGTGAGAATTTCACCTTTGCAATGAACGGGCAGACGGGCAAATTCGTCGGCAATATCCCCACGGATAAAAAAGCCGTCACAAAGGCTTCGCTGTTGCTCGGTGCAGGCATAGGTGCAGTAATTTACGGCATTATGTGGCTGATAGAGCTGCTTTAAGGAGGTGCGGAAATATGATTAAAAAGATTTTTGCAGTAATTATTGCGGCTCTGATTTGTGCTTCGTTCGTATTCTCTGCATCTGCTTACACTCAGGAGTATGTTATTGACTACGCCGACAAGCTCTCGTCAAGTGAAATTGAAGAGCTTGATGCGCTTGCCGAAAAGCTCGAGGCGGCTTACGGTGTTACCGTGCTTTTCTGCATAACCGAAGGCACGGGCGATGTGACCGCCGATGAATTTTCTTCGGGAACATATGGCGATTACACAGATAACGAAAACGGTATAATAATCGTTCACGATGATTGGAACAAAGCATATTTCACTTTCATCTCGGGTAATGCGGATAAATATTTCAGCGATGCCGCCGTTGACAGTATGATCGATGCGTATGATACCAACGAGAGCTATTACGGCGGAATTTATGCCTGCTATGAGCTTGCGGAAGAATACCTTGAAAACGGCTATTCGGGCGGATATGTTAATGACGGCGAGCCCGTTTATGCAGGTGAAGCAGACGAGCCGAAAACAGAAAATGAAAAAGACGGCGTTTCAATTATATGGCTGCCCGTTTCGCTTCTGATCGGTCTGCTTGTCGGTTTTCTTATCATTAACGGCATTGCCTCAAAAAACAAGTCCGTTAAAATGCAGGAAAACGCAACAGTTTATACCCGACCCGGCAGTATGGTTATAACGGGAAGTGCGGACAATTTCCTTTATAATAACGTCGAACGCAGAGAAAAGCCGAAACAGGCAGAGAAAAAATAAGGAGGCATTACCAATGGGATTTTTTGATTCACTCAAAAGGCAGGCAGAATCAGCACTTAAAAGAGAGGTCTCGCAGGGGATTAACAAAGCGGTGAACAATGCCGTGCAGTCAGCAGGCAAGGGCAGAAACCGCACCGAAACCTTTACCTTTGTTTCACTTCCGAAAAATGTTGCCGAGCTTAAAGCTCTGCCCGAAGCAAGCCTCGATTCCGCCTTCAAAACAACCGCTCTCACTCTTGCGGCTTTGTGTAACTATGAGCACGATCCCGACGCAACAATTGAAATGCTCAACTTCCTTAAAGGTCCGGGTGAAGTCAGCGGCTTTGAAAAGCAGTTTATCAAAGAGCATCTCGGCTCCGAGGGATACAAAGCACGCTCATATTTTGAGGGCGCAACACCGCAGAACAGCTATAAGCCCAATGTGCCCTATAAAATTACCGTTATCGAAAACCCGTATTCATTTGATAATGAGGATTGGGCAACGCTCTATGTTCAGAGCGGCGGTGCGGATAACCCCAGACCCATGAAGCTTCGCAGAAAGCCCTCAACAGGTCAGTGGTTCTTGGTTGAGATACAGTGCCTTGGGGATATCCGTGTGCCCGTAGAGGAAGACCCCTGGGCATAACAAATTAAAGGAGATGTAGATATGAAAAAAATATTCGCATTACTTCTCGCACTTGCAATGTTGTTTTCCTTTGCCGCCTGCGGCGATGATGCTCCCGAAAAGCCCGACACCACCAAACAGCCGTCTGCCAATTCCGATGCAGCCATTGAAGCATCGCTCTTTACCGTTAATTTCGGCGGCGACTGGATAAACATTGAGGATGATTTCAAAAACGAAGAAGGATATTCAAAAGCCGTTCTTCAGATTCTCGATCCCGAGGACAACGAATACTACTTGGTCGAAGCAACGATCAGCGTTGAGATTGACGAGCCCTACGATTTCCGTGAGGATCTTGTGTATTACGGCTTCAATCAGTATGAATACAAGGAAAATAACGCTTATGAAACCGTAAAGGTCGGCGGCGTTGACCTTCTCAGGTATGACGACGGCGATGACACACTCGTTTATTTCAACCGTGTTGAAAGTGCAAACGCATCGGTTTATGTTGAGTTTGATGCAACGGACATCGGCGACAGCCGTATTCAGGCTCTCCTTGACGGCATAACCTTCAAGCTTGAGGATATCGGAAACGAAGACGGTCCCTGGGAATGGGAAGGCGAAAGATTCTCGGCAGATGCCGCAAGCGTTAATGCAGGTGCATTCACCGTTACATCAACATTCGTTCCCTTTGAAGCTCCCGTTACAACCTTTGAAATATTTGACCATTCCGTTGCCGCAATCGGTGACAGAGTATATGTTCTTGTTGACGGTGAACTCAGCGAATGCCACTATGACGGTACAACTCTTGCCTTTGTTAACAAAATCGAGCTTCCTGAAGACGATTATGACAGAATTGAAGCAACGGCCGACGGCACGCTCTGGGTCAGCGGCTCGATGAACGACATTCTTTGCATCAAGGGAGGCAATGTGGATGCAACTTATGAGGATATCGACAACCTCGCAATTCATCCCTCAGGTGCCTGGGGTGTTAATTATTTCACATCAAATGAATGTGCGATTGTTACCTTCAGCGGAAATACATACTCTTCAACTCCCGTAACCTTCAAAGAAGCAGATACAATAATGCAGCTCTGCGTTGACGAAAACAATATTTATGTCTGTGCAAATGCGGCAGACGACAGCGGACACAAGGTTTTCGTTTATAACAAAGACGGTGTTCTTCAGAAAACTCTCTGCGATGCGGAAGGTGAAGGACTCGGAAGCGTTACTTTTGTAACCCAGACCGCAAACGGTTACATTGCCTTTGACGGCAATATGAGAGATGTTCTTCTTTGGGATAACAACGGTTCATTTGTTGCAGAAATTTCAGACGGCGAGCTGTTCAGCACAAATTATCCGTGGTTCTGCGATTCCGCAGTTCTTGATGACGGAAGCATTATTACAATTATGACGGATGAGCGTGAAGACCGTTCGGCAACCGAACTTGTAGCGTTCATCGTCAAAGGATTCTGATGTTAATGGATAATCTGAAAAGAATTATCGGCATATTACTGGTTTTGTGTTTCATAGTTGCTTTTACCTCTTGCGGAGAAGAGTCTCCGCAGGAGGTTACTCCAAATGAAACAACACAGACTGCCGAAAATGAAATAAGCGAAGAAATAACCGTTCTTTCACTCAACAAGGAATATTTTTCTCATTACGAATGGTATGACGATCATCCCGAAATGCTTGTGAGAAGCGAATATACGGATGTTACCCTTGATAAATCAATGGAGAAAAAATATCCGCTTCTTGCCAAAGCCCTCACGGAGACCTCCGTGATGAGAAAAAGAGCAATGGAAGAAGAAAAGGATAATTTCATCGTTTCTGCCACCGAAGAATTTTTGAATGACAGCGAAGCCTTTTCAACTTATGTTTCATCTCTTGATGTTCAGGTCAGGCGTGCCGACAGCGTTGCAGTCAGCATTGTTGAAGATTATAATTTGGAAACTGACAGAGCTTTCAACTGCCTTAATTACGACACGGAAAGCGGAAAACTGCTTGTCCTTTCCGATGTTGTAACGGATATTGTAAAGCTTCCGTCAATTGTTGAAAAGGTTATTATGAGCCGTATAGGTGAAGAAGAGCCCTTCGGCAAAACTTCCATTCCCGATTATTTCAAAAACACTTCGGAAGAAGATATCACATGGGTGCTTGAATATAACGGCATAACCTTTTATTTTGAGCCCGGTGCTGTTGCTCCCACAAATTTCGGCATCCGGACAGCAACGGTGACCTTTGCGGAATATCCCGATTTGTTCAGCGAAAAATATACTGCCGTACCCGATGCCTATATAGTCAGCCTGCCCTTATCATCACCGTTCTTTACCGATTTGACAGGTGACGGCAAAAGTGAGGAGCTTACCGTTTCGGGTAACTACGACTATGAAGGCAGATTTTATTATACGCTCGGAATTAATTCGGAAAGCTCAAGCTATGAGGTGGACTGGTTTTCCTATGACCTGAATCCGTATTATGTCAGAACCGCAGACGGCGACAGCTTCCTTTATGTGTTCAGCGAGGAAAGCGAAGAGGAAGACCGCCAGATGATTCTGTGCGTATTCAGCCTTAAAAACGGTGAAATCAAGCAGGTCAGCGAAACGGATACGGATGTGCTCTATAAAGGTAACAATGTGTTTTCCGTACCTACAGACCCGGATATGCTGATTTCAGCTGTTAAAAATTAATAAACCCAAAACATAAACAGGTGCAGCAGGAGTTTATTCCCGTTGCACCTGTTTGTTTTTTTCAAGATGTGTTTATGCCGTGAAAACCAGCTCGTGATTAACGATCTCCCTCGCTGTTGCTTCAATGCTGTTCATAAAAGCAACCCACTTTATTTGGGTTTATGCTTTGAGTTGTTTGGCGATGCCCTCGGCAAATTTCATCTGTTCTATAAGCGAGAGAACATATATGATGCCTGTTCATCGATCTCTGAAAGGTGATTCCGCAATGTACCATTATTCATAATTTCTCCTTACTTTCGATCAGTAACAAAAGTATCGTATGTGAATTTGGCACCGAGCATGAAACCTGATATAAAACTGTCTGAATATGCAATGCCGGAGAATAACTTGTGTTATGAAAATCCGCACCATACAGTATAAATCCGAACCTTATGCCAATCGGCAAAGGGTTCGGGTTTTTCTTTTTTAACAAAATATTGATTTTTGGAAAGAAATGTTTTATATTTAATTTTACAAGGGAGAGTGATAAAATGAAAAAGTTTTTCAGATTTGCGGCAACCGTTGCCGTGCTGACTGTCATTGTTGCATTTGCCGATTTTTCTGCGAGCGCATTGAGCTTTGACGGTGATCTGCAATATCAGACCGAAAGTTCGGTTACTCTTTGGTCGAAAAAGGAATATAAAGGAAAGAGTCTGGAGCTGGGCATAGGAGAATATTCTTCTGTCGATTTCAGGGCGAGAAGCATAAGCGTTCCTCAGGAATATGCTGTCTATGCTTACAGCGAGGAGAATTTCGGCGGAGAAGAATATTTCCTTAATGACAGCGTTGATAAATTCTTTAAAATCAGTTTGACCGACGGTATAACCCGCATCAAAAAAATCAAAAGCATCAGAGTCGGACTTATCGAAAGCGATGCGGTTGACATAACCGGACTCAACGATGAGCTTAAAAATCAGATCATGATTGATTACGCACCGAGAATTCATATGGCGCAGGGCGATCCTTATGAGGCGGTTTCGATGGACTGGACTTTTGAACATTTTGACAGGATCATGGATTCAAAAGGAGATTCCCGGCTTGTGATGAAGGAAAAAATTGACGGTCCTCACGATATATGCGAAACATTTTACGGCGATCAGGAATCGGCAGTCGCCTATGCTTTCTGGGTTGAAAAAGAAAACAATTATGTGGATATTGTATATTTCATATATTGTTCATATGACAGCGGAAAACATATTTGGCTTGTAAATAATATGGTTGGCGGACATCCCGGAGATTGGGAGCATTTCACATTGAGATTCCTGACATATGAGGAAAACGGCAAAAAATATATGCGTCCCGTGAAAACCGCTTTTGCGGCTCACACATTTGCCGAAATCGAAACATGGGAAGAGCTTGAAATGTTTGATAAAACCCATTGCACAATTTATTGTGCTGCAGGTACTCACGGCTTATATCCGCACACAGGAACATATACTTACATGAATTTTATTGTGGTGAAGCTTCAGGACAAGTGCTCTGTGGGCGAAGCATGGGATCTCTGGCTGCCGAATAAGCTCGAAACCTTTGAACTTGTTCCCGAAGAAAGCTGCCGTGCACTTGCAGGCTCAAAGTGGGCTTCGTTATTCAGTTATGATGTGGAAAACCCCGACAGCCTTGCTACGCTTTATTGGGGAAATGAAGCTGAATATCCGCCGTTTATGAACAGCGGTCCCCAGGGACCTCAGTTCAAAACCGAAATGACGAGCAAAACAAGCTTCAAATAAAACCGAACACAGTTAAAGCCCTGACAGTCAACAGCTTCGGCTGATTGTCGGGGCTTTTGCGAACCGTTTTCGATCCGAAAACGAAAACCGATCGGGTTTTTACTATGAACAATGCCTCAAATCCTGCTTGAAGAATACGTAAACTTGTTGTATACTTTATTTGTATTTTGCAGTTAAAAACATTCTGACCGTAAAGAGAGGTTTTTGTATGAAACAGCATGAAATATTTGCTCAGGCGAAATGGCTCAGCAACGAGGCTCCCGAAGGAAAGTTTCTGTTTCTCAGAGGCAGATTTTCGCTTGAAGGAGTGAAAAAAGCGACGCTGAGGGTTCTCGGACTGGGTTTTTTCCATTGTTTTATCAACGGGGAAAGAGTCAGCGACGATTTCTTTCTTCCGCTCAGTACGGATTTTGAAGAAAGAAAGGATTATCCCGTCGGCGAAACAGTCAGCGGTCATTGCGTATATGTTCCCGAATATGATGTGACAAGGCTTCTGCGAAACGGTGAGAATGTTATTGCGATTCACTTCGGAGGCGGATGGTATACTTACGGAGAAAACTCAAGGTTCGGCGATGCCAAGGCGATCTGGAGAATTTTCGGCGAGGATGAAAACGGCGCATTTGACTTTGTTTCATCGGAAAATGACAGAATAGGCGAAAGCTATGTTGCCGATTATCAATTCACATGGACCGAAACTCAGAATCTTCTTCTCGGGAATGTCGGGGCATTTGCGAAGGAATATGATGACTCCTCATGGAAGAATGCCGCTTTGGCAAACCCGCTTGAAACGGATTATCTTTTCAGCAACTGTCCGCCCGACAGAGTCCGTGAAGCTCTCGGCTTTACCGTTGTCAAAAAAGGCGACGGCTATACGGTTTTTGACTGCGGAAAAAATATCAGCGGTTATCCCGTCATAAAGCTCAGGGGAGAAGCGGGCGAAAGGGTTGAGGTCGTTCATGCCGAGGAGATCAACCCCGACGGTGAACTGAATCCCGAATTTATTCACGGTCAGAGAGAAATTTTTGTCTGCGACGGAGAGTGCAGAACAGTCCGTCCTCTTTTCACTTGGTATGCCTTCCGATATTTTGCGGTTTACGGCAACGCCGAACCCGAATGCGTTGAGGTCATTTATTCCGATGTTCCGATAACCTCGGGCTTCAGGTCGGATAACGAGATTCTCAATTGGATCCACGATACTTATGTCAACACTCAGCTTACGAACATGCATGCGGGTATTCCGTCCGACTGTCCTCATCTTGAACGAAGGGGATATACGGGCGACGGACAGCTTGCGTGCCATGCGGCTATGAACATTCTCGGGGCAGAGAGCTTTTATCGCAAATGGATAAAGGATATCCGTGACTGTCAGGATGTTCATTCGGGACATATTCAGTATACCGCTCCGTATCTGCATTCGGGCGGCGGTCCCGGCGGATGGGGATGTGCAATTGTCGAAGTTCCTTACCGTTTTTATATGCACTACGGCGATGCATCGGTGCTTGAGGACTGCTATCCGCATATGCTTCGATATTTTGACTATCTTGAGTCGCATTCCGTTTCCGATCTCGTTGTCAGCGACAAGGAAGGGGAATGGTGCCTCGGGGATTGGTGTACCCCGAGATCGATCGTTCTTCCCGCACCGTTCGTCAACAATTATTTCTATGTCAAATCGCTTGAAAAATGCATTGAAATCGCAGAGATCATCGGCAGAAACGAGGATATCCCGATGTTTGCCGAGAGAATAGAACGCAGGAAGAATGCGATCATGGCGGCATATTTCAACAAATGGGACGGCAATTTTCTCGGCGGTCAGCAAGGAGCAAACGCTTTTGCCCTTGATATCGGTCTGGGCGATGAGAGAACATATGAGAATCTGGTCGAATATTACAAAGAGCTCGGCGGTTACGATACGGGTATTTTCGGAACGGATATCGTGACGAGGATCCTCTTTGAAAACGGCGATGCTCAGCTTGCGGCGGACCTTATTCTTTCCGAAACGGTTCATTCCTTCGGTGAAATGAAAAGGCTCGGTGCAACGACCTTCTGGGAATATTGGCCCGAATCGCTCAGGGACCGTTCCCATAATCATCCGATGTTCGGCGCCGTGACGGCTTATCTCTATGATTATCTGCTCGGAATCCGTGCAAAGCACGGCTGCGCAGGCTATTCGGAAATCGTCATTTCTCCCGTTATCGTTGACGGAATCGACCGTATCGACGGCTTCAGAACGCTGAAGTCGGGCAAGGTTTCCGTTTCTTACAGGAAAGACGGAAGCTCGTCCAGCTTTGAAATCGTCATTCCCGAAAATCAGAAAGCAGAGTTTGTTTTCGGCGGAGTATCACGAAAACTCGTCGCAGGAAGAAACGCTTTTGAATGCAATATATAAATATCGGTACCGCTCTCTCTTTTCGGGAGGGCGGTGTTTTAATGAAGAAAAAATTACAAAAATTTTTCTTAGCCGTAAAGCTGCTTTGTCAAAGTTGACAAAAATAAAAAAATAATCATTTCAGACAGAAAAACAGTTGACAAATTAATGGAATTAAGGTAATATTAGTATCAGTTAGTGAAGGCTAACTCGGATATTTTTACATAGCATTACGGAGAGATTTCTATGAATTTGACTTTTGCGGAAGAAGGAAAGGAATATATCATCAGAGCCATCGAAACCGACGATGAGGAGCTTGATGCGTTTCTTTTTTCTCTCGGTTGCTACAGCGGCGAGCCGATAACCGTTATCTCCCATATCAAGGGCGGCTGCGTTGTTTCGATCAAAGACGGAAGATATAACATAGATAATCAGCTTGCGGAAGCAATCATTATATGATAAATAAAAAGAATGATCGGCAGAAGCGGATTATTTTTTTAAGGCGTCAGTTAGCTAAGACTAACTCGCTCTCGGAATGTTTTGATTATATGTCAGATTTAATAACACCGGCTACTATAAGGAGGAGGCAAAAATGAGAATCGCATTAGCGGGTAACCCCAACAGCGGTAAAACGACGATGTATAATGCTCTCACGGGCAGAAACGAAAAGGTCGGCAACTGGGCAGGCGTAACCGTTGAAAAGAAAGAACATGCAATGAAAAAGAGCCTTTGCGGCGGAGCAGAGGTTATTGCGGTCGACCTTCCCGGTGCATATTCGATGTCGCCCTTCACCTCAGAGGAAAGTGTCACGAGAGATTATGTCGTGAACGAAAAGCCCGATGCGATCATCAATATTGTTGATGCAACAAATCTGAGCAGAAGCCTCTTCTTCACAACTCAGCTTCTCGAGCTCGGAATTCCCGTTGTTGTTGCGCTCAACAAGGCGGATATCAACAAGAAAAAGGAAACGAAGATCAACGCTTCGCTCCTTTCCGAAAAGCTTGGATGTCCCGTTGTTGAAACGGTCTCAACCTCTGCCGACGGTCTTGAGGAGGTTGTCAGAACCGCTCTTTCTGTTGTCGGAAAAGGTCAGAAAGCCCCTTATGTTCAGGGTGATATTGACCTGACGGATAAAAAGACTGTTGCTCAGGCGGACAGAAAGCGTTTTGCTTTTGTTAATAAAATCGTCAAAGAGGTTGAAAGCCGAAAGGTTCTCACAAAGCAGAAGAATTCTCAGGATAAGATCGATGCCGTTCTCACAAACAGATGGTTTGGCATTCCGATCTTTGCGGTTATCATGTTCGCTGTTTTCTGGATCTCTCAGGCAGGTCCCGGCGTGTGGATCGCAGAGGGCTACGAGATGAAAGACGGAACGGTGATTCCCGGTCTTGTAACTCTTCTTGAGTCCTTCCAGGGCTGGGTAGGCGGATTCTTTGAAAATGCAAACCCGCTCCTTTATGCTCTTCTCATTGACGGCGT
Organism: Clostridia bacterium; assembly: GCA_017435385.1. GTDB lineage: Bacteria > Bacillota > Clostridia > Oscillospirales > Acutalibacteraceae > CAG-177. The sequence continues at coordinate 18,082 of JAFSFB010000007.1, read as the reverse complement.
TATCGGAGGCGCAATAGCCGTTATCGGCTTCCTGCCCCTCGTTATGGTTATGTATTTCCTTATCGCTCTTCTTGAGGACTGCGGATATATGGCACGAGTTTCGGTTGTTCTCGATCCCATCTTCAAAAAAGTCGGTCTGAGCGGTAAATCGGTTATTCCCTTCGTTATCGGAACGGGCTGTGCCATTCCCGGTGTTATGGCTTGCCGAACGATCAGAAACGAGCGTGAGCGCAGGGCAACAGCTATGCTCGCCCCGTTCATGCCCTGCGGTGCAAAGCTTCCTGTTATAGGACTTTTTGCAGGTGCGTTTTTCGATGAGGCAACATGGGTCGGACCTCTTATGTATTTTGCAGGCATCGTTATCATTTTCTTCGGTGCTCTGGTTATCAATAAGATTACGGGCTATAAGGCGAAAAAATCCTTCTTCATCATCGAGCTTCCCGAATATAAGGCTCCGAGCCTTTTGAGGGCATTCAAGTCAATGTGCAGCCGTGGCTGGGCGTTTATCGTCAAGGCGGCAACGATTATCCTTCTGTGCAACACCGTTGTTCAGATCATGCAGACCTTTAGCTGGAGCTTCACAGTTGCGGAAACAGCCGATGCTTCGATCCTCGCTTCAATTGCCCGTCCCTTCGCATATGTTCTTGTTCCCGTTGTCGGTGTGCTTTCGTGGCAGCTTGCCGCAGCGGCGGTTACGGGCTTTATTGCAAAAGAAAACGTTGTCGGAACTCTTGCAGTTTGCTTTGTGGGACTTGAAAATCTCATTGACACGGAAGAGCTTGCTCTCATGGAGGGCGCAGGAGCAGAGGTTGCGAGTGCGTTTGCGATCACAAAGGCTGCCGCTCTTGCATATCTGATGTTCAACCTTTTCACGCCTCCCTGCTTTGCGGCGATCGGTGCGATGAACAGCGAAATGAAGAGCTCAAAATGGCTCTGGGGCGGCATCGGTTTCCAGCTCGGAACGGGCTTTACCGTCGGATATCTTGTCTATCAGATCGGCACTCTTATCTCAACGGGCTCTTTCGGTGCAGGCTTTGTTCCCGGTCTTGTTGCGGTTCTTGCTTTTGTTGCGATCATTGTTGTTCTCAGCATCAGATCCGATAAAAAACTCAAGGAAGAGAAGGCACTCAAGGAGAAAAAGAAAGCGCAGACCGTCACAAAATAAATTCAGGAGAATCTCATGGATAACTTGATAATTATTCTCATAGTCGCGGCAGTTGTCGGTCTTACAGTATTCTATATTCGCAGAGAAAAGAAAAAAGGCAGCAAATGCATCGGCTGCCCCGACAGCGCAACGTGTCCTCATTCAAAAAACGGCGGCTGTTCATGCGGCAGTAACGACAAATAAAAATCAAAAGACTCCGTTAGGTTACGGAGTCTTTTTTTGTTTCAGATATTTCCAAAATAAAATAAATGTGATATTATAAAAAAGAGGTGATTATAATGAAAAATTCATTAAAAATCAAAATTGATTATAATAACATCGACGGCTTCAATGGCTATCCCTCCGACCTGATGAAGGAATATGTTCAGTCGGTCGAAGAAGGGCTTGATGTTGAAAAATACAAAAGCCTTTTTGAAGCCGTTTCTCAGATGAAGAACGGTGAATATAAAACGAGGCTCAGCGATGTTCTTTTTGACATGGTGCTCAATGCCGATATAAGAAAAGACTATAAATATAACGAGCCCTCGGAACTCAAAGAAATAAAAGCTCTCAGAAAGCCTCATGATTTTGATGAAGTTATGCCCGACAGAGAAGCACTCAGAAAAAAGCTTCTCGGAGCATGGACGGGCAGGGCATGCGGCTGTCTGCTCGGCAAGCCTGTTGAATGCATAAGGAGCGATGAGCTGATTCCGCTTCTCAAGGAAACAGACAATTATCCCATGCACAGATATATTCTTTCTTCCGACATAACCGACGAGGTCTGTTCACGCTATAATTTCTGGCTCAAAGGCAAATGCTATGCTGATACGGTTGACGGCATGCCTGTTGATGACGACACGAATTACGTTGTGCTTGCTCAAAGGATAGTCGAGGATTACGGCAGGGATTTCGAGTCCGAGGATGTGGCGACGGCATGGATGAAATATCAGTCTGTTTATTCGTATTTTACGGCAGAAAGAACGGCATATATAAATTTCATAAACTGCCTTACTCCTCCCTCCTCGGCGGTATATAAAAACGTTGCCCGTGAGTGGATAGGAGCGCAGATAAGGGGTGACTATTTCGGGTATATCAACCCGGGAAAGCCCGAAAAGGCGGCGGAAATGGCGTTCAGGGATGCAAGGATATCCCACATCAAAAACGGTATTTACGGTGAAATGTTTGCTTCGGCAATGATCTCATGCGCTGCAGTTACTGACAGCATCGAGGATATCATTCTCGGCGGACTTGCTCAGGTTCCCGAATCATCAAGACTGTATGAAGCGGTAACGGGTATTGTTGACGGATATAAAAGCGGCGTGAGCGTTGACGAATGCTTTGATAATATCCATGCGGCTTATGACGAGCATACCGACCACGGCTGGTGCCATACGATCTCCAATGCGATGATCGTGACTGCCGCTCTGCTTTACGGCGGCGGAGATTTCGGAAAATCGATTTGCATTGCGGTCGGAATGGCGTTTGATACTGACTGCAACGGAGCAACGGTCGGTTCGGTTCTCGGCATGAGGAATTCAATCGACGGAATTGACGAATACTGGAAAAAACCGATAAACAACAAAATCCGCACCTCAATTTTCGGAGCGGAAACGGTTGATATCGAAAATGCTGTTGACAAAACTCTTGAGCATATGGAATAATAAAAAGCTCCCCGATTCAGGTCGGGGAGCTTTTGCTGTATATTATACTATTGCTGCAATAATTGAATTGATCGTTTCGTAGATGGGCTTGATAAGCATATTGAGAATAAGCTTGGGCATCTCCGAGAAGCCGTTTGAACCGAAGAGGTTGAAGAGAGCGGGGCTGATCTTCGTGAAGATGTTGTCGCTTGTGTCAACGGGTTCAACAACGCCGATCTTAACAAGGATATCTGTCAGACCGTCAACCGCTTTGCTAAGGTCACCCGAGGTGGAATCCGCAAGGTCAGCTTCGGCTTTTGCAATTGCGGCATTGAGTGCGGCTGCATCTTCCGCTGAAAGCGAGGATGCATCAACCTCTTTTGCCTGCTCGAGAAGACCTTCGATCGCTCTGACATCTCTGCCGGAAAGGAACTGCGGGAATCTTTCGTCGGAATAAACATCGGTGATGTCATCGTGGGCGATCAGCTCAAATGCGATTTCAAGAATAACATCATTGTGCTGAGTGAGGTCATGACGCTGACCGTCGAAATACCATGTGCTGTCGGGAAGAAGACCTGCGGAAGCATCAACGACATTATCGGGTGAAATATGGTTATGCGTGGGGTCGGAGCAGTTGGGGCTTGTGTTTGCCTGCTGATAACCCTCGGGGAGGGTTTCGCCGCAGTTTGCGGCATATGCACCCATTGAGGTTGAGTCAAGCTGAATGATATAGTCGCCGTTCTCTGTGTTCCAGCTTTCACCGACGTTTATCATTGCATAGTCATACTGAGCAACATTGAATACCTGGATGCCTTTGTCAACGAGCTTCTGAATGTTGGCTCTTGAGTTGAGCTGTGCCTGGTAATACTGATCTGTCTGCTTTCTGATCTCAGCCATTTCGGGAGCTGAAAGGTATTTTTCACGGGCTGTGGGATAATCGCCCGAGGGGCACATTGCCCACATGCTCGTGCTTCTTGTCATGATCTCGCCGACAAGAACATCAACAGCTTCGCTGAGAGCGCCGACAAGAACATCGTCGGGAAGGATTCTTGCAACGACTTCGATGAGCTTTGCCGTATTTTTATCTACAAGGCGGCTTTCTTCAAAGAAACCGTTATAGAGATATTCGGGATTGAGGAAGTTGACTCTGTCATTGAAAACATCGCCGATGATCGTTGAGCCGTCAAGGCAGGGAACGATGAAAATAACCTTGTGAAGATCATCGTAGATCTCGGGCTTATACTGGAACATTGCGCTTGCAATTGTTCCGCCCTGGCTGATGGGAACGATGTTGACCTTGTCGTGACCCGTCTGTTCCTTGACCATCTGAATGTAGTCATAAAGCTCAAGGGCTGTGTCGATATGGTTGCCGAATGAGTTATAGGTGAAATAATAGAGGTGGTCGTAGGGAAGGTCGGTGTGATATTTATTGAAGGGGATGTGAGAGTTGATAACGCTCATATCATATTCGCTGCATTCTGCGAACGAATAGGGGAATTTCTCGACCTTGACATTTGTAACGATCTGAGCCTTGAGATCTGCCTGATTGATGCCGAAGCAGCTTCTGATAACCTCTTTGATGGCATCGGAAAGACCTCTGTCGCTCTGGGTGAGAAGCGAGAGGATGAGAGGAAGCGCAGCCTTCTTGATGATATCGCCGATCTGAATATAAGCGGGGAAGGCGGAAATCTTCTTGCCGTCTTTGTCAAGAAGGAATTCGCCGTCATCGTCGGTTACGCATACGCTTGACTGACCGAGACCGGGAATGATGATCGTCGGATAGAATTCGCAGTCATCGCCGCAGTCGGTTTTCTTTTCTGCCGCAGATACGCCGAGAACTGCCGCAGGAACAAGAAGCGCAAAGCAGAGAATCAGCGCAAGAGCTTTTTTGAGTGTCTTTTTCATTTACAACCTCTCCTTTTGGATGATATTAACATATTAGCATGAATTTGTCTGATTTTCAATCAGAGGGTTACATTTTTTCTAAAGTTTTTTCCGCCGCTTCTCTCAGGCAGAAGCCTGTGAGGACAACTGCATCGGAGTTGTATTTTTCAAGCATTTCGGCAAGTGCGGCTTTTGCGCCGTCAGACGGATCTTTTCTTGCTTCGTAAATCGCATCGAGCAGGTCACAGCACATGGAGAATTTTCTGACCCATTTCTGCATTTCTTCAAACAGCGGAACGCTTGTGTCGCTGATGAGGGCAAGGCATTTTCTCATGCTTGAAATATACTCTTCAAAGAGCGCAAAAGCCTCGTCTTTTTTGCCGCTCGTTTCAAGAAAGGCGATTTTCATGAGGGTTTCGCTCATGAATGCCGAGCTGTATTTTGAAAGGCAGGAAACGCCGAGGTGATCGGCGAAATATCCGAAAAGCTCTGCATCGTCGCCGAGCATTTCTCTGTGAGCGTTTTTGAGTGACTTTTCGGGATCATAAGCTGTCGGATTCCAGAGGAAATCCGCAACCGTCATCAGAGGAATTTTGGAGCATTCCGCATATTCCATTACATTTGAGATGAGTCCCTCACAATGCTTGTAAAGCTCCTTATCTCTGCCGATCAATGCTCCGAGATGCATCTCCTGAAACATTTCGCAATCGTTGACGGGATAGTTGTCCCAGTAAAGCGGTCTGTGCCTGGTTGAACGCAAGAGCTCGTCGGCTTCTCCGACCGTCAGCACTCTCGAGCAGATTTCCGCACCCGTCCAGAAAAGGCTGACATCGGAAGGAATGCCCGAGCCGAATTTTGAAACATAGTAACCGTTTGCGTCACCGCTGTACTGGGTCGGGCAGACGGTCAGCGTTATTGCGGGATCGATCTTTTTGAGAGCGTTATATGTTTTGTTGACAAGATAAATATGAGCGTCGACGATACCGTCAAATGCTTTTGAGTCCTCTTCGTACCGGAATTCCCACGAAATGTCGTCAAGCAGAAGCCCGAATCCTCTTATACCGATATCGTAAAGGCTCATGAATTTGTTGATAAGCTGCTCAAAATCGGAGTCGGAGGTGTATTTGTAGGTCAGACCGGGGCCGACTGCCCAATAGAAATCAAGGCAATTTTCTTTGGCAACATCAAAAAGGGATTTCAGCTCCGCAAGCTCCTTTTCGGGATAAAGCTCACGCCATTTCTCTCTGTGGTAGAGGTCATCCTTGGGAGCATAGAAAAAAGAATTCATGCCGTAGGATGCCATGAGCTTCATTACTGAAACACGCTTTTCGTTTTTCCACGTGTTGCCGTAAAAGCCCTCAATATATCCTCTTTTGATGAAGAGGGGATAGTCCTCGAGCGTACCCGTTTTGACCTCGCCGTTTTTCACGAGCTTAGCGAGAGTATGTGCCGCTCTGAAAACGCCTTTTTCGCAGGAGGCTTCGATAAGCACCTTGTTTTCAGTAACGGTTATGAAATATTTTTCATCCGTCAGTCGGGAGATTTCGTCGATATAGGTTGTCCTTCTGCTGTCGGAGCAGCGGATATCAACCCCGAAGCCGTTAGGAGAAAGAAGGGAATAGCCTTCGGCAACCTTTTCGGCAGCAGCCTTGAAGTCACCTTCAAAGCGGAGTGATTTTATCTCAACGGGTGAGCCCGTGAGGTTGTTTTTCTGAGGAATGGGATGGATCACAGATGTTTTATCTCCTTTTTATATTTTTCGATAAGACGGTTATTGATGTCATCTCCGCCGTCAATGTTTGCGCTGCAGAAATGCTCGGGATAAAAACCGTTATCTGCGCAGATTTCGACCGCACGGGCAACGGCGGCGTTAAGAATCATCGCACCCGCAACCGTTGAGGTTGCGCAGATCTTGCCGTCAATGCCGTCAATTTCGATGCATGCATCGCCGACACAGCCGCAGTTGTCGAGAGTGATGTCTGCGATTTCGCAGAGTCTTTTTCCGCTTCCGTGTCTTGATGCGCCTGCCATTGTGTGTCTTAAATTGGTCAGGGCGATAACCGTCAGCCCTTTTTCTTTGCACAGAAGTGCCATGTCAATGACAACGCCGTTTCTGCCCGAATTCGAGATGATGACGATAACATCGTCGGCTTTCATGCCGTAATCGTTGAAGATCTTGTCGGCAAGCCCTTCTTCTCTTTCTGCCGCCGTGCTTCCTGCGGCATCGATATGAAGCATCAGCGATTCGATAAGCACGGGCTGAATGTTGAGAAGACCGCCCGCTCTGTAAAACAGCTCTTCACAAAGCATATGGGAATGCCCCGTGCCGAAGAGGAAGATGCGTCTGCCCTCGATAAGAGCCTTGCTGAGAGCGCAGGCGGTTGCTTCAATGCTTCCGCCGCAGCTTTCTTCGATCTGAGAAATGATGCTTTTTATGTTTTCGATGTATTCATTATGCTTTCCCATGATAATATAACGACCTCGCTATTCTTGCTGCGCCAACCTCTGGCGGAATATTGAGAAGCATTGAATTCTGAAGCGGATATGCTTCTCTGACTTTTTTCATAAATTCTTCCGTGAAATATTCATTATGCTGAAAAACTCCGCCGTAAAGCATGAGCATCGGTGAGCCGTCAATTTCTTTGAGAAGGGTGATGACGGTTTCTCCGAAAGCACGAGCCTCGTCGGAAATTATTCTTCTTGAAACCTCACAGCCGTTTTCCGCAAGCTCCGCAACATTTTTTGCAAACCTTGCAACGGCATCCTTGGAGGAATATGTACCGTAGATTTTGTCAATGGCTTCCCTGAAATCCGAAACGCCGAAAAAATCTTCTGCGCTTCTGAGCAGGGGCGTTTTTTCACCTCTGTCGTGCATTATGCAGCAGCGTTTAAGAGCGTTGACTGCGATCGAATATGCTGAGCCCTCGTCGCCGACCGTGTGCCCCCAGCCGCCTTTGACTGCGATGCTTCCGTCGTTTCTTTCGCCGATGACCATTGAGCCCGTGCCGCAGATTGCAACGCAGTTGCTGTTTGAAGCTCTGAGCGCAACATAAACATCGCTGCTCATTCCGATAGCCTTGCTGCATACGATTCCGCCGCACAGAGCGTTGAGCGTTTCTTCGTCGGCATCGCCGTCAAGAGCGGAGCAGCCGATGAAAACTCCGTCAAAGGTTTTGCCGTCGGGGCAGACTTTTCTGACTCTTTCGATCAAGCAACTGAGATTGAAACGAGCCTCTTCCATGCCGACGGAATAAAAATTGATCGTTTTGCCTGAGGCGGTGAGGATTATTTCGCCTGTATCGTCGCAGACGGCGGCGTTGGTGTTTGTTCCGCCTCCGTCAATGCCGAGAAAATATTCCATGACTGTTCTCCTTATTTCACCGAAGCGATAAGCTTGTCGGTTTCGGTGAGAATCGTTCTTGCCGTGTTCGGTCCCGTCGAATTTGTTTCTTCATAATGGCTTCTGTCAAATCTGTCGGTTGCTTTTTCGATATAAGGTGTTTTTTCATGAAGCAGGAAATCGTTGTCGGGAAGAATATATCCGAGCTCATCGTTGCAAAGTCCGATAACGAACTGATGGTCACATGAGCACATATCTCTGAGTATCTTATACTCCGCTTTCTTTCCCGTTGCCGACTCCTCGGCAGAGAGGAATTCGCCGTTCCAGAGCTCGGGGAAAAGCTCTCCGGGAATCAGAAAAGCACCGATGCGGTTTTTGCCGAGCTCGAGATAACCGACCTCGGATGATATATAAGCCTCGCTTCTCTTGCCGATTCGGAGAATATCGTTGTTGAGGACTTTTAACAGCCTTGCAAGAATGAGAACGAAATTCGATGCGGCAATTTTAATCGGAGCGGAGCTGATGTTGATGATCGGCTCGATTTCGGTTTCGTTTTCAAGAGCGTTTGCGATCTCTCCGAGCTTTTTGCCGAATTCCTTGGTGTAAGCCTCGCAGTCGATCTCTTCTCTGTAAACCTTTTTGATCTCCTTTGCGGATATCATTCCGCCGATTGCGCCGTTGAAGAAAACGGCGTTGATATTCTGAGCGGAGGCTTCGATCTCCTTTATCATGTAAGCGGGGAAATCGGCGCTGATGTTCTTCGTTTCGCTTCCGAGAAGCTCAGCGTGAGAAGCGAAATTGATGATATGTATTTCCTCTGAGGAATCAAAAGCCTCGAATCGGATCCTCGTCAGGTTTTTATCGTATGCGATCGGAGTTCTGCAGTCGAACTGCATGTCCTGAGTTTCGGTAACGGCAAAGAAGAGCTTGCCGTCTTTTCTGTTTTCGTAAGCCGAAATTATTGCATCGGCGGTTTTGGCTTTCAGCTTTTCCATGAAAGCATCGTTTCTGCCGCTTTTCCAGAGCTTTTCGCCCCAGAGACCCTGAGTGTCAACGGCGGAGTGGGAATGGGTTGCGGAAATGTTGATCGATTTGAGGGAAGGAATCTTTTTGCTTTCAATGACAAGCTTTCTGATATCGTTTATATCCTTGCGGCTGATACCGACGGCATCGACGGCACAAAAAACAACCCCGCCTCTTCCCGTGTTGTCGTCAATATAAACCGCACGGGCAAACATGTCGTCAAGAATTCCTTTTGCAGGGTTGTTTGAATCGTAGCCTGCAATATAGTATTTTTGGCTTTCGACATTCCCGGGAGTGAGAACGGTTTTGGCAAAGCCGCAGGTGAAGAATTCTCCTGCCTCCTGCGAAAATTTTCCGTCACCGCTGAGAAGGTATCTGTCGGCTTTTTCCTGAGTTGTGAAATATCCCGAGGGCATGGCGGTAATGATTGCCTTTGAAAGCAATTCAATGGATTTTCTTGTCATTTTGTCAAAATTCATTCTCATCACCCAAAAATAAATTATATAAAACTGCCTATATTTTCTATTATACACATTTATAAAACGATTTCAATATTACTCTTGAATTTAATTTCTTAATAGTGTATTATTTTCTCAGAACGGAAAAGAGGAGAACAGAAATGATTTCAGTCAGAAAATATGAGCCCAAGGATTATGAGAATGTTCAGTTTGCGTGTCTTAACAGCGAGGGACCGACGACCGATTCACCCGAAACCCAGCAGTTTATTCTTTACACATTCTGCAACTACTATATCGAAAAAGAACCCGAAAACTGCTTTGTTCTTGACGATGACGGCAAGGCGGTCGGCTATGTTATCTGCGCAGAAAACTATGACAGATACAAGCCCGTTTTCGATAAGGAATACCTTCCTCTGACAGAGCAATACGGTCCCGACAGATACGAATGGGCAAGAACATCGACCGTTCTTCAGGAGAAATATAAGGAGCAGTATCCTGCGCATCTTCATATCGATATCTTGCCCGAATATCAGAGAAAGGGCTGCGGCGGCAAGCTTATCAACGCTCTCTTTGAGCATCTGAGAAGCAAGGGCATCTGCGGAGTTATGCTCACGGCAGGAGCCAATAACAAGGTCGGCGGAGCTTTTTACAGAAAATACGGCTTTGAGCTTATCGAACAGTGGCAGGACGATGTTGCTTTCGGAATGAAGCTTTAATAATCAGAAAAGACTTGCTCGGGCTAAGCCTGAACAAGTCTTTCATCATTTAAAATATCTTTTCCGCATATCTGACGGTGTTCATCGCATCGGGCGAGAAATTGTCTGCACCGATCATTTCGGCGTATTCTTCTGTCATGACCGCTCCGCCGACGGTTACCTTGCATTCGGGAACTTCTTTTCGCAGGAGCTTTATCGTTTCCTCCATGGCAGGGACTGTCGTTGTCATGAGCGCACTCAGACCGACAAGCGGTGCACCGCTTTCCCTGACGGCATCGACAACCGCTTCGGGAGGAACATCTCTGCCCAGATCGATAACATCGTAGCCGTAGTTTTCGAGCAGGGTTCTGACAATGTTTTTGCCGATATCGTGAATGTCGCCCTTGACGGTGGCAATAACGATCTTTCCTTTTTTGCTTTCGCCCGCAGGTATTGCGGCTTTGACGGCATCAAATGCTCTGCCTGCCGCCTCGGCACTCATCAGAAGCTGAGGCAGATAGACGGTTTTTTCTTCAAAGCCCTTGCCGACCGTATTCAGAGCGGGAATAATCATTTTGTCGATGATCTCAAGAGGAGAAACAGTTTTCAGCGCTTCGCATGCAAGAGCGTTCGCCGCATCTCCGAGTCCTCTGACGATCGCCGAACCGAGAGAGTCGACGGCGGAAACAGCTTTTGTTTCCTTGGGTGTTTTATCAGAAGCAAATTCGATGTAATCGCAGCAGTTTGCATCTCTGCCCGTGAGTGCCATGAAGCCGTGCCACGCTTTCATCATTTCCTCGGAGTGAGGGTTGATGATGGCGCAGTCAAGACCGCATTGCATCGCCATGGTGTAAAAAACGGCATTGACATCCGCTCTTGACGGCAGACCGAACGAAATGTTTGAAACGCCGAGGCTTGTGCGGATTCCTTTTGAATTGAGAATTCTGACCGCTTCGAGGGTGACATTTGCGCTGTTCATGTCGCTGGAAACCGCCATCGCAAGGGGATCAACGATGATTTCGTTTTTGCCGATGCCGTATTTTGCGGCTTCGGCGATTATTTTTTCTGCAATTTCAACTCTGCCCGAGGCGGTATCGGGAATGCCGTTTTCGTCGAGAGTAACCGCTATCACACAGCCGCCGTATTTCTTTATCAGCGGAAAAACAGCCGCCATGCTTTCGGATTTTCCGTTGACGGAATTGATAAGGGGCTTGCCGTTATAAAGCCTCATAGCGGCTTCCATGGCATTGTAGTCGACCGTGTCGATCTGAAGCGGAAGGTCGCATATGCTCTGAAGCGAGGTGACGACCTTTGTGAGCATCGCTTTTTCGTCGATCTCGGGCAGACCAACATTGACATCGAGAACGGAAACGCCCTTCTTGTTCTGCGAAATACCTTCGTTCAGAATATAGTTGAGGTCATTGTTTCTCAGAGCTTCTTTGAAAAGCTTTTTTCCTGTGGGATTGATTCTTTCGCCGATGATGACGGGATCCTGCCCGATTTCAACGGCATGGGTATATGACGAAATGAGAGTTCTGTTTTTCTTTTCGGGAAGAGAAAAGGGGAGATTTTTTGTCTTTTCAACAGTTTTGCGGATATATTCGGGAGTTGTTCCGCAGCAGCCGCCGATGACCGTTGCGCCTGCCCTGACGATATCGCACATGATATCCGAGAATTCTTCCGCATCAACGTCGAAAACACTCTTGCCGTCAATGACTTTTGGCAGACCCGCATTGGGGTTTACGATAATCGGAACGGATGCATATTTTGCCGTTTCTGAAGCGATTTCAAGCATCTGCCTCGGACCCATGGAGCAGTTCATGCCGAGCGCATCAACGCCCAGACCTTCGAGCATGGCAACCATGGCGGCGGCATCGGCACCCGTCATGAGCTTGCCGTTGTCGCTGTATGCGTTTGTCACGAAAACGGGCAGAGAGCAGTTTTCTTTTGCGGCGAGAACGGCGGCTTTTGTTTCGTAACTGTCGTTCATCGTTTCAATGAGGATCAGGTCTGCGCCTGCTTTTGCACCGATCTTCACCGTTTCGGCAAAAACCGAAACAGCCTCCTCAAACGGGAGGTCACCGAGCGGCTCGAGCATCTTTCCCGTCGGGCCGATGTCGAGAGCAACATATGCATCCTCAAAGCCCTCGCAGGCTTCTTTTGCATTTTTGATTGCGGCAACGATTATCTCCTCAAGGTTGTCAAACTTGAGTCTGTTTGCGCCGAAGGTGCATGCCGTTATGATGTTTGCGCCCGCTTCAAGATAAAGGCGGTGCATTTTTTTTATTTTGTCGGGATCGGATATATTCCATGTTTCGGGAGAAACGCCTGCTTCAAGCCCCCATGACTGGAGAAGAGTACCCGCTCCGCCGTCAACATAGGTTATTCCGCTTCTGATCTTTTCGAGAATGTTCATTTTGATTCCTTCTTTATGAATAAGGGCAGTTTACTCGGTTGCATACCATACAGCCCTTGGGATTTCTGCATTTGTTTTTTTCTTCGCTGAGTCCGACGATTGCCGTGACGGATTTGACGGGAGTGAGCATACCGCCGTCTGTCAGGGCAAGACCGATGAGCTTCTTTGCTTCAAGACGGTCAAGCAGTAGCTGCTGACATTCAAGAGAAAGGTCGCCGTAGCCGGGGCTGAATCTCGGTCGGAGATAATCCGTGTCGCCGAGAGAACGGTTGATATAGTCGCAAAACGCCTCGATTGCCGCCGAGCCTATGGCATCGGTCACCATTCCTCTGAGAGGTGAGATGAGAGCGTTCTTTGCGATGAGCCTCTGCACCGCCGCTCCCGTGGTTGCCGCAAGAACAAAGGCGGTTTTGCAGTTTCTCAGATTACCTGCGAGCGATTTGCTTTCCGTCTGCATGAATTCAAGACACAGCCTGCCGTTTTCTTCGCAGCATTCAACTCTGCATATGCAGGCTTTATAATCAACGCATCCGAGGAATTCTTTTTTGCATTCGTCAATGATATCAAGCGTTGCCGGATCCGCTTTTGCTCCGAAATATCCGAGATATTCTTCGATTGCGCTTTGCCTGATTTCTATTTCATGAGCTTTTGCCGAAATAATCTCAGTCATATCAGTCAGCCTTTTTATTCTTGAAAATGAAGAGCTTGCTGAAAACATAGTTGATGATAATAACAAAAACCGCAACAATGATTTTTGCGATCAGCTCGCTCCATGAGAGAACGGTTACCATGAGGAACATCAGCACGCTTTCAACAACGAACGAGAAAACTCTTGCTCCGACGAAGCCTGCGAATTCCTTGGCGGCAACCGAAGGCTTCCAGCTTTTTGACTCGAAAACAAAGAGCTTGTTTGTGAAGAAAGCGAAGAGCACGCCGGCAACCCATGCGATCGTGTTTGCATCGAGATAATCCGAGCCGTCGGAGAGGAATTCAACAGCTTTTTCCCAGCCTGCAGAAACGAGGAGGGAGTTGAGAATGCCGTCCCAGCCGATGCTGATAAACAGCTTTTTGAAAAGGTAAAAGGTTATGAGGTTGACCGCTGTTGTCAGCACTCCGAAGAAAATATAGGAAACGATCTCCCTTGTGAAAAATTTATCGATAAGCTTGCCTAGGAAGCTTTCTTTTTTGAATATTCTGAAAAGCAGTTCTCTGATTTTTTCTATCATCGTCAATCTCCTTAGTAATATGATGAACTTATTCTAAAACAAATAAGGAATAAAGTCAATAAATGCTTGCATTTTTAATTTAATATGTTAAAATACTACTTATATGAAAAGGTGGAGTCGATGGAGATACGCAGAGCAGATAAAATAAGAATATATTTCATTGATGAGCTTCGGGGATTGGCGGTTTTATGCATGGTTATTTATCATGCGCTGTATATTCTCAGCTCGATGTTCGGATATGAATGGGCAACAAAGCTTTTCCTTTTTTTCACTCCTGCCCAGCCGTTTTTTGCAGGCTTGTTCATTTTTATCTGCGGAATTTCCTGCTCGCTTTCAAAAAGCAATCTGAAAAGAGGTATGAAAATCCTTGCCGCAGCGGCGGTCGTCACTCTTTTCACGGCGGTCATCATGCCGCTTTTCGGCTTTGTCGAATGCGAGATCTATTTCGGCATTCTGCATCTGCTTTCGGTCTGCGTTCTGATTTGTGCGCTTCTGAAAAAGCCTCTTGAAAAAGCTTCTCCGTTTGCGGGAATCCTTGTGTGTGCGGTGATGTATCCGCTGATGAGCGGAATCTCTTCCGGCTCGCTCGGCTACGGTGAGCTGATTACGCTTAAAATTCCCGATACGCTTTATCAGACCGACCTGCTTGCACCTTTGGGAATATATTCTCCCGACTTTTTCTCGGCAGACTATTTTCCGATATTCCCCGACATCTTCATTTTCTTTGCAGGTGTTTTTGCGGGAATGCATTTCAAAAAATCGGGCTTTCCCGAATGGGCATATCCGCAGAGAATCAGATTTTTAGGATTCCTCGGCAGGAATGCTCTCTGGATCTATATTGCACATATGCCGCTTATCTATGCCGTGACTGAGCTTATCAGACTCGTTGCGGCTTGAATCGGTTTTTAATTTTCAGTTTCAGATAGGAGATATCAAAATGAGTGAAGCATGCAGCGGCAACTGCTCAAGCTGTGCATCAGCGGGCGGCTGCTCATCAAAAAAAGAAGATTTAAGAATTCCCTGCGGTCCGTTCAGCAGCGTCAAGAAGGTTATCGGCGTTGTCAGCGGTAAGGGCGGCGTCGGTAAATCGCTTGTCACCTCGATGCTTGCAAGCGCAATGCAGGCGAGAGGAAACGCCTGTGCGGTTCTCGATGCCGATATAACAGGCCCCTCGATCCCCAAGTCGTTCGGCATCAAAAACAGAGCAAAGGCTGACGAAACGGGTCTTCTTCCCGAGGAAAGCAACACGGGCATCAAAATTATGTCCGTCAACCTTCTTCTTGAAAGCGAGGATTCACCCGTTGTCTGGAGAGGACCCGTTATTTCGGGCGTTATCCAGCAGTTCTGGAAGGATGTTGCCTGGGGTGAAGTCGACTATATGTTCGTCGATATGCCTCCCGGAACGGGCGATGTTTCGCTGACCGTTTTCCAGAATCTTCCCGTTGACGGAATCATCATCGTCACAACGCCTCAGGATCTCGTTACGATGATCGTCAAAAAGGCATTTAACATGGCAAAGCTTATGAATATCCCCGTTCTCGGTCTTGTTGAGAATATGAGCTATGTTGTATGCCCTGACTGCGGAAAAGAGATCCATGCATTCGGAGAAAGCAAACTTGAAGAGGTTGCGAAGGAGCTCGGAGTTCCCGTTCTTGCAAGACTTCCCATCGATCCCGCAACCGCCGCTCTTGTCGACAAGGGTGCCGTTGAGCTTGCAGACGACAAATATGTTGCCGAAGCGGTTGATTTTTTGGCAAACATGAAGTAAAATAAAAAGGTAAAAAACCTTTTAGGAGTTGAAAATATGCTTGATATCAAGTTTTTAAGAGAAAACCCCGATATCGTTAAAGAGAATATCAAAAAGAAGTTTCAGGATTCCAAGCTTGCTCTCGTTGACGAGGTAATCGAGCTTGATGCGAAATCCAGAGCCGTCAAGACCGAGGCTGACTCCCTCAGAGCCAACCGCAACAAGGTTTCCAAGGAGATCGGTGCGCTCATGGCTCAGGGCAAGAAGGAAGAGGCTATGGCTGCCAAGTCAAAGGTCACCGAGTTTTCCGAAAGACTTGCCGAGTGCGAAAAGCTCGAGGCTGAGTATGCCGAAAAGGTAACGAAGATCATGATGGTCATTCCCAACATCATCGATCCCAGCGTACCCGTCGGTAAGGATGACAGCGAAAATGTTGAGGTCACGAAGTACGGCGAGCCCGTTGTTCCCGATTTCGAGATTCCTTATCATACAGAGATCATGGAACGCTTCAACGGCATCGACCTCGATGCGGCAAGAAGCGTTGCAGGCAACGGCTTCTACTATCTCATGGGCGATATTGCACGCCTTCATTCCGCCTGCATTTCATATGCAAGGGATTTCATGATCGACAGAGGCTTTACTTACTGCGTTCCTCCCTTCATGATCAGAAGCAATGTTGTAACGGGCGTTATGAGCTTTGCCGAAATGGATGCCATGATGTATAAGATCGAGGGCGAGGACCTCTATCTCATCGGCACGAGCGAGCATTCCATGATCGGCAAATATATCGATACTATCGTTGACGAAGCAACGCTTCCTCACACTCTCACAAGCTATTCACCCTGCTTCCGCAAGGAGAAGGGTGCTCACGGCATCGAGGAGAGAGGCGTTTACAGAATTCATCAGTTCGAGAAGCAGGAAATGATCGTTGTCTGCAAGCCCGAGGACAGCATGATGTGGTTTGAAAAGCTCTGGCAGAATACCGTTGATCTTTTCCGTTCTCTTGATATTCCCGTCAGAACTCTCGAATGCTGCTCAGGCGATCTTGCCGACCTCAAGGTCAAATCCTTCGATGTTGAAGCATGGTCACCCAGACAGAAGAAATATTTCGAGGTCGGCTCATGCTCAAACCTTGGCGACGCTCAGGCACGCAGACTCAAGATCAGAGTCAACGGCAAGGACGGCAAATATTTTGCCCATACCCTCAACAACACTGTTGTTGCTCCTCCCAGAATGCTTATCGCATTCCTTGAGAACAACCTCAACGCCGACGGCAGCGTGGATATTCCCGTTGCTCTCAGACCTTATATGGGCGGCAAGGAAAAGCTTGTACCTGTAAAGTAAAAATGAATCTTACCGCACCGCAGATTATCTCGGTGCGGTTTGTTGTATAGGAGAATAACCATGCCTTATCTTTTCACTCATTTCAAAGAGAAAATAACGCCCGACGGCGAGCAGGTCTATTTCGGTATCAGCCGTGACGGCTTCAACTGGGAAGAGGTCAACGGCGGAAATCCCGTTCTCACGACTCAGCTCGGCGAAAAGGGATGCAGGGATATTGAAATTGTCCGCTTGCATACGGGCGGATTCGTTATCGTCACGACCGACCTTTGCGTTGCTTACCGTTATGACGAAAACCTCAATCTCGACTGGAAAAACATAAACAGCACGGGCAGCAAATGTCTGCGAATGTGGAAAACCGATGACCTTGTTAATTTCGGCGAGGAAAGACTCGTTCATTTCGGAAGGGACGATTTCGGCTGCATGTGGGCACCCGAGGTTTTCTTTGACGAAGAAAACGAAGAATATCTGATTCATTGGGGCTCGACCGTTGCCGAAACGGATTTCAAACATATGTCGATCTATTGCAGCACGACAAAGGATTTTGAAACCTTCTCCGAGCCGAAGCTTTTCTTCACGAAGGACAACGAGATCCTCGATTCCCATATCAGAAAATTCGGCGATACATACCATCTTTTTTATAAAAATGCCGAGCATCCTCCGATGAATATGCATGCGACCTCGAAGAGTCTTTACGGTCCGTATGAGCATGATGCGGAATTTGAAAGATATATGCATGAAAGCATTGAAAATCCGGGTTCCTACGAGGGACCGACAAGCTGTGTGCTTGCTGACGGAAGATGGTGTCTTTTCCTCGATTTCTTCGGCTGTGAAAAATCGAAGATGGGCTATGTTCCTTTTGTTTCCGACGAACCGGGCATGGCTGTTTTTGAAAGAATGAACGAGGGCTTTTCGTTCCCTTACGGCTATAAGCACGGCGGTATCATTGAGATAACCGACGAAGAATATGACAGGCTGAAAAACATGTGATAAAAGAAAACCGACGGGAGAAATCGCCCGTCGGTTAATTGGTGCCTTCAGGTGTGGAAATAAACCCCTGGTTCTACCAGGGGTTAAAGACGGCTTCAGCAAAGCCAAAACGGGCGAGCTAAAAGCAAGCCCGAAAGGTTGAAAGAAAATCAAACCTCCAAGTATAATAGTAATGGTT
>JAFSFB010000006.1 GCA_017435385.1 Clostridia bacterium | reverse complement strand
TATCTATTTCTACAACAATCAACGTATTCAACTAAAAACAAAACTGACTCCGCTTGAAAAACGAAGTCAGTTCGTTGCTTAATTAAATATTTCTACCATAGGGGGATTTTTGTGCTGTCCGTACAATTTGGAGCAGTACAATCAACGGAGCGGGATGATTTTTTCAGTTTTTGTCAATTAGTCCTTCTTGGACTTAACTGCAACTGTAACGCCGCCTGCAAGAGCAAGGAGAGCGATTGCGGGAACAACGATGCCGCTGCCTGTGTTGGGGATATCGTCGTCAACTGCTGCGGGCTTCTTTGTTGTTGCATCGCCGTCATCGATTGAAGTTACGCCTGAGGGATTTGTAACAACATCGCCGCTTGTCTTTGTTGTGGAAGAAGTATCGTCTGCCTTTGTTGTTTCCTTCTTTTCCTCAGTTGTTGTTTCTTTCTTTTCTTCAGTTGTTGTTTCTCTGGGATCGCCAAGATCGAGCTCAGTTGTTGTTTCTTTTGCTTCTGTTGTTGTTTCCTGAGCTGTTGTTGTTTCATCAGCGAATGCACAGATTGTAAGAGTGCAGATCGAGATAGCTGCAACAACAATTGCAAGAAGAAGAGAAATTGTCTTTTTCATTTTGATTACCATCCTTTATGATTTTTAAGTATAAACTATACTCATTAATTTTATCGTATATACACTTGTTTGTCAAGCGGAATATTTTGTTTGAAAGGAGTAAAAATATTAATATTCCATTAAGAGAGGAGCTTCATATGCCTTTAAGTTTCGGAAGCGACAGAAAGAACTGCCGCCGTTATCCCCTCAGAACACCTGCCGACGGTACAGAGCCCTATGAGGAGATCCCGTCCGATATCCAGGGGAGCTATACGGGCGTACCCTACGACAGCGAGGATAACATGCCCGTTCAGGATGCAGACGATCTTTAGTCTGCCGTAAAAGAGTGCGGCGGCGAAGCCGTGTGCCTTCGACTCCGCCGCACCACACCATCTTTTGTCCCGTAACGCATCCTTCCCCAAGGATGCGACGGTTTATGAAAAATCCGCTCAACCGACATGTCGGTTCCCGTCCATCCGTTTACGGGAAGCGGAATTTCAGGTTTGATCATTTGAGCTCAACGCTCGAAAGTCTTTCTTCTCCGCTTATCGAGAAAGCAACGACGCTGTTTCCCGAAATGCTGTAGAAAATATCTCCGATGCAGGTTCCTCTGACAGCCGTTCCTTCATCCTTCTCAGAGCCGTGATTAAAGAATCCAATCGGACTGATCTCTCCGTCAGAGAAGCCGAAAAGCGCATAGGATGAAACCGTCGTTCTGGTTGCGGAATCGTTGCGCATAACGGGGATTCCGAGTATCTTCTTATCGGGCATGAGCATTATGCTTTTTGTGTCGAGATCCGAAAGGTTACCCGAAAAACCGGAAAGATTATACAGATCAAGGCTTCCGGGATTCTGCGGATCACTCAGGTCAAGAAGAGAAATGCTTATATCCTTTGCGTTCTCTCCGATATGGATCAGAACCTCGTTGCCTGCCCCGAAAAGCTTTCCCGCAAGACTGCCCTTTGACACCGTTGCCGCCTTTTCGGGCTTCTCGGGATCTGATAAATCTATAACGATCGTCGTTTCTGCCTTTGATGCCGAAACAACATAGCATTTTTCGCCGTAGAACCTTACATCCTTTATTTTTTCGCCTGCAAAAATTCCTTCGAGTCCGCTGACAAATTTCATATCCTTGTCAAGAACATAAAGGCTTGCCGACTCCGAATCGGCCGCAACCGCCATAAGCAGTCCGCTTTCTGCATCAACCGAAGGAGCTCCTGCCAGAGTGCCTCTGACCGCATACGAGCCTGCAAAGCTGACCGAAGCGTTGCCGATATCGAATCTGTAGATCTCCGTCAGATTTTCACGAACGCCTTTTTCATCGGGCTCAACAGAAACGAAGCCCCTTGAAATAAGAACCGAATCGCCGCTGACATACAGTCTGCCGCTGTTGCTGCCGAAAAACGCAAGGCTGTCAACAGCTTTTGTGAAATCGGAGATATCCGTGACGGTTATAAATGTAAATGCCGCTTCAGGGTCATTGACCGCCATGAGGATCTCTTCCGTTTCAGGTTTTATCTGAACTCCGTTCACGCTGCAGGAAGGAACAGAATCCTTCTCGGAGGCGCTGACGGATTTTTCGGTGATAAGATAAAGACTTCCGTTTTCAGAAATACCCGATGTCAGATATTTTCCGTCCTGAATATGCTCACGGACTTTAACAGGACTGTCGGGATTTGTGATGTCGTAATAAAGCGCAACCGTTGAATTCTTTTCGTAAGCGGTTTTATCCTCCATAACATAAGCATTGCGGCTCATTATCGCAACAAGCCTGTTGTCCTTGAGATAGATTTCAATGCATTCGTCAATATTCCTTGCGTCGCTTGTGTCGGAAAGAATCACGGTCGATGCAACGGCCATTTTGTCGGCAGGCAGCGCTCTGATAACCTTGACGGTTTCAACCTTGTTGCCCGTTTCGGAATCGACACCCGTTGTCACAACAAAAATATATTCATCGTTGTTCTTCACAATGTCGGCTTCAAGTCCGGTTATGTTTTCAATAACATCTCCGCCTGCATTATAAACGCTTACGGCGGCATCGAGAATTGTTGAGTTGTCGAGAACATACGCTCCCGTAACGCCTGCCGAGCCGGACTGAGGCTGAGTGACACCCGAAGAGGGTATATCCGTTCCCGAAGGAACAATGGTTGCAGATGTCACATTTTCCGATTTGCCGAGCACATTGCGAACCGCATTTTCGATCTCGTCATAGCTGCTGATGCCGATAATAAGGTTTTCGGAATTATAATTCTCGAAGCCCGGCTCCGTTCTGATAATCCGGATTCCCGTATTCATTTTTGCAAACAGCACGCACGCAATAACGATAACGAACGCAGCCGCAACCGTTGCGATTCTGTTAAGAGCAACAACCGAAGTCCTGTTTTTCGATGCGTTGTCCCTTTCCGCATCCATGCTGATGATCTTGCCCGTTTCACAAGAAAAATCCTTCTGCTCTTTTAGCATTTCTACAATTTTCTCTTTTCTCAGTTCCTCAGGAACCTCGGTTTCATTCAGACCTGCTCTTATCATTTCTTCAATCTGTCTGTCTTTCATCTTTTCACCCCCCTTTCCCGTTGTCTTCAAGAAAATCACGCATTTTTTTAAGTGCCCGTTTAAGCTTGGAACGCACGGTCACAGCCTTGATTCCGAGCATCTGAGCAATTTCATGGCTTTTATAATTCTCAACCGTGCTGAGAATCACGATTTCTTTTTCCTCATGAGTAAGTATTGCCAGAGCCTCTTTAAGAGCTATAAGCTCTTCCGTGCCGTCGGGCGGAAGGGGATATTTCTCAACTCCCTCATCGCCGTCAAGCCACACGAGCGTGTTCTTATGTTGATTTTCCGTATATTGCCTTTTACATGAAGCGCAAAGTATTTTAAAGAGCCATCCTTTGAATGCTTCGGGCTTCTTCAGGAAACTTATCTGACGGAAAGCCGAAAGAACCGCATCCGAAACGGCATCCTTCGCCAATTCATCGTCGCCCGTTACGCATCGGGCATAATAGAACATTTCCTTATAGTATAACTCATACAGCTCGCCGAAGGCATCGGCATCGCCGCTTTTTGCAAGAGTAACGAGTTGATTTATCTGAGCGCTCAAAACCGAACCTCCTTACCGCTTTCATATAATAAGTGTTTTCCTGCCTTGTTTTTGTTGCATGAAAAATAAAATTTTTTTCGATATTTTTCGCCGTGCATGAAATACTATACATGAATGAAAAAAATAAAGCAAGGTGATATTTATAAAAAAGAAATTTCTGCCCGTAATTCTTGCCCTGATCCTCGTTCTTTCCTCCTGCACGGGAAGAGGCACTCTCGAGGAATACGATGCCGATGTCAAGGTTTCCGTTGCCGACACGGGACGCACTCTCACGGAGAAAAGCACACGGAAGCTTTCAACCGAAAGAAGGGAGCACAGCTACGGCGTTGCAAAAAACGGAATGCCCCATCAGATCTCAGTCGATGCGCAGAAATATTTTTCTTCGCTCGGCATGAATGCCTTCTGCTACGATGCTGTCACAAAAGAAAAGGTGCTTTATCTGACCTTCGACTGCGGCTGGGAAAACGGCTGCACCTCGATCATTCTCGACACACTCAGAGATAAGAAAGTTCCTGCCGCATTTTTCTGCACCCTCGACCATATAGATGCCGAGCCTGAGCTGATACGGCGGATGATAAACGAGGGGCATATCGTCGGCAACCACTCCGCAAACCATGCCGATTTCACGAAGATTTCAAGAGAAAAGATGGCAGATGAGCTTCGGGAATGCGAAAGCCGGCTGAAAACCGAATTCGGTTATACTCCGACCTTCTTCCGTTTCCCCGAAGGTGCATATAACGAAAACGCTCTCGACCTCGTCTGCTCAATGGGATATTCGACCGCTTTCTGGTCATGCTCCTATGCAGACTGGGATGTCGAAAACACAAAGGGCGGCGACTACGCCTTTGAAAAAGTGACCTCACGGCTTCATGCGGGAGCGGTTATACTTCTTCACTCAGTTTCGCCCGACAACGCCGAGGCACTCGGAAGGATCATCGATCACGCCCGTGAAAACGGCTACGAATTCAGAGCTCTCTCGGAATTTCCGCTCTGACCTTGCAACCTCGGACTTGATATGTTATAATTCCGTATATCAATTCCGAAAGGACAGAAAAATGACAGGTATCATCATTTTGGATAAGCCGAAGGATATAACCTCATTCGGAGCGGTCGCACGGGTCAGAAGACTTTGCGGCGAAAAGAAATGCGGTCACAGCGGCACACTCGATCCCATGGCGACGGGTGTTATGACGGTTCTGCTCGGCGGCGCAACCCGATTCTGCGAGCTTCTCCCGAGCCATGACAAGGAATATATCGCCGTATTCCGCCTCGGCACGGTGACCGACACTCTCGATATAACGGGAAAGGTTGTTGAAACAAATCCCGTCAGCGCAACAAAAGCTGATGTTCTGGACGCACTCGGAAGCTTTACGGGTGAAATCAGCCAGCTTCCGCCAATGTATTCCGCCGTTTCCGTCAACGGACAGAGGCTTTACGACCTTGCCCGTCAGGGCATTGAGGTTGAGCGGCAGGAGAGAAAGGTTTTCATCTACTCCGCAGAGCTTCTTGAAGCAGACGAAAGCAGTCACGAATATAAAATATCTGTTTCCTGCTCATCGGGAACCTATATCAGAACGCTCATTGATGACATCGGCAGAAAGCTCGGCTGCGGTGCCGTTCTGACGGAGCTGCGCCGCACAAAAGCAAACGGATTTTCGGTTGAACAGGCAGTCACTCTCGGACAGCTTGAAAAGGCTTCGGAAAACGGAAGCGCTGAAGAACTTCTCATTCCTCTTGAAAAAGCTCTTGAAATTTATCCCTCCGTTCAGGTGACCGAGGCGCAGGCAAAGCGTTTCTCAAACGGCGGCGAGCTCGACCTGAACCGAATCAGATGTGCAAAAATGACGGGACTTTACAGAGTTTTCGGTCCCGACGGTGCATTTCTCGGACTCGGTGAGATATCCGATCCCGAAAATCTGCAGGTCAAAAGGGTTTATGTTCCCAGATAATTTCACAAATGAAAAATCAGAGCGGAGTGCAGAAATGCACTCCGTTTTTTTGTTAATCTTGCCCAAAAATCGGGTTCAAAAATTTACATCCGCGAAAAAATATTATTCTTGAATTAGCTTGCATATTAAGTATAATAAAAGGTATAAGGACAGTTTTAACGCTTTAACCCGTTGCAACTGTCACGCTGTCAAAAAATAACCTTTTACGGTGAAGGAGAATTATCATGAGCGAAAAAATCAAAATAGGCATTATCGGCTGCGGCGGCATCGCCAACGGCAAGCATCTGCGTTCTATCTCAAAAATCGATTTTCTTGAGCCCGTTGCATTCTGCGATATCATCGAAGAAAGAGCAATCGAAACCGCAAAGAAATACGGCTCGGAAGATGCAAAGATCTATACCGACTATAAAGAGCTTCTCAAGGACGAAAGCATCGTTGCGGTTCATGTCTGTACTCCCAACCGTTCACACAGCTTCATAACCATTGATGCTCTTGAGGCAGGCAAGCATGTTCTCTGCGAAAAGCCCATGGCGAAAACATACGCCGAAGCAAAGGCGATGTACGAGGCCTCCGTCAGAACGGGCAAAAAGCTCTCGATCGGCTATCAGTCACGCTGGAGAGATGACTCGCTCTATCTCAAGCAGTGCTGCGAAAACGGCGATCTCGGCGAAATCTACTATGCAAGAGCTCTTGCTATCCGCAGAAGAGCTGTTCCCACATGGGGCGTTTTCCTTAACGAATATGAGCAGGGCGGCGGTCCCCTCATCGACATCGGCACCCACGCTCTTGACCTGACTCTCTGGATGATGGATAACTATAAGCCCAGAATGGTTGTCGGCACAAAATATAAAAAGCTCGGTGACCAGAAGAACACCGCAAACGCATGGGGCGACTGGGATCCCGAAAAATATACCGTCGAAGATTCAGCCTTCGGCTTCGTCGTTATGGAAAACGGCGCAACGATCAGCGTTGAATCGAGCTGGGCGATCAATATCGCCGATCCCATCGAGGCTTCAACCCTCCTTGCAGGTACAAAGGGCGGCGCAGACATGTTTGACGATCTTCGCATCAACTATGTCAAGAACGGCAGACAGGTTATCGAAAAGCCCAACTTCGATGCAGGCGGAGTTGCATTCTATGACGGCTGCAGCGACGATCCCGCAGAGCTTGAATGCCGTGCATTCTACGATGCGGTCATCAACGACAAGGAAGTCAGCACAAAGCCTGAGCAGGCAATGGTTGTAACTCAGATTCTTGAAGCAATCTATGAGTCCGCAAAAACAGGTCAGCCCGTTTACATCAACAACGATTAAGAGGTAACATATGAAAATTGCAGTTCAGGTTTATTCCGTCAGAGATCATATCAGCGACACGGAAACCCTTTTGAAAACACTTGAAGAAATCAAAAAAATCGGCTATGACGGCGTTGAATTCGCAGGCTATTTCGGCACGGATGCCGCAACGATCAGGGCGAAGCTCGACGAGCTCGGACTTGTTGCCGTCGGCGGTCATATCGGTCTTGACGATTTCAGAGCTGACAAGCTCGAAGAAACGATCGAATTCCAGCATGCTCTCGGCGTTAATGCAGTCGGTGTCGGCGGTGCTCCCCATTCAACGATGGGGGAATCCGTCGAAACAGGCGATGTTCTCGGTGCTGCTGAAAAATATGCCATGGAAAAATACGGCATGAAGGTTTACTATCACAATCATTGCGAGGAGTTCATTCCTCTCGAAAACGGTCAGCTTCCCATTGATGTTATCGGCGAGAGATGCTCTCTTGAGATCGATACATACTGGAGCTTCCACGCAGGCGAAGACAACTATGCTCTCCTTTCAAGACTCAAGGACAAGATCGTTCTTCTCCATGTCAAGGACGGCATCGACGGCAAGCCTAAGGCTCTCGGCGAAGGCAACTGCGACATCCCGAAGGTTATAAAAGCCGCTAAGGATATCGGCATGGAATGGCTCATCGTTGAAAATGACGATCCCGTGCCCACAGGTCTTGAAGATATCGCAAGAAGCTTCAAATATCTTAAAAGCATTATTTAAGGAGAATTACAGATGAAACTCGGCGTTTTTACAACTCTGCTTTCAAACCTCTCTCTTGAAGAGGCACTCAAATATTTCAAATCCCTCGGCATCGAAATGGTTGAGATCGGCTGCGGCGGATATCCCGGCAACGCTCACGCAAACCCCGAGGAGCTTCTCGCAGACGAAGCAAAGCTCGAAGAATTCAAGGCTCTTATCAAGAAATACGATGTTGAGATCAGCGCACTTTCCTGCCATGGCAACCCCGTTCATCCCAACAAGGAAATTGCCGCAGATTATGACAAAACTATCAGAAACACGATCCTTCTTGCCGAAAAGCTCGGTCTGCACCAGATCAACACCTTCTCGGGCTGTCCCGGCGACTGCGAAACCGCAAAATATCCCAACTGGGTAACCTGCCCCTGGCCCAATGATTTCGGCGAAATCCTTGACTGGCAGTGGAACGAGGTGCTTATCCCCTACTGGAAAGACCTTGTTTCTTTCGCAAAGGCTCACGGCGTTAATAAAATCGCCCTCGAGCTTCACCCCGGCTTCTGCGTTTATAACACGGAATCCCTTCTCAAGCTCCGTGAGGCGGTCGGTCCCGAAATCGGTGCAAACTTCGATCCCAGCCACCTTATCTGGCAGGGCATGGATCCCGTTGCGTGCATCCGCAAGCTCGGCGATGCGATCTTCCATTTCCACGCAAAAGATACAAAAATCGACAAATACAACACCGCCGTCAACGGCGTTCTGGACAACAAGCCCTACGGCGACGAGATCAACCGTTCGTGGATCTTCCGCACCATCGGCTACGGCAACGACAATGCTTATTGGAAAGAGATCATCTCAAACCTGCGCATGGTCGGCTATGACTACGCCATCAGCATTGAGCATGAGGACTCTCTCATGAGCCAGAACGAAGGTCTTTCAAAGGCGGTTTCGTTCCTCAAGAATATTATTCTCACCGAATCCACGGGCGAAATGTGGTGGGTATAAGCCTGAGGCATAACAGCAAACGGTTTACGGCACATGATTTTAACTCTAAGGAAGCGATACCATGGTTAACAACAAATTCGGCTGCGCAGTTATCGGCTACGGCGGTATGGGCGGCTGGCATACAAGAAAAATAAAGGAAGAGTTCGGCGAATGTGCCGAGCTTATCGGAATTTATGACATCAACCCCGAAAGAGGCAAGGTTGCAGAAGAAAAAGGCATCCATGCGTTTTCTTCGAGAGAAGAGCTTCTTTCCGATGAACGCATTGACCTTGTAACGATCGCAACCCCCAACGATGTTCACAAGGAAATTGCGATCGATGCCATGCGCCACGGCAAAAACGTAATCAGTGAAAAACCCGTTACGCTCTGCACCGCCGATCTCGAAGAGATGATCGCATGCGCAAACGAAACGGGCAAGCTGTTCACGGTTCACCAGAACAGACGCTGGGATGAGGATTACCTCACAATGAAAAAGCTGCTTAACGATAACACTCTCGGCAATGTTTTCAGAATCGAGTCCCGTGTTCAGGGTTCAAGAGGCGTTCCCGGTGACTGGAGAAATCAGCCGCAGCACGGCGGAGGAATGGTTTTCGACTGGGGAATCCATCTTCTCGATCAGGCTCTGATGATGACTCTGCCCCGCAAGCTCAAAACGGTTTATGCCGAGCTCACCAATGTAACGAACGAAAACTGCGACGACGGATTCAGAACGACTCTGATTTTCGACGACGGATTATCTTTTTATGTTGAGGTTACAACCAGCAACTTCATCGAGCTTCCGCTTTGGTACATGCTCGGCGAAAACGGCTCAGCAGTTATTAACGACTGGGATTGTAACGGCAAGGTCGTTATGGTTTCGGATTGGGAAAACAGAGATGCCGTGCCCATCGTTGCAGGCGCTGGCATAACCAAAACAATGGCTCCCAGAACCGATGACACGATTGAAACATATCCGCTTCCCGTTCAGAAAGCCGATTGGTGCGAATACTATAAAAATATCTTCGCCCATCTCAGCGGCAAGGCTGACGCCATCGTCACTCACAGCCAGCAGCGCAGACTCATGCGTCTTGTTGAAGCGATTTTTGAATCAGGCAAAACGAACAAGGTTGTTGAGTTTAACGACATTATATAAAGCAACAAGGACTGCTTCGGAAATGAAGCAGTCCTTTCTTTATTTATGCCATAATTTTCTGTCCAAGCTTCTGAACTGAACGGCTCTTGAAATATGCTGAACATCAATCGTGCTTTCATTCTCAAGGTCGGCAATCGTTCTCGCAACCCTGAGCACCTTGTCATATGCTCTTGCGGAAAAATCGAGCTTTTCAAACACCTGCTCGAGCAAGACCATAGCTCTCGGAGTCGGTCGGCAGAATTCCCTCGTCATCGCCGCATCCATTTTCGCATTGCAGCTCACGCCGCTGCCCTTGAGTCTTTCCTGCTGAAGCTTTCTTGCGGCATTGACCCTCTTGCGGATTTCCGCCGAGCTTTCCGACGGAACTCGGCTCGAAAGCTTGTCGAAATCAACGGGCGGAACCTCGATGTGAATATCTATTCTGTCAAGCAGAGGTCCCGAAACTCTTGCAAGATAACGCTTTGCCGCTCCTTCGGGACATGTGCATTCTCTTTTCGGATGACCGTGGAAGCCGCAGGGGCACGGATTCATGGCGCAGACTATCATCGCCGAGCAGGGATATGTCAGCGATGCGCTCGCTCTCGAAATCGTCACCTTGCCGTCTTCAAGAGGCTGACGCAAAACCTCCATGGCTATTCGTGAAAATTCGGGAAGCTCATCGAGAAAAAGAACTCCGTTATGGGCAAGCGAAATTTCACCCGGTCTCGGAATCGCACCGCCGCCAGAAAGTCCGGCAGGCGAAACCGTGTGATGAGGTGAGCGGAAAGGTCTTTGAGTCATGAGCGAAACTCCCTCGGGGAGAACTCCCGCTATCGAATAGAGCTCCGTTGTCTGCAGGCTTTCTTCAAATGTCATATCGGGCAAAATAGACGGAAGCCTTTTTGCGAGCATGCTCTTTCCCGAGCCGGGAGGTCCGACCATTATAATGTTGTGACCGCCTGCCGCCGCAATTTCAAGGGCATATCTTGCCTCCTGCTGTCCCATGACATCCTTGAAATCGGGCATCGGCACAAGATTTTCTTCGTTATATTCAGTATCAAACTCAACGCACGGGAGAAGCTTTTCGCCTTTAAGATGCTCCGTGACCTCACTTACGCTGCTGACCGCATAGACCTCTATGCCGTCAACGACCGAGCTTTCTCTCGCATTCGCCGCAGGAACAAAAACCCTTTTCAGCCCGCTGTTTTTCGCTCTGATAACCATGGGCAGAGCACCGTTGACCCTTCTGACGAGTCCGTCGAGCGAAAGCTCGCCGATGAACGCACAGTCATCAACATTCACTCTGAGCTGTTCCGTTGCCTTAAGTATTGCAATAAAGATCGGCAGATCGTAGACCGAGCCTTCCTTTCTCACATCGGCAGGAGAAAGATTGACCGTAACACGGCTCGACGGGAAGCTGAAGCCGCTGTTCTTGATTGCGGAGCGCACTCTGTTTTTCGATTCGTTGACTGCCGCATCGGGCAGACCGACAATATCAATTCGGGGCAAGCCCTGACCGCAGTCGACCTCAACGCCGACCATATAGCTGTCAACGCCGAAAAGCCCCATGCTGTTTACCCTTGAAAACATAATCCACCTCCGCAACTGATAATGATTAATGATAACACGGATTTCTATAAAATACAATATTATTGTGAAAAAGAGTAAAAGCCCCCGACAAGAGTCAGGGGCTTCGTTACTTTTAATTTATGACTTTTTCTTTGCGATCGCTCTCTGGATTGCCTTTATTACTTCAACGATCGGGATGATAAGGAATGCAAGACCGATCGAGATCGCATAAGCCTTGAGATCAAGGTGTGTGAAGCTGAAAGCATTTGCAAGAGGTTCGATCTCAATGATTGCCGTTGTGAGAAGGAGCGAGGCAGCCATTGCGATATAGAGAACGATGTTGTGTGACTTCTGACCGAAGCTCATCGCCAAAGCGGAGCCTCTCTGTGAACGCATATTGAATGAGTGGAATATCTCGCACATTGACATTGTGAGGAACGCCATCGTCATGCCTTCTTCGCTGTTTGCAATGTTTGTGAAGTGCCACTGACCGTGCTCAAGATATTCGCCGATAAAGAAAGCAGCAAGTGTAAGAATAGTTACGAGAGCACCCTGATAGAACACATCGATGCCCATACCGCCTGCAAAAACGCCTTCCTTGCTGTCTCTGGGCTTTCTGTGCATGATATCTCTTTCGGGCTTTTCAAGACCGAGAGCAAGAGCGGGAATACTGTCTGTAACAAGATTGATGAAAAGAAGGTGAACGGGCTTGAGAATCGTGAAATTAAGGATCGTTGCGGTGAAGATCGAGAGAACCTCGGAAAGGTTTGAGCCAAGAAGGAACTGAATAGCCTTTCTAATGTTGTCATAGATTCTTCTGCCTTCGGAAACTGCGGAAACGATCGTTGCAAAGTTATCGTCTGCAAGAACCATGTCTGCAACATTCTTTGTAACGTCTGTGCCCGTGATACCCATGCCGACGCCGATATCGGCACTCTTGATCGAGGGAGCATCGTTTACGCCGTCACCCGTCATTGCGGTGATCATGCCCTTTGCACGCCATGCGTTGACGATTCTCGTCTTATGCTCGGGCTGAACTCGGGCATAAACTCTGAATTCGGTAACTCTTTCTGCAAATTCTTCGTCGCTGATCTCATCGAGCTGAGCACCCGTGATAGCGGCGGACTCGTCTTCGATGATGCCGAGCTGCTTTGCAATGGCAACTGCGGTATCCTTATGGTCACCCGTAATCATGATGGGAGTGATGCCTGCCGAACGGCATTCCTCGATAGCTGCCTTGACCTCGGGACGGGCAGGGTCGATCATACCTGTCAGACCGATGAATACAAGGTTATTTTCAAGTGCTTCGGGAGCATAATCAGAAGGCTCTGCATCGTAGCTTCTGTAAGCGACTGCAAGAACTCTGAGAGCCTGGTCAGCCATTCTCTTGTTGTCTGCAAGAACAGCCGTTTTGATTTCCTCGGTGAAAGCAACGACCTCACCGCCAATAAGAGCGTGGCTGCACTTCTTGAGGATCTCATCGGGAGCACCCTTTGTATACTGAACGATGCCCTCTGCGGTCTTATGAACCGTTGACATCATCTTTCTGCCTGAATCGAAGGGAGCTTCGCCCGTTCTGGGGGCGGCAGCAACAAGATCGTTCTTGTTCATGCCGAGCTCGTTTGCGTAGTAAACAAGAGCTGCTTCTGTGGGCTCACCCGTAACAACGCCGTCAGAATCGATCGATGCATCGCAGCAAAGAGCCATAGCCTTTGCGATGAGCTTTTCGTCGTTGCCGTAATGGTCAACAACAGTCATCTTGTTCTGAGTGAGAGTACCTGTTTTATCCGAGCAGATTATCTGAGCGCAGCCGAGAGTTTCAACGGCTGTGAGCTTTCTGATGATCGCATTCTTCTTTGACATGTTGGTAACGCCGATGGAAAGAACGATCGTAACGACCGCCGCAAGACCTTCGGGAATCGCCGCAACGGCAAGCGAAACGGCAACCATAAAGCTTTCAAGGAAAACACCGAATGAAATTCCTTCGCCAAAGAAATGAGCCATGATCATCTGGTATCCGAGAAGAACAACGCAGATTCCGAGAACAAGCTTCGTGAGGATCTTTGAAAGCTGTGAAAGCTTGATCTGAAGAGGAGTCTGACCCTCTTCAGCCTGAGCGATAGCATCGGCGATCTTACCCATTTCGGTATCCATGCCCGTCGAAACAACAACGGCTGTGCCTCTGCCGTAAACAACGGTTGAGCCCATATACGCCATGTTCTTTCTGTCGCCGAGGGGAACCTCGCCGTTATCGCCGCCCTTGAGAAGGCCGATAAGCTTATCAACGGGAACCGATTCACCCGTAAGTGCGGCTTCTTCGATCTTCATGCTTGCGCATTCAAAGATACGGCAGTCTGCGGGAACAGCGTCGCCTGCCTCGAGAATAACAACATCGCCGACAACAAGATCCTCACTGCGAACGGAAACGATTTTTCCGTCACGCAGAACCTTTGAGGTTGCGGCAGACATCTCCTGAAGAGCCTCGATCGCCGCTTCGGCTTTGCTTTCCTGAACAACGCCGAGAACGGTATTGATAACAACAACGATAAGAATGATAACTGTGTCCGTGGGGAAAACAAACTCAAAATGACCGTGTTCAAACCACTCAGTTATTGCGGAGATGAAGGCAGCAACGATAAGGATGATGATCATCGGGTCCGAAAGCTGCTCGCCGATACGCTGAAGCATGGTTTTCTTTTTGCCTTCCTCAAGCTTGTTCTTGCCGTTTTCGGCAAGTCTTTTTTCAGCTTCAGCCGAGGAAAGACCTTTTGCGGAGCTCTTAACATGATCGAAAACGCTTTCGATCTGTTCAAGATAGAACTTCATTGGGTTTTCATTCCTTTCTGGTAATAATCCCTGCACCGTAGAATGCAGATAATTTACATATAAAAAAGACCTTTGACAGAGAATCCCTCTGTCAAAGGTCTTGCTTCCATAAATGGGCGGATTGCCAGATGCATAAAGCAACGGTTGTTGACATCCGCTCGGCGGAGCCTTAAAGCTACTCCCCTTTAACAGCGAACAGTATACCATTATTTTTCTTTTATGTCAATCATGTTTTTTCTCAATTATTGTTGACATAAAATCATATCATGAATCATAAAACTCTCCCAGCATTTCGGCAAGAGCTCCGCACATGTCACGGTACATGAAGGTTTCATATTTTTCCTTGTTCTGAAGATTCACCGTTTCACCGCTTCCGTTCTGAATCGAAGGGAAGGTGCGCACGGTTTCTCCCGTGACCCTAATCTGGGCATACGCATCATATCCCTGAGCAAGGAAGCCGTACATCGCCGAGCGAAGGTCGACCGCTTCGCCCTGAGCCTCTTTGACAAAATAAGTGAAAAGATACATCTTGCCGGCATCGCTGATTTTTGCCGAAAAGGCATCGAGCTTTCTTGCTGTCGTTTCCCAGCGGTCAACGGCGGCAATTTCGGCGCTGATCGTGAAAACGGGATTCTCACCCGATTCGTCCTTTGCATAAAGACGGTTTATTTCATTGAAAACATCGAACAGCTCCATGGCTTCAGGTCTGAGCGCGTCATATTCATTCAGAAGATTACAGATCTCATCGAGTCTTTCCGA
Organism: Clostridia bacterium; assembly: GCA_017435385.1. Lineage (GTDB taxonomy): Bacteria > Bacillota > Clostridia > Oscillospirales > Acutalibacteraceae > CAG-177. The sequence continues at coordinate 96,340 of JAFSFB010000006.1, read as the reverse complement.
GAGAGCAATCGCCTCGAGAGAAATGCCGTCGCTTAGATACTGACTGTTGTTTCTGATGCTTTCTGCCCTGATTCGCCAATCCTCGACCTTCTCTCTGTCAAAGCCTGCAACCATGAGAGCATAGTTGGCGTTGATATCCTGTCTGAGATTTACGTATTCCTCTATAACATCCGCTTTTTCTCCGCTGCACATGCCGGCATATTTCTCTGCAGCATAGTATCTTCCGTCGGAAGCGAGTTTTTCCGAAACATAGCAGAACAGCGGATTTTTCAAGAGCAGGAACGCCGTTATGAGCGCAATCAGAGAAAGCACTGCCGCAGCCGCAGCAATCAGTTTCTTTTTGCCGCAGCCCGTAGCTTTTTTATCTTTTTTTGTAACATTCTCTGTCATACGCACTCCAATTGAACAACAAAAATATTTAAACGAGTTTTCCCGAAATCGGTGCTTCGAGAATTCTGTCGAGCTTCATGACAGCCTTGCCTCCGAGCTGAGCCAGAGCCTCGACGGAAATGAATTCCTCGACGGTGCCTTTGATTCCGCTTGCAATCGTTGAAAGAGGAGGACTGCTTCGGGGAACGAGAGTCACTCCGTCGCCCTTGAAGGTGAGGGTTATTCTTCTCTCGGCAACGGATTCGAGAGGCCGCATTCTGATTTCGAGGGAATCCTCGGATACCCATGCCGCCGTGCTGACAGCGGTGAAATCGATGCTTGCAAGATGGATCTTGCTTTCTCTGTATTCTCCGTCCATGCCGCAGACGATGGTGTTATGCTCCTTGCCCTCATCCCACGACATTATGCATTCGGTTTCGTTGAAATCAAGAACGATATTATCGATATTGCCCGCTCTGTTTGCCGACATATAGACCACCGCAAGGGGAAGCATCGAAAGCGGCCAGCCCACGGCATTCAGAATCGGATTCTTTGTCAGCTTTATCGTTTTGCCTTTTATGAATTCTTCAACAACGCTTCTTCGTGATGCGGGAAGCCCCTTGATGGGAGAAAGCTGAAGCTCATCATATTCATAACCGTCAGAGGGCTTGAAGCGTTTGGGCTTGATGAACATATGCGGAACATGGCGGAATATCGCATCTCTCGTTTTCTGCTCAAAAATCTCGCTGCAGTTGAAAACAAGCACGGCATCATAATCCTCAAGAACGATGCCGAACTGAGAGAACATACCGTCCGCTCTGTAGCTGTTTTTGAACGCGTTTCTCCAGAAGAAGAAGCCGTAACCGCAGACAGAATCCCTGTCCTCGTTGTTATCGTTGCGCACCTGCTTCTTTGTTGCCTCCTCGACATACCATTCGGGGATAACCTGAACGCCTGCATATTTGCCCTTCTGATGAAGGCAGAGCATGAATCTCGCAAGCTCGTCGGTCGTTATGAAAAGACCCCAGCCGCCCGCTTCGAGTCCCTGAGGGTCAAGCTCCCAGAAGGGTCTGCGGTTTATGCCTAAAGGCTTGAAGAGTCTGGGAGTCAGATAATCAATGATACCCATACCCGTCAGCTTTTTGATTATGGCACAGCACATATATGTGTTTTCGCTTATGTAGCGCCAGCCGTTGCCGGGCTTGAATGCCCATTTTGCGTCGAAGAAATCCTTGATCCATCTGTCCTTAGTTTTGTCGCTGAGAAGGCTGACGTCCTTGCCTGCGGTCATCGTAAGCAGATGGAAAACGGTCATTTTTTCGAGCGTTTCATCGTATTTCTTAGGTCTGTATTCAGGGAAAATATCAATAACCTTTGTATCGAGAGTCAGCAGACCTTCATCGATCGCAAAGCCTATCGCTATCGAAGTGAAGCTCTTGCTGACCGAATACATCGTATGCGGTGTCTGCGGATTGAACGGGTGTCTGTATGCCTCATAGGCAACCTTACCCTTGCGGATAAGCATCATCGAATGGACCTCGATGCCGCTGCGGTCGAAGTCATCGATAAGAGCTTTTATTTCATGTGAGCTGATTCCCACCTGCTCGGGGAATTTCGCCCTCGGAATGACTTTGCTTTTTCTGACAGCCATAAACAAGCCTCCTTCTTTTATTTGCGTTTATATATTACAGATAATATAATTATATCATGTCGTGGCAGAAATTAAAATAGCCCCCGAAAAAATTTTTTCAAAAAATATCAAACAAATGTTTGCATTTTGCGAACATTTGTGCTATAATAGCGGTGAAAAGATATAAAAGCAGGTTTAAAATGCGAATTCAGAATTAAGTTCGATAAAGAAATGAGGAAAAAATTATGAAACCTATAACCCCCATTCAGCAGAGGATTTATGAGTTTCTTCTCGAAAAGGCAAAGGACAACATGACTCCCAGCGTGCGTGAAATCGGAGCGGCTGTCGGGCTTCGTTCAACCTCGTCCGTTCAGGCGAACCTTGATGCTCTTGAAGCGGCAGGCTATATTCAGCGTCCTCCGATGCTCAAAAGATGCATCAAAATTGTCGGTCAGGCTGAGAATGTGACTCATGTTCCCGTCCTCGGAACCGTCACGGCAGGCATGCCCATTCTTGCCGTTGAGGAAATCGAAGGCTATCTCCCCTTCTCGATGCAGGGAGCTCAGGACAAGGAGCTTTTTGCCCTGAAGGTCAAGGGCGAAAGTATGCTCTGGGCAGGCATTCTTGACGGCGACATCGTTATCGTCGAAAGAACTCCCACCGCCCGAAACGGAGAGATCGTTGTTGCTCTCATCGAAGACGAAGCAACGGTCAAGACCTTCTATAAGGAAAACGGTCATTTCAGACTTCAGCCCGAAAACGATGCCTATGAGCCGATAATCGTCAACGAGGTCGTTATTCTCGGCAAGGTCATCGCAAGCTACAGATACTATTAAAAACCAAAAGCAGGTGCCGAAGCACCTGCTTTTTCTATTCGGTTTTTTCATCCATATAATCAAGAACGCTCTCGATAAGCCTCAGGCGGTTTTCGCCGTTGAGCATTCTGACCGCAATATGCGGCTTTCCTCCGCCTGCGCTGACAACAAGCCTGTTTTTGAAATGAGCGGCGGCAAGAGAGATCTTCTGCATATCAAGGCTGCCGATGCGGAATATGATTCTGTCGCTCTGCGTCGAAATTTCATAGATATCGTGACGAGCCGCCTTGCCTCTGAGCAGGGCGATTTTTATAAGCCCCTCAACGCTTTCGGGCGGATCGCCGAAGCGGTCGCAAAGCTCGTCGATAACATCTGCGGCATCGTCGTTGCTCTTGATGTCGGCAATTCTTCTGTAGATCTGCAGCCTCTGCGGAACGCTCTCGATATAATCGTCGGGAATATGTGCTTCGATCGGAAGGTCGATAAGGCAGTCCTTTTCGGGAGTTGAGGGAGCTTCCCCTTTCTCCTCGCATATTGCCTGCTCAAGCAGCTTGATATACATATCGTAGCCGACAGTTTCCATATGACCGTGCTGATGAGCGCCGAGAACATTGCCTGCTCCTCTGAGCTCAAGATCACGCATGGCAATATGAAATCCCGAGCCGAACTCGGTAAACTCTCTTATCGCATCGAGTCTGCGGGTTGCGATCTCGCTGAGCTCCTTGCCTCTCGTGAACGTGAAATATGCGCTCGCTCTGCGTGAGGATCTTCCGACTCTGCCTCTTATCTGATGAAGCTGAGCAAGGCCCATGCGGTCGGCGTTTTCAATAATAAGCGTGTTTGCGTTCGGCACATCGACGCCCGTTTCGATGATCGTCGTGCAGACTAGAACATCGATTTCGCCTTCAAGAAGCTTTCTCCAGACCTCGCTGAGCTCATCCTCACTCATTTTACCGTGAGCAATTCCGACGGCTGCATCGGGCAGGAGAGCTTTGATCTCCGCCGCCTTGCGTTCTATTGTTTCAACTCTGTTATAGAGATAATAAACCTGACCGCCTCTGCGAAGCTCCTGCTCCATCGCCTGAACGAGAACGGGCATATTATGCTCGATGACATAGGTCTGAACGGGCAGTCTGTCCATGGGTGCTTCCTCGATAACCGACATATCCCTGATTCCCGTCATCGCCATGTTGAGCGTTCTCGGAATGGGTGTTGCAGTAAGAGTAAGCACATCGACCGTCGGATAGAGAGCCTTCAGCTTTTCTTTCTGAGCAACGCCGAAGCGCTGTTCCTCGTCAATGATTATCAGCCCGAGATCACGGAACTGAACATCCTTTGAAATCAGGCGGTGGGTTCCGACAACAACATCGACCGAGCCTCTGCGCAGCCCCGCAACGGTTTTGTCGATCTCTTTTTTCGTGCAGAATCTCGAGAGCATTCCCGCTTCGATCGGAAATCCCTCAAAGCGTTTGAGGATCGTCTGATAATGCTGAAGCGCAAGAATCGTTGTCGGAACAAGGATCGCACACTGTTTTCCGTCAGCTATGCATTTAAATACCGCTCTGAGCGCAACCTCGGTTTTTCCGAAGCCGACATCGCCGCAGAGAAGTCTGTCCATGGGATACGGTTTTTCCATATCCCTCTTTATTTCATGGATGCATCGGAGCTGGTCATCGGTTTCGATATATTCAAACCTGCGTTCAAAATCGCTCTGCATATCGATATCCTCGGTGAACGCATGCCCCTGCAGCTTCACTCGCTTGGAATAAAGCTCAATAAGCTCCTTCGCCATATCCTTGACGGCACCCTTGACTCTCGACCTCGTTTTCTGCCAATCTCTGCCGCCGAGCTTGCTGAGCTTGAGCGGCTTGTCGTCGTTCTTGGGACCGATATACTTGGAAACCTGATCGAGCTGGGTTACGGGGACATATAGATTGTCGCCCTTGTCATATCTGATCTTGATATAATCTTTTTTGACGCCCGAAGCCTCAAGACTCTGTATTCCCTCAAAAATACCGATGCCGTGAGAAGAATGAACAACATATTCCCCTCTGTGAAGCTCGCTGAGGTTGTTGAATGCATTTCTTGCAGGCTTGCGTGCCGATGTTCTTTTCTTTGTCGGAACGGGTTTTCCTCTGTAAGTGATAAGGCTGAATTTTGCACCGGGATATTCAAAGCCTGCCGAGAACGAGCCCGGAAGCACGCACACCGTTTTTTTCGGAAATTCCGCAGGCGGAACGGGGCACCAGATTGCGGGAATGCCTTCGCTTTCAAGATCGTCAACGAGGGTCTGCGCCGCTTTTTCCGTACCGGCAACAACGGCACACGAATGACCGAGCCTTGTTCTCAGCGCACTGAGATCATCAACGATCGTTGCGAGCGTTCCGTTCCACGGAGCGATCTGCTTCGCCGTAAAGGTAACGAGATCCTTGACGGGAGTATCAAAACCGCCCCTCGGCAGATTGTCAAGATACACCGCACCGTCATCCAGATAAACCGAAATCAGCTCGTGCGGCTGAAGCCCGAAGCGGTCAAGCCCCTTGCAGAGAGTGCCGTCCTGAAAAAGACCTTTTACGGTTTCGTTCATGAGCTGGCACGCCGCCGAAAACTTTTCCTTGACCGAAAAGCTCTCGCAGACAAAAAGCACGGCATCCTTGCAATAGTCGAAAATGCTTGCCGCATCGGGATAGATGAGCGGCATATATTTATCGAAGGACGAAAGACGGATACCGTTTCCGAGCTTTTCGAGATCTTCATTTATGTTCTTCAGGGCATCGCCCTTGATTCTGTGTTTTTTCAGATTATCTTCTATGAGGGAAACAAGCTCGCTGTCGGAAACGAGTATCTCTCTTGCGGGAGTTATTCTCACGCTGTCAAGGGTATCGCCCCTTCTCTGCGTTTCAAGGTCAAAAAATGCAATTCCGTCAACGCTGTCGCCCCAGAATTCAACTCTGCACGGCTGCTTTGAATCGGGCGGATAGAAATCGAGAATGCCGCCTCTGAGCGCAAACTGACCCGCACCGTCAACCTGCTCGCTGCGGATATAACCGCTTCTGACAAGCTTTTCGGTAAGCTCGCCGATGTCATATTCCTCGCCGAATTTTATTTCAAAGCAGTTGCGGAAAAGCTTTTCGGGCGGAACGGTAAGCTGCATCGCCGCCTCCGCAGAAAAAACAACGGCATCGTAGTCCTCGGCAAGAAGCTTATCGAGAACGCTGAGCCTCGCATGCTCATATTCACGGGAAACCGTTTCCGTCGTGCGGAAAGAAAAATCTCTTGCGGGATAAAGCAAAGCTTTTATTCCGAAGCCCTCAAGATCCTGCTTCATTCTCGTTGCCTGAGCCTCGTCGGGCATAACAACGGCAGCCCTGCGCAGAAGTCCCATGCAGAGCGAAGCGATGACATGTGCCTTGTGGATATGCGAAAGCCCCGTCACGCCCGCAGGCAGACGGTTCTTTTTGATATCCGTTGCAACAGTCATGAATTCGGGTATTGATTTTGCGATTTCGGTATAACAGTTCATAAATGCGGTTTTCCTTTGGGTTTATATGATCAGTCGATAATTTTTCTTTCTTTCAGATCACGGATAAGAATATCGGGATCGCCGTGATAATAACAGTGTCCCTGCATGCCCGTTGCCGTCGCACCCTCGATATTCGCAGGTACATCATCAATGAAAAAGCATTCCTCGGGCTTGAGAGAAAATGTTTCATAAAGCTTTTCGTAAATTTCCTTTTCGGGCTTGAGAAGCTTATGGTCTGCGGATATTATAACGCCGTCAAACAGCGAAAGAGCGGGAATTCCGCTTCTGCGCTCATGAAAATCCGGCGATGCGTTTGAAAGCAGATAAATCCCGAAGCCCTTTTCCTTGAGCATCTTTACAATGTCATACATCTTCTCGAACGGAGGCATATAGGGATAGAAATTATCGACCATTCCGCTGACCTTATCAAACACCTCGGCAGGAATTCTGTCCTTTGTTATTTTCATGATCTCATCGGGGAAGATAACGCCCCTGTCCTTTTCTGACCAGAGAGAGTTTCTGAAAATCTCCCTGAGAAGAATTTCTGCGGTTTCCCTGTCAAACATGCCGTAAAGAACCTTTTCGGGGTTATAGTCGATCAGCACGCCGCCCATATCGAAAATAATATTTTTAATCATAACTTCTGTCTGTCCTTTCCGTATAAGCCGTAATTTTTATAATACCACTTTTTATATCCCGCCGTCAAGAAAAACAGCCCCGTGAAAATATTTCGGAAATAATTTTTTATTTTCAAGAAATTTATTGAAATTATGAACTTTCTATGATAATATATGATTTATCTGGATATAAATTGTGCATTTAACAAAAAGGAGTGTCCGAAAATGAAAAAAATATCCAAGAAGGTAATCAGCCTTATCCTCTGCGTTGCAATGCTTGTTTCAATTGTTGCAATCTCAGGCTCAGCGGTTGTTCCCGACGCCTCGGCTCAGGAAGTCAAGACGACCTGCAACGGCGAATGCGGCAACTGCCCCGTTATCGTTCTCCCCGGCATCAACCACTCACCCACATATCTTTATGACAAAGAAACAGATGAGATTGTTAAAGACAGCAACGGCGACGACATCGGCGGCACACTGCTCATCCTCAACCTCGACGGCGTTCTCAAGCAGCTTCCCAAGCTTGTTCTCAGCCTCGTTGCCACACTTGCTCTTCAGCGCAACGTTTTCATTGACAAGGTTGCGTACGATGTTGCTTGCGCAGCATTCTCACATCAGAAATGCGATGTAAACGGCAACCATATCGAAAACCTCAAGACTCTGAGATGGAACTATCCTATTTCCGAGTTTGATGAGAAGAATAAGGACACAGGCTACGACCTCGACTGGGTTTACAGAATGGTTCCCATGAAGCCCCTCGTTGACGTTATCGGCGAAGATCATGTATATTTCTTCACCTTCAATCTTGTAGGCGATCCCATGGAATCAGCCGAAGATCTTGACGCATATATCGATATGGTCAAGGCTCAGACGGGTCATGACAAGGTCAACCTTCTTCCCGTTTCTCTCGGCGGCACAATTCTCACCGCTTATCTCGAGCAGTTCGGTCACGAAGACATCAACGCAATCGTCAATGCGGTTGCATGCCTTGACGGCACAGACCTTCTTGCCGATTTCTTTGCAAGAGAATGGAATCTCTCCCCCGAGTTCTTCTATCATGAATTCCTTGCAAACATCTTCGTTGAGTCAAACGATACAGGTACTCTCGGCTACCTCATCAACCTTCTTCTCCGCATCATTCCCGAATCAGGCATCAACGCTCTTCTTTCAGGCGCAATGAGCGGCATTCTCGACACAATGATGATCAACTGCCCGCAGTTCTGGGCAATGATCCCCTCATACAGATACGACGCTATCGCAAAGAAATATCTCTCCGATAACGCTGCTCTCAAAGCAAGAACAGATGCCTTCCAGAAGGCAAGACTCAACCTCAAGGACAACATCAAGGCTGCTGTTGAAGACGGCGTAAGAGTCAACTTCATCTCAGGTTCAAACCTCAACTTCGGCGAAGATATGTATACATATTTCGGTATCGTTGCTTCCGCCAAGAAATATAACTCCGACGGTATCATCAACCTTTCTTCAACAACTCTCGGCGCAACAGGCGCTGCAGGCGATGCAACCCTCGGCGAAAACTACAAGCAGAAGAATCCCAGCAAGGAATATCCCGAATACAACTACGTTTCTCCCGACAACATGATCGACGTTTCAACAGCCGTTCTTCCCGATAACACGTGGATTTTCCTTGATCAGTATCACGAGGTCGGCGACAACGACGTTGTTCTCAACCTTGCAAAGGCTCTTCTTCTCGAAGAGATTGACGACGTTCATTCTGACCCCGAAAATTATCCTCAGTTCAACTATCAGGTAAACACCAAGTACGTCCGCCGCTGGAGACTTGCTGATGCTTACGAAGTTGACCGCACAAACCTCACCGCAGAGCAGATTGAAAAGCTCGACAAGGCTATTGCTGACGGCGAAGCCGTTATCCACGCAACGGTTGCTCCCAAGCAGGAAGATGTTGACGCTGCTGACAGAGCTCTTATGGAAATCCTCCACGAGGTCGGCTATCAGGGCTATGAAAACATCGAGGAAGAAGAAGACAAGGCGGGTCCTGTCTTTGAAAAGGTTCTCGGCGGTATCAGCTGGCTCTTCGTTGAAGTTTTCGGCAGCAAGAGCTACGTCGATTTCTTCATCGACCTTCTCGCAGGCGCAATCAAATAATTGAATTAAACAAAATCAAAGGCTTGCAAAGGTGTTTCCGCCGATGCAAGCCTTGTTTTTATTTTATAGAAGTTTTACATATTCTGCGGTTATGACCAGCATAATGATAACCGCAACGATCATCGGAATGTTGATGAAAAACGCCTTTGCCTTGTCACCCGTGGTAAGAATCGCAGGAACACGTGCGATCTTCTTTCTGCCTCTTATAATTACAAACGCAACCGAAAGAATTATGCAGACCGCATAAAGAGCAAACTGCGAATAATTCCAGATCATGTTCAGAAGATTCTCGTCTGTAACATCGTTTATCAGAAAGTCAACCGCCACCGAATAAAAGTTGTTGCAGAAATGGATCACGATTCCCGTCCATACGCTGTCGGTTATGCACACGGCATAGCCGATTCCGATTCCTGCGATAAACGCAAACGGAGCCTGAACAAGATTTCCGTGAAGAATTGCAAACACCGCCGAGGTCGCCAGAATCGCAAACCAATCGCCGTAGCGTCTGAGCGGCTGCATTATCACGCCTCTGAGCGCAAATTCTTCAACAAGTGCGGGAACAACGGCAATCGAAATGACATATATTATTCTGCCGGCAAAAGAGTCGGGAGCTGTTGTTTCGGGAGCGGTAAGCTCAACTCCCGCATCCTCCGTCAGCATCAGGAATATGCTCGTCAGATAATTCCCGATAAGGCAGATCAGAAAGCCGAACGGCACGGCGGTTATCGCAAGAGCAGTGCTTTCGGGTCTTTCAAGGCGGAGGTCGGTCAGAAGCTTTTTTCTGCGAAGTCCGATTCCGCCGAGAACGAACGGAAGAAGAAGCCCGAGAATTGAAAGAATGATCGTTATCAGACTTCTGAAGGTTTCGTTCGTGAAATAGAGCGAACGGATCGGCTCAAAAATGATGACCGTTGACAGCGCATTCTGAAGAACAACATAAAGAATGACACACATGCCCGCTATGCTGCCGATGAATCTCAGTTCTCTTTTTTTCTGCCTTCTTCTCTCTTCCCGTTCGGCACGAAAAAAGTAATCGGGCGGAACGCCGAAGCCTGCGCCCCGATTCTCCTGATAATTATAAAAATCCAAATCTGTTTCTCCGTTCAAATGAATATTTTATACAAGTTCTACAAACAATATTATATATTATACTTCAAAATTCTATACTGCACAAGCCGAGAAATTTAATTTATTGTTAAATTTTTGTTGTAAATCATTGAATTTTAGTGTAAAATATTAAGGTCTGTAATCATTATTTATTTTTTTACAAATCAGAACAATGCGGCACTCTGCCGCAGCGTTATTCACGGAGGATAGTATGAGCAAAAAATTAACTCAGGCGGAACTCAAGGAAATGATTTCGGGAAAGCTCTCCCATCTTTTCGGCGTTTCACCCAAGGATGCAACCGACGATCAGTTTTACAGAGTTATCTCAACGATCGCAAGGGACATGGTCAGAGATTCAAGAAGAGCCTTTGACGCCAAATCAATGGAAGCGGGTCAGAAAAAGGTTTATTATCTCTGCATGGAGTTCCTCATGGGCAGAAGCCTTAAAAACACACTCTATAACCTTAACCTCACGGATACAGTCAAGGCTGTTCTCAAGAGCTACGGCGTGAGCCTCGACAGGCTCTACGACTGCGAGCCCGATGCAGGTCTGGGCAACGGCGGTCTCGGCAGACTTGCCGCATGCTATCTCGATGCTCTTGCCAATCAGGGCTACAGAGGAATGGGATATTCGATTCTTTACGAATACGGTATTTTCAAGCAGAAGATCATTGACGGCTGGCAGACCGAGATGCCCGATTTCTGGCTTCCCGGCGGCGAGGTATGGCTTGTTCCGAGAGAAGATAAGACCGTTCTCGTAAAGTTTGAGGGAACTGTTGAGGATGCATGGGATGCACAGTATCACCATGTTGAGCTCAGAGATTGCAAAACAGTCAAGGCTGTTCCTTATGACATGATGGTTGCGGGAAAAGACGGCAAGAGTGCCGCTGTTCTCCGCCTCTGGTCAGCTAAGGTTGACGGCATCAACATGGCGATGTTCAATCAGGGCGATTATATGAGAGCCATGGAAGAAAAAGCCATGGCTGAGGTTATCAGCAAGGTGCTTTATCCTGCCGACAACCATCCCGAAGGAAAGAGCCTTCGTCTTCGTCAGCAGTATTTCCTTGTTTCGGCATCCGTTCAGGATATCGTTGCAAGACATCTCAGAGATTATGACTCACTCGACAACTTCGCCGAGATGAACGCCGTTCATATCAACGACACCCATCCCACAATGGCTATCCCCGAGCTGATGAGGATCATGCTCGATGAATGCGGCTACGGCTGGGACGATGCTTTTGCCATCGTTGAGAAGGTCTGCGCATATACGAATCATACCGTTATGGCAGAAGCTCTCGAATGCTGGGGCGAGGACCTCTTCAAGCGTCTTCTTCCCCGAATTTATCAGATCGTCAAAGAGATCGACAACCGCTTCAGAAGAAAGATCTGGGAAGCAACGGGCGACGCCAACAAGGTTGAGAAAATGGCGATCGTTTCAAACGGAGCTGTCAGAATGGCTAACCTCTGCGTTGCCGTCTGCCACAAGGTCAACGGTGTTTCCGCTCTCCACAGCCAGATCCTCAAGGACACCGTTTTCAATGATTTCTATGCTCTTGAGCCCGACAAATTTACAAATGTTACCAACGGTATTGCTCACAGACGCTGGCTTTGTCAGGCAAACCCGAAGCTTACCGGTCTGCTTACCGAGCTCATCGGCAACGGCTTCATTTATAACGGAAGCGAGCTGATAAAGCTGCGTGAATATGCCGATGACAAGGCGGTCCTTGATAAGCTCGGCGAAATAAAGCGTGCAAACAAAGAAAACTTTGCCGCAATCGTAAAGAGCAAAACAGGCATCAGCCTTGATCCCGACTCCGTTTTCGATGTTCAGGTCAAACGCCTTCACGAATATAAGCGTCAGCATCTCAACGCTTTCAATATTCTCGCCAAGTATCTTGAGATCAAGGCAAATCCCAACGGTGATTTCACTCCTCACACCTATATTTTCGGTGCAAAGGCTGCTTCCGGTTACTATATGGCAAAGAAGATCATCGAGTTCATCTGCTCTCTTGCTGACCTCATCAATAACGATCCCGACATGAAAGACAGACTCAAGGTCGTTTACATGGAGGATTACAATGTCACAATGGCAGAAGCACTCATGCCTGCCGCCGACATCAGCGAGCAGATCTCTCTCGCAGGCACGGAAGCGAGCGGCACGGGCAACATGAAGCTGATGATGAACGGCGCCGTTACCCTCGGCACAATGGACGGCGCAAATGTTGAGATCTACGAAGCTGTCGGCCCCGAAAACATCATTATCTTCGGCATGAACACCAGAGAAGTCAATGAGCTCAAGCGAAACGGCTATGTGCCCATGAATTACTATAATAACAACGCTGAGATCCATAACCTCATTGAATTTATCAACAAGGGAATCGGAGGAAAGACGTTCGGCGAGATCAGCGGAACGATCATCAACCACGATCCCTATATGGTTCTTGCAGATTTTGCAGACTACAGAAACAAGCAGAAGCAGGCTGTTGAGATCCGCAAGGATATTGACAGATGGAACAAGATGTCGCTCATGAACATCTCGGGTGCAGGCATCTTTGCCGCTGACCGTGCGATCAACGACTATGCCCGTGACATCTGGCATGTTGAGCCTCTCAAGCTCCGCTGATAACATGACTGACCGTGATTATATGAATCTGGCAATCGGACAGGCAAAAATTTCTGCGTCCGAGCTTGAGGTGCCCGTCGGAGCGGTTATAGTCCGCAACGGCGAGGTCATCTCTGTCGGGCGCAACCGCCGTGAGCTCGGCAAAAACGCCCTTGCTCATGCCGAGATCGAAGCCATTGACCTTGCATGCAAAAAGCTCGGCGGCTGGCGGCTCTGGGAATGCGAAATGTTCGTCACTCTCGAGCCCTGCCCGATGTGCACGGGAGCGATCATCAACTCCCGTATCCGCCGCCTTGTTTTCGGTGCATCCGACTACAAGGCAGGCTCCTGCGGCTCGGTTATCAACCTGTTCGATCTGCCTTATAACCATAAGCCCGAGGTCGTTCCGGGATTCATGCAGGAGGAATGCTCCGCCCTGCTGACTGAGTTTTTTGCAGATCTGAGAAAACGGAAAAATGAAGAAAAAGCTTAGACTTACATATTTACTGATTTTTATTTTCCTGCTGGCAGCCGAAACCGTCATCGCTCTGTTTGTCAATGACAGTTTTGTCCGCCCTTATATCGGAGATGTTCTTGTTGTCGGGGTCATCTGTGCCTTTTTGAGGATATTCCTCCCTGACAGAATCAGAGCTCTTCCGCTCCTGACCTCTGCCTTTGCTGCAGGGGTTGAGCTTTTGCAGTATTTTGATTTTGTGAGCCTTCTCGGACTTTCCGACAGCCGTTTTTTCAGCGTTCTTCTCGGAAGAACCTTTGATCTGAAGGATATTGTTTGTTATCTTATAGGCGGAATTCTGTTTCTCGCCGCAGAAATAATTGCAAGGAGGAGATCCGATGCATCTTGACACCGTTTTTTTCGTCATCGAAATAATAGGTACGGTTGCTTTCGCAATTACGGGCGTTATTACGGCAATCGAAAAGAAATTCGATATCCTCGGTGCTATCGTTCTCGGAACCGTGACTGCCGTCGGCGGCGGTATTCTCAGAGATATCATTCTTGGATATCTTCCGCCCCTTGCCTTCAGGAATCCCGTCTATGCGCTGACAGCGATCATAACCTCGGTTTCAGTCTTTGTTCTTGCTTATTTTACAGGCAAGAAAATCGTCAGACATTTCGATATTTATTCTCAGGTCATAAACTTCTTCGACTCGCTCGGTCTTGCTGTTTTTGTTGTTGCAGGTATCAACACGGCAAGAGAATGCGGCTTCGGCGACAACGCCTTCCTCTCGCTTTTCGTTGCCGTGCTTACGGGTGTCGGCGGAGGTATGCTGCGTGACATCCTCGCAGGCAGAGTTCCTAAAATTCTCCGCAGAAGGGTTTATGCGCTTGCCGCAATTCTCGGCGGTCTGATTTATTATTATCTGCTCGAATTCGGCATTTTTCCGGAAACTGTTTCCATGCTTATCGGTGCAGGCTCGGTTCTTGTTATCCGAATCCTCGCAACCGTTTTCCGCTGGAATCTCCCGTCGATCAGTAATATAGAAGAATAAAAAACAAGGCTTGCATCGGTGACTTCACCTTTGCAAGCCTTATATTTATGCTGTCTAAAAATTATTCTGCGGGAATTATCACATATCCCTCTGCTTTTTCAGCCTTTGAGAGGATCTCGTCATACGCCATACCCCTGACCGTCTGCGAATCGCTGTAAATAATTTCCCGATTGACATCAATTGCCGTGACAAGAGTCAGGGAATCATAATCGCCTTTTGCCTTTGCCGCCTCAAAATCCTCCTGAGAAGCAAAGAATTTGTGCACCATAATTGTCGAGCCGAGATTCTGAGAATCGGTATTGATTTCAACAAAATCCGCCGAATCGGTTTTCTTGAGCATAATTGTTTTTCCCGCAACCTCTGCAAACTTTGTTGTTTCAGCCGCAGCCTGCGTCGTCTGAGCATCATCTGACGCCGCCGTTGTTTCAGCATTGTTTTCGTTTCCTCTGCATGCCGCAAATCCGAAAACTAATGCAAAAACAGCAAGAATCGCTATAAGCTTTTTCATCTTCAACTCTCCCGATCATTCAACTATTGTATAGCCGAAATCTTTAAGGTTTTTCAGCATTGTTTCATAGTCAACACCCTTGAAGCCTTTTTCATTCTTGTTTTTATACACAACAAGTCTGAGCTCTTCGTCCGAATCAATAATTGCAAATTTTCTTGTATCCTTGTCCTTCATGGCGACATTGTAGCTGTCCGTGTTGGGATAATATACATATCTTTCCCACGTTTCGGCCTTGCCGTCTTTATCCATCGTAATTACCTCATACTGGGTATATCCGCTGGTATTATGAAAAACGATTCTCTTGCCCTTTTCGGTTTTTCCGAGTTCTTCGAGAGTCTTTGCCTTGTCCTCAACGATATCTTCTTCGTGCTTTATTGAAGCGGCAACCTTGCTCTCATATTCGGCAAGCGCTATCGAACGGGCAACGGCACGGGAAGCCTCCTCCTCCTCGGGAGTGAGCCTTCTTTTGCATGATGCAAAAGAAAACAACGCCGCAAAAATGCATACGACCGCCAATATTTTTTTCATGGTAAGTCCCCCTTGACTTATATTTTTACACTATTATTAGTGACACATTTCGGCGAAAATGTCAATGCTTTTGAAGAAAATTAATTATCCGTTCTCAATTTTGCAAACTTTTTTTAAAATTTTGACCTTATCGGTTTTGAAACGGAAAAATCACAATAAAACCAAAAATTTGACCTCTTGTTTTGTTGACAATACACAATATATATGATAAAATAAATTGATTATTTATAAGCATGGGCTATGCCCCTGCTTCGAGAAACAAAGGAGGCAACAAAAATGACTGATTCAAGAACCCTTGCGTATATCAACCTTTACGCAGTTCTCGGTTCTCTCGAAAACCTCTGCGAGCTCGCTCCCGAGGCAAGCAGTCTGCTGACAAACAAGAAACCCATTTCCATCGGTTTTGAAGTCAAGGGCGGTCCCAGCGCCACCATCACCTTCAAAAACGGAAAATGCAGAATGGAGCAGGGCTGCGCCAAGTGCGATGTCAAGCTCCCCTTCAGCTCCTGTGAAAAGTTCAACGGTCTTATCGACGGAACAACAACCCCCATCCCCTCGAAGGGCTTCCATCACATCGGATTCCTTCTCAACAGCTTCACAAAGCTGACGGATCTCCTTTCAAAATATATGCGTCCCGATCCCGAGGACCTCAAGGATCCCGATTTCTTCAGAATCAGCACGCTTCTGCTGCTCAACACTATCACCGTTGCGATCGCTCAGATCGGCAACAATGACGAGATCGGCAAATTCTCCGCAAGCAATATGGTCGACGGTGAAATTTCCTTCAGCATCAAGGGTGCCGCTTCAACAACGATCCGAGTCAAGAACCACCGTCTTCTCGGCATCAAGAAGGCAAGCGAAAACCCCAGAGCCGTTATGGAGTTTGCTTCGATCGAGCTTGCAAGAGATCTCTTTGACGGAAAGGTCAATGCGATCGCATGCGTAGGCTCGGGCGATATCGTCATGAAGGGCATGATCTCAATGCTCGACAATCTCAACAGAATTCTTGACAGAGTTGCTCTGTATCTTGCATAAGGAGGTTTCTGAAATGAGTATGAAAATCAACACACACGCTAAAAGCGCAGAGCTCTTTCAGAGAGCGACAAAGGTAATCCCCTCAGGTCTTTACGGTCATCAGGGCCCCGCTGAGGGCTGCTGCATCCCCGTTTCGGCTTATCCTCTTTTCAGCCAGAAGGCTCAGGGCTCCTATTTCTGGGATGTTGACGGCAACAAATATATTGACTACATGTGTGCATACGGTCCCAACGTTCTCGGTTATAACGACCCCGATGTTGACAAGGCTGTTATGGAGCAGATGAAAATCGAAAACTGCGTTACCGCTCCTTCGACAAAGATCATCGAGTTCGCAGAGCTCATGGTTGATACCGTTGCCTCCGCTGACTGGGCATTCTTTGCAAAGAACGGCGGCGACACAACAACTGCCGCAATCATGACCGCAAGAGCCGCAACCCACAAGAAGAAGATCATCTTCGTCAAGGGTTATTATCACGGCGTTGCACCCTGGTGCCAGAAGATCGACTATCCCGGTGTCCTTCCCGAGGATGTTGCAAACAACCTCTATGTTGAATGGAACAACTTTGAAGATCTCGAAAGAATCGTTGCCGAAAACGAAGGCGAGATCGCCGCTTTCATTTCGACTCCTTATATGCACGGCAATTTCGTTGACAATATTCTTCCCGCCGAAGGCTATTGGCAAAAGGTCCGCAAGCTCTGCACCGAAAAGGGCATCGTTCTCATCGTCGACGATGTTCGCTGCGGCTTCAGACTTGATCTTGCAGGCTCCGACCATCACTACGGCTTTGAAGCTGACCTTATCTGCTTCTGCAAGGCTCTCGCAAACGGCTGGAATGTTTCCGCTCTATGCGGTAAAGAATGGCTCAAGAGCGCAATCAGCGGTCTTTCATATACGGGAAGCTACTGGATGAGTGCCGTTCCCTTCGCTGCGGCAATCGCCTGCATCAACAAGATGAAGGAGATTGATCTTCCCAAGCTCTGCCTCGACAAGGGCACAATGCTCACCGAAGGACTCAAGGCTGCCGCCGCCAACAACGGCTTCAACCTCAGCGTTACCGGCGAGCCCGCTCTCTTCTATCTCATGCTCAAGGATGACAACTCACTCATGCTCCATCAGGAATGGATCGCAGAGATTGTCAAGAGAGGCGTTTACATGACCAACCACCACAATCATTTCATCAACGCTTCCCTTTCCGACGAGGATATCAAGTTCACCATCGAGGTTGCCGAGGATGCATTCAAGGCAGTCCGCAAGAATCATCCCGAGCTCGGATAAGTGAATAATAAATAGTGAAAAGTGAATAGTTAAGGGCGGGCAAAGCCCGCACCCAAAACATAATCGGTCATAGGCGGAGCCTATCCGAAACTATTCACTATTCACTCTTAACTCTTCACTAAAATTTTGTAACATAAGCGGTGTTTGCCGCTGAATATAAACAATATAAAGGAGGAATATTCCTATGGCATTAACAAAACAGGAATGGCTGGCTCTTGAAGAACAGGCTTATGCACTTCGCAAGCTTTGCCTTGACACCACCTTCTGGGCAGGAAGTGCCCATATCGGCGGCGGCATGAGCGTTATGGATATGCTTACCATTCTCTACTACAAGTACATGAAGTACGACGTTGAGAATCCCAATTGGGAGGACAGAGATCGCTTCATTCTCAGCAAAGGACACGCAGGCGTTGCTCTTGCAAGCCTTGTATGTCATGTCGGTTTTGACGACAAAGAAAAGCTCAAGACATTCAACCTGAGCAACTCAACAATGGGTATCCACCTTGACTCCAACAAGGTTAAGGGCGTTGACGCTTCAACAGGTTCGCTCGGTCACGGTCTGCCCATCGCTCTCGGAACAGCCCTTGCCGCAAGAGTTCTCGGCAAGGATTACAAGACCTTCTGCATCATGGGCGACGGTGAGCTTGACGAAGGCTCAAACTGGGAAGCAGCTATGGCAGCATCTCATTTCAAAGTTGATAACCTCATCTCCTTCGTTGACCGCAACAAGTGCATGATCGACGGCAGAACGGAAGATGTTATGGCTCTTGAACCCCTTGCAGACAAGTGGGCAGCCTTCGGATTCATCGTCAAGGTTGTCAACGGTCACAATTTCAACGAGCTCGCAGAAGCAATCGACTTCGCTCTCGAAAACAAGAGCGGCAAGCCCGTTATGATCATCGCTGACACGATCAAGGGCGAAGGTGTTGACTACATGGAAGATAACTTCATGTGGCATTACGGCGCAATCAATGAAGAAAAATACGAGCTTGCAAAGGCAAGCCTTGAGAAACACTATGCTAAGCGCGTTGCTCGCGCAGAAAAGGAGGGCATCTGATCATGGCAGGAGGATTAACCTACACAGCTGCAGAATCAACCGCTTTTTCAACTGCTGAAATTTACGGTAAGGCTCTCTGCGAGCTTGGCGAAAAGCATCCCGAGGTTGTAGCTCTCACAGCCGACCTTGGTAAATCAACAAAAATCGGTATGTTCGGCGAAAAGTTCCCCGACAGATTCTTTAACGTCGGTATCGCTGAGCAGAACATGTTCGGCGTTGCCGCAGGTATGGCAAAGGCAGGTCTTGTTCCCTTCCTTTCAACCTTCTCGGTTTTCGCTTCTCTCAGAAGCGCCGATCAGCTCCACACAGATATCTGCTATCAGAACATCAACGCAAAGGTTATCGCAACCCATGCAGGCACATCATTCGGTCAGGCAGGATCGACCCATCATGCGATCTGCGACCTTGCAGTCTGCCGTTCGATCCCCAATCTGACAGTTATCTGCCCTGCTGACGGTCTTGAAACCTACAATGCAGTTCACGCAGCATACGATAACTTCGGTCCTTATTACATCCGTATCAACAGAGGCTTTGACCGTGTTCTTTATGAGAATTCCGATTACGGCTTCGAGGTTGGTAAGGCTGTTACGATCAACGAAGGCTCCGACATCACCGTTATCGCTTGCGGCTCCTGCGTATTCCAGGCTTATCAGGCAGCAAAGTTCCTTGAAACAAATGACGGTCTTAAAGTAAGAGTGCTCAATATGCACACCATCAAGCCCATCGACAAGGAAGCTATCATCAAGGCTGTTATGGACACCCGCCGCATCATCACCGTTGAGGACCACAATGTTATCGGCGGTCTCGGCTCGGCTGTTGCAGAGGTTATCGTTGAGGCAGGTAAGGGCTGTGCATTCAAGCAGCTCGGTATCCCCGACAAGTTTGCTCCCATCGGTCTTCACGAAGACATCATGTCCGCTCTCGGCATCGACCAGAACGGTATCATTGACGCTGTCCGTGAGGTTATGGGTAAGGACTTCGAGCTCGACGACGACTGGGATGACGAAGCATAATTTGAGTTATTTTCACTTTCTCGTTCGGTCGTGTATAGAAATACACTTCCCTCCCTGCGAAAGCGAAACTAATCTCAAATTCCGGGACTTGTTTTAATTTTCGTTCGGTCGTGTATAGAAATACACTTCCCTACCGGTGAAAACGAAACTGATCTCAAATTCCGGGACTTGTTTCAATTTTTCGCTCGGTCGTGTATAGAAACACACTTCCCTACCGGTGAAAGCGAAACTGATCTCAATATCCCACCGATTAATTGAAAGGAATGATTTATATGGCTTCGAGAGAAGAATTTTTAACCAATAAAATTTTCCTTTGTGCAGTTCTTCCCCTTATCAAGACCATCGCCATGGATGATCCCAAGCTTGCCAAAAAATTCGAGCATGCTCATGCCGTTATTCAGGTAAGCGCAAAGGATCCCGACGCTCCCGACGGAAAGTTTTCAACTCATTTCGTTGTCAACAGCGGCGAATGGATCTGCCACACCGATAAGGTTGCAACCAATGCTCATATCGAACTTGAATTCAAGAGCATTGAAACCATGAACGCATTCTTCAAAGGAAAGATCGGTCCCTCCACTCTTCCTGCAATGAAGGGTATCGCAAAGAAGCCCGCAGTTTTCGCTGCATTCATGATGACTCTCCTCAAGATGTCATCGCTTCTTACAGCTAAGGAAGCACCTGCAGACGAAGAAACCAAGAAGCTCCTTGTCAAGTGCTATTTCTACCTGCTTTCAAGCGGTATCAGCACTCTCAACAAGCAGGGACACGAAGAGATTCACAACTGGACTCTCAAGAGCCCCGACAGAGTTTACGCATGGGCTGTCAACGGATATCCCGAAATCTCGGCTTATATCCGCATCAAGGCAGGTAAGTCAAAGGCAGGCAGAGGCACATACAAGCGTGCCCTCCCCTTCTTCACAATGCGTTTCGACTCGCTCGACAGCGCTCTCGGTATCCTTATGGGTACTGCCGATATGCTTGAATTCACAAAGGAAAGCAAGCTTATCATGGACGGCGCACCCGAATTCGGCGCTCAGATCGGCGCATATATGATGATGGTCGGCGACTACGCTCAGGGCTGATAAACCAAAAAAATCACCGCTGTTTCCCTCGGGAAACAGCGGTTTTTCGTTGTTGTGCAGTTCTGTGTTATGCTTTTATTCTGTTATAGATTTTATCGATTTCCCTCTGATTCTCTTCAACCGTCAGAGCTGCAACGGCATTCTCGATGCGACTCTCGTTTTCCGAAGCATAGAGATCATTTATGCATGCCGAACGATAGCTCGCATAAACGCTTTCTCCCTTATCCTCGAGATTTTCCTTGTAAACCGCAAAAACACAGTCATCATAAACAACCGTGCGGACTGTTCCGTCCTCCTGAGCCTTTACGGAATCGAAAAAGCCCTCGGGATATCCGTCGGAGCTTTTCTTGAGAACGACCGTGTCCGATGCCTGATAGCCTGCATCAAGGAAGCTCTTTGTGAAATCCTCGGCGGTGACCGCCTTGGTGGTTGAAAGTCCGTCAAAAACAGAAAGCATCTGATTCTTTTCAAGCTGAGTCATCGGCTCTCCGCTTGCCGAGCTGAAATAAGCACAGACGGTTTTGAAACAGACATAGTTTGAATAAAAATAATCCTGAATCTTTTTCTCGGCAGAAGCATCCTGCGTACCCTTATCATAAAGAGCCGAGAAAAGAACCTCTTCATATTTTTCGGCTGTCATGATCTTCGTGAGAGTCTGCTTTGTGACACCGACGGAATTGAAATGATTCTCCGAACGAAGCCAGATGTTGTTGACTGTTTCGGCAATTTCAACCTTCTGTGCCGAGGTCAGCGATTCTCCGCTGTTTGCAAACTCTGTATTGGTAAATAAATATACCTTGCATTCATTGACTGCTGCCTCTTTAAGCTCTTTTTCGTCAGCATCGGCATCAAGACCGTAGCTTTCGGGTGAAGCGATTATGCGGTGGAGAAAATAGGTGAAGATCTCTCCGTTTATCTTCGTACCCTCTATTGTGACCGGAGCTTTAAGACCGTCTGAGCATGCCCCGAGCAAAAACAGCATGACAGCCGCAAGCATCACGGATATGATTTTTTTCATATACATCGTCCTCCTGTAAACAGACTATATCATATTTTTTGCCATTCCGCAACAAAAAGAAAAAACTGATGAAAAAAATTAAAAAAATATCTTTATTCTTTCAAAATTATGCTGTATAATTAATAATGTATCAATAATTTTCACGGAGGGACTATCATGGAAAAAATCAGACTTATGATCGCAGGAGAAGAATATAACCTTTCAACAGATGACGATCTCGATTATGTTGCCGCTCTCGGCGCAGAACTCAACGAAAAAATCAGCGCTCTCATGAGCTCAAACGCAAGAATTTCCGTCACTCAGGCGGCAATCGTAACCGCTCTCGAATATGCTGACGAGGCAAAGAAGAGCGAGCAGACCTCTGACAATCTCCGCACTCAGATTCAGGAATACCTCGAGGATGCCGCCAGAGCAAGAACCGATGCCGAGATCTCAAAGCGTGAGGCTGAAAGACTCGCAAAAGAGCTTGCTTCCTATAAAGCAAACAAATAATGGCGATTGAAATTCTTGCCCCTGCAGGCAGCATTGAGTCGCTTCAGGCGGCGGTGCGATGCGGCGCAAATGCGGTTTATCTCGGCGGAAAAGCCTTCAACGCAAGGCGCAATGCCTCCAACTTTTCCGACGAGGAACTGAAAAACGCCGTTGATTATTGCCACAAAAGAAGCGTTAAAGTCTATCTGACGCTCAATACGCTTGTCAGCGACAGCGAACTTTCAACTGCATATGATGCAATAAAATCCGCCTGCGATGCAGGCATAGATGCTTTTATTGTTCAGGATATCGGACTTGCCTCACTCGTGCGGCAGGTCTGTTCGTCTGTTCCGCTCCACGCTTCAACTCAGATGTCGGTGCAGAGTATTGAGGGGATCCGCATTCTTGAAAAGCTCGGCTTTTCGAGGGCCGTTCTTCCCCGTGAGCTTTCCGAAAAGGAGATCGCCGTCATCTCGTCGCAGACCGATATGGAGCTTGAATATTTTGTTCACGGCGCTCTGTGCATGTGCGTTTCGGGGCAATGCCTGATGAGCTCCGTTCTCGGCGGAAGAAGCGGAAACCGAGGGCTCTGCGCTCAGCCCTGCCGCCTTCCCTTCGGAGTCAACGGCAAGGGCGGAAACAACCTCAGCCTCAAGGATTTATCCCTCGTTGACGAAATCCGCCGACTTGAAAAAGCAGGTATCTGCTCGTTCAAAATCGAAGGCAGAATGAAGCGCCCCGAATATGTTGCGGCGGCGGTTACCGCATGCAAAAACAGCATTAACTCAACACCCGATGAAGAGCTCAGCCGTTCTTTGCAGGCGGTGTTCTCACGCTCGGGCTTCACAAAAGGCTATTTTGAAGGCAGACTCGGCAAGGATATGTTCGGCACACGCACAAAAGAGGATGTCGAAAACGCCTCGGGTGTTCTTTCGGGACTCGGAAGGCTTTATGAAAAAGAAAACCCGATTGTTCCCGTTGACTTTTCCCTCACCTTTCTTCCCGATGCTCCGATGCTGTTGACAGCTTCGGCTCTCGGAAAAACCGTATGCGTTGAGGGTAATCCCCCTCAGACTTCAATCAACCGAGCCGTAACCCGTGAGGAGCTTCGTGACCGTCTTTCAAAATGCGGCGGCACCCAGTTCTTTGCCGAAAAAATTGAAATCGAATTTTCCGACGGTCTTTTTGTTCCCGCAGGCGAGCTGAATGCACTCAGAAGAAACGCTCTTTCCGCTCTTGAGGAAGCCGTTGCGGAGCATGAAACAAACACCGTTTCTCCATACAATTATAATATACCGCCTCACAGATGTGATGTAACAAAGCTCCATGCAAGATTTTTCGATGCACGGGAGATTCCCGAAAACCTCTCCGGCATTTCGAGAGCCATCGTGCCTCTTGAAACCGACGGAAAAACAGTTGAGCGGCTGTGTAAATCGGGAATTGAGGTTGCGGCAGAAATACCGTCTGCGGTATTCTCAAATTTCGGAAAATATATCGAAGATCTCATGCGCCTGAAATCTCACGGAGTTTCGCTCGCATGGGCATGCACCCTCGACGGAATTTCGATCGCCGAAAAAGCGGGGCTTCCGTTTTCCGCAGGCTTCGGTATGAATATCTTCAACAGTCTTTCTGTCAGAGAAGCCGAAGCTCTCGGCGCAAAGGATATTCTCCTCTCGGCTGAGCTGAATCTTTCTCAGGCGGCGCACATCGGCGGAGATATTCCCCGAGGAATCATGGCTTACGGCAGAATTCCTCTCATGCTCACAAGGAACTGCCCCGTCAGAAACGAGCTTTCCTGCTCCGAATGCAATGGTAACAGCTTTCTTGTTGACAGAATGGGCGTTGAGTTCCCTGTCAGATGCAAAAACGGCTGCAGCTATATTCTCAACTCCCGTCCCCTGTGGCTCGCCGACAAGCAGAACGATATCAGAAACTGCGATTTTGCCCTGCTTTATTTCACAACCGAAACAAAAGAGCAGGTCCTCGAGGTCATCGACAGCTTCATTTGTGAAAAAAGTGCAAAAGGCGACTTCACCAGAGGTCTGTATTATAAAGGTGTCACATAATTTAAAAAATACATTCAAAATACTTGTATGTTGTTTTTTTGGGGTGTATAATTTCAAAATAAAACCAATTTATTTTTAAAGAAGGTATGTATATGAGCATCAGAATCGGCATTTTCGGCTACGGCAATCTCGGCAGAGGCGTTGAGTGTGCAATCCGTCAGAACCCTGATATGGAAATTGCGGCCGTTTTCACTCGCAGAGATCCTTCTCTTGTCAAAACGGTTTTTTCGGACACTCCCGTTTATGCCGCCGATAAGGTTCTTGAGTTTAAAAACGATATTGACGTCATGATTCTCTGCGGCGGAAGTGCAACCGACCTTCCCGTTCAGACTCCATCTCTCGCCGAAAGCTTCAATGTTGTTGACAGCTTCGATACTCACGCACGCATTCCCGAGCATTTCGGAAATGTTGACAAGGCGGCAAAAGCATCGGGCAAAACCGCAATCATTTCCGTCGGCTGGGATCCCGGTCTTTTCTCGCTCAACCATCTCTATGCCGCATCGATTCTTCCCGAGGGCAAAAACTATACCTTCTGGGGCAAGGGCGTCAGCCAGGGACATTCCGATGCGATCAGACGCATTGACGGCGTTGCAGACGCAAGACAGTATACCGTTCCCGTTCCCGCCGCACTCGAAGCGGTCAGAAGCGGCTCCGATCCCGAGCTCACGACCCGCATGAAGCACACAAGAGAATGCTTCGTCGTTGCCGAAGAAGGCGCAGACCTCGCAAGAATCGAAAACGAGATCAAGACGATGCCCAACTATTTCGCAGATTATGACACGACCGTAACCTTCATTTCTCAGCAGGAGCTGAATGAAAAGCACGGCGGTCTGCCCCATCAGGGCTTTGTTATCCGCTCCGCACGCACGGGTGCCGAAAGCGAAAACAACCACATCATTGAATATTCTCTCAAGCTCGACTCAAACCCCGAATTCACCGCAAGCGTTCTCGTTGCATATGCAAGAGCCGCATATAAGCTCAACTGCAAGGGCGACTGCGGCTGCAAGAGCGTTCTTGATATCGCTCCCGCCATGCTTTCCCCTTACAGCGGCAGCGAGCTTTTCAGATATCTTTGATCCGAAGCTGCGTTTTTATGTTGATGTTGACATATATATAATGTAATTGTAATAAAAAACGCAAACAATTTTACAAATTTAACAAAATCAAAAAAAGTTCTTGACTGCAGAGATGCAATGTGATATCATTATTCTACCTCTGCAGGAGGGTTCTTTTTTTGCGCCCTGAATTTCAAAGTTACGCAGAGGGAGGCTTGAGCAGCAGCTTTGGTTGCCTGATAGACTTGAGCTGCGCTAAAAATTCCGATTAAATGGAGGTGCCGCACATGGCTGCTAACGGTAAAAGAGTTAAGATTACGCTTTCTTGCACCGAATGCAAACAACGCAATTACAACACAATGAAAAACAAGCAGAACACACCCGACAGGCTGGAGATGAACAAATACTGCCGTTTCTGCAAGAAACACACTCTCCACAAAGAATCCAAATAATTAAGCGGGAGGATTAACCTATGGCTAAAAAGGAAGTTTCCCAGGCAGCAGAAAAGGTTGCCGCCGCTGAAAAGAAAAACGACAAGAAACCTGCCAATCCTAACGGCAATTTCTTTGTAAGAGCCGGCAAGGCAATCAAAAAGTTCTGCAAGGATCTCAAGGGCGAAATCAAAAAGATTGTTTGGCCTGATGCCAAAACAGTCATTAAGTCCACTTTAATTGTTCTCGCAGTAGTTCTCGTTGTTGGTCTTGTTATTTTCGGTATTGACACTGCCCTCACAAAGAGCATTTCTCTTCTTCAGGGACTTGCTGAAAAGGCAGATGCCGCCGCCGAAGTAACCACTCAGGCTGCTGCCGCTATCAACGCCGCTGATTTCTTCATCGGCTAAACCGGGAGGGTTAAAAATGTCACCTGACACAAGATGGTATGTTGTTCATACCTACTCCGGTTATGAGAACAAGGTTGCAACCAACATTGAAAAAATGGTTGAAAACCGCAAAATGCAGGATCAGATCCTCGAAGTCAAGATACCCACTGAAATCGTTGTTGATGCTGAGAAGAAAAAAGAGGTTGAGCGCAAGCTTTTCCCCGGTTACGTTCTCGTTAAGGTTGCTGTTACTCCCGACAAGGATAACCGCCCCGCTATGAGCGACGAAACATGGCTCCTCATCAGAAACACCAGAGGCGTCACAGGCTTTGTTGGTCCTGAAAACAAGGCAATACCTCTTACCGACGAAGAAGTTATCAGGCTCGGAGTTGAGAAGAGAAGCGTTGAGGTTTCTTATAATGTAGGCGACACGGTCAACATTATCGACGAGATCTTTGACGGCTTCAGCGGTGTTGTTGAAGAAATCGATCTTGAAAACAACATGGTCAAGGTTACGGTTTCAGCACTCTTTGGCAAAGAAACCACGGTTGAGCTCGAGCTCGATCAGGTTGAGCTTGCCGAATAATCACGGTAATTTGAGGGTTTCACCCTTTCAAATTTAGTGCCCTGACGGGCACAGTCAGAGCGTATGCTCCGGCTTCGTGGGAGGAGCAAAAATCTTATGCTTGCTCCGCCATTTACCACATCATATTGGAGGTTTTAATTATGGCACAGAAAGTTGTTGGCTTAATTAAGTTACAGATTCCCGCAGGTAAGGCCACTCCGGCTCCCCCTGTAGGTCCTGCCCTCGGTCAGCACGGCGTTAACATCATGTCCTTCACAAAGGAATTCAATGAGCGCACAAAGAACGACATGGGACTTATCATCCCCGTTGTTATCACAGTTTACGCTGACCGCACATTCTCATTCATCACCAAGACTCCGCCCGCTGCAGTTCTTATCAAGAAGGCTTGCGGCATTGAAAGCGGTTCAGGCGTTCCCAACAAAACCAAGGTTGCAACAATCACATCCGAACAGGTTCGCAAGATTGCTGAGCAGAAGATGCCCGACCTCAACGCAGCTAATGTTGAAGCTGCAATGAGCATGATCGCCGGCACAGCTCGCTCAATGGGCGTTACCGTAACCGATTGATTGCATACTGTGGGAGGAACAAATCCGATTAACCACATGATTGGGAGGAAAAATTAACATGAAACACGGAAAGAAATATACTGAAAGTGCTAAGCTCGTAGATAAGGCAGCTCTCTACGACGTTAACGAAGCACTTGATCTTGCAGTTAAGACTGCAAGCGCAAAATTTGACGAAACTGTTGAAGTTCACGTTCGTCTGGGTGTTGACTCTCGTCACGCTGATCAGCAGGTCAGAGGCGCAGTAGTTCTCCCCAACGGCACAGGCCGTACAGTCAGAGTTGCTGTTTTCGCTAAGGGCGCAGACGCTGACGCAGCAGCAGCTGCAGGCGCAGAAGTTGTCGGTGCAGAAGATCTCGTTGCAAGAATCCAGGGCGAAGGCTTCATGGATTTCGACGTTTGTATCGCAGCACCCAACATGATGGGTCTTGTTGGCCGTCTTGGTAAGGTTCTCGGTCCCCGCGGACTTATGCCCAGCCCCAAGGCAGGTACCGTTACTCCTGATGTTGCCAAGGCTGTTACAGAAGCTAAGGCAGGTAAGATCGAGTACCGTCTTGACAAAACAAACATCATCCACTGCCCCATCGGCAAGGTTTCCTTCGGCGCTGAAAAGCTCGGTGAAAACTTCACCACTCTTCTTGACGCTATCATCAAGGCTAAGCCCGCTGCTGCAAAGGGTCAGTACATCCGCTCCTGCGTTCTTGCTACAACAATGGGCCCCGGCGTTAAGGTTAACCCCAACAAGGTTGGCACAGCTCAGGAAGCATAATTTTAAAAAAATGCTTGACATGCACATGAAAGTGTGCTATCATAGCTAAGCTGTTCTTTTTAAGACAGCAGGTGCTTTTCGCATAAAGGTTTTTAACCGCCTGCCGAGAGAGGAAGCATACGGAATATTTCTCATAATATTTAAGTATGTCATGCCCTTTCTGCGGTTTGCGGAAAGGGCTTTTAATTTTGGTAACTTTAAGTTATTTCATTGCATTTAACCAACGGAGGTGAAAATAAATGCCCAGCGCAAAAGTTTTAGAGCAGAAAAAACAGGTCGTTGCTGAACTTACCGAGCAGCTTCAGAATTCAGTTGCAGGTGTTGTTGTTGACTATAAAGGCATCAACGTTGCTGACGATACCAAACTCCGTAAGGAGCTTCGTGAAGCAGGCATCAAATATTCGGTAGTTAAGAACACCCTTCTCGGTCTTGCTGCCAAGAACGCAGGTCTTGATGACCTTTGCAATGTTCTCGAGGGAACAACTGCTATCGCAATCAGCCCCGAGGACCACACAGCAGCCGCAAGAATCCTTTCAAAGTTTGCTGAAACTCACAAGAACTTCTCCGTTAAGAGCGGTTATCTTGACGGCGCAGTTGTTGACACAGCAACAATCGACTCGCTTGCAAAACTTCCCACAAGAGAAATCCTTCTCGCAACAGTTTGCAACGCATTCAACGCTCCCATCGCAGCTTTCGCCCGTGCTATTCAGGCTGTTGTTGATAAGGGCGGCGAAGCAGCTCCTGCAGCAGCTGAAGAAGCTCCCGCAGAAGCATAATCAAATTTATTAATTAAAAATCTATTTATTAAATTGGAGGAAAATAAAATGGCATCAGAAAAGATTGCAGCAATGATTGAAACAATCAAAGAACTTACCGTACTTGAGCTTTCAGAGCTCGTTCACGCAGTAGAAGAAGAATTCGGCGTATCCGCAGCTGCTGCTGTAGCTGTTGCAGGTCCTGTTGATGCAGGCGCTGCTGCTGCTGAAGAAAAGACAGAATTCGACGTTATCCTTGCTGAAGTTGGTTCAGAAAAGGTTAAGGTTATCAAGGCTGTTCGTGAGATCACAGGTCTTGGCCTCGTTGAAGCTAAGGCTGTTGTTGACGGCGCTCCCAAGGCTCTCAAGGAAGCTGTTTCCAAGGATGACGCTGAAGCTATCAAGGCTAAGCTTGAAGAAGTTGGCGCAAAGGTTGAAATTAAATAATTTAACCTCAAAATGCAATGAACCCCATACTCTCCGGAGTATGGGGCTTTTGTTTTTTATTAAGTTTTATCAGCCCTGAGTTGCTTCTCCGTTACCGCTTATCGGAATAGCTTCTCCGAGATATGTCGGTTTCGGCTGAATCAGAGAAAAGAAAAAGTCCTTGTCCCTTGCAAAAATCTCTCTTATATCCCTGTAGATCTGTCCGCCGTAATTCATGCTCGGCTCGGCAACAACTCCGTATGCGTCGAGCCCGAGAGCTCTTGCATCGTAAACTGCACGGTAAAGATGATATTCCTGAGTGACGATCAGAATCTTCTTTGCCTTGAAAATATCCCTCGCCCGATACATGCTTTCATAGGTCGAGAAGCCGGCATGGTCCTCGAAAATATTTTCCGTTTCAACACCTGCATCAATCGCATATTCCTTCATGACACCGACCTCGTCATAACCGTCTTTTCCGTGGTCGCCGCTCATGAGAAGTCTGTCGCTTGCTCCTGCATGATAAAGCTCAACGCCCTGACTAAGCCTGTCCCTGAGCATCAGGCTCGGCGAATCGCCGTTTACCTTGCAGCCGAGAACGAGAATGCAGTCATAGCCTTCGCCTGCCTCGTCAGCTTCGAGAATATATTTTTCCGCATTAAGCTTTACATACCCGCTCAGCCCGATTGCCGCAACTCCCGCAACAAAAGCAAGCATAACGGCGAGCGATATCAGTTTTTTGACTGTTTTCATGCAAACTCCCCTGTTCCATCATTTTGTCACTCTTATTCTACAATATAATTATAAAGAAAATATTACAATACTATAAAGAAATCCTCACAACCGCAGGCTGTGAGGATCTTCGTCAATTAAAAATGTCCGCCTCTGATTGCAACGACAACATTGTCGATTTTCTGATAAACGATTCCGAGGAACTCAACAAACTTGTAAACGAATCTGTGGAGCTTCTGAAGGATACCGTTATCCTTGAAATCCTTTGTCTTTTTGAGAGTCAGGCTGTCAAGCAGCTCGCTGTTGTCGCCTCTCTTTGTTTCGATTTTAAGGGTATCTCCCTCGAACTCGAGAGTTGTGTAGGTCGTTACATCGTTATCATAAAAGCTGTATGCCATGTACTGTGCGGAGCCGCTGAAGCTGCCCTGATCGCAGATAGCATTCGTGTTCAGATAAACCGTGCCTCTCGGGTCGGTATAAGTTTTTCCGCTTTCCGCCTTGCCGACGACCGAGCTTTCCCAGATGAAATGAGAACGGCCCTGAAGATGGCTGTGTCCCGTGAGAACAAGGTCAACATCAAAGGAATCGAAAATCGGACTGAATACCGCATTGAGAAGGATCATTGTTTCGGGATCAAGTGCACTGTAGCCCGGACCGAAAAGAGCCTGATGCATAACGCCGATACGCCATTTTGCATCGGGATTAGCCTCGACCGCTTCCTTTGCCATAGCCATATGGTCGGCGGCACTCGGTGAGCACGCATCAAAAACGAGATAGAGCACATCGCCGTAGCGGAACCAGAAATCTCTGTCTAATCCTTCAAAGTATTTGCCGAAATATTCGTTGGGCATGTTTGTATAATAATTATACATCATACCCTTCTTGTCATGATTGCCTATCGCAAGAGCAAGAGGAAGGCTTCTGAGAGCTTCGGGCATGAGGAGAGTCTGCCATTCAGCCGCAGTCTGACCTGTCGAGGTGTTGTCGCCGGCAGAAAGCATGAAGCTTGCGTCGGGATTCTTTGAAAGAGCCTCGGCAAGAACGCTGTTCCATGTATAGCCGTTCATGGACTGAACCTCGGTCGATTCCGTCTGACCTCCGATCTGAATATCGCCGATAACCAGAGCCTTATGGTCGCCGAATGACTTCGTTTCGTATTTGCATGATTTACTCCAGCCGTTGTCGGAATACCACTGATAATAATAGGTTGAATTTTCTTTAAGTCCCGTGACGGTAACACGGCATACAACCTGCTCATCATTTTCTGCATCGGTTTTTTCGCCCGTGAAGGTTTCTGCACCGTTCATATCGGCATTATCCGCAACCCTGACCTGCGCAACGGCGGTTTCCTTGTCGGCATGCCAGCAAAGACCAACCTCGGTTTCATCTGCACCGACGCAAAGCATGGGAAGGGTGTTGTCATCCTTGAGAGAGTTGTAAAGCGTATCCCATTCTGCTTTGGTGAGAGCTGGTGCATTGAAGTGTGCAAATGCAAAAATGCAGACCTGAAGAAGCATTACAATTGCCATTGAAACGGAAATAATTTTTTTCATTCTATCTCCTCCTTTTTTGTCATTCTACCAAATTGTTGTGCATTTGTAAAGCATTACCCAATATGTTGCATCGCATAATTGAGTTTTTTCTATTGTAAATGACCTGCGGTTATGGTATATTTAATTCAGGCGGAAACCGCCAACCAAACATCCGAAAGGAGCTCAGACTATGCCTAAAATTACATTCATGGGTGCAGGAAGCACCGTTTTTGCGAGAAACGTTCTCGGCGACTGCATGTGTACTCCGAGCCTTTGCGAAAGCACCATCGCTCTTTATGACATCGATGAGGAAAGACTTGAGGACAGCTATATCATCATCAGCGCCATCAATAAGAATATAAATGACGGAAAGGCAAAGATCGAAAAATACTGCGGCGTCGAAAACAGAAAGGATGCCCTCAGAGGGGCAGATTTCGTTGTCAATGCCATTCAGGTCGGTCTTTACGACCCTTGCACGATCATCGACTTTGAGGTCCCCAAGAAATACGGTCTTCGCCAGACGATAGCCGACACCCTCGGCATCGGCGGCATCATGAGAGGTCTGAGAACGATTCCCGTTCTTCAGGATTTTGCAAACGATATGGAAGAGGTATGCCCCGATGCGTGGTTCCTCAACTATACAAATCCCATGGCTATCCTTTCTGGATATATGCAGAGATATACAAAGGTCAAGACCATCGGTCTTTGCCACAGCGTTCAGAGCTGCTCAAGAGATCTTCTCAACTCACTCGGCATGCAGGACAAGCTCGACGGCAGAAAGGAACTCATCGCAGGCATCAACCACATGGGCTGGCTTCTTGAAATTCAGGATAAGGACGGCAACGATCTTTATCCCGAGATCCGTCGCAGAGCCGCTGAGAAAAATGCGAACGAAAAGCACAGCGACATGGTAAGATTTGAGTACATAAAGAATTTCGGATATTACTGCACCGAATCCAGCGAACATAACTCCGAATATAACTGCTTCTATATCAAGTCGAAATACCCCGAGCTCATCGA
This sequence comes from Clostridia bacterium, assembly GCA_017435385.1. Taxonomy (GTDB): domain Bacteria; phylum Bacillota; class Clostridia; order Oscillospirales; family Acutalibacteraceae; genus CAG-177. The sequence continues at coordinate 63,732 of JAFSFB010000006.1, read as the reverse complement.
CAGATACAACATCCCCCTTGACGAATATCCCCGCCGCTGTGTCAACCAGATAAAGGGCTGGAAGGAAGAAAAGGAAAGGATCCTTGCCGACGGAAAAATCACTCATGAGCGTTCGGGAGAATATGCTTCATACATCATGGAGGCAATCGTCACGGGTAACCCCTATAAGATCGGCGGCAATGTTCTCAACACAGGTCTTATCGATAACCTTCCCGCAGACGCATGCGTTGAGGTTCCCTGCCTTATCGACGGCAGAGGCTGTAACCCCTGCCATGTAGGCAAGCTCCCCGTTCAGCTTGCGGCAATGAACATGACAAACATCAACGCTCAGCTTCTCACTATCAATGCCGCAGTCACGAAGAAGCGTGAGGATATCTACATGGCTGCTATGCTTGAGCCCCATACCGCCGCCGAGCTTTCCATCGACGAGATCAAGGCTATGGTTGACGAGCTCATCGAGGCTCACGGCGAATATATGAAGGACTATAAATAAGATAACTCCGGCAAATGCCGTGTTATAAAATCCAACGAAAGGAGTGTTACTCATGCTTGCAATTCTTGCAATGCTCAGCGACATCCCCACATTTGTTCTTTCTCTCATTGAACAGATCACAGGTAAGGATATGGCTTCTGTCAGCACAATGATCGGCGACATCTTCTCCGCTGTTATTGACTTTGTCAGCAAGGCATAATCGCTGAAACAAAGCACACGGTCGGTTGACCGTGTGCTTCATTTTTTTATAAGGCTTCAGTTTCGCTTTGCAGCATTCCGTATTTCCGCTTTACTCTGTCAAGCTTTTCAAGAAGCGGTTTCCCGAAAATGAACATCATAAGTGCCGTGCTGAGTCCCTGACTTATATTCACGGGGAATCCCGATGCAAGGGATGCGGCAAATGACGAAAAACTGATTTCGGGCATCATGATGAAAACATGCGAGGTGTCAAGCAGAGGACCGATCCAGAAAACATTCGCAAGAAAACCGAATATCGCCATGATCCACGGCTTTTTCGGAATTATGTTTTTGATAAACACAAAGCCTGCAAGCATTCCGCCTGCACCGTAAGCCATCATCTGCCACGGCATATACGCACCTTGTCCATAGAAAAAATTGCTTGCAAATGCGGTTGTTGCACCGACGATGAATCCCGCTTCGGGTCCGAAAGCAATGCCCGTCAGCATAATGACCGCAAACACCGCCTTGAAATGGGGAATGGGGATCGCAACACGCCCGATAACCGCAAGGGCGATCATAACCGCCAGCACAACAAGCTCTCTCGCCTGAGGTTTTCTTTTTTCAAACATCATAAAGAAAGGAACTGCAAGCTCGGTTATGATAAGAACGCCCGTTATGTAGTAACCCCTCCCCGGGAGCTTATCCCCGAGAAACAAGGTCAACGGAATTAATGCAAGGAACACGATCAGCATTGCGATATTTGATTTTTTCATCGTGCTCCTCCCTTGTTTTTCCTGTATAATTCAACAACATTTTCTGCAGTAACTGCATTTTTGAAAATGTGCCTGCTCATGCGGTTTGCCGCAGTTGTGTAGAAGCTGTTACCGCCGAAAAACTTCTGCGGAGTGTCGGTTGTCAGCACCTGACCGTCGAAGAACATGCTGACTCGGTCGGCATATTTTGCACAGAATTCAACATCGTGCGACACCATAAGAACTGTTATGCCTTGATTTTTGAGTTTGTTGAGTATAGTCGCAAATGTTTCTTTGAAGAAGCTGTCCATGCCCTTTGTCGGCTCATCAAGAAGAAGGATTTTCGGCTCGGTGAGAAGAACCTTTGCAAGAGCAACTCTCTGCTGTTCACCGCCCGACAAATCATAGGGATGATTGTTCATAAGGTCTGTGATTTGACACATTTCGGCAATTTCATTTATCCTGTTTTTATCTTTTGCCATTTCCGAAAGCTCATCAATGACTTTGTTTTTCACAAACAGACTTTTCGGGTCTTGCGGCAGCATTGAAATGCAGTTTCCGAAAAGCTCACCCGATCTGAATTTGTTTACAGGTTTTCCGAAAATTTTTATCTTGCCTCGGTACGGTTTACAGATTCCGCAGACCGCCTTTAATGTTGTGGATTTGCCCGCACCGTTTCCGCCGACTATTGCAGATATACTGCCCGACGGAACCTCAAGGCTGACACCTCTGAGAATATCTGGGGTGTCTTTTTCATATCTGAACCATAATTCCTTGAGCGACAATGCAGGATTTTCGATGTCATCACCGATAATTTTGCAAGGAATTTCCTTGATTTCGGGTTCGGTTTCAAATTCTTTATTGAGCCACGCTCTGCCTTCCCTGACAGTCAGAGGACAGTCACCGCTGCCGTTTGTGCCGTAAAAAACACGAACGGGGGTGGGCATAGCCGTAAACATGTGATTATTCTGTTCAAAAAGAAGCTTTCCGATATTTCTCGGCGTGTCATCGGCGATAATTTTGCCTGAGTCCATCACAACCGCTCTGTCTGCATAAGGAAAAATATCCTCAAGACGGTGCTCGGTTATGATAACGGTCGTTCCGAGCTCGGTGTTGATTTTTCTGACTGTATTGAGAAAATCCGAAGCGGCAATGGGATCAAGCTGGCTTGTCGGCTCATCGAGAATGAGAACCTCGGGCTGCATCGCCATAATTGAAGCGAGGTTGAGAAGCTGCTTCTGACCTCCCGAAAGAACGGCAACATCTCTGTGAAACCAATCCTGAATGCCGAAGTAGCACGCCATTTCCGCCACACGGGAACGCATCGTTTTTTGGTCGCATCCCAGACTTTCAAGGCCGAAGGCAAGCTCATGCCACACCTTATCCGTCACAATCTGGTCATCGGGATTCTGCATTACATAGCCGATTTTTGCTGCCTGCTCACGGTTATCAACCTCTTGCAAGGCAATACCGTTGAAATAAATTTCACCGCTTCCTTTTCCGTGCGGAGTGAGAACGGTTTTCAAGTGTCTGAGAAGGGTTGTTTTTCCGCTTCCCGATTTTCCGCAGAGAACGAGATATTCACCTTTTCCGATCTTCAAGGATGCTTTATCAAGTGACTTCTTTTCTGATGTGGGATAAGAAAAGCTTAAATTTTCGATTCTGAAATGCTCCACTGTATAGCCTCCTTGATATTCATTACTGTCGGAATCATAAGATATCCGAGATATGCGATGAATCCGATTATATTTGAGCGGTTGACAGGAACGATATTTCTTTCAGGCAGAAACTCCGCATTCATTCCGCCGTTTGCGGCGAAAATAATTATAACGCCGAGCAAAGCAAGCATAACTGCAGTTAAAATCCAATCGGCTTTCGTCATTCGGTAAACCATAAAGCTTGTCCGCTTTGCCGTTCCGTAGCCCCTTGAGCGCATTGAATCGCTTGTTGTTATGCTCCCCTCGAGTGCCCATGAGGTGAGAACGCCGATAACGGTCATTCCCGAACCCAGTTTATCTTTTATTGATGATTTTTCGGTTATTCCCTTGCCTATTGAACTTCGTACCCCGATAATCTGTTTTGCTTTCTGTAAAAGACTCGGTATCATACGGAAAACCATAACAAGGAGCAAAGATAACGACGGCGCAAGATTTCCGAAAAGGCAGGTGAATTTGTCACCCGTGAGAACTTTGCCGTAGCACCCGAACCACAAAAGCATCAATACGAAGGTTGCTGCAACGACTACACCGTAAATCAGAGCTTCAAGGGTATAGGGTCTGTCGAAATATGTAAAAAGAACCGTTGCTCCTCTTGTGTTGACGATCGGATTGAAAAGAGTGATAAACACGAAAAGCGGTATCGTCAACAATATATTTTTCATCCCTTTTCTGCCGCACAGCATAAAATAATATGCTCCGCTTGCTAATACACCGGCAAGCAGATAAACAGGGTGTTGCAGAAGAACACCGAAAGCTATCGCTCCGATGAAAAAAAGCAGATTCACCGCAGGATGAAGTTTTGAAAATGCGTCTTGCTTCATAAATTATCCGTCACTTTTTCTTTGATTCTTTCAGCTCTGCCGCTTCCAACGCTCTCGGCCACGGACCGAGAAAAGCTTTTATGCGTGACAGAGTCACCACATCAAAATCGGTTTTCTTAGGCAGTCTTCCTATCTCTTCGCTTTTTTGACGAAGAGTTTCGATTGCCCATTCTTTCTTTTTATTATTTATCATTTCTGCCACCTAACAAAAAACTCTTTCAGCGCAGACGGCCGAAAGAGTGAGAAACATAATTACACAGCAGAATTCACCCGAAAATTCGGGTTCTGAATCGGCTGCACTCTTCCATCCAAAAAGATATTAAACCGAAGTTACGGCAGGTGTTCCGACTGATATGCCTAAGCATAAACACGGTAATGGCGGTTGCTCGGGATTCTGACCCGATTTCCCTTTTAATCTACTCCGCTAAGCGTTTCGAACCGTAGTCTGATTATATTATTTTTCAAAAACAATGTCAAGGTCTTTACCCATATCGCAAGTATAATGCCATTGAATATTATCGCCGTCTGAAAGCTCATAATTGCCACAGCCAATCGACGGCGATTCTCCGTTCACAAAATATATCCAGCCTGATGATTTGCCGAAATCCATCTCATAAATATTGTTTATTCCTTCAATATATCCCATGTTTGAAGAAAAAATAATTCCGTTTTCTTTACAGACTTCGGCAAGAACATCGTAAACCGTGTCGCCGGTTTCTATTTCAATCTCTGTTTCTTCAAGAATGACTCCGCTTTCGGGAATATAGCTTTTATTTTCATTTTTTATTACGCCGCAGTTTATGCTTATGGTAACAGAGCCGATCGTATCGGTGTCATTATCTCCGTATACTCCTGCAGACAATGCAATAACAGCAACCGCCGCCACAATAACAAGCACTGCGAACTTATGCTTTTTTGTTGCAAAAAGCACGGCACACATCAGTATTGAAATTGCACAGACTAAGATAACTGTCAATCCGGCTGAACCGATTGTGTCTTTACGAGTTTCCTCTGTTTCCGTTTTTTGTGCATCGGATTCGGAGACAATTGTTATGCCTGCACTTTCCGAAGTGTACTCAACAAAAACTGATGTTTCGGCTTCTACCGTTGATTGCGAAACGACTGTTTCAGTTATAATTGCATCGGTTGTTGCTTCGGAATCGTTTTTATTCTGATTAAAAATATAGAATGATGACTTGCAGTTTTTCATGTTTTCATAGGCAATTAAAGCGCTGAAAACCTGAGATGTTGCCGTTGAATCGGAATCACCGCCTTCTCTGTGGCAAAAGCTTCCGTCAGCCAAGCGAAAACTGTTCATTCCGTCAAAAACCGTTTTGCCGTTTTTTACGAATCTGTCATCGTTGCAAACATCAATTTTCAAAGAAGAAAGCGCAATTATAACCTGTGCCGAGCTTTCGGGGTTAGTAACTCCGTATGCCGAGTATCCTCCGTCTGCAAGCTGACGGACAGAAAGAAAATCGAGTGCATCATCAACAGCGGATTTGACGGCAGAATTACTGTTATAGTGAATCGCCAACGCCTGAACAGTCATTGCCGTCACATCAACGTCACCGTATTCACCCATAACCGAAAAGCCGCCGTCTGCAAGCTGCAAAGAAATCAGTTCATCAATTAGTCCGTTAACGGAATAAGCATCGCACCTGCAGCCGTTATTGAGCAAATGCAATCCGAAAACAAGGCTCATTATTCCTTGTTCTCCGACTGAATTACCGAGAGCTTTGTTGATATACGGGTTTGTTTTATCACCAATTGCGACATATGTGAGAGCATATTTAAGACGTGAGGATGCGGAACCCACTTCATTTTTTGAAAGATATTTGTTTAATGCGTTATTGTAATTTGAAAAATCATAATCACCGTGCTTGCTCAAAGCAATAATATACCACTCGGAGCCCAACCCCGCATCATCAGTCAGATCGCCGTCAATCCATTCCTGAACGGAATGCAAAGATGACTTTTGCAGATTATATCCGATTATGCCGTTTGAATATTCTCCGTGTGCGGCGGCAGGCAAAATACTCACCGCTGCAACGATTATAGAGAGAATAACCCAAAGCAGTTTATGAGTCTTATTCATGGTTTACTTTACGAGCGAAAGGAATAAACTGATAACTGTGTTTATCAGGGAGATCACAGCTGAAATAATTGATGCGAAAAGTCCGCCGCTTACCTGTGCAACGCAAACGGGAGGCACAAGTGTTTCGGAATCCGAAACCGCACTGATAAGGTATTCCCCCGAAGAGCTTAACTGAATTGTTGCCTTGCCGTTTGCATCTGTTTTCACACCTGTTGCTTTACCGTCAACGGTGATTTCGGCATTCGCAACGGGAAGAGTTACAGGATTCCAGTTTGCATCATAGCCTGCACAGCAGAGTGTCAGCTCGATATCGGAATTCGCCTTTACCGAAATGTTGCGGACGGTGAAAAAACTGTATTTATCCGAATAATATTTACCGTCAGAATAAACAAAAGCACTGACATAGTCGCCGTCCTTGACTTCGTCAGCAAGACCCCAGCAGGATTTATCATTGATATAGTATCCGAAATTTCCGCTTGTATCGCCCCAGAGCTTACCCAGTGAGAGACCGTAGTCCTTGTGGGTATAATATCCGTAGCCCGATGAAGCACCGCCTGAATAAGAGGCTTCGTGTGCGGCATAGAGAGCATCGTTTACGGTAAGCTTGTCATCACCGTCGATATCCGTTACGGCAACTTCAATCTGTGCCGTTGCAAAAGCGCCTTTGTTTGCGATGGTTACGAAAACCGTCGGGGTTTCCTCGGCAAAGGCAAGAGAGGACATGCATCCTGCAATCATAATGAAGGCAAGGATAACTGCGAGTGTTTTTTTCATTGTGAAAACTCCTTTAAATAAATTTTATCAAAACAGCGGCCACTGATTCTGAACATAAAAAAATACCCTTTTAACAAGAAAGTTAAAAGAGTACAACAGACAAACAACCCGACAAAGCAATAAAAAAAGCGCAAACCCGATATGCTGTCAAGCAGTTAATCGGTTGCACTCTTCTCACCAAAGTTGTGTATTAACCTGAAAAGACACGGCAGGTGTTCTGACTTATATAAAGCATAAGCTCTGCTTCAAATACAGTAATGGCGGTTGTTCAGGATTCGAACCTGATTTCCCTTTTAATTTACTCAGCATACAACTTTTCAAACCGTATCTTAATAAATCCATATTCAACTATCAAATATTATAACACCTGTTTTCTGCGTTGTCAAGATTAAATGAAGGCTATAAGAAACGGAACATTTCTCTGAAATTCCGCAGTCGGAGCATATCAAATCAGCGTCAAAACGGGATATTCTCGCTTTGCGGGAATGATTTTCGCTCTGCGGGCTTTATTTTTCACTCCCGTTCGTGTAGAATAAAACCGGAAAAGAACCCAAGGAGGAATCGTTATGTCAAAAAACACACTCGGTCAATTCATCGCCGCATTGAGAAAAGCAAACGGCATGACTCAGCAGGAGGTTGCCGACCGTCTTAATATTTCAAACAAAGCAGTCAGCCGTTGGGAAAGAGATGAATGCTCTCCCGATATCTCGCTTCTGCCTGCTATTGCAGAAATGTTCGGCGTAACCTGCGACGAGCTGTTGAGAGGAGAACGGTCGGGCTGCGTTTCAGCCGCTGAATCCGATAGCCGAAAAACGGAAAAGCAGGTCAGAGCTCTTATCGGAAGAACTGTTTCGGGCATCAGAACCATGGTTTATATCTCTATAACCGTTTCCGTTATCGGTCTTGTCTGCATGTTCGGAATCTCATACGGCTTTTATCGCCCCGTCATAGGCTTTTCGATCATGCTCCTTTTTGAAATCTGTGCATGCGCAATCACCGTTCTCGGTGTCACAAAGGCAAAGGATATTAAAGAAAACGAACTTTTCTGCCGTGCATCGGAGTCACAGAGCGAGGAATTCAGAAAAACTCTCGGCAACGGCTCGTTTGCTTCATTCTTTTCGGCTTTTTCCGTTGTTCTTCTCTCTCTTCCGCTGATTTTGACAGCTTCCTCAAATCCGCAGAGCGTTCTGACCTTTCAAAGTTATTTCGAATCGTTTTTCCTCGTTGTTGTTTTTATTCTCGTTTTTGTGTTTTTCAGATTCAGAAAGCCCTTTTGCGGTTGGATAACCGAAAACCGCAAGCCCGAATTCAGGCTTGGCTTGCCCAAAGAAAAAACAGCCGTCATGAACACCGTTCAGGTTTCGCTGACAGTTCTTGCAGGCATTCTCTTTGTCGTTGCTCCTTATTTTGAAATCAAACCTCATAACGACATTCTTTCAATCGTTGTTGCCGTTCTCGGAATACTCTGCCTTGCGGCAAGCATCGTACTCTTCACCGTTTTCTTCATCAAAAGAAAAGACGAAAGACCGGATTTCACCTTGACGGGAATCCGCAACCTTCTGATTATACCTTCCGCTTTTATCGTATCGGAATGCCACTATACGGGCTGGACATATTACGAAGCAGGCGAGGTTATGGCTAACCCCGAAAAATATGATATCTGGCATGCGGAATATCTTTTGTATGCCGTGGGCTATGCCTTTGCGGTTATTATGATTTTCTCGCTGATAAAAATGAAGAAGCGCACAAACGGCAATCGCTCCCGTTAATAAAGGAAAATAAAAAAATTACCAATTATAAATAACTTCGGGATCTTCAAGAATTTCATCAAGCTTTTTTATGAAAGGTATCAGCTCGGAGGCACCGCCGATTTTATGGTCGAAATTCAGCGACAAGGGCAGAACCTGTTTCGTGTCCAGACGCACATTACCGTTCTCGTCCTCATACGCATATTTTTCCGTTCTGAGGCGACCGACACCAAGGAGAAACACCTGCGGATAAAGCAGCGGAATTCGGACAATCTCTACATTGAGCTTGTCATAAAGTGAGCCCCAGTTTGTGATGCACACCGTGCCCTCATTCATTTCCTCCATCTTTACGCTGCTTTCGGGCTGAATTTCTTTTTTGCCGAATATTTTCATAAAATCCGATTTGAGGGTTTTTGAAAGATAGACAACCTTGCCCTTACCAAATGCCGCACTCAGCGACTGGCAAAGCGGTGAGAGTATTCTGCCGTGGGACATCTCGCCGAGTATACGCTGCCTTGAAACCTCGAACATAACATCGTCAAGCTCGGCGGTTTCAAGTCTTTCCCGTGCGCTTGCTGCAAGATCGGATATTTCCCGAAGACTTTTGTTTTCAAGGTTACGGAGCTTTACCTGATGAGTTGCTCCGTCTTTCGTGCACACAGCCATGGAAAGGTCTATGTTCTTTTTGATGACCAATCTGCCTGAATCCGAAAAATGATTATACTGATAATGCGCATTCAATCTCGGCGCAGCCTTGAGCCCCTCAACAAGTATTCTGATAATAAGCGTGTTGAGAGTCAGCTTATAGCCGCAGTCAGCCCTGAGGCGGTTGAAAGCTTCCGTGAGCTTGGTTACATCGGCATCGTAGATGCATGTAACGGGCGGAATATTCCTCTGGGAATTCACAAAAACATTGCACATCATTTTTTCACGCATGCTCATATATTCGACCTTGTCATTTTTGTCGGGAGTGAGCCTTGCGGCTTTCATATATTCTTTCAAACTCACGGCGGAACCTTCTTTCGATTTATATTTATTTCACTGTGTCCGGAACACAATAATATCACGCATATTCTTCGGTAATAATTTATGTTTTATAATTCTTTAAATAATACTTATAAAATGCAACTGCATTTGCAACGGATGTGACGGCAATGTTTTCGTTCTCATTATGAACGCTGTTAAACTGCTGAGCCGTCATTTCAATCGGTGCAAACCTTAATGCACACGGAGAAACCTCGGTCATATGTCTTGCATCGGTACCTGCCGCAAGAACATATGCGGCGCTGACGGTATGAGGGAATATCTCAGCGATGCACTCTCTCGTATAAGAAAAGTTTTTATGACTCATATCGGCAGGGACATAGCTCTCGTTGCCCTCGCCTTCAGTTATTTCAATGCCGTATTTTTCAGCAATTCTTCTGAAATCCGAAAGCTCTTTTTCAAGATCCTCCGCACTCATCGCACGGAAATAAGCCTTTGCCGTGCAGGATTTCTCCGCATTTGAGCCGTTTATCTCGGTGAAATAACAGTTGGTGCCGACCATCGCTCCCGCCATGGGATTGATTTTCGGCATAACCGTCTTGACGATCGGTCCGAAAAGCCAAAGATTCGCAAAAACAATGCTGTACGCAAACGGAGAATAAGGGCTGAGCTGCTCAAACATCGCTCTGACCTCGGGATAAAGTCTGCGCCTGAAGATTCTGCTTTTGTTGACCTCGTTTATGAAATCCGCCATGACCGAAACGGGCGTGTCCGTGTTTGCCGCAAGGCTGTTTCTGACCTTGCCCTGCCTTGCCGTGCAGATAAGAGTATGCCTGCATTTTTCGTGAACGGCAACCATGGCGCATTTATGCCTGATTCCGTCAAGCGGCGGCTCGATTATTCCTCCGCCCTCGTCGAGCACGGACTCAAACCCGATCCCCTGCTTTTTGAAATATTCAACGGCAAGCGGTATGCCGTCGCCGAATATCTCCTCGTTATGCGACGAAGCGAGCCACACATTGGTTTCGGGTAAAAAGCCTTCGCTGAGAAGCTCTTCAAGAGCTTGAAACTCCGCAAAAAGAGAGGTCTTTGTGTCGACCGTGCCTCTGCCCCAGATCTCGTTTCCGAAAACCTCGCCGCAGAATCCGGGATGCTCCCATTCGCCCTTTGCCGCAACAACATCGTGGTGCGACATGAGCATGATATTCCTCGTTTCGTCTTTTCCGCTGATTTTATAAACCCAGCAGTCGTCGCCGAAGATCATTTTTTCAGCGGCTTCGTGAACCTTCGGAAAAAGGCTTGTTACCGTTTCCCTGAGCCTTGCAAATTCGGTGTCGTCATAGCTTCCTCTGACCGAAACCGTTTCGCAGCGAATCATCTCCCCGAGTCTTGCGGCATATTCCGCCTGCTTTTCGGCTGAAACATGCTGCTTTTCAGCCCCGGGTTTTCTTGCTTTTGCCCTGACAGCAACAGCTCTGAGAATCAGCACCGCCGCAAAAACGGCAACGGCGCATATAAATGCAATCAGTATCTTCATATCATCTTTCCGTTTCATTAAAATATACTTTGATTATACCATCCGTCGGCAATAAATCAATACGGCAATTCAAAAGAATTTTCATATTAAGCCTTGCCAAAATGTCCGCATGTTGTTAAAATACTCTGTGGACTAAAAATCGGAGGTATCATTCAATGATGTACGGTTTGCTTGCGGCGGCGGCGTTGCTGTTTGCCCTGCAGTTTTTATTCAATCAGCAATACCAGAAAAGCCGTGGCGACGGCACGGATTCCGCCGTCACCCTCTCGCTCTATATGCACGGAATTTCGTTCCTGATAATGCTCGTTCTCAACGGCTTTAAGCTCAGCATAACATGGTTTTCCGTTCTCATGGCGGTCATCTACGCCGCCGTTGTTCTCGGCTACAGCTTTGCAAGCCTCAAGGCATTCAAAACGGCAAATCTTTCTGTGTTCTCAATTTTCGCTATGCTCGGCGGAATGCTTCTCCCCTTTGCTTACGGAGTCATTTTCTGCAAGGAGGAATTCAATCTTGCGAAAGCCGCCTGCGTAATTCTCATCGGCGCCGCAACCGCAATGAGCTTTGAAAAAGGAAAGAAAAACAAGGGTAACATGAAATATTACCTCGCTGTTTTCGTTCTCAACGGCATGGTAGGCGTTATTTCAAAAATGCACCAGTCCTCACCCGAGCTTGCGGTTGACAGCCGCAGCTTCATGGCAACGGTCAACATCTGCGTTGTTGTTTTCTGCATCGCTTATCAGCTCATCGTCAACAAGAAGATCTCACGGGTCTCCCTCAAGGAGCTTGCGTATGTTTCGGGCTATGCCGTATGCAACGGAATCGGGAACCTTTTCTGCCTCATAGCTCTCGTCAGCCTGCCTGCATCTGTTCAGTTCCCGATCATCACGGGCGGAACGATGTTCTTCTCAACCGCTGTAAGTATCATCCGCAAGGAAAAGCCCTCGGCAAGAACGGTTGTTGCCGCTCTCGTTGCCTTCGCCGCAACGGTGCTTATGATGTTTTAAAAGTTATACTCCGTGCTTTTGAAGTACGGAGTATTTTTTTGCGAAAAAATCTGATTTTTTCTGTTTTAAGCATTGAAAGTCCGTTTTTCGGGACATCTCAGCCGATATAATAAGGGTGTAAATTAAAACACAAAAGGAGAAATAACAATGAAGCTTTTAGACATTATCTATGAATTCCTTCTCGGCGACGATACAGACGTTCCTTTTGAAGAACCGGAAAACGAAGCTTTTCTCCCCGATCCCGAGCCCGTAACGCTCCGCCTTGTGCCCGCTCCCGATGCGGCATAAGCACTGACCACATCAGAAAAGCAGACAGTTATAAATCTTTTCGCTTTAGCATTTCAAACACTCTCTTTCACTTTTCTCATTTCTTACCTGCCTGACTGTCTGCCTTTTCCGAACCGCAGGGGAATACCTCTGCGGTTCTGTTCATATCTGATTAATAAAATTATGTTATATAATACTTTGTATATATTTGGAGGGTTAAAATGATTTATGTAACATCCGATCTTCACGGCTTTTCTCTCGAAAAATTCAAGGGATATCTTGAGCAGGTCAATTTTTCAAAGGACGATTTTCTCTATGTCCTCGGCGATGTTATCGACAGAGGACCCGACGGGATCAGAATTCTCAAATGGCTCATGGCTCAGCATAACGCAAAGCTCATCCTCGGAAACCACGAGGATATGCTTCTCAAATGCGATTTTCTTTTTGATGAGATCTCGGAAGAATCGATCGCAAATCTCACGGGCTCAAAGCTCAGCACATATATGACCTGGTCATCCAACAGCGCAGGTCCGACTCTCAACGCTCTTTACGCAACGAGAAGGAGCGAGATCAAATACATTCTCGAATATCTCCGTGAAGCACCTCTCTATGAAGCGCTGACGGTCAACGGGCGGGATTTTATTCTTGTTCACAGCGGTCTGGGCTCATTCAGCAAGGACAAAAAGCTCTCGGAATATCTGAAATTCGACCTTATCTGGACCCGTCCCAACCTCAGCCAGCGCTATTTCGACGATATAACAACCGTTTTCGGACATACCCCGACGGTTTATTTCGGAGAAAAATATAAGGGCAGAGCTATTGTGACTGACACATGGATAGACATTGATATCGGAGCAGGGCTCGGACTAAACCCCATGCTTCTCAGACTCGACGACATGAAGGAGTTTTATTTCGATTAAAAAGTGAAAACGGTCTGCATGAAGCAAACCGTCTTTGAGGAGTTAAGTTCATATAAAATTCTTGATATAGTTTATTATCATAATGAAAAAATCAGCTATCAATTCTAAAAATGACAGCAAAACACTCAAAAAGCCTTCGTTTGGTTCATCAACATTCTGACTGTGAACAGAATATCCGCAAACGCATTTACCTTCTTCATCATAGCGGTGAGTTTCAACGACTGAAACTCCACATTTTTCACATTTGAAGATATGGTTTCTTTCATTATAATAACTATATTCTCCGACACTGTGTCCGTGTGTAAAATAGCCACAATCACAGTTTCCGTTTGAGTCAAAAGCGTGAGTTTCCACAATTGAAACCCGACACTTTTCACATCGGAATATATGAGTTCTGTCGTTGTAACTGGTGTATTCAGCAACAGAATGGTTATGTATGAAATATCCGCAATCACAGTTTCCGCTCGCATTGAATCTATGCGTTTCAACGATTGACAGACCGCACTCGCTACAGGTAAAAATATGAGTCCTCTCATTAAAGCTTGTATATCTTTCTACCGTATGCACAGTTCCTGAACTGTGAGATGCCGCAAACACCTGTAACGGAGAAACAATAATAACTGCTACAAATATAATTGCTAATATTCTCTTCATATAAAATCTCCTTTTGGTTCTAATTCATAGCGAAAAAATAAACGAAAGCAGAGTTCCTGTTGCAACGAACGCAACATATGCGCCTCCGACAGCCAGCAAAAACCTGACCGCCGTTCTGCCGTCGTCATATTTTTCGAGCTTTGTTCCGCAGAGCGTACAGAAGCTGTCCTGAGGCGATGGCATAGCCCCGCAATTACCGCATTTAACCGAGGAGGACATTTTCTTCTTCGCATAAAAATACGGAATCAGCGTCCAGATATCGAGCAGCAAACCCGCAACAGTCCAATGAACGGTTTTCATCTTATTCCTGCGGGCGGCAAAATAAAAACCTGCCGTAAACGCAATTTTCCAGGCAATCAGAAACCCGAGAAAGAAAAACCAGGTCATCATGCCCACAAGCATAGTCCACATAAAACTCACCTCACATCAAGGCAAAACATTTCCTGCCGCTTTGTAAATCTCGTACCACTCTTCACGGGTGAGTCTGACCTGCGCCGCTTTAAGGCAGTCCTCGAGTCGGTCAAGGTTTGTTGTTCCCGTGACAGGCTGCATTTTTGCAGGATGACGGAGAATCCACGCAAAGGCAAGCGTTGTTTTCGATATGCCGTGTCTTTCCGCAATTTCTCCCATTTTTGCATTGAGCTCGGGAAATTTTTCGTTATCAACGAAACAGCCCTCAAAAAAGCCGTACTGCATCGGTGACCAGGGCTGAACGGTGATTCTGTTAAGGCGGCAGAAATCAAGCACTCCGCCGTCACGGTTAACCGCCGAATCGTTATACATGTTGACATTTATTCCCGACTGAATCATCGGCGCATGCATGATTCCGAACTGAAGCTGATTTGCGCAAAGAGGCATATCGAGGCAGGACTGAAGAAGCTGCATCTGATATGGATTCTGATTTGAAACGCCGAAGTGACGGACCTTGCCCGAGCTTTTCAGCTCATCGAAGGCTCTCGCAACCTCTTCGGGCTCCATGAGCGCATCGGGACGGTGAAGGAGAAGCACATCGATATAATCCGTGCCGAGCCTTTCAAGACTTCCGTTGACGGATCCGACGATATGCTCATAGGAAAAGTCGAACATCTTTCCGGGAACGATTCCGCATTTTGTCTGAATAATCAGGTTTTCTCTCATCGAAGGAGATATCGCTTTCCCGAAAACGGCTTCGCTTTCTCCGCCGCCGTAAATATCGGCATGGTCAAAAAAATTCGCTCCGTATCCGAGAGCGGTGTCAATGAATGCTGAAACCTCTTTTTCAGTTTTGCCGCTGATTCTCATGCAGCCGACTGCAACCGTCGGCACCTGCAGACCGCTCTTTCCGAGCTCGATTTTAAACATTTTTATTTCCCCCTTCTCTTCTCTGTAACCGATAATATACTATCATAATAAGAATAAAAAGTAAATCATTTAAAACAAAAGGAAGTGAAAATCATGGCTTATGATTTAAAAATATTTACGGAAAACATTGAGCCTGCGGCTGTCAATCAGATCTATACTTTGCTGGCTCAGCCGCCGTTTCAGAATTCAAAGGTGCGAATTATGCCCGATGTTCATCTCGGAAGCGGTTGCGTTGTCGGCTTCACGGCAACCCTCGGGAACAAGGTTATCCCTAATGTTGTCGGCGTTGATATCGGCTGCGGTATGCTGACGGTATGCCTCGGCAAGGCGGAGGCTGACCTGAAGGCTCTTGACGGTTTTATTCATGAGAAAATTCCTGCAGGAAGCAATCTTCGGAAAAAATACGACGAGATGCCGTTTGTCAACGAACTTTACTGCCGTAACGAGCTGAGGGACCTCGACAGAATATACTGCTCTCTCGGAACGCTCGGCGGAGGAAACCATTTTATTGAGCTCGACCGTGACGATGAAGGAAATTATTATCTTATCATTCACACGGGCTCAAGAAACCTCGGTCTGCAGGTAGCAAAAATTTATCAGCAGAAAGCTGTAACAGCATGCAAAGAGGCAGCGGATCCCGCAAAAAAAGAAGCTCATGACCGACTTATCAGAGAAAACCGTGTTGCGGATATTCCCGATGAGCTGGCAAGGATTTCGGCTATGTTTGCTCAGCGGACAAAAACGCCGTCAGAGTTCTGCTATTTTGAAGGATCGGAAGCAGAGGCTTATATGCACGACATGAGGCTCTGCCAGAGCTTCGCATCGGAAAACAGACGCAGAATTGCCGACGATATCTTAAAATTCCTCGGCATAAATGAGCTCGGATCGTTTGAAACGCTCCATAACTTCATCGACGAAAACGGAATAACCCGCAAGGGTGCAATCCCCGCCCATAAAGGTCAGCGGCTTCTCATTCCCATGAACATGCGTGACGGCTGTCTTATCGTTACGGGAAAGGGAAACGAAGACTGGAACTTCTCTGCGCCGCACGGAGCAGGCAGACTTGTCAGCCGTGGCGAAGCGAAGGAGCTTTTTACGGTTGACGAATATGAAAAAGCGATGGAGGGAATCTACACGACCTCGGCAAATCTCTCAACCATTGATGAATCTCCCATGGCATATAAGCCGACAGAAGAGATCATGAAGCTCATCGAGCCGACCGTTTCGATTGAAAGGATAATCAAGCCCGTCTATAACTTCAAGGCAGGGAAATAAAAGTTAAAATATGCCGTTTCCGTTGAAATAATACGGCATTGGTGTATAATAGTATCAGAGGTTTTATAACGAAAGGCTGATATATGCGAATGAAAATTCTTGTAATATTTACGGGCGGCACCATAGGAAGCTCGCTTTCCGACGGCTGGATATCTACCGATTCCTCCACACGTTACAAGATTATCGACACCTACAGACAGAACCACGGAGATGATGTAACCTTTGTTACCCGTTCCCCCTACTCGATTCTGAGCGAAAATCTCTCTGCGCAAACCCTTTCGGCTCTCGTCAACGAGGTAACTGCCGCATTGAACGAAGATTTTGACGGCATTATCGTCACTTACGGCACCGACACTCTGCAGTTTTCCGCCGCAGCTCTTGCCTACGCCACGGGAAATGACACCGTTCCCATAGTTCTCGTTTCCTCGAATTATCCGCTTGACGATCCCCGTGCAAACGGCAACGCCAACTTCAGAGCGGCAGTAAGCTTCATAAAAAATGCCTGCGGCAGAGGTGTGTTCATATCCTATAAAAACGCCGGCAATGCCGTCATGTTTCATAATGCACTTGAAGCATTGGGACATCTTGAATCGGATGACGCAGTATTCAGCATGCACGGAAATGCATATGCTGTTGAAACTGCAGACGGCATTCAGATAACGGGCAAGGCTCTGCCCTGCGATAAGCTTGAAGCGAAATTTGCGGAAGATTCCCGCATCCTTGTCGCAGAGTTACACCCTGCCAACGGATATTCATACTCACTTGAAAATTGCCGTGCCGTCATTCTCCGACCCTATCACTCGGGAACTCTGAATACGGCTTCGCCTGCCTTCACCGCTTTTTGTGAACGGGCAATAAAAATGAACATTCCCGTTTATGTCGTAAATGTTCCCGACGGCGCAGCATATGCCAGCTCAAAAGCGTTTGATGACCTCGGCATCACGCCGCTGTTTAACGAAACCTTCGCTTCGGCATATGTCAGATTGTGGATGCAGCTGAGCGAATGATGCTTCTGCGAGCTTCGCATTTCTCACGCTTTATACACCGACATATTTCGGATACAAAAAACCCGCCCCATACAGCTTTTGACTGTAAAAGGCGGGTTGTTTTTTTAAAATCAGATATGAGATAAACCGAGAACAAACGGAGCAACATGACCGAAGCACTTAATTCAGCCTTCAAGATAAATTTCACGAATTGCGGTGATTTCAGCTTCTGTTACGCCGGTTGAAAGCAGATAATTTTCTGCTTTTTTCTGAATTGTATCGCCGTCATAGGATTTCAGTCTGCCAATGAACTCATTCATTTCGTTCAGTCCCCACAGCTTGCCGTGACAAAGGGAGGAAAACTGATAATCCTTCATCATATCCTCCTCGCTCATTCCGAGAACAGCCTCAAGCAAATAGCACACCGTTCCCGTTCGGTCCATGCCGTGAGTACAATGCATCAACACGGGGTAATTATTCTTATCCGCCAGATCGGCAAATATGTTTCTTATTGCGGCCTTCCCTTCTTCGGTGAATGCCTCGCCATACATCGGAGCGCCGTAATAATTATGCTTTACGCCCGCACCGAGAGCATCGGTTCCGTCAGGGTTATCCGTTGCAAGACGCAGATCCATATCGGTACGGATGCCCAAAACGCTGAGCATATCGTTGCGCCCTTCAGCAGTTATCGTGAATTTCGGCTCAACCTTGCCGTCAAGCTCCGTGCTGCGGTAAAGCATTCCCTGCCTGACGGTTTTTCCGTCTGATGTTCTGTATCCGCCGATATCCCTCATGTTCCTTACTCCGTCAACAGAAAGTATCCTCGGCGTATCTGCAGTTTTAAAGCTTCCCGAAACACTTGTCTGAGTTCCGTTTGAGAGCGAAATATCTATGCGGTAATAATACTTCGTATTTGTTTTGAGATGATAAACATCCACGCTTGTTTCATCCGCCGTAAGGGAATAATTCTCTGATGAGGAAAAGTCCTTATATTCGGAAACCAGAATCTCCGAACCCGTCACGCTGCAGCCTGCAGGCATACCTTTTACATTATAGTACAGGGTAACAGGTAAGCCCGTGTCAAGCTGTCCGAGTGCAATATAGTCGTTATATATGCTGACCGCCTGAACGGAGCTGTCTGCATCGGCATATGCCTTAACAGCGGGGCCGACGATCATAACCTCCTCGTCAAACAGCGGAGCCTCTATCTGAATTGCATCCTCGGTGATATTATTTCCGCTTGATTTATCAGGTGAATTATCTCCGCCGAGATTTTTGCTGCCGTCAAGCAAGACTCCGAGAACAATAAGAACTCCGACGAACAATACCGCTATGACGGCATTTGCGATTTTATACTTGTTACGCTTGATAAACTTTTTTACTTTTGTGCTTTTTCTTCTTTTCCTTGAAGAATGGCTGTGCGAATGATGATGGCTGCCGTGATGGGAGTCGCTGTGAGTATGCGACGGGTGAACGCTCCCGCTCTCAACAGATCCGTTTTCTGCCGTGTTTTCTTCCTGAGAATCAAAGATCAAATTGTTTTTTTCGTCCATGTGTCTAACTCCTAAAAATCAGTTTGCGTTAATCTTCTCTTTATTTTTATGTTTGTTCTTCAATAATCCGAGCAGATTTTTTCCTTCTTTAAAAGCAAAAACAGGGTTTATGCCTTTAAGAAGCAAAACATTGTTTTCCCGGACAGGCTTCATTATAAATCCGAGAACGAAGTTTGTGAAAAACTGTGTCAAAAGCGATGCGAATGCGGCGCCGCAGGCTCCCCAATAAGGAATCATAACGGCATTTAGTATTATGTTGAACGCTGCGCCTGAAAGATTGATTATCCAAAGATATCTTTGCTTCTGCTCGGCAAGGATCCAGACATTGCGGACCGTTCCCATATAAGAAAAAACGATGAACCA
This sequence comes from Clostridia bacterium, assembly GCA_017435385.1. Taxonomy (GTDB): domain Bacteria; phylum Bacillota; class Clostridia; order Oscillospirales; family Acutalibacteraceae; genus CAG-177. The sequence goes on along the minus strand of JAFSFB010000006.1, from coordinate 44,264 downwards.
GATCAGGATGCGCAAAATCGGAACAGATGCCATATAACTCTCGCCGTAAAGCACCGAAATAATCAGCTTTGAAAAGACCGAAAAAACCAGGCTCTGAGCCACAGATAAATAAATTATCACGCAATACAGCATTGATATAAGCTTTTTATAATCCTGAGCATTTTCTTTTTTACCCGAAAGAATCATCGGTCGGAACGAATCGATGATTGCGGTATAGACAAACTGTATAACGCCTGCCGAAGTAATTGCCGCAGTATAGAATCCGTTTTCTTCGTCGCTTATCATCGTTGTAAGCATTATATGGTCTGTATTCTGAAACACAACGACCATCAGCGAAGAAAGGATATAATGCTTGCTCCGTGAAAACATGCTCTTTGCTGCGGAAAAAGAAACCGAGAACCGTCCTTTATATTTCTTCATATACAGAAAAATCAGCGTTATTCCGATTATTCCGTATTCAATCGAGTGGGTAACCGCAAACCAATAAACGCTTTTTGAGGTTACAAGCAAATATATTCTGTATAACGAAACGAATATATAAGAAACAAGCATGATAACGGAGGCATATTTCGACTGCAGCTTATACTGAAACCAATATTGGATCATTTCGATTGCCGCAAAAAACAGCGACAAGCCGTAGAGCACACAAACCAACAAGGTTTCTTTGTCGCCTGCATTTGCAAACGCAACAAAGGCCGCAACTCCGCCCATACACAAAACGCTCGATAATATATTCATGGCAAGAGAGGTTCCCATAATTTCCCCCTCTTTTTCGGGAGCCTCAACAAGCTCATGCACAAGAGTCGCATTGAAGCCGAGCCGCATAACAGGAGTTGCAAAAGCGACTATCGATGCGGCATAACTTATCAGCCCGTAATTTGACGGCCCGAGATAGCGTGCGCAGAGCATGCCGACAACAAGCTGCAGTACAGACTGTATTATCTTGCAGAGAATTATCCACTTTGCATTGTTGAAAACCTTGCCAAAGTTCATTCTTTACCAACATCCATCATTAAATTATCGTCTTCAGAGCGGCGAAAGTAATCCGTCACTCTGCCGAGCGATCTGTTGCTCCTGCATTTTTCCGCCCGAAAACGGCAGCACCAAAGCAAAGAAAGAGATATATGCGGCTTCTGTTCGCAGCGCAGAATTATAGAAAAACATGATAACGCAAATAAGCGATGCGATCATACTTATCTGACAAAACAGCTCATCCGATAAACCGCTTTTCATTCTTTTTCTTGCCATAACAAAGCATATAACGAAAAATGACAAATAAACGGCAAGACCGACATAGCCCGTTTCAAGAAACATCGTTGCGCTTGAAAACCATTCATAGTGAAGATATGAATGGCTCATATAGAACGGAGTGTTGCATATTGCAAACGAGGATGTGTCACAGTTGCCGAGCCCCAGACCAAAAAGCTTTTCCCACGGCTTTGTGAGAATGTTGCGGGAAATAGTCGGAATAGCATAAAATCTGCCCAGGTCCTCCGAGGTAGAATAATTTGTTGCGGTTATTGTTTCAATCAGACCTTTAACGGAAACAATATCGTCATCCTTGAATATCGTTGTGATAATTACGCTTGCAACAATCAGCATAACCGTAGACACAAGCATCAGGGAAAGCTTTCTGAACGAGAATCTTGTTATTAATGCCGAAGCAATAAGTATAAACGGAAAAATTATGAAATAAACTTTAAGCTCCGCCATTGCGGCAACCAGAAGCGATATTCCGCATTTGGCAAAACATAAAAGTGAATTTTCTTTTCTGCTCATAAAAGCCAGGATCGATTTGCTTACAACGACGCTGAAGAAAATCAGAGTGAAAGCATTGCAGCCCTTTTCAACTCCGAAAATACCGCCTAAATGATCCTGCTCATAACCCAGAACGGCGAATTGGAAAACGGAAACTGCTGCATTTACCCAAAACAGCATATCAAATACTTTGAGAACATTCCTCAAATCATCCTCTTCAAAAAAAGCAGAATACAGGATAAACGCAATGAAGAATCTGAAGTTATTTCTGAAGCCCCACAAATAATAAAACGGGGACTGAAAATTAAGCATGTGCATCAAAACGGTGTAAACAAAGAATACGACCGTGAACATAAAGAAAGGGAAGATCTTCTTATCCAGAAACGCTTGTCTTTTGGATATCAAAAACAAAAAAGCCGCAACATATGCCGCATCAACCGCATATTTTATAAAAGAAGGCACTCCCAAAAACTCAATCAGGAAACCCATTATAAGCGGAAAAAAGATAATAAAATATGTAAGCAATTCAGGCACCGTTCGCTTCTTTATTCTAATTATGCCAAAATGTTTTGCGGTCATAACGATCCTCCGTAACTGCCGGTCAGTGTGCTTTATAAAACAGCATCAGATAACAAGCGCCAAAGCACCTGCTTCTGAACAGCTTCCAAAAAATTCTTGAATTCCTGTTTGCCAGACCCAAAGCATCGTCTGTAAGCGACTCCGTCAGGGTCTTATTGTCATGTATCTGCGCAAGCAACCGTTTCTTCTCTCTGAACGGAATATCCGATGCAATCATCTGCTTCATTCCCGTGAGGGCATATATATGATATCTTGCTTTTATATAGCTTACAGTCTTTTCCGGATATCCGTATTTTTCACATAAGCTTACGCAGAAGCTCAGAAATCTGCCGTTCATTTCAGGCAGATTCTTTTTATAGGTTCTTGAAAAGGAATTTTCGTTTTGAAAATAATAATAAAAATTTTCATCAAGAAGCGAAACGGAATTGATGAGCCTAAACAATTCCAGAAGGAAGCACGCATCCTCCGAAAGAATCTCTCGCTCCGAGCGGAATCTTATCCCGTTTTCTTTTATTTTTGCAAGGCTGAGCATCTTTCCGCAAACTCCGACGCCAACCCCTTTTTCGCTTATAAACAAACCGGGAAGAACATCCTGCGTAACCTCTTCGCCTGCAAAGAAATATTTATCCGCAACTATCGGCTTGTTTTTTGTTTCTCCGTTGCTTTTTACCTCTACCCTGCCGAACATGACAATATCGGAATTGTCCGTTTTTAATGCTTCAACGCATTTTTCTGCGGCAGACAGATCAATATAATCGTCACTGTCAACGAAGAGAACATAATCTCCGCTTGCATTATCTATACCCGCATTACGGGACATGCCTGCGCCTTCATTTATCTTATGGACAGTTTTTATTCTTTCATCACGCTCAGCCCACTCATCGCATATGGCAGGGCTGTTATCGGTCGAGCCGTCATCAACAAGGATGATCTCAAGATTTCTGTAGGTCTGATCCACAACCGAGGCTATACATCTGTCAAGGTATTTTTCAACATTATATATCGGTATGACGACCGAAACCAACGGCTGATCCATGCTGAGGCTCTCCCTTCAGATTTTTGTTAAATACGAAACGGCATTTTTCCAATCGTAATCCAAAACGGCGCTGCGTGTTTCTGCGTCTTCGCATGCCAGCGCCTTTTCCGCCAAAGCATTGAGCCCGTTTTCATCAAAGGACTCAATAAAATAAAAATCTTTCTTTCCTTTGAACTGCTTCATTTCTCCGAAATCCGTTGTGATTATCGGCTTGTTGCACGATGCCGCCTCCATAACGGATAACGGCACATCAATGCATCTCCCCTGCTCAACAACAGGGAAAAAATAAGCATCCGAAAGCTGATATACTTCTTCAATGTGCGGAATATAATCGTCAATGATTTTTATGTTGGGACTTTTCAGAAGCTCATTCTTCAGTTCAATATCCTGCTCGTTTTTGGTAAGTGTGCTTGTAACAAGCAAAATCTGATACTTTTTGTCAAGCTTCATCAGCTGAGCAACATTTCTTCCTCGGTTCAGATGACCGACATGGAGAATAACCGGCCTTGCATCAAAGCCGTATTTTTCTTTAAGGGCTTCTTTTTTCTCTTTTGAAACGGGAACGAATTTCTGAGTGTCCACTCCGGTTTTTAAATATGACACATGCTTTTCACCGACTATTGTATCATAAAATTCTTCGGCTTCTTTTGAAAAAACAACAAAATCCGCACCGCCGGCACGCAAAAGGATCTTTGAGATCAGACCCATACGGTATTTCATAACCGAAATGACTTTCGGTTTTTTTCTCGAGTAAAGCGACAGAATAAAAATCCGCAACGCCGTTGCAAAGGGTCTTGCGGGAAACGGGATATATATTATTTCTTCTTTGTGTTTGCGTAACAAAGAAAACAGTTCCTTGCTGAGCATAAGCTTATTGTTAATTTCAAAATGCATGTCAGACAGCTCAGATCTTCTTTCATAGGTAACGATCAGAGCTTCGGGCACGGCTTTTTTTATTCTGCTCACAAGGCTTGCCGCAACCTTCAGGCAGCCTTCGTCAGAAATATTGTTCAAGGAATTTGAAATAATAAGCATTATGCCTCCAAACTACCGTTGCATATTAATGCATTTCTCACAGGTCGAACACGCATCAAGCTGTTCTTTGGTAACCTTTCCGTCACGGTAATCACGAACGATCTTGTTTTCATACATGGAATACTTTTTCTTCTTGAAGAAACGAAGAAACTTATGCTTAATGACCCACATAGCGGGAACCCATATATACTTATGCATCGCCGGCGAAACCGAACCTATCATCCAGCAGTTACGGTCACAGCTGCGAACCTTTTTCCGAACGGATTCCGCCTTCTCGCTGTTCCAGAGCTCGTCCCAGCTCTGCTCGTTGAGATTTCCCATAACCTCTTTTTCTTTTGTTCCGTTGCAGGGCATAACATCTCCGAACGGGTCGATAAAGAACGTGTCAAAGCTCATGTCGCATTGAAGCAAACGCTTCTGACTGAATATATAGTTGATCAGCCCATGATTGAAATACGCTCTGAACCACTTTTTGGGGCTGTTTGAATCAAGGAGCCTGTTGATTAGCTTTTCAAAATTTTCGGCAACCATAAGGCGGTCATGAATTATATTGTTTGACTCAACAAAATAAAAGCTGTTATGAAGCGAAGCGGTTGCAAACTCCATTCCGAGCTCATCGGAAATATCATAAAGCGCAACGAGATCGCCTGCATTTTTATCCTGAACGGTCATTCCGAAGCCGACATCCTTCATGCCCATATCAACAAGGGTTCTGAGCGTTGTATATCCCCTGTTGAAGCCGTCCTCAAGACCTCTTATTTCATTGTTGTTCTGCTCAAGACCTTCTATCGAAATCCGTATTCCTATCTGAGGAAATTCCTTGCACAAATCAACAATTCTTTCAGTAAAAAATCCGTTGGTGGAGATAACGATTCTGTCGCTTTTCTTATAAAGCTCCCTAACGATATCCTTCAGATCTTCTCTGATGAAAGGCTCGCCGCCCGTTATGTTTGTAAAATACATTTCCGGCAGCTTACGGATCGTGTCAACCGTTATTTCTTCCTCAGGCTTTGACGGCACCTTATATCTGTTGCACATTGTGCATTTTGCATTACACCGATAGGTAACGATAACCGTGCCGTTTAATTTTTTTGACATTAATTTTCACCTTCAATAAACGCAGTCAGATATTTCCTTGCAATTTTCTGCCACGAATAATTGTTCTCGGCATTTTCTCTTGCAGAAAGGCATAATTTTTTATATTCATCGTAACAGGAAAAAACTTTTTTCTCAATATCGCTTTCTGTTTTTTCTTTGCTTGTTACGATGCAGCCCGGACCGAGATCGATATTGATATCCGAACAGATAACCACGGGCACTCCTGCAGAAACGGACTCAATGCAAACAAGCGGGAATCCCTCATATTCCGAAGCAAAAAAAGTTATATCCGCAATATTATACAGTCTGTTCATCTCCGTGCCGGGCACAGCCGTGCCGAGATAGACCACCTTGTCGCTCACGCCCAGACTCTCGGCAGTTTTGCGCACCGTTTCAGAATATTCCTGAGATACAATACCGCCCACATAAGCATAAATAAGCTCATCATGCTTTTTGAGAAGGGGCGAAAGCATCTCAACCGCTCTTGCCTGCCCTTTATTTTCATAAACGGAACCGACCTGCAAAATAACTTTTTTGCCGTTTATCTTATATTTTTTCTTTGTTTCCTCTATCTCGCTTTGAGATATCGGACAATAGATATCCGTATTTACGCCGTTGGAGATCTTTATAACACGCTCTGCTTCAATTCCAAGCTGTTCAATTACGTTTTTTCTTGTTTCTTCATTAAGAACAAAGACCTGATCGGCATTTTTCATTGAGAATATTTCCTGAAAATAACGTTTATAAAGCAAATCTTTAACGTCATTCCAGTTTTTGCTCCACATACCGTTATGGTTTGTATAGGCAACGAGAGCTTTTGCTCTGAGCTTTTTCGGAACAAGCTTTAAAAAGAAAAAGAGATTATACTGATTATGAAAATGCAATACGGCTTTTTCGTTTTCATTTTTCAGGATCCTTTTAAGCTTATAAGCCAGCGCAACCGAATAAACAACACGCTTTATCTTATGAACAATGCCAAGACTTACATCTTCCTTGGTGAAAAAAGAAGGAACGCTGACCTCGGTTATCGGCAAATTGTGTTTTGCCCTTTTCGGTGCGGAAATATCGATGATTTCCACGGGCTGATCCATTCCGATATACGATTTTGTCAATTCCTCCACAACGCTTTCCGTTGCTGCGGCAACCTGAGCGGGAATCGGAGTGTAGCCCGTACCGATCTCATATATTTTCATAAATCATTCTCCGTATATCTGCATGATCTTCTCATAATAGGTTTCCGATGTTTCAAACCGCATGTTTTTGCAGTTTTCGGCAAATTCTTTAAGTCTTCCTTCGGATTCAAGCAAAAAACGCAGCTTCTTTACAAGCTCGTCCGGATTTCCCGCTTCAAAAATCAGACCCGTTTCGTTTTCACGGATAAGCTCGGGAATACCGCCAAGACCAGAACCGATAACGGGAGTGCCGTACATCTGGGACTCAATAACCGAAAACGGACAGTTTTCATAGATTTCGCTCGAACAAACGCTGCACGCCGCTTTCCCTATCAACGATTTGAGCTCATCGCCCGTTTTAAAGCCTGCAAATTCCGCATTCGGGACCTGCGCTATTGCATCTTCCGCTTCTCCGTATCCCGCAAAAACAAACCGTTTTTCGGGCATTCGCTTTGCGGCTTCAAGCAGCGTAAGGGTACCCTTGTCCTTTGAAAGGTGACCGAACTGCAAAATATAATCTTCTTTATCGTAAACGGTGCTGTCGGGTCCGACAAAATTATGTATCACCGTTGTTTTCTCTTTAAATCGCTCCTGAGTATCAAGCTTTGATTTCAGAAAATAAGAAGGGCATATGATCTTATCTATAAACTCATAAGCCCTGACGGTTTTCCAGAAGCATGCATCTGCCGCCGCAAGAAAGCTTTTTGCCCGTGACCTTTTCATGCATCTGCCTTTAATGCAGTGAAAATAATTTCCGTCAAGACATTTTTCGCAGATATTCATTTCGGAATCAAACATTCCGTGGCTCGGGCAAACAAGCTGAAAATCGTGAGCCGTATAGATTATTTTTACCTTGCGTGCGCTTTTTCTGCGGTACTTTTCCGCTTCGAGAATTACGCTCGGCGTTAAATGAAACTGAATATTATTAAAATGAATTATATCGGGCTGAAATCGCTCAAGAACGGCACGGATCTTTTTTCGGGCTTCTGAGGAATAAATAATGCGGAGCGGTGCCTTAATATTCTTTTTTGTTCCTTTACTGAAATCGATATCCGAAACATATGAACCGATGCTGTTGCCGACAGTATTCTTTTCGTTTTGCAAGCCGAAATATTCAACAGAATGCCCCTTGGAAGACAAGATGTTGCCCAAATTGAACATATAGGTTTCCGATCCGCCTTTAGGATACAGAAATTTATTGACCAGCAAAATCTTCATCGTTTCCATCCTTTTTCAAATTCAGGGTTCAAAGTAAAGCTTCAGAGTCCGATCAACAACATCGTTCCAGCTGTATTTTCGGCATATGTATCCGGAGCTTGCTTCTCTGAGCTTATTCACCTCTTCGGAATTATCGCAAAGGAACTGCAGCTTGCTTCTCAGATCCTCCGTATCCGATTTGCGGAAGGTAAATCCGCATTCGCCTGTCACCTGGGAGCATTCGGGGATATCCGAAGTAAGGCAGCAGTTGCCGTAGCTCATCGCTTCCATAAGACTCAACGGCATGCCTTCAAGGTCTGACGGAAGAACATACAGATAAGCGTTGCTGTAAAGCTCTTCAAGCATTCTCCCCTGAACAAATCCGGTGAAAACGATTCTTTCATCATCTGCCGCAGCCGACCTCAATTCAGCTTCAAAGTCAGCAGTATCCGACGAACCGCCTGCAACAACAAGCTTTTTATCGGTTTTAACGGACTTGAACGCCTCAACAAGACGGCTGATTCCTTTTTCGGGAACAAGTCTTCCGAGATAAAGAATATAACTGTTTTTGCACAGCCCGAATTGCTCCGTTATTTCCGCCGCCTCTTTTTTCTCGGGCAAAGAAACTCCGTTGGGAATGAAAACCGTTTCCCGTCCGTAGGTATCTCTGAAATATGACTGAACGCTTTCGCTCAGCACAATAACCTCATCCGCAAATCTTGCGGCGCATTTTTCTCCGAAAAGAATATACCGTGAAGCGAACCTTCCCCATTTCGCTCTTTTATGGTCAAGGCCGTGAATTGTTGCAATGCATTTTTTACCGAAAAGCTTCGGCAGCCACAGCATGGCACACGGTCCTTCCGCATGGAAATGAACAACATCGTATTTACCGAAAGCCGCCTTCAGCGCAGCAAAAACGGACGAGCTTACTGCGGCAAGCCCGCCCTTCTGAACGGTAAATACACTTTTTATGCGAACGCCCTTGTATTCATTCAGCGCTTCGGCATCAAATTCTTCTCCGCTTACATGGTGCCCTCTTCTGTTGTAACAGGTCACATCATGACCAAGCTCAGCCATTCTTGCCGAAAGCTCGCCCACAACGATCTCCACTCCGCCTTCCCGTGACGGAACTCTTTTATGGCCGAGCATTGCTATGCGAAGTTTTTTGTTATTGCCTTGAGCTTTCATATTCCCTCCATACCCAAAACCGTTCCGACGGTTTTTAAAAGTATGATAAAATCAGTTCTGAGACTGCGCTCTTCTATGTATTTAAGGTCACTCGCCATCCAGTCATCAAAGGATACGGTGTTTCTCTCCGGCATTACCTGCCAGAAACATGTAATACCGGGAATTACCGAAAGTCTTTGCTTCTGATATTCATCATACATCGCAACCTCACGGGGAAGCGGAGGTCTTGGACCTACGAGGCTCATATCTCCTTTAATGACATTTAAAAGCTGAGGGAGCTCGTCGATGCAGGTTTTACGGATAAAATGGCCGAACCTTGTTATTCTGGGATCGTCCTTCATTTTGAAGGCAGGACCGTCCATTTCGTTCTGTTCAAGAAGAGAGTCAAGCATATCTTCAGCATTCGGAACCATTGATCTGAATTTATAGAAATTAAACTCCCGTCCGTTTTTTCCGATACGCTTCTGAACATAGATCGGAGCTGCGCCGGGATTATCAATAACAATAATAAGCGCAATAATCAGAAGCGGGACCGCAAGAACAACGAGCATTAACAATGCAACCGTGAAATCAAAAATTCTTTTTAAAATATCATATACAGGTTTGGAAGGAATGTGTATTATTCTGAATTCTTTTTCGCTGCGTTCTTCTGCTGCAGCGGAATTGACTTTATTCATCACCATACACATCCTTTCCTGTTTTTTTTAATCGTTTTTCGGTTCGTAGAACAGCTTTACAACCGTTTCTTTTACCGATTTCTCACTCGGATAAAATTCCATATGCTTCTCGCCACGGATATTTCTGCCCTCGATCTCACAGATTTCGGTAAACCGATAATCGGAAATTCTTTCGGCAAGCTCCTGCAAGCCGTTACCCGTATAATCGGAAACGATATATTCCGCAAGCTGAACTCCTGCATTTATAACAAACGAATCATCGTTTTCCATGCATTCAAGCGTCTTATTATAAAGAGCCTCAAGGTACTGACGCTGACGCACCATTCGTTCGGCGTTGCTGCTGTCCTCAAGACCGTAACGGGTACGGACATAATTCAGAGCATGCTCACCGAGAAGAGTGACGGTTTTGCCCTTAACGAGGGTATCATCTATACCTGAAAAGTCGTCGAGCACCGTTAACTCAACACCGCCGACAAAATCATTGTAGACAGAAACAGCATCCATTGTTACGGAAACATAATGATCCACCTGAATGCCCATAAGCATATCGGAAACCGCTTCTGCAGTATTCCGGCAGCTCATTTCCTTGCCGTTGCCGTAAGTATGAGCCAGAGCTATCTGCTTTTTAACCGTACCTACCGAATCTCCCGCAACGCCGAGGATATTCATGTTTGCAACCGTATCTCTGTTGATGTGAAGCGCCGTAACGGTTTTGCTGTTATGATCGGCAACAAGAAGCATCAGAAAGTCCGCCTGCTTATTGTTGTTATATGATTCGGGGCTCTCTGTTTCAAACTTATCAAGGCCGAGAACAAGAACCGTTTCAACATTTTCCTTCAGGTGATATTTTTTACCGTTCAGGCTTATATCTGAACCTGCGGTTATGTTTTCGCCGTCGGGGAACACGCTCTGACGGTTTTCCCATATATTCACCAAAAGCAAAACAAATGAAAACAGAAATATTACGGTCAGCAAAACAGCTGCATATTTAAGCTTTTTTGCTCTTTTTTCTTTTGAGGTGTATTCCCTGCTCATGCCTTCTGCTTCTTCTTCATGCTGAAGAGGACAAATACAAGCGAAACGGCGGAAGCAATCATCGCTATTGCAGGAATATAAATATCTGCGCCGGTATCGGGAATAGCATTTGAGCCTGTATCAACAACTATCGCATAGGGCGAAAAATCATCTGCGGAGAAAGTGATAGTTCCTTCCTCAACATTAACAATGACCCCGGGAACAACTTCCCATGTGCCGTCAGCATCACGGTGAAGAAGTGCAACAAAATTTCTGAGAGCCTCTGTGCCGACCTTTACGGTAATGCTGCCGCAGAAATCGTGATCTCCGTAATGATATGCGCTTATGTCAAACAGGTCGCTGACAGCAAGCCTTGAAACGGGAATGTTCTTTGCTGCAGCAACCGATGAAAGCTCAGAACAAAGACCGGAAAGGTTTTTGTTTGCGGCTATTTCATCGTAGGCTTCATTCATGTCATCTTCTTTTTCTTCTTCAAGAGTATCTCTTTCGCTGTAAGGAGTTACAACGACCTTGGGGTTGCATGAACCGTCCTCATAGCTTACTGTGATGATAACGGGAGCTTCGTTGCCTGAGGGGCTTGAAACAAATCCGCCCGGTGCGGCAAAAACCATCATCGCTGCGCTGACCGCCATCACAAGTGCCAGACAAATTGCCAATGCTTTTTTCATAATTGCTCATCCTTTCGGTATATAAATTTTTTTGCATATTCATTAAAGCTGTCGGAGAAATCGTCTCCGAGCTTTTTTCTGATCGTTTCATAGGCCTTACCTATGTTCGGGGGTCTGTCCGACATGTTATGACAATCGGAGCCGATAAAAAGCACCTTCCGCCTTTCGATCAGACCGACCGCTTTTCTTTTTGTCAGCAGACCGTTTACAAAGCTTGCATTTATTTGCATAAGAACATCGTTTTCGAGAAGCGCATCAAATATACCCTTCTGCTGAAAACGCATATATCTTTCCACATGGGCAAGCACCGGAATTATTTTGCCGCTGCAGGAAATATCAATAAGCTCCCGAATGCTATAATCCGTCCATCTTCTCATCGGCATTTCAAGGAGCAGAAGCCCTGTTCCCTGAAGACAGAGAGATCTCAGACCGTCAAGACGGCTTATGCCCTCATAATATCTGACCTCTGCGCCGGGAATAATCTCAGGCATACCGTCAGAAACCTTGCTTTTTAATGCTTCAAACGAAGCCTGCCTTCTTTTTATGAAATCGTGAACCGACTCATCGTTCGCATAAAAATGGGGCGTTGCGGCAACCGTGTCTATGCCCTGTTCTTTAAGAGCGGAAAGCATTTGCAGGCTTTCGTCGGTGCTTCGGCTTCCGTCATCCGTTTTCGGAAGAATGTGGGTGTGAAAATCAATCATCCTTACACCTTCTTACTTGCTGTCTTTATCTCCGTATTTGCCGTAGGTTTTGTAATACTTGTAGTATCGCCTGTATTTATATTTGCTGTAAGTACCCTTACCGTTTTTGGACTCATTGATTACGCATCCGAGAACATTTACATCTGAAAGTTTAAGAAGTCTGAAGCAGTTTTCAAGCTCCTTCTTTTCCGTATAGTCCTCTCTTATAACAACTATCATGCCGTCGATATATTTTGAAACGGTCAGAGCATCTGAAACAATGTTGACCGGCGGAAGATCAAGAATAATGTAATCAAAATTTTCCGAAAGAATTTTAAGAACATTCTCCATTTTCTTCGAGCCGAGAAGCTCCGAGGGATTGGGAGGCAGCGGTCCCGAAGGAAGAATATACCAGTTACTGTAATGCTCTGACTGGAATTTTTTCATGTGGAAGCTTTCTCCGCCTTTGAGCAGGTCGGTGAGTCCCACCTCGTTTTCTATCTGCATCTTCTTTGCAACGCTGGGAATTCTCAGGTCGCAGTCGACAAGAAGCACTTTTTTTCCGCTTTCGGCAAGAACATACGAAAGATTGACCGCCGTTGTGCTTTTTCCCTCGCCCCTCATTGCACTCGTTACGCCGATGATTGCACACTCATCATTATCCTTCTGCAAAGTGAATGAAAGATTGGTTCTTAAAAGCTTATACTGTTCCGTAGCGGTAAATTCAAGATTTTTATGAAGCGTTTTCTGATTGTCTGAATTTGAAAAAGCGCTTCTGCTTTTGCTTTTCATTCCCATTTTAATTCACCTGCTTTCACTTAGACCCTTTATAGCTGTTATAGTACGAATACTTCTTTGCACCCGAATCCAAAAGGTCAGGAATCTTTGCCAGCACGGGATAATTATAATTATTGATGATATATTCCTCATCGTGAACCGTGTTATCGAGAAGAGCGATGATAACAAGAACTATCAATGAGATAAGAGTGCCCAGAACAAAACCGACCGCAGTGAATTTTGTGATGCTCGGAGAAACCTTTTTGTTGACCGCAACCGCCGAGTCAACAACCTCCATCGAACTGCCCTCAACTATTTCCGAAACTCTCTGCGGAAGGATCTTGGCAATTCCGTTTGCGATTCTTTCAGCTTCATAAGGATCGGTGCCCGTTACGGTGATCGCCATGATCTCGGTTTCATTGACGGGAGCTGCTTCGATCATTTCGTCAAGCTCTTTCCATGTATATGAAACCCCTGTTTCGGCAATAACCTTTTCAAGCGTTGTACGGTTTTTGAGAAGAACCGAATATGTTTTTACAAGGCTCTGCGCCGCACTGATCTCCGATGAGCTGATGCTGAAGCCCAGATCGCCTACCGTAAAAGAGCTGTTGTTGACATAAAGCATTATTGACGAGGAATACTTGGGCGTTATCACAAACGCCGCAAGAGAAAAAGCTATCGCAGCGGCAAGAACGCTCGAAAGAATAACCGCCCATATTCTGTGCCATATGCTTTTTAATATATGGACAAGGTCAATAACATAGTATTCCCTGGTGTTCATCTTAGTCTGTTCCATTATCCAAAGCTCTCCCAAAACAATTAATTCAAAAAATATACAATTAATTATAACACAGTTTATAAAAAAATCAACATATAATAGGTTTATTGTATATAAATTTAAATAAAAGATCGGCTCAAAAGAACAATTTGTCCGATTGAGCCGATCTTTATTCAGCCTATAATGCGTCCGTATTCATCGAAGACATGATTCATTTCAAGAGCAAGTCCGTTTGTTTCCCAGATATAATATGTCTGATCAACGATAAGCAAGCCCTCTTGATTTCTGACAAAATAGTAATATCCGTCAACATAAACAAGTCCCATCGGGGCAGGTTTGCCGTCAACATAATAATATCTGGAGCCGTTTCTTTCAAAGAATCCGTCTGTCATTTTTCCGTCGGGACCGAATTCATATTCACCCTCGGGAAGAATTCCGTTGCCGTTATCAACATATATCTTCTGATCTACGGCAATTTCACCGTTCGAGCCGTTTGCGAAATAGCGTGCACCGTCCACTTCAACAAGGCCAGCCTTCCTGGGACTGCCGTTTTCATAGTAATAAAGAACACCGTTCTTTTCAACTATGCCGTCAAGCATCTTTCCGTCCGGATCAAATTCATATTTGCCTGCCGGAAGAAGACCGTTCGTGACCGTTACGTCGTGAACACCGTTCACCGCAAGCTCACCGTTTGAACCGACAACGCAATAGTATGAACCGTTCAGTTCAAAAAATCCTTTTGCTTTCGGTCTGCCTGTTTCATAGAAGCAAAGCTTGCCGTCTTTTTCCACCATGCCGATAAGCATTCTGCCGTCGGGTCCGAACTCATAATCGCCTTCAGGAAGAATTCCGTTGCCTTCCCAGACATATCTGGTTTGGCTGACCGTAACCTCACCGCTTGAACCGCCCGCAAAATAGTAGTCACCGTCTATTTCAACAAGGCCTTTTGTCTTGGGTTTACCTGTTTCGTAATAATAAAGGATTCCGTCTTTGACAACAAGTCCGTCAAGCATCCTGCCGTCGGGTCCGAACTCATAGTTGGATTCGGGAAGGATGCCGTTGCCCTCCCAGACATAGCGGTTTTCGTTCACGGCAATTCTGCCGTCCGAATAGCAGGCGAAATAGTAAGCTCCGTCGATCTCAACAAGACCTTTGGTTTTGGGCTTGCCGTTTTCATAGTAGTAAAGAACTCCGTCAATATCCACTATTCCGTTGAGCATCTTGCCGTCGGGACCGAATTCATAATTGGACTCGGGAAGAAGACCGTTGCCCTCCCAGACATAGCGTTTTTCATTGACCGCCACTCTGCCGTCCGAATAGCAGGCGAAATAGTAAGCTCCGTCAACCTCTACAAGACCTGCCGCATTGGGCTTGCCGTCCTTGTAGTAGTAAAGTGCTCCGTCTGTTTCAACGATTCCTCTGAGCATTTTGCCGTCGGGTCCGAATGAATATGTTCCTTCCGGAAGAATGCCGTTGCCTTCCCAGACATATCTGGTTTCATTGAGCGTTATTTCACCGTTTGAACCGCCCGCAAAGTAATAGTCACCGTCTATTTCAACGAGTCCCTTTGATTTGGGTCTGCCGTTTTCGTAATAGATAATTGTGCCGTCTTCCTTCTTGACGAGCCCCTTGACCATCTTATAATCATCGCCGAAAGTATAGGTCGCAACGGGAAGATCGCAATTGGAGGGATCGGTGTATACTGTGCCCTTTACGGCACGGCAGCGATAATCGAAGAAATAATAGTCGCCGTCGATCTTCTGAAGACCCTCGAGCGCAATACCGTCAACAACATAGTAAAGCGAACCGTCGGGCTCTGTATAGAAGCCGTCGGGAATGACCTCATCCCTTCTGATGCCGTCGTCGCCGAAATCATACCAGGTATAATAATCGCTGTTGGATTCCTGAACGCAGCGGATACCCTCGTATCTGTAGCTGTTATAGAAATAGTAGGTGTTTCCGTCTATTTCAACAAAGCCTTTTCTGTGATACGACGGTCCGTAATAATACCTGTAGCCGAGAACACATTTTACCCATACGCCGGAAACGAGCTTACCCGTTTCCTCAAATTCATATGTAACGTTGATCGAGCCGGTTTTATATTTGCCTGCTTTTGCAGCCATGGTATCGGGGTGGAAATAATACCAGGCTTCTCCTATCATCTGCCAGCCCGAAGCAAGCTCTCCGAGCTTCGAGTAACGGTATACGTTCTGTTCCTCATCAAGGAACACTCCCGTATATCTGGTCTGACCGACATTGATTCCGTTTTCGCCGAAATCATAATAATATCCGTCAATCTTTCTGATACCCGTATATTTCACGCCTTCGCTGTAATATGCAAAGCCGCCTTCTTCGTTTACCCAGCCGTCCTTGATTTCTTTTGAAAGCGTGTAGGTGTCTTCTATTTCAGCATAAATGCTGCCGAATCTGCCGCCCTTTTCCTCACCGTTGACAAAGGGATAGATGCCGTAAGCCTGCTGATTCTCGGGCTTCTGAGCAAATGTGTACAGAGCGTTGGCACGCATATACACATCATAGCTGACCTCTCCCATATTGACGGGAGTGAGCTTGTTCTTGCTCCACTCGGCGCTGTCTTTGGGAGTTACCTTGATTCCCTTGAGAATGCAGAGCGGATTTGCCATGGCAGGGTCAATGGGCTGAGTCTGATCCTTCCAGTTCAGTATGAGCGTAAGAGTGTTCGTTTCCTCATCAAACACAGTGTCTGTAAGAATAAAATATTCGTTTATAATTGTGATCTGAGAATAATCAACATCAAAATTACTGTCGAACTTAATCGAAGGTCTTACCTGAGTGAGAACGCTTACACGCTCTGCAAGCTGCATAAGGAATGTCCATGCAGATGCGCCTTCAATCTCGGCACCGGGAAGCATTGTCGTCAGATCGGCAAGCTGTTCGGGAATGGGAATCTGTGTCATATCAATGGCAAAGGTGTATTCCGTAACCATGGGCTGTTCCCTGTCGACAATTTCATAAAGAATATTATCCTCGGTCGTTGAGTTGGAAACAACACGGTTCCACGCAAGCGTTCTGTCGCCTCCGACTGCCTTGTCGAAGTCAAAGGTATACTCATCTTCATCATAAAGAGAAACCGAAACAATTGCCGTTCTGTCGGGAAGTGCGGCAAGCGAAGCGGTTATCACAACATTCTTGACTCCGCTTTCCTTTGATCCCGTAAATCCGAAGCCGTCAAAGCTGCCCGCCTCAGGCTTGTCAAGCGCAAACACGATATCGTTTTCATTTACGGTTACGGGTTTGTTCTGATAAAGAGCAACAACGGGAAGCTCCGCCCTCAGACCGTAAACCGCATTAATGTTTTCCTTGCTGAAATATATTCTGTCAGGAACAACAATGTTGATCGTTGTTGAACCGACAACCGAATCGCCGAGCATAAGGCTGATATCGACCGAACCGTTGCGAAGAGCGGTAAGAACACCGTCGGGAGTAAGAGTGCAGCAGGAATCATCCGAAACAGCCCATGTTGTTCCTTCGGGAAGCTCTGCGGCGTTACCGGTTGCGCTTACGCCGGAAGCGGTAAGACGAATGCTTGAGCCGACGGTAAGATATTCCGTTTCGCTATCGATGACAGCATGGTCAAATGCCGTTGAGCTCGGTGCGGTTGAAACCATCATAAGCGAGGTGCTGACGGAACGGGCGGTGCCGTCGGAGGGTCTGCTCACAACGCTGAGCTCATCTGCACCTTCAAGCTTTGCAACATAAGTTGTTGAGCCGCCGCCGTCAAGATTGATCGCATGAACGCAACCCGCTTCATACATGATATAAGCAATTTCAATCATGTCGCCGCCGCAGGAAACAGGCTCCTGTCTGCCGTCAAGAACCATAAACACAACCTTACCGGTTTTTGTTATGCCGACAGATGTACGGCTGGCACGCTTTGTATAATAGTCGGAGGTTGCCGTAATTGCAATTTCGCCGTCTTTGATAAGCGTTGTGCCGAAACCGCCGATGGCTTCCTTCAGCTGATTTTTATAGATTTTATTATACTCATCCTGAGTGCCTATCACGGCTTTTCCTTCATTTGTGATTCCGAAGAAGCCGCCGCCGTCAATTGCATGGTACTCCTTGCCGTCCATTATAAGCAAACCGCCGGGTTCACCCGTTCCCATGTTATATCCGTCACCGTTGATGCTTGCAATTACATTGTAGTTTTCGATATAATGCTCGCTTTCGGGATTTCCGTATTTTTGCTGTGCGGCATTTGCCTGACCGAGAACGGTCTGCATTCCCCATACGGAGGGATCGTTGTTTTTATAGTTTGCATAAACATGAACATCTTCTCTGGTCAGATCCGCAGTTGCGGTATAATAAACCATCTGCTTGTTGTCCGCCGAAGTTGCCTTCCTGATATTCTGGATGATTCCGGGAGCAAGAGTTGATGTTTCACTCGAGAAAACAGTGAAATACGGATTTTCCGTTACTTCAACATAATCTCCCGCAAGCTTACAGATATAATCCGCAAAAGCATAACAGCAAGCCATTCTCATCTGAGCAACATTTGCCGTTTTGAATTCCTTTGTCGCCTCAAGAGTGGTGAGCATCTTATTTCCCGTATAGGCATTATATACTGCATCACGGACATCGGCACGGGTGCTCACTCCGCCGAGTCTGTTCCTGAGGAAATAATCGGCACGGTCTTCCATTGTGAGCTCTTCCGTATAGTATGCTCTCATGATCTCGGTAAGCATACCCTGCTCATAATCCTCTGCGCCGAGAGCACGCATTATATAGAATGAATCCAGATCACCGTACATATCCTGCTGATTGAATCCGCCGATTTCTTCGGGGTCTTCCTGAAGAAGATAGTTGGCGGAAATATCAGCAATCATCTCGTCGAGAGTGCCCGTCACTCCGCCGTAATCCGAGAATTCAAGAAGGTCAACAAGGTCGCCCGCCCATCCCGAAACATCGGCATGATTAAGACTTCCCTTGTTATGATAAGTGATATCCATAGAGCCGAACATGTGACCGAAATCAACAAGCTCTCCGTTGGGAAGAACAAAGCATTCGATATTTTTAAGACCGCTTACCAATATGGGTTCTTCGTTTTCCTCCATGGAATTGAATTCGTTTTCGATATTTGCAACGAATTCAGCAAAGCCTGCATCTTCATAGCCTGCCATAATGCCCCATGAGCCCTCGTTATACTTCTCAACACCTGTACGGATATATTTGAGCACGAGTGCAAGCGGATCTTTTCCGGGAACCTCCATTACATATGCAAACGCAAGCTCTTCAAGGATCGCAAGGTTTTCAACGAATGTTTCATAATCGGAAATAACCGCTTCTTTGAGCATGGGAATTTCTTTATAGGTCGTGTAATCGCAGTTAAGGCATTCTTCATAGGCCTCCCATCCGACAGAGGTAAAGGAAGGAGCCTTAGCCTTGTGTGTCAGTATAACATGTCCTGCGGCAGGAACAAACTTCTGTTCAACGATGATCATGCGGCAAGTGCTGCAATGTCTGCCCTGAGTATATCCGCTGTGCAAACAGTCGGCAGGGATCTCATTGTCGATAACGACCGTATGACCGTGAGGCTTTCCTTCTGTATATCCGCAGCCTTCATTACCGCATACGGAAGGCTTCGTGCAGGATGCGGGAAGCATATCATGCCCGAGTGCAGATATTTCGGAATCCTTATAGCTGTCACCGCAGGCTGAGCATGTATGCACGGTATATCCGTTTTCAGTACACGAAGGAGCAATTACCTCCGAAGCATAGCTGTGACCGGTTGCGGAAACAAGTTCCTGCTTGCACACCGTGCAGGTCTGAGCGGAAACGCAGCTTGCAGGAGCTCCCGGAGTATGTCCCTTTGCAGGAACGAGGATCTCTCCGCAATCAACGCAAAGCTGAGATTCCGTGCAGGTGGCTTCGGCACCCGGAAGATGTCCGAGAGCAGGAGCAAGCTCTTCCGAGCAGACCTCGCATTTCTGAGCAGAGCTGCAGGTTGCCGCCGCACCGGGAGCATGTCCCTTTGCGGGTGTTTCGCTGTCTGTGTATGTATCGCCGCAGTTAAGACAGCTATGGGTTGTATAGCCCTTTTCCGTGCATGTGGGAGCCGTTACGGTCGTCTGATAGTTATGGCCTGTTGCGGGCTTGACTTCAACACCGCAAACGGTGCATATCTGATTGCTTGTGCAGGTTGCAGCGGCACCCGGAGTATGTCCCTTGGCAGGAATGACTGTCTTGCCTTCGGCATAGCCACAGCGTAAGCAGCTGCTTCCCGAGCTGTAGCCGTCTTCCGTACAGCTTGCGGGCTTCATTTCTTCGTGGATCATATCGTGTCCCAGAGCGGCGGCAACGGTTTCTCCGCAGACAGTACAGCTCTGAGGCTCGGTGCATGTCGCTTCCGCTCCCGGAACATGGCCGTTTTCCGATTTGAGCGTTACACCGCAAACGGTGCATATCTGAGGCTGTGTGCAGGTTGCGTCCGCACCGGGAGCATGTCCCTTTGCAGGCGTTTCGCTGTCTGTATATGTATCGCCGCAGTTAAGGCAGCTATGGGTTGTATAACCCTTTTCCGTGCATGTGGGAGCCGTTACGGTTGCCTGATAATCATGACCCGTTGCGGGCTTGACTTCAACACCGCAAACGGTGCATATCTGATTGCTTGTGCAGGTTGCGGCGGCACCCGGAGCATGACCCTTGGCAGGCGTTTTGCCGTCAATATAAGAATCTCCGCAGCGAAGGCAGGTATGGGTCGTATAGCCTTCTTTCGTGCAATCGGGCATAACCGTTACGGAGCTGTAATTATGCCCGAGAGCGGCATTAAGCTCCTTTCCGCATACCGTGCAGGTCTGAGCCGAATCGCAGTCTGCAGCCGCACCCGGAGTATGCCCCTTGGCGGGTGACGATTCCGTATAGGTGCTTCCGCAGAAGCAGGTAAAGCTCTTTATTCCCGCAGTTTCACAGGTTGCCTCGGAAACAAGCTTTTCCGTATATGAGTGTCCGCTGTGCTCACGCCACACACCGTCAACAAAATAGCTCGTTGAGGTTGAAGCCGAAGGAAGCATATAAGTTCCGTCGGCGTTTCTGAGCTTAGCAGGTGTGATCGGAATTTCCGTATATCCTACATTCTGAACAAGCTGATAAGTTTTTGATTGAGATCCCTTCTTCAGGATGATCTTGCCCTTAGCGGAACTGCACAGATCGGCACCTCCCGCAGTTGTGTAAAGGAAGCCGTTTGATGCATCAAGAATACCGTCAATCTGAATTTTTGCATCCTTCAGATCAGCCGCCGTTCTGTTATATTTTCTGCCGGGTGCATACTGAACGGGAATGAATTTCTGATTTTTTGCGCCGCAGAAATCGCCCCATTCAGCCGAATCATAAACATAAACATTGCATCCCGAAGCGATTATGCACTTTGCATTCTCGCCGATAATGAATTCCGAACCCGGAAGCATCGCAACATCCTGAGCGAGAGTTATCGTTCCGCTGTTCGCCTTAACGGTTATGTTTCCGTTTATGGGAAGCTCATAATCACGGGAATTGATCTTTGTTGCAAGCAGACCCGTGCCGAATTCCATTTCTATGGGAGATATCGACATAACGCCGTCAAATTCAAATACAAGTCTGTCTGTTTTTTCGTCATATCTCTTTGTAACGGAGCCGGAAGAAAGATTGAACATGCCTGCGTCTGATGAAATAAACTCGACAGATGTTCCGAAATCCATGCCCGACATAGTCATGGAGGCAAAGCAGTTTTCTCTTGCTCCCGCTTCAATCGTCAGCGGAACTTCAATGTTCTGGATATAATACTGCGAGAGCGGAAAAACGCCGTTATCCATATCGGTTGTCTGCGAACCGCCTCTGAAGTCCATGATCTGAAAATATTCATAAACATCCGCACCTTTTTTGGCGGTAATAGTGCCGGCGCCTGTAATGAAGCCGTAAGCATAAAGCTTTCCGCCGCTGTTGACAGTAACGGAGCTTCCGCTGTTCATTCTGATAAACGGACATGCACCGACGGGGGAAGCACCGTTTGTCTTGCTTCCGTGAGCGGAATAGTGCTTGGCAGGCAGGCAAAGCGAGCCGTTGACCGTTATGTTTGAACCGGTTTCCATCGTAAGAGTCCGATATGCGGTCGGCTTTGTATAAGCATCGCTGACGATTTCGGGATCTGTTGTGTATATTGTGTTCGCATCATCGAAGGGGATCAGCAGCGTTACACCCGAAGGGATCGTATAATCACCTGCAGGAACCGTTCCGTCATTTACGGAAACGACCGTGCTGCAGCCCGAAGCAGAAGCATATTCCATCGCACGGTTCAGATCGTCAAAAAGATAGTTGCCTCCGAGCGCACGGAAATAAGCCACGCCCGTTGAGCCTACAAAAACAGCTCTGACCGCCATATCGGCAACGGGTGTCAGTTTATATGAAGCAGAAGTGGAGAGAATAAGACCTGTTGAAGGATTGATCCAGCCAAGGAAGCGTCCGTTGCCTGCTGCGGAAGCAACAAGAGTTGCGCCGTCGGCAAGCGTTACTTCCCTGATAGCACCGTCAGCAACCGCAGTCCCGTCAACAGTTACGGTGCCGTAAGATGAATTATATTCAAATTTAACATTGGAGGATTCTGCCGCCGCAACAAGACTGAAATTGCTCATCTGAAGCTTTGCGGTTTTATACGGCGTGCCCGCCTCGATCGTAAACGAAACATATGAGCCGGGATAAAGCAGCGCAGTATATGTGCCCGAAGAATTTCCGAGACTGAAGGATTTATAGTTTGATGCGCTGTAATCGAACGTAAGCGTCGAGATCGCATTTGTTCTGTTGTATATTTTAACGGTGTTCGTTTCGCTTGCGGCAAGCTTACCCTTTACGGTTACGGTTACGGAATTACCCGAAACCGCTCCCGTGCCTGCGCTGTCCTCTACCTCAATTTTTCCGCCGAGAATCATGTTTGAAGCATCGGGTGAAGACAAGGATGAGAAAAACACAGATTTCAGGCCGAGCGCATTGTTCATGAAACCGATCGACCTTGCAGTATTCGTTTTGGAAAGCGATCTCAGCTCTTTTAACGACAGCTTATCGGCAAATGCCTCAATGGCGCTCAGATCCGACACGGCAGAATGAGCGGTAGCCGAATCCATCGAATCCACCGCCTCTGAAATCTGTTCATCGGAAACATCGCCCGAGCCGATATAGCGCACCAGCAAAGCATTCATTTCAACAAGGATGCTCCAGAGCGAAACCTCCTCCTTCTTTGAGTCAAAGATGCTTTCAAAAAAGCCTTTGCCTGCTTCAATATCCGCTCCCGGATCAAACTCCGTAACGGGTAATGAAGAGAATCCGAGAATAGCCGAAAGTATCCACGCTATTACTCTCCTGAACAGCAACATAATTATCATTCCTCCACTGTAAAACGCATGTTATATGCTTTTGGGCATAATAAATCCCATTATAAATTATAATAAAAAATAATTAAAAATCAAGTAAAATTATACATTTTAACAGTGAATAGTATTGATTTTTATTTTTTTTAATGTTACGATAGCTTATATTTATAAAACAGCGTTAATCGGGAGGATTTCATATGAAAAGGATTCTGATCCGCTCCTTGGCAATTATTCTGTCCGCATTCATCTCGCTTGGCTCCGTATCTCTTTTTACGGTTCAGGGAAACGCCGAGTCCTTCAACGGAGTCTGCGGAGACGAGCTCTCGTGGACCTTCAACAGCGAAACGGGTACCCTTGCCGTCAACGGAACGGGTGCAATGGACAGCTTCCCCGCAACCATGAGTCCGTGGAAAAGCATCGCCACGGAAATCATATCCGTTGATATCGGAAGCGGAGTTACGGAAATATGCGATTACGCTTTTTACGGCTGCGACGATCTCGAAACGGTAAGCATCCCGGAAAGCGTTTCAAAGATCGGTGACTTTGCTTTTTCACAATGCCTTTCTCTCACGGAAATAAATGTGGACAGCAATAACCAAAGCTACGAAACCGATCAGACCGGCGTTCTTTTCACAAAAGGGAAAACGGAGCTTATTCAGTATCCCGCAGGCAACAGCGAAACATCATATTCCGTTCCCGATCAGGTAAAAGTGATCTGCGAGGATTCTTTCCGCCACAGCGAAAACCTTACGGAAATCTCTCTCCCCGAAGGTCTTGAAAAAATAGGCGATGAAGCATTCTACGCTTCGGGAATCAAAAGCATAAACATTCCCGCCTCAGTATCGTCAATAGGCAAGGATGCCTTCGGTTGGTGCTTCTCTCTGGAAGCTGTTTTTGTTGATGACGGTAATTCAAACTATTCTGACGACGGAAACGGCGTTCTTTTCTCCAAGGATAAATCAGAGCTTATCAAATTCCCCGATAACAGCAAGGAAACCGCATATAGCATTCCCGACGGCGTTATAAGCCTTGCGGACAATTCATTTGAAAACTGCCGCAGGTTAGCTTCGGCAGAAATTCCCGCAAGTGTTGTAACGATCGGAAGCGGAGTATTCTTTAACTGCAACCTCGGCTTTATAGCTGTCGATTCAGCAAACCAGAACTATTCAAACGATGAACACGGTGTTCTTTTTACAAAGGACAAAACCGAGCTTATTCAGTATCCGTTAAACAGCAAAAACTCTGCTTATGTGATCCCCGAGGGAACCTTGACAATAAAAAACAGCGCATTCCACAATGCCGAAAACCTTGAAAGAGTTGTTGTTGCCGAAAGCACCGCATCAATAGAAGCCAACGCCTTCTTCCTTTGCGATAAGCTCGAATATGTTCACATACCCGAAAGCACAACGGCAATCGGAGAAAACATTATCTCAAACGGCGCTTATATATGCTCAGAAAGCGAGAATTGCTTTGCGAAGGAATATGCCGCCGACAATCAAATACCCTTCAGAGCCTGCAATGATCACACGGTCACGGGAATAACGCTGTCATCCGCCGCAGTTGAGATAATCAACAAGCAGACCTGTCAGCTTACCGCTTCCGTTGTTCCCGATTCTGCCGCTGACAGAAGCATAGAATGGTCCTCGGATAACACGGCAGTTGCAACCGTTGACAAAAACGGACTTGTGACCGCAGTTTCCGCAGGCAGCGCAACCGTAACCGCTGAAGCAGGCGAAGGCATTACCGCAAGCTGTCACATTACCGTAACTCCCCGATATTTCAGCATAACATGGATCTCCGACGGCACCGAAAACATTCAGTCGGTTGCCGAGGGAGCAACGGTCACAACGCCCTCCGACCCCGAAAAAACGGGCTATTCCTTCAAGGGATGGGTTCCTGCCGTTCCCGACACAATGCCTGCGGAGGATCTGTCATTCAACGCAACCTGGAAAGCAAACAGCTGCAATGCCGTCTTCAACGCAAACGGCGGTGCATGGGCAGACGGCTCAACGCAGAAAATCCATTCCGTTGATTTTGATTCAAAAATCTATACGCCCAGAAATCCCGTTAAACAGGGCTATGTTTTTGAAGGCTGGACTCCCGAGGTCAGCATAATGAACGATGTGAACGGCAAAGAGTTTTCCGCCGTCTGGTCAGCCGCAACAGACACAAAATATACCGTCGAAACCTACACCATGAACTCCGACGGCACATACACGGAGTCCGTTCAGCTTCTTTCAGGCACCACCGACACCGAAGCCGAAGCCGTTTACGATATCGAAAAGGGCTTTGAGCTCAACACCGAAAAGAGTGTTCTCGTCGGAAACATATCCGCTGACGGGTCGCTCGTTCTCAGGGTTTATATCGACAGAATAAAATATTCGGCAGTAATCAACGGCGAAACGGTTGAATGCCTGTACGGAAGCGAAATTGCCGAGCCCGAAAAGCCCGAAGCACCCAAGGGACACAGCCAGCACGGATGGATCGATGAAAACGGCGAGCCGCTTGATTTCCCGATTTCGGTCAACGAAAATCTCCCCTCCGAAATAAAACCGAATTTTGAAAAGAACAGCTATACGGTCACATGGACCGTTGACGGAGCCAAAACCGTTGAAGCTTATAAATATGACGATAAGATTGCAGTTCCGCACGATCCCGAAAAGACCGGTCATACCTTTATGGGATGGACTCCCGAAGTCCCTGACAATATTTCCGATTCCGATCTTGAATTCACCGCTGTATGGAGCGTAAACAGCTACGATGCAGTCTTTGATGCAAACAGCGGTTCATGGTCAGACGGTTCCGCTGAAAAGAGCTTTTCCGTGGCATTCGGTTCCGTGATCGAAGCTCCCGAATCCCCTGCTAAGCCCGGATATATCTTTATGGGCTGGACTCCCGAGGTAGGCACGATGGATGATGTTGACGGAAAGACATTCAAAGCGGTGTGGACGGCTTCTGCCAAAACCGTATATACCGTTGAAACCTACACGATGGCACCGGACGGTTCATATTCGGTTGTCACGCAGACCTTCAACGGCACCACAGACACAACCGTAAACGCAGGATATTCTGTCGGAACAGGCTTTGTTCTCAACACAGAAAAAAGCATTCTTTCGGGAACCGTGCATGCCGATAATTCTCTTGTTCTTAAAGCATATATCGACAGACAGTTATATACCGTCACAACCGTTTCGGACGGAGCCGAAACATCGATAAGCTGCCTTTACGGCGCTGTTATTCCCGATTTTGTTCAGCCCGTAAAACAGGGTTATACATTTACCGGCTGGGACAAAGAAATCCCCGACACCATGCCTGCCGAGGACCTTGTTTTTAATGCAATTTTTGAAAAGACAAAATACACCTGCTCCGACTGCGGTGACGAATTCGATGACGAAGCCGCATACGGTGAGCATCTTATTTATGAACAGTCAAAGAAAAATGTAAAAATATCAATCAGAAACAATCCCGGCTCAAGAACGATAAAATACGGCGAAACGCTCCGCCTTACCGCCGTCGTCAAAAGCGATATACCCGTAAAGGTCAGATGGTATGTTGACGGCGTAATGAGCGGCGAGGGAACGGAGTTTGACGTAAAATTTGAAAGCGGAACAAAAACAGTGACCGCAGAGGCTGTTGAGCCTGACGGCACTCCCGTTAAAAACTCAAACGGAGAAACCGTGTCGGATTCGGAAAAGGTTTCGGTGAACTCCGGTTTCTTCCAGAGAATAGTTTCGTTTTTCAAAAAGCTGTTTAAAATCAGCATGATCGTTGAACAGTAATATTTGACTGCAAAAACAATGTTATGCAGTATATAAATTGATTTCTTAATTATTGTATTCTAATAAAACAGCCTGCTGATTTCTCAGCAGGCTGTTTTGTTTAATTTAGCCGATGTTGAATAAGTTTGAGAACAGCTGACCAATGCCGTTGTACATCCAGGTAAGGAAGTCCCAGATGAGGTAGAAGAAACGGAGTGAAATGTATTCTATGGGAGCATGGATAATTTCAAGTATTTCTTCTGCCTGCGCCTTGTAGTCTTCAAGTTTTTCAATTTCTGAAGGGCTCATATTGGGATTTTCAAGAAGAGAATTGATTTTATCAAGGAATTCTTCAATATCATCCTCCCAGAAAACAGTCGCTCTCTCTTTATCAAGCACGGCAGATTCTTCCTCAGCTTCTCCGAGAGCTTTACGGGCTTCTTCAATCTTTGCAAGAAGGCTGTTGCACTTGTCAAGAGCTTCCTGAAGCTGCTTCTGCTCCTCTTCGTTCTCAGGAGTGAATTCGTTGAGTTCGGCAATAACTTCGTTTATTGTTGCCTCGTTGTCTGAGGTTACGTTATCTTCGGTAATGCTGTCAAGCGGAGCCATGATTGTTTTAACCGAAACCTTAACAATTGAAAGATCCGCACCGTTACCGTCCGTATAAACAACTGTAAGTGTGTAGTTATCGCTTGTTGCAAGAGAATCTGCGGTTATAACATCCTCATATTCGCCGATAGCAGACTCCTTGGTCACGGAGCTGTCATACTTGAATGTAAGACTGCCTGCAAGAACGCTTGAGTCTTCGCCGTTAACAAAGCCGACATATTCATATTCGGGGTCTTCGTTATCAAAACCGTATTCACGAACGGCGTCCTTAACCGAAAGAGTGAGAGGTGCAGGATTTACCGTAAGCTTGCCGACTTCTTCATCAACATAGAATCTGATGTTATCATTTTCTGCAATGGTGAGAGAAACATTGATATCATAAACACCGACAGGTGCAGTTGCGGGCTCGCCATCACTTGTATAAACAACGATATCCTCGATTTCGCCGTATGCATTTTCGATATGGTCGCCCTCGGTAATTACGGGAGCATAAACGGGTGTTGAGCCGTAAAGCTTCTCAATATCTGCCGCTTTTACAACAATCTTGCCCTTGTTGATAACCATATCAAAGTAGCCTGTTCCCGTAAATTCGGCATCAATTATTTCATAATAGACCTTATATTTACCTGCGTTAATCGGGTCTGCAAAGACAGTGTCTTCACCGCTTTCGCAAACAAACTTAAGCTGAACGTTATTATCATCGGGAACAAATTCTGAATCAGCCGAAAGAATTTCAGGAATCTGCACTCTGCCTGTATAAGTTTTGATAAGCTCCTCAGGAGTTGCATAAAGCTGAATGGTCTTCTTGGATGCATTAATCGGGAACTGAGCGGGATCAATTCCGTAGCCTTCGTCGATTGCTGCATAGATAATTGCCGGGCCTGCACCGACCACCTTAACAACACCTGTCTGAGGATCTACAGTTGCAACAGCTTCGTTGCTGCTTGACCATACAACTTCGGTTACCTCGTTCATATAGAAGGCTCTGAGTGTAAATTCTTCGGAAACAACAACATTGCTGTGATGTCCGCTTACATAGAAATCCTTGGGAGATGCTGCTACGATGCTTGCCTTGCAGGTTGCGGTTTTTGCTGTATCTGCAAGAACATAGTTTGAACTCAGATCGCCTGAAAGACCTGTTGCAGTGAATGTAACTGTCTTGTTTTCGCCTCTGTCTTTTGTGTCAAAATCTGCCGAACCGTTGACATTTACATATTCCGCATCAGCTTCAAGAACATCATAAATCTTTGTAACCGTAGCCTTTGCAGCAGTTGTCTTATCAAAAACTTTATCCTCTGCCGTAATTTCAAAGCCTGTGATAACAAGCTTCTCAATGTCAACATTCGCCTGAGTTGATGTTATTGCAGGCTGATATTTGCTGCTGTCTGAAAGTGTGATATCGCTGATGAAAACAGTTCTTGACTTGCCTGCATCGGGAGTTGCAAGAGTTCCGTTTGCGGTTGCCGTGATTCCTTCATCACCTGCAAGAAGTCCGTCAAGCTCAACAACAATGTCAACATCTGTTGTGCCGTCATATGTTCTTGTAACGGGAGTTGCCTTAACCGCAAGGGTTTTCTTGCCAACGGTGAAGGTTCTCATAGCGGTTTTATCGTTATAGTTGTCAAGGGATGAAGTTGCCTTAACGGTAACAGTACCCATACCTGTAATTTCAATATAGGTCTTGCCGTCAACGGTTTCGAGCTTTGCAATATCGGCGGGGTTGCCGTCAACTCCCACACCTGAAACGGTATAGGTAACTGTTCCGCCTTCCTGCGCACCCGCAGTCTGTACTTCAAACCTGTCACCATAGGTAACTGTTTCGGGGATTCCTTCAACGGTAAATACATCCTGAGTTGCAGATTTTATAACAAGAGATGCGTCGTATGCGTTTTTGATGGTGAAATTATCGGGGTCTGCAAGCTCAATAACAACATTATATTTGCCTGCGTTTACGGGTTCAGTTGTTTCAACACCGTTTTCGTCAACATATTTAACGGTGAAGTCGTTGTAATAAAGACCGTTTGAATAAGCAAGAACATTAACGCTCTTGATTTCACCGTCATAAACAACTGATGTAGTTCTGGGCATTGTTACGGAAATAGGAGCTTTTTCTATTGTTCCGGTTGAATTTCCGCTTACATTTGCCGCAAGAACATAGTTACCGCTGTTGGGACCGGTGAGCTTTGTAATCTGGTAACCTACAAGCTTATTTTCGCCTGCTTCAGAAGTGTCAAATTCGCCTTCAACCTCTGCCTCAACAACATCGTTGCTTACAAGCACGCCTTCCTTGAAAGTAACTGAAAGCTCAGCTTCGGTTGTGCCGTCGTAGTCCTTGGTTTCGACGTTTACACTTTCAATATCATCGTTGCCTATTTCTTTCTGAACAACCTCAAAATATCCGCCGATATTCGTTACATCATAAAGAACAGATGAAACCTCATTGATCGTTACCGAATATCTGCCTATACCCGAACCCTGTTTGTATGTGATGCTGTATGTGGGTTCATCGTTTGCTTTGCCGGTTATATCGCTATAGCTGATATTATCAACCACACCGCCGTTTGTTTTAACAACAAGACCGCTTGCAGCAATAATTTCAAGAGCTTCTTCCTGTGTCTGACCGTACGTTACAACTATATCATCGGGAACGGAGAGAGTCAGGGGCTGCTTGTTGATATAGAGAAGATATGTTGCTTCAACATCATCTTTACCTGAAACGCTGGAGGTTGCAACGATGCTTGTAACACCGCTCTTATGAATTGTAACAAGGCCTGTTTCATCAACGGTTGCAACGCTTTCGTCTGTACTCTTATATCTTACAGTTGCGCCTGCATTGAAGTTTGAAAGCTCGTTTTTAACAGTTTTCTGAGTTGTATATACTGTTATTGATGAGTTCTGGAAATAGATGGGCTGCTGTTCACCCGCTGTTGTGACAACATTGATTTTCTTGGTGTAGGTGAAGGTCTGAGCATCAGCGCCTTCGCCGTCTGTGTATGTTGCGGTTATGAAATAAGTACCGTTGACGGTAGCCGTGAAAACATTGTTTTCAATAATATAGCTGCCCTCGGGAGCTTCGCTGTATTCCATTCTTACTTCATAAACAATGGTGTTATCAGATTCAAGGCTGTAGGGTGTAGTTACAACATCTTCAAGCTCTGTTTCATTGCTTGTGACAGAAGTAACATTAAGAGCAGGTGCAAGATTGATGGAAGTGTTATTGATAACGGTATCATTGCAATTCATAACAAAGCTCTTTACTTCCTTGGTACCTGCGCCCGAAACTTCATAAGCGGTATAGGTCAGGCTTTCAGATGAAGATGAAAGGAGCCTGCTGTTGCCGTAATATGTTGCAACGATTGTATAGGTTCCGTCTTCCGAGGGAGTCCACTCTGTAACCGCAGAGCCTTTGGTTTCGCTGTATTTTGTGAGAGGAATTTCGTATTTTGTTTCTTTTGATGAATCGCCGTTAAGAGAAATCTTGAAGCATACATTGCCTGTGGGAACCATATTCATGCCAACGCTTGTGCTTTCAACAAGAGCTGCAAGAGTTACGGTATCACCTGCAACAACAGTTGTTGTGTAATATGTTTCTTCTATTTCCTTTTCAAAAGTAACAACCGCAGTTTCTGTTTCCATTGTATAGGTTTTTGAAGAATCTGCTGCCTGTACATAGCCCATTACCTGAACGGTAACTTCAACAGGCTCGGTCATCGCTGTGTCAGCGGAGTCGATATAGTAATATGTATCGAAACTTCTTGAGGTTGTTGTGACATTTCCTTCACCGTCAACACTCTCAATTTCCTCCGTAACGGGTACAACATAAAGAGTTTTTGTGCCTTCGGTATATGTTTTGGTGTATGTTACTTTATGCTCGATCGTTTCTGTTGTTCCGGCAGTTTCATTTTCCGGATCGGTGGGATCGGGAATATAAACAGTTTCTTTAAGAATGAAAGTGTTCTTACCCGCCGCAACATCTTCTTCGCTTACCTGAACAAAAACGGCATTGTCAGATATACCGGTTGAAACTCTGCTTTCGGTTACGTACTCTGAATAGGTAACGATTTCTGCAAGATTTGCTGCATCAAGAGTAACGGTTTCCTGCTTGTTTGTGATTGCAGCTTCGATAGCCGCTTTTGCTGTTTCGTCTGCAATATATTGATAAACAGCAGTATCTGATTCTTCCTTAAGGGTAAGAATATAGTTACCGTCTGCGAGCTTTGCAATGCTGTAGTTGTCAGTGCCTACCTTTGCGACAAGTTCTGTAACCGCCGTGTTTATTTTTACATTCTCAACCTGATATGAGCCGCTTGCAGCACCGTAAGGTTCGCTGATTGCAAGAGAGGTTGTTGTGCCGCCCTGACCTACATAGAGGGTTACGGTGTTTGAATAAACATAAGCTACCTTACCGTCAATAAGCTGACCTACCTCGCAACGATATCTTTTACCGTTGTAATCATCGGTTACGTCAATTATAGGCATTATGGCGTTGATTTGATTCTTTATGTTCTGCCATACATAAACATCATTCTCTTCAACCTGCTCCTGCCACTGATAAGTAAGGGTTCCGCCGTCAACTGCCGTTGCAACGGCCTTAATATTAACATCCGAGCCTGAAAGAGCGTGAATATCGCTTATATGGTCAATATGAGGAACCTCCACACCTTCGGCATATTTCGTTTTGCCCGAAACAGGGGCGGTATAAATACTTGCCTCTGAGCCGACGCTGTCTGTTGATCTGAGAGCAAATGTGTATTTTGTGTTAGGGTTAAGTCCTTCAACCGTATATTCGTTTTTATCCGAATCAATGGTATCAATCAGGAAATACGGATTTGTATCATTATCCGTTATCATATACACCTGAGTCCATTCTCCGCCTGCCTTTTCCCAGTTAAGGGTAATTGTTGTTGCAGTTGAATCCTTGATTGCAAGGTTCTTGGGAGATTTGAGAGGCATTTTGACGTTCTTGGTTATAAAGCCGAGAACAAGGCAATCCTGATTGTTGAGTCTTTCTTTCCAGCTGCCAAAACGCCACTGGAAATCAAAGCCTGCAGTTTCGCCGTTTTCTGCTGTCGGCATACCTGCAACGGTACCGGCAATGTAGGTTGACGAACAATTCATAGTGGTATAACTGCCTGTGTACTCTACACCGGCAGAAGCACCGGCTTTAACTCCGCCTGCATTACCTACCATGGTTGTTGTGATTCCTGCTCCCCATGTAACCGATGAGGCGCTTGAGGACATTTCTTCAATGCTCTGAGTTACGGTACCGCCGCCCTTGGAAACCCAGATATAATCGGAATCGCTCATATCAAGACCATCGCTTACAACATCACTGCCGCCCGAAAAATCTCTGAGGCTGGATTCATTGTGGTTATATGTTGAGGGGTCACCTATGCTGTGATTCAGGACGTTGCCTCTGATAGCCTCAAATTCACCGGTTGATTCAGCTACCTTATCAAACTCGGTTACGGTTATCATTGAAAGTCTGGGTGTTTCGGGAACACACATTATATATTTTGACCATCCGGCGGGAACTGTCTGACCCCAGCCGTGTGTATTGGTAGTTCTTAAAACCTCATTCTTGTAATTTTGAAGAGCTGCAGCATCGTCTTTCAATGATGCACAGGTTGCATTATATTCAGCCCTTGTGGGAGTGGTGAACTGAGGTGTCCACATATTATATACATAGCGGATATACGGAGTCATTGTAAGGATAACTCTGTCCTCCGTACTCGGTGAAGAGTATTCAACTGAAGTTGTTTTTTCAGTTGCATCTTCCCATTCACCGCCTACCGAAGCGCTTACTTCAACCTCAAAATCAACGCCGCCGAGTTTAACTCCGAAGCAGGTGATATCTTGCTCGTAGCCTGTGATAATTGAAGCTGTAACGTTAAAGCCGTGAGTTTCTGAGGTTCCTGAGCCTGATGATTTACCGAAAACGGTTGAGCCGTCTTCACAGTAATCTTCATTAAGAAGAACAAGGTCTTCAAAATAGGGAGCTGCCTGAAGAACTGCAACAATATTCGGGTCTGAGAAATATGAATCCTTTTCCACAAACTGAAGAATCATTCCGTCATCATCAATATCCATTGCCGTATAGGTCATATTTCTCTTATAGCTTGTGCCTGTCTTGTAGTTGATTGCAAATCTTGATGCAATAAGCTTGTCTTTTGGATCCGTTGCAATCTGAACTACATCATGCCTGAAGTTGTGACCTTCGCTTGACTTTCTGCCAACGATGAACACAAGCTGTTCACCCGCATTTTCATCATTGAGGAAGTTGCCCGTTGCAACAGATTCGATCCAGATATTGTGATGCTTTGTTTTTGAGTTGCCGTAGTAATCCTCTGTGCCCTGGGAATAAATTGAATCCCAGTCCGATGCTTCATATTCAAGCTTAAAGCCATAGTCAGCCGCAGGGTGGTTATGGGAAAGGTCAACGGGAGTCTGGCTGCCGCCGTCGGTACGTAAGGAATAAACCGAACCGCCGATAAACACATAATCCTTACCGCCTGTGCCTACGGGATTGAAGCAGGCAAGCGCTATGGGTGACTGACCGTTATGCTCATAAAGACCTGCCGCAATATTCGGGTTGATTTTAACATACTGGCAAACTCCGCCGGCACCCTTCTTATATACTCCGTCGGAATACTCAATAACACCTACGTTGGCATAGCTCTTATTGATTCCCGAAGTGTCTGTGTTGTTTCTCTCGTCTGTTGAAAGGTCATATCCGGCATATACAATTTCATCTCTGCCGTCGCCGTCAATATCGCCTACAGCCGCCGAGCCGTAACAGCTTATCTGGGTTTTTCCGCTTGTGTTACCTGAGTCAAATTCCGAATAATCCCATGCATGCTCAAATGTCGCATTAACATTATAACTGAAGCTTCCGCTATATGTAACAATGGAAGTTCTGGGCATGGCATAATCCGTGTTTTTGGTGTTGGTGTATCTTCTGTGAGGGAAAGATGCTGTAACAATAAGATCGTCTTTAAAATCCTTGTCAAGATCGCTTGCAGTAAGCTGAACTATGGGCCAGTTAGTTGTAACTTTTATGGGAAGAGTTCCGCCATAGCAAGCGTTACGCACCTGCATGTTGTTTCTCTGTATAAGCGTTCTGGAGCTGTTGTTATATGAGAATATTTTTATTGCACAAGCACTTGTGGTCGGCTCAAGGTCATAAACCGCAATTTCCTCATAACCGTCGCCATTGAAGTCGCCGCTTGTTATGGCAAGAAACGCATTTATCTCATATCCGTCAGGCAAATTATAATCATCCGGGGATAAAGTATCATAAATCTGACCAAGGTTATATTCAGCAAAAACATTACCGAAGCTGTCTTCAACCCGAAGATAATATTGCAGACCTTTAGCATTGTTGGGAGCATCGCATGCAACATAGCCCACGGTTGCAACATAGTTTTGTTTGCCGACACCTGTGGGGTCAAACGCTGCGCTCTGCGAAGCCTCAAACTTTCTTGCAGGTGTTTTGGAGAATTCCTCATTATCCCAGATTATAGGTTGCTTTCTCTGGTCATAATCATAAACTCTTCTGTAATATACAGAATTGTTGTTATGTACGTTATCGTAGTACATAAGCTCCATTCTCGGAAACATATTAAGGCTTCCCGGTCCGTAGGGGTTGTCCTTATCATTGGGAACATTAACAGCCGTGTCATTAATGTCAAGCATCTGAAGAAGGCTCTCTCCCTCAGCAGCCTGAGCATAAATTCCGAACTGAATGTTCCGGTTGGTTACTCCGATCTGTGCTATTCCGATAAGCATAACCGCAACAAGCACCGCACTGATAATTCGTTTTCTCATAATTTTAAAAAACCTCCTTGATTATTGAGTGCAGAGTTCAGAGTGCAGAACACAGAGTTGGTTATATTCGTTCTGCATTCATCATTCTGCGTTTATTTTAAGCTTGTTTTCTTGCATATTGAAACGAGTATTGCGATTATTTCATCAATATCTTTCTCAATGCTTTTAAATTCAATAATGCTACCCATCAAATTCTGCGTTCATCGTTCTGCATTCTGCGTTCATTTCAGCAATTCATCAAACGCCTGCTCATTTTCCTGTTCAATATATTCCTTGAATTCTTTGAAAATTCGTTTGCCTATTGAACGGTAATTCATTGACTGAACCTTTTTGATTTTAATCTTACGAATTTCCTCGGGCACATTGTAAATTGTCAGTATCGCTTCAAGTGCACTCGGAATTCGTGTTTCAAGCTTTGCGGAGTAGCGTGTTGTGTTCAGCGTTGCATATTCTATGCCGGAAATAAGGCTTTCCGCCCCCTTGAACTGCTCATCGGTCCAATCGGAACAAAACTCCGCAAAAACCTCTCTTGCCCTTTCAATGTCATTTTTCTGAATCATTTCAAGACACATCCTGCTCTGATAAGCAGAAACCAAAAAGTCCTTTGCAATTTCGTCCTCCTCCGCTGCCGCCGCCATTGTCATAAGCTCAAGGCAAACCGCAAGAAGAGTGCTTATTCCGTCCTCCGCCTCTTTTTTTATCAGTTTCCATTGAAACGAACAAAGCTTGTCTATGAGAACCGCAAGCAAATGCTCCTTCGTGGGGAAATAAAAAACAAGATGTCCGGGACTGATATCCAGCTTATCCGCAATCGAGCGCAGAGATGTTGATGAATATCCGTTTTCAATAAACATTTCAGATGCCGTCTGAATAATCTCCAGCTTTGTGGTGTTAGCCTTTCTTCGCCTGATAAAAATCACCTCCGCCCATAAATTGTATGCGTACTATATAGTTCATGTACTATAATACATATCCGTTATGGATTTGTCAACACTTTGAAAGAAATATGTAAAAAATTTTCCATAGAAAGATCCAACCGTTTGTTTAAGGCGGTAAATCAATATTCGATAGAATTATTTCGTATAAACCGCAATTTCTGACAAACAATAACAGGGCAACAAAAAATTAGCGTAGGAGCGGAATGTGTTTGCTCGCAAAAGGCACAGATTCTCCCTACAGCAATTAAGGAGAAAGATATAAAATGAAAGCCACAGGTATTGTCAGAAGAATCGACGACCTCGGAAGGGTCGTTATCCCCAAAGAAATCCGCCGCACCATGCGTATCCGTGAA
Source organism: Clostridia bacterium (assembly GCA_017435385.1). Taxonomy (GTDB): domain Bacteria; phylum Bacillota; class Clostridia; order Oscillospirales; family Acutalibacteraceae; genus CAG-177. Next base: position 7,724 of record JAFSFB010000006.1, on the reverse strand, counting down.
GGCGACCCGTTAATGATGACATTGGGACAGTCCGATATTTTCTGCGTAAATATGCTTGATTTGTCAAAACGGATGGGAATTATTTAGTACATATCACTAAATTGATTCTTTCAACCGTATCAACCCGCAAAGGGTAAGAATCAGAGTTTCTGTTTGTTTTGTGTTATCATTAAATTTGAAGGACGTGCTGAAATGAAGAAAATTATCAGAAGTTGTTGGTTTAATATGGATACTGCGTGCGTTGAGGTTACTCTGACAGACGGGTCTGTGGTAGGAATTGACTGCATTGCAGTTGAAGATGAATATGCCGACAATATGTATGAACGCTCGGAACTCGATTATCTTGTTTATAACGACCCGCTGAAATATGTGAAACTATTGCTCAGCGGAAAGCTGAAAGAACATCTCCGGGATAATACGGATTACACTCCGTTGGCAGATTTGAGATAATAAACCTTGCCGATAATACGGAATATTTCAGAATAGAATTTAAAGATTAAATTATTGATATAACTCAGAAGAAATCGCTGAAAGGCGGTTTCTTTTTTATTAAAATTTGAAAGGAGAAAAATTTTTATGAAAGAAAAAATCAGAGAATATTACCACATTGAAAACACATCGGTATTTGAAAGTACGGTAAAAAAGATTGTACACCGCTTCGCAAAACTCGGAGGTCTGATGCTGAACGGTTGTGCGGAAGTTCACAGGCTTTGGATTAAAGCCGACGGAACGGAATATGAGTTTTCAGGGGATACAGTAACAGAGGATTATCACAGAATTGTTCGTGAAATCGATAGTGCAAACCATCTTGAAATCGTTGCAGAATTTACGCTTAATAATTTTGTTGACACAGAGATTTATCTGTTTTCGTCGGATATTGCGAATCATCTGGACAGACTGATACAAGAGAACGGCATCAACAGTCTGGATGGAATGTTTTATTCTATGTACCAACTCACCGACGATAATCTTACTGTGGGAGAGTTGCTTGCGTACGGCAAAAACAACGGTCAGATTTATACCGGGGATGTTGACGAAGAGATCATCGGTTCTTTGCCCGAGGGCAACTGGACTTATTCTCAGGTTGTGGTTGTGCGTAAGCCTGAACCCGATGAACTGCTGTTTAAGCTCGATTTGATTTCTATTGAAATGGCGTTGCTTTGCGGTTACGATGTTGATACTATTCTCCAGAGCGGAATATGGTATTACTCTGTAGATCTGAGCATTAAAAACGAATCGGAACTGGCAGATTTGGTTTCGGAGTACAACCGCACCAAGGAAGAGACACAGAAAGAACGCTTGGTAATAATCAATCTTGTTGAAAAAACAGAGAAAAATTGCCGTTTAGCTCATATAGGAATTTGTGATGACGGCAGTTATAAGATTTTGTATCAGTCGATAAAGTAACCGCAAAATCGGGTAACAGGTCATACTATACGCACCCCTCAGTTTCGGCACTCAAAGTCCCTTATATATCAACGGTTTCAGAAGCTACTTTTCATACGCTTTTCATTTAATAAAATGTATGAAATATCCGAACGGAATTAATCGAAAAAATTTTTGAAAAATCACATAAAACCAAAAAGCACACTGCTTTACCCAATCAGGTATTACTGTGTGCTTTATGAATATAGCTGATTTTCAGTTTTTTAACGCTGTAATCGGAACAACAAAAACACCGTCAGGTCTGATATACGCTGCATTGGACATACCGCAGATTACACAAAGTACAGACGGTGCAATACCGCCGTTTGCTGCAATTGAGTCACGAAGAGATACCAGGTCTGAAGCGGCTTTATCAATTTGATTCGCACCGAGTTTAATTTCAAATGCACACCATTTGCCGTTTTCAAGTTCGATAACTGCATCTATTTCTTTGTTGTTATAATCCTGGTAATGGTAAACACTTGCACCGAAAGATTCTGCATAAATCTTCAGGTCACGTTCAACAAGAGCCTCAAATAAAAATCCGAAAGTTTCAAGATCTCCAATAAGTCTTTCAGGCGTTGCTTTGAGCAACGCACACGCCAAAGCAGGATCACAGAAGTGACGTTTTTCGGCCTGCTTTACACGAACTGATGAACGGATATTTGTTGAGAACGGCAATTGATTATCCAGAAGAAACAGGCGATTAAATACATCCAGATAAGTTGTTACTGTATCCGAATCGATTGTTTCATCGCCAATCTCTTTAATGTCATCAAGAAGTTTTTTGTTTGTTGCTGTAGTGCTTTCGTTTCTTGCGAGAGAACGGAGCAACAAACGCATTTTAGAAATATCGTATTTTTTGCCGTCAATTCTTTGTGAATCATCATCAAGAATGGCATCCAGATATGATTGGGGCAGAAGGGATGCGTTCTCTATGGGAACATTCAGATTTCCTGGCCAGCCGCCTCGAACCACAAAACTGGCAAGATTACGCAAATCAACTTCACCTGTAAGAGACGGAGTGATCTTACCGTTGCAAAGCTCCTGCAAAGAAACCTCACCGCTTGAATCACCGGATTCATAAAGCGACATTGTTCTCATACGAAGCTTGCCGATTCTTCCTGCGCCGCTGTGCAGCACACCTTTTCTCTTGGGTGTGGATGAACCCGTAAGAATAAACTGTCCTTTTTTTGCTCTTTGGTCTACGGTATAACGCACTGCATCCCATATGGAAGTTACTTCTTGCCATTCATCAATAAGCCTTGGAGTTTCACCTTCAAGAACAAGTGACGGAGACATTTCAGCCAAAGCTCTGTTCTGAAAATTATTCGCAGGATTACCTATCAAAAATTCGCTGTTACTGTGATAAGAAGAAGTCCATGTTTTGCCGCACCATTTAGGACCTTCAATGCACACGGCACCGAAAGTTGCAAGATATTTTTTTACCGTTTCATCAATAACTCGCGGCTTGTATTCAGATTTATCTGCTGTTTTTTTCATAGCCGATACCTCCTTATGTAGTTATTATGCCACATTATTTCGGATTTTTCAATACCGTTCGGTAAGATTTTTAATTTCTGTTCGGTGAGATTTTGTAATTTAGTTCGGTGTGATTATGAAATCTCATTCGGTAAAATATATGATGAGTGCCGTATTTTCTGCTTTATTATACTTTTTGAGAAAACAATATCGGCAAATCAAAAATAAAAATGTGGAAAAAGTAACCGTAAAATCGAGGCAACATGTCATACTATACGTACCCTTCGGTTACCGTGCTCATAAGTCCATATATATCAACGCTTTCAGAAGCTACTTTTTCCACTTTTGAAAAGATGAATTAATACAATAGAAACACAAAACCGAGAGCACAGGTCATACTATACGTACCCTTAAGTTGCGGGGTCTCAGAACCGTTGATATACAAGGGTTTCAGAGCCCCTATTTTTCTATTTTTTGAAGTGTTAATGCTATATTGAAATATTACATGATTTATGTTACAATACATATCGTAAAATCCGTTTACAAGGAGAACCGGTATGGCAGACACAATCTACAAAGAAACACGAAAAAAGCATGATTTAACAAGGGATGATGTTTGTGACAAGGCATCGCTTATGGATAATCCCATTCAGCCGGAACGTCTTGAAAGAATAGAAAACGGCAAATTCCCGATAACTCCCGATGAAGTAATGCTCCTTGCCGAAATCTACGGTGAGCCGACTCTCTGCAACCATTACTGCTCAAAAGAATGCCCAATCGGCGAAAAATACGTACCCGAAGTCAAAGTCAAAGACCTCGCACAGATTGTTCTCGAAATGCTTTCATCTCTCAATTCAATGAAAAAGAGCCAGGAAAGACTTATCGAAATCACCGCCGACGGTATGATTGATGACGATGAAATCAAGGATTTTGTTTTTATTCAGAAAGAACTTGAACGCATTTCAATCACGGTTGAAACCCTGCAGTTATGGGTTGAGCAGATGCTCGCAGATAAGAAAATCAACATAGAAAAGTACAATCAAATCAAAGGCGAATAAGAAATTACGGTGTCCGGAATTAAACCGGGCACCGTTTTTTGCATTTATTGTGAAAAATCAGGGTATGTTTTCTGCACAAAGTGTTATTCAGTTTTGTACTTCGGTAAGCTATCATATAGTCAAAGAAACACAAAGGAGTGTTGCATATGAGTCCGAGACAGAGATTGTTGGCAATCAGACTGACAGAAAAACTTGCAAAGAATCCCGAATATGCACGAACTATCGGGGTAGAGATATCAAACAAAAAAGACGGCAAGGATAATTCAGACGGCAATATAATAATATCAAGGAGTGATTTATATTGATTGAAATAATATTTTCGATTCTTGCAATCTGGCTTTTCTTCAAAGCCATAGGATTGGCATTCAAGTTAACCTGGGGCGCGGCAAAAATCGTTGCAACAATACTGCTTGCAATCGCAGTCCCCGCATTCATCCTGCTCGCAATCTTCGTCGGCGGATTCGTTCTGCTCTTACCCGTTGCATTAATCGCCGGTGCAATAGGATTACTTAAGGCGTGTGGTTAAAAATTAAAGGAGATAATAATTATGTTTAGATGGTTGATTCAAAAAACTGATGATAAAGGTTGTTGGTGGTACTGTGATAAATGTGGGGCTCTGCTAAATTGTCAGTCCGGATTTACAACAGCTGATGATGAATGGACTTGTACAGCATGTGGAACCGAAAACGATGTCAGTGATGACAATATTATCGGAGAAGAATAAGGAGAATATTATGAGCAATTTAGGAGCTTATCAAACTATGACCACTTTGTCAAAAAAGGTCGGAGGACCATTTAATCTTGCAGCCATTGTTGCCATTGGCGGTTACGGTTTGGGTAAATTGAGTGAGATAGGAATCAAGAAGATAAAAAACTTCAATAATAAAAAAGACAAATCCATTGAGGTTTATTCTATATTGTCACAGGGCGTTAGTAACGAAGGTTTGGTTTTTAACAAAGGAGATCAAATCAGAATTCTTGAATCAGATAAAGACGTTATTCTGATTGAGAAGGTTGGAGATCCGAACAATCCGTATTACGTTTCTGCTGATTTACTTCGCTCAATATCGAATTATAAATAACTTATTAAAAGGAGGTGTAATATATGAGTATGACAATGTGCCCGAATTGCGAATATTATTATGATGAGTCGGAAGAGGCTTATTGCCCTAACTGTCACGACGGCGAACCCGAAGATTTTTACGGATACATAGTATCTGATGATGACGACGAAGATTAACTGAAATACTCCACTGTATTTCAAGTGACTATTAGCACGTAGTCAGATAAGAATAATCCTAAACAAAGCCGTCCGAGTTTTAAGCTCGGACGGCTTTTGCGTTATATCTTCTTTTTCATAAGTCCGTGCTTGTTGCAGTAGATATACAAATATCCTCTGCCACGGAGTTGTAAGCGTGTTTCTGCGTTGCCTTCGGGATAGAATTTGACAAACTGCACTCTATCGGACGTAAGATATGCGATAAACGAAATAAAATGCGTCTTTGTCATTTCGTGGCTGACCGTTATAAAATGCTCGTCTTCAACCTTTTCAACGGTTATTCCGTGCGCCTCATCAACCTCTTCCGCTTCAAGCGGCGGCAGAGTGATTCCGCAGCAGCTTATAACCGTGTCACCCGTTGTGCGGATTACGTTACCGCATACGGGGCAGACATAAAACTTTGAACGCAGGATATTTGACGAAATATTTTTATTGATAACCGTGTCGCCTGACATAAGCTCCATAACCGAAACTCCGAGAGCCTTTGCAAGCGGTTCAATCAGCGTAATATCGGGCAGACCCTTTGCGGTTTCCCACTTTGACACAGCCTTATCGCTGACACCTATCTGCTCTGCAAGCTGAGTCTGCGTGATTCCCTTTGCTTCACGCAAGCGTTTGATTGTTGCACCTGTAATATAATTATCCATAGCCGTTTCTCCTTTACGGTTACAGTATAGCTAATTTGAAACAAAATCTCAACCTACGCTTCGTGGATATACATCAAGCCGCCCGATTGCTCGGACGGCTCTTTTTGTTCGGTCAGATTAAAACAGTTGTGTGGGAAGTTTCAGCTTTTCTTTCGGCGGGAACTGTTTGTCGAATTCTTCGGCTTGAGCCTCATCAACAAAATATCCCTTCGGCGGAGTATATTCACCGCTGATGCCGTCAAGATAACCTTTTTTCAGCTCCTTGCACAGAAAGAACGATGCGTCCGCACCTTCGGGCAAACCGTGGTAACGTATACCAAACTCGCTCGCATAAGTGAATCCGCTTTTACCGTAAAAATTGATGTTTCCCTCAAAGCAAAGTGCTCCGCAGCCAAGCTCTGCCGCCTTTTCCAAAGAATAGTCAAGCAGAATTTTGCCGTAATCCTTACCTTGCAGTTCGGGAGTAATGCAAATCGGTCCCATAGTCATAATTGGGATATCTCTGCCGTCATCAGCTTTGATAACCGCCCTCATAAATATATTCTGACCAATCAGCCTGCCGTCTTTTTCCATAACGAAATTCAGTTCGGGCACAAACGCTTCATCGTTCCTCAGCTGATTGAGCAAGTAATGTTCAAGACAACCGGGACGGTAAACGTTCCAGAACGCTTCCCTGACGAGAGTTTCGGTTTCACGGTGTTCTTCTGTTCTTTCCAAACGAATGATGCAGTCATTTTTCATTGTTAAACCTCCAAAAATTGTTGACTTTCAATCACCGGAGGCTTGCGGAGAAGTATTTGCAAACCTCACGGTAGGCGTGTCAGCAATCAAGCTTCATACGGTTTTGAAAGGCATCTTTTAACCAATACTTCGTCAGAAAAACTTGCAATGCACAAAGCATTCCTTCATTTTTCTTCCTTGTCTTGGCAAAAATCTGCTCTCTCAAAACTGCAAAGTGCCATAAAGGTTGCAATTTTGAGCTGCTGCGTACTCAGCTTAATTGCTGACACGCTGCATTACTATCTCCAAGGTGTTGTTCATTTTCAAACAGCATTCTCCAAAAATTTTATTCAGGCTTTCGCCTGTGAGTTCAGTATAGCACACGCACAGACAAATAACAAGAGCAGACCGTTGGTCTGCTCTTAATGCTTATTTACGTATTAAGTCTTTTACAAGAGTCGAAATCGTATCAAGCTGTTTGTCATCAAGGCATTTCAAATCCTTAATAATGGCATCGAGCTTTGTAGGATTCTTTGATTCCAAATCGAAAAACTCGCTCGGAGTTACACCTAAATAATCACAGATATAGAATATGCCCGGCAACGACGGAAGTGATTTGCCGGATTCAATATTGTTGATATATCCGGGATTCTGTCCCATTGATAAACTCATATCTCGGGCAGATACGCCTTTCTTTTCTCTGAGCTGTGCAAGTCTTAATGCAAAATCTTTTTCTTCCATTACACCGTCACCGTCCTTTTATAATATTTTAACCCATATATTGTGTAAAAATATTTGTTGTAAGGCGGTAATGGTATTGCAATAACAGATTATAGATGATATAATAATAAAAACAACGGAAAACAACCAACACAAATCTTAGATGACCGCTATACACATACAATATGTTTATATGGGCTGCGCGTTTGTATTAACGCCCCGCTCGAATGCTCCTTAAGTGGAGATGGGTTTGATAGCGAGGTCATTAAGATAGCCCGACGAACATCAAAGTCCGTCGGGCATTTTTTATTAGGGTGAGATTATGAAAGAACAAACAGTAACCTTTTTCGGTCACAGAGATACCCCAAAAGAAACAGAGCCAGCCTTGCGACT
>JAFSFB010000005.1 GCA_017435385.1 Clostridia bacterium | reverse complement strand
GGGTGAGATTATGAAAGAACAAACAGTAACCTTTTTCGGTCACAGAGATACCCCAAAAGAAACAGAGCCAGCCTTGCGACTGACTCTGATAGACTTGATTGAAAATAAAAATGCGACTGTGTTTTATGTCGGCAACCACGGTAATTTTGATGCAATGGTACGCCATCAGCTTGAGGATTTGTCAAAGACTTATCCGATAAAATATTACGTTGTCCTTGCCTATATGCCAAGCAAGAATGACACTCCCGACGAGCACACAATTCTCCCCGAAGGAATAGAAACCGTTCCTCGCCGCTTCGCCATCAACTACCGAAATAAATGGATGCTCAATAAATCTGACATCGTTGTAACCTATGTCACACGTAATTTCGGCGGTGCATGGGAGTTCAAACAGATGGCAGAGAGGCAGAGCAAATATGTTCTAGAAATAATCTGTCATTAAACTAATAATCAAACACATAAAGTAACAACAGGCACGGAAGTAAATCTCTCGTGCCTGTTGAGTTCATTCTGTTGCTTTGTTCATTTTAATAATTTCGGCAATGGCTTTCTCAAAAGGAACTGTTGTTTCCAAATATCCTTCTGGTATTATTATAGATATTATTTCATCCATATACAATTTGAACTTTTTGTGATATGAAAGCATTAATTCCTCAATGTACTCGACAGTATAACTTTTTCTGTGCAGCATTGGCGGCATCTTACCATTAATTGAAATAGATATTTCTGAAAAATTTGCTCCTAATCCTTCATAATGAATAATACCTTGATGCTTTATACCGTTGTATATAGATCTAAGTTTTAATGTATCCTCATCGTTATCAAATTGATTTATAAGTTCGAGAAGCTTTTGTGCTATAGAAACGCCAAAACTATTTTGTGAAATTACGCATTTTAATTGAGCTAAGACACTATCTCGTGTACACTCTTTTTCCATATCTTTATATTTTTGGTTCATTAGATATTCAAGAGATGAGGGCTGAATGTATGCCCACACAACTTGCCAACTGATATCTAAGCAGATTGCATATTCAAGCAAAGCATTTGTTAAAAAATGTGTTTTTGCATATAATTTACTAGTTTCATTTGTTCCTGAAATATCTCCAAAGTTTTCTGAATTAGCAAACATAAAAGAAGCTCTCGCACTACAATAAGCGTAATAAACATCCTCAATTTTATGACATGCAGCAATAAGTGAAGGATTCGATTTTGCATATTTAATATATTGTGTATCAAGAGGAGTGTATTTATGCCACTCGTGAAAAGCCGAATCTTCTCGCAAATAATTATAATCCACTTTTATTCTCCTTTATTTCTGTATCTAAATCAATTTTATCCTTAACAAATTTATATTCTTTGCTTATCAATGCATATGGATTTTTTCTGTCTTTCCCTTTGGGATATGGACGTACAAAAGTAATTCTTCCATTTGGCAATGTTCGTGGGTGTCCTCTTACTCCCCATACAGGAAGTGTGTACCTCCTTCCTGATCCAGTTGACTTATATTTGATTTCATTTCCATCTGCATCAATTGGAATGATTCTTCTAATTAAAAGAGGCCTTTTTTCCTGATGCATTTCTTCTTCCTGAGCAGGAGTGATAGGTCCACGCTGCTCTATAACACGGATTTCCTCTGGACGATTATTTATTTCATATTGTACGCCTGTCCAAAAGTTTCCTAACCAATAAGCCAATTTAGCAAGATCATCAAACGTGTAGTAATCTAAAGTTTCCTCGTTGATTGCTATAGGGAGAATGTACGCATTTTCGTCTTCGCCTATTTCGATAACTGCAGTTTCCATTTCTGAACCAAAGTCTTTATCGACATAGCATACAGTAATTGCGCAATATACAGCTTTTTCTATGTACTTGTATCTTGCAAATAAGCCATAAACATCAGCGGTTGGACGAAGGCGTTTTATACTGCTCAATAATCCGCCTATTTGAGTATCCGCATTTATTTCACCAAATATGTTAAGTTCAAACTCCTCCATCGCAACGGGTTGAGAGAAAAAACCATACCGTCTTCCAATAAATTCAATTTTATCTGCACCTGAATCTTTCAGATCAAAATAATCAGAAGGGAGCGTAAAGTTCTGTTTTTTTCCGTATACATTAACTTCTTTGAAATCAAATTTTTCTTGTATGCATTGTGTCCAATGCCACTTCACTTCTTTTGTTGATGACGGTAATTTATTTTCGCTAAAATCCATATAGTAACTCCTATTTTTGTCCTTAACGATATTGTTATATATATCCCAATATATCAAATTAAACTTCCGTTGCAATGCTCTATTTCATGCTGAATTATCTGTGCAGGAAAACCCGTATAAAGTTTTAATATGAGTCTGTGTTTCTGCTGTCTGCCATTATACTTTTATACTATTATAACGCTTACACTTTCGGGGACCTGTAGCAAAGAAAATCATCTTCTATATCGTAGGCTCCCGTTTGTTTATGATTTTTAATTGAATCATTTTTATTGTTTCGTTAGATTTTTTGTAAGCGTTTGTGCGAGCTTTTTGGCAATTGCTTTAGCCATAATAGGAGGAACCGCATTTCCAACTTGCTGGTATTGCTTGTCTTTTGTTCCACAGAAAACAAAATTATCCGGGAAAGTTTGAAGTCTAGCTGCTTCTCTAACACTAATAGCACGATTTTGTGTTGGATGAATCCACATGGATTTTCTAACATTAACTACCGTACCGCTAGGCTCATCATAATTTAATCTGAGGTAAATCGTGTTTTGGGTTCGAGTTGCGTCTGTGTAAGTGTTGGTTTTTAGCTTTTCAGCAAGTGAGTGAAAATTTTGGCCTTGCTTAATAGCCTTGAAACGTTCCATAGCTATATCTGTCGTTTTTGTTATTATGTGATTATGTAATACATTTGAATTTCGTAAAGAAGTAGCAAGAGGTCCTAAATTTTCTTTAGGTGATATATCTATACCATCTTTATCGTCTTCCAGTGAATATACAGGATCTATATCTTCAATATCACTAATTGCATCTCTAACAGTTCTATATTCATCTGAATCGAAACTACCTTTAGGCAAAGCAATCTTAGTAGCAATACTATTTTTGATTCCTATTATAACAAAACGCATGCGTTTTTGAGGTGCGCCGTAGTCAGCAGCGCAAAGCACATTGCTGGAAATGACATAGTTGTTTTCAGGTGCCTTCAAAATACCACAAATGTAGTCGTAAACAGCGAACGACCTAATTTTAGCGGATAGACCATTCTCTTGTACATATTCATCAACCAAAATCTGGTTCGCAAATATTTCGTTGGCTTTGCTGAGCATTCTTTGAATCATAATGGATTTTTCTATTTCATCTGAAATACTCTCGGCAGAACGCTTATTTTCATAATACTCTATTAAGGCTTTGAAGGCTTTTTTTGATTCAATAAAAATATAATTAGTTTCTTCTAAACTTAAATATTTTTTTGCGATTTCAAGCAACTTTTTTTTGTGTTTTTCAAGTGCTTTGACCATTTTTGAGATATTTCTTGAGTATTTATATATAACATTCAATTCAAAATAATCATCTTCAGGCCACAAAAACTCTTTTACCTTAGATTCTGATTTGACTATTTCTTGTGCACCATCAAATAAGAAGTTGTTATCTATTAACTGCAACAAAGTATCCTTTACTGGAATATTACAACGTTTAACTGTTTCAACATCGGCTTTCTCCATGTAGAAACGATGCACATCTGATCTAAGCATGCTAACATTTTCCATAACAAACGCTTTGGGTTGCAACTCTATAATTGCACGAAGATACTGTTTTACAAGCATATTGTTCTGGCTGATCACATGGTTTTTTTGACGATTGGCGTTAGAAAAACCCTGACACGGAGGACCGCCAATTACAACATCAATCGTGCCATGCTTACGTACAATATCCGCATAGTCTGCGGTGCATACGTCGCCCTGAACTTCTACATTAGGATGATTGCGTCGATATGTATTCTGCATGTACGGACTGTTTTCGAAAGCAACTTTTATATCATATTTTTGTGTTTGCATAAAGCCTAAGCTTAATCCGCCTGCACCTGCAAACAAATCAATTACAGAGTATTTGCTCATTATATTTCTCCTTATGCCTTAAAACCGTTTGACTTTGCTGTTTCCAAAAGCAAAAGTAGTTGTACACTTTGGTATGCACTTGGGAATTGAGTCGGAATTTTCAGTGCATATGTCATCGCTTTTGCTTGATCGGGAGACATATTTAACTTTTTAATGTTAAAAAAATCATATACTTTCTTCCAATATTCAGCTCCAAGTTCCAAGACTTTTGCCTGTGCCTCAACATCAGAAATTAACTTTTGGTCTTGTCGAGCCTCTTTCTCGGCAGATTTTGTGTCTTCTTTGCTTAATAAAACTTTCTGTATTTCAGGAGAAAGTTTTAAAGGACATTTTTTCACTGACTCCCAACAAGCATCTCGTTTACACCACTGTGTTACGTTAATTGTTCCTCTGTTGGGATCTGTAATTGTCTCAAAAACATACTTCGTAATTTTTACAAGCTCGTTTGTAACAACATCTGGAACTTGTTGTCTGTTCCAGATAAGTTGCAAATCTAAATCCATATTTTTAAACTGATTAACGATAAGTTTGTGTAACAAAGCTATAGAATAAGTTACAATGTTCGCACGATATCCTTGTTCAAACCACGGCTGATGCGAGACAATCCATTCTGTATGTTTGAATAGAATTGCTAAGGAAACAGAATCCTTAAAGTACTTATCGTTAAATGATGTATCAGTTTTGTTCCAACTGTCATCTATCAGTTCAGCAAATTTCATAAAGTTTGTCTGAGCACCTTTACTAACCACATGAGGAATTCCAGCCCAAGAATTTCTGTATTTTGCAAGATCTGTTTTCGTTATTACTTGCTTTTTAGGGTTTTGGGCTGTAAATTTTTCTTTTTGTGATTTGGTCATATGCATTTGAGCTTGCAGGTATTGCCCACGAGCACGTTCATAGAACCACTTGGTTTCATACTGAGCCCCACCGGATGCGGGAGCGAAAACTCTTCTTGAGATTTGCTCAATTCTAATATGGAACGGATGTGTTGCAAAGAAGTCTGCATCACTTACTTTGTTTTGGCTATTTGATGAACGTGAAATATTACGTATCAAATCACTAGCTTTGTCTGCATTGGAATCCACTTCAGTTAATTTCATTTGCACGTAGATTGGGCTTAAATCAGCATTGTCTTTATATCTAGCATTAGAAAGAGAAGCGGTTGTTTGTCCACCATTAATAATTTGAAAATCTTTTGCATAGGTAATGAATCTACCTTCAGGTGTGGTTTCTATGTGTAAATTCATTGCAGTCGCTGAAACACCATTGTTATATGCGAAAAAGTTTTGAGGAATTCTGAGAATAGTTTCTCTAATCTTTTTATTAACTGCAACTTTCGTAGACAGAAAAGAACGAACATTTCCTTCAAGCAACTGGCTACCATAATAATCATAAATATCTGCAAGTGTGGTTCCGGGAATGATACACAAATAGCTTTTGTAATCTTCACTGTTTGCACTGCTAGCTTCCAAACACGGAATGCCTTTTCCATCTGTGTATGCTTTGAAATCAATTTCTATGTCTTGGCGTCCAAGATCTGAAAAACAAACTCGATAGATTCGATCAATATCCCATATTTGATATTCAACGGGAATACCATTATATGATTTTGCTTCAATTTCACTTATACGATTGCTCATAAAGCCATCAGTAAGTAAAATTAAACGAAACTTACGTATGCGTTCTTTGTTTAAACATAAAGACTCTACCAAATCCGAGGCAGGAGTGCTAGGCTCAACTTCTTTTCTCAACTTACTTTCATATACTTCTTCAACAAAATATAAAAGTCTTTCAAATTGAGTCGTTGCTACAGATTTGGTTATAGTTTCTCTAGTCTCATCGCCAGTATAATCAGCAATAATAAGATTAAATGTCAAATCAAATTCATCTAAGACATAACCGTCCACACGAATTTTTCGATTCTTTTTTCCTGTACCTAAATAAAAAGCAGGAATAAAATCTGATAAAACTTCAGCGTTTATTAAATAATTGGTTGCAACGCTTACAAACGCTGCGTTAGAGCCGGCACCTTCAGTAGCAGCCGTAGCTTTTATTTCCTCTAAAAAATCCTTATGGAAATCATAAACATCCATAATAGTTCTCCTTAAATTTTATACGCATCTATCGCAGACAGTTCCAACTCATATTTTGCATTTAGAATTCCACAAGGAACATCGTTTTTGGTTAACTTAGGGAAATCACAATTTACTTTGTAGGTTCGCTTTTCGCTCATTCTATAACGAACATCTTTGTATCGCTCAGCATCTTTTGAATAATATCCATACATAGCTAACTTGCACGAAAGAATATCCATTAAATGATCGTTTTCTAAAAGCACAGTGGTTTTTTCAATTACCTCAGGTAAAGATATGGTTTGTGCACCGTCCGATGTAGTTTTATCCATGAAATAAACAATTAGTTTTCCGGAATCATTACGGCCAAGTTGTTGTAAAGATGAAATTGAAACTGTTTCTGATGCAATGGTAGTTGTTTTTATTTCACACCACAAGTTGCTAAAAATAAAATCTTGGTCGCATCCTTCTGGTCCAACCCATGCTTTTAGACTGGCTTCGGCACCTGTTGATTTGATTGATTCTTGGAGAAACAGTAGCTCACCAATAAGCCCCTTTTGACTAGATGGAGATAACAAGTCGTCACCTTTTTTCTGAAACAATCGTATCCAACTGTTGAATCTTGATAATATGCTATCTACTGGTTTGGGAGATTCTTTTGAAAAATCGATCAAATCCCAGCAAAGCTTCACAAACAATTCGCTTAATGATTCGAAGTTAAGTAAAAAACTTAGTGCATATTTTTGGTCTTCGGTTTTAACACAAGATGCAGAAATTGCTTTAGATGAATTAATATTGGTTATTTTTCCTGTGTTTAGCACCATAAAACACATTTGCTCACCGTAGTATCCTACGTGAAAACAAAGAGGATGATTTCCTGAAACTAAAAGAAATCCTCCGGAATAAGGAGAAGTCATTTCCCATTTGTTTTGCAATTCATTAATTGTCATATTATTCATCGTCCTCATCGGTAATATCAACCCAATTCTTTAATTCGTTGACATTAACCATATAGTTAGCTTGTCTATCAAGCCCATCCTTAGGGAAACCAAGACCAAGAGCAAACAAAATGTCAGGATCCTCTGGCTTTCGAGATTCCGAGGTGTTTTTTAACACATGAATAAGAGCTATGGGGTTACGGTCCTTAATTAAATAAGTTCTATCGTTTACCTTTTCATTGTTCGCTTTGCAACTTGCTCGTAATTCATCAATCTTTTCTTTTTTTAGACCGATTTTCGAACATCCGCCGGTTCCAACTCGAACGTGGTGACCGTTAACTCTAATAAGATTGGTTATGCTTTTATCCCATTCTAATTGTCTGCCTTCTGGCTTTATTTCTATTGTTTCGTCGAAAAGTTCGAATTTAATGGCATTTTCTGAACCTTGAGGAATTGCAACATCCCAATAATCAAGAGCTTTATTATCACCATATATGTAATCTGCTATAGCAATAGGTTGGAAGTTGAGATTCCATGGATGCGTTGAAAAACCTCGAACTAAATCAATAACTATGTTCTTAGGAATGTTGTGCCAAATATACGATTTTGTATTAGCGTCATATTCATATGAGGTATTTGCCGATAATGATTTGATAAAAGAACGGCATAAATCTTCATTCTGACTAAGCGTGGTTTTGTCTCCTTTTAGTCTTGGAGTCTCAATCATTCGACCTGAAACAGTTATTGGGCGAGAGACAGATGTAGCCGTACGCATTTTGTTTCTTGCGGTTATAAGTAGTGATCCCGGAGCTTGTCTTACCTTTAGTCCGAACTCCTCAGGGGTTTGATTCTGACGTTCCATTTTACGTAGTTCGTCCTTAAGTTCGTTAACTGCGTCTGTAATATAACCATACCAGTCGATAGCATCTTCACCCATCCACACTTTAAAGAGATCATCATAATTTGGACGATATCCAAACCATCTTCCCATCTGAAGAAGAGTATCATACATCATTGTATTCCTATAGAAATAGCTTACACACAGACCTTCAAGAGTAAGACCTCTCGATAAACTATTACCACCAACAGCAATTACTCGCATACCAATATTTTTATAGTCAAAGTAGTTTAAGGATGATGCACCGTGTTGTTGGTTAACAGAGCGTACTTCTATACGTTTTACAGACTTGAACAAATAGTCTCTAAGGAAGGTTTCCCAGTTAATACCGGAAGCTTCTTCCAGATCGTACTCATTCCATGTTTCGAACAACAGAGCAATATTTTTAATTTTCATTGCTTTTTTGAGCGACAAAGAAGAGTAGTTCTCTAAATCTGCCTTTATTTCATCTACATAATCTTCTATTAAATCTGCCGTTTTGTTTTGTACTAATGTAAAACGACTAACATTTACTAGCATAGAACGATGTTCTGTTGTGTCCTTGCGAAGATCTGATATTGCTGTTATTAACATAAAATAACGAATTGCCTGTTTCATGCTATAAGGAATATCATACAAATCATCCGCTAAATCTTTTTTGTGCTTAAACACAAAAAACGAATCTTGTTCCTCGTTTTTAATAGGGATTATTGCTTTGCCATATATTCCTTCACACCTTATTGGGGGCGTTTCTTTTTCCCAATCATCAGCATCACCATTACCGAAAATTTTATCTGATCCAATATACAATTCAGGTGTTGGTAAAACTGTTAAAAAATCTTTAGGGAATAAATCCTTGGCAGCTTCGTCTGTTTCTGCCTCAGGATCGATAAAAATATTTGCGAATGGTGTGGCGGTAATTCCTAAATATGAAGCCTGCTTAAAACAATTAAGAATATTTCTTATTGCTTTATTGATTGCAGTAGGATCTTTTTCTTCTGAGTTAGTGTTAACGGATGCATTATCTGCTTCGTCATCAATAAGAAGCAAAGGAAGATCAATCAGACCATTTTCATAATCTGCATTATTTTCCATTAACCATTTGTATAAATTATTAAGAACACTTTTGTTTTTCTTAACAACAAATAAAGCTGTTCCGTTCAATGTTCGTAAACTTAAACCTAACGCTCTTAGTGTTGTTTTATTGAAGTCAGTTGCAACTGACGTAAAACAAGCGATTCTCTTGTTTGGGTTATTAGGAGGGATTTTTCCTACACCAACAGGTTTATTTTTTATTTCATTGTCAGCTTTTTTATCAAGAGTATATTTACTTTCAACACCAACAAATTCAGCGTCCAATCTCTCTTGAGTTTGGACACGCAGGTTTTCCATCATACCAGCAAGAACAATGATGACTCTGTAACCAGCATCAGAGGCTTTGTTGCAAATGGCAGTATATGTTGCAGTTTTTCCTGATTGAACATCACCGAGAAGCAAGCCTCTGCGTTGAAATGGGCGATTGTAATCTTTAGGATTACCAAGATCGTCCATAACATCACTTGAAGTTTTATTCAAACGATTTACAACATCAATACCCCAATGCTTGACGGATTTTAAATAAGTTTTATATCTTTTCCAATAAAAACCGTCGTTTTCCTGAACATAATACCATGATTGATGTTCCGAGTCTCGTCCTCGTAAAGTTAGCGCAACGCCAATTGTATGTAATATATTTGTTGCAAGTACTTTTTGAATTTGAGCAAAATCGTCATCACTTACTGGATACATTGCAGAGAAAGCTTTTCTTATTATTTCTGACTCAGCATTAATTTGTTCTAAAGTCGGAAGTTCATCTCCATATTTTCGGTTAATTGTTGCAGTAACTGTATCCACAATATAATGCATATTTTCAGTCATTAAACTCACCTTTTTCTAATGCTTTGTCAATATCCTCAGCGTACATACAAAACGGCTCGGCTAATTTTAGCGCTTCTATCGTGGCATATCTTTCTGATATGTCCGATTGTTGCAAGATAATATTTTTAACCAGCTCGATTATTTCTTTTGCATCTACGTCGCTTTCGTTAGCAATTTTTTCATCGTTTGTTAAATCTATATAGAGAGAATTCAAAGGCAGTGATATGCTAATTTGCTTCAACAACAAATCAAGCTTTGAACGAATTTCAGGATACTCTTTAACAATCGCATCAATCATAGGATAATCAGGATTAACTTCATAGAATATGCCACCGTCTCTAGAAACCATCCTGTTCCACAGATGAATGATATCGTCACTGGTCTCCTTTTTCCCCCTATAAGTCCAAGTCCGTTTGCTACCTTCTGAAATTTTTTCTATTATAACAGCAAGATTTCGTTTTACATCTTCTGGAGGAGTGGCTTTCGATTTTTTTATATCTAAAGTCCAAAGATCATCAAGTGAGTTTGGAATATCAACTTGAACTCTAGCAAGTTTTGATAAATCTCCTTGACGCATCAGACGGAACCATGTTCCCCAAACAAGTAATCTTTTGTTACGATACACATAAAAGCCTTGTTGTTTGCGCAACCCTTCTTTTCCACCTAATTCTTTAAGCTCTTTTTGCGTCAGTTTAGATATATGAGGTAATATGTACGGTTTAACTCTGACTTTATCACCTCTGACAATAATAGTCTCTTCATCCATAAGCTGAGTGCTTTTTTTAAACAAGAAAGGATCTTTCGGAACAATGCTCAAATTGTTCATTCTGATATCTATTTTTTTAATTCCTGTTTCACCGCTTAAATATCTGTGGAACACGAGAGATAGGTGTTCTCGAATAAGTGTCATTTTTCTGGAAAAAGCTTCTGCAATATCGTTTTCTCCTATTGCAAATTTATCTAAATCTTGCCACACAACTAGCGTTCCGCTATTCAACGTTGACAATTTATCGTAACCAGGATAAGTCTGAATCTCATTCGGTTCAAGAACAATAAGCGACCAGCTTTTTGCCTTTTTTATATGATTTAAGTTCCACTGAGCGCCGGACACATTGTTCCCTTGTTTTGTTATTACTGTAAGAACTCTACATTGGGAAAGAGATGCAGTTTTCATACCTAAACCATAGCGCCCCAAGTCATTTTCATCACGTTCCATCAAGGGGTCTTTGCTACCATATTGCATAGCAGCAACAAGAGTTTCTTCAGACATACCACACCCATTATCAAGTATCGCAATATAAGATTCTCCAATAGGGAAAAAATCGATATCTATTCTTGTTGCTGACGCAGCTATACTGTTGTCAATAATATCGGCAATTGCCGCTTCAATAGAATATCCGATCGAACGAGTGGATTCCATCAATGTAGGGGCGTAAGGCGGTATATCTGTAAACTTCATATTAACGAACCTCCATTATTTAAGGTCAAACTCCTTTATTAACAGGTTAACAAGAAATTTTGCGGTGTCTCTATCAAGCTGAATTGACTGACTTATTTTTTCGGGATTTTCTCTATCAATCCTTCCGTAAGTATCTAATTGGAAGTATTTGTCTCCTAGGTCAGAAAAAACAGTATAAGTTGTATAAACTTTATCATGAATAAAATTACGGTTTTTTTCAATTTTTTTAATATTATTAAGATCGATCTGAGCCATGTGTTCGTGTTCCTTTCTTGAAAATATGGGAGATTTGCCTATTTATATATAAATATATAAAATAAATATATCACAAAACACCAAAGTAATCAACGAAATTTATCGATTTATGGTTTTAAAATAGATATTTTTAAAAATAAAATAAAAACTTGTTTAAATATATATGACAAAAATCGTGAAATGTTACGCAAAAACTTTTGGATTTTTCAAACTTCTATCTTTTGCACAAAGAAACGACATTTTACTTGTGCATAAACACAAGTGAAATCGATAACAGACTAATCGACAAAATATGCCGAAATACGAATGACTATCTTGATAAAATACAAAAAAGTCACTTGACAATAGAACAAATGTTCTGTATAATGTTTGTGTAATTTATGGTAAAGGATAGGATGTTGAATGTATAAGGACGATAATACTTGGCTTGATGCGGACAGGTTGCCGACGATGGAGGAGCTGTCTGAATTTTTCAAAACTCACGATTTTACAACGTTACAGGTTTACGGTGAGGGTGAGCTTGACCACGAGGATAATGCCGAGATAGCATATGTAACTTCAATTTTTAATGAGAAGTGGGACGAGCTTGCAAGGGAGAAGGGGCTGAGAGGTCACATATCCTGCTATGATAAAAACGAAAATCCGCTTATGCTTCTCAGAAACGGCACATCTCAAGTCGTCAGCGAAGCGGTTTACAAGCTGATTTGTGAAAATCCTGACTGTGCCGCACAAATCATTGAGCAGTTTTCGTCGGCTTTTGGTAACACAGAAAAAGCAGATGAGCTTTTAACCAAAAGCATAGATACCGCTTTGGATACTATGCAGTTTAGTGAGCTTGCGGGTATTGTTCAGAGTGTGCCGGCACACGAGGATTTCAGCCATAAACAGCAGAATTTTCCTGCGGCGGATTTTGACCGCAAATGGAACCACAGCAGGGCAAAGGTTACGGTTGAATCCGTAGATGAAATTGATGAGCAGACCGCCTATGCGGAAGATGTGAGCGAGATAGTTTTTGCTAATGAAAGATTTGCGAATTTCTGGGGAAGTCTGAGTGAGGATGACAAAACCATTCTTATGTATGCGATGAACGATATGACACAAGCCGAAATAGCGGAGAAGATGGGATTTAAAACTCATAGTGCAGTTGGCAAAAGACTTGCAAAACTGAAGCAAAAGTTTATAGAGGCATAAAAAGAGGGAACAAACTGTAAAAATACGGTTTGTTCCCTTGAGTGTTTATTTAGATAAATTGGAGTTTATCGATGTATTAAAACGCCTTTCATAAACTGTGTTTCATTATGTGTTTCGTATACTATTTTCTTTTCTTCTTCTGTGCATCCAATAAGCATTTTAATTTCTGAATCCTTCTTCATTAAATCAACAATACACATTATTGCATCAACCTTTTTTTCGCTACTTCCTACCCACACATCTATTCCTGCACCATCCATAGATGATGTATCCTTTAAATATCCATAATCAACTCGATAAATGAAATCAGGATACTTGGGATGTGCAGTTCCTTTTGGTCTATCAATTATTATTTCAGAATTATTCACCAATTCATCTAATGCGTTCCAAAACTCAATATTATATTGCATCTTGTCAATCCTCTGCAATTTCTAATTTTTCTATCTTTTCTTATAAACAACAAGTTCAGGATTTTCACCGTTTTCTTCGTATGTGCAAACAAGCAAAAAATCCATATTTGCGGCAATGCCGAAACAACGGTCGCCGCCAAACTCACATTCTAATTGATTTCCGAGATATGTTGCATTGTCATCAAGGAATTTTACGGTCTTTCCGTTAGGAAGACGGTATTCGAGGTTGATATAACCGCCCACGAGAGCATTAAGCTTTTCAACCTTCGGCATTCCTTCGATATGTAAATCATTGAATTCGCTGATGAGCTGTTGTTTGAATTCCTCAAACTTTTCTGCACCGTCGAGGTTTTTGTATTGTTTCCAATAATTGAGTTTCGGCAGCATATCTTTCATATAAGCACGAGCCTGTTCCGAAGAAAATTCTTCGCTTGCCATATGCGTTACGCAAACATCTATCAGTTCATCCATATCATGATACATATATTCTCCGTCTGCATAACACCATTTGCAGTATTCCTCGTTGAAAACACCGTCAGTTTCTTTGCTGATATTGCTGTCTTCAAGCGGCATACCGCAACATTGGCATATAAGCTGTCTTGGAGAGCCCAAAAGAGTGTTGATTGAAACATCAAACAGCTTTGATAAAAGCTTCAGAGTTTCCGTGTTAGGCGTTGTTTCACCGTTCTCCCATCGGCTGACCGCCTGGCGGGTAACAAAAACCTTTTCGGCAAGTTCATCCTGTGATAAACCTTTTTTCGTTCTGAGTTCAAGAATAATATCTTTTGTTTCCATAAATTTATCACCTCAGTATTATTCTAACACCGAATGTTTTAATGAACAAGCAACTCGCTGTTGCTTTTGCTTGATTAACATGAATTTATCTGTGAGCCTTAAAATCTATTCCTGCTTTTCTCGCTTGACTGCACAGGTCTTTTGTCTGCAATTTGTATTCCTTACCGTCTTTGATAAAATGAGTTCCGCATTGTCTGAACTCAAAGGATACGTTTTTACGAACACACTGTTCTCTGATATCAAGTGCCCAATCATAATCAAACGCCCGTGCACAATAATCCGACTCTCCGCCGACAACTACAAGTTCAATATTATCAAGATACGGTTCGATATGTATTTTTTCAAGCAACGGTTGTGCCGTAATACATTTGTGCTTTATCGGGAGTGATTCAAATAATGACAATCTTTCATCTGCATTTTTTTGAGTTTCAACGGTACAGCACACAACAACATTCTCATATCCGTCGCCCCAATCGTCAGGGACACAATCTGCAAACCTTTCTATTCGTTTGGTGAGAAAAAGAAAAGTACAATCTTGCCGTTCTTTTATCATATCCCAGCACTCTTTACGCCACTCGTCCGCTTCTTCTATCAGAAAATCTGTTGAAAAGCAAAGGTAAACCATTCCTGCTTTCATTTTGTAGTTTCCGTTTTTTAACCGCTCAACAGGTTTGTAAAAATCTTTTGTTTTTATAATATCGTTTGTATTAACACCACGTTTTGCATCACCTTTGTGTATATAGCAATGCAGACATCCTTCACTGCATTTTTTACAACCTCGCCAAGGATTCCACATAGCCATAATAAACACTTCTCCAACTTCTTATTTATCTATCTCTTTTTCTTCGGCATCGGAAGTTCATCATACATAGTGCTGAAAAGTTCTGCAAGGAAATCTCTGTTGTCCACATCATCGACGAGCAGCATTTCTTTTGCACCCTCATACGGCAATTCAAATGTTGCATCGGGCATAAGAGCAGCAGCTGATTTGACGGGTTTCACAAGCAGTCTGTCATCGTAAATTCCGCCGATGATTTTACCTCGATAGTAGAGGATATATTCTCCCATCATCGCTCTGTATGTAATTTCTTCTAATCCAGATAACTGTTCTAAAATGAAATCCAGATATTCTTTACTTGAAGCCATAATGTACCTCGTAAAAATTTTTATCATCTTAATCATATCACAGATAGCCTGAAAATTCCACCGTGTTTTTTATTCCGTTCATATACAAAGGTACTGATTACTCTGCACATATGGAAATAAACAGACCGCTTTTATTTGCCCCGCTTTGTGCGGGGCTTTTTCTTTTTGTTCCGCTTACTTGGATTTGTTATAAAATTTTTCTCCAACCTTTGGAACATTTTGGCTTTTTTGTGTCGTATATGGTTGGAGGGCAAAATCATTATCACAAAAGAAAGGAGAATTTATGAAGAATTCAAACGACTCTCTTATTCTCGGTATTGACCACGGATACGGGAATATCAAAACAGCAAACAAGACTTTCGGAACGGGTGTTTATGTGAGCGACACCGAGCCTGCTTTCAAAGACAATTTGCTTACGTGGAACGGTAAATATTACACAATCGGTGAAGGTCACAAGGAGTTCGTTGCCGACAAAATACAGGATATGGATTACTATGTTCTGACCTTGGCAGCTGTCGCTTACGAACTTCGTGCACGTGGACTGCGTGAGGCTAAAGTTCACTTGGCGGCAGGTCTTCCTCTGACTTGGCTCTCTGCACAGAAGGAAGCTTTCCGCAGCTACCTTTTGCAGAACAAAGAGGTTGAATTCAGCTTCAACGGCATTGACTACAGGGTCGAGTTTACGGGTGCGGATATTTTTCCGCAGGGGTTTGCCGCTATTGCGGACAGAATTCACGAATTCAGCGGAACAAATATGCTCTGCGATATCGGCAACGGTACGATGAACGTTATGCTTATCAATGAGAAGAAACCCGAAAACCGAAGATGCTTCACGGAGAAATTCGGCACTCAGCAATGCGTGATTCAGGCAAAAGAAGATATGATGCGCACTCACCACGCAACGGTTGACGAATCGGTTATCACCCGTGTGCTTCGTTTCGGCAAAGCGGATATTGCGGATGAATTTCTTGAAACGATTACGAAATCCGCAAAGAACTATGTTGCCGAGATCTTCCGCAATCTTCGCGAACACGGCTACGACCCGAGAATGATGCGCCTGACGGTTGTCGGCGGTGGCGGATGCCTGATTAAGAATTTTGCCGACTGCGACAAATCACGAATTACCGTTATTGATGATATCCGTGCAACCGCAAAGGGTTATGAACGGCTTGCAACGAGGCAAAGAAAAAGAAGTGGCAACAAATGAATATCAAGAAAATATCCGTGCGATTTAACCTTGATAAAGAAGCTGACAGCAAAGCTTGGCACTATCTTCGCTCTGTCAAAGGTCAGTCATACACTGAAACAGTAATCAATGCTCTGTTGAATCACGACCTGGCTGACCTCATTGAAGAAAAATTTGTCGGTATGAAACTTCAGGCACCACCCGAAGAAAAACAAACAAGCGAGATTGAACAAGCGGAAAATGATGATATCGTCTTCAATTTCCTCGACAGCTTTTAGTGACGGCATTTTTGCCGTCACTTTTGCTTTCCTCAAAAAACTATGACGGCACTTTTGCCGTCACGTCGAAACGGACTGTTTTGATAACCGCCCTCCTAAACGAAACAGTCCGCTTCATTTTGAGAAACGGATAAATCCGAAAAACATCTGTTTCTTCAGTCTTAGCAAGCATTGGATTTATTGTAATAAATCCGCTTGCGGGGTAAACCCCGAGAATCAAAAAAGAAAGGAATGAACATTATGCAGAAAAGAATCCACCGAGTAACCGTTTGCCTTACAGAAGAAGAACATATAAGGCTCAATGAGATGTGTAAGGCAACCGGACTCACAATGTCCAAGCTGATAAGATTTCTGCTCAGCGGCTATTTACCTGCACAGGCTCCTCCTGCCGAGTATGCTGTGCTGATAAAAGAACTGCGTGCAGTCGGCAACAATCTTAATCAGCTTGCAAGAATCGTCCATTCGGGCGGTTATCTCAACACTGCCGAGCTTGAGAAAGCCTGTAAAAACTTCAATGAGGTTTCACAAAAGGTTGACGAAGCTTTTGCACCCAAAAGAGCATGGCAGTAACCAAAATATTCCCCATAAAAGGCAGGATTGGCAAATGTATCAATTATGTAATGAATCCTGAAAAAACCGTTGAAGCTGACGGGTGGAGTTATGTTGACGGCATCAATGTAACTCCCGAAACAGCGGAGAAAAGTATGATGTCAGTTAAGCACCGCTACGGAAAAGAGGACGGAATAACGGCTTATCACGTAATTCAGTCCTTTGTACCCGGTGAGGTTACACCCAAAACGGCACACGAAATCGGAATGAAGCTCGCCGAGAGAATGTGGGGTGAGAGGTTTGAGGTTATTGTTTCAACGCACCTTGACCACGAGCATATTCACAACCATTTTGTTTTCAACTCTGTATCGTTTGTTGACGGGAAGAAGTATAACGACGATAAACGGAATCTTTACAGACTGCGTGAGGTATCCGATGAGCTTTGCAAGGAATACAAGCTGTCGGTTGTTTTGAATCCGAAGAAAAGCAGAGGTATTCCGTATAACGAGTATATGAATGAAAAGAATATGAAGCTTACCAAGAATGCGATTATCAAAACCGAGATTGACGAAACGATACTCACATCAATAAGCCGAAAGGACTTTTTCAATCAGATGAAAAAGAAGGGCTACACCTTTAATTTCACAAGCCGATACTCAACGGTTTATCACCCTGCGTTCAAACGGGCAACAAGACTTATAACTCTCGGTGATGATTATGTTCCCGTAAATCTGATAAAACGCATTGACGAAAGCTGGCGCAGATACCCTGTTAATATTCCGCCGCAGGATAACCTTTATAAACAATATATCGGCAATGAGCCGATTGCCGGTTATGCACAGACCTATGTGCGGTTTATAACCATTGTTGAAGCGGTGAGAAAAAGACCTGATAACAACAGAGTTGCGGTTAAATACCTTGCCGATGAAATAAGAAAGCTGCACAGACTCGTTGAACAGCAAAACCTTCTGTGCGGTAACGACATTGAAACCGCCGAACAGCTTGAAGCCTACAAGCAAGGCTGTAAGGATGAGCTTGCAGAGCTGAGCGAGGCAAGAAATATTCTGCGAAGCAAACTGAAAACTGCTCAGAACCACGGCGATGAAAATGAAATCCGTGAACTGAAGGGGTATATTTCAGATCTTACCGGAAGGATGAAAATACTGAGAAAGAATATCACCGTCTGCGAAAGAATTGAACAGAAGAAGCCCGAAATCGACGAGAAGCTTCAGGACATCAAAGAAATTTACCAACCAACCAGAAATAAAAATTATGAAAGGAGCCGTTAATATGGCAAACAGAAAATTAAAATCTGCGGTTAACATACCGCTTGAAAAAATCCGTCCCTTTGAGGGGCATCCCTACAAGGTTATTGATAACGAGGAGATGAATGCTCTGATTGAAAGCGTTCAGGAGCAGGGCATTCTCTCACCGCTTATCGTCAGACCGCTTGAAAATACGGAAGATGAATACGAGCTTATCTCGGGACACCGCAGACTGAGGGCAGCACAGAAGGCAGGGGCAAAAAATGTTCCTGTCTTTATTTATGCCGTCAGCCGTGATGACGCCGCAATAATGCTCGTGGACAGCAACCTGCACAGAGAACATATCTTGCCTTCCGAAAAAGCCTTTGCTTATAAGCTTAAGTTGGAGGCACTCAAACATCAAGGTAGAACTTCGGTCCAAGTTGGACCGAAGTTAACGGCAGATAGTATTTCTGAAGATGATAGTGCATCACAAGTAAAACGCTTTATCCGTCTGACATATCTAATCCCCGAACTACTCGACCTTGTTGACGAGGGCAGAATTGCTCTCACTCCTGCAGTTGAGCTGTCTTATCTAACCGAAGAACAGCAATACAGTCTGCTCGGTACGATTGAGGTTGAGGACAGAACGCCGTCACTTTCGCAGGCAGTCCGCTTTAAAAAGCTCAGTCAGGCAGGTCAGCTGACCGATGAACTCATTGATTCAATAATGCAGGAAGAAAAGGCAAATCAGCGTGAAATGTTCCGAATTCCGATGGAGCGTTTGCTAAAGGCTGTGCCCGATTTGAAGCCGAGTCAGGTTGAAGATTTCATTATCAAAGCCATTATGTACTATCAAAAACACTTGAACAGAGGAAAGGACAAGGGTGCGAGATAATCCGCACATTTGTAAAGGAGGTTTGTAATGAGTAATATTGATATAAATAAAATAAGCGATGATCCCGAATACTGTTTTGCGGCTTTGAAGCTCATTGAACAGTTATTCAGGGACGGCAAAATCCCGGAATATATGTTTCACAATATTCTGAAAGACTATGCGGATATTGTGGACGAAAGCAAGTTCATCAAAGGAAATCACAATCAGACAAAGGAGGACACAGCATGATAAATTCAGATTTCAGAAAGCGACGGGTAGTAATCTATGCCCGAGTTTCCACAGACCACAAAGAGCAGCTGTCGGCGCTCGAAAATCAGCTTGATTGGTATGAGCCGATTCTCAAGGCAAGACCCGAATGGGAGCTCGTTGACAGATATATTGACGAGGGAATCACGGGCACATCCGCTGAAAAAAGACCGCAGTTTATGAAAATGATAAGGGATGCCAAGAAAAAGAAGTTCGATTTGATTATCACCCGTGAGGTTTCCCGTTTTGCCCGTAACACGGTTGACACCCTGCAGTATACCCGTGAACTCAAGGCGATGGGCGTTGAGGTTTTCTTCATAAACGATAACATCAAAACCTTTGACGGTGACGGCGAATTGCGACTGACGATTATGGCAACCCTTGCGCAGGACGAAAGCCGAAAAACATCGGTGAGAGTTAAAAGCGGTCAGCAGACATCAATGGAGAACGGCGTGTTCTACGGTAACGGCACCATTCTCGGCTACAGGCGAGTTGAAAAGCTGCTTGAAAACAACAAAAAGCACGTGGACTTTTTCATTGACCCCGTGCAGGCTGAAACGGTAAAGCTGATTTATGAAATGTATCTTGAAGGTCACGGACTTATGCAGATAAAGAATGAGCTTGAACGCAGAGGCTACAAAACCGCAACGGGTAAAAGCAGGTGGTATGAAACGGTAATATCCAACGTTCTGAAGAACTCGTTTTACTGCGGCATCATCACTTACCACAAGGAATACACGCCTGATTACCTGACACAGAAAAAGGTCAAAAACTACGGTGAAATCGACCTTGTGCAGGTCAAGGGCAGACACGAACCGATTGTATCGGTAGAAGATTACGAAAGGGTGCGAGCAATTATGGCAAGCAAAACAGCTCAATGCAAAATGAACGCAAAGAAAAGAAGTCTGATGATTGGCAGAAGACCGAGAACTACCGTATGGGGTAAGCTGCTCATCTGTGAATGCGGTCACAAGTTCAACACAAGGAACTGGTACAGAACGGCAACGCAGTCAAACATCGGTTATCAGTGCTACGATTCCGTGCGGACAGGCTCTTATGAAAGCAGAAAAAGAAAGGGTCTGCCGCTTGAGGGTATCTGCCGCACCCCGATGATTCCCGAGTGGAAGCTGCAGCTGATGGCAAACCACATCTTCCGCAACTATCTTATGCAAAGGGACAAGGTGCTGGCGCTTGCCAACTCAATGCTCGAAGCACACATCGGCGACACGGGTGAAACAGTCGATTACGAAGAGATTATCGAGCAGAAGAAACGGCAGCTTGCAAAGCACAACCGAAAGCTTGATAACTATATCGAAATGAGGGCGGAGGGTGATATTGACAAGGACTTGTTCACCCAAAAAACATCGGAGCTCAGAGCCGAAATAAGGAAGCTGAGTGACGAGATTGAAGCACTTGAAGATAAGCAAAACGACGAGCCTGAAATTGTGGATTACAAAGAAAAGCTCACGGTGCTGCAATATGCCCTTGTGCAGTACACAAATCCCGATGAAAACGATATACCCGAAAGCATAATTGAAGCCTTTGTTGAGAAGATTGTGGCAAAGAAAGACGGCTTTGATTGGTACCTGAGATTTGACGGCGACCCGAATGACCCGCTTCACCTGAAAACCGAGGGCAGAAGGCGCCAAAACAGCTCTGTATCAACGGTTGGGGGACACCTCCCAACCACTCCTTTCGGAGACGCAGGCAGCTATTAAGGGATAAGGGAAATCTCCCGCAAAAAACCGATAATTTCAGCCTTAAGTTGGTTGATATGAGCCTGACCAAAGATTTCGCTTTTGACTATATCAAAACCAAGTCAATGGTTGACCATTTCAAGCTCTCCAAATGGCAGGATATGAATATCGGTGTCTATATCTAAATAATGAACTCCGTTTACCGATTGCTCGGTAAACGGAGTTTTTGTTTGTAATAACAGTTGAATTACTGTTTTAAAAGCTATATGTTTTATCAACATTCATAATCTTACGAAGAATAATTTGTAATTCTTTCATTTCATTAAACATAAGTTGAGCTTTATCTCTAAAATCTTGCATAGTTTGGACTTTAGTGTTTGATAAGTATATTGCCATTATATATTCTCTTGTGGTTTTACATATAAAATGTGTGGAATCATATTGAAGTTCTTGGTAATGTATAGTGTTTCGCAAATCTCTAGCAAAATCTCTTGCCTGAAGATTGTGTACATCAAAATCGGTTTCTGAAAGTATAGAAGATAAAACTGTTTTATCTTCTGTTGAGGAATATTGAAGTAAACTTAATAAATTGTCAATCGATTCATCATATTTAACAGATAGAAGTTTAGAAATAAAGCAAACCCATAAATCATCATTTATATACGACTCTGAGGACAGAATTTTTTCCACCAATAGGATTCCATAGCTAATTTGAAAAATCATTAGCATTAGTCTAAAAGCGGTAGCATTACTTAACTTGCTGCCATAAAACAAGTCATAACTTTTATAATCAAACAACTCAATTTGTGGCTGCTTTTCTTTTGTTAATAAAGATTGAAGCTGATAACTTGTTTCGTCAACAGTTTCTGCTAAACGTTTAATATTTGAAGACACATACTTACCGAAATTTCTATAATCTTCCTCACACCACTTTTGACTATCACACTCAAATAAACAGTGTTTAATAAAATAATCACATCCAACTAGCTGTCGAGTATGGTCAGTTATCTCAAATGCCAAAGAAATATCATTTCTAAGAGCAAACAAATAATCAGGTTCTTTTAATTTGTATTCCTCTAATGCATTATCAATTATTTTGCCAGCCTTAGAAGCATAATTTCCCTTTTTAAAGAAAGTGTGTATGTTATTTCTTACGGTTTCAAGGATTTTAAATTCTGAAGTTGACATAAATGCTTCAGTTTCTTTAGGTGCTATACAACCCATATGTTTTACAGCTTCATATAAAAACACCGCTGTATCTAGTTGCAATCCGGAAGAGAAATAAGCATCTAAACCTTCTTCTATTCCATAAATCAAAGGACCCTTTTCCGAATTGAAAATGTCAACAAATCGTTTTATTAATTCATAATAACATACGTTTTCAAATCTTAGAAGATCCAACCCAATAGAATAATCTAGTATAGAAGTTTTTTCGTGTTTGCTCATTTATTATCCCTTCTGTCATTTTTATTAAATATAGTTTATCAAAGAATAAAATCTTTTTCAACATCTCCTTCTTCGTTTGGATAAATTGAGTTCTTATGCTCAAAAAGTATAGACTAATTGTAAAAAAAGATGCTGCGCTAATACAAGGAACTTTACATATAATCGACATCCTCGACAAAACCTTAATTACATTATAATATTATCTCGCAATCAAAATAATGTAATGAAAGGATTGATTTTATGGAAAACAAACTTACTTACACCAAAGTAGGAGATTATTACATTCCGAATCTGACAATCAAGCCGTCACCGCCTATCGGTAAATACGGCAGAATGCGCCGTGATTATCTTTGTGACCACAGACCTGCTCTCTATAACCGTTTGATACTCCATGAACAACTTCAGGAGCATTGTGCCGAAGTCAACGAAGCAATCCAAAATCGTCTTGATGTTCTTATTCCACAGCTCGCTGAATCCACAGGAGTGACCGAAGAATTAAAAGAAACCGACCAAATGAAATGGGTCGGTCTGATGAACACATGCAAAGCTCAAGCCGAAGAAATCGCCTTTTCAGAACTCCTTTATGTGTAATTTTCAAGTTGTGTAATGCAAAACCCCTAATTTTCGTCCTCAAGGTCATCTTATATTCAGATTCAAAAAATCCGCAAAACACCCTTATATATCAACGCCTCTAGACATCAAATCATTACATCCAACCTGCCAATCACAAATCCCGTAGGTTACGCATACATTTTAGTGCAAACTTCAGTCAAGAAAAATAGCCGCCCGAATTTTATGTTCGGACGGCTTTACTGTTTATTTATCAAGACCTTCAAAGAAATCATCATATGAGCAATTATAATATTTCTTAAGCTCAACAATCACGCTTGCTCTGATGTTCAATTCGCCTGCTTCGTATTTTGCATAAGTTGTTCTACCAATGTCACAACCTCTGCGCTGTAATTCTGCACATAGCTTTTCTTGTGAAATCCCAACGCTATCACGAAGCCTTCTGAGATTTGTTCCGAGATTCAAATCTCTTCTGATTTTCTGTTCCATAACATAACCTCACCATTATAATTGACCAGTATTGGTTGCAACTATTAAGTATTGTATGTTATATTTAAAGAAAATATTGTCCGTGATACTGGTCAGTTATCGAGGTGGATTTATGGTTTGTACCTTTTTCGGTCACAGAGATACCCCAAAAGAAATAGAGCCAACCTTGCGGTCAGCTCTGATAGATTTGATTGAAAATAAAAATGCAACTGTGTTTTATGTCGGTAACCACGGCAATTTCGATGCTATGGTACGCCGCCAACTTGAGGATTTGTCAAAGACTTATCCAATAAAATATTACGTTGTTCTTGCCTATATGCCGAGCAAGAATGTCGAACCCGACGAACACTCAATCCTTCCCGAAGGAATAGAAACCGTTCCCCGCCGCTTCGCTATTAATTACCGTAACAAATGGATGCTCAATAAATCCGATATTATTGTAACCTATGTCACCCGCAACTTCGGCGGTGCTGCTCAGTTTATGAATATGGCCACCATTTCAACTAAAGTAGTTATAAATATTGGTATGCCCAATAATTAATAGTGCCAATTTTTATATAAAAATTATAAGGAGAATAAAGATATGGAAAACAAAGAGTTAGTTGGTGAAGTAGAGATTTCTGTCAGAATATACGACTCAAAATTTTCTTCAGAAGTTGCGGCTGCTGTCAGCAAGGCTAAAATAAAATGGAATATAAACACTTATTGTAAAGTTGAGATTGTATTCGATACTTGTATTTATGAAACCCCCGAGTTTTATAAAGCGAAGTTAGACAAAAAGTTTTTTAATAAAAACATGAAAATTGATAACAAAGAAATCAAAAAGAGTGATTTTATATATGTTTTGTTAAACCAACAGCTGAACGGAACGGTTGAAGCTTTGAACAGTTTAGGGATTCCTATCTCTAGTGCAACAATTATTGGAGATAAAACGAATCATACAGATATTATAAAGATTTCTATATGGAAAGATGAGGAATACACCAATAATCCTGATCCGTTTTTAAAAATTTTTTCCGTGACACCTGATCGTCAATATTTAATCGAAAGAACTGCTCAAGCTCTAGCACCGTTAATCTTAAAAGAAATGAGAAAGGGTAGTTTTCAGGAATTTTGCAGAAAAGAAGGAACTCGGAAAACTGAAAAAGCAGAGTGTTTATTCAAAGCAATCATAGATAATACAAATTTTGACTTATCGGTAACAGATATGTTATCTTCTGCAAAGCTCTTATCAATGTGGCCTTTAATAATTGAACATAAAAGTAACGAGGGAACAATCCAACCACACACAATTGTTGATATCCCAGAATATATTATTTTCACTAAATCAAAGGGAAGTAGTTGGAGTATAAGAGAAGTGTCTGATTTAAAGGAAGCAGAAAAATGTATAACAAAACTGGGTTATAATTTAAAGGGCACAGAGTTTATGCTGGTTTTAAAAGACTTACAGCCACTACCCTTTTCCTTAATGAAAGCAGAAAACGGATGCTTCTCGTTTATCTCAAAAGAAGATGCAGCCAGCGAAAAGAATTTAATGGTGTGTTGGGATACAAATAAAACATAAACCGAATGATTGTTTTAGACTATAATATACAATCAGATAAGTTAACAAACTAACAAATACTTGTATAATCAAACGATGTTATTTCAAAAATTCTTGCTAAAATCTAAAAACACTTGATTTATTAATAAATGTATGTTAGTATGTAAACATACATACTAAATAATGGGAGGTGCGCGGATGATAACGGATAAAAAAGCGTTTGGCAATTATTTAAGAAAAATGATAAAACAGGCGGGAATGACGCAATTAGATTTTTATACTGCGGTCGAAATTGCGAAACCATATTTTTATGATATTTTATCTGGAAAGGTTAATCCGCCGCCACCAGATATGCAATATAAAATGCTTAAATGCCTAGATTTAGATGAAAAGCAACGCAATGAATTTTTAAATCTTGCCGCTAAAGGGCGAAACGAAATTCCGGCAGACGTTGCAAGGCTGATAACAAACCATCCTGAAAAAATAGATCTTATTCGCCAAAAACTTGCTGAAATATTTACAACACAATAGATAAACCAATTCCTTTATTTAATAATTTTAGATTTATAGATGAACGGAGCGAATATATGATGAGATTAAATGAAATTTTCAAAAATACTTCCTATGACAATACGCTTTTCTCAGATGATATAATTTCTGCGGTAGAGGCAAGTGTCTTTATGAAAGCTGTAAAAGGCGTTGATGTTCCATACATAAAATGTTTTGTTCGTAAAAAAGATATTAAACTTACACCTGAAGAAGCTGTTCGACAATTATACATTTATAAGCTGATCCATGAATACAATTACCCCATTGACCGTATTCAACTTGAAACACCAATTCATTTTGGTCGAGAAGTCAAACGTGCAGATATAACAATAATGGACAAAGACCGACCTATAGTTCCTTATATAATTGTTGAACTTAAGAAACCTAAATTGACAGATGGAAAAGAGCAGCTTAAGTCTTATTGCAATGCTACTGGAGCACCCATTGGTGTGTGGACAAACGGAGAACAGATTTCTTGCTATAACCGAAAAGACCCAAATTTCTTTGAATCAATAAGTGATATACCCAAAGCAAATCAAAAACTCTCAGATATTTTAAACGAGCAATTCACTTATGATGATTTGAAAAAGATAGATAAAATCAGCACACAAAAACGTTCTCTTCGTGCACTTATTAAAGAAATGGAAGATGAAGTTTTAGCCAGTGCAGGTGTTGATTCCTTTGAAGAGATTTTTAAGCTGATTTTTGCAAAACTCTATGATGAATTGATTTGTGCGAATGATAGCACAGCTTATCTTCAGTTCAGAAACACCGGTGATACTGACTTTGAATTGAAAGAAAAGATTCAAGGTCTGTTTGATGATGCAAAGAAACGCTGGGAAGGTATTTTCACAGAAGAAGCCAAGATACTTCTTTCCCCCTCTCATCTTTCCGTATGTGTTTCTACTTTGCAGGATATAAAGTTGTTTAATAATAACCTCGATGTTGTTGACGATGCATTCGAATATCTGATGAGTAAAGCTCAAAAAGGAGAAAAGGGGCAATATTTCACTCCCAGATATGTTATTGATATGTGTGTTAAAATGATGAATCCAACAGTTAAGGATAAAATTATTGACACTGCATGCGGCAGTTCAGGCTTTACGGTTCACAGTATTTTTAAAGTATGGAAAGATATCCGCAGAGCTAAAGGGCTTCCTGAAGGCGATGGCTTCACTGCTGCGGAACGTATTCCAGAGGAAACTAATTTTGTCAGGGATAATGTGTTTGCCATTGACTTTGATGAAAAGACGGTCCGTGTTGCTCGCACATTGAATTTGATTGCTGGTGACGGACAAACCAATGTACTGCACCTCAACACTTTGGATTATTCTCGTTGGAACGAAACAACCAAACAAGAAGATTGGATTGATACCTATAACGAAGGCTTTAAAAAGCTCAGAAAACTTCAACCTTCCGGAGTCAAGGATTACAGCCAGTTTCAGTTTGACCTCGTGATGGCCAATCCTCCTTTCGCAGGTGATATAAAGGAAAATACAATAATTTCTCGATATGAGTTAGGAAAAAACAGTGCCGGAAAATGGCAAAACAAGGTTGGCAGAGATGTTTTGTTTATAGAGCGTAACTTGAACTTCCTAAAGCCTGGTGGAAGAATGGCAATAGTTTTGCCACAAGGACGTTTCAACAATTCCAGTGATAAGTATATCCGTGAATTTATTGCTGAACGTTGTCGTATTCTTGCGGTTGTTGGTTTGCACGGCAATGTATTTAAGCCTCATACTGGAACAAAAACGTCAGTTTTGTTTGTACAAAAGTGGGATGATGAGTTATGCCCTAAAAAAGAAGATTATCCCATTTTCTTTGCAACTATGCAAAAACCCAGTAAAGACAATTCAGGCGATAAGATTTATGTAAAAGACCCTGCTACAGGAGAAAACATTTTAGATTCTCATGGGCACTTGATTGTAGACCACGATTTATATAATCATGACGGTTTAACTCAGGATGGTGTTGCAGAGGCTTTTGCTGAGTTCGCTAAAAAAGAAAAATTAAGTTTTTTTTAATAAACCCATCTGTTGAATCTTTTGACAAAACTAAATACAAAGCTTTAATAGATGGGTTAGAATGTAGTGAAGTGTTTTTATCAGATTTAGAATCAGGATACCGATTTGACTCGGAGCTTTATCAAAAACAATACGTGATTTTAAATAAGTTTGCAGAGACGCATGAGTGTACAACATTTAGTAAAGAAGCAGCGGTAGTAAGCAAGGGTATTTTTAATATAAACTCTTCGTGTTATTCTGAGGAAGGCATTCCTTTTGTACGCATTTCAAATATAGATAAAATGCTTGTTTCTATGGATGAAATTGTGTGTATTCCCACCAAAGAACATATTAAACACAGCAAAACCAAACTTACAAAGGGAGATATAATTCTATCTAAAACTGGCGGACCGGCAGCAGCGTTCGTTGATTTGCTAGAATGTAATGTTTCACAGGATACTGTTGCAGTAAAGTTAAAATCTAATTCAAAAATAAAACCTGAGTATACGGTGGTTTATCTCAATTGTGTGTATGGCTTGACTCAAATGCGTAAACGATTTACAGGAAATGTACAGATGCATTTGAATTTGGATGATTGCAAAAACAATGTAATTATCCCAGTAATGGCTCCTTTGTTTCAAAAGAGAGTATCAGAGCTGTTCCACGAGGCGCTGAAACTCCAAAAAAAATCAACAGAAGCATTCTCTATGTGTAACAAATTGCTTGTTGAAGCTTTAGGCTTTTCTGAGAAAGATATCGTTGGCTTAAACACAACTGAAAAAAGCTTTTTGAATTCTTTTGAAAAAAGCAAAAGGTTAGATGCAGAGTTTTACTTGCCAAAGTACGACATTCTTTATTCTCTTATAAAAAAATCCAATAAAAATGTAAAAACAATACGTTCATTAGCAACATTTAATTCTCGCGGAAAGCAACCCGTGTACTCAAACACAGGTATGTTGCAAGTGATAAACAGCAAACACATTTTAGAAAATTCGCTCGACTATAACAATTTCGAAAAAACCAATTCGGATGTTTGGGATAGCAGTCCAACAGCACGTGTATTTAATGGCGATATCCTGACATATACCACTGGTGCAAACATTGGTCGTACCGCTATATATTTAGGATCTGAAAAAGCTATCGCAAGTAATCATGTAAATATTCTTCGCACAAAAGAAAAACATCCTATTTATATCGCAGTGGTTTTGAATTCGTTTATCGGCAGACTTCAAACAGAAAAACTGTGTGGTGGCTCGGCGCAGCAAGAACTTTATCCTTCACAAATTGATGAGTTTATCATTCCTTTTGTCGAAGAAAAATATCAAATCAGCATCTCAAATTCATATGTTGAAGCTGTCCAATATAAAGAAAAGAGCCGCAAGCTTTTTGATGCCCTTGTTCACTCTGTCGAGCTGGCAATTGAAAAAAATGAAGAAATGGCTTTAGAATGGCTCGATAGTATTGTGTCATGTTTGGAGGTGTAAATAATGACACCTATCAACACATATAAAAATTGGAAAGCTGTTACCGAAGCAGATTTTGTTTCTCTTTTTATTAAAACTTGGTTTGCTTATATTTCTACATTGCGTGTTATGTTTCCCGAAGCTTATAATCGCCGAGGGGATAAAAAGTATTTGGATGCTTACAAAAAATTTTATAAGACTACAGGATATAAACAATAGATTGTCGATGATAACATTATGGCGTCGATTGAAAAAGTTTATAACGAAGGTCGAAATGTTATTGTTAAGCAATATCCAGAATATTATTTATGGGATTTTTATAACATCAATGAAGATTTCGATTATACATTCAGACAAATCCCTCCTGACAAATCTGAGTGCTTAATTGTTGGGTTTAAAATGAATAGAAATCGTGGAACGAAGTGGAGTTTTATTATTACCGGTTTCGTTCGGTTATTCGGGAAGTATTATGGAGAAGATTACAATGAAAATGTAAACTTCAAAGTAAATATTTCTGAAATTCTAAATCGATCAGCAACATATATAACTGAAAACCCCAACGTTAGTGAGCAAGACTACTTATCCTGGTTGTTGGGAAAAATTAATTATGCAGTTGTCCATGAAATAATCGAATCCTTCAAAACAATGTATGAAAGTTCAAATTATGGTAAAAGAGTAATAACGAAAATTCATGATTTGGAAAAACAAGCAATATCAACTGTTTGGTCTGTGTTTTCTCTCAACGAAAAAGATGAGTCTTTTAAAACATTAGAAGAAATGACTCGCAACAGAAACACATATGAAGTTGTTATTCAGAGGCCGTTGAACTACTTCTTGTATCACAGAGACATATCTTGGCGACCATCAAGAGAAATGACAGCGAGCGAAGAACGGTGGTATAAAGCTCTATTTGAAACATTAAAAACAAATAGTGTTTTATGGTTTTTGGATTTTGTGTATCGTCTTCGCAATGCGTTGTTTCATGAAATCATTGATCCTTTAGATGAAGAATGGCAAATTATTTTTAAAAACGCATATCTGGTTTTGAAAGAAATCGTGGATTTGAATATTAACGAGATAAATGCAAAATAAAAAAGCGAAACAGCAACAAAAAAGTTTTCTTCATACTTCATCTTCGCAAAACAAAAAGTCCGAAACGTTCTCTGATAATGAGAGAAAGTTTTTCGGACTTTTTCATTTTTTGAGGCATATAAAATTTTTGATTTTTTGTAAAAGTTGTTGCAGACTTGCCGAGAAAAATGAAGGTGACGATTGAATTTTGCGGATTTGTTTTTGTAAAATTTTTGTGTGTACGGTTGGATTTTTGCAGGTGCGGTTTTGCAAAAATTTCAAAGTGTGTACACACAACAATCGGCACAAGTGGGTATCCAAAGGGAGAAAATCTCCATTTGGCACACGATTTTGCGGTACGCAAAGTCTAGTGTGTTATACCTTTGTTCCGTCGGCGGTGAAAAGGATGTCTGTCGCCTTACATGACAGCAGACTTTTCAGCGGTGCAGAGCAGGCAGATAAGTTCAGGAAAGAACAGAAAAAAATTTTTTTCTGACTGCTCGGAAAAGGAACAAACGGTATATAAGACTCCCCGCCGCAGCGGAAAATTATCTGCAATTGTCGCAAAGAAGCAGCTTGAAAAAATATATTTTTTGCAGATAATCGAGCTCTCCGTAGCAGAAATTCAGAACGCAGATTTGTATTTCCGAAACAGTTTTTGTGCCGATATTTTTTATGCTCCGAAGCTGACCGTTTTGAATTTTTGCAATCAGTTTCCCGAGCGTCGTAATTTTATTTTTCTTCAGAATGTTTACGGTGCGTGTTGACAAAATCAACCCGTCAATTTTTATTCCGTAAAGTTCAGTTTTTATCGGAACGGAAACCTTTAATGTTCTGCCCGAGAACACTTCAAGCGCTTCCGAAAGTCCGTGCTTATGAGCGAAATAATACAGTTTTGATGCCGCAGTAATATCTGTGAAATTTTCAAAAACTATATATTCTTTTTCTTCAGAGCAGTCGGACTTACGACTACAGATATAATCCCATTGCGGTTCAAAATGTTTTCTTATATTTTTCATCGCACTTTTTTCAATCTGTTTGGCACGGACTTCTTTCAAATGGAAATGTTCTGCCGATTCTTTTCGGGTGTGATGAACACCGTCTTCAAGTCCGAAACGATAAGAAAGATATTCCCGTTCACGGTCATTGAGTTCTTTAACCGACCCACAGAGCAATAAGTTTTTCAACTTTTCAAAGAAAATGTTTTCGGGTGAAGCCTTGTAGATATAAGGTTGCCTTGCTAAAAGAGTGCTCTCGATATAGTCTGCATCGGATTCACCTTCTTCGTTTTCACCATCAAAACTCATAAACGAGAAATAAGTTTTTTCTTCTGTTTCTTCATCAACTTCATAAACCTCATAACCGTATTTTTCAGGAAGCAGAAGTATGTATTTTTCTATATATGCTGTGGCATAAGTCAGAAATTTTGTGCCTTTGTTTATATCAAACCTGTTAACTGCTTCAAGAATTCCGATGCAGCCTTCCTGCACGATTTCTTCAAAATCAATTCCGAAGTTTTCAAAATCTTCCGAGTATTTGTTTGCAAGCTTTTTGATAAATCCGAGATTGTTTTCAACAAGACGGTGCTTTGCAGTTTCTTCTCCTCCCTGAGCCAATACGCAAAGCTCTTCGTTTGTCATCTGTGTTTACCTCTCTGCGGTTGCATAAAAATCGGAATCAAAGCATTGCGAAGATTAGTTTTCATCTCCGGGGTAATACCGTCGAAACGGCTAATCTGTTCAATAACGGCATCTGCCATATTTTCTGCTGTTATTCTCTTGTAGGACAGACTGCCGCCGCTTCTGACAAGACTCTGACGGATTCCTTCAAATGTTTCCTCTGTAAGTTTTCTTGAATGTGAAAAATCGGTATCAACGGTTTTCTTTATATCTTTTACGATTGACATAAATCCGTTATCAATCATAGTTAAGTCAGCTTGATATATCGGAGTTTTCATGCTTTGTATATCTTCCGATACTTCCTTTGAGATTTCATCGTCACCGCATACGGTTCTACTGACCATATCATAAAGCTGATTCTGAACTGCAAATCCTTCGGCAAAAGTGCCTTTGAAGAAATGAGCAATTTTATTTGAAAGAATCCCGAAGTTCGGATGCTCAAGCAACATATTCAGAACGTCGGGGTCAATCTCACCTGTATAAATTTTCTTCGCAGCTTCTATGGTCAGACCAAGTTCACCGATGCTGAAATTTTTCGGCTCGGGATCGTCGGAAAGGCAAAAAATAAAATCGGTTGAAACTCCGAAAACTCTTGCAATGTTCAGAATCAGATTGCTGTCAATTTTATGAGTTTCGTTACTTTCTATTCTGCCGATTGTTGATGCATCAACACCAACCATATCTGCAAGTTCTTTTTTCTTCAGACCTCTCTGCTCACGCAGGTCGGCAATTCTTTCTCCAAGTGTTCCGTGTAAGTATGGCATTTATCAGTCTCCTTTTGTTTTTTTGATTTAATTATATTGAGATAAAAAATTTTGGTCAAGGATGTCAATTCTAATCTTGTTAAGTTAATTATAGCAAATTTATATGTACCAAAAAACGGACTGTCAGGCGATGAAAAACAACTTTTATCTTCTGAAACTTGCAAATCTGCAAATTCCAAGAGCTGTGAACAACGCAAAATTGCAAGACACTTGATTTTGACAGGGTAACGGCAAAAAATCAGTATAATGTCTATAGACGGATAAAGTCGATTAAAGATATCGGAGGTGAATTTACCGCAAACTGAAATTTTAATATTTTACAAGCGAATCGTTGACGCATTGTGTCGGCGGTTCGCTTTCTCTATGCCCAAAAGAAAGGAGGTCTGAAAATGTCAAGAGAATTAACCGACAAAGAAAAACAGAGAATCAAAAAACTTGTGGTCGGCAACTGTGCCAATTACAGAAAAGATTACGGCTGTCTGCCGCTTGAATGCGATTGCTATATGTTCACAAAGCATTTTGCAAACGACAAAATCTGCCGATACTTCCGTGACTCCGTTTTACCGCTTGACCCAGAACTCGAAGCAGTTTTCTTCGATAAGCATTTGAAAAGCTGTAAACATTGCGGAAAGAAATTTGCGTATGACGGCAGAAAAGTTTATTGTTCCGAGTCTTGCAGAAAAGAGGCTCAAAGAATTATGAATGCAGCGAGAGTCCGTAAACACAGAGAAAAGAAAGAAGGTGAAAGATGACAAAACCGCAATACGGAATACTGAGATTTGCAAAATACAAAGGTCCCGAAATAAGCAGAATTGAGGCTCATAATGAACGCACGAAAGAGGTTTATGCGAGTAATCCCGACGTTGATACCGAGAGAAGCAAATACAACATTCATCTTGTTAAACCGAATTCAAAATACCGTGCAGAAGCGGAAAGACAGATTGCAGCCGCAGGCTGCAGAACAAGAACAGACAGCGTCAGAGTTGTTGAAACGCTGATAACAGCAAGTCCCGAATTTTTCAAGGATAAGAAAAAAGCACAGATCAAAGAATATTTTGAATACGCCCTGAAATTCATTCTGAAACATGTTCCGCAAGAAAGAATTTTATCGGCGGTAATTCACGTTGATGAAAAAACACCGCATATGCATCTGTCGTTTGTCCCGATAACGGATGACGGCAGACTGAGTGCGAAAGACATAGTCGGCAACAGAAAAAAGCTGACCTGGTGGCAGGATGAATTCTGGAAACACATGGTGAAGAAATATCCCGATATGGAACGGGGCGAAAGTGCAAGTGAAACGGGCAGAGAACATATTTCGCCAAGGCTTTTCAAACAAGCTGTAAAGCTGAACAAACAAAGAGAAATGCTGATGAACTTACTGACGGAAATCAATCCGCTGAATGCAAAGAAAAAAGTTGCAGAAATCGAAGCGTTGCTCGATGAATACATCCCCGGTGTTGAGCAGATGAAGACAAAGCTGAAAAAATATGACACAGCGTATAAGACACTAAAGACAGAGATAACAGAGCTTGAGAAAAAGCTTGATGACAGTAAAAAGAGCACCCTCAAAAAACTTGAAATTTCCCGCAAACTTCAGGAATACGAAGAACTCAAAAAGACAGTCGAAAACATACCGCCCGAAATTCTCGGTGCGTATAAAAATAGAGGCAAAATCTCATCGCAGATTCACGAATAACAACTTCCACTCAAGTTGGACGGAAGTTAAAAAACTAACTTCTACGCAAATTGCATAGAAGTTAAAACTACGAACTCAACTTGTGCTCAAGCTGAGTACAAGTTAAAAATAAATCTGTCCAAGTTGGACAGGTTTCCCGAACAAACTCAACTTGTGACCAAGTTGGACACAAGTTAAAAATAATTCTGCCCAGGTTGGACAGAATTTCGGAACATAAGCAACTTCCTGACAACTTGTCGGAAAGTAAAAAATTTGTGCCCAAGTTGGACACAATTTCTCAATGCAAAATAATTCAGCCCAAGTTGGGCCGGATTTCTGAAAGTTAAAGTAATTCAGTCCAAGTTGGTCTGAATTTCCGACTTCTGGTCAGGTTGAACAGAAGTTACCCGAAATTAACTTGTTCCCAAGTTGGGAACAAGTTCCGAAAACAACTTCCAACCAACTTGGTCGGAAGTTAAACAAAACTAACTTCTGCCCAACTTGGGCAGAAGTTGAAAAATCAACCGCAAGGAGCAAATCTACATCCTTGCAAGAAAGGAGTTTTATGAATAATATGGAATCGGAATATGATTCAGCTCTTTATTTCGCCGCACTGAAACTTATCCAGCAGCTTTGTGCCGACGGTTTAATTTCTGAAGAAATGTTCCACGAAATTTTAAATGAAAATGCCGATAAGGTAGATACATCTGAATTCTTGTTCTACCGTTCGGACAGAAAGGAGATAAAAAATGATGTATCCGTTTGATACACCAAAAGAAAAGAGGGTGGTAATCTATGCCCGAGTTTCAACCGAACACGAAGCACAGGTTTATGCCTTGGGCAATCAGCTCGAATGGTATAACGCTTTTCTTGAGCGACACCCCGAATGGATTCTTGTCGATAAGTACATCGATGAAGGTATAACGGGCACTTCGGCTGAAAAAAGACCGGGATTCACACAAATGATTTCAGATGCCCACGAACACAAATTCGACCTTATTATCACACGTGAGGTTTCCCGATTTGCAAGAAACACCGAAGAAACTCTGCATTTCACCAAAGCTTTGCGACGGGTCGGAGTTGAGGTGTTCTTCATCAATGACGGAATCAAGACTTTTGACGGCGACGGTGAGCTGAGGCTTTCGCTTATGGCGAGCCTTGCTCAGGAAGAAAGCCGTAAAACATCAATCCGAGTTAAAAGCGGACAGCAGGTTTCGATGAACAACGGAGTTTTTTACGGCAACGGCAATATTCTCGGTTATGACAGGGTCGGTAAAGACCTTGTTATAAATCCCGAACAAGCGGAAACTGTGAGAATGATTTATGATATGTACCTTGCGGGTGACGGTCTGATGAAAATCAAAGATGAGCTCGAACGCAGAGGCAGACTGACCTCAATGGGTAAATCCCGATGGCACTGTACGGTCATATCCCATGTTCTGCAAAACACATTTTACTGCGGAATAATTACATATCACAAAGAGTACGTTGAAAATTATCTTGATCAGAAAAAGACAAAAAACTATGGTGAAATCGAGCTTACACAGGTTCAGGGAACCCACACGCCGATAGTATCCGTAGATGAATATGAAAGGGTGCAAAAAATTATGGCAAGTAAAAGAGGAGAAATGAAAAATCTGAATTCAGGCAGAAAACCCAAGGGCAAAACACCGCCGAAAACCGTATGGGGTAAACTTCTCGTCTGCGAATGCGGTCACAAATTCAACAGAGTTAAATGGTCGGGTTCGGGAGAGAACACAAAATATGCTTATCAATGCTATTATGTTATTAATCACGGTAGCTACGAAAGCAGAAAAAAGAGAGGGTTACCGCTTGAAGATGCCTGCCGTTCACCGATGATTCCCGAATGGAAGCTCGACCTGATGGCAAAGTTCATTTTTGATAAGTTTTTATCCGACAAACAGAGGGTTCTCGCAATTGCAGAATCCGTATTGAGAAAGCACTATGAACTTTCAAACGAGAAAACCGATAATTCCGAGCTGATAGCAAGGAAAGAAGCACTGCTGAAAGACCTCAAACAGAGATATGACAGTTTAATTGATATGTGTGCAGACGGTATTATTACAAAAGATGACCTTGCTGAAAAAATTGAGCCAATTAAAAAGCAGATGACAGCAGTCAACAACGAACTTGCTGAC
Organism: Clostridia bacterium; assembly: GCA_017435385.1. GTDB lineage: Bacteria > Bacillota > Clostridia > Oscillospirales > Acutalibacteraceae > CAG-177. The sequence continues at coordinate 89,962 of JAFSFB010000005.1, read as the reverse complement.
CTTGCTCCCGCACGATACGAACCTATCTATGAGGACTACGAAGAAAAGATAACATTCCTGCGGTATGCACTCGACAGATATACATACCCCGAAGACGAAGGCGATGTACCTCCGTATGTGATTGAAGCACTCATAAAGAAGATTGTTGTGACTCCCCATGAATTCAAGTGGTATCTGCGTTTTGGCAAAGAAAATGAGCCGATTGACTGCGAAATCAACGGAAAAAGAGCCGAAAATTGCTCTCTTTCGGTTGATTCGGAAGAGATTTCCCCATCCGCATTGGAGCAGTACAGGCAGCTATCAAAGGTTAATAGGACTGACCTGTTTTTAAGAGTTGACATCGGCTACGGTGACGCTCTGAAACACAGAAAATCGACGGGTAAATATCTCCGCCCGTATCAATGGGAAGACCTAACCGTCGATGTCTATATCTGATATAACCGACTCCCTCTGTTGGAAACAGCAGAGGGAGTTTTTGTTTGTATTAAGCAAATGTAATCCACGTAAACTACACATGATTAAGAGATTTCTTTCAAAAAAGATCTTATCAAGATTAGCCTTGTTCATTTTTCTTTTTTTAGTTATAATAGTTATATCAGATTTCCCATTATTATTAAGAATACAGGAGTATTTTATCGTGAAGAATTATTTTGATCATGAAATAAAAGTAAAATACATTGATGGAATATTAAGCAAAAATACAGACTGGATCTGGTATATAAAATATGTGCAGGAGAACTTTGAACCAGATTTTTCAGTACATAGTAATTATGATTTTTTATGTAAATTTAGTCACATAAAAGATTTATTCGAGCATTTAAACAAAATTCACGAGCTTGTAGCCTCGCTTGAAATCGACGTTGATTGGTTAAAAAATATCGATATGGTTTCTCAATTCTATGTAGGTATAATTAACTTTGACAGCTTAATTTTAAGCAACGATTTTATACGCTTGCTTACCTTATATGCTCTCTGTGCAAAACTTGTCAACGAAACATCAGAAACAAAATATGTAATATATATGGAAATGTTCCGAACTTATAATATTTTTGAAATTATTGAAACATCAAATTTTAGTGATGAACTAGAAAAAATAGATTGTATTTTAGATCAACTTCAAATAGATTTTTCGTTAGAAAAATCTATATTTAGCGATAATTTAAATCACAATTTTCACCGTTGTGAAGATCCAAGCGAACAACTTCTTGAGATGTGTAACAATGCAAATGCATTTTCATTTAGCAATACATTCGATAGGAAAAATATAGCCGTTTGGGAAGAGAGGTATATTTTAGAGCTTTTAAGCTCCGAATACAAAAACGGAAAGCTTACTCCCTGTATAACTTACAGAGACGGTTCTACTCATCCGGATTTTACTGCATATACTCCTCAACTTATGCAAAAGATCAAAAATTATTATACAGCAACTGATGTTGAGTTTTTAGTTGAATCAATAGAATATGCTTTGTTTGATATAAAGCCTTCCGATAATACGATTAGCAAACATTTTAAATTGTGGAAGGATAATGTTGATAATTTTGATGAAACAAAACAATTCTCTTATTTGATGTGCTCAAGTTTAGAGTTTATGATAGCATTTTGGAGAGATCCTAAAATTGATTTAAACAACCAAAAGCCTGATTTGTACAAAACGTTATCTGCTATTAACCATATCCAATATTTATCATATTTAAATAACAATAATTTCCCTTTGCCAAAATTGGCGAAGAACATTTTAAAAGATTACAAAAAGAACAAAGCCCAAGCAGTTGATAATATTGACGATATTCACAATTTCTTAACTTATGTAACTGATGCGGACATTATATCTATAGTTGACAAAGAGATTTTCTATAAAGTTTCCGATAAATTTGAATATGTGATTGAAAATGTTGCATCAGACGGTATTATTCTCATTTCTTCAGCTTTTTTAGATTATTTGCTTTTTTTAATTAAGATAAAAAATAATCGAAATGTAATCTCACACGAAGTGTCAACTGAAATCATATATATACGAAGTTTGTGGCAAAGTATATATTTTGAGAAATGTTTCAAATCAATGAAATTGTTCAACAATTCAATAAATATATCGGCTGATGAATTAGAGAAATTTAATTCAGAAATTATATCAAAGCCTTTATCTTATGCATATGACTGTTTACGTTTTAAGAAAACTTCTCTCATTGAAACCTTATCGTTTTTGGCTGAAAATCCTCTTGCTTTTATGGTGCATAACATAGCCATATCAAAAGACTTTCCATATGAAAGAAAAATTCACATAGATGAAAGCCATCCCATAGATATGATCATTAAAGATGTTGTTGAAAAAACACACGAAGCTAATCAGCACAAATTCTTAAATTCATTGTCTGTTGAAGAAAACTTATCAGGTATATATAAAATAATTGAGGATAAGGTTCATGCATATTTTCGTTTGTTTGGCAACACTAAACAACTATATGAAATAACTTGCAAAAACAATCCCCAATATAGATTTATAGAACATTCTGACAAACCATCGCTGGCCCATTTAACACAATTATTCCCAATATTAGAAAACAAAATCAGAGAAGTTGGAGAATTTTATGGGATATCTCCTATTTGTGAAAAGGAAGACAAATATCATAAATTAAAAGAACCGTCTAGTGTACTAAATAAAATAATTAAAATGATTTATGATGAAACTGAAGAAATATCCTATGCGAGCGATTTTATTTTCATTCATTTTACAATGTTCGCTGAAAACGGTTTTAATATAAGAAATGAATGTGTTCATGGGAATAATTATGCAACTAAAGACAGCGATATTATATTCGCATTCAAAGTCAGTTTGTTCTGTTTGCATTTGCTTGATTATAGACTTGATTTAATGTTTCATCGCAAACATTAGAAATCAACACGCTCTGTTGCAAATACAGAGCGTGTTTTTGTGTTAATGGGCTTTTTATGGGACACTTAATGTGGTATAATACGATTAAAGAGGTGAATTGTATGGGTTATACAGAAAAAGAGATTTTAGAAATGTGTGAAAAAGAAATGCAGAATCCGTCAACTTTTTATCAGACAGAAGTGATTAATTACCGTGGAAGAGTCACTGATACAGATGAACTTTATAACGAAATTGTGGCAAAGTATGTTTGCAAACATATAAAAAAATTTGTTGGCGGAATACCGAAGATTACAAGAAAAACGACATATAAAACCGCAAGCCATGCCGGCGAACGCATACCGAGTGATTTAAGAAAAGAAGAGCAGATTGCCGTTGAACTTTTCAATCAGAAACATTTTGATTTCATTGGCGATATTATTGATTATCAGACACCGCTGAAAAACACATCGAAAGATGTTGCGGGCAAAATCGACCTTATTTCTTATGACGGAGAAACACTTTATATCCTTGAACTCAAGAAACCAGACAGCACAGAAACAATGCTCCGCTGTGTACTTGAGGCATATACATATATGAAAACATCAGACATAGAAAAACTGCTTTTAGACTTCGGGTTACCTGCTGATACAAATGTTGTTGCTTGTCCGTTTGTTTTCTTTGGTAAAGATCAGCACAACGAAATGAAAGAAGACAGACCCTATCTGAAAAATATTATGCACTTGCTTAACAGCAAGCCGTATTATATAATTAAAGAAAATAACGGATACAAAATTGTGGAGGGTTAATATGAAAAAACTTTTAGAAAAAACAGATTTGTTGGCAGGCATATTTGCTGTTTCTGCTTTTGTTGCAATTGTTTGCGAGATAGCTTTCGGTGGTTTTACAAAGGAAAGTGTTGTTGGCGGAATTAAAGATATTTCAGGTATTCTTGTTGATGTTTTGGTGTTAATAGTTGCAGCAAGTGTACTTGTTCATAAACCGATTAACTTTAAAGCAAAATTCAACGTCGCTATGGATGAATTGAAAAATAAATATGAACCTCTTCTTGAAGAGGACAAAAAAGAGGGCGTTATCAGATATAATATCGCAAGTAATTCTGATGCTTTGTTTTCACAAACCGGAAAATCATACAAAAGAATTTTTGAGCTTGACGAAGATAAACCGGAAGAAATTCGTTTCTATATTAATAAGAGCTTTTTTGACCAAAAAGGCGGTGACGATTTCAATGCATCTCTGATTGCTAATGAAATATCCGTTCGTTTGGCTACTGTATATAAAAACTACAAGATAATTCCTGTGCCTAACAAAGAAAACTACGAATTACATATTAAATTCAATAACCCTATAAAAACAAACGAAGATATAGATTCCCTTATATCCTTGATTGACTATACTTTACTGTTGTTTATTGCGAGAAATAAATCATAATTTACGAGGTTAAAAAAATAGTGGAACTTAACAAAATTTTAGACTATGCCATTATGGCAGATGAAACCGCAAAAAATCCCATTAAATCGGGATACGTCACCAACGGAAAATCTTATAACAACTATCTTTCCAATGATTCATTTGCGGAGTTCGTTGAAGATATGAAAACCAATCATTCCACCGCTTATGAAATGTACGGCAAAGGCGGAGGAAAAGAGCTTGAAGTACGTGTAAGCGGAAAGAATGTCTATCCCCCAAAAATGGCTTCTTTTGGCTCGTCAAGCAGAATGATTTATAACCTGATGAAGGATGTTGATGGTTTTCTTTTTGAAAAGAAACTGCCCACAACCGTCGGTGGTATTGCAAATCTTGACGGATTCATTGAAACCGATGAAAAGTGTGTTTTCGTTGAAGCAAAATGCAGAGAGCCTTACACCAAGAAAGACAGCATTTACGAAAGAAAATACGAGGATTTATACAGAAAAATCTCTGCATCGGACAAAACATCCGTCACCTGCAAAATCGAAGTGATTGACGAGCGCAAAATGGAAGTTAAATTTATATCAGGCGAAACCGAAATTCACTCCTTCGATATGAAACAGATGATAAGCCACCTGCTTGGAGTTGCAACCGCTTTTCTGAAAGGTGAGTTTGACATCAAGAAGATTGACTTTATCTATCTGCTTTTCAACCCCAAGCTCATCGAAATCAATGAGGGCAAAGAAGAAATCCTCAGCATTTATGAGCAATCCTGCAATGAATGCAACTCCGTTGATTTCAAATCACTTTTTGAGGTTATCGTCGATCATCTCCAGACCACCAAAGGTCTCGGCAAAGACAAAATTAAATCTAATATTGTAGACAACTTCCGTTTTGAATTAATTGATCAAACAGAATTTAAGGATGTGTTATAATATGTTAACCGATGCTCAACTCATTAAATTTCAAGAGGAAATAGTAAGTCTTTTCAACAAATCAGAAAACCTGCAGGATGTTTTCGATAAATGCCGTAACATATTTTTGAAGTTGGATGTTGAAGATGATTGGAAACTTCGAGAGTTTTATTGTGATTTTTTATCAAATTTCTTTTTAGGCGGGTATTATAGGTATTCAGAAATTCATGACATGGATGAAATAAAAAGCAATCCGTTTTATTTAGAATACTGTGATCAACTTAAAATGATGGATAAAGATGATCCTTTTAATAATTTATTTTTTCTAACTATTGATCTTATTGAAAAAAAGCATAAAAACATTATAAAAAAAGCAACATCTTGGATAGATGCTCAGATAGAGGCATCGGTTGATTCAAACAATATATTTGATGGGTTCCTTTTTACTTTTGGACTTGTTACAGTTTTGAAAGAAGGATTTCCTGGAATGTGGAATGAAATTGGCGATGTATTAAAAAAACGAACGGTTGAAAAAGGTCTGTCGTCAATGTGTTATGCCTTAGAGAAATTCTACTATTCCACAGAAAACGAAGAAATTGTTGATGCTCTTACGCAAGTCATTCAAGAAAACGGAGATTTGCTTGTCGCAAAAGAATTGCTCGGTTATACCTATTATGAAATGAAACTGTGGAACAATGCTCTTGCTTTGTTTGAGCAAATTGAAGACGGCAATTCCGCAGAAATGGTTTTGTTTGAGGATTCAAAGCTGTTTTGGATGGCTTGGTGTTACGGAAAATGCAGAGATTATCAGAATGAAGAAAGATATTACAGAAAGACGCTTGAAATCTATGATAATTCTGAATATGCCTTAAACAATCTTGGATATTCTTTATACAAACAAAAGAAATACTGTGAAGCAAAAGCTATTTTTGAGAAGTGTATAGAAGAAAGCAAAGATGTTGATTGTGCTTCAAACAACCTTGTTCGCACGCTGTTGGCAATGGGAGAAGCCGATGAGGCAAGAAAATTTATAAAAAATAGCAAGATTCATATTTCCAAAGAACTGGTGCGAAGAGCAGAGAAAGCTGTTCAGAAGGCTGTTCCAGAAAAATCTGAATTCTCCTCCGAAGAAAATGCACAGACTAACAAAACGGTAAATTTGGGCGTGAAAAAGCATCAGTTTTCAAGCGAAAAAATATTGGAAGATGAGCTTGTTTTGCGAATGGAATCTGGCATTTCGGTATTTGGATTTCCGTTAAAAGTTTATCAGGCAAAAGGTGCTTACGGAAGACAGTATATCATTCCGCACGGAAGAATTGACATTCTGGCAATTGACGACAAGGGAGATTATTATGTTATCGAATTAAAAAAAGACTCAGGATATGATGATGCCTATGTTCAGACAAAAGCCTATGTTGATTGGATTCAGAAGCATCTGCCAAAATCAAAGCATAAAGCTTACGGTATTATTTGTCTGAACAATCCCACTAAACAGCTGATTGAAAAAGTCAGAAATGATGACTTAATAAAACTTTTTGAATATAATATCTCCTATTCTGAAATACAATAAAAACTAAAAAGCCGCCTACGGGCGGCTTTTTCTTACAATCGACATCCTCGACAAAATCGTAATTACATTATAATATTATCTCGCAATCAAAAATAATGTAACGAAGGGATTGATTTTATGGAAAACAAGCTCACCTACATCAAAGTCGGGGATTATTTATTCCGAACCTGACAATCAGACCGTCCCCGCCGAGCGGTCGGTGGGGATTTTTGTGTTTTGTGGGTTTATTTATGCTTTTGAATGTGATATACTTTAAGTAAATTATATCACTTCTGTTAAAACAAAAAAGAAAGTGTGACTGAAGGAGAAACATATGAAGCATATTCTGATTCCCAAAGAGAAAAAACAATATATTGCAAATCTGCATTGTCATACTACCCTCTCTGACGGAAGAAAAACTCCCGAAGAGATCCGTGATGCATATAAAGAACAGGGATACAGCATAGTTGCATTTTCGGACCACGATAACTATTTTGACCACAGCGATTTCTGCACGGAGGATTTCGTTGCCATTAATTCCTTCGAGGCAGATATCAGCGACAATATCGTGAGCAGCAGTCAGTTCCGCAGATGCTACCATCTTAACGCATTTAACATAAACGGTGACAAGGAAGTTTCGCTTCCTGCCACGCCTGATTACAGAGATATGAAGGCGGTCAACGAATACATACAGAAACTGAGAAATCTGGGATTTATCGTTGCTTATAACCACCCCTACTGGTCAATGCAATGCCTCGATGATTACCGTGATCTTGAAGGCTGCAGCATCGTTGAAATATATAACAACTCCGTTTTCATTGAAGGCGGAGATGACGGTCAGGAGCAGGTTTATGACGAGATGCTCCGCAGCGGTAAGCGGCTTTTTTGTACCATGGCAGACGATAACCACAATGAATTTCCGTTCGGAGATGTTCGCTGTGACAGCTTCGGAGGCAAAACAATCTTTCTCTGTGATTCGCTCAGCTATGGATCCGTTATATCCGCTATGCAGAGCGGTTCGTTCTATTGCACCCGTGAACCGAGGATCTTTGAACTGACATTGGAAAACGGAAAGGTTCATGTTGAGTGCTCTCAGGCACAGCGAATAGCGCTCTCCACTGCAGGCAGACGCTCAAAAGCATTACACGCCCCCGCAGGTGAATATGTAACCGAAGCCGACTTTTTGTTGGAGGATGAGGATGTGTATTTCCGAATCGAGATCATCGGTCCTTCGGGAAAAAAGGCGAACACCAACGCTTATTTTGTTGAGGATTTTGAATAATCACTTTTGACTTTTAAAAAGGATGTGTACCTATGAATATATCTGACGAAGCAAAGCTCCGCTGGGGCAACACCGATGCTTATGCCGAAAGCGAGAAAAAGACTTCGGGCTATTCCGCAGAAAAATGGAATGAAGTCAACACGGGTCTTAGTGCAGTCCTTGCCGAATTCGCCTCAATCAAAGACTGCGCTTCTCCCGAAAACGATGCCGCACAGTTACTCGTAAAAAAGCTTCAGAGCTACATTACCGATAATTTCTACACCTGCACAAACGAGATCCTTGCAGGTCTGGGTCAGTTGTATGTTGCCGATGGCCGCTTCAAAGCAAACATTGACAAAAACGGCGCAGGCACAGCTGAATTCATATCCGAAGCAATCGGAATATATTGTAAATAACAGCCCAAAATCAAAAGCACCTGCCGATATGACAGGTGCTTTGCTGATTCAATGATAATTATTCTGCGTATTCGATCTCTGCTTCGGGAGCGTTCTTCTTGACGCTGTTGATGCCGTTTTCGCAGCTTGCCTTTGCCTTGTAACCTTCGGAGGTTGCGATAACCTCGCCGTTCTTCGCCTTCAGACGGAAACGGAACTCGCCTGCCTTGTCTGTGTAAAGCTCGAACTTGGGGTGCTTGACTGCTTCAAAATTTTCAACCGTCTGATCTTCAATCTCACCGACACAGTTTGTCTTTACACTCTTAACGCCGTTGAGGCAAGCAGCCTTTGATGAATAAACCTCGGAAGTTGCGATAACCTCGCCGTTGCCTGCTTTAAGATCGAACTTGAAGCCCGTTGCGGTTTCTTTAACTAAGAATTTGCCCATTGATATTTCCGTCCTCTCGTAAAATATTGTCAGAAAAGAATTTCTGATAATTCTATTTTGCATTATTAATCGCAAAATGTCAAGATGAAATTCACAAGCATCGGGCAATCTGCTTTTTTCTTGACTTTTCCCACTCTATATTTTATATTAGAATCATAATTATAATAAGGAGTGATGGACTATGTGGCCTGTCATCAGAATAATCGTTTCGGTCTTTGTTGCATTTGAAACGCTTTTCACGGGAATTTTCGGCGGTGTCAATCTGAAATCCGTTGAAATGCCCGATATTCCTCAGGGGGAATACGGTCAGTATGTCGATCCGTTCATCGGAACGGGCGGAACTCCCTGGACCTGCGGCATGCTCAGCCCCGCAGCTACCGTACCCTTCGGCTCGGTCAGACTCGGCCCCGACACCTGCTTCGTCGGCGGCGCATATATCGTCAAGACCAACACCTCGGGCTACTATTATGAACACGGTCACATCAAGGGCTTCAGCCATTCCCGTCTTTCGGGAACGGGCTCCGAGGACTATTCCAATTTCAGGATCACTCCCTCCGTCGGCAACAACGCAGCGAAGATCATGCCCTATTCCCACTCCATGGAAGAGGCATCGGCAGGATATTATGCGGTTTATCTTCCGTCGGTCGGCTGTCTTGCGGAGATGACCGCCGCAGTTCACACGGGAGTTCACCGCTACAGCTTCTTTAATTCTCAGGATGCACATCTTTATATCGATGCATCAAGTGCGGCAGGCAACCGCACCTCGCAGAACGCATATGCGAAATATGACGAAGAAAGCGGAGTTATCTCGGGCGGATGTCTGCTCATGGGCAACTTTGCAGGCAGATTCCAAGGTCTTCCCGCATATTTTGCCGCTGTTGCAAGCAAGCCCGTTGTTTCATATGAGATCACCGACGGCGGAATCGACCTCAACTTCGGTCCGCTCAACAATAACTGCGTTGAAATTGCGGTCGGCATAAGCTATGTCAGCGAAGAAAATGCCCTGCTCAATCTGAAAACAGAAACCGAAAATCTGACTCTCGACTTTGATGGCATCAGAGAAAGTGCCGCCGCAGAATGGGAAGATGCACTTTCGGTTATCAAAATCGATTCTGATGATAAGGAAATCAAAACGAATTTCTATACAGCTCTTTATCACAGCATGATCATGCCGACCGATTTCACCGATGTCAACGGCGAATATCTCGGCTTTGACAAGCAGGTTCATGTTACCGAGGGCTACACCTACAGAACGGACATGTCCCTTTGGGACACCTGTCGAACAACGCATCCGCTCTATACTCTCATCGCTCAGGATATTCAGATCGACTGTCTGAAAAGCCTTGTTGAAATGTCAAAGGCAGGAACGGGCGTTCTCCCGAGATGGCCCATGGGCGCAGGCTACACGGGCTCGATGATCGGCGACACGGCAAGCATCGTCATCGCTGAAAGCTATCTCAAGGGAATAACCGACTTCGATGTTGAAGCCGCTTATACCGCCATGAAATACACCTCGGAAACCGACACCGAAAAGGACGGCAGGGACTGGGTCGACCTTTATAACGAATACGGCTATATCCCCGACGATGCCGACGGAGTCAACAAATCCGTTGCGAGAACGGTTGAATATTCATGGGAGGACGGAGCGATCGCTTCTCTTGCCGCCGCTCTCGGCAAAACCGAGGATGCTGAATATTACGGCAAAAAAGCGATGTATTATAAGAATGTTTTCAATCCCGAAACGAAGTATTTCCAGGCAAGAAACGCCGACGGCTCCTTCGTCTGGAATTTCAATCCTTATATCACAAGCTTCTATGATGCAGTCATGATAAAGAAGTTTGCGGACTGCTATTGCGAAGGAAGCGCAAGGCAGTGGCGCTGGAATGCGCTGCAGGATATCGACGGAATGATCGGGCTTTTCGGCTCGGATGAATATTTTGTCAAAGAGCTTGACGGTTTCATGAAGGATGCATCGCTCACAAGAGCCGCTCTCGATCCCGGTCACGGCTTCTGGGTAGGCAATCAGCACGATATCCATACGCCCTATCTCTTCGCAAATGCAGGCAGAGCAGACCTGACTCAGAAATGGGTCCGCTGGACTCTTGCAAACCGTTTCAGCAACGATATCAACGGACTTGACGGCAACGACGACGGCGGAACGCTCAGCGCATGGTATGTCTTCTCGGCGATGGGCTTCTATCCCCTTGCGGGAACAGACAAATACTGGCTCGGCTCTCCGAACCTCAACTCTGCCGAAATCACTCTTTCAAACGGCAACACGCTGAAAATGACGGCACTCAACCAGAGCGAAAAGAATGTTTATGTCAGCGGCGTAACCCTCAACGGTCAGCCCCTTGACGGCTGTTATGTTACTCATTCTCAGCTCATGGAAGGCGGCGAGCTCACTTTCACAATGACCGACAAGCCCAACAACTGAACAAACAAAAAGAATGCACCCCTGCCGAAAACGGCGGGGGTGCGGTTTTAGGGGAGAAACGGAAATTTGAAAAAATCCGTTTTTAACAAATTAAAACATCCGTTTATCCGAAAAATCTGTTCCTGATAAAATGATAAATGTTTATCGGCAGCGTAACGGGAGTGCTGATAATCGGAAGAATTATAAACATAAATGTAAACCACGAGGTAAAGCCTGCACGCATAAAGAAATCCTCGATCTTTTTTCCGAATGTTCTGTTATCCGGCTCAACGGTCCACACAAGAGTTTCATCGGATGCGATCACATTCCCGTCGGAATCAACGATTTTTACCGTGAGAGTAAAATATCCCAATGTCGTGCCGGTAATGTTTACTCTCGTAACATGCCAGCTCGGTTCATCCGTTGCAGACTCGATCTTGCCGAGCTTCTCGTTTGACATTTCCCAGACGATTTCATAATCGCTCAGTCCGCCTGTGCTGCATTCGATATAAACTTCTTCTGTTTCACCGAGAAGAATGCTTTGGTTTTTTGTATCTCTGAACTTGATCTTAACATATGCTTCGTCCTTCGCAAATGCCGTCAGCGGTACAGCCGTGAGAAGCATTGCAAAGCACATGATGACCGATAAAGTCCGTTTGAATTTCATCTTTCGCCCTCCTTTTAACCGATAAAAGCGTTATGATCCTAAAAGATAAATGAAATCAATCCGCTTATCACCTCAAGTATCTTGTACGCTCCGCCGAGGATCACCGCCTGAATCGGTTCTCCGATCGGTTGAGGCAGATATTCGAGCAAAAACAAAATCGGCATAATGGGTAAAAACGGTCCGTAAAACATATTGATTCCTCCTGTTATTTTCTGATCTTATCCGATATCAGACCCGCAAGACCACTGAGGCTGAAATCTCTGCCGCCCGAAACGCTTTTCGCCTTCAGAAGCGAATAGAAATCGCTCCTGCCGAGGGAAGAGGCAGATATTTTTTCGATTTTGTCGATCAGCCTTGCAAAGGTTTCGGTCTGCTCGGTCATGAGGTCAATATCGAATTTCTCCATTTCATGAGTGTCGCTCACAACGCAGAGATAATACGGTGCGGGAACAAGACTTATCTCGGGAATCCGCATCGTAAAGAAATTCTGTCCCTCTCCGAAATGCAGAGCATTATGACCTCTGAGAGTCATTGTTCTTACGGTCTTTCTCTCTCTGACCGTATCGATATAAAGCCTGTCAACGAAATCGTTGCCCGTATAGACAAGCTCGACCTCGGGCTTATCCGTATACTTATATTCGCCGTCAACATCACGCCATTCCCTGCATCCCATATGCTCGAGAGTGAGATTTGCCACGCATTTGAAATGCTCACCCTTGCCGTCCCATAAATCACGGTGCATGGCAAGCCAGCGAGAGCCCGACTGAAACGCTCCCGTTCTTATATCCTGAAAATGGGGCAGGCGGAAATGTCCCGTTGTAAAAACGAAAATATGCGTTCTTTCAAGCTCTTTATCCTTCATGTTTTTCATGAGCTGCAAAAGAGCGATCGGTCCGTTTTCCTCAACGCAGTTTGTTCCGTCGGTATGAGTGTTGACGATGACGGTTTCTTTTTCATTTTTGCCTCTGAGAATGCAATAAAAGCTCTCCGTGAAGGCGTTTTCTTCGATTTCCGCTTCGAGAACAAATCTCGCTTTTTTATGAGCCCTTGCCGCTTCGGTTACTTTTTTGCCGTCAGTTTCGTTGACCCAGAGCATCGGAATATTCTGATAGCCCATGATGAACGAAAGATACTGCCCTTTTATGCAGTCATCATGCAAGCCCTTCCAGATGAGAATGACCGCCTTCGCTTTTGTGATTTTTGAGAGAATGCCGTAAAAGCATTGAACGAAGCTTGTTATGACGGGACCTTCATATTTCTTTTCGAGAACGACATCCTCGGGATAGCTCGTTCTCTTGTCGAAAGCAATCTCGCTTGGCAGAAAGTTTACGTTTGCGATTTCAAAAACCGCAATTTTGCCCTTGGTTTTCGGAATATCCGCAGGACTTTTCACATAAACCAGTTCCTCTGTTATTCCGTCGGGTGAGGTTTCGCCCGAATAGGGATAAGCCGATGAAACGGGAATGCTGATTCTCTCGTTTCCGTCAATGATTTCGATTGACGAGCGTTTTTCTTCCCACCGTCTGAAATAAAACGGATCGCTGAAAACGGGAATGTCCATTCCGCCGATCTCGGCTTTGAGCCAATTAATGAAATCGGTGTGTCCCCTGCTGCCCGTAAGCCTTGTGCCGAAGGAATTCATTTTGTGCATTCCCTCGAGCATTTCTTCTTTGCTTATTCTGAAATCCATATTTACCACTTTCCTTTGACTAAATTTTTTCATTTGCCGTTTTTGCACCTATATAGGTGCAATTCCATTCTATCATTCACATAAAATAATGTCAATGAGTTTTGCGCCTATTCGGGTGCAAAGAAAGGACATTATATGAATCACGAATATGAAAAAAAGATTGGCGGCAGAATAAGGGAGCTGCGGGAAAAATCAAAACTGACTCAGGAGCAGCTGTCTGCAAGGCTTCAGGTCAGCGGCTGCGACATAACAAGAAGTGCTCTTGCCAAGATCGAGGTCGGCCAAAGACACCTTTATCCTGATGAGATCAAGCTGATAAAAGAAATCCTCGCTGTAGAATTCGACGATATTTTCATATAAAAATCAGCCTGTTATCTTCCAAGCCTTATTTTTATAAGCTCGGGAATAATTATCCACAGATGAGGAATCAGATGCAATATAACGTATGCATAGAAACCGATGATCTGAAAATAAGCTCCGACCTGCTGAAAATATGCCTTTATTCTGTCAAAAACCGTCGGGTTTTTGCCGATATAAAGCTCCTGCGACGAAACGATAACCTCGCCCTGAGCATCAACGATCTTTGCCTGAAGATAGACCTCTCCCCTTCTGTAATCGGGGATCTCAAGCTCCACTATCTCATAATGCCTTGCGGGAGTTTCGCCGACTTTCGTCGATTCGCCTCTGTTGATCGTGTACCATTCTATCTTTTCCGCCTCGGGGTTTTCGGCATAGTAATGGGTTACAACATCAATCTCGCCGTAAGTTTCAACCAATTCGCAGAAGGTTTCGGGCTCTTCACCGTTGTAATATATCGCCGAATATCTGTCGGGTGAGGGCTCTCCGAAAATAGCCTTCCACTCCTCTTCCGTGCCCGCATAGCAGAATGCGAGATGGCGGCCCGCTATTCTGTTATCGTCAAAGGTGTCTGATCCGTATATACTTTTAAGACTCTTCGGAAGATTGATTCTGTAATACGAAACGGGCTTATATCCCATATCCTTGCTGCCTGAGAAAAATGCGTTGCTGCCGATGATCGTGACTCCTTCTTCAAGAGTTATAACATCGATCATGTCATAATACTTGTACCAGCCGGGCTGATTGGTGCTGCTTCCGATGCTGTAGCTTGCCATGGGTCCCTCTCCGCTGATAACGAGCTCGCCGTCATCATAGAGAATCCAGCTCAGATTTTCTCCCTGCGCACCGCAAAAGCCCGAATCAACGGCTTTGCGTTCGCTTTCCGCAAACGCCTGCATCGGAATTACTGCCGCAGCAAGCACGGCACAGAGAATAAGCGAAATTAATTTTTTGATCTTCATTTATTCAGTCCTCCTTTTACGGCGCAGTTTTTGTCCCCCGCCGTTTTCAATTTGATTTTATCCCGTGTTCTTCTGCCGTTCAATGCCTTTTTGCAAATCTTAGATAACGCTTAGATTTCTTAAAACTTTCTTTTTCAAATCTTAATGCTTTTCGTAAATTTCTTAAACTTTGTCTTAATATTTTTAGAAAAGCGTTAATTGTTTCATAATATTCGGGTTATTTTTCTTTTTGTCTTGATTTTTTAATGCGAAGTGATAAAATGATTTTTGTAAGATTCAAAGGAGGACATCTTTATGCTTAAAGTCGGTCTTGTCGGCGTCGGCGGAATCAGCGGCGCTCATATCCCCGCATGGGAAGAAATGGAAAACGCAGAGCTTGTTGCTCTTTGCGACATCCGCCCCGAAAGAATGGAAAAATACAGCGGCAAACGCTGCTACACGGATTTTGACGAAATGCTCGCAAACGAAGAGCTTGACATTCTCGATATCTGTCTGCCCACATATCTGCATGCGGATTTTGCGGTCAGGGCTATGGAAAAGGGAATCAATGTTATCACGGAAAAACCGATCTCCCTCAAAGAAGAGGATGTTGACAGAGTTTATTCGACTGCCGAAAAGAACGGCGTTAAATTCATGGTTGCTCAGGTCCTCAGATTCTGGCCCGAATATGAGCTTCTCAAGGAGATCTATGACAGCAAAAGATACGGCAAGCTTCTCTCGGGCACAATGATCCGCCTCGGCGGTATCCCGAAATGGAGCTGGGACGGCTGGATGACGGACGAAAAACGCAGCGGTCTTGTCCCCTTTGATCTTCATATCCATGACCTCGATTTTATGGTTTATGCCTTCGGTGCTCCCGAGGTCATGTATCAGTTCCGTTCAAAACGCCCCGACCAGGACTATATCAGTCTTTGCTATAATTTCGGCGATTTTTCAATAAACTCCGAGGCATCGTGGTACGCAACCTCATATCCCTTTGCCGCTGAATTCAGATTCCAGTTTGAGGATGCGGTCGTTACCAACGAAAAAGGCAAAATGATCATTTACCGTCGTGACGACACCGTGATCGACCTCTCGCAGGAGGCAACGGGCGACACGGGCAGCATCAACCTGCCCAAGAGCGATGCATATGCAAACGAGCTAATCTATTTCGCAGACTGCGTTGAAAACAACAAGCCCGTTGACAAGGTCAAGCCCGAAGAGCTTTCCTGCGTTCTGAAAATACTTAACAACTTATAAAAAAATTAACCGAGCATCATTGCTGATGCTCGGTTTTCTTTTATCTGTGAAGTTTTAATATTTCTTCGACGGGCTCTCTGAATTCTTTTCTGACCTTCGGCAACTTCTTTACGTTTTTGAGAAGACCCGTAAAGAGCATTCCCTTCAGATCGTTGCCCATCTGGAATTTCGCAACCGTGTTGATGATGAGCTGTTTTTCGTCTTTGTTTGTGAGATAAACGCAGTTGTCAAGATCGATCTCAATGACTGCATCGGGCTTCGCAGAAACGGTTATTTCAAGCGTTCCGTCAACGGTTCCGACCTCGGCTTCTTTCTCTTCGCCGTCAACGGTAACCTTTGCCGATGCGCCGATGATATCTTTGAATTTCAGGATATATGTTCTGATTTCGGGAGCAACCGCAGCCGTACCCTCCGCTTTTGCGATTCTGAACGAAACGGTCTTTCCGCTTTCGGCAACGGTGAATGCCGTTTTGAGATATTCGCCGTTCTGATATGAAAGCGTTTCGCCGTCATCCTCGTAAAGAATGAAGGTGTTGTTGCCTCTGTAAATCATGACCTCGAGCTTCTCGGGGTTCGAGCAGTCGTTCGTTCTGTCGTTTGCACTCATGGGGATAATCGCACCCTCTTTCGCAAGAACGGGGATATTCTCCATATCACGGAACATCTTGACGAAGCCGTTGCCGCTGTAGATCCTGCCCGTGAAAATATCGGTATATCTTCCCTCGGGAAGCCAAACATTAACGCCTGCAAGGTTCGTTTTCTTCGAGGTATGCTCGGTTATCGGGGCGGCGATAAGCTCCGTACCGAAGAAAAATTCGTTCCTGCACTTATATGCGTTTTCATCCTCGGGATAAGCATAATACATCGGCTCGCATATCGCTCTGCACTCGGTATGGGTGCGGTAATTCATCGTATAGATATAGGGCAGAAGCTTATGTCTGAGGCGAAGAGCATTCTTTGCGATCCTCTCGACCGAGCCGCTGTAATTCCACGGCTCCTTGCCCATGAACTCGTTGTTGGTTGAATGCAGACGCATGACGGGGCTGAAAACTCCGAGCTGAACCCAGCGCAGATAAAGCTCATCGTCCTTTTTGCCCATGCAATGTCCGCCGATATCATGGCTCCACCATGGGTAGGCTATGTTTGAGGCGGTTGCGGTGTAGCCGGGCTGATAATCGAGGCTCTTCCATGTCTGTGTCGTATCGCCGCTGAAGCCGAGGGGATATCTCTGGCTGCCTGCTCCGCAGAAGCGTGAGAGGATCAGCGGTCTGTGGTTATCCTTGGCATTGTCAAGGAAATGATAGTGGTTGAGTGCCCAGAGCGGATCGAGACCCTTGACAGAGGTGTTCTTGCCCTGCTGCCAGTCGATCCACCAGAAGTCAACACCCATTTTTTCAAAGGGATGATGAAGAATATCGAAATATTTCTCGGTGAATTTCTTGTCCGTTATGTCAAAAGCAACGGGCTCTTTTGTTTTTGGATCCTGCCCCATCGCTTCGCACATTTCCTCATACTGATCCTCAAACCAGCGAACGCCCATCGAGGGATGAATGTTGAAGGTAACCTTATAATTATCATCCTTGAGCTTTTTGAGGAAGCCTGCGGGATCGGGGAAAAGCTCGGTGTTGAAGCTGTAGCCCGTCCAGCCCTTTGACCAGATATCGTAAACATACTCCATGAAATTCAGGTGCTTACGCATGCGGTGGCAGTCCTTACCGAATTTCTCCTTGATTTTAACCCAATGCCAGTCCATGTCGACCGTTGCAACGGTGATGGGGATCTCCTCTTCCTTGAACCTGTCCATCAGGGTTAAATATTCATCCTGTGAATAATCCTTATATCTGCTCCACCAGTTTGAAAGGGCATATCTCGGAATGAGCGGAACCTTGCCCGTGAGCTTATATAAATCGGTTGTTGCGCCGATATAATCGTTTCCGTAGGCGAAATAATATTCGTCGGTTTCCCGATTATCTTTGGGAAGAATGCGCCCGTCGGGCTTGATGGCGAGAGTGTTGCTGTCATCAAGAACGGCAACGCCGTTTCTTGAGCATACACCGTCGCCGACTCTGTCAATGGCGGTAATATCAAGAGTACGGCTCGTGCCCTTGAGGTTGCCCGATCTGAAATTCTTCACAGTCCTGCCGTCGGCAAGAATGATCTTCTCCATTTTTTTGGCTTTAAGAGAATAAACAAATGTGACTTTTTCGGTTTTGATCTCAACGATGCCGTTTGACTGTTTCACTTCAAAATCACATTTGCAGAAATCCCTGAACCATACGCTCTGCGTGGGTTCATCACAGAATCCGCCGTTTTTACCCGATTCGGAGTTTTCAACTCTGAGCATGCAGGGAGTTATAACCGTCAGCCTTGTTGCGCCGTTGACACAGACCTGACTTTTATCTGCAACGGGAGAGCAGTCGATTTTGAATCTGTTTGCAAAAGTATCCATAATTATCTCCTTGACGAGTCGTTTATATCATTGTAAATAAAGTTCTGAGCAGCGAGAAAACAACGCTGAAGATGTTTGCGGAAGAATCCGAAGCATTGTCGGATATTTCAAACTCATCGATGACCGCATCGGTATCCGTGCGGTAGGTCTTGCCGACAATGGCATCATCCGTGAATGTGAAAGCCGTATAGGTCGGCACTCTGACATCGAATGCCGAAACCGTATGTGATGCAAGCGTTTCGGGAAGAGGATCATAGTTGCTGCCCGAAGCCGATGAGGACTGCACGTAGACCGTACCCTCGCCGTCGGAGATCTTTCCGCCGTGCATGATATCGGTTCTCGAATAAAGATGGTCGTGACCGCTGAGGACAAGATCGATATCGTAGCAGTCAAAAAGCGATGAGAACAGCAGTCTGTGCTCCGAATATTCACCGTCGGCAAAGGCTGCGGAATAGGGATTATGATGCATCGTCACAACTCTCCACTTTGCATCGGGATGAGCCTTGACTGCCTTTCTGATAACCCTTGCAGTATCAAAAAGAAGAGTATTGTTCGAGTTGAGAGTTATGAAAAGCGTGTCGCCGTATTTATAATAGTATCCTGTTCCCGCCTCGTCGGCATTGAGCTCAAAGACCTCGTTGGGATTGTTGAAAATATCTCCGTAAAGCGTTGCACCGTCGTCATGGTTGCCGATAGTATTCGCCATCGGAAGAGAGCGGAGCTTCTCGGGAGCAAGATACGCCTTCATCTGAGTTCTGCTGTAGGGTGACTGAAACTGGTCGCCTGCAGAGATCGCAAAAGCCGCATCGGGATATTCTCCGAGCATCTTTTCAACGGTATAGTTCCATCCGCAGGTGTCACGGATAAGCACCTCTTCGAGCGTTTCTTCTCCCGAACGGCCTATCTGAGCATCCGAAACGAAAAGCACGGTGAAGTTTTCCTCGGGCTGAACCTTAAACGGCTCCGCCTCGCTCCAGCCGTCTTTTTCCGTATATGAATAATAGTATGTTTTCCCGATTTCAAGACCGCCGACCGTGACCTTGTTGGACTTGTAATCGCCTGCGGCATCGCTCGTTTCAACGGGGATTTCCTTTGCTACTGACATATCGCTGTTTTCCGAAATTCTGAAAGCCGCATCCTTTCCGTCAGAAGAAAGCCATGCAAAACGCACTTCGCCTGCCTCGGCACCGACAGAAAGAGAGATCACGGTATCATCCGTGAAAATCTCGTTCCACTTGGGAGCAAATGCCGAAAGCTCATCCTCGCCGTAAGCATATCCGGGTTCGCCGAAAGCAACAACGCTGAAAACAAGCGAAAGCACAAGCATGACGGCAACAACTGCTGTATGTTTTTTCATAACGATTCCTCCGTAATTATTCTGAAAAAAATATAACACAAAACAAGGATTTATTCAACAAAAATTATCGCAGGTATTCCAATTTGCGGTAAAATAATATATAATTAAGAAAATTCAACCCAAAAGGAAGATGCAATATGACTTTTATGGCGTTCAAACGGTTCCTCATGGCAATTCTGATGATCCCCTACTATCTTTTCAACTATGCGTTCAATGATTATGCTTACCCTGCGGTCAGCACCTCGGGGGCATACCTTTTCTGCTATTTCGTCGGCAACGAGGTCAACGAACAGCAGATCCATCTCGCTGTCAGCACAGACGGCTATAACTTCAAGGCTCTCAACAACAACGAGCCGATAATCGACCAGAAGCTCGGCACGGGCTGCGTGCGTGACCCCTATATTCTGAAAGGTCCCGACGAAAACGGCAGGGACTGCTATTTCATCATCGCAACCGATATGAACGCTCTTGAGGGCTGGACATCGAATCACGCCCTCATCACATGGAGATCATATGACCTCGTCAACTGGACCGACGAAACCGTTATCGATATCCGTCAGTTTGAGGGCTTTGAGCATGCCAACCGTGCGTGGGCACCTCAGGCAATATGGGATGCCGAAAAAGGAATGTATATGGTCTACTGGGCAACCTCTACCGTTGAGAACGACTGCGCAGGACATTATTATGCATACACAAAGGATTTCAAGACCTTTGAAACCGAGCCCGAGGTTTTATACGGCAGATGGAACGAGGTCGATCCCGAAACGGGAGAAACGAGAAACATTCAATGCATCGACGGCGATATTGTCTATAACGAAAAAGACGGTTACTACTACCTCTATTTCAAAGAGGACCTCACCCAGAAGATCGCTTATGTCAGGTCAAAGAATCTCACGGGACCTTATAACACCGATTACACGATATGCTCTCTCAACTGGTTCGGAGTCGAGGGCAGCTCGATGTACCGCATAACGGGCACGGATGCCTTTATGATGATAATGGACGAATACGGAAACGGAACCTTCTTCGCTCAGATGACGAGAGATTTCGAATCCTTCAGGCAGGTTCAGCGTTCAACATATTCGCTCAATCACCTCAGACCCCGTCACGGCTCGGTCGTTGCGATCTCCGAGGATGAATATCACGCCCTCGTTGAAGCCTACGGTGCCCAGGAAATACCGAAATAAAAAAATCAGCCTTCTGCGTTTGCAGGAGGCTGTTGCTGTTATATTGATGTTTGAATCGGACGAATCGTTTTGTTTTACAGCACAGGAGGACAATGTAAACAAAATAGCAATACATACTAAAACTGATTTAATTATTATCAATTATATTCATCCCTTATATTCTTGGTTTCATTAAGCTCCCTGCTATTAAGAAGCAGCAGGGAGCTGTTAGATTAAAAGATATTATATTGCATTAATCATGCCAATCTTTAACACCTTCGGTTGCAGCAATTCTAATTAAAGTTTCACTATACACATATTCTCTTGGATCTTGTGAGTTGGTATTCTTTATTTTGGAATATAAAGTTATTGCACGTATTCCCAATTCATCAGATGAAAATGAATTGTGTGTTTCAATAACAACGGAAATTCCATAAGCACCGCTTGATGTAAAAATATCATAGTTTTGGTTATTTTGACTTATTGATTTGCCTTCACCATCACTTTGAGAATATGCACCTAACCTTTGCCAAGTAACACTTTCAATATCACCTTCAATATAAGAAAGCATTTTGTTTATTTCTCCAGTTAGATCATCGAAATTGTCTTTGATGTTTTTACACATAACAGCTTCCATTGCAGATGCATCTTTGTTTTCAACTGCATAAATCACCGCTTCGGCAACTTCTTCATTGCTGACAGTCTTTTTATCTCCGAAAAACGGAAAGAATGACATAATAATCGACATAATGAAAGAAATGATTCTTGCTAACATATTGTTTGCCTCCTAAAAATTAATAATTATCCGTATCGAAAGCTTATTAAACAAGTCCGCTTGTGTAATAAAGTTCTCGGCGTTCGTTTGTTACGATAATCCCATCGGACTCGGCGGTGCTGAAAACGGTTGATATTTTTTCAAGAGCGACTATACCGGTCGAGTAAGAGAAGTCAACCGAAAAATTCTTTGCAGAATAAACCGGCATTTTTACAACAGTAAAAGTTGCTCTCGGCGAAACATCCGCTTTTTGCATCAGAACATATTCATTACCCGAGATTGTTCCCCAGCTTCCGGATTCCGTCGGGTTTTCTGCCGTAACGGTGTACTGCGTAACAAGGCATTCCTCCGCAGAAAATATATCGGGTGCAGACATCATTCCGCCATCTACAGCATAAAAGGTTTTTGTGTTGCCGTTTTCATCGGTAAACACAAGGTCCATAACATTGCCTTCATATCCCGTACTCAAAACACTGTTCACAAAAATATTTAACAGCTCCGTAATTGAGTCCTCGCTGTTTTCAAAAACAAAAATCTGCTCATCGCCCCTGATTTTTACCTCCTTGAGGTTGATATAGGCGTCGTCAATATCATCATATTCCCAAACTATGCCTTTAGCTTCATCATAAGGCAAAACAACCTTTTCGGTCGGCGAACCGAAAACCGCCTCAAAAGCACCGCCAAGCAGAAAATAAGCCGCCATAACAGGTGCAAGAAAAACCAATAATATCGATGTTCCCATGTTTTATTCCCCTTTGTTTTATTTATGTAAAACTGACTTTACATTGTTATAATTATACCACATTTGCATAACAAAAACAAGCAAGTCGGGTTTGCATTCCGAGAAAACATTAGGTGCACGAAGGCTTTTTGTTTCATCAGCCTTATCCAAGCTCTTTTCCGATAAGCTCCGTTATTCCCTCTGTCACATAATCGGCGAGAGCTTTGATCGAATCAACGCCGTTTGCCATGGCATACGACCTGAACTCTGCTATCATATCTCTGTCGTTTATGTTGTCGCCGACGGCGATGATGTCATCCCTTCCGACGCCGAGATGCTTTGCGAGAAGATAAAGCCCGTTCGCCTTGTTGACATCCTTTCTGACGATGTCGATGCAGACTCCGTTCTGAAGAGGGTTGAGCTTATCTCCGAAGTGCTCTCTGATGCATGCCGTCACCCTTTCGGCGGCTTCAAAATCGGAAAGAATTGTGCTTATCTGATTGAAATAAGGGATTTCGGGCATATCTTTGAAAAGATATCCGCCCTCCTCCATTTCTTCGCACTCCGAAGCATAAACGCTGCAGGGAAACTCCATTATGACAAAGCCGCAGGAGCAGCCGCTTTCAAACATCAGCTCAAGCAGCGGAGCTGCGATATCGCCGTCACATCTGTTATCGGCGATAACCGTGCCGTCAGTTTTCATGATGACCGCACCGTTATTGGCGATGAAATAATCGCATCCGAATTTCTTTTCTTCATAGAACCTCATCATATCTCCGACGCTTCTGCCGCTGACGACGGCGAAAACATTTCCTGCTTTGCGCCATTTTTCGATTGCCGCTATTTTGGCTTCACCGATTCCGTTATGGTTGAGAGTTCCGTCATAATCGCTGCCGATTATCCTCATGCCCTCACCTTCTTTGCGATAACATCAACGCATTGTTCCGCCGTCATTCCTTCGCAGTCGACCGTTATATCCGCATATTTTTCGTAGAGCGGCGATCGCTCGGCATAAAGAGCGGCTATCGTTGTCCCCTCATTCATAGCGATTCCACGGGTGTGAATGTTATCGATCCTTCTTTCAAGCTCTTCGGGAGAAAGCTTCAGATAGACCGCCGTTCCGTTTGCACGCAGCTTCTCCATGGCTTCCCTGCCGTAAACCGCACTTCCGCCCGTTGCAACAACGCAATTCTGAAAATCATTTTCACAGATGACATCGTTTTCGATGCCGAGGAATTCTTCAACTCCCCTCTCCGCAATTATTCCGCAAAGACTGTCGGAAAACTTCTTCTGGATCAGAAGGTCCGTATCAACGAAATCCATGAGCATCGATTTCGCAAGCAGAACCCCTATCGTGCTTTTCCCTGCACCCGGCATTCCGATAAGAACGATATTTTTCATGCTGAAACCCCCGTTTGTTTTTTACAATGAGATTATATCACCTGTTCGGCTCAAAGTACAGCATAATTCCGATTGTTTATCTTAATAAAAAAATAATTTGACATATCTATATATTTTTTGATAAAATTATCGGGATAAATAAAACAGAGAGGAAGCTGTTCATGGGATTCAAGGAATATATCACAAAGGCACTCAATAACCCCGAGCCGGGTGATAAAATCGAATACTATAACATAAAGAAAAGAGTTTCGGGCAACGTACTTTCAAACGCTCAGAGAAACATACCCGCAGGCGGATATAACTACGAGGCTGACATAACAAAATTCTGGGAAGAATTTACAAAGCTCAAGGCAAACTGCGACTATAAGCTCACCTTCAACACTATCATGCTCAGAGTTCTTACCGAAGGTCTTAAAGCCGCACCCAGGCTCAACGCTCACATGGACTATAAATTCAAGTCCTCGGCAGGCAGACTCATCATCAAAAAGCATATCGATGTTGCCGTTCCCATGCTTATCGACGGCGAAACCTTCCCCGTCAAGATCAGAAATCTCGAAGAAAGAAATCTCAAAGAGACCGCCGAGGAATTTGAAAGACTTACAAAAACTCTCAAAACGACCGATGTTGACCGCCTTCTTTTCGATATCGTTCTTCAGCGTCTTATCGGCTTCGTTCTCAAGGGCAAGCTTGCTTCGACCGCCGCTCAGATCGCAACGGGCTATGTCGGCAAATATAAGGTAGCAGAGGTCAAGGGGCTTCTCAAGCATGTTCCCCATGACGAAACCTCTCTTCAGGTTGACGACATGAACGAAGGCTCCGTCTGCCTTACCAACCTCGGTTCGCTTTACAAAGGACTCAGCGGCAATGTAACATATGCACCCATTCTCTATCCTCAGGTCTTCATCATGGCTATGGGTGCCGTTCAGGACAGAGACTATGCCTTCAAAAACGAAGACGGCGTTGTTGACATCGCAACGAAAAAGATCCTGCCCATCAACATCATGTTTGACCACAGACTCGGCGGCTTCAACGATGTTATTCCCTTCATCAAAAAGCTTGATGAGATCTTCGCAAACCCCGAATGCATTCATGAATGGTAAATCAAACGACGGATACATTAATTTGTATCCGTTTTTTGTTGATAAATATTTATCCATAAAGTATAATGATAAAAAATATATTTCGGGAAAGTGATTTCTATGGAAAAATATATTGACCTGCACACGCATTCCCTGATGTCTGACGGCTCGATGACTCCTGCCGAGGTTGTAAGAGAAGCGAAAAAGGCAGGTCTTGCCGCTATCGCACTCTCCGATCATGACACGGTCGACGGCGTCAGAGAAGCAATGGCGGAAGGCGAAAAAATCGGCGTTGAGGTTGTTCCTGCGATTGAGTTTTCCGTTCAGTCCGAAACCGAAACGCATATTCTCGGCTATTATATCGATATCGACAGCCCGAGACTTTCCGAGGCTCTTGAAAGCATCATCGAAACACGCAGATACCGTAACCGTGAAACCTGCCGCAAGCTCAACGAGCTCGGCTTCGATGTTACTCTCGAGGAGGCAAACGCCATCGCTCCAAACGGCTTTATCGGCAGAGCTCATTTTGCAAAGCTTCTTGCGGACAAAGGCTACACCGAAAGCGTCAGCGAGGGCTTCAGGCTCTACCTCGAAAACGGAAAATATGCTTACTGCGGCAAGCAGAGCATGACCGACGAAGAGGCTGTCAGACTCATAAAAGAATGCGGCGGCGTTGCATGCGTTGCACATCTTCATCTGACAAAAAAGAGCGATACGGAGCTTCGTGAGTTTCTCATCAGACTCAAAGCCTGCGGTCTTGACGGCATCGAGGGCTATTATACCGAATACACCCCCGAGATGCAGGAAAAATATCAGTCGCTCGCAAAAGAGCTCGGGCTCATCATTTCGGGCGGCACCGATTTTCACGCCAAAATGAAGCCGCATATAGCAATCGGCACAGGTTTGGGCAATCTCAGAATACCTTACAGTATTCTTGAAACGATAAAATCGCACAAAAAGTCTTGATTTTGTTTATTTGTTAATCTTTTGTTAATATTTGTTGGTGGATTTCTACAAATAACACAGGCTCCGTTTTGCTATTTTGGAAAATTTATTCTTGAAATCAGACTCGATTTCTGATATAATGCTTCCTTGGGTTTTGCAAAAACCCGTGCATGAGGTCTATTGAATATCAGGTAGTTTGGTTGATAAGGAGATTTTTTCAGAATGGCAGCAGGAATAAAAATTATAGCGACGGTGATGTCTTTTCTCATCGTTTCAATCTCGGAGGTTGCTCCGTGGTTCAGCAGTGAAAACATAAAAAATGAAGTCAATTCCGCCCTCGAAGCAATCAGCCTTGAATCCGTTTTCGGTTTTGTTTCGGAAGGATATATGGTTGACGAGGAAACGATAGCTTCCTACGAAGAGCTTGTTTCGTCTTTCAGAGATTCGGCAGAAAAGTTCATGAACGAAGAAGCCGTCAGAAAGATCATCATTACCGACGACGAAATGCTCTGGCCCGTCGGGCACAAATCAGAGGTTGTTTCGGGCTTCCCCTACTATTCAAACGGCGGGGTGCACCACGGAATCGACATTTTTGTAACAGGTCTTGACGGCAGAAACCGTGACGAAAACGGTGACAGCCTTTCATACGGCAAGCCCTTCCGTGCCGCTCAGTCGGGCGTGGTTGTCAATGTATGCAACGACAACAAGTGGAACACGGGCTTCGGAAACTACTGTCTGATCGACCACGGCGACGGAACTCAGACGCTTTATGCTCACGCCAGAACGATCTATGTTTCGGAAGGTGACACGGTCAGCCTCGGTCAGACCATCGGCGAGATCGGCGACACAGGCAACACAACCGCTCCTCATCTTCATTTTGAGGTCAGAATAACAGATGACGGTTCATGCCGCAGAGTCGATCCCATGGACTATGTCAGCGAGCCCACGGTTTAAAATGCAATCAACGCACTGTCTTTCGGACGGTGCGTTCCTTTTTTTCTGTTGAAAACTCCGTTGATTTGTGATATTATTTTATAAACCGTTTTTTGGAGATATCTGAAATGAAAAAGAAATTTTCAAGCATAAGAATAATAGCATTCGGTTACATGCTCTTCATTCTTGTCGGAGCATTACTTCTGACCTTGCCGTTTGCTTCAAGCAGCGGTCACAGCGTCGGATTCTTCAACGCCCTTTTCACCGCAACCTCGGCTTCCTGCGTAACGGGTCTCGTCGTTCTCGACACAGCAACATCATGGAGCCTTTTCGGGCAGACGGTCATCATCTGTCTGATTCAGGTCGGCGGTCTGGGATTTATGACGATATCGACGATGTTTTCCATTCTGCTCAAGCGCCACATCGGTCTCAGGGA
Source organism: Clostridia bacterium (assembly GCA_017435385.1). Lineage (GTDB taxonomy): Bacteria > Bacillota > Clostridia > Oscillospirales > Acutalibacteraceae > CAG-177. The sequence continues at coordinate 62,505 of JAFSFB010000005.1, read as the reverse complement.
ACGAATGACGATGGTCGAAAGCATCAACAACGATAATATCGGCAGCATCCTCAGTCTTACGAAAACGATCGTTATCGGCACTGCGATTTTTGAGGGAGTCGGAGCGCTTCTGCTCGCAACAAGATTTATTCCCGAATTCGGAATTGCAAAAGGAATCCGATATTCCCTTTTCCATGCAATTTCCGCTTTCTGCAACGCAGGCTTCGATCTGATGGGTGTCTATGAGCCGTATTCATCCCTTGTCAACCATGCTGACGATGCCGTTGTCATGATAACCTTAATGGCACTCATAACGATCGGCGGTATCGGATTTTTCGTCTGGGACGATATTCACAAAAACAAACTCAGGTTCAAAAAGTATTCTCTTCACACGAAGCTTGTTCTGACGGTTTCCGCCATTCTCACCTTCGGCGGTGCCGCTCTGTTCATGATTTTTGAAAGAAACTTCACCAACGCAGACGCAGGCTTCGCTCAGAGCCTTCTCAACTCATTTTTCGATTCGGTCACGGCAAGAACGGCAGGCTTCAATTCAACCGATACGGCAGCCCTCTCGCCCGCATCGAAGATCCTGACGGTTATTCTGATGTTTATCGGAGGCTCGCCCGGCTCAACCGCAGGCGGTCTGAAAACAACAACTCTCGCCGTTATCGCAATTTCAACCTTCAACGGCATCCGCCGCAGGCAGTCAAAGGGAATTTTCGGCAGACGGCTTGAGGAGGATGCGATCCACAAGGCAAGCTCCGTTGCATTCACGAACATCACTCTTGTTCTCACGGGCGTTATCCTCATCTGCGCTTTTCAGCCCGAGCTTGCAATACCCGACATCATTTTTGAGGTTACATCTGCAATCGGAACGGTAGGAATGACAACGGGAATCACAAGGGATCTCGCTCTCGCATCGAGAATCGTGATCGTTTTCCTTATGTATTGCGGAAGAGTCGGCAGCGTTTCGTTTGCCCTCGCTCTCATGGAGCCGAAAACCTCGCCGCCCGTTAAAAACCCGAAAGAAAAAATAACCATAGGTTAGGAGATTGAATATGAAATCATTTCTCGTTATAGGTCTTGGTCACTTCGGACAGCATCTCTGCAAAAGCCTTTCAAAGGCTGAATGCGAGCTCATGATCGTTGACAAAAACGAGGAGCTCGTCGAGGAGTTTATGGGACTTGCCGACAGCGCAAAGATCGGCGACTGCACCAACATCGATGTTCTCAGAACCTTCGACATCCCCTCGTTTGACACCTGCTTCGTCTGCATGGGAGAAAACTTCCAGAACAGCCTCGAAATCACAAGCCTTCTCAAAGACTGCGGTGCGAAGAGAGTTATTGCAAAGGCGGACAGAGATATTCAGGAAAAATTCCTTCTCAGAAACGGTGCGGATGCCGTTATCTATCCTGATAAGAATATGGCTGAGCGCTACGCAGTCAGAGAAAGCAGCGAGCACATTTTCGATTATATTGCCCTCGACGGGAACTATTCCATCTATGAAATCGAGCCCGCAGACAGATGGCTCGGAAAAACCGTCAAAGAGCTCAATTTCAGAGTCGAATATAATCTTTCCGTTCTCGCCACAAAGAGAAACGATAAAGTCCGCCCCGTGATTTCGGGCGAACAGCGTTTTGAAAAAGGCGATCATCTGCTTGTTCTCGGAACTCTCGAGGATGTCCTCAAAGCGACAAAATAAATCCGTTGACAAAAGAGTATTAATATTGTAAAATCTAAATGCAAATATTATATTATCGGAGGTAATTATTATGGTTTTAGCTGCTGTTGGCAAAAACGGCACAGGCAAGGATTTCTTCCTTGAATATGTTGCAAAAACTTACGGTTTCCCCATGATTTCAATCGGCGACGTTGTCAGAGAGCTTGCCGCAAAAGACGGCCTTGAGCTCACAAGAGATAACCTTCACGCAACATCGAAGAAGTATATGTCCGAAAACGGTCAGACCTTCTTCCCCGAAATGATCGTTAAGAAGATCAAGGAATCGGACAGCCCCAACTTCCTCGTTTCGGGCATCCGTCCTCCCTCAGACATCGAAGTTTTCAAAAAGGCTTTCGGCGACAAATTCGTTCTTGTTGATGTTGTTATCAGCGATGACGAGGTCCGTTATCAGAGAATGCTCGCAAGAGGCTCCGAAAGAGACGGCAAGAGCATCGAGAAGCTCCGTGAAAACGACCTTCATGAGGAAGAGATCTTCCATACAAGCGAAAGCGAAAAAATGGCTGATTACATCATGAAGAACGACGGCACCGTTGACGATTTCTATGCAGGTGTCAAGGACTTCTATGACAACTATCTCAAAGCAAAGCTCGACTAAAAAAAGCAAAAACCGCTGCTCACATGAGCGGCGGTTCTTTTATTTTACAATGAAATCGCACTTATCTCTGATTTTGAAAAACTCAAAATACGAATTTTCCATCGGAATCCATTTTTCTTTGAAAATCTTCAGCTTCTCTTCCCCGTTTCTCCTGAGGATTCTTCCGAGCCTGATGTCATACTCCGCCTCAACAAAAATCCGCAAGTCCCAATCGATCTTCATTTCGGGGTGCATGGAATACGAGCCTTCAACAATTATTAACCCCTCGGGAACAACCGTCTTTTTTTCGGTTATCCTTCCCTCGGCACAGCTGTAAATCCCGTATTCAAACGGCTTACCCGATCCGATTCCGTTTGTGACCTCTTTGAAAAACCTCTCATAATGGATATTTCCGCCCGCCTGAGCGAGTCTTTCGGGCGTTTTCATTTCAAACGGAAGAAAAAAATCGTCCGCATGAATCACCTGTGCTCCCGTCTGCACTGCAAGCCTTTGGGCAAGAGTTGTTTTTCCCGATGCGCACGGACCGTCAACAGCAACGAGAACAAGCTTTTTTGAGGACGATAACTCTTTCAGTTTTTCTGTAATTCTTTCCATAAATCTAACCGTTCCGTATCAAAAAGCCCCGACACAAGTCGGGGCTTTGGTTTTCTTATGCATTATTGGCGTTGACATCAATGCTGTCATTGAATTCGTTGACCTGATGCTGCATGGCTTTTCTTCTTTCACGAAGCTCTGCATACATTCTGTCTCTCTTTTCACCGCTGAGGTCATAGAAAAACTTGGGAATGATGCTGAGGATACCTGTAACAACGGGAAGGAATGTGCACATCCAGAAAAGAGCATGGCGTGCTCTGGGTGTCTGTGCGCCGTGTGTTGCATGGACATTATAACCGAACCAATTGAGCAGAAGAGGCTGGAATGTGTTCTTTACAGTATTAACAACCTTGGTAACAACATCCTTGGCAACACCTGTCATACCCTCTGCTCTGAAGCCGTTCTTCCATTCGCCGTAGTCGATGGCTTCGTTTCTCATTTCTGCGGGGATAACGCTTCTGAGACCCCAGAAGAACATCCAGATGGTTTCACGAAGCATAAATGCCGGAATCATAACCGCTATGTTCTCATAGCCCTTCTTTGCCTTGGTGTTTATCAATTCACCGGCGGCAAATACGCCGAGCATCAGTACGCTGTCAACATGCGAGCTCGCAATCCAAAGTGCCTTGGTTGAGAACTTGGAGCGTGCCCAGGGAACATATGAATATGAAATGGGTGAAACGACTGCACCGGGGATACCGACGATCGTTGACATTGATGCAAGGTTAAGAACCTCAATGTAATAAAGGTTTGTACCCGAGCCAATGCTGAACGAACCGAGAATTTCCGAAAGAGTGATGAGAAGCAGCGGTTTGTTGGTAATAACCGACTTGATACCGCTTGTGATGGCGGGACGGTCAACCGTCTGCATAACTCTTTCTCTTGCAACGAAAGCATAAACCAGAGCAAACAGACCGGAAACAACTGCGGTGATGACACCGCCGAGAACAAACATCTTGTTGTAGCCGAGCTGATATTTGATCGGATCGGCAATCATCAGAGCCTTGTTCTTGGAGCTGTTGATATAGAAGTCGATCAGAACGCCCATAAGAATTTCGGGAGCTTTTTCAACAAAGCCCGAAAGCAGGTTCGCCGCCGAGATAAGACGGGTTCTGTCAACAATGTTTGGTGTGATGGTCGCCGTCATACCGGTTCTGACGATCGTAATGAGTGAGCCTGCAAGGTTGTTGAATATCTGAAGGAAAAGATACGGCACAAACCTTGACATTGCGGAGCCGACACCTGCCGTTCCGTAGAACAGCGGCAGTGACCAGTAAATAAGCGAAATAAGAACACCGGGAATTGCGTAAACAACAAGCCAGGGCTTGAACTTGCCCCAACGAGTTCTCGTTCTGTCAACGATAGCGGCAAGGAAAAGGTCATTGATAATATCCCATACGCCGATAATACCGTTAGTGAGCGATTGAAGCCTGAGGTCAATTTTGAGGATATTCGTTCTGAAAACATCGTCATATTTACCGATATTAAAGCTTTGAGCGATATCATCAAGAACATAAGCGAATGTTTCCTTTGCACCTACATAACGTCGGTCTCTGGGAACAGCGCTTTTGGGCGGAGCATCAACCTTAACGGCTGCATTTGATTCCGTTGCCATGTCATCTCTCCTTATCATTGTTAATAATTCAGTTAATTTTAACACAGTATGAACAACTTTTCAACCGCATAAATATTTTTCATTAATATTGCACATTTTTGAGGCTTGTTTTTTGGTTATTAGTCCAAGAGATCAAGTCTTTAATATAATAATGTAAAGTCAATTGCGGAATTTTTTCTCCGTAAAGGGCATAAAATAAACCCGAGGTGACAAAAATGCTAAAAAAAATCAAACCCTATATTGTATCCGTTGTTATCGCTCTCGGCGTCGGCGGACTCTCAGCCGCCGTAACGAGCAAAAGCATGGAGATCTATTCTCAGGTCGAACAGCCGCCGCTTTCTCCGCCGTCGATCCTTTTCCCGATCGTCTGGACGATTCTCTTCACTCTGATGGGAATCAGCGCCGCACTGGTCTATAAATTCAAGGACACAAAGCATGACGGAGTACGCACCGCACTCATCGTTTACGCCGTCAATCTCGCAGTCAACTTCATCTGGAGTCTGATATTCTTCAACATGAGGGCATACCTTTTTGCCTTCATCTGGCTCATTCTGCTGATTGCCGTTATAATAACGATGATCGTTCTTTTCAAAAGAATCAGCCCTCTTGCGGCATATCTTCAGATACCCTATCTTCTCTGGGTTACCTTTGCGGGATATCTCAATCTTGCAATTTATCTTCTCAACAGATAAAAAGACGGTCTGTGTTGCTGCACAGACCGTCTTGATTTTATTTCATTGAGTTTACGACCTCATGTGCCATATCGGGATAATCCGTCATTACGCAGTCTGCTCCGTTTTCGGCAAGCTTTCTGACATCCTTTTCGCTGTTTATTGTCCAATACTGAACGGCGATGTTATACTTGTGAGCATAGTTTATCAGTCTTTTTGTTCCGAGATTAACGAAAGCATAGCCCGATTTTTCACCATAAGGAATATGGAGAGCCATGTAAGAAACATCACGCTCCGTGAGGTCAACGCCGAACTTGCTGCAAAGGAAGAACTCGATGACCTCATCCGGATTCGCCGAGCGTGGCATATCGGGATAGGTTTCCGCCATATATTCGGAAACGGGGATTTCCGAGGTTGCCCAGATAACTCTGTCTTTAAGATTTCTCTCGGTTATAATAGAATAGAGCTTGTCAGCCGCTCTTTTGCCGTTCTCGTCGATGCTCTTGATTTCAATGATATAGTTAAATTTCTTTCCGTTGCTGTTTGCTTCAATATAATCAATAACCTCATCACAGGTCACAACCCTGAGGTCATCGGGAATATCGTCGCCTCTCAGACCTCTGTAGGGATATTCGCCGTTAAGCTCAAAGTTTTCGCCCATGTTGAGGTTTTTTGCTTCCGCAAGAGTGATCTCGGAAGCGGCAACATTCTCTCTGCCGAAATATTCAACAGCATCCGAGGTCTTGTCATAGGTGAGATTGTGAAGGATAACAAGCTCTCCGTCTGCGGTTATGTTGACATCGAACTCATAGGTGTCAACTCCGTATTTTTCGTTATTCTCGAGAACCCGGCGGAATGCCATCATGGTGTTTTCCGGTGCTACGCCCGCTCCCGAGCGGTGAGCCGAAATATCCATCTCGAGATAATCTCTTATGTAAGAGTTGGTTGAGCCTTCATACTTTTCGATCTTATCCCAGGGCATATCGGGCATGCCGAAAAACATTACCGCCGCCAGGAACAAAACGAGAACGGCAGAAACCGCCGCTATGATCGCTCTGAGCACCTTTCTTTTTCCTTTTTTCTGAACGCCTGCTTCAACGGGCATTCTTTCTCTTTCTGCTGTTTTTGCCATTTTTCTGTCCTCCGTTTTATTGCTGTGCAAAATGCACTTGAGGTCACATTATATAACATAATTCCCATAAAAACAACCCTTATTTTGATAAAATGGAAAAAATCGGCATATATTGCACACCTATGACAGTTTTTGTCTTGAAATAAATATCGGATATGATATAATATTTTCAGAAACAAAAAGGAGCATAACAATGAGAATAGCAGTTACATATGACAACGGAGAAATTTTTCAGCATTTCGGTCACACCGCCGAATTCAAAATCTATGAAATAAACGAAAAAAATCAGATTGTCCGTACCGATATTATCGGCACGGGAACAAGCGGTCACAGCGCTCTCTCGGGCATGCTTTCGGCAATCGGCGTTACTGTTCTTATTTGCGGCGGTATCGGCGGCGGAGCACAGCTTGCACTCGGCAGAGCGGGAATCAAAATCTTCGGCGGAGTCAAGGGCGATGCCGACAAAGCGGTTGAAGATTATCTCGGCGGAAAACTGAACTACGATCCCGAAGCAAAATGCGATCATCATGACAGCCACGGCGGTGACCATGAATGCGGTGAGCACGGCTGCGGCGAAAACGGCTGCCACTAAAATGTGAAAGAGGGTAACAAAATGAGCAACGAACTGAAACGAACCTATGTGCCTTTCAATGAATGGAAGGAAAAATCAAAGCAGACCGAATACACCGAAAGCACTCCCCTGCTTGCACCCGACGGAACTCTTCTTGCAAAGGGCTGGGCAAGGCACAATGTTTTCGAATATGACCGCAACCGTGTCAAAACAGGTCTGACGAGCCGCAAGGAATGGGATTTCTATAACATTCAGAACGAAGAAATGCAGCTTCTTATCAGCTTTGCAAACATCAACATCGGCGGATATGTCGGTGTCAGGCTTGTAAATCTTAAAACGGGTGAGGTAATTGTCGACTCAAACGAATATTTCCTTGGTGCAAACAGATATGTTCCGCCTGCAAAGGGCGACATCCCCAACCGCTTCAAGGATAAGATCGGCAAAACCGAGTTCGATTTCAATACCATGGAAACCGAAAGAACTCTCTGGATAAAGAAGCCCTTCAAAGGCAAAATGATAGAAGCAAGCGTCAGCATGGATATCATGCCGGGGCTTGAAAACATAACGACCGTTCTCCCCTTTGCCGAGGACAAGACGAAATATTTCATGACCACAAAACAGTTCTGCATGCCCTGCGGCGGAACGATCAGATACGGCGACTATGTTTATGAATTTTCAAAGGAAAACTCGTTCTGCGCCCTCGACTGGGGAAGAGTCAACACAATCCACAAGATGGTCTGGTACTGGGGTAACGGTTCAACTTATGTTACCGACGAAAAGGGCGAAAAGCATCTTCTCGGCTTTGAGATCACATGGGCTATCGGCGACGAAAGCAACGCAACCGAAACCTGCCTCATCTATGACGGCAAGGTTCACAAGTTCGGAGCGGTCGATGTTGAGAAATTCCCCAAGGACAGATTCCTCGAGCCGTGGAAATTCGTTTCCGAGGACGGCAGATTCAATATGACCATGATGCCGACATTTGACAACCACAGCGATATCGACCTGAAAATCGGCAGAATGAACTGCCATCAGATCTTCGGCTGGTGGAACGGAGATGTCACCCTCGATGACGGCACAAAGATCGAGATCAAGGACCTCTTCACCTTCTGCGAATATGTCGAAAACAGATGGTGATAATCTGATAAATCAATAAGGCTTGCAAAGGTAAAACGCCTTTGCAAGCCTTTGCTTTTTATCAGATTTTCGGCAATTCCGTCATTCTGAGCTTTGCGCAGCCGTAAGGAAAGAGAAGAAGCTCTTCCTCGCCGCTGACCGCTTCTCTTGATTCGGGAACCTTGGCGCAGACGGTATCATATCCGTCCTCAAAGCCCCAACCGATCTTTTTAGCTCCCGTTCTGACAGTAACAGGCGGATTCTTCGATGAAAACGGCGTTTCGCTCACTCCGTTTCTCACCACCTCAAGAGAGTCACGGCTAAAAGCATAGTTCCAGTCAGAAACGGGAATCAGCTCATAGTCACAATACGGGAATTTTCTCTCAACGCCGTCTTTCTCATATTCGAGCATACGGGTTTCATATTTTATCGGAACAGAGAAAACGAGCGAACCGCATCTGACTGTTTTCAGTTCATGCGGTCTTTCGTCAAAGCAGGGATCAACATCAAAAGAAATATAAATCTCTGTTTTTTCGCCTGCGACAAGGTCGAACGACAGTTCTTCACCCTGAGCGGCTTCTCCGTTGACGGTCAGATTCTTCGCAAACGAAGGCACTCTTACCTTGAAGGTTATCGCATTTCTGACCTCGACGGTATATTTAAAGCTGTTTTCAAAAGGATAGTTCGTTTCAAGAACAATATGTTCATTTTCGGTTTTAAGCTCTGACGGAACGGGAACTGCACTGATAACCGTATCTCCCGAGAACATAAACGCCGAAAGGGCAAATTTAGGCCATGCCTGATTGAAGTTGGCGGTGCAGCAACCGAAATTCGGCTCCAATCCGAAAAGATGCGACTCGCCGCCGTTGGTTCTGAAAATCGGTTTTGCGGGGAATCTGACGCATGCGATCTGATTGCTGAGCTGGTCATACTGATGGGTCCACATATCGTCGCTCACCGTTGCAGGGAGAGCGTTGAACGCAAGCGTTTCAAGTCTTTCTGCCCATTTTTTGTCGCCCGTGAAGGCATAGAGAAGCTCATAGGAATACATCTGCTCAGCAACGGAGCAAAGCTCGGTTCCCTGAATCGGGCTGAGCCCCGAAAGGCACTCATCACCCGTAAACAGTCCGACGGGAGTTCCGTTATATTCTTTCAGAATCGAATGGAGCTTTTCGGCGTTGTCGGAATATTCCTCTCCGAGAATGTCACAGCTGACTGCCTCACTTTTGAGCATCATACCAATGTTGACGATGTGTGTTCTGAAATCCCACTTGTTGAGCGGTCTTTTCCAGAGCGGAATCGCCTCGTTATAGTCAAGCCCCTGACTTTTCAGAATCTTTGCAAGGTCGATAAGCCAGTCCTCTTTGCATCTTTCATAGAGAAAATCAATAGCAATAAAGCACTCGAACCATCTTGCCTTTCCCCAGTCAAAAAGGCTGATCCCGCCGCTTTTGAGCATATCATAATAGTTTCTCAGAACATTATAAATGACATCGGGTATTCTTTCGTCGCCCGAGCACTCATAATAGACCGTCAGCGTTTTTGAGATGAGCTGAACAGCCCATGTGTCATAGGTTTTTCTGTCCTCATCCCTGCAGGGGCATATCCAGCCGTCAGCCTTCTGAAAAGAAACGATCGCATCGATATATTTCTTCGCCCTTGCGATCATATCTTCGCTGTCAAGAAGATAAGCAAGAGGAATGAAGCCGTCAAGCCAATAGGGAACTCTTTCCCATCCCTCTTTGTTTCCGCCTATCCATGCGCTGTCCCTGACATCGGGCCAGATCTTATCAAGATTGCCGCTGAGCCCCTGAGCCTGGATTTCAAGCTGCTTTCTGAGCCAGCCCCTCGGCTTGATCTCATTCGTTGAATAAAAATTCCATTTCTTCATAATTTACCTCATTTCGTTTTGAACTCAAGCGGCTTTTCCGCCGTCAGCAGAGCTTTTCTGACAATCTTCATCAGCGGAGCCCTGAGCTTTCCGCTGTTTCTGACAAACGAGCTTTCGTCTGCATTTTTGCAGATAAACTCGGTAAAGCTCGGAGTGCAGTCAAATTTGATTTTCACTGTGCCGTCGGAAAATGCAAAGGTCAGATACTGAGTCGATGCCGTGTTCAGAGGCTTGACAACCGCCTTCAGAGTTCCGTTTTCCGTATAAGCATATGACCATATCTTATATTTATAGCCCTTTATGGCGCATTCCGACATTCGTGGACTTCCGTCAAGGCCGCAGTTGATGATGATCTCGTCGTTCTCTTCAAACCACTTAACGGTCAGCACATTCTCCGTTTTCTCAAACGAAACACGGTTGAGGTTTTCCTTCGGTCTTTTCGCAAAGCTTGAGGTCAGCGAGCGTGGAATCAGACTTGCCGGAAACATTATCTTCGCCGGAATATCCGAAGCGGCAGTCAGATAAAATGTCTTTCCCGTCGGAATATCGGGAAGATCATCGCAGACAGCAGGCTTTTTGTTTCTCTCGGCAAAATATTCGCTGAGCCTTGAATCCCATTCGGAATCGGATGCGCTCTCAAAAGCTTTCGGAATATTTTCAAGCATAAATGTGTTTGCGAGCTTATCCTCAACCGTAGCGTTGAACATTCCGACGACCGCATCGTACTGCGGAAAATAGGTTATGATCTGACCGTACATTCCGTTCATACTGAACGTTCCTTTGTATGTCCAGAAAAGATAGCCGTAGCCATCCTCGTTATCTCTTCCCGAAAGAGGCACATGGATCCTCGTCGCCTCTTTTGTCCACTCCTCGGGGATAACCTGTCTGCCTGCGAATCTTCCGCCATCGGCATAGCAACGGCAGATTTTCACAAGATCACGCAGCTTCATATACGCTCCCGTGCCGCCGATGCAGTCACCCTTGGCATCGGTTTCCCATTGGGGCTTTTCGATTCCGAGAGGCTCAAAAAGACGGGGCATCAGATAATCGACAAGACCCGTGCCCGAAAGCTTCTGAATAAGAGCGGCGAGAATATGAACATCGTTGTTGCTGTATAAAAACCCTCTGTCCTTTTTTCTGAACGGAGCTTTCATAAAAATACCGACATAATCCTTCGTCATATCCTGCGTGAAGCTGAACTGCTTGTTGCTCAGCATCGTCAGGAGCGACCGCACGGTCACGCTGTTCCATTCATCGCTTTCACAATGCTTATATTCGGGAAAAAACGGCAGAATTTCAGAATCAAGCGAAAACATTCCCTCGGAAATTGCAAAGCCGACCGCCGTTGAAACGAGCGATTTCGTGACCGAAAACAAAGTGTGCGGCATATCTGCGGAATAGGGATACAGATACTCCTCGAAAACGATTTCACCGCCCCGTTCAATCAGGAGAGCATGGTTTTCGAGCCCGTTTCTGTCGAGCTCACGGTAAAACTTATAAATCCACTCGGAAGAAAGCTTCGTTGCCATTGCCATTTTCAACACCCCTTGCCTTTTATTTCTTTTTCATTATAGCATTTTCCGAGCAATAAACAAGATAGTTTCACAAATAAAAAATCCTGCAGAGATTAACCTCTGCAGGAAAGAAGATGTTATTTAAAATCCGCCGCCGAGAACGATGTTGTAACCAATGTCTGCGGATGCCTTTTTGACCATAAGACCGCTGATGTCAAGATTCTTGATATCAACGCTCGCAACATATTCCCATGTTCCCTTTTCGATTATGCCGTTCTGATTGATCTTAACCTTAACGGTTGCGTTGTTATAATGGATCTTGATATCGGCATTATCGGTGTCGATATCGAACTGGGGGAATTCGGCAACAGCAACGGAAACATCGCCGAGAACGGTGATTGCGTGGCCGACCGTGCCGCTCATGTTATGACCGTGCTTGCCGTCGGTCTGATCCTTCATCGTCATTTCGATAACGGTATAGTTGCCCTGCTTATACGCCTTGAGAGCTTTTGCATCGGTGACAACGAGATCCTGATGTCCGCCCGTAATGCCGTCAAATGATGTTGAATTCTTCTTGAGAACGCCGTTGATTGCAGGAAGAGCAACCTTGTCGATAAAGAAGCCGCCTACGCCGCCGCCTTCGCCGATAACGAGATCTTCAAGAGTCATGGTCTGGGCATGCTTTGCCGTGGGATGCGACTTAGCTGCAGCAGCCTTATAGAATTCGATGATCTGCTCGTCAGTCCACTGAGAGGGATCAGCCGCAAGAGAAACGAGCTCGCTTGCCGTTTCACCCGGATTTTCAACATTTGAAGGAAGCTCGCCGTTGTTTGTTGCAGCCTCGCCGTTATTCTCGGAAGGCATTGTTTCCTGCTGCTCAACATTTGCGGCAGTTGTCTGAGCTTCTTCGGGCTTGTTATTATCGTTGTTGCATGATGCAAAAACAAACATCATAGCAAAAACGGTAAGAAGAGCAATAATCTTTTTCATACTTTTACTCCTTTTTGTATACTTTTGAAACAATTCTATATCATTGTCAGACATCTGTCAATGGGAATCGGATCAAATTAATAAACTCTTAAATATCGGTGTCGGTTATTCTTCCGACTTCAAGCGACTCGGTATAAATCTCATAGGGATTATTCTCGTCGAGAACGATCAGTCTGCCGCCATGCTCCAGACCGTAGGTGAAATAGCCTGCGCCGAGAGTCTGACAGAGGTCGATTCCATCGATATTTATACGGAAATCGTTCACATGGTCATGACCGAAGAATGCCGCAACCATGCCGCCCGTCTTCTTCCAGCTTTCAAACTGACGGCGATAATCCTTTTCGGGGTTTGCGGGACAGGGCTTCTCCCTGATTCTGCCCTCGATTATTTCGTGACCGAAACGGAAATATTTTCCGTCACGCTCAAAGGTATATTCGTCATTCTCCGTCACCTCTTCAAAGCCGTCAAGCTCTTGCTGAACGGGCATATGCTGAAAGAGGATCGAAGGCAGAGGCTCGCCGCCGTTTGCCGCTTTAAGCTCTGCAGCTCTTTTCTCATACCAATCGATCTGATCGTCATGCACGCAGTCATAGGCAAAATCACCGTCTGCTTTACGCTGATAATCGTTCGAGTCGATCAGCCAGACCGCAAAGGCATCCTTGTCAGACTTTGAGCTTTTAATTGTAACACAGCAGTTGCCGCAGCCGTAAACATCGGCGTCATTGAGATTTGAACGGCAATTCGGATATTCCATATACTGCATCATCTGAAACTCGGTGTGGAAACCCTCCTCGCCGTCGTGATTGCCGAAAACAACGCAGAGAGGAATGTTGCGCTCTCTTATCGGCTTCGTGATTTTTTCGATCGTGCTTTTAACGAGGTCATAGGTGAATTCTTCCCAATAACCGCTTATGTTGTCGCCGCCGAAAACAACCAGATCGGGCTTCGATTCCTCAACAAGAGTTTCAATAACATTCAATGTTTCCCTGTCACGGTTTTCGGGAATTTCTCTGTTTTCATCGTCATCCATTTCGGGCTCAACATCGTGGATATCCGTCAGATGCAGGATTCTGAACTTGCCGTCGGCACCGAATTTCAGCGGTGCGGGCTCTTCTCTTTTAAACTTTGCAGACTGCCATTTATGGGGCATTCCCATCGCCGCAAGGCAGGGAAGCGCAAGACCTGCAAGGAAGGATCTGAAAATTTTGCTCATAATATCACCACATTTCATTTGCTGTTATCAAAATACCATAAATTTATGAACAAATCAATGAGGATAAAGCAAAAATCCCCGCTCTCGGATGAGAACGGGGACAAGCAGTTCAACTCATAAGCCTAATACTGTTTTGATTGCCGCAAAAATCGCATCGAATGTCATACCGAAATCAATATCAAGCATCGGAACCTCGCCCAAAAGCTCCGCTATGCTTGTCGCTATGAATCCGAATACACTTGCAACAGCCGATTTGATTGCTAAAAACATATTCCTGCCCCTTTCGTTTATAACATTAACTGTTTCTTTAATTATATCAGTTTCTTAAAAAAATTCAACCGTTCGGGCGATTCGTGAATCGCGCCTACTAAATACAATCGGGTGCGGGCAAAGCCCGCCCGAAGCTATTCACTATTCATTATTCACTATTCACAAAAAATCCCCGCTCTCGGATGAGAGCAGGGATTGATTGTTTATTGTTCTTATTTCGCTGCTTCTTCAACTGCAACAGCGCAAGCAACGGTAGCACCAACCATGGGGTTGTTGCCCATACCGATAAGACCCATCATTTCAACATGAGCGGGAACTGATGAGGAACCTGCGAACTGTGCGTCGGAGTGCATACGGCCCATTGTGTCTGTCATACCGTAGGAAGCAGGACCTGCTGCCATGTTATCGGGATGAAGAGTACGGCCTGTGCCGCCGCCCGAAGCAACTGAGAAATAGTTGACGCCGTTTTCAACGCACCACTTCTTGTAAGTGCCTGCAACGGGATGCTGGAATCTTGTGGGGTTGGTGGAGTTACCTGTGATGGAAACGCCGACATTTTCAAGCTTCATGATAGCAACGCCTTCGGGAACATTGTCAGCGCCGTAGCACTTAACATCTGCTCTGGGGCCGTTTGAATATGCCTTTTCTTCAACAACCTTAACTGTTTCCGAATAGGGATCAAACTCGGTCTTGCAATATGTGAAGCCGTTGATTCTTGAAATGATCATAGCGGCATCCTTGCCGAGACCGTTAAGGATAACACGCAGAGGCTTTGAACGAACCTTGTTTGCGTTGAGAGCAATTTTGATTGCGCCTTCAGCAGCAGCAAAGGATTCGTGACCTGCAAGGAAGCAGAAGCACTCGGTTTCGTCGGAAAGAAGCATCTTGCCGAGGTTACCGTGGCCGAGACCAACCTGTCTGTTGTCAGCAACTGAGCCGGGGATGCAGAATGCCTGAAGACCGATACCGATAGCGGCAGCGGCGTCAGCAGCCTTAACGCAGCCCTTCTTGATTGCGATAGCGCAGCCTACTGTGTAAGCCCAAACAGCGTTTTCAAAGCAGATGGGCTGAGTTTCTCTTACGATCTTGTCGCAGTCAACACCCTTAGCAAGAGTGATTTCCTTACATTCTTCGATTGAAGAAATGCCATATTCTGCAAGAACAGCATTGATTTTATCAACGCGTCTTTCGTAGCTTTCAAATAATGCCATTGTAAATATCCTCCTCTTACTAATTATTCTTTTCTGGGATCGATATACTTAGCGGCATCTGCAAATCTGCCGTAAGTGCCCATAGCCTTGTTGTATGCATCGTTGGGTGTGTCACCCTTCTTGATGAAGTCAGTCATCTTGCCGAGAGAAACGAACTCATAGCCGATAACCTGATCGTCAGCATCAAGAGCAAGTCTTGTAACATAGCCTTCAGCCATTTCAAGGTAACGAACGCCCTTGACCTTTGTGCCGTACATTGTGCCGACCTGTGAGCGGAGACCCTTGCCGAGGTCCTCAAGACCTGCGCCGACCGAAAGACCGTCATCCGAGAAAGCGGACTGCGAACGGCCGTAAACGATCTGAAGGAAGAGTTCTCTCATAGCTGTGTTGATAGCATCGCAGACAAGGTCTGTGTTGAGAGCTTCAAGAATTGTTTTGCCGGGGAGAATTTCAGCAGCCATAGCTGCGGAATGAGTCATACCTGAGCAGCCGATTGTTTCAACAAGAGCCTCTTCGATGATGCCTTCCTTAACATTAAGAGAAAGCTTGCAGGCACCCTGCTGAGGAGCGCACCAGCCAACGCCGTGTGTGAAAGCGGAAATATCCTTGATCTCATAAGCCTTGACCCACTTGCCCTCTTCGGGGATGGGAGCGGGACCGTGGTTGGGGCCCTTGGCTACGCAGCACATTTCCTGAACTTCGCGGGAATAGTTAATCATAGTGTTTTTTCTCCTTTCAAAAAGGTTGATATGAATACCTGTAATATATTAAACCAATTTTTCACGAATATCAACTGTAAATTTGCACAACAAAATATTTTTTCTCGCTTTTATTATAACCAGTTTTTCTTAACCATTACAAATGCACCGAGAACAGCCGCAACGATCGTTACGAACATGAGTGTGCCCACGCCCATTGTGGGGGAGAAAATGAGAACGATAACGCCGACGATAACGGGCAGAGGAACAAGCTTCCAATGCTTTGCAAAATAGCTTGCGCCGAGTGCGCCGAAAAGAGCGGGAAGAACCCATTCAAATGCGGGTCTGAACGCCGAATTTTCAGCGGTGATATAGGGCAGAACGGGTGAGAAAACAAGCACGCCGACAGCGATGATAATTGTTGTTGTTATCGAAGAAACGCCGATTGCGATCGTCGAAACGACCTCGCCCTCTTCGGTGTTTGCTCTGACATTTGCATTCTCCATGGCGGCAAGACCGACGGGAAGCTTGAGGTTTGTGATGTTACCCGTAACAAAGCTGAGGTATGTTCCGCCCGCACCGAGCATGGGCACATAGGTGATAACCTCAACAACTGCGGTTACCCAATAGAGAAGCATGAGCTTGCTCAGAACCTTCCAGAGTACGCTGAGCTCGGGCCATGCGCCGTAATATGTTGAAATAAGAACGGGAATCGAGAGGAGCATGAGCAATGCGCCGATGTTCCAGAGGATGCCCCATCTGTGAACTCTGTCAAAATAATTTTTCTGCATAATTCATTCTCTCCTTTCTCTTATCTCCAGACGAAGTTGATGATGTTTTCGGGAAGAACCGCTTCAAAGAGCATCGCCGAGCCCATGCCGATGAACATAGCGATAGGCATTGTGAACGGACGGAGCTTTTCAAGCTTGAACTTCTTGCATACAAGCTCAAGAATAACCATGGAAACCATGGCAACGATGAGAACGGAAATCGACATGAAGCCTGCGTTGCCTGCTCCGTCAGAGGTCGTTCCTGCAAGAGCTCTTGCGATGAAAGCAGAGATAATGCCGATGAATGCGGCAGCCGAAATAGCGTCGCCGAGCTTTGCGGCATTTTCATTCTTGTTGACGGCACTGCCGATTTTTGTCTGAAGCTTTTTGCAGACGAAGGGGAGCATGATGAGAGGAGCTATGCTGCCGATCGTCATCGCCCATGCAACGGTCGAAAACTGCTGCTTGTCCGCAATTGAGCTTGTCAGGGTTCCGCCCATAGCCTCAACAGCCGTCTGAGCGGCGGTTGTTTCATAGGCAAGATTACCGATAACGGTAAGTCTTATCCAGGGGAGAACGATTCCGAGCGCATTTGCGAGAACGATAACTGTTGCGAGAATCGAAATTGCGGGAGCAACGGTGAAGAGAATGCTCGAAACAACTGTGTTTTTAAGCTTTTCTTTTTCAATTCCGAGTTCTTTTGCATGCTTCCATGATTTGACGATGAAGAAAACGGACTGAAGGGTTACGAATGCGACAACACCGAGCGCAATCGCATACATAAAGGTGTTTTCCTTAAAATCCAAGGCTACTCACTCCTAAATTCATAATGAATTAATAATATCATAATAATTTGCGATAAGTCAATACTTTGAAACAATTGGAGGAATATTTTTCTTGCAAATATCGGAATATTGTGATAATTTAGTTATAGTGCTTTTCAAGCACCAAGAAAGAGGTGTAACAATGAAAAAAATTATTGCAATCCTGCTCGCTTTTGTCTGCATTTTTTCGTCGGCTGTCGGCGTTTCCGCTCTCTCGATTTCGGGCGGAGTTGAGCCCCTGAAGGCCGAATTTACCGCAGGCGAGGGTCCCGTTGAAGACGGTTATTCAATTGATTACAGTTATTTCTCACCCGTCGGAGAAAATGACGGCACG
This sequence comes from Clostridia bacterium, assembly GCA_017435385.1. Taxonomy (GTDB): domain Bacteria; phylum Bacillota; class Clostridia; order Oscillospirales; family Acutalibacteraceae; genus CAG-177. The sequence goes on along the minus strand of JAFSFB010000005.1, from coordinate 44,775 downwards.
AAATACCCTCTCGTCATCTGGCTTCACGGCATGGGTGACGGCTCCGAGGTCGGCAGACCCGTTCAGAAAAGCAACATAGCTTACTGGGCAAGCGACGAATTTCAGGCAAGATTCAAGCCTGCAGGCGGTGCATTCATTCTCGCCGCACGCTCAAGAGAAGAAAAGGGTCATTTCTGGAGCGACGAAATGATAGCTCCCCTCAGAGCAGCAATCGACGATTTCATCGCTGAAAACAAGGACAACATCGATCTGACAAGAATCTATGTCGGCGGATACTCCATGGGCGGCAAAATGACTCTTAAAATGGCAGTCGCCTATCCCGAAATGTTTGCGGCGGCTTTCCCCATCTGCCCCGCATGGTCACCCTCGGCAGAGCTCTGCGAATTTCTTGCCGATGTTCCCGTCTGGCTCACCTCGAGCAAGCGTGACCCCCTTGTAAATTACTACATGGCTGTTTCGCCCACATGGGATAAGATCGTTGCCGCATCATCCTCTCCCGAGGACTGCAGATTCTCAACTCTCACAAAGGTCTGCTATGAAGACGGAACAAAAACAGCAAGCAGCCATCACGCATGGTATGCAATAAACCACGATATGTTCTCTTCCGAAAACGGCGATTATCCTTATATGTCAACGGTCAACGGCAAGGGTGAAGGGGTTACGCTCTCCTATCCCGACGGCATGATCTCATGGCTGACAAGCCACACCTCCGACTATGACGGAGAGCCGATCGAAGGCACGGGCAACATCAGACCCGAGCATCAGACCGAAAACATGATCGATGCAGACGGCTTGTTCAGCTTCATAAAGCTTCTCTTCACGGCTCTTCTCAGAGCTCTCGGACTCATCTAAATCATCCAAAAAGGCCGACATCATTGTCGGTCTTTTTCATCGGAAACGGCAATAAAAATCCCGCTTTTTCGCTTGACTAAATCTATATATTATGGTATATTTAGTTGATTAGAGTTTAGCACGGAGGAAAACCATGGATTATATCTTCAAAAACTGCAAAGTTTACCGTGACGGCAATTTTGTTTCGGAAGATATAGGTGTTTGCGGCGGAGTGTTTGCTCCCGTTGTTTCCGACGAGGGCGCAACCGTTATTGATTGCAGCGATAAATATATTTTACCCGGTTTTGCAGATGTTCATGTGCATTTGCGTGAACCGGGTTTTATTTATAAAGAAACCGTTGAAAGCGGTTCTCTTGCCGCTGCGGCGGGCGGTTACACGACCGTTTGCTCGATGCCCAATCTTTCGCCCGCCCCCGATTCACCGGAAAATCTTGAGCCTCAGCTTGAGGCAATCAGGAAAACAGCGCACATCAATGTTCTGCCCTACGGCACGATAACAAAATCCCAGAGCGGTCTTGAGCTTTCCGATATGGAAGCGCTTGCCCCGTTCGTTGCAGGCTTTTCCGACGACGGCAAGGGCGTTCAGAACGAAGAAATGATGCTCGCCGCCATGGAAAAAGCAAAAGCACTTGATAAAATAATTGCCGCCCACTGCGAGGATAACAGCCTTCTCCACGGCGGATATATTCACGACGGAGAATACGCAAAAGCCCACGGACACAGAGGAATCTGTTCCGAGTCGGAATGGGGACCGATAAAGCGTGACCTTGAGCTTGCCGCAAAAACAGGATGCAAATATCATGTCTGCCACATTTCAACCAAAGAGAGCGTTGAGCTTATCCGTCAGGCAAAGAAAAACGGCGTTGACGTCACCTGCGAAACGGGACCTCACTACCTTCTGCTTGATGATTCCGACCTTCGGGAAGAAGGCAGATTCAAAATGAATCCGCCGCTCCGTTCAAAAGAGGACAAAAAAGCCCTCATCGAGGGCATCATCGACGGAACGATCGACATGATCGCAACCGACCATGCGCCTCACTCGGCTGAAGAAAAAAGCAGAGGACTTGAAAAGAGCCTCATGGGCGTTGTCGGAATCGAAACCGCCTTCCCCCTGCTTTACACATATTTCGTCAGAACCGGCATAATCGGTATGGACAGGCTCATTGAGCTCATGCACACCGCCCCCTGCAAGCGCTTCGGCTTCGGCGGTGACATTGAGATCGGCGCACCTGCGGATTTCACCGTTTATGACCTCGACGAAAAATATACGATCAACCCCGACGAATTCGTTTCCATGGGAAAAAGCACTCCTTTCGAGGGCTTCGAGGTATACGGCCGCTGTCTGATGACTGTGTGCGGCGGAAAAATCGCATGGAAAAGGGAAAACCTCTGAAAGGATGAGCAATATGCAGCAGAGCATTTTTACCGTCAGATCAAACATCTGCCTTGCAAAAGGCGTTTACGAAATGGTTCTCGGCGGAAACGGCAAAAGCGTGACCGCCCCCGGTCAGTTCATCAACATCAAGCTCGACGGATTTTTCCTTCGCAGACCGATCTCCGTCTGCGACTGGAGCGACGATTCAATAACGATCATCTACAAGGTCGTCGGCAAGGGCACCGAATATATGGCAAAGCTTGAAGCAGGCGCAGAGCTCGATGTTCTCACGGGTCTCGGCAACGGCTACGACATGTCAAAAAGCGGAGAAACCGCCCTTCTCATCGGCGGCGGTGCAGGAGTTCCCCCTCTTTACGGTCTTGCCAAAAGACTTATCGCCGAAGGTAAAAAGGTCAAGGTTATCCTCGGCTTCAATACCGCCGACGAGGTTTTCTACGAAGAGAATTTCAAGGCAATCGGCGCAGAAACCTATGTGACGACCGTTGACGGTTCTCACGGAATAAAAGGCTTCGTTACCAACGCTTTTGAAGCTGCGGGCGGATATGACCACACATATTCCTGCGGTCCCGAGCCGATGCTCAAAGCAGTTTATAATGCAAGCGAAACCTCGGGACAGTACAGCTTCGAGGAGCGCATGGGCTGCGGCTTCGGCGCATGCATGGGCTGCTCATGCAAAACAAAATACGGCAACAAGAGAATCTGCAAGGACGGTCCCGTTCTTATCAAGGAGGAGATAATATGGTAAAAACCGCAACGAATCTCTGCGGCATCGAAATGTCGAACCCCGTTATCCCTGCCAGCGGAACCTTCGGCTACGGCTACGAATTTGCAGAGCTTTACGATATCAACTGCCTCGGAACATTCTCGTTCAAGGGCACAACAAAGGATCCCCGCTTCGGCAACCCCACCCCGAGAATTGCCGAATGCCCCGCAGGAATGATAAACGCTGTCGGTCTTCAGAATCCCGGCGTCGAAAAAGTCATTTCCGAAGAGCTTCCCAAGCTTGCAAAATGCTTCTCGAAGCCCGTTATGGCAAATGTCAGCGGCTTCTCGGTCGAGGACTATGCCTACACCTGCGAAAAGCTCGACAAATGCGAGCAGGTCGGCTGGCTTGAGGTCAATGTAAGCTGTCCCAATGTTCACGGCGGCGGCATGAGCTTCGGAACATCTCCCGAGGCGGCGGCGCAGGTCACAAAAGCCGTTAAGGCGGTAACAACAAAACCCGTTATCATCAAGCTCTCTCCCAATGTTACGGACATCGTTTCAATCGCAAAGGCATGCGAGGAGGCAGGCGCTGACGGCATCAGCCTTATCAACACTCTTCTCGGCATGAGAATCGATCTTAAAACAAAGAAGCCCGTCATCGCAAACAAGATGGGCGGCTTCTCGGGAAGTGCGATCTTCCCCGTTGCGGTCAGAATGGTCTATCAGGTTTACGAAGCGGTCAACATTCCCATCGTCGGAATGGGCGGCGTTTCAAGCGCAGAGGATGTTATCGAAATGATGCTTGCAGGCGCAAGCGCAGTTCAGGTCGGTGCCGCAAACCTTATCGATCCGTTCGTCTGCAGAGATATTGTCAATAATTTACCTGAGGTAATGAAAAAATACGGAATCACAGACTTAAAAGAAATCATCGGAGGTGCTCATTAATCATGGGAAAAGACGTAATCGTAGCCTGCGACTTTGCAGGAAAAAAAGAAGTTTTTGACTTCCTCGACAAGTTCACGGATGTCAAGCCTTTCGTTAAAATCGGTATGGAGCTTTTCTATGCCGAAGGTCCCGAAATCGTAAGAGAGATCAAAGCAAGAGGTCATAAGATCTTCCTCGACCTCAAGCTTCATGATATCCCCAACACGGTCAAGAAGGCAATGTCTGTTCTTTCAAGACTTGATGTTGACATGACAAACCTTCACGCAGGCGGAACGGTTGCCATGATGGAAGCCGCAATCGAAGGTCTGACAAAAGAAGACGGCACACGCCCCATTCTTATCGCAGTTACACAGCTCACCTCGACCTCTCAGGAGAGAATGGAAGCTGACCTTCTTATCGAAAAGCCTCTCGACGAGGTTGTTATGCACTACGCTTCAAACGCAAAAGCTGCAGGTCTTGACGGCGTTGTCTGCTCTCCCCTTGAGGCAGGCAAGGTTCACGAGAGATGCGGAAGCGGTTTTGTCACCGTAACTCCCGGCGTGCGTTTTGCTGACGGCGACATCGGCGATCAGGTCAGAGTCACAACTCCCGCAAAGGCGAAGGAAATCGGCTCAGACTATATCGTTGTCGGCAGACCCATCACAGCCGCTGCAGATCCCGTTGCGGCATATAAGAGATGCGTATCTGAATTTTGTGATTAATTAGGAGGAATATAAAATGAAACAGCTTATCGCAAAAGACCTGCTTTCAATCAAGGCAGTATTTTTCCGTCCCGAAGAGCCCTTCACATGGGCAAGCGGCATCAAAAGCCCCGTATATTGCGACAACCGTCTGACTCTTTCGGATATCAAGGTCCGCTCAGATGTTGAAAACGGTCTTGCAACTCTCATCAAGGAAAACTATCCCGAAGCAGAAGTGCTTATGGGTACAAGCACGGCAGGCATCGCTCACGCCGCTATCACAGGTCATCTTCTCGGTCTGCCGATGGGATATGTCCGTTCGGGTGCAAAGGACCACGGCAGAAACAATCAGATCGAAGGCAAGCTTCTTCCCGGTCAGAAGGTCGTTGTTGTTGAAGACCTTATCTCAACGGGCGGCAGCGTTATCGAGGTTGTTGACGTTCTCCGTGAAGCAGGCGCAGACGTTCTCGGCATCGTCAGCATCTTCACCTACGGCATGCAGAAGGGACTTGACCGTCTTGCAGCCGCTAATGTCAAGAACATTTCTCTGACAAACTTCGACACTATCGCAGAAGTCGCCGCTGAAGAAGGCTATATCAAGCCCGAGGATATTCAGCGCCTCATCGCTTTCCGCAACAACCCCTCCGACGAAAGCTGGATCAACAAATAACAAAAACCCGAAGCAACCCAAATAAATACTAAGGAGTAAACATGAAAAGCCTTATAGATATTATGGAGCTTTCAACGGCGGAGATCGATGAGCTTATCGAAACCGCTCTTGATATAATCGCAAATCCCGAAAAATATTCCGAGAAGTGCAAGGGCAAAAAGCTTGCCTCCCTCTTCTTTGAGCCTTCAACAAGAACAAGACTCAGCTTTGAAGCGGCGATGTATGAGCTTGGCGGAAATGTTATCGGCTTTTCCGAAGCAAACAGCAGTTCTGCCGCAAAGGGCGAAAGCGTTGCCGACACCGCACGCACCGTAAGCTGCTATGCCGACATTATTGCCATGCGCCACCCCAAGGAGGGCGCACCCTATGTTGCATCGCTCAAGGCAAGCATTCCCGTTATCAATGCAGGCGACGGCGGTCACAACCACCCCACCCAGACCCTTGCCGACCTTCTCACGATCCGTAAGGAAAAAGGAAGATTCGACAACCTGACGATCGGCGTATGCGGCGACCTCAAATTCGGCAGAACGGTTCACTCTCTCATCGGAGCGATGTCCCGTTACAGCGGAGTCAGATTCGTTCTTATCTCCCCCGAAGAGCTGAAGGTTCCCGAATATATCAAAACCGAAATCCTTGATCCCAAGGGAATCGAATATAAGGAATCGGCAAGCCTTGAGGCAGTTATGCCCGAGCTCGACATTCTCTATATGACCAGAGTCCAGAGAGAGCGTTTCTTCAACGAAGCGGACTATATCAGACTCAAGGACACATATATTCTCACCGCAGAAAAGCTCTCCGGCGCAAAGGATGATCTTTGCATCATGCATCCCCTGCCGAGAGTCAACGAGATCTCCGTCAATGTTGACGACGATCCCAGAGCATGCTATTTCAAGCAGGTGCTTTACGGCAAATATATGCGCATGGCTCTCATTCTTAAATTACTTGAGGAGGCGGCAAAATGATTATCGGACAGATAAAAGACGGCATCGTTCTTGACCATATCACAGCAGGCCGCTGCATGGATATCTATAACATCCTCAAGCTCGGCGAAATGAGCAGCACGGTTGCCATGATAAAAAATGCGGACAGCGTCAAAATGGGCAAGAAGGACATTATCAAGATCTTTGAATCCATTGAAATTGACCTTGATGTTCTCGGCTATATCGATCCCGGCATAACGGTCAACATTATCCGTGACGGCGAGCTCGTCAAGCGCAAGAAGCTTTCTCTTCCCGAGCAGGTAACGGGCGTTATCAAATGCAAGAATCCCCGCTGCATCACCTCGGTCGAGCAGGAGCTTCCCCACAAATTCCGTCTGACAGACCGTGAAAACAAGGTTTACCGATGCATCTATTGCGAAAGCAAGGCAAGCTCGGGAAACAACGAATAATCAGATAATCAACAGCCTGTGTAAGCTTGACTTGCACAGGCTGTTTTTATATAAACATTAATAGATTTTTAAGGATTGATTTGTTGCTAAAATGTTAAAGAAATGTTATAATGTGTCGGATATTGAGAAAAATGGAAAATCGGAGAGAAAAAAATGACGCCCTATTATTACAGCAACGAAAAACGCTTCTATAATTTCAGAGAAATAATCAACTATTCCGCTGAACGCTTTTCCAAAAAAACCGCTTTTCAGATCAAGACAAAGAACGGAGATTATAAAAACATCTCCTTTGCTGAGCTCAGGAACCTTTATTACGGTCTTTGCACCAAATTCATAAAGATGGGTTATCTCGGCAAGAGGATTGCCGTTATCGGCGCAAACTCCTTTGAATGGGCTCTGTCATATCTCTGTGCTTCTACCGTCGGCGTTGTTGTTCCCATCGATAAAGAGCTGCAGCCCGAGGACGTCAGCAATTTCTTCGATTCTGCGGAATGCGTTGCCGTTTGCACGGAGGATGCAAGAATCGAGCCGCTCAAAGGCGTTGTTACCCGTGAAATGGATTTCATCTCCTTTGACAGCATCAGAAGCCTGGCAAGCGAAAGCCGCAACGATGCACTCGTCGACGATATAGAAATCGGGAAAGACGAAATGAGAATTCTGATCTTCACCTCGGGAACAACGGGAAGCTCAAAGGGTGTCTGCCTTTCCCAGAACAATATCTGCGCCAACATTCATTCGACTGTCAGCATGGTCAAGGTCAGCGAGGGCGACAAAACTCTCTCCGTTCTCCCCCTTCACCATACATACGAATGCACGCTCGACTTCATTCTGTTCTTAACAAGAGGAGCAACAGTCTGCTACTGCGACGGTCTGACGAAGGTACAGAAGAATCTTAACGAATACAGCCCCACGATTCTCGTTGTTGTTCCCGCCCTTCTCAAGGTTCTCAACAAAAGGATCAAAAAAGCAATTGCCGCTGACTGTCCGGCAAAATATAAGGAATATTTTGAAAACGAGCCTCTTGCTCAGGCTTTGAAGAAAACACCCTTCATCATCAGAAAGGTTATCTGCTCCAAGGTCAAAAAATCCCTCGGCGGTAAGCTCAGGCTCTTCATCGTCGGCGCCGCAGAGCTTGACACTCAGCTCGTTGAGGACTTCGGAGCCCTCGGAATACGCACTCTTCAGGGCTACGGTCTGACAGAATGCTCTCCTCTTCTTGCAGGCAACAATGACTTCCACCTCAACATCAATTCAACGGGCGTTGCCATTCCCGGCGTTGAACTCAAAATCGACAATCCCAACGATGACGGTATCGGCGAGATCCTCGCAAGAGGCGAAAACATTATGCTCGGCTATTTCAACGATCCCGAAGCAACCGAAGCGGTTTTCCGTGACGGCTGGTTCTGCACGGGTGACCTCGGCTATATGGATGAAAACGGCGACCTCTTCATCAAGGGCAGGATCAAGAATGTCATCGTCACCGAAAACGGCAAGAACATCTATCCCGAGGAGCTTGAAACCAGACTTTCCGAATTCCCCGAAATCGGCGAGGTTCTTGTTTTCGGAGCTAAGGAAAACGGCGAATCGTTTGTCAAGGCAAGGATCTTCCCCAACCTCGATTATATCAAGGAAAAGCTCGGCAGACAGCCCACAAAGGATGACACCGAAAAAGCGGTTCACAAGGCCGTCAAGGCTGTCAACAAAAAGATCCCCGGTTATAAAAATATCAAAATTGTTGAAGTTCTTTCAAATGCTCTTGAAAAAACTACAACTCAGAAAATCAAACGCTTCGGCAAAAATGTAAAATAAAGCAAAAATTCCTGCATCCTTTTCGGATGCAGGAGTTTTTTTATCTCTTTTTCACTTTTTCAATTGCAGTCAGAATCATGTCGTAGACTATTCCCGTAACAAGCGATAAAGCAATTACCGTCAGCGACATCAGAAGATCGTCGCCCCTTATTTCGGCAAACAGCTCTTCCTTTGCGGAAAGGCTGTTGATGAGTAAAATATAGAACTGATGTATAATATAAACCGCAAGAGAAATGTTTCCGAAGCTTTTGAACATGCGGTCGTATTTTGCAGAAAGTATCTGCGGATGCTCATCCATCAGAAGCATGAGAGCGATGACCTCTATCAGAGTCCCGACGGGCATTTCAACAAGACCCGATCCTTTCCATTGAATAAGACTGAGCAGTATTCCGAAAACGATCAGCCCGATCTCCTTAAAGGCATTCAGCCTGAATTTTTCTTTAATCACGCTTGAATATTCACGGATAAACATTCCTGCCGCAAACATGGGCAGACCGAAAAACAGTCCGTTTCTGTAGATAAGGCTGTAGCTTGCAACGCCTGCCGCCGCCGTGTAGCTTCCGAAAGCGATCTGAATCAACATTCCGACCGCACCGAGAATATAGAATACATTATAGTTGACCTTTCCGTCAAAAAACCTGACATATATCCACAAAAGAACATAGCATGTCAGAATGGCGTGAAGATACCACAGATGCCCCGCAAAAGGATTATGACCGATGAGAAGCCATCTTGAAATATTGGCTTCGGTCAGAATCCCTTCAAGATATTCAGGCACGGATATATTTCCGAAGATCTGAATTCTCACGCATTGCCAGATGAAATATCCGACGGATGAAACGATAAAGATTTTAAGGATATGGCAAGCTCTTTTTCTGATTCTTCCGCAATCGGCATTCAGACTGAAATATCCCGAAATTGCAAAGAAAACAGGAACACCGAAACGGGCGAGGCAGTTGAATACCCAGCCCGATTCATCTGTCAGCCCGATATGAATCAGCACAACGAAAACCGATGCAATCAGCTTGCACAGATCCATTGACTGGTTGATCTTTGACGATTCTCTGAATGACATTTTTTCTCCTCAATTCCTCGGGAATCAGTTTGCCTGCGGATTTTCTCCGTCAGTCACAACATCATACGGCCAATCGATTATTCCGCCGAATTCCCAGATGTTTGTGTATCCCATGGCCGCAAGCTCCGCCGCCGCATTCTTGCTCCGTCTGCCGCTGCGGCAGTAAACAAGAATCTTTCTGTCCCTGTCAGGCAGAAGCTCCGCCGCCCTTTCGGTTATCTCGTAATCGGGAAGAAGAACCGCATCGGGAATATGCGCCTCGTTGAATTCGCTTTCCGTTCTGACATCAAGGATCACATAGCCGCTTTCCCTGACCATTATATCATGCGCTTCAGATGCCGAGATCTGATAATATCCGTCTGCGTTCTTTGTGAAATTCATTTCGGTTTCATCCTTTGCATCATCCTTTTCTCTGCCGCAGCCGAATGCGGTTATCAGCAAAGCAGCCGCAAGAAACAGAGAAAGCGTTTTAAATATTACTTTCATTTTCAACCTCCGAGAAGAACATCCGAAACGAGCATCACGCAGAAGCCGACAAGCAGCGCATAGGTTGCACCTCTTTCGTTTCCGTGAGAATGAGTTTCGGGAATCATTTCATCGCTGACAACATAAAGCATCGTGCCGCCCGCAAACGCAAGGGCAAAGGGCAGAACAGCAGAAGCAACGCTGACGGCAAAATATCCGATAAGCGTTCCGAGAACCTCAATGAGCCCCGTTATCATGGCGCTGATAAAGGTCTTTCTCGGGCTGACTCCCGCCGAAAGCATCGGGCCGATAATAACCATACCCTCGGGGATATTCTGCAGCGCTATACCGCCCGCTATAAGAAAAGCCTCCGTTGTGTTTCCCGAGCCGAAGCCGACTCCCGCCGCAATACCCTCGGGGAGATTATGTATTGCGATCGCAGTCACAAAAAGAAGAACCTTGTCAAGATTTGCGTTTCTTTTGTGCGTTTCGATATCCGAACCGACAAGCTTATGAAGATGGGGCACGAGTCTGTCGATCAGATTGAGGCAGACAGCTCCCGTAAATATTCCCGCAACCGTGACAAGTATTCCGAATTTTCCGCCGTATTCGACCGACGGAATAATCAGACCAAGAACCGCCGCCGCAAGCATGACGCCCGCCGCAAACGAAAGCACTATATCGCTGAACTTATGAGATATTTTTTTGAATATAAAACCGATCACCGAACCGATGACCGTTGCACCGCCGACTCCGAGTGCGGTAAGCAATACCATTTCCATATGCAGCCTCCGAAGAGTAGTCTTTTTTATTCTATTATATTATATCACATATTTTTTTGTTCATCAACAGTTTGCTGCATAACAAAACGCTGCTCTGTTTTCTGCAAGATCGGATGCTGACTTTGCAAAGACGTCCCTGTTAAAGCAGACATTATCCCCATAATGTCTGCTTTTGGAATTTGTTAACAATTTAGAAACATTTGTGTAATATAATTAAGTGTCATTCTAAAAATTACAGGAGAAAGCTTATGAAAAGAAAAAACACCGTTATCAGAATGATTTCGGCTATTATTGCCTTAATCATGATCGCATCCGCTATGCCCCTGAATGCGTTTGCTGACGAAGCCGATGTGCCCTCAGAAAGCAAGGGTCATGCGCTCGTTCTGTCAAGCAGCGGAATCTCCGTTGCTGTTCTGAGAACCATTCAGATCTCAGCTTCGGTAACGAATGTTGAAACTCAGCCCGAAATCATCTGGACCTCATCCGATGAAGAAATCGCAACGGTTGACGAAAACGGCGTTGTCCGTGGCATCAGCGTCGGCAAGGTCATTATCAGAGCAACGGCGGTTGTTGACGGCGAAACCCTCAACGGCGAATTCGCAATCAATGTTATCAAAAACAAGAATTTCCTGAGAAACCTTCTCGAAAACCGCCAGATACTCAGCTATCAGTACAGCTATATCGACGATTATTATTACACCAACGATAAGCAGGCGTGGCAGTATAATTTCGGATTCGGAAAGATCTACGATTTCGTTTCCCCCTATATTCTTCTTGAATATGACTATATCCGAATTTTCTTCACATACGAAGAAAAAGACTGGATGCTCCAGATGTGGAAGGGTCAGTACGGCATGATCTTCTACGGCGGAGAGATCGGCATCTATAACAGACCTCATTCAGATGAGGGCGTCGGCTTCTGGACAATGTTCGCCTGCCCCGCAGAAGAGGACTGGCTCAAAATGGAAATGACTCTCTGGCATCAGCAGCTCAACGGCGAATGGATAAGAGAGTTTTCGAGAGATTACGATTATTACTGGTGGTGCACAGGCTTCAAGAACGGTCACCTCAGACAGGAAGAGCCTGCCGATGAGCTTCGTCTGACGGGCAGGATCACCTTCAAGAACGAAGAAATGGCAGGTCTTGTTGCAGACGGACTCAAAGAATGCGGCTTCGGAACCGCAGACAGCAAAGACGGAATCGACACGGACGAATTCTTCCTTGACGGCTGCGATATCAGCTTCAGCTGGCAGGATATCTCCGAGGCTGAAAGCACAATGTTTATCAAGGTCAGCACGGGCTTCCTCACGAGTCTTGCTGCGCTCCCGCTTTTCCCCATCATTCTTCCCTTTGTCAATCTGTTCTCCATCGCAGTTCTTCTCGTTAATGTTATTCTTTGATGAAACAAAAAAGGCTTGTGTGGATCAATTGATCCATACAAGCCTGATTTTTTTATTCTCCGAGAGCTTCCTTCAATGCTCTTGCGAGCTGGTCGGGGCATGATGTGCTTTTAAAACCGCAGCTTATTCCGCTGCATCGCTCAATGACCTCCTCGGCTTTCATCCCTTTGACGAGAGAAGCAATTCCCTTGAGGTTGCCGTTGCAGCCTCCCTCAAAACGGACATCTCCGAGAATGCCGTCGTTGAGTTCAAATTCGATTGAACGGGAGCAGGTCCCTTTTGTTCTGTATTTATAAACCATAATGTTTCTCCTTTCCTGAGCTTTTATATTCTACAATATAAATCAGTTTTTTTCAACCCCGATTTTTACTGCATGATAATATAGAGCAGACTTAAGATCAGCGGCATGTCGCCCGAATCGGCGGCAAGCAGCAGAACAAGCGGCAGAACAAGGTTTCTGTCGCCGGTTCCGTTATTGATCTCCGTCTTCAGCGCAGGCATAACAAGCCGGAAAACATTTTCAGTCATTCTTATCGCCGCCCATCAGCTGCCCCATCATCGGCAGAATTTCAAAAAGTCTGAGCATCTGAATCGCATCGTCGGCACGCCTTCTCCTTTTTTCGCTCAGCAGAGGCTTCAGGGCTTTTATAAGCTCTGCACGGTTATCCTGCTTATTCATCATGCTCATTACCGAAGAAATCTTCGCCATCATCCGTGCGTTCCCGAGAATCGATGATAAATCGGGCATCGATCCCGACGGCGGTGCTTCTTCCTTCTTTTCATCCCTTCCCCCGAAAAAGCTTTCGGCGGCAGCTCTGAGATTTTCGATATCGTCATCCGTCAGACTTGAAATGATGTCATTTATATTATCCATGGCATCACCCGTTATTCACCGCCGAATTTTTTCATCAACTGCTTTGCCTGCTCGCTGTTCAGCAGTTCCCCGAGTGCCTTTTTATCTCCGAGAATGCGGAAAAGCTCATTCCTCTTCTCTTCGGAGAGCCTTTGACCGACAGCTCCGAGCACCTCGTCGGTCGGTCTGTTTTTCATGGCAAGAAGCTCATCGACGGAAAATTTGTCTTTACTCATTGAATCACCGCCTTTTCTATAGTATAATTATGATGATCCGATTGGTTATAGAACGGAGGTTTTGGCATTGAGAATTCTTGTTTTTTCGGATTCGCACGGAACAGGCAGATATATCAGAGATGCGCTTATGCTCCACAAAAACGCATCGGCTGTCATTCATCTCGGTGACGGAGAAAGAGATATGTACGGCATGGATGATCTTCTCGAGGGTAAAACAGTCATTCAGGTTTGCGGAAACTGCGATTTCGCCTCCATGCTCCCCTTCAACGAAACTGTAATTCTCGGAGGAGTAAAGATCTTCTGCTCCCACGGTCACACGGAATATGTCAAGCACGGCACATCGGCTTTTCGTGAAAAGGCCCGTTCTCTCGGAGCCCGTATTGCATTATACGGTCACACTCACGAAAGTGTTACCGATTACAGCGACGGACTCTATGTTATGAATCCGGGTTCGGCAAGATACGGAGAATACGGTGCGATCGACATCACTCCCTCGGGGATCATGCTTTTAAAAATGAATCTGTAATAAAAATCACCGTCATGGCATATTATTTGTCAGGCGGTGATTTTATGTTTGTGTATTCAGTCAAAACCTCAAAAAGCAAGATAGCGGTTCTCATTATCGCAATAATTGCAATTATTGTTGCTGTTGTCACGGTTATCGGCAAAAGCGATTCCCCTGCCGCAGCAAATCCGACTGTCAACCTCAAAGCGGAAAACGCAGAGCAGAGGGCGGCATTCCTTTCGCAGTTCGGCTGGAAATTCTCTCAGGATCCCGTTGAGGTAACAGAGATCATTATTCCCTCGGATTTCTCCCTCGGTTATTCCGAATATGCCGAAATGAACAAGGCGGCAGGCTTCGATCTTGAACCCTATAAGGGCATGAGAGCAAAAAGATGGACATATGACATTCTCAACTATCCGTCATACGAAGACAAGACGGGTTATGTTCAGGCGAACATTCTCGTTTGCAACGGCATCGTTATCGGCGGAGATATCTGCTCTCTCGAACAGAACGGTTTCGTTCATTCCTTTGAGTTCCCGACGCAATCCGCACCGACAACTGCGGCAAATGCGAAGCAATAACACTTTTAGTTTATGTTTCAGCGACTTTAACGAAAGTCCGAGGGCGGCACCTTTTCGGTGCCGCCCCTTTTGCTCGGTCAGAATTCTTCCTTCTTATCCTTCTTCTGCTGAGCGTTGCTGTTTCTGTTCTTGTTCTGGCTGTTGTTCTGTGAATTCTTGCTGTTCTGGCTGTCGGGGCAATTCTTCTGATTGCCGGGGAAGCTGTTCTGGTTGTTTCTGTTATCCATTTTCATTCTGCCTTTCGGATTGAATTGCCCGATGTTCTCGGGCTCGTCAATAGTATGCCTCGGCAAGCGTCACAATAACCGCAATAATGTTGACAAATTTTTTTGCCGATGATAGAATAAAATATATAATAATGTTTTAAATTAACAGGAGAATGATTATGATCGTCAAAAACTTTTTCGGAACAACGGCAAAAGGCGAAGCCGTTGATATCTATACTCTTCGCAACTCATCCGAAACCGCTGTCGATATTCTTACCTACGGCGCAACCGTCAACAGCATTTATGTTGCGGACAAAAACGGCAATTTTGCCGATGTTCTTTCGGGCTTCGACACGCTTGAAGGACATGAAAAATTTTCCGATTATCAGGGCATGACTGTCGGCAGATACGCAAACCGTATTGCAGGCGGAAAGTTCAGCATCGACGGCGTTGAATACAATGTTGAGAAAAACGAAAAAGGCATCACCTGCCTTCACGGCGGTGCAGAGCTTTCAACCGCTGTCTGGAAAGCGTTTATCGTTGACGATAACTCGATCGAAATGAATTACACCAGCCCCGACGGAGCAATGGGCTTCCCCGGCAAGGTCGATTTCAAGGTCACATTCACTCTTCACGAGGATAACGCTCTCAAAATCGAATACTCTGCCGTCAGCGACAAAAAGACGGTTATCAACATGACAAACCATGCGTATTTCAACCTTGCAGGCAAGGGCGACATTCTTGCTCACGAGCTGATGATCAACGCCGATGCATATACTCCCATTGACGAAAACAGCATTCCCACGGGAGAAATCCGTTCTGTTGAAGGCACACCCTTTGATTTCAGAACGGCAAAGCCCATCGGCAGGGATATCGATGCAGACGATGACCAGCTTGCAATCGGCAAGGGCTATGACCATAACTTCTGCCTTAATGACTCCGACGGACCGATTGCAACCGCATATGAACCCGAAAGCGGAAGATTCCTCGAGGTGTTCACCGATCTTTGCGGCGTTCAGCTTTATACGGGCAATTTCCTTGACGGAACGAAAATCGGCAAGAACGGTGATCCGCTGATCAGAAATGCGGGCTTCTGCCTTGAAACCCAGTTCTATCCCAACACTCCCAATATGCCCGAATTCCCGCAGTGCACCGTCGATGCAGGCGAAAAATTCACTTCCTGCACCGTTTTCAGATTCTCAGTGAAATAAACTCGCCTTAATAGTTTGTTCATTTTTGCGGCTATATGTTACAAATTATTTTTCGAGAATTCATAATTACTTTATAATTTTACTTATAATTAGAATTGTAGACTGTTAATAACGGTTATTACAGTTGTGTATAAGTGTAAAACATTCCATGGAGGGGATTTTAAATGGCATCAGAAAGAATTCTTGTTGTTGATGATGACAGCAATATCTGCGAGCTTCTTCGCCTTTATCTCGAAAAAGACGGCTATGAGGTTGCTATCGCAAACAACGGCGGCGAAGCAGTCAAAATGTTTCAGGAGCTTTCTCCCGACCTCATGCTGCTCGACATCATGCTTCCCGTGCTTGACGGCTGGCAGGTCTGCCGTGAAGTCAGAAAGTTTTCGGACAAGCCCATAATCATGCTTACCGCCAAGGGCGAAACCTTCGACAAGGTTCTCGGCTTCGAGCTCGGTGCCGATGACTATGTTGTAAAGCCCTTTGATGCAAAAGAGGTCATGGCAAGAATCAAGGCTGTTCTCAGAAGAACGGGCTCAACCGAAAAGACAGACATCAAAGAGGTCCGTTTCGACAAGCTCACGATCAACCTCACAAACTATGAGCTCAGGGTTGACGGCAAAAAGGTTGACACACCGCCCAAAGAGCTCGAGCTCATCTATCATCTTGCAAACAACCCCAACCGAGTTTTCACAAGAGATCAGCTTCTTGACGAAGTCTGGGGCTTCGACTATTACGGCGACTCCAGAACGGTTGACGTTCATGTCAAGCGTCTGCGTGAAAAGCTCGAAGGTGTTTCCGAAAAATGGGAACTCAAAACAGTCTGGAGCGTCGGCTATAAATTTGAAACCAAGGACTGATATTCCTGCGGGGTGAACATCCGTGTCAAGAAACAGCAAATTCAGATCAGGTCTTTTCCGTAAATACCTGCTCGTCACAATTTCAATAATCCTTGCAAGCTTCGTCTTTTTAGGCGGAGCTCTCTTGCTTTTGGTATCAAAGCTCTGGATGGAAGAAAAAATGGACCTTCTGGGCGAAAACGCAATCAGCGTTGCTCAAAGCACAAGCAATACCCTGCAGAATGACTTTTCCGAAGGGATCAACATTATTTCCGTCAAGCTTATCTGCAACACTCTCATGCAGACATCGGATGCGGTCGATGCGGATATTTTCATTGTCAACCATCTCGGCGATGTTGTTTACTGCAAAGAGAATCTGCAATCAAACCTCTCGCTTTATACGGGCAGCTGCATGGTTCACGGTAAATACAAAATATCCGGAGAAACTCTGAAAAAATCGATGATCGGCGTAGTCGGCGATATCAGCGATCTCGACGGAGCTCTTCACGATATCAGCTTCGTTGTCGGTGCACCCATCAGAGCGGGCGACGATGTGCTCGGCGTTGTTTATGCCGTTCAGCCCGTTGTTGACGGTCTTGCTCCGTATATCCTCGGAATTTTCAGAATGTTCTTCTTTGCGGCTCTGTTTGCCCTTGCGCTTGACTTCATTATCGTTTATCTTGTTTCATACAAGCTCACGAAGCCCTTGCGTGAAATGTCACAGGCGGCAAAGCTTTATGCAAGCGGAGATTTTTCAAAAAGAATTTCAACTCCAAATTCCATATTTAATAACAGCGACGAGATCGCAGAGCTGGCTCAGGCATTCAACACCATGGCGCAGGCTCTTGCAACTCTTGAAATGAGCCGCAGAAGCTTCGTTTCAAATGTTTCTCACGAGCTCAAGACCCCGATGACAACGATCGGCGGATTCATCGACGGAATTCTCGACGGAACGATCGAAGAAGAAAAGCAGAATCAGTATCTGAAGATCGTTTCGGATGAGGTCAAACGGCTTTCAAGGCTTGTCACGGGCATGCTCAACATGAGCAAGCTTGAAGCAGGCGAGCTGGACATCAATCCCGTTCGCTTCGATATTTCCGAAATGCTCTTCAGAACTCTTCTCGGCTTTGAACAGCTTCTCGATAAAAAGCATATCGAAATCAGAGGTCTTGACGAATTCGGAGCAAATCCCGTAACCGCTGACAAGGATATGATAAATCAGGTCGTTTACAATCTGATTGACAATGCTGTCAAATTCACTCCCGAGGGAGGATATATCGAAGTAAACTCAAAATCGGATTCGGAAAAAATAATTGTTAAGATCCGTAACAGCGGAAAAGGTATACCTGCCGAAGAAATCGATAAAATATTTGAGAGGTTTTATAAAGTTGACAAATCAAGAAGCTACGATGTCAAGGGTGCAGGCATGGGACTTTATCTTTGCAAAACAATCATCGAGCTTCACGGCGGTCAGATCGAAGCACGAAGCAACGTCGGCGATTTCACGGAATTCATATTCCGTCTTCCGCTATGATTTTTAGATAATTAAACTATTGTTCAAACTGAATTAACAAAATCTGTTTATATTTTATATATCGACTTATTAATCGGAGGAAGCCCGCATGAACGAAGAAAACAGAAACATCTTTAACGATTCAAACAACGACAGCATTCCCGAGGAAGCCTCTTTTTCCGATATCACCGACGCAGAAGACAGCATTCCGACAGTTGAAGCAGAGAAGGTTGACGATGCCGCTTATTCATCGAATCAGCCCGACTCGGCTCAGTCTGAATTTGAAAAACAGCAGGCTCAGTACAGCCCCTACGGCAACAGACCCTACAGCTATTCTCAGAACACATCGGATAACCGTGAATACCCCTCTTACAGTCCGACTGTTTCTCCCCTGCCCGGCGAACCCGAGCCCAAGAAAAACGGTCTGAAGATATTCTCAGCCATAGTCAGCATTCTTCTTGTTTTCTCGCTTGTGCTGAGCGGAGTCATGATTTCAAAATATAAGAAGCTTGCCGATCACGACAATTCTCCTTCGGTTTCCGACGGAGATTCTCCCAACGCCGATGCACCTTCTCTGAACATCGCTTCAACTCCCGCAAGCGTTGAGGGTGCGCTGACGACCGCTCAGATCGCCGCAAAGGTCAAGCCTTCCATCGTCGGCATTGTTGTTTACACAAGCAACTCCGGCTCCTCTGCAGGCGAAGGCACGGGCGTTATCATGGGCGAGGATGCTTCGGGCAAATCGACCTATATCGTCACATGCGCTCATGTTATCAGCGACGCAGGCATAAAGGTCAAGGTTCAGACCGAAGACGGCACAACCTATAACGCAGAAATCGTCGGCTTCGATTCGAGAACCGACCTCGGCGTTGTAAAAATCGATGCAACAGGACTTCCTGCCGCTGAATTCGGCAACTCCGACAACCTCAGAGTCGGCGACAGCGTTTTTGCCATCGGCAACCCCGGCGGCGTTGAATTCTTCGGTTCATTCACGGGCGGCTATGTTTCAGCTATCGACCGTCCCGTCAGCAGCGATATCGGCTACACCATGAAATGCGTTCAGCACGATGCCGCCATAAACCCCGGCAACTCAGGCGGTGCTCTCGTTAATGTTTACGGGCAGGTTATCGGCATCAACTCTCAGAAGATCGCCGCAACCGACTATGAGGGCATGGGCTTTGCAATTCCCATCACAAGCGCAAAATCAATTATTGACAATCTCATTCAGCACGGCTATGTTCCCAACAGACCTAAGCTCGGAATAACTTATTATCCCGTCAGCGCAAGCACTCAGTACAGCATGATAGCTCAGATTCAGGGTCTTCCTGCAGGAACTCTTATCATCGATGAGATTACCGAGGACAGCTCGCTTTACGGCACGGATGCAAGACGCTACGATATGATTATTGCAGTTGACGGCAAGGAGCTGACAACAGCAGATGTTCTCCTTGAAAGAATTGACAAGGGCAAGGTCGGTGACAAGATGACTCTGACACTTTGCAGAGTCAACAGCAACTACTCGATCAGCAAATTTGATGTCACCATCACTCTCGTCGAGGACAAGAGCGGTTCGGAGCCCGTTGAAACCGAGCCTCAGTATGTTGATCCGTTTGAATATTTTAATCCTTTCGGATATTAATAAAAAACAGAGCGACACTTCAAAACGAAGTGTCGCTCATATTTTTATCTGTCCATTTTAGGTTTCAAAAAAAATCAATTTCCGCCTGAATCTCTTTGACAAGGCTGTTTATCGCCTGCTGCTTCGTGCCGTAAAGAGTGCATCCAGCCGCACCCATATGACCGCCGCCGCCGAGTCTGCCGCATATCGCAGAAGCATCGATATCGCCGTGGGTCCTGACCGAAGCCTTGAAGCTGCCGTCTTTCAGCTCACGCATGGTAACGCCGACAAGGACTCCTTCGATCTGTCTGGGGAGATTTGCAATTCTGTCGACCTCGCTCTCATCCGAGCCGCTTTTGCGATACATCTCCTGCGTAATGCATATAAACGCACACCGCTCGTCGCAATAAAAGCGCATACTCTCGATTGCAAGCTTTTCAAGCGCCGCATATGTCTTTGTCTTGGTTTCAAAGAAAACCTGAATGATGTTATATGTGTCTGCGCCGAGAGCGGCAAGCTTTGAAGCGATCTCAAAGGTTCTCACCGTCGTGTTTGAAAACCTGAAGCACCCCGTATCGGTTGCAACGCCCGTGAACAGGCACGATGCCATAGTCGGCGTTATTTCAATACCCATCTCGCAAAGAAGCATATAAATCATTTCTGCCGTCGATGCCGATTCCGGCTCGAGCCAGATTTTCGGAGCGTAGAGAACATTCGAGCCGTGATGGTCTATGCACAGATCAATTTTCTGAGCATATATCCCCTCAAATTCTCTGCCGAGAAGCTTAGTGTCTGCAATATCAATTGCAACGATAAAACCGGGCTCAAGCTCAGCGTTTTCAAATCCTTCAAACATGAAATCAAAGCTTGATGAAATCTTATCACCGCATCTGACGGCAACCTTTTTCCCCATCTGCACAAGTGCCCGTGCAAGGGCGGTTGCGCTGCCGAGAGTATCGCCGTCGGGATGACTGTGACACAAAAGCAAAATGCTGTCATTATCTCTGAGAAGCTTTGCGGTTTCTTTCAAGTCAATTAACATCAGCGTTCTCCTTCTGAATGGTACTCCGATAAGAAAAATTTATTCTTCTTCCTCGTCGTTTATAACAATATTTCCGAGAGTTCTTGCAATATCCATGCCTTTTTCGATTGAATCGTCAGCGATGAATTTCAGCTCGGGAGTCTTGCGCAGATGAAGGCGTTTGCCGACCTCTCTGCGGATAAAGCCCGTTGCGCAGGTCAGTCCCTTGACCGCAAGCTTTGCGGTTTCAATGCCTTCGATCGCACTTACATAAACCTTTGCAAACGAAGCATCTGAGCTGACCTCAACATTGACGACGGTCAGCATGACATCTCTGACTCTCGGGTCCTTGAGCTCACGGATAATAGCCGCAAGCTCTCTTTTTATATCTTCGGATACTCTGTCAATTCTGTAGCCTGCCATAACAAACCATCCTTTAATTAATCTCTGTATTCTTCGGTAATAAATGCCTCGAAGATGTCGCCTTCCTTGATATCGTTGAACTTGTTCAGACCGATACCGCAGTCATAGCCCGAAGCAACTTCCTTGACATCATCCTTGAAGCGGCGCAGAGAAGCCATTTCATCCTCTGTGACAACAATACCGTCTCTGACGACTCTGATCTTTGCGCCTCTTGTGATCTTACCGCTGATAACATGGCAGCCTGCGATGTTGCCGACCGACGAAATCTTGACGACCTGACGGACCTCGGCTTTACCGATATCAACATCTCTGAACTTGGGAGCAAGCATACCCTTGATAGCTGCTTCGATTTCTTCGATGCAGTCGTAGATAACTCTGTAGCATCTGATTTCAACGCCGTCACGCTCCGCATTGTCTGCGGCAACGCTGTCGGGTCTGACATTAAAGCCGACAATAATTGCGTTCGATGCATTTGCAAGCATAACATCGCTTTCGCTGACCGCACCGACACCCGAGTGGATAACCTTGACTCTGACTTCCTCATTCGAGAGCTTTACAAGGCTCTGCTTGACAGCCTCTGCCGAGCCCTGAACGTCGGCCTTGATGATGATGTTGAGGTCCTTGAGCTGACCTTCCTGAATAGAAGCAAAGAGATTGTCAAGAGTAACCTTCTGATACTCCTTGAAATGCTCTTCCTTAGCCTTGTTCTTTCTCTGCTCGACGAGCTCTCTTGCAAGACGCTCATCCTTAACGGCATCGAAGCCGTCACCTGCCTGAGGAACCTCGTCAAGTCCCATGATTTCAACGGGAACGGAGGGACCTGCGGTTGTGACCTTTCTGCCCTTGTCGTCAGTCATGACTCTGACACGGCCGACAGATGTTCCTGCAACGATGATATCGCCTGCATTGAGAGTACCGTTCTGAACGAGAAGCGTTGAAACGGGACCTCTGCCCTTGTCAAGTCTTGCTTCGATAACAACGCCCTTTGCCGAGCGGTTGGGGTTAGCTTTAAGCTCCTGAACCTCCGCAACGAGAAGAACGGATTCGAGAAGGCTGTCAATACCCATTCTTGTATGAGCCGAAACGGGAACGCAGATCGTATCACCGCCCCACTCTTCGGGAATAAGCTCATGCTCTGTGAGCTGCTGAAGAATTCTGTCGGGGTTAGCGGTGGGTTTATCCATCTTGTTGATGGCAACGATGATCTGAACGCCCGCTGCCTTAGCATGGTTGATAGCTTCGATCGTCTGGGGCATGATACCGTCATCAGCGGCAACAACAAGGATTGCGATATCCGTTGCCATAGCACCTCTCAGACGCATCGAGGTGAAAGCGGCGTGACCGGGAGTGTCAAGGAAGGTGATCTTCTGACCGTTGAGGTCAACTCTGTAAGCACCGATATGCTGAGTGATACCGCCTGCTTCCGTCGAAGTAACCGATGTGTTTCTGATTGCGTCAAGAAGCGATGTTTTACCGTGGTCAACGTGACCCATAACAACAACAACGGGATCTCTGGGAAGAAGGTTTTCTTCGGTGTCTTCGCTGTCGTCGATGATTCTGTCTTCGATTGTGACAACAACCTGCTTCTCAACCTTTGCGCCGAGCTCTTCTGCAAGAATTGCGGCGGTTTCATAGTCGAGAACCTCGTTGACGGTTGCCATCTGACCGAGAGTGAAGAGCTTTTTGATAACCTCTGCAGCTGTCATCTTGAGCATTGCGGCAAGCTCGCCGACGGTGATCTCCTCGGGAAGCTTGAGCTGAAGCTGAGGCTTCTTTGCTCTCTCGGCGGCAATTCTCTTGAGTCTTTCCTGCTCGGTTTCTCTTCTTGAGGAACGCATGCCCTGCTTTCTGTACTGCTGGCTCTTCTGCTTGATCTTCTGCTTGCTGACAGAATTGTCATGCTGCTGAGTCTTATTTGTGGGAGCGATGTTTTCATATCTCTCGTTATATTTGTCAAGGTCAACGTTGCTGGCTCTTGTGTCGATCGTGCGAGCCTCACCCTTTGTTCTTGACTGCATGGGCTTATCGTCTTTTTTCTTTTCAGGCTGCTCGTGCTTTCTCTGAGGCATGGGAGGAAGCTTATCCTTACCCTGCTTCTGCTGAGCGGGTTTGTTACCCTGAGCAGGCTTGCCCTCTTCCTTCTTTGCGGGAGCGGCAGGCTTCTCAGCCTTCTTCTCCTCAGGCTTTTTCTCCTCTTTCTTTTCGGGAGCTGCCTCTGCCTTGGCTTCCTCGGCAGGAGCCTCTTCAGCCTTTTCTTCCTTCTTCTTTTTGGATTCGGGAACAAAATTAAAATATTCGTTCAGATCCTCGGTCTGATTTTCTTTTGTAAAGGTTTCAAAAATAACATCGAGCTCATCCTCTTCGAGAGCTGTCATATGCTTTTTCTGACCGTCAAAATATTTTCCGAGAAGATCAACAACTATGTTGCTCTTGATATTAAAGTCTTTTGCGACCTCGTGTACTCTGTATTTACTAATCATTCAGTAACCTCCCCTGATGTGTTCAGAAGCCCAAGCATTGATTTTGCAAAGCCTTCATCGTTTACCGAAAGCACCGCAGACCTAAGCCCTGTGGCGCACCTTATATCTTCCATTGTCGAGTGCAGGATTCTGACGGGAATGCTTCTGCCCTCAAAGCCCGCTTCTCTCTCGATCTCAAGTCTGAGTCTTTGCGACGAATCGCTGCTGAGAAGACAAAGGCTTGCGCTTTTGCTTCTGATCGAACCGATCGCTCCGTCGTGACCGCAGCTCAGCTTTCCTGCTTTGCGGCACATGCCGAGAAGAGAGAGAAATTTCGGATTATCCGTCATTTTTAAGCTCCTCCTCCATTTTGTCGAAAACCCCATCCGGTATCGCACAGGAGAACGCACGCTCAAATCTCTTTGCTTTTCTCGCTTTCACAAGGCACTCGGCATCACGGCACACATAAGCACCTCTGCCGGGCTTCTTGCCTGTCAGGTCAAGCGAAACCTCGCCTTCGGGGCTTCTGACAACCCTTACAAGCTCTTTTTTGGGCTTCATTTCGTTACAGCCCGTGCATTTTCTCATCGGAATTCGGCGGGTAGGCATCGGTTCAACTCCTTAGGATATTATGATAATATTATTCGTCAAAATTGATAACAGCTTCTTCTGTTTCGGGATTGATGTCGATCTTCCAGCCTGTAAGCTTTGCGGCAAGACGGGCGTTCTGACCCTTGTTTCCGATTGCAAGAGAAAGCTGATTGTTGGGAACGACGACCTTGCATGAACGCTCCTCTTCGCTGAGGATCTCAACCGAGATTACATCTGCGGGAGCAAGAGCGGCAGCAACAAATTCGGCAGGATTCTCGCTGTAGCGAACGATGTCGAGCTTCTCTCCGCCGAGCTGGTCAACGATCTTATTGACTCTTGCGCCTCTCTGACCGATACATGCGCCGACGGGATCAACGTTTTCGTCTGCGCTGTAAACGGCGATCTTGCTTCTTGAGCCTGCCTCACGGGAAACGGACTTGATCTCAACAAGACCGTCGAAGATTTCGGGAACTTCGCTTTCAAGCAGTCTTCTGACAAGACCGGGATGAGTTCTTGAGATCGTTGCTCTGGGGCCCTTTGTTGCATCTCTGACTTCGGCAATATAGACCTTGACGATGTCGCCTTCTCTGAAGCTGTCGGTGGGAAGCTGCTCCGAGCGGAGAAGTCTTTCCGAAAGCTTGCCGATCTCAACGAAAGCATCGAGAGTTTCGGGATCGATCTTCGAGATCTTTGCGGTAACGATCTCCTGATTCTTGCTCTGGAATTCTTCTCTTATCTGACCGTGCTCAGCCTCTCTGATTGCCTGACGGAGAATGTGCTTACCTTTTTCAGCGGCAATTCGGCTGACTTCCTTTGTTTCAAGCTCGATTTCAACGATGTCGCCTGCAATAGCATTCTTCTTGAATCTCTGAGCCTGCTCAACGAGCATATCCTCATCGGGATCAACGATTTCGGAAACAACATTCTTGCGGACAAAAACTCTGATTCCCTTGTTCGCCTCGTCGATTTCGCAGAACACGATATCTTTATTATTATAGTCCCTTTTAACTGCCGTTACGATAGCTCTCTGAATGCTCTCAAGAAGAGCGGATTGCTGAATATTCTTCTCCTTGCCGAGAAGTCTGACTGCCTCGAAAAATTCGCTGTTATTCATTTTGATAACCAATCCTTTCGGTGTATAGTAAAGATTAAATTAAAAACTGAAATCATCAAGTCTGATTTTGCTTGCTTCTTTTTTATCAAAAACCATAGCTCCGCCGTCCTCAAGACGGAGAGTTACGGAATGACCGTCATAATCCTCGAGAATTCCGCCGAAATCTCTCTGACCGTCAACGGCTCTGATGAGCTTGACCTTGATCTTTTCGCCCTTGCAGACTTCAAAATGTTCATCTCTTACGAGTTCCCTCTCGATTCCGGGAGAAGAAACCTCAAGACAGTAGCTCTGCTCAATGGGATCGGCTTCGTCAAGGGGCTTGTCGATAGCACGGCTCATGTTCTCACAGTCCTCAATGGAAACGCCGCCCTCTTTATCGATAAAAATACGAAGAAACCAATCTGCGCCCTCCTTGACAAATCTGATATCCCAGATATCGAGTCCGAGCTGCTCGGCGATCGGCTTTGCGATTTCCCATACAGCAGCAACCGTATTGCCGCCTTTACCTTTTGCCATGGCGAAATCCTCCTTTTTTTCTGAATATGAAATAAGATTTCAGCATAAACAAAAGAGCGGGTCGCCCCACTCTCATACAAAACTAAATCCTACTGTCGTTATTTTATCACATCTCTTTATAAATATCAAGTATATTTTTATAAAACAAAGTCACAGCCTCGATTTTCGTTAATTTTCGTATAAAATACATATTGATACGGCGGAAAATTAGGTATAAAATAATATAAATTTCAGTAAAAGCTCAGGTGAAACAAATGATAATCGACTTCCACACTCACTGTTTTCCCGACAAAATCGCAGGAAAAGCCATGGAGCAGCTCCGCATGCGCTCGGGAATAACCAAGCCTTTTCACGACGGCAGCCTGAACGGTCTTCTCGCCCTGCAGAGGCGTGACGGCGTTGATGTTTCCGTCGTTCTCAATATCGCCACCAACCCGAAGCAGCAGACGAACGTCAACGATTTTGCAATTTCGCTCAAGGAAATTGAGGGAATCGTGCCCTTCGGAAGCGTTCATCACGACAGCCCCGATGCGCTTTCCGAGCTTGAAAGGCTGAAGGAAAACGGCATCAAAGGAGTCAAGCTCCATCCCGACTATCAGGGCTTCTTCGCCGATGACGACAAGATGCTTCCTATCTATGAAAAGATCGGAGAGCTCGGGCTGATAACGGTTTTTCATTGCGGCTTTGACATCGGATATCCCGAGCCTGTTCATTGCACTCCCGAAAGACTCGCAAGGCTCCTGCCTTCGTTCAACGGTTCACCCGTTGTTGCCGCTCATTTCGGCGGACTCTGCGCAAGACCCGAAACGCTCGAGCATCTTTGCGGCAAAGAGGTTTATCTCGACACGGCCTACTGCTACGGCATGCTCACGCCGAGAATGGCAAAGGAGCTCATCGACCTTCACGGAGCCGATAAGATTCTCATGGGAAGCGATGCGCCGTGGAACGCACCGTGGCAGGACATTGAGCTTGTGAAATGCTTCGGTCTTTCCCCCGAAGATGAAAAAGCAGTTCTCGGCGAAAACGCACGAAAACTGCTCGGAATCTGATATCAATGAATAATGAAAAGTGAAGAGTGAATAGTTTCGGGCGGGCTCTGCCCGCACCCGATTTTATCTGAGCTCGTCAAGAGTCAGCTCATACGCAGGCAAAAACTCTTCGAGAAAAACCTTCGCTTCAGGCAGCCCGAGGCTTTCAACGCTTTTTCTGACACCTTCTCCTGCTTTGACAAACTCGCTGTTGCCCGCCTTCTTTTCTTCAAGGCATTTTATCAAAGCGCTGATTTTGTCTGCCGCTTTGACGAGCCTCCAAAGCTCCTCGTCGGAACTTTCGGGAATCAGAAACGGAGAAAACTCCTCTCTGAAATCCTCGGGAAGCATATCAACAAGACGGCGGCATGCGCTGTCCTCAACCGTTTTGTATGCCGCTCTGACCTCTTCATTATAGTATTTGACGGGGGTCGGCATATCTCCCGTCAGAGTTTCGGGCATATCGTGATAAAGTCCGAGCAGAGCCGCTCTTTCAGCGTTATAACTCTTTCCGAATCTCTTGTTTCCGATAACGGCAAGAGCATTTGCGATAACCGCAACCTCAAAGCTGTGCTCGCTGAGATTCTCGCTGTGCTCGTTCCTCATAAGAGCCCAGCGATTTATATATTTCATTCTTGATGCCATTGCAAAAAATCCGTTATCCATATCTGTCCTCCGAAATAAACTGATAAGATAATAACATAAATCTGTTTCTTTTGCAACGGCAGATTAACACATTATTATCTGTAAGAAGTAAAAGCTTCAGCATCGGCAATAAAAGCAATCGGTTTTTTGTGCAGTTTTAACAATTTATCACTTTAAAGCGGCGTTTTGGGATTTTTTCTATTGACAAACGGGTTTTGCGGTGCTATTCTATAGAAAACAAAAATTCAGAGGTCTTGAAAATGCTTAATTCCGCTTTCACAAACGCATATTTCTACTTTTACTTTATCAAGTAATTTGATAGGGTCTGGTAGGTTTTGCTGTAAAATCGGAATTCGGAATTGATTTTATTCTCCGCAGTGAAATTTACACTGCGGAGTTTTTTATTTTTCGGAGGTAATATTATGGTCGTATCAATCAGAAAAGGAACAGACGAAGCTCAGATTCAGAATCTTGTCGAATGGCTCAAAAGCCTCAATCTTGAGATCCACCGCAGCGAAGGCGAATATGACACAGTCCTCGGTCTTGTCGGCGACACAAGCCATGTTGACATTGATCTCATCAGCGGTCTGACAATTGTCAGCAATGTTATGCGAATCAGCGAACCCTATAAAAGCGCAAACCGAAAATTCCACCCCGATGATACGGTTATTGACATAAACGGCTTCAAGATCGGCGGAGGTAATTTCCAGTTCATCGCAGGTCCCTGCTCCGTTGAGTCGCCCGAACAGATATGCTCGATAGCAAGAGATATCAAGTCGGCAGGCGCAAACCTGCTCAGAGGCGGAGCCTTCAAGCCCCGAACCTCTCCCTATGCGTTTCAGGGCATGAGAGCAGAGGGCCTTGAGCTTCTTGAAAAAGCAAAAGCCGAAACAGGAGCTCCGATCGTTACCGAGATAATGGATCTTTCCCACCTTCCTCTTTTTGAAAACGTCGATGTCATTCAGGTCGGTGCAAGAAACATGCAGAACTTCGAGCTTCTCAAGGAACTCGGCAAAACAGACAAACCGATCCTTCTCAAAAGAGGTCTTGCCGCAACGATGGAAGAGCTCCTCATGAGCGCAGAATACATCATGGCGGGCGGCAATTCAAAGGTCATGCTCTGCGAAAGAGGCATCCGCACCTTTGAGCATTATACGAGAAACACAATGGATATTTCCGCCATAGCCCTCCTTAAAGAGAAAACCCATCTGCCCATCATTGCCGATCCCAGCCATGCGGCAGGCATTTCAAGAATGGTACGCCCCCTTGCCCTTGCCGCCGTTGCCGCAGGTGCAGACGGACTCATGATCGAGGTGCATAACGATCCTGCCCACGCTCTTTGCGACGGTCCTCAGGCTCTGCGTCCCGAGGAGTTTGCAAAAATCGTCAAGGAAGCAAACGCAATCAGAGAAATCATGACAAAGTTTTAATTAATGTGTTATAAAGGTGATATTATGAAAATCGGTGTTTCGGGACTCGGTCTTATCGGCGGTTCTCTTGCAAGAGCACTCAGCGAAAGCGGCAAGCACGATGTTTACGGATTCGACATCAACAGAAGCTCCATGCTCGCCGCAAAGCTTGTCGGAGCAATCAGGGATGAGCTGAATGAAAAAACAATTTCGGAATGTGACATTATTTTTGTTGCACTTTACCCCAAAGATACTGTAGAATATATAGAGAAGATCGCTCCTCTGATCAAAAAAGGCGCAATCGTTGCGGACTGCGGCGGCGTCAAAAGATCCGTCTGCGCTCCGTGCGAAAAAATCGCCTCGGAGAACTGCTTTGAATTCATCGGAGCTCACCCCATGGCGGGTACTCAGTTTTCGGGCTTCACCCGTTCAAGAGGCAATCTTTTCAAAAATGCAACGATGATTCTTACTCCGAAAGAAAATACGGATATCCGTGTTCTTCATAAGCTCAGAGGCGTGCTCGACGATGCAGGCTTCGGCGAGGTCAACCTCACCTCCCCCGAGGAGCATGACAGAATCATCGCCTTCACCTCGCAGCTTCCTCATGTCATCTCGAACGCCTATGTCAAAAGCACGACCGCCGTCAGCCAGAAGGGCTTTTCGGCAGGAAGCTACAGAGATCTGACCCGTGTTTCAAAGCTCAACGAAAAGATGTGGACAGAGCTTTTCTTTGAGAACAAAGATAATCTTATCAGCGAGATCGACTATCTCGTAGACCGCCTTTCGGAATACAGCACGGCTCTCAAAAGCGGCGACAGAGAAGGTCTTGCGGCTCTTCTCAAGGAAGGCACGGACAGCAAAATTCAGGCAAAGTAGGTTTTAATATGAAATCAGTCAGAGTACCGGCATCAAAAGAATATGAAGTCATTATCGGTTCGGGAATCATTTCAACGCTCGGAGAAAAATGCGTTTCTCTTCTCGGAAAAAGAAGGTGCATTGTCATCACCGATTCAAATGTCGCTCCGCTGTGGCTCGGCAAAGCGGTTGACAGTCTGGAAAAATCGGGAATCGATGTTATTACATATATTTTCCCTGCAGGAGAAGAATCAAAAAGTGCAAAAACCTTGTTTGACATTCTCGAATTCATGGCGGATAACCGCCTCACAC
Source organism: Clostridia bacterium (assembly GCA_017435385.1). Taxonomy (GTDB): domain Bacteria; phylum Bacillota; class Clostridia; order Oscillospirales; family Acutalibacteraceae; genus CAG-177. The sequence continues at coordinate 14,677 of JAFSFB010000005.1, read as the reverse complement.
GCACCGATTTCGCTGTTGCTCTCGGCGGCGGCGTTACGGGCGACATGACGGGTCTTGCCGCTTCGCTCTATCTCAGAGGCATACCCTTTGTGCAGGTGCCGACAACTCTGCTTGCGGCTGTTGACTCATCCGTAGGCGGCAAAACCGCAGTCAATCTCACCGCAGGCAAAAACCTCATGGGCGCATTTTATCAGCCCTCGCTTGTTGTTTGCGATACAGATACTCTCTCGACCCTTTCGCCCGAAATTTTTGCTGACGGCATGGCTGAGGTTATAAAATACGGCGTTATATTTGACAGAGAGCTGTTCGATGCCGTTAAACACGGAAACATAAAAGATAATACAGAAAATATAATTGCAAGATGTGTTGAATTGAAGCGTGATGTTGTTGAGAAAGACGAATTCGACAAGGGTGACAGACAGCTTCTCAACTTCGGACACACGATGGCTCATTCAATCGAAAAGCTCAGCAATTTTGAAATTTCTCACGGAAGTGCGGTTGCAATCGGCATGGTTATTGCCTCCAAGGCAAGCATCGCCCTCGGCTGGAGCGATGAGGACTGCACCGACGGAATAATTGAAGCAAACAGAAATAACAATCTGCCCTGCGAATGCACCTTCTCTCCCGAAGATCTTGCCGATGCCGCTCTTTCGGACAAGAAGCGGACAGGCGGCGAAATAACATTTGTCGTTCCGAAAAAAATCGGCGAATGCGTTCTGAAAAAGATTCCCGTTGATGTGCTTAAAGAAATTGCGGAATATAAATAATTTCAGCGGAATGAGGATATCTGATGAACATAAAAATCACCCCCTGCCCGTTATCGGGCAGCATTGACGGTATCTCGTCAAAATCCTTTGCTCACCGTGCGCTGATATGCGCCGCACTTGCAAAGGGCGAAAGCAAAATCAGAATCAACACCTCCTCCGAGGATATCGAAGCAACGGTTGACTGCCTGAGAAACCTCGGCGCAGGCATTGAGAAAAGCGGCGATATTTATGCTGTCACGCCAATATCAGCGGCTCTCGGAAAGGCAAAGATCAACTGCCGTGAAAGCGGCTCAACGATCCGATTTCTGCTCCCCGTTATCTGCGCACTCGGAACTCAGACCGAGATCTCAGCATCGGGCAGGCTTCCCGAAAGACCGTTATCCCCTCTCAAAGAAGAGCTGATCCGTGCAGGTGCGAAAATCTCGGACTCTTTTCCGCTTAGCGTTTCGGGCAGGATAAGCTGCGGCGAATATTCGATCAGAGGAAATGTCAGCTCGCAGTTTGTGACGGGACTGCTTATGGCTCTGTCATTCCTTTCGGGCGAAAGCAGACTCAACCTCATTCCTCCCGTTGAATCAAAGCCGTATATAGATATCACGCTGTATGTTTTGAAAAAATTCGGAGCGGAGATCAAAGAAGAAAATAATGTCTTTTATATAAATGGCGGCAAGCTTTCGGGCTGCGATCTTGCGGTCGAGGCAGACTGGTCAAACGCCGCATTCTGGCTCTGCTCGGGAGTTGAGGTGTGCAATCTCAATCCCGATTCCGTTCAGGGCGACAAGGCAATTACGGATGTGCTGACAGATATGGGGGCAAAAATCGCAAGAACAAAAACGGGCTTCAAAGCCGACATTTCATCGCTTCACGGCTGCAGGGTTGATGCCTCGCAGATACCCGATGCCGTGCCCGTTATTGCGGTTGCTGCGGCAACCGCCGACGGAGAAACGGTTATTTTCAACGCCGAAAGACTCCGCCTTAAAGAAAGCGACCGCATAGAGTCCGTCGCATCGATGCTCCGCTCACTCGGCGGTGATGTTGAAACGACCGCTGACGGTCTGATAATCAGAGGAAAGGCTTCTCTTTCGGGCGGCGAAACCGATTCCTTCGGCGACCACCGAATTGCTATGGCAGCAGCGGTTGCGGCGCAGAAATGCGAAAATCCCGTAATAATAACCAACGCTCATGCAGTCGGCAAATCCTATCCCGCATTTTTTGAAGATTATAACAGTCTTGGAGGTAAGGCATATGTCCTGTAACTTCGGCTCAAAAATTAAACTCACGGTTTTCGGTCAGTCCCATTCTCAGGCGATCGGCTGCGTGCTTGACGGCATTCCCGCAGGTGTAAAGCTCGATCTTGACCGCATTGAAGCCTTCATGGCAAGGCGTGCCCCCGGCAAAAACAAAATTTCAACCACACGCAAGGAAGCGGACAAGCCGAATATCATTTCGGGCATTGTTGACGGCGTAACCTGCGGCGCACCGATATGCGCAGTCATCGAGAATTCCGACACCCGCTCGGGTGATTACGATAAGCTCCGCATGCTTCCCCGCCCCGCTCACAGCGATTTTGCCGCTTACATGAAGCACAACGGCTTCAATGATATCAGAGGCGGCGGCAATTTCAGCGGAAGAATGACCGCTCCTCTCTGCTTTGCAGGGGCTGTCTGCATTCAGCTTCTCGAAAACAAGGGCATTCATATCGGCGCACACATCGCCTCTATCGGACATGTTGACGATGAAAGATTCAACGCCGTCAGCGTTTCCAAAGATGAACTGAGCGCAGTCAGAGCAAAAGATCTGCCCGTTATAAATGATGAAAAAGGAGCGGAAATGGTGGCGTTGATCGACTCCGCCCGTTCAGAAGGCGATTCAGTCGGCGGTACGGTCGAATGCGCCGTAATCGGAATGCCCGCAGGCGTCGGAGAGCCGATCTTTGACGGAATCGAAAACAAGATCAGCAGCATAATCTTCGGAATCCCCGCCGTCAAGGGCATCGAATTCGGTTCGGGCTTTGAGGGCAGCAAGCTCCGAGGCAGCGAAAATAATGATGAATTCATCAGCGTAAACGGCTCAGTTAAGACAAGAACCAACAACCACGGCGGTATTCTCGGGGGAATTTCCTCGGGCATGCCGATCATCTTCCGCTGTGCATTCAAGCCCACCCCCTCAATCGCCAAGGAACAGCAGACTGTCAATCTCGCAACGGGAGAAAGCGAAGCTCTCGTTATCGGCGGAAGGCACGATCCCTGCATCGTTCAGAGAGCCGTTCCCTGCGTTGAAGCGGCGGCGGCAGTTGCGATTGCAGACTATATTTTATAAAGAGGTAAAACCTATGGACATCAACGAACTCAGACAGGAAATTGACAGCATCGACAGACAGCTCACCGAGCTTTTTGAAAAAAGAATGAAGACCGCCGCAGGCATTGCCGCTTATAAAAAGGAAAACGGTCTTCCCGTTTTTGACAGAGAGCGTGAGCGCAAGGTTGTCAACAAAGTCACGGAAATGACCTCTCCCGAAATTCAGGTTTATACAAAAACTCTTTATCAGACAATATTCGACCTGAGCCGCACATATCAGAAGAAGCTCATCAATCCCTCTTCGGAGCTGACAAAAATGCTCGAGGAGGTTACCGCTTCAACTCCGCTCCAAAGACCCGACAGAGCAACCGTTGCGTGTCAGGGCGTTGAGGGAGCATATTCGCAGTTCGCCTGCGACAAGCTTTTTACCTATCCCTCAATCATGTATTTCTCGGGCTTCGAGGATGTTTTCAAGGCAGTTGACAGCGGTCTTTGCCGCTACGGCATCCTTCCCCTCGAAAACAGCACGGCAGGCTCGGTCAACACGGTCTATGACCTGATGAAAAAATATAAATTCTATATTACTCACAGCACAAAGCTCTTCATCGGGCATTCGCTCCTTGCTCCCGATGGAACAGCGGTCGGCGACATCAAAGAGGTCTTCTCCCATGAGCAGGCTCTCAATCAATGCTCCGAATTCATCGCCTCGATCGGTGCGAAGGTAACGGTCTGCAAGAATACCGCCGCAGCCGCAAAGATGGTTGCCGAAAGCGGAAGAACCGACTGCGCCGCAATCGGTTCAAAGGACTGCGCCGAGCTTTACTCTCTCAGGGTTCTCAAAAGCGGAGTGCAGAACACGGACAACAACTATACCCGCTTTATCTGCATTTCAAAAAAGCCCGAAATATATCCCGGCGCAAAAAAGACGAGCATCATGCTCACGATTCCCCATAAGCCGGGTTCACTCTATAACATAATCTCCAAATTTGCCGCTCTCGGGCTGAACATGACAAAGCTCGAAAGCCGTCCCATACCGGGAAGCAACTTTGAATTCATGTTCTATTTCGATATCGATGCCTCGGTTTACTCCGAAAACCTCAAGGCTCTGCTCTGCGAGCTTGAAAGCGACTGCGAGCAGTTCAGCTATCTCGGAAGCTACACAGAGGATTAATGTCTTGAAAAGGTGATTTTTATGTTTGGTTTGCTGGGCAGAAAGCTCGGTCACTCCCTCTCCCCTCAGATTCATTCGCTTCTTTGCGACTATGAATATAAGCTTTATCCCACGGAGCCCGAAAAGCTCGACGATTTCTTTGCCGACACCCGTCTGAGCGGCTTCAATGTCACGATACCGTACAAGATCGAGGCATATAAGCGTTGCTCCGTTCTGTCCGAAACCGCAAAAAAAGCGGGCTCGGTCAACACGGTTGTCCGCCGTCCCGACGGCTCGCTTTACGGCGACAACACCGACTATTTCGGCTTCCTTTATATGGCAAGGAAAATCGGCTGCGATTTCAAGGGCAAAAAGGTTCTCATTCTCGGTTCGGGAGGTGCAAGCCTTACGGCTCAGCTTGTTTCGGCTGACGAGGGCGCAAGAGAGATCATTGTTGTTTCCCGAAGCGGCGAAAACAATTATGACAATATCAGCCGCCATTACGATGCGGATATAATCATCAACACGACTCCCGTCGGAATGTATCCGAATAACGGCGAGAGGCTGATTGATCTTTCCGAATTCACAAAATGCCAAAAAGCTCTTGACCTGATATATAACCCTGCAAGAACCGTTTTTCTTCTTGATGCCGAAAAGCTCGGCATTGACTGCATCAACGGTCTTCCAATGCTCGTTGCTCAGGCTGTGATGGCTGCACAAATATTCACGGGCAACTGCTTCCCGCTCTCCGAAATCGACAGAATCCATGATGTTATTCTGAAAAATCAGAAAAACATCGTTCTCGTCGGCATGCCCGGCTGCGGTAAATCAACTCTCGCACGCATGCTCTCTGAAAAGCTCGGCAGACAAGCCGTTGACACCGACTCTCTCGTTGAAGAATGCGGCGAAACGATTCCCGAAATTTTTGAGAAATACGGCGAATCGGAATTCAGAAGCCGTGAAACGGCGGCTCTGAAAGCCATCGCAAAGGAGCAGGGCAGAATCATCGCAACGGGCGGCGGCGCAATCCTCAGAGAAGAAAACCGCATCGCTCTGCGTGAAAATTCAACGGTCATTTTTCTCAACGCTCCCATTGAAAGACTCGCAACCGACGGCAGACCTCTTTCAAAAGATCTTGATACGCTGAAAAAAATGCATGCTCAGCGTTTGCCGCTTTATCTCGAAACTGCGGATATAACGGTTGAGGTTGACAGCAATCCCGAAGAAACATTAAGGAGAATCAGTCTATGAAAATTCTTGTTATAAACGGTCCGAACCTCAATATGCTCGGAATCAGAGAGCCCGATATTTACGGCTCACGGAATTATTCGGGGCTGTGCTCGCTGATCGAATCGCATGCCGCAGAAAATAATATTGAGGTTAAGATTTTTCAATCCAACCATGAGGGTGCGATAGTTGACGAAATCCAGTCGGCTCTCAACAATTTTGACGGCATTGTCATCAACCCTGCCGCATATACGCACACAAGCGTTGCCATTCTCGATGCGCTCAAGGCTGTTTCTCTGCCTGCGGTTGAGGTTCATATTTCCGATGTTTCAAAGCGTGAGGATTTCAGGCAGATATCCTACGCAGGCATGGCATGCGAAAAGTCATATATCGGTCTTGGCTTTGACGGATATCTCAGAGCGATCGATTATCTGGTTGAGAAATATGCATAAAAATGACGGGTGTTTTTTGACACCCGTTTTTCTTCTTTTCCGTTTACAAAATATTTCCGATATGTTACTATGATAAAAACAAATGCAAAGCAGGTGCATAACTATGAAAGCAAAAATCACTCTTGCAAAAGAATTCCGCATAGGCGATATTGATAAAAGAATCTACGGCTCGTTCATCGAGCATCTCGGCAGAGCTGTTTACGGCGGTATCTATGAGCCCGGCCATCCGACGGCGGATGAAAACGGCTTCCGTCAGGATGTTATCGACCTCGTCAAGAAGCTGAATGTTCCCGTTGTCCGCTATCCCGGCGGCAACTTTGTTTCGGGCTATAACTGGGAGGATGGCGTCGGTCCCGTTGAAAACCGTCCCCGCAGACTCGACCTCGCATGGGGAACGACTGAGCCCAATACCTTCGGCACAAACGAATTCATGAAATGGTGCAAAAAAGCAAACGCAGAATGCATGATGGCTGTCAATCTCGGAACAAGAGGCGCAGACGAAGCCAGAAACCTCGTTGAATACTGCAACCATAAATCGGGAACATATTGGTCAGACCTCAGACGCTCCCACGGCGTTGAAGAGCCTCATAACATCAAGCTCTGGTGCCTCGGCAACGAAATGGACGGACCCTGGCAGATGGGTGCAAAAACCGCCGTTGAATACGGCAGAGCAGCCCTTGAAGCCTCAAAGGTCATGAAGTGGACAAGCCCCGGAATCGAAACCGTTCTCTGCGGCTCATCAAGCCGTAACATGAGCACCTTCGGCAAATGGGAAGCCGAAAGCCTTGAGGTTGCTTATGACAGCATCGACTATGTTTCGCTTCATCAGTATTACGGCAACCATGACGATGATATTCAGAGCTTCCTTGCACGCTCGCTCGAGGTTGACGATTTCATTTATTCGATCATCTGCACCTGCGACTTTGTAAAGGCGAGAAAGCGTTCCAAGAAAAAGATCAATCTTTCCTTTGACGAATGGAATGTCTGGTATCATTCCAACAACGCTCCCTATGAAAAATGGAGCGAAGCCCCCGCTCTTCTCGAAGATATTTACAACTTCGAGGATGCGCTTCTCGTCGGCTCGCTTCTCATCACTTTCCTGCGTCACTGTGACAGAGTCAAGATCGCCTGCCTTGCTCAGCTCGTCAATGTCATCGCTCCCATCTTCACGAAAACGGGCGGCGGCGTTTTTGAACAGACAACATATTTCCCCTTCATGCACATGTCGAACTACGGCAGAGGTGCCGCACTTCTTCCTCTCGTTGACTGCCCGAAATATGACTGCAAGGCATTCACCGATGTTCCCTATATCGAAACGATCGCAACCTATGACGAGGAAAACGAAGAAATGGCAATCTTCTGCGTCAACAAGAGCCTTGACGAAAGCGTTGTTCTTGATGTTAATCTCATGGATTTTGACGGCTATAAGCCCTGCGAATTCATCTCCATGGACGGCTACCACAAGAAAGACGAAAACTTCTTTGACAATGTCAGGGTCAGACCTCACAATAACCCCGTTCCTGCAATTGACGGCACTCAGCTCACCGCAGAACTCAAGCCCCTGAGCTGGAATGTTATCAGACTCAAGAAATAAGAAAACGGCTTGTACGGTTTTTCGTACAAGCCGTTTTTCACAGGCTCCTCTGGCGTTTTCTGATACTCTGCCAGTTAATGAAGCCGTAAATATCATTGACGAGAAATGCGGAAAAGCATGCGATCATCGGCACACAGCCCGCATCGTTGCCTGCGGCGATTACCCAAAGAACGATCAGCACAACATCGTTGGCGGCATAAGCAAGAGCATAATAAGCACTTCGGCATGCGGTAAGATAGGATGCAAGAAAGCTCGTAGTTATCGAAACCGTGCTGAAAAAAAGGCTTGCATTTCCGAGTGCCTTCAGAATGAAATAAAAAACTGCGGTAACTCCTGCGGCAAGAAAAAACATCATCCATTTCTGCAGACCGCTCAGCCTTGCAACGATGACCTCCTTGGTTCCCTTATACGGATTCCGGAGCCAGTTGATTGCGGCAACAACGGCAATCGGCGCCGTCATTCCTAGATAGGTTATCATTTCGCCGTAGTAACGCTGCTTAAAGGATATGATTCCGTAAAGAACGGCAAAAACAACCGTAAGCACCTGACCGACTACATAGCCCTTGGCGACGAAAATCAGCGCCGTAACGCCGATAAGCGAGGCTGCAAGAGTCAGACAGTCCGTCTGACCGAAAAGAAAAAATGTTGCCGATACCGCAACAACGGATATTATCCAGAGCGACAGCTCAAATTTGCTCAGATCGTTAAACGGGTTTTTCAAGGCTATTCCTCCAAAAAAATAAGCACCCGACGGCATATCTTCAAAGACCTAACGATATGCGGCGAATGCATTGCATTATTCTACCCGGTGGCAGTAACTATTCTGTTATCGTTATTATATCAGGCGTGAAAGCATTTGTCAACTCGGCAAATTCAACCCAAGGTTGAAAAAAATAGATCAAGCAGTTATTGTCAACATGCAGTTACGGGGATATAATTAAACCACAGACCGACACCGCTGAATAATTCCGAGGAGAATGACCGATGAACATAGGAACAAAAATAAGAGAACTGCGCAAAAAGAGAGGCGTTACCCAGGAACAGCTTGCGCAAAGCATAGGAGTATCGTTTCAGGCAGTCAGCAAATGGGAGAACGGAGTTGCCTTGCCGGACATCACGCTTGTAACGGTTCTTGCAAGCTATTTCGGAGTTTCAACCGACGAGCTGCTGAATTTCAGTCTGAAGGAACTTGAGAAAGAAGTGAAGCTGATAAGCGACAAAGCATATGAATTCAGAGAATCTGACCCTCAGAAATGCAGAGAGATTCTTGAAAACGGGCTTAAACTTTATCCCGAAAACGATGTGCTGCTCAACAATCTGCTTTATGTCACGACCGATCCTGACGAAACAATCGAGCTTGCCTCAGCACTTATTCGGAACACAACGCAGAGCGATGTAAAATATGATGCGTTCAGATTCCTTGCTTACGCTTATAAACAGAAAGGCGATCTGAAAAGTGCGGCTGCGGCTGTGGAACAGATTCCCGAAATCTATTTTACAAAGCTTACCGAGGTTGCATTTCTTCTCGAAGGCAAAGCAAAGCACAATGCGGCAGAAAAACAAAAGCATATCTCGTTTGAAAATCTTGTGCAGATGATGTGGAAGCTTGCCGAATGCTATGAAGCAGACGGAAACATGCAAGCCGCAATTGCCGAAACAGAAAAGGCTCTCGAACTCGTTAAGGTTTTCGGAGATTACAGGTATGACTGTTACACGGAATATTTCACAAACCAGATCAACAGAATGAAAAAATAATATATTAACTCAAAAACGGCTTGCAGTGATTTTACCGCAAGCCGTTGAAATTTATTCCGATCTCATTTTGTTCATCAGCACACGCATGAAGAGTCCGCCCTGAACGGTTCTGTGGCGGAAGGAAACCCATCTGCCGCTGACCGTATCATACCAGTCGCTGAGCGGCACTCTTGACGGAGTTTCGTTATATGCTTTCCAGAGCGGTGCAATATATTCCGCAAAAACCTCGTCAGACGATGCCATCGATGCGGTCCAGACAAGCCAGTCGGATTTCGTATAGTCCGCACGGCTGTCGAGGGGCATGCCGTATTTGTTGAAATGCTTCATGTTATCCGCAATTTCCGAGTCCATAAATTCCTGCTTGAAAAGTCCGCTCTTCCACGCTCTGTCCCAGACCATGTTATATTTCATCGAATATGAATCGGGACGGTCAAACGCCAGCCTCGTTGTCCCGTCGGGATTGACGGCGGTATTCATCCAGTTTTCCGCCATCTTTTCGGCTTCAGCTCTGTAAAACGCACTCTTTGCGGAATCGCCGAGCATTTCTGTTATTATTGACATGCCCTGCAAGCCCATGACTGCCTTGAGAGAAAGGTTGCAGTTATGAGCAAGATGCCCCGCAAAATCGTCTGTGCAGAGCTGGTGGCCGGGGTCGGCACCGTATTCGATAAGATACCTGCACCATTTTTCAAGAAGCTCAATATGCTCTGCGGCAAAATCCGCATTTCCCGTTGCAAGAGCAACATTCGCCTCCATGACAAGCATGTTTCCGCATTCCTCAACAGGCATCTGCCACTTTTCCTGATTGTCGCCGTAAACCTGACCGTTAAGCAGAGGATACTGACCGACATCGTGCGGTGCAAAATCGAAATGCCATGCATCGCTCTCGGCATACTTATAAACGGGACGAAGCATGCCTTTGACAAGCTCGGGATTATAAAGCAGGTACATCGGCGTTGACGGATATGAAACATCAACCGTTGCGGCGCAGCCGTTCGAGTTGCATTCCTTGGAAATATAAAGAATCTCTCCGTTTTCGTCAAGCACAAGCTTATGAGCCGCAATAACCTGACGGTAGGCAAGCGAAAGAAGCTCAGCATATTTTTCTCCGCCTGCGGAAAAGGCATCGGAATAAAGCTTCTTTGAAAAGGCGTCACACTTTTCTGTCAGCTGCTCATATTCCCCTGCCGCCTCTGAAATCGCATCAAGAATGCTCTGTCCGTCTTTGTTCCACCAGGAACGAAGGTGTTTTCCGAAATACTCGATGCTCTCGATATCGTCATAAGCAAAATAAAACATGAGCGGTTTGTTTTCGTTTGCACGGGCGGAAATTTCAATCTTGGTATCGCCATGAGAATCGTCAGCTCTGCCGCATGCATCGGGTGCATCGCACGCAAGATAAAGATATCCCCAATCAATGCAGACCTGATCTCCGCTTCTGTTGAGCGGCTTCTGCTCGGCGTTACCCATTTTCATGACCGTCAGACCGTTATGGCTGATGTTTTCCGTAACAACGGGGCTGTCGATCTCCTCGTCGAGGCAGATCTTTTCGCTTGCGGAGATATTGATTCCGACCTCATGCTCCGCACCGTCTTTCGGTTCATAACCGATCTCGAGATATGTGACGGGACGGGTAAGCAGACGGTAATCGTCAGGGAGAAGCGGGGTGAGAAATTTTATTCTGAGTCTGATTTTTTCGTTTTCAAAAACCGCAGAGGTCGACAGCGCATCGATCCCGAGCAAGGTCTGCCTCAGCTTTCTGACATCTTTGTCATAACCGAGGAAAAGAAGCTTTTCCCCGTCGACGGTAACCGTGCCGATGATTGAATTTTCCTTGCCCGTCCAATGCTCGGTTTCGGTATGGTTAAGGCTCGAATCGGGCGACCAGATCGAGAAAAACGGATCAACGGTTATAAGCGGAACAGAAGGGGCTCTGAGTTTCATTTTGTTCATCCTTTCGGAAATTGGTTGAGGTAATTATATCTTATTATATCGGGTAAATCAACAGTAGAAAACATATTATAGAATAAAGTGTGCAAGGTTTTAATTTGCACACTTTATTTTACAATCACATAATGATTTTGTTTACCAATAACATCCGTTCTCGACCTCTTTGAATCTCTCGGGTTTTTCTTCCATAGGTCTTATCCATGCATCGGTCATGTTTTGCTCTATTCCGTGTTTTACATCTCTTTCGCCGTAAATGCCGAAAAACAACGGAGTTCTTCCGCAGGTTTCGATCGCAACCTTACCCATGCGCTTGATTTCAACAGCTATCGGAAAACCGTAAGCACCTGCACCTATGAGCGCAACATCAAAGTCTATTTTTCTGATGTCGCTTAACATTTTTTCGAGAACCTCAAAAGAATTCTTAAATCCTCCGGGCCTTTCGCCTACCTGAGTGACATATGTTTTATATGTCAGCAGTTCAAAATCTGGAAGCTCAAATTTTTTATCGGTAACCAGCTTGTCCTTTCTTCTATACTGATACTTTATCGAATCTGTGAAGGAGTTGATAACCAGAACCTTTTTTCCTTCAAGTGCCCTTACCCATGTTTTATCCGTTTCAACATCGAAATACGGACCGAGATCAGAAAATGTGGGAATAGCATTCTGTGCAAATCTCTTGAAAAAATACGGCATATAAATTCTGGTCGGAAACATTGCCGACAAATAATCGCAGTCAGCCATTCCTTCTATTGTCAATTCGGCATATTCATCTACCGCCTGGGCTTTGTCTTCATAATCATCAGCAAAAAAGCCTGATGTTGTAAACAGCCAATTAAGAATATCTTCGCTGTAATCATCACGCATTTTCAATTTGCGTTCGCAATACTGTCCTGCAATAACGCCCTCTGTTCCGCCCAGACGGGCAAGCAGCATAGGCTTACCGTTTTCGATATATTCCGCTATGTCATCCGAGTATGACCCGATTGTATGGATTGTTCTGATGTGTTTTTTGAATATCTTCTTTGTTATTTCTTTATCCTGTTTACCCAATTTTTTTCCGATTCTGTATGCCAGACGCAAAAAAGATAACTGTGCCTTTCCTTTGATCTCAACACTACTCATTACAAGTTCCTCCACAAAAACGATTTTAAAAAATATGCGGTGATTGTCGAGAGTTTTTTGTCAATATAAAAATATTTTATATCATAAATTCAAGTGTGTCAATATAAAAACATGTGTGAAATGAGTATCAAGGTTCTCGGGCACTTTGAATTCGAGGTTCTTATTACGAGAAAAGCGAGTAACAAGGTTCTGATGCGTCAGCATCAGGTCCTTATATCCATTCATAAAAAATAAAACTCCGATGAAATTTCATCGGAGCTGGCACCCCCAGTAGGAATCGAACCTACAACAGACCCTTAGGAGGGGTCAACGTATATTGTGAGCGAAGCGAACAACAAGGTTCTGATGCGTCAGCATCAGGTCCTTATATCCATTCATAAAACAATAAAACTCCGATGAAAAACCATCGGAGTTGGCACCCCCAGTAGGAATCGAACCTACAACAGACCCTTAGGAGTGACCTCGAAACTCGGTTGTAGAGTCACTTCCTGTACCCGATAATCCCGTATTTTCAAGGCTTTTTCGCACTTTGAGTGTTAAGCTGTGTTATGGAATTACTGCTAATTTTACCCCGTTTTCGACCGTTTCATTAGATGGGAATTAGCAAGGGGGTCGGATTTAGGGAAACGGTTATATTCCCACAAGATGCCTTTATTTAATCGCTTGTACCTCGGTCTGTTACCGAGTTTTATTTATTTTACTCACTTCGCTAAATTGGAATTTGTCAATACCTATTACCATAAAGATATTTATTTGAAATTCTCTTTTGTGTTTCCAAATATTTTGTAACGTTTTCATCATAATCAGGATAATTATAACCAAGTGAATCTGCCACTTTTTTAGATATTTTTTTGAACAAACATAGACACAAATCAAACGATTTCCACATTTCTTCATACGAACTCATTGAATATGTATTTAGTAAGTTATCCCACAATTCTTTTGAAATATGCTTATCTAAAAATTTATAGTTTTTACCCAAACTGAAATTAAATCCTTTTTCAGTACCGACATACCAACTAATCATCCTAAGAAGCTCATGACGTAATACTTCATTCATATGGTCTATTGCAAATAGTATTTCACCACGAAGTAAGCCCTTGGATACATATGTTGCAACATTCCAAAATTCGTTACAACAGTCATCAAACTTTCTTTCTGTTGGACACTTAATGTAATAATCTTCATCTGTGGGAACTATTTCTGTTTTAATCATATTATCTTTATCTAACATGATTTTTACAAGTTTATCGCGAGTAAGATACTCCTCAAGCATTGAAACAGGTAACAAAGTTAAATCAATCTTTACACCATCATCAAAAAGCATTATATAAGAAAATCCTTTTTCTTCTGGAGGAAATAATTCCATATCTTCAGGTTTTTGCATCATAATTCTGTTACCAAAAACACTAAGCCAGTCATCGCTTTTCAAAAATTCTCCCATATCTATAACAAAAAAAGTAATATCATAATCTTGAAGATTGTCTTTTGGTATATTAACATTAGTGCGAGACCCCTCAAGAGTTACAATTCTAATTCTCTCATCTTGAAAAGCAAAATTCAAAACTAAATCGTATATTTCTTTTTCAGTCCTCATTTCATTCACCTCAATAAAATTATATCACAAAAAAAAGATTGATTCTAACTGTTCTTATAATTTGATAACCGCATCAAGGCAGAGCGTAAGTGCATATTCGTATGCATTACCGCCCCAGTTTCTTTCGTCGTATTTGTCAACATCTGCAAGACTGTCTGCGGTATAAAGTATCATACCCCAGGTTGCCCCTCTGAAATCAGCACAGGCCGCCAGAGCAGAACATTCCATTTCTACAACTGCACAGCCTTCACTTTTGCGATAAGCCACCTTTTCTTTGGTTTCACGGAAAAATCCATCCGTTGACCAGGTTATAACCTCCTGATATTTCATACTATGCTCAAGAATGGTTTCTTCAATTGCTTTTCTTGCCTTCTCGCTGATTTCCACAAATCGAGAAGGGGGCGCATAGTGATAAGATGTTCCCTCATCACGCAGAGCCTTGTTTGGTACGAGGAATGTACTTTCGGGGAACTTTTCCAGAGCACCGCAACTACCTGCCGAGATTACCTCTCTTACACCATAACCAATCAGCCAATCAAGTATCTGTGTGGCTGCTGCCGCACCAACGGGTGCTTGACAAAGCACAATGTCCTCACCCTTGTATTTGGTGATGTAAATGGGATAATGCTTCGTTGCACTCTCAAAAGTGGATACCTGTTTGGTATCACTTTTACTGGCATATTCATCTATGTAAGCACCAAGAAATGCGAACACACATTTCTTGGGTAAGTTCAAACCAAGATTTTCATGAGTGGGATTAAGAAC